>NZ_JBGKAD010000001.1:1200000-2400000 GCF_041361345.1 Halobaculum sp. MBLA0147 | reverse complement strand
AGCAGCCGGGCGTTCCGTGGGGCGTTCCCCGGCGAGAGGTCGACGTACCGGAGCAGGTAGTAGACGACCCCCGCGACGAGACTCCCGACGAGGATACCGACGCCGAGCCGCTCGGCGAACAACACGACGAACTCCGCGGTCGTCGCGCCGCCGGCGAGGATCGCCTCGAACACCACGACGGCGACGATCGCCGCCGTCACGTCGTTGACGATCCCCTCCGTCTCCAGTGCCGCCGCCACGCGGTTGCGCACCGGCACGACCGAGAGGATCGGCGTGATCACCGTGGGTCCGGTCGCGACGAGCAGCGCGCCGATCAGCGCCGCCACCAGCCACGGCGTCCCGAGCGCGAAGTGGACGACTACGGTGGTCCCGACGAACGCGATCACCGCGCCGAGGGTGACGAGTCGGATCGTCTCCGCGGGCGCCTCCCGGAGTTTGCTCGCCTGCAGGTGGAAGGCTCCCTCGAAGACGATGATCGCCACGGAGAGGCCGACGATCGACGGCAGCGCGTTCCCGAAGGAACTCGGCGTGAGCAGCGGGCTGACGCCCGGCACGTACGCGCCGATCCCCTCCGGGCCCAACAGGATCCCGGCCGCGACGAGGAAGATGATACTCGGTACCTGGAACCGGTCGGCGAGCAGTTGCGCTCCCACACCGACCGCGATGATGGCCGCGACGACTGCGATCAGTGACGACGCCATCGGCTCGCCTCCATGAGTCGTTCTCGGTCGGCACGTCACTTAAACGCACGCACTTCCGTCTGTGAGAACGGTCGACGGATCGTCCGGTAGACGACCGGAGACGAGCGGCTCGATCGACGACCGGAGACGAGCGGCCCGATCAGCGACCGGGGACTGGCCGGCCGTCTGCCCACGCCATCCACACGACCCAGTAGCCGACGGCGACGACCGGCAGCGCCCACCAGACCGGCGCCGTCGGGGTCGGTGCGGGGACGAGACCGGCGGAGACGGCGAGCATCAGCGCCGGCATCGCCACCGCGGCGACGGCAGCCGCGACGACGCGAAACGGTGGTCGATCTGTCACGGTCGTTCACTCGACGCGCTGCTACAAGAGGCTGTCGAGTTCGCGTGGCGCGGAAAGAATTGCACGAGTCGGGGGGCGTCGACACGAGTCGGGGGACGTCGACACGAGTCGGGGGCGTCGTGGAGTCACCCGGTGGACGGAGTGGCCGTCCCGAGGGTCACCGGCCGAGCGTGAGCCGCGTCAGCCCGGCGACGAGCGCCCGGAGCGTCCGGCCGTCGGCGTCCACGGGCGGGTCGAACAGCACCGTCGCGGCGTCGCCGTCGGTCCCCACCGAGAGGTGCTCGCGGGCCGACGGCGGCACGTCGAGCACGGACGCGTCGCCGTCCGCGAGTCCGAGGTCCGTCCGCAGCGCCGTCGCGAGCCGCGTCGGGTCGAGGCTCTCGCCGGTCGTCACGAGTCGGAGCCGCCCGTCCGCCGCGACCGAGCCGTACTGCCGGTCGACCGCACCGTAGACCGTCCGACGGTCGTCGGGCGCGAGCGCCGCCAGCGCGACCGGCCGGCGTGCGAGCGAGAGGCGGAGCGGGTCCTCGCGGGGCGTCCGCGAGTAGGTCCCCAGCGTCGCGCCGCCGAGGGAGTCGCCGTCGCCGTGCCACGTCGCGAGTGTCTCCGCGACGGGAGCGGGGTCGCCGACGACGGCGGCGGTGTCCGCGAGGCGTGCGGCGGCGACGGTGCCGCTCTCGTAGGTCCGGCGATCCAGGCGGGTGTCCGTGGCGACGGTGTCGTCGCCCGCCGCGGCGACGAACTCCCGGAGCCGCTCGTCCGTCCACGCCGCCCAGACGACCACTGCTGTGCCCGCCTCCGTGGTGACGGTGAGTGTCTTCCCGAGCCGCGGGATCGCGAGGTCGTCGCCGTCGGTCGTCTCGAGGGGCTCGTTCCCGGTCGCCGCGAGCCGACGGAGGGGTGCGGGGACGCCGTCGAACGCGGCCCGCGTCGCCAAGCCCGTCGTCGCTGCCGTCACCGGGTCGGGGAGCGGACCCCCGTCGTGGGCGAGCCCGACCACTGAGTCGGCCGTCGCCGGCACCGTCCCGGCGGTGAAGCCGTCGGCACCTGGCGTGTCGCGGTCGCCGAACAGTGTGGGGCCGTCGACGGCGAGTGCGAGCCCGCCGAGTCCGAGCGAGCCACCCAGTCCGGCGACGACCGCTCTGCGCGTACGTCTGGAGGGCACGGTTGTCTGCTAGCAGTACGTCACGTAGGTAAAGCTCTTGTCGTCGGAGATAACGTCACCCCAGGCCGTGAGCGGCGTGTCGAGTCCCCACTGGAGGTCGACGTGGACGTCGAGCATCACGCGGCGTGTGGCGCGGCCGTCGGCGGCACAGTCGGGCGTCCACCGAGAGGCGCTCCCGACCTCGAAGACCGCGTTGTACGTCGAGGAGTTGCTCTTCGGACTGTTCACGTCGAACTTGTGTTCCGACTCGCCGGCGGCGAGCGTCGTCGCGTCGACCAGTTCGGCCGCGGGGAGCGTGACACTGCTGCTGTAGCCGACGGACGCCGCGACGCCACTCTTCGACGCCTCCAGCCCGAGCGAGACGGACCGCGTCGTCGTCACGTCGGAGATCTGACCCTCCGGATCGGTGTCGGTGAGCAGGTCCTCCGTCGGCGTGCTGTTGACCGGCTGGTCCCAGTCCTGGAAGATCACCGCGCGCTTGTTCTTGTACCCGTCCTGGATCGTCGGACTACAGTAACCGTCGAACCCGTCGTTACACACCTGTCGTCCCGGTTCCATCCGGAGTTTGACCCGGGCGCCGGCACGATCCTGGTCCGGTGCCTTCCGCACGTCGTTCACGAACTTCACGTTCCCCGGACGGACATCGTAGTCGCCCATCTTCGGGAACTCGTGGTAGAGGTCGGTGCTCCCGTACTGGTACCAGTCGCTCCAGTTGTCTCCGGTCGACTGGATCGACAGTCCACCGGAGGACTCGGCGGCCGCCTTCGCGTCGGCCAGCATCTCGTCGGCCTTCTCGTGGAGACGGTCGCTACGCTCGCTCCCGACACCGGGTGCGTCGGCCGGACCGTCGCGCGTCGCGAACTGTTCGCGGGGTGCGCCGCTCCCGTCGCTCACGACGTTGTACGCCATCACTCGCGAGTCGCCGATCGTCTCCGAGAGGTCGGTGAACGCGACCTGTGGCCGGCCACCGTCACGCGGCGCGTGTTTGGCCGCGAACCGCCGCCGGACCGCCCGGATCTGTTCGTGTTTCAACGGCTTCCCGGAGTTCCCGCGGAGCGTCTCCGCGACGACCGCGTCGGCGGCGGCACGAACGAGCCGTGGGGCCGTCCCGGCGGCGACCGCCCCGCTCCCCAGCAGTTTGAGCACGGTGCGTCTGCTCGACGTCCGACTTTCGTCCGACATCGAGTAGAAGTCAGTGAGCAGCAGACAAAACAATTTTGTAAACTTCGAGAGACGACTGCTGTCGGAAGGTTGAGACGTGTCAGATCTAGTATGTGAATGGAGCACACACCGGCGGTCGGGAGCGACGGAGATCGGTGGTGTGTCGCCGAATACCCTTGCGGACGGGCTGGACGACGCGGGACCCGGGTCGGTCGACCGGCGTTCCGGCCCGTCGGAGTGGTGGTGAGTTGGAACCGGGGCGCACTGGGGGTGACCTCGACCTCGGCCGAGAGGGTTGACGTTTATGTGTGACTCCCCGGTACGTGGAGCCATGAGCGACGACGCGGCGGGAGACGCCGTCAGACTCTGCGTGACGAACGCGAAAGGGGGGACCGGGAAGACGACCGTCGCGATCAACGTGGCGGGCGCACTGGCACGGCGCGGCCACGAGGTGTTGTTCGTCGACCTCGACCCGCAGGGGAACGCCACCGAGGGACTCGGGTTCCCGGCGGCGTACGACGCGGAGCCGCCGACGCTGCTCGACGCGCTCACGTCCACGGCCCACCGCGACGCGGCGGGCGATCTGATCCGAGACCACGCCGAGTTGGACCTGTTGCCGAGCAACACCGACCTGCTCCACGCCGAGCACGAGCTCACCATCGCCGATCTGGTAGCGCGTGCGGGGAGCCGATCGGAGGTGGACGTGGACCCGGACGAGTTGGGACGGCTGTCGTTGAACCTCGACCCGGGGATCGTCTCCGGCGAAGGCGGGCACGCGGTGGACCAACTGGACCGTGTGCTCGACCGGATCGACGACCCGTACGACTACGTGTTGGTGGACACGCCGCCGTTCTACGGGCGGCTGACGGACAACGCGATGTACGCCGCGCCGAACCTCCTGATCCCGGCGTTGACCGAGGCGACCTCCGAACGTGCCATCGAGCTGTTGTTCGATCAGGTGGCGGTGTTGGAGTCCGAGACGGGGATCGAGGTGTCGGACGTCGGGGTGGTCGCCAACCGCGTGGAGACGACCAACGAGGACGCGGAGATGATCGAGTGGTTCCAGACGGTGTTCCCGGACGTGCCGGTGTGGGAGGTGCGCAAGCGGGTGGCGCTCCAGCGAGCGTTCTCGAACGGCACGTCCATCTTCGAGTACGACGACGGCGTCGACATGGCCGATGTGTTCCTGGACGTGGCCGACAGTGTCGACGCCCGCTTCGGGACCCCGGAGGCCACTCGATGAGCGAGGACGAGCAGTCCGCGGACGGCGAGACGGGAGAGTCCGGGTCCGACACGGACGAGCGTCGTCACCGCCGCGCCGAACGGCTCCGACGCGGCCGGAACAGTCGTGGGACGGACGACGACGGGGACGACGAGAGTGGCGACACAGCGGACCCCGGCGAGGCGCCCGAGACGACCGACGGCACCCAGTCCTCGGCGGACGGCGACGGAGCGGGGGACGGAGACGGAGAGGGAGACGACCCGGCCGACACGACCAGTCGTGCCGAGCGACTGCGACAGAGCCGCGGTGCGTCGGCCGGCGACAGCGGGCGTGCAGACCGGATCAGTCGCGCACGCGCCGGGCGACGGACGGCGGGTGACGGAGCCGACGGCGACGGTGGCGACGACACGGATGGCGCCGGTGACACCTCCGACGCAGACGGAGACAGCGCCTCCGACGCAGATGACGCCGGCGACGACCCTGCCGCCGGTGGAGACGACACACCGAAACCGACGACTCTCGACACGGACACGACTCCCATCGTTACGGCAGCGAGCGAGCCGCTGTCGCTCGATCCCTCCGAGGCGGGCGGAGTGGCGTCCGACGCCGACGCGCCCGACCCGGCGACGCTCGACGCGGACGCGACTCCGGCCGTCACGGCGGCGACGGAGTCGCTGTCACTGGACCCGGCGACGGCGTCGGACGACCACACAGACGAGGCGCCACCGAGTGACCCGACCCCCGAGTCGGTGGCGGAGGATGTCACACCCGCCGTGACCCCTGCCACGGAGTCGATCTCGTTGGACCCGGCGGACGCGACCGAGAGTGCCGATACGGGTGGGACCGACGCCGAGACGGCTCCGGAGGCGGACGAGTCCGAGGTCGACGACACGGGCGCGTCCGGAGTCGACGAGGCCGAGCACGACGGAGACGACACGGGCGAGCCGAGAGTCGACGAGACAGACGAGACTCACGACAGCGACGAGAGCGAGGACACCGACGAGACCGACGACGACGACGTGTCGGTGTCGGACCGTGCGCCGGGGGAGGCGCTGGCGGAGTCGTTCCAGGGGCTCGAGTTCGAGCGCGGGGCGGACACGTTCGTGCTCGCCATCGACTACGTCGAGGCCATCGAGCGGATCGACGGCGTCGACGAGGTGACGCGCGTCCCCGGAACCCCGAGTCACGTCGTGGGTGTCACCGCCGTCCGCGAGCGGACGACCTCCATCGTCGACCCGGACCGGACGCTGGGGACGACGGGCGACGCCGGCGACGGCGAGCAGGCGGTGGTCGTCTTGGACGACGACACGCTGGCGACGGACCGACAGATCGGGATCCTCGTCGACGCGGTCCAGAACGTCTCGACGATCACGCCGGCGTCCGTGCGCGACCCGCCGACACCGGACGATCACGTCGCCGGCGTCGTCGACCGCGAGGACGAGTTCCTCGTGTGGGTCCGGCCCGACTTCGCCGTCGACGGGTGAGACGCCTCGGCGGGCGTCACTCCATGTACAACGAGTAGGTGATGACGCCGAAGCCGACGAGCGTGAGCGAACTCGACACCAACACACCCCACAGCGTCGACTGCGAACCGAGGAACTGGTCGATCACACCCCCGAGCGCGGCGCCGAGGGTGACGATGGCGAACCCGATCGACAGCGCGCGCAGCGGCGCCGCGCGGGTGCGAGTGTACGCCTGCCAGCCGAGGTACGAGATCAGGCCGCCGAGGACGAGCGTACCGAGCTTCGTCACCGCGATGGCGGTGTCGACGTGGAGCAGCGGGACGAGACCGGTCATGTCTCGCGGCGCACCTCCTGCCACATCGCGGAGAGTCGTTCGTCGGCGTCCCGATCGCTCGGCCGCTCCACGTCGACGGTGAGCGACCGCTCGTCGTCCAACGACACCTCCACGGTCTCGAAGTCGGTGACGTAGACGCTCGCGTGGTGGCCGTCCGGGCGCACCTCCGTCCCCTCGTCGACCAGCGCTGCCTCCGAGAGCAAGTCGAGTTTGCGGTACATCGTCGAACTCGGGATGTCCGTCGCGTCGGACAGTTCGGCTGCAGTCATTGGTTCCTCCAAGTGTTCGATGATCACACGACAGTCGTCGTCGTCGAGCGCGTCCAACACCGCGTCCAGCGCTGGCTCGGTCTCCGACTGCGCCCGCCGCGACAGGGCGTCGCGGGCCATACTCCCCAGTATCTACGAGGGGTACTTATCCCCAGCGTTCCGACACCGCGGGAACACCACACGACTGCGGCGGGGTCGTCGTCGCGACGCACCGCCGACGTGCGATCCGCACCGTCGCCCTCGCGACGCACCACCGACGTGCGATCCGCACCGTCGCGTCGAGCCGCGCGAACGGCGCTCACGCCAGATCGGCCGTCTCCTCGCCGAGAACGGCACCGAACAGCTTCGCCTGCGCGGTCGCGAGGTGTTCCCGGAACGTGGACGGGGAGACGCCCAGTTCGGCGGCGACCGTCTCGGCGTTTGCCTCCCGCGGGTGGGCGAAGTACCCGCTCGCGTAGGCCGTCTCCAGCACCTCGCGTTGGCGTTCGGTGAGGCGGCCGCGGTCGACGACGACGGCGTCGGAGCGCTCCTCGCCCGCGCCGACGACGTACTCCAGTCGCACGTCGCCGGCCACCTCGCGAGCCGCGTCGATCACCTCGCGGAGCCGCTCGTTCGAACGGACCCGGAACTGGATCAGCAGTCGGCCGTCGGCCGCTCGCACGTCGTCGATCGGACAGCCGACGGCCTCCATCCGCTCGCAGACGCAGTCGTCCCAGTCGCGGCCGAACTCCACCGTCTCCGTCTGCCCGTCGTCGAACACCGTCTCGAACGTCGTCTCGGCTGCAGCGTCGTCGGCTACCGTCTCGGCCGCGGCGTCGCCGGCCACCGAGTCGGGCGTCGTCGCGTCGGTAGCCGAGCCGGCGTCGTCCGACTCCGCGTCCGCAGTGGGAGACAGCGACTCGCCGGCCGCGGCGTCGAACCGTTCGACGGTGCCGTCGGTGTCGTCGGTCGTCCACGTCACGTCCCGGAGGGTGTCGGTCGCCTCCCGGGAGGCGGCGGCGACGGGACAACTCTCGACCGCCGAGACGGACAGCTCCGCGCGGAGTCCGGTCACGCTGGAACACTGGGGTCCCAGCGGCATGAACCCCGCGACACCGGCGGTGGGCACGGGAGCCCCCAATCCACGCCGTCCCGACGCCCGCAGTGTGTGATCCCGACGCCCGCAGTGTGTGATCTCGTCTCGTGGTGTTCCCACGCACTTGAAAGGCCGCGGTAGCGTGGGATCAGCTATCCGGGGTTCGGGGTCCGAGTAGGTGGTGTATGGTAGCCGACGATCCGCGCACGAGACGGTACCGGGTCCGGACCACCGCGGCGAGTGGGGTGGCAGATGACTGACGCCCCGACCGCGGAGACGACCTTCGAGGTGCTGGGTGACGAGTCCACGCGGCAGGTGTTCGCCAGGCTCGACACGCCGCTGTCGGCACAGGACGTGGCCGACGAGAGTGGGATCCCGCTGTCGACGGTGTACCGGGCGCTCGACCGGTTGGAGGACGCGGCGTTGGCCGAGCGCCGGATCGTCATCAGAGACGACGGCAACCGCGTGTTCCGGTTCGTCCGGACGACGGACGAGCTCACCCTCGCCGCCGGTGGCGGCGCGTTGGAGTTGTCGACCGATCTCGGTGGCACCGGCGAGCCCGTCGTCCCCGCCGCCGCCGGTGCCTCCGACTGACGTTCCGTCGACGACCGCGAGTGCACCGTAGATGGTCACGAGTCCCCCGTAAGCGGCTGCGAGTTCTGCCGTCGACGACCGCGAGCCGCGTCACAGACAGCCGTCCGTTCTGCCGTCGACAGTCACCCGTCCCGTCGCCGACAGTCGTCACCGTCACCCGCGTGTCGACCCCACGAGCCCGGGGAGCCGGTGTCCGACACCCGAACGCTGGAGTGGGCGGGGTGAGAGGTGGTCGCATGGAGACGATCACCGCCGACGGATCGCAGTTCGTCGCGTCGCTCACACCGGATTGGGGACTCTCGTCGCTCACACCGGATTGGGGACTCTCGTCGCTCGCACCAGACTGGGGACTCTCGTCGCTCGCACCAGACTGGGGACTCTCGTCGCTCGCACCAGACTGGGGACTCTCGTCGCTCGCACCGCTCCAGACGGACCCGCCGACCGTCCGAGAGTCGTTCGCGGTGTTCCTCGACGGCATCGTCGCCGCGCTCCCGCGTGTCGTCGGTGGCCTCGCCTTCCTCGTCTGTTCGTACCTCGTGATCCGGGTCGTGCTCGCCGTCGTCCGCCGGGTGCTCCGTGGGATCTACCCCGAAGACCAGGGGCTCGTGGTCGACCTCTCGGTGGCGGTCGTCGGGGTGTTCCTCTGGTTCGGGGTCGTCCTCGCGTTGTTGAACATCGTCGGCCTGGGCGACGTGGCAGCGAGTCTCGGCACGGCCAGCGGCTTCGTCGGCTTGGGCGTCGCGTTCGCGCTCAAAGAGATGATCGCCGACACCGTCGCCGGGGTGTACCTCATCCGCGACCCGGACTTCGAGGAGGGCGACCGCGTCGAGACGGCCGGTGTCACCGGCGAGGTGGCCGGCGTCGGTCTCCGGAAGGCCCGCATCGAGACGGACGACGGCACGCTCGTCGTCCTCGCCAACCGCGACGTCGAGAAGAAGTGGGAGAACGAGTCGCGCACCCAGAGCACCGCGCCGACGGAACTGTGACGCGTCGGGGGAACGTGCCCCGAGCGCACGGTCGTCACCGCGGCGCTCCCGACGCCCTCCGGCGTTCCCGACGTCTTGGAATCGGCCGTCGCTTGAGGGTGTGGCGGGCCCGAAGAACGTGTATGTCGAGTGAGACGGGCGATCGGTTCGTCGGCGACGTCTCGCGGCGGGTCCCGACCGAGGCGCTGCGCGGCGCGCGGACGGTCGTCGTCGGTGGTGGGATCGGCGGGCTCGCCGCGGCTGCCTCGTTGGCCGCCGACGGTGCCGACGTGCGGCTGTACGAGCAGGGGGACCGACTGGGTGGCTCCGCGAACCTCCTCGAACGAGACGGGTTCCGGTTCGACACCGGGCCGTCGTGGTACCTGATGCCCGGCACGTTCGAACGGTTCTTCGCACAGTTCGACCGCGAACCGAGCGACTACTACGAGCTCACACGACTCGACCCACACTACCGCGTGTTCTGGAAGGACGGCGACCGCGCCGAGGTGTCCGACGACCTCGCGGAGGTGCGGGCGCTGTTCGACGAGTACGAGACCGGTGCGGGCGACGCGCTCGACGACTACCTCGCGGACGCTGCGGAGGCGTACGAACTCGGGTTGGAACGGTTCGTCTACACGGACCGGTCCCGACTACGGGACTTCCTCGACTGGGACGTGGTCAAGAGCGGGCGGGCGCTCCCGATGCTCCGCTCGATGGACGAGTACGTCCAGACGTACGTCGAACACCCGAAGCTCCGGCAGTTGTTGGAGTACACACTCGTCTTCCTCGGTGGGTCGCCGTACAACACGCCGGCGCTGTACTGTATGCTCAGTCACGCCGACCTGAACCTCGGCGTCTACTACCCCGAGGGCGGGATGTACGCCGTCGTCGAGGCGCTGCGCGAGTTGGGGGCGGAGTTGGGTGTCGAGTTCCGCACCGGCGCCCCCGTGACGGAGATCACCGCGACTGCGGCAGAGAGTGGTGCAGCCGACGGCGCTCCGTTCGATCGGGCGTACACCGTGACGACGGCGGACGGGCCGGTCCGGGCGGACGCGGTCGTGTCGAACCTGAACCCGCAGGTCGCCGAGCAGGAGCTGCTCGCGCCGGACCTCAGACGCCACGACGACGACTACTGGAACCGGCAGACGCTGGCGCCGTCGGCGTACATGCTGTACCTCGGGGTCGAGGGTGCCGTCGAGCCGCTCGAACACCACACCCTCGTGCTCCCGACGGACTGGGACGACCACTTCGCGTCCATCTTCGACGACCCGGCGTGGCCCGAGGACCCGGCGTACTACGTCTCCGTCCCCTCGCGAACCGACGACACCGTCGCCCCCGACGGGCACGAGGCGGTCGTGGTGCTCGTGCCCATCGCGCCCGGCTTGGACGACGGCCCGGCGACGCGCGAGCGGTACCGCGAGACGGTGTTGGCGGATCTCGCGGCGTACACCGGCGTCGACCTCCGCGACCGGATCGTCGTCGAGGAGGACGCCTGCGTGACGGAGTTCGCCGACCACCTCGGCGCGCCGGGCGGCAGCGCGCTCGGGCTCGCACACACGCTCGACCAGACGGGGCCCCTCCGGCCGGGCCATCGCGGCGGCGCCCCTGGACTGTACTTCACCGGCGGCTACACGACGCCCGGGATCGGCGTCCCGATGACGCTGTTGTCCGGGTCGCAGACCGCCGACGCGCTCCGGGCCGACGCCGAGGGCGACCGGCTGCTCCCCGCGTCGGTACCGCTGCCCTTCTGAGTCGCCCTGTTGTCTCCCGCTCTGTGTTCGCTCTCGGCTCCCCCGGACACTCCCGTTCCCACCGCTCGGGAACTGCCGCGAGGGGTTCAAGCGGAGGGGTCGAGAGACGAGACGATGAGTGACGACGGTGACTGGCACCGCGTCGACGCGTCACGCGCCGACGCGAGCCGCGAGTGGGAGGTGTTCCTGCGGGAGACGGAGACGGAGTCGTTGCGTCACGTCGGGAGTGTCTCCGCCCCCAGCGACGACCTCGCGCGCGAACAGGCCGCGGCGCTGTTCGACCACGCCGCCGAGACACTCTGGCTGTGTCCGACCGACGAGACCCGCCGGTTCACCCGCAGTCGACTCGGCGCGGCACACGCCGACGGCGCGGAGACGGACACGGAGTCTGAGAGCGACGACACGACCGCAGGGTTCGGAGACGGAGAGACGCCCGCCGACGCCGACGCCGCCGAGAGAGCCGTCCAGTCCGGGAACGCCGAGGGAGAGTCCGCCACCCCCACGGGAGGTGACGGAGCGTGATCTCCGTCAGCAAACTCCTCCACGGGTTGGACGCGGAGGGGGACGGGCTGCGGTACGACGCCGCCGACGAGAGCGACCGCGAACAGATTCGCCAACGGAAACAGCGTCGGCCGGTCGTCGTCTGGAACGCGACCAAACAGTGTAACCTCACCTGCGAGCACTGCTACGCCGCCGCCGAGTTCGAGCGTGCGCCCGGCGAGTTGTCCACCGCCGAGGCGAAGGGACTGCTCGACGACCTCGCCGACTACGGCGTCCCGGTGGTCCTCTTCTCCGGCGGGGAGCCGCTGCTCCGCGCGGATCTGGTCGAACTCGTCGACTACGCCACCGACGCCGGGCTCCGGGCGGTGCTGTCGACGAACGGGACGCTGCTCACCGAGGAGCGCGCCCGGAAACTGCAGCGGGCCGGCCTCTCGTACGCGGGCGTCTCCGTCGACGGCCGGCGCGAGACCAACGACGCCTTCCGCGGACAGGAGGGCGCCTTCGACGCCGCCGTCCGCGGGATGGAGGCGTGTCTCGACGTGGGGCTGAAGACGGGGCTCCGGTACACGATCACCGAGGCGACCGCACCCGACGTGGCCGGGATCGTCGAGTTGCTCACGGACGTGGGTGTCGACCGCTTCTGTTTCTACCACCTCGACTACGGCGGCCGAGGTGTGCCGGACGCCGACGTGTCCCGCGAGCGCCGCCGCGAGGCGGTCGAACAGATCTGCGAGGTGACGAGCGACTACCACGAGCGCGGCGAGGAGATCGAGACGCTGTTGGTCGGCAACTACGCCGACGCGGCGTTCCTCGTCGAGTACGCCCGCCGCGAGTACGGCGTCGAGCGCGCCGAGCGCGTCCGGCGGTACCTCGAGGTCAACGGCGGCGACCCGGCCGGCGAGCGCGTCGCCGACGTGGACTACCAGGGGAACGTCCACGCGACGCAGTTCTGGCAGGGGTACGCGCTCGGGAACGTCCGGGACCGGTCGTTCGGGGCGATCTGGGACGACGAGTCGAACCCACTACTCGCGGCGCTGCGCGACCGCCCCGAGAACCTCACCGGGAAGTGTGCCGACTGCGGCTACCGGAGCATCTGTCGTGGCGGCTCCCGACTCCGCGCGCTCGGTGTCGAGAGCGACCTATTCGCCCCAGACCCACAGTGTTACCTCACGGAGACGGAACGCACCGCGCCGGTCGAAGTCGACACTGGCGGATCGCCGGCGTCGGCGGACTGACCGCTACGCGTAGTCACAGTTCGGCAGGAGGCGGAGATCGTCGAACGCCTCGTAGTGTTCGTCCCACACGGCGACGTACGGTGTCTCCGTGCGTTCGACGAACGCCTTGTTCAGGAAGTCGGTCATCGCGCCACCGTGGTCGTCGAAACTGACGAACGTCTCGTAGGCGTCGTCTAGTGCGTCCTGCGACAGAGAGCGCACCTCGATGTTGTCCGAGTCCCGAACTGTGTCCACGCAGTCGTGTGCGTCTTCGAACCCGTGTTTCTTCTTCAGTCGTGTCGCTGCTTCGTCGAGAACGTGATTGTTGGTCAGGATTCTCGAATAGGGGAGTTCCTGATTCTGGATCAGTGTAAGTAGATGACCTGCGAACCGTTCTCTCCGTCTTTCCCCGTCGTTCGAGGGGTCAGACACGAACATCGACGCGAGAAACTTCGGGCCAGTACAGACGAATGGCGTGTACTGGTTTCGATGGGGTCTGAAGTGTTCACGTCTAGGCTCGTCGACAGTCATTCGAGGGTCTCGAACAGTGGATCAGGTTCCGATATCCGTGTCCGGTCCGATGCCGAAATATCGGGGTCCGTCCCCGCTTCGAACACGTACTCGTCGAAGTCCAAGTCGGGAAGACGATCCACATCCGCTTCGGCGGTCACGTCGAGACCGTCAAGTTCCATCTGGAATCTGCGGAGCTTCGTACGAAAGGCCTGATGCTGGTTGTCTGCTTCCCGTTCCCGACGATCCCTCGTGCTGTCTGCCGACGGCCCTTCGACCGTGACGTAACTCATTCGCTGTCCGCAACCACGCCACACTCCATCGTAGAACAGCTCGTACAACCTGTGGAACTCCTCGTAGTATTCGAGTGGTGTGCTGGAGTCCCAATCTTGCTTCTCGGTCCACTGGAGGAACGGTTCCACCGCTCGGTGGAACTCGGTGACGTACGGCTGAATCCCGTCGAACAAGGCGTATCGGGAAGTGACACGCTTTAGTTCGGTACACGATTCGGCCACGACAGTAGTGATGTTCTCCGGAATCGAGCCACTCGTTTGTCCCATCGCTGCGTCGCGTGTCCGGTGGAGGTTCGCGTACACCGGTAGTGCAGCCAAGTACACACGTTCGAACGGGATGTCTTCCTCTTCGTAGTACGACTCGAGCCAATCGAACGTCTCCGTCGACAACGCGTCCTGGACGTACGCACTACTGGGTCCGACCAGCTGTTCGGCTATCTCTTCGGATGTCGGAATGTCGGTATCCACACCGGTTGGGAGTTCGAGTTTCGCGTTACCGGATCGATTCTCGGACTTCCCTCTGACCGCGACATCACCGTGGAGGTAACACTGCGTCGTCACGTAGTTCTCGAGGCCGAACTCTCGGACGGTGTGGAGTATCAACTTCTGCTCTGTGATCGAGTCGAGATCGTCGGGGGAGACACCCTCGAGTTCGGCAGCGGCCCTCGGAAGTTCTGCGTCGATCGTAGACAGTAGAGGTTCCTCGAGAAACGACGGTCCGTTCATCGTCCGTGCCTTCTGGCTCGTAGCTGATAAAGGCTTCTCGGGCGAGTTTCGTGGTTAAAATATCCGATCCGAAGGTCACGCCTTCCGATCTCGCACCGCCGTCCAGACGGCGACGCCGCCGAGCAACAGCGCCGGGAGGAACGGCAACGCCAACATCGCGACGAGGAAGGGGACGCCGGCGCGGCCGGGCGCGGCCGGGAAGAGGTAGATCGCACCCGGGATCACGAGGAACGCCACGGCGACGACCGACACGAGCGCCCACCCGACGCGGCCGAGGCCGTCGGACCCCCCGGCGTTCGGGACCGTCGGCCCGTCGGCTGTGGCCGACACGTCTCCCGCGTCTCCCGACTCTGGCGTGCGCCCCGTCCCGCCGCCGGACGTCGAGGGGGACGGAGACGACTCCGTCTCGTCGTCGCGTGCCTGCCCGGGTCGGTGGACGTAGCCGTCGTCGCCGCCGTCCGTACCCTCAGAGCTCACTGTCGGGTCTAAGCACCACCTTTCCAAAGCCCTCACGGTTCTCCAACAGTTCGTGCCCACGCGCTGCCTCGGACATCGGGAGCACCTCGCGGATCCGCGGCTCGAAGGTGCCGTCCCACACCAGCGAGAGCACGTCGTCGACCTCGCCCGGGGAGGCCATCGTCGAGCCGATCACCTGCAGTTGGTTCCAGAAGATCCGGTTCACGTCCGTCTCCGGGTTCCCGCCGGTGGTCGCGCCGCAGGTGAGCAGTCGTCCACCCTTCGCGAGCGAGCGCAGCGAGTCGCGCCACGTCGTCGCCCCGACGTGGTCGACCACCACGTCCACGCCGCGGTGGCCCGTCTGCTCGCGGATCGCCTCGGCGAAGTCCGTCGCCTCGTAGTCGATCGTGTGGTCCGCGCCACAGTCGGCGGCGTACGACAGCTTCTCGTCTGAGGAGGCTGTCGCGAACACCTCACAGCCGACGTAGTCGGCGATCTGGACCGCGGCGTGGCCCACGCCCCCGGAGGCACCCAACACCAAGACTGACTCCCCGGGACGGATCTCGCCACGTTCGACGAGCATCCGCCAGGCGGTCTGGAACACGAGACTCGCCGACCCCGCGACGGTCCAGTCGACCCCGTCGGGGACCGGCACGAGGTTGTCCGCCGGGACCGCGACCCGCTCGGCGTGGACGCCGGGGACGTGTTCGCCGAGGAGGTGGAAGTCGACACACATCGTCGGCTCCCCGTCGCGGCAGAACTCGCACGTCCCACAGGAGACGCCCGCCGAGACCGCCACGTGGTCGTCGACGGCGAACCGCTCCACGTCGGCCCCCGTCTCCGTGACGACGCCTGCCGCGTCGCTCCCGGGGACGTGTGGGAAGGCGAGGTCGATCCCCGGGAGTCCGCGGCGCGTCCACACGTCGAGGTGGTTCAGCGCCGCCGCCTCGACGTCGACGACGACCTCGTCGGCCGCCGGCTCCGGCTCCGGGTACTCGTCGTACGCGATCACGTCGCGATCTCCGTGTGACTCGAACTGAACGGCGTGCACACCACACCGTCGCACGCGGAGTCTGAAAGTCCGGCGACGAGACCGCGGCGGTGGGACACGCCGTCGCGCCTGGAGCAGAGGAGACACGCCGTCGCACCCGGACTAGAAGGTGCACGCTGCCACGTCTAGGCCAGAAGTTACGACAACGTCAATTTAGTCGGTTTTAAGTGGATCGAAAGAGACGTGAGCGGCGTGCACGACACTCCGACACACGCCGACCGGCGGAGTGGCCCGCGAGCGGCCGGTCAGACGGTCGTACCCGGCGACGACGCTCGGTCGGACGGTCACCGGGACAGGCAGCGACACCGCCGCGCGGCGGGACGTGCGGCTCGTCGCCGCGACCGACTCTCGGACCGTCGTCGCGCTCGGCGGTCGGGGGGACACGCCCACGAGGGACGATGTTGGACGTGAGCACCGAGGAGATGACCGAGGGGCCGCTCGGCCGCGCGCTGGCCGTGTTGGCGGCGCCCATCGTCGCCCAACAGCTCGTCTTGGTCGGCCAGCAGGTGGTCGACATCTTCTGGGTCGGTCGGCTCGGCGGCTCGGCGGTCGCCGCGGTGGGGTTGGTGACGCCGGTGATCGCGCTGTTGAGCGTCGGGACGACCGTGGCGTTCGCCGGCGGGCAGATCGTCGTCTCCCAACGGAGCGGTGCCGACGACACTCCCGGCGCACGCCGGGCGGCGACGCACGCGATCGCGCTGGCGGTCGTCGCGAACCTCCTGATGGCGGTCGTCGTCTCCCCGCTCGCGGGACCGCTGGTTCGCCTGTTCGATCCCGGGACGGCGGTCGCCGGGCTCGCGGCGACGTACCTCTCCGTGTTGGTGTTCGCACAGGTGTTCGCGGGACTCTCCGACGCCGTCGAGGCCAGCTACGTCGGTGCCGGCGACTCCCGGACCCCGCTCGTGTTGAACCTCCTCGCCATCGCGCTCAACGTCACCTTGGACCCGCTGCTCATCTTCGGGTGGGGGCCGTTCCCGCGGCTCGAGATCGCCGGCGCCGCGCTCGCGACGGGGATCGGCTACGGCGTCGCCGGGGCGATCGGACTGACGCTGCTGTTCTCCGGGCGCACCGACTTCCGGCTCACGCCCCGGGCGCTCGGGTTCGACCGCGAGACTGCCCGCGACATCCTCGACGTGGGACTGCCACGGGGCGGCCAGCGCGTCGTCCGACAGGTGGCTCGGTTGGTCGTCGTCGCGATCGTCTCCGTCGCCGCCGGTGGCGCCGGGTTGGCTGCGTACACCGTCGGTGCACGGATCGCCACCGTCGCGTTCGTCCCCGCGGCGGCGCTGGGCAGCGCCGCCACCACCGTGGTGGGCCAGAACCTCGGCGCCGACCGGCCGGATCGGGCCACGCGTGCCACCTGGTTGAGCGTCGCCGTCGGTGCCGGCGTGCTCGGGCTGGTCGGCGTCCTCCAGTGGGCCGTCCCGGCCGAGATCGCGGCGCTGTTCGTCCCCGGCATCGAGGGGGCGACGCTGACGAACACGGTCGCGTACCTCCAGATCCTCGCGTACGGCTACTGGGCGCTGGGTGCGATCCACACCGTCCAGGCCGGCTTCGACGGTGCCGGACGGACCGAAGTGAGTCTGTACGCCACGACGCTGCAGTACTGGGCCGTCCGCGTCCCCGTCGCCGCCGGCGGCGCGTTCCTCCTCGGGATGGGTGCGCTCGGCCCCTTCTGGGCCGTCACGATCTCCAACGTCGTCGCCGCCGTCGGCATGTGCCTGTACTTCTGGTACTCGACGGGTGGCGACGAGGGGCTGTTGTCGCGAGCGGCCGAGGACGCCGGCGCGAGTGCGGACTGAGCACCGACCTTTTTCACTCCTCGGGTGGCGCGCGGCGCGCGCCACCCGAGGAAAAAAGCTCGATCAAAAAGGGCCGCGAGCGCGCCTGGCGGCGCGCTCGCGGTGAGTGTGCTGGTGCCGGTGGCTGGGTGGTGGCGAGTGGTGTCGCCGGTGGGTGAGTGTGCTGGATCCAGTGGCTGGGTGGTGGCGAGTGGCGTCGCCGGTGGGTGAGTGTGCTGGTGCCGGCGTCGGACGTGCCGACGAGTGGCGTCGTCGGTGGAGGAGTGTGAGCGTGTAGACGTTCCGGCGCCGGTGGTGCGGGTGGCGTAGGTGGGTGGGTAGCCGCCGTCTCGGCCTCGCTCGGGGCGAGATTCGTCGCCTACAGCACCTCCTTGTACGCCTCCAGCGTCCGGTCGACGTCCGCCTCCGTGTGGCTGTAGGAGACGAACTGCGACTCGAACTGGTTGGCGGTGAGGAAGATGTCGCGGTCCTTCATCTCCTGCCAGAACACCCGCTCCCAGCGGTCCGTAGCCGCGTCGCGCACGTCGTCGCCCGTCTTCGGACAGTGGTCGAACCGGGAACACGACTCGCGTTGGGCACAGCCGCTCTCGCAGTGGTCGTCGAACGTGTCCGGCGCGTCGCGGGTGAAGATCGTCTTGAACATCGACGCTGTCCCGACGACCGTGTACTCCGGCGCCTGATCCTCACAGATGTCCGCGATGCCGGAGCGCAACCGCTCCGCGAGCCCGTTCACGTGGTCGTACACGTCGTGCTCCGCGGCGTACTTCAGGTTCTCGTACCCCGCCGCCATCGTCACCGGGTGGCCGGAGAACGTCCCCGACTGGAACACCTCCCCGCCGGGCGTGAACTGCTCGACGTACTCCGCCGTCCCGCCGATCGCGCCGACCGGGAACCCGCCGCCGATTATCTTCCCGAACGTCGTCAGGTCCGGCTCGATGTCGAACCGCCCCTGGGCACACTGGAGGCCGCCGACACGGAACCCCGTGATCACCTCGTCCAACACGAACAGCGCACCGTACTCGTCACACAGCTCCCGGATCGCGTCGTGGTAGCCGTCTTCCGGCATCACGATGCCGACGTTGCCGAGGATCGGCTCCGTCAACACCGCCGCGATCTCGTCGCCGTGGTGTTCGAACACCTCCCGGAGCGTCTCCGTGTCGTTGAACGGCACCGGGATCGTGTGTTTCGCGAAGTCCTCGGGGATGCCCGGCGAGGACGGCTCCGGGTGGCCCGGCTCACCCTCGACGAGCGTGGACTCTTGGGCGCCGTGGTAGCCACCCTGCATCACGACGATCTTGTCGCGGCCCGTCACCGCGCGGGCGAGGCGGACCGCCGAGACGGTCGCCTCCGTCCCAGAGTTGACGAACCGGAGCATCTCCACCGACGGGACGTGTCGGGCGACGAACTCCGCGTGTTTCACCTCGATCTCCGTGGGCGCGCCGTACATCGGTCCCTCGGCGACGTGTTGCTGGACGGCTGCCGTCACCGGTTCCGGGAGATCGTGGCCGTACAACAGCGGGCCGTACCCCATCACGTAGTCGAGGTAGCGGTTGCCGTCGGCGTCGATCACGTGGGCGCCGTCCCCGCGCTGGACGAAGAACGGGTACGGCTTCGTCGCCCGCACGGAGGAGTTGACGCCGCCGGCGAGGACGGAGAGGCCCCTGTCGTAGAGGTCGCGCGACTGCTCGTGAGACATGGCAGTCGGTTCGACCGCGTGCCGGAAAGGCGTTTCTGGCTGTGGGTGACGGACGAGAGAGCGCGAACGTGATCACCGAACTGGAGCGACGGAGACCACGGATAGCGAACGACGACCCGACGGACCAGGGCGGTCGGCGCGCGAGCCGCGAGCGGAGCGAGCAGCACGCGCGAGGGCCGAGCGGGCCGCGCCCGGAGGGTACGGCCCGCGAGGCGGTTGGGGAGGCCCGAGGGCTGTGCGGGCGGGAGCGAACGGGACGCTCCGTCGGTCGGCGTCGAACCCTGGACGCCACTCGTGTGGCTCACTCCCCGTGGTGACTCGGCGCCGCGCGCTCGACGACCGCGGTCGCGAGCGCCTCGAAGGTCGCCTCGTCGGGCACCACGTCCACGGTGATCCCGTGGTCGCGTGCGGTCGCGGCCGTCGGCTCGCCGATACAGCCGACGACCGCGTCCGCCAACCCCTCGACGGCCGCCGCCCGCACGCCGCGCTCCGCGGCCGCGTCGAGGAAGTGTTCGACCGTCAACGAGGAGGTGAACAGCGCCGCCTCCAGCTCCCCGGCGGCCGCACGCGCCGTCGACTCGCCGGCGTCCACGGGGCGGACGAGTCGGTAGAGGACCGTCTCCGTCGTCTCGATCCCCGCCTCGCGGAGGCCGTCGAGCAACACCGCCGACCCGTGGTCGGAGCGCGCGACGCCGACGGACTCGTCCGTGGCGACGGCCGCCGTCAGCGCGTCCACCAGCCCGGCAGACGAGTACTCCTCGGGGACCACGTCCACCGCCCACCCTTCGGCGCGGGCGGCGTCGGCCGTCGCCGGGCCGATACACGCCAGTCGAGTGTCGGTCGGCGTCCACCCCGCCTCGGCGGCGAGTTCGACGCCCGTCTTCGAGGTGAGGACGGTCCAGTCCGCCGGCGCCGGCGTCGCGCCCGTCGGCTCGACCGCCAACATCGGGTCCGGCACCGGCGTGGCACCCAGCGACTCCAGCAGGTCGACGGCGTCGGCGATCCGCTCGTCGTCCGGCCGGAAGACGGCCGCACGCACCTCGCTCGTCACGACTCCTCACCCCCGCCTGCGGACGCCGAGTCCGTCGGCTCCGCGGTCGCGTCGGCGTCACCTCGCCCGCGGAGGAACTCGACCACGCGCTCGCGTTGGGCGGCGACCTCGCCGATCACGGTGATCGCGGGTGGTTCGATCCCGACCGCGTCCCGCACGTCGACGATACTCGCCAGCGTCCCCGTCGCGACGCGGGTGTCCGGCCACGTCCCGCGCTCGACGAGCGCGACCGGCGTGTCGGGCGCCAGTCCGGCCGCACGGAGTTCGGCGGTGTAGTCGGGGAGTTTCCCGACCCCCATCAGGACGACGATGGTACCACCCGTGTCGGCGAGCGCCTCCCAGTCGACCGCCGACTCCGGCTTCGTCGGGTCCTCGTGGCCCGTCACGAACGAGACGGAGGAGGCGTAGTCGCGGTGTGTCACCGGGATGCCGGCGACCCCCGGCGCGGCGATCGGCGACGTGACGCCCGGCACCACCTCGAAGGGAATCCCGGCCTCGGCGAGCACTTCCGCCTCCTCGCCGCCGCGGCCGAAGACGAACGGATCGCCACCCTTCAGCCGGACGACACGCTTCCCCTCGCGTGCGAGTTCGACGAGTCGCTCGTTGGTGTACTCCTGACTCGTTCGCTCGCCGCCGGCGCGCTTCCCCACGTCCTCGCGCTTCGCGGCCGGGATCGACTCGATGATCTCCGGGCCGGGGAGTTTGTCGTGGAGGACCACGTCCGCCTCCTCCAGCAGGCGGCGCGCCTTCACCGTCAGTAACTCCGGGTCGCCGGGGCCGGAGCCGACCAGCGCGACGCGCCCGAGATCGTCGTCGGTCCCCGTGGTCGTCTCCCGTTCCCTCCCGTCCGTCTCGCCCGCTCCGTTCGTCGCGGTCGTCTCGACTGCCTCGCCCGTCGCGGTCGTGCCGGTCGTCTCGTCCGTCGCGGTCGTGCCGGTCGTCTCGTCCGTCGCGGTCGTGCCGGTCGTCTCGTCCGTCGCGGTCGTCTCGTCCCCGGACATGGTCACGGCATCGGCTCGTCGCTCTCGTCGGGCGCGTTCTCGCGTTTCGCCGCCTCGATCAGCTCCGCGGCCCCCTCCGCGCGCAACTCGGCGGCGAACTCGCGGGCGGCGGCCGCGTGTCGGTCGGCCGGCAGGTCACGACTCGCGGCGATCTCCTCGTCGCCGTCCGCCGACAGCACCCGTACCTGGACGGAGACGTGTTCCCCCTGGAGCAGCGCGTGGATCCCGATCGGAGCGACGCAGCCGCCACCCAACTCCGCGAGGATCGTGCGTTCGACCGTCGTCGTCACCCGCGTCGGTGGGTGGTCGATCGCGTCGCGGACCGTCTCGCGTGCCTCGCGCGTCGCGGTCGTCACCGCGATGGCACCCTGCCCCGGCGCCGGGACGAACGTCGACCGCGGCAGCCGGTGGGTCTCGTAGGCCGGGTGGTCGTACAGGTCCGAGCGTCGCAGCCCCGCCTCCGCGAGCACGATGGCGTCGTACTCGGTGTCCGGCTCCCGTTCCAGTGCGGACCGCTCCAACTCGGTGAGGTCGTCGAACCACTCCTCGGGCGTGCGGTCGAATTCCTCGTCAACGTCACCCTCCTCGGCGGCGACACGGCGCTCGTGTTCCGTCCGTAGGTCGGGCGCGATCAGCTTCTGGACGCGCGTGTCGACGTTCCCCCGCAGCGGTTCGACGGTGAGGTCCGGGCGTTCGGCGAGCAACTCTGCCCGCCGTCGCAGCGAGGAGGTGCCGACGGTCGCCCCGACCAGGAGGTCGTCGAGTCCGGCGGTGTTGTCCGCTGGCGTCACCAGCACGTCGCCGGCCGGCGCGCGTTCGGTGACGGCCGCGAAGCTGATCTCCTCGGGGACCTCCGTCGGCACGTCCTTCAGCGAGTGGACAGCCGCGTCCGCCTCCCCGTCGATCACGCGCTCGTCGAGTGCGCGGACGAACGCGCCGGTCTTGCCGAGACGGCTGATCAACTCGTCGCGGAGACGGTCTCCGCGCGTCTGGACGTGGAGTAGTTCCACGTCCGTCCGTCGCCCCTGGATCGCGTCCCTGACCTGCCCCGCCTGTCGGAGGGCGAGGTCGGAACTCCGGGTCGCCAGCCGGAACGTGTCGCTCATACCCGGAGGTGCGTGTGACGGGCGGATAACCCGCTCGGTCTCGCCGCCGCGCGGGCTCGATGGACGACCGCATGCCACGGACACGCCCGACCGGCCCCGTCACACACCCCCGACGGACTTTACACCGGGCGACGGTGTGGTGACGGTAGTGATCCGTGTCGGTCCCCCGCTGGCGCAGGTCGGCGGTGTCGGCCTCGCCGTCACCAGTCTCGTCCCGGCCGTCGTCCACCTCCGACGACTCGTGACGGCCGACGGCGCCGCCGCGGCCGTCGGTGGCGCCGTCCCGCTGGTCGTCACCCTCGCCGTCGCCGGCTACGGCCTCTCGTTGGCACGCCGCGACACCGGCGGCGAGCGGACGCGTGCGGCCGTCACCGGCGTCGTCGGCGGGACGGCACTCGCCGCGCTCGTCGCGGCGTGGCTGGCCGGCGGCGAGGTCGTCACCGTCCAGCCGGCGGTCTCGCTCCCCGTCGTGGCCACGCACGTACTCACCGCCGGGCTGGCCGTCGGTGGCCTGTTGGCGATCTCCGCGGAGCGTCGCCACCACAGCCGGCGGGCCGCGCGCAGTCTCTTCGACGCGCTCTCGAATCCGGCCGCACGGGTCCGCCGCGAGCCGGACGGCGGACGCACCGTCGTCGACGTGAACGAGGCGTTCCTGACGACCTTCGGGCCCGACCGTCCACACGTCGGGAGCCCACTGAGCGCCTGTCTCCGGCCGGCCGACGGGACGGACGACGTGTCTACCGTGTTGGAGGCGGAGGTCGCCGCACGCTCGCACCTCGCGTGTGGCGTCGCGGGCGGCGGCGACGGCGTCCGCGAGTTCCGCGTCTCGCGGGCGGCCATCGACGACGAGGAGGAGTACGTCGTGTTGGTGGACGTGACCGGCCAGAACCGTCGCGAGCGCCGACTGGCCGTGTTGAACCGCGTGTTGCGTCACGACCTCCGGACGGCCGTCAACGTGATCGACGGCCACGCCGCGACGCTGGCCGACACCGTCGTCGACGGAGACGGGACCGACGACCGTGACGGTGGTGGGGACGGGCGTCGCGCGGTCGCTGCGATCCGCGACCAGACGGCGGGGCTCCTCCGGCTGAGTCGCCGCGCCAGACAGTTGGAGGAGTTGCTCGACGACGAGACGACGCGGACCACGACGGACCTGCGTGCACTCGCCACGGAGCGGCTCGACGCGTTCGCCGCCGAGCATCCGGCTGTCACCGTCGAGCGGTCGCTCCCGGACGCGACGGTCCCGGTCGTCGACGACGGGCTGTTGGGTGCGGCCGTCGACGAGGTGTTGGCGAACGTCGCCGAGCACGCGACGGTCGACGGGACGGCGACGGCGCGGGTGTCGGTCACGCGGACGGCCGAGGCAGCGACACTGACCGTCGCCGACGACGGCCCGGGAATCCCGGACACGGAGACGGCGGTCGTCGACCGCGTCGTCGAGTCCGACCTCGACCACGCGAGTGGGTTGGGGCTGTGGTTCGTCACCTGGGTCGTGGTCGAACTCGGGGGCGACGTGACCGTCGACGAGGCCGTCCCCGACGAGAGTGAGCGGCGCAGTGTCGACACCGGCGAACACGCCGCGGACGGAGACGACAGAGACGACCTCGGGGGCACTACGGTCCGACTCCACCTCCCGCTGGCGAGCGGGGATGGATCGACCGCGAGCGTCGAAGAGCCAGCACGCGACGGCGTGAGCGTCGACGGGGTGACGACCGGGAGAGAGAGGAACGGCGAGAGTGGCGAGGGGACGGCCGACGGTGCCGACGGCGTCGCAGACGAGTCGGAACCGGTCGGACTCTGAACAGTTCCGGGTCCAGCGTGGAGCCGGTGTCTCCCCTCGCAGTCGACGGGCACGGACACGTCGGTCGTCTCGGGGTCCTCGAACGACGGCCCGTCGTCGTGGGTGTGGAACGACGCCGTCGGCGACGAGAGCCGAGACGGTCCGGAGGGTCGGTCGACTCACCGGCGTCACAGTACCGGAGCGCGACGCTCCGAGGGTCCGAGACGGGACCACGCCGTCACGACTACTCCGCGAACAGGTCGTCGACCGCGTCGCGGGCGGCGCGTGCCGCCTCGTCGGCGACGGTCTCGGCGGCGTGGTCGTCCTCGGGTGGGTTGACGTACACGTCCACGTCGAGGACGCCGTCCTCGAAGGTGACGGTCACGTCGAAGTCACGCAGTTCGGACTGTCTGTAGCGGTCGAGGATCAGCCCCTCGGCCGCCGCCGACGCGGTCTGGACGACCTCCTCGTCGGTCGGCTCCGGCGCGTCGTCCGCGTCGGCCGCCGCCGCGTCGTCCGCGTCGGTCGTCATCGGCTCAGGCTCCGCCGGCGCCGCCCGGGCCGCCGGGACCGCCCGGCATGCCGCCGCCAGCGCCGCCCTGCAGGAGCTGCTGGAGCTCCTCCTGGAGGTCCTCGAACTGCTCGCGGACCTGCGACTCCTTCGAGTCGAGCTGGTCGGCGCGGCGACCGAGTCGGTCGACCTTGTCTTCGAGGTCCGTCTCGGCCTCGTCGTAGTCGGCCTCCACGAGGAGTTCGCCGACCTCGCGGTACATCTGGGCGTCCTCGTCGATCTCGTCGAGCGCGTCCAGAGCCGTCTCGGCGTCCGACAGCGCGGACTCCGTGGTCTCCTTCTGCTCGGCGAGGTTCTGGGCCTGCTCTTGCAGGTCCTGCAGTTCCTCGATCTTCTCTTGTGCCTCGGGCGGCAGATTGCCCTGCATACCCGAGGCGACGGGCTTCGGGGTGAAAAAGGCGTTTATGCGGGGCTCGTGGGCCCCCGCGACTGCCGGTCGTCCGGCCTCAGGCGTTCGCGGAGGAGTCGACACCGCCCTCGCCGCCGATGAGGACGATCGTCCGTTCACACTCGCTACACCGCCACTTCGTCTTGGTGCCGAGGTGGAGTTCCATGCTCGCCGCCCGCCAGAACGTCGTCTCCTCGTCGCAGTCGGGACACTCGCGGGTCGTCTCGAGACTCATACCTTCGCGTGCGTCCGGCACGGATTTCAACACACCGATCCGTCGGCGAGCGAGGACGGTCGATACACACAGATCCGTCGGCGAGCGAGCACACTGCGACCGGCCGTCGACGACCGACGACGCGACACACGGGGGTCACACTCGCAACGACCGCGCTTATCCCGATCCGGCCCCCGAGTGTGTCGTAGAGATGCGTGTCGGGTTCCTCTGTAACCCCATCGCGGGGATGGGTGGCCGGGTCGGACTGAAGGGGACGGACGGGAAACTCGCCGAGGCCCGCGAGCGCGGCGCCGACCCCCGAGCCCCGGAGCGTGCCGTCCGCGCGCTGCGGGCGCTCGCCGACCGGGACGCCGACGTGGACCTGCTCGTGTGGGGCGGCCCGATGGGCGAGACGGCGGCCCGTGCCGCCGGACTCTCCCACGAGGTGCTCGGCGCTCCCGAGGCGTACGACCGCGAGACGGACGACGGCGGGGAGACGACGACCACGCTCGACCTCGACCCGGACAGGTTGGAGGCGACGGGGCCAGACGACACCCGCGCGGCGGCGCGAGCGTTCCACGAGGCCGGCGTCGACCTCGTGTTGTTCGTCGGGGGCGACGGGACCGCCGCCGACGTGGCGGCGGCACTCGACGGGACGGAGACGCCGATGTTGGGCGTCCCGGCGGGGGTGAAGGTGTACTCGGCGGTGTTCGCCGTCTCTCCGGAGGACGCCGCGGCCGTCGCGACGCAGTTCGACCGCACGGAGCGACGCGAGGTGACCGACATCGACGAGGACGAGTACCGGGAGGGCGCCGTCCACCCGGAACTGCAGGGGGTCGCGTTCGTCCCGGTGACGGACCGGCTCCAGTCGTCGAAACAGAGCGGCGGGGGCACCGTCGAGTCGCTGGCGGCCGGCGTCGCCGACGAGGCCCGCGACCACCCCGAGCGGACGTACGTGCTCGGACCCGGCTCCACGTTGGCGGCCGTGAAGGCGGAACTCGGCTTCGAGGGGTCCCCCATCGGCGTCGACGTGTGGCGCGACGGCGAGGTCCTCGCTCGCGACGCCGACGAGGCGACGCTGCTGGAGCTGTTGGACCCGGACGGAGACAACGAGATCGTCGTGACGCCCATCGGCGGCCAGGGGTTCGTGTTCGGCCGCGGGAACCCACAGCTCTCGCCGGCCGTGATCCGCCGCGCCGACGTGTCGATCGTCGCCTCGCGCGACAAACTCGACGACCTCCACGTACTCCACGTCGACACAGACGATCCCGAACTCGACGAGACGCTGGCCGGTTGGGTGAAGGTCCGCGTCGGCCGCTTCGAGACCCGGATGCTCAAGATCGTCTGAGGCGACGGCCACCGCCGAGTCGACGGGCACCACCGACTCGCCGACCACGAGACGTCAGTCACTCACCCAGCCCGTTCCCGAGAATGACACACACTCGAACGGACGGAACCAACCTAATACACCCTGGAAGTGTATTATTACGCGGAGCTAAGTTTAAGGACGGTGGTCCCTAGGGGGTGGGTATGGAGACGCGCAAGGTACAGCGGCTCGGGCCGTCGACGTTGGCGATGACGCTCCCGGCGGACTGGACGCACGAACACGACGTGGAGAAGGGGCAGGAGGTCTCCCTGCGGATGGGCGGGAAGGGGACACTGACGGTGCTCCCGGAGTCGGCGACGACGGAGGACACGGAGGCGACGCTGTTCGCCGACGAGTTGGACGCGGACGCGCTGGAGCGTGCCGTGTTGGCCCAGTACGTGCTCGGGCGGCGCGTCATCAACGTCGAGACGGACGAGGGGCCGCTCGGCTCGGCCCACATCAACGCCGTCTACCGCGCGGAGAGTCAGTTGATGGGACTGGGCGTGATCGAGGAGACGCCGGAGAGTATCGCCATCCGGTGTTCCGTCGACCCGGAGGACTTCACCCTCGACAACCTGCTGCGGCGGCTGGAGTCGACCGGCTCGACGATGCGCGGGGAGGCGGCGAAGGCGCTGGCCCACGAGAACCACGACCTCGCGCAACGGGCCCTGAACCGGGAGCGGCAGGCGAACAAGATCTTCGTCCTGCTGTTGCGGCTGATCTTCACCGCCTACCAGAACCCCAACCTCGCGCGTGCCGTCGGGTTGGAGTCCGGGTTCCCGCTGATCGGCTACCGCTCGGTGGCGAAGAACCTGGAGTTGATCGCCGACAACGCCGAGGACATCGCCGAGACGGTCGTCGACGCCGACGGGGAGTCGCTGGGCGTCGAGTCCTCGACGGTGCGGCGGATCAGAGAGTTCTCCGACCAGGTGGACGAACTCACGACGCTCGCGGTCGACTCCGTCGTCGAGCGCGACTACGCCCGGACCGTCGAGGTGCGGGAGCTGTTCGCGGAGTTGAAGGACCGCGAGGAGGAGATCCTCGCGGACCTCCCCGAGATGGACAACGAGGAACTGTTGCGGGTGCGCGAACTGCTCGTCAGTCTCCAGGAGACCGCCCAGTACGCGATGCGGATCGGCGAGATCGCCGCCAACCTCGCGTTGAACGAGGACAACGAGTACGTCTCCATCTCGTCGAGCGACGCCGACGCCGGTATCTGACCGGCGCGGTCACCGGTGGTTCACCGCAGTCACGGCGTCTTCGCTGCGGTGAGCGGGTTCCGACACACCAGTTCGCAGTCGAAACCGGGGTGTTCGGCGAGGTGACGCACCAACAGGTGCCGCCGCGAGCCGCTCACCTCGCCGGCCGCGTGGGCCGCGACGGCCGACGCGTCGAACCGCTCCGGGAGGCGTTCGTACAGTGCCGCCAGCGACGCGCGGTCGTCGAACACCTTCGCCGGCTCGTCCGCGCCGCGACGGAACACCGCGTACGTCCCGTCCGGGCGGTGTTCGCAGCCGGTCCGGAGGAACGTCCGCCGGCGGGCGACCGCCTCGCCCACGGCCGCCCGCAGCGCCGCCGCGTCCGCGCGGTCGAGTGTGACGGTCGCGTCGTCGACCGACACTACCACACCGTCGTCGACGCCCGAGACGGACAGCACCGGGTCGCCGTCGTCGGCACTCGACAGAGACAGTACCGGGTCGTCGACACCCGACGACGGCGTCGACGCCTCGTCCGTACTCGACCGAGACCTCGACGCCTCGTCCGTCTCCGAGGGGGACGCCTCACTCGCCGAGAACGCGATCAGGAGCGGAGGAACTCCGTTGCATGTCCTCTCCTGCGGCGGCATCCGACAAGAAAGTTCTCGACTCGTGAGACCGAGCCACACGCGAGACGTGGTCACTCGCTGGCGGCGACGGCGGCGATGACGGGGCCGGTCGTGATCGTCGTCGCGTTCGTCGCCGTCGCGTTCGTCGCCGTCGCGTTCGTCGCCGTCGCGTTCCGTGCGGTCACCGGCCCCGCCGTCAGGTCGGTCTCGATGGAGACGCCGTCGTCGGGGTCGTCACCCACCGACAGCGCCGGGTCGTCACAGCGGAGCGGCTCCCGACAGACCGAGACGATCGGCGACAGCGTCCGGAGGCGGTCGGCCTCGACGAGTGCCGGCAGGCGGACGCGGTAGCCGACCCCCGCGCCGGTGCCGTAGTCGACGAACACCGTCAGCCGGATCGACGCGCGGCCGTCCAGCGGCACCGTCGGCTCGTCCGCGGCAGTGACCGGCCCCTCCAGTCGCGCCGTCGCCGTCGGGCCCTCACCAGGCGGGTAGTCGCGCGTCTCGTCGTCGGGGTCGCCCGTGTCTCCCTCGTCACTTCCAGTGCCGTCACCACCCACCGTCGCGCCGTCCGCGGCGACGACGAGCGTGACCGTCCTCTCGGTGCCGGCCGCGTCGCCGCTCCCGTTTCCGGAGTCGGCGCCGCCTGCCGAACCCGTCGTGTCACCTGCAGCACTCGTCCCGCCGACGCCGTCGATCGTGTAGTACCCCTCGCCGTCGCCGGTACCGAGGCGGAGCGACGCCGTCGCCGCGTCGCGGGGGACGCCGATCGTGAGTCGGAGTCTGACCGCCTCGCCGTCGTGCCGCTCGACGGGGACGAGGTCGGCGTCGACGCGGGCGCCGGTCTGTGGACTCCAGGGACCACGCGAGACGTAGCGGTAGAGGTCGCGGTCGGGGTACGCCGACGCGACCGCGAACGGCCGCTCGTCCAACGCGTACACGGTCGGCCCGTCGAAGTCGGGATCGTTGCGCAACGGCTGGTACGGGTGGTTCAGCCAGTCGCCGAACGGCGTCGGCAGGAGGACGACCGCGTCTCGTGGCGGCGCCAACCCCGCCCGGCCGACGCGGTCGAACGGCGGCGGCGCACTCCCACCCGCTCGCGGGCCGGCTGCCGTCGGACGCTCGCCGCCGTCCGGCCGGAACGGCTCGTACGCCGAGCGGTACGTCTCCGTCGCGTTCGCGTTGCGGGCCACCGGGTCGGCCGCCGCGACCACGCCGCCGGCGACGACCGCGACGACGAGCACCACCGAGAGCCCGACTCGTGTGGGACGGCGCCCGGCGACGGCGCCGAGACGGCTCGCCGCGAGCCCGCGCCGGAGGCGGACGGCGCCGTCGGCCGCGAACACCGCCGTCGTGACGACGAGGTCGTAGTGGTAGTACGGCCCCAGCGACGCGATCAGCCCGTCGCCCGGCTCGGCGAGTGCGCCCAACACGTTGAGGTTCCCCCAGAAGGCGACGTTGCCGACGACGACCGACACCAGCGTCGCCGCCAGCGCGACGCGGTGCCAGCGGCAGCGTGCCACGGCGTCGTGGAGCCGACGGTCGCGTGCCACCGCGTCGCTACCGCGTGCCACCGCGTCGCTACCGCGTGCCACCGCGTCGCCACCGCGCTCGTGGCGCGCGAGCCACACCCGCCGTGCGAGCGCCACGAGTCCGATCGCCGCCAACAGCGTGCCGACGACGCCACCGGACACCCACCGTCCGAACAGCGCGGCGACGACGCGGGCGTTGGCGCGGACGGCGAGTTCCGGGGTGTACTCCCGCGAGTAGCCGAGGATCTCGCGTGTGCCGAAGCCGATCCCGTCGGCCGGCGCGAACGCCTGGTACGGAAAGACGAGCGGCGAACCGGTGACGACGGCGTTGTACCCCAGCGTGACCGCGACACCGACCAGTCCGAACGCCGCCGTGAGCGACTGGCGCGTCAGTGTCGGGCGGTGGAGTCCGAACAGTCGCGGGTCGTCCGGATGGGAACGTGTCGCGCGGCGGCGGAGCGTGACGACCGCGTGGACCACGAACGGCGCCGCGAAGAGGACCGCCGTGTACGGCCGCGAGAAGAACGCGACCCCGACACAGATCCCGGCGACCGCCGCCCACCCACGCGAGGAGAGCCACCCGTCGGCTGCGGTCGTCGTGTCGTCGCCGCTCCCGACGCCGTCGGCCCGGAGGTACGCGTACACGAACCCGAGGTTCCAGACGGTCGTCGGCGCGTACGGGAGGAAGACGCCGCTGTGGACGACGAACAGCGGCGAGACGAGCAACAGGCCAGCGGCGAGCAGCCCGCGTCGACGGTCGAACAGTCGTGCCGCGATCCCGTAGGTCAGGAGCGTCGTCGCGGCGGTGACGGCGACCAGCGCGATCCGTGGCGAGCCGACCAGTGCGCCGAGCGCGAACGTCGCCGCGGGCACCGGGGCGTACTTCGGGTACAGCGACCCGTCCGGCCGCTCGACGAAGAACCACGGGCGGAACACCTCCGCGACCGGCGGCCGGACGGCGAGTCGGCCGTCGAGCAGCATCGCCGCCTGTTGGAGGTACACCCCCTCGTCGTGGTTGATCGAGTGGAACGGGAACAGCCGGACCGTGACGACCGTCGCCAACACCGCCGCCGCGAGCACGATCAGTCCGGCGAGGAGTCGTGCGCGTCGCGGATCGAGGCCGGGCTCTGCGGTCGTCGGCGGGGCGTCGGTGTCCGGCGGCGTATCTGTGTCCGGTGTCGACGCGCCGGTGTCCGGCGGCGACGTGTCTGCGTCGGACCGCGACGCGGCCGTCGCCGAGGAGGCGTCACCTGCGTCGGTCATCTCACTCGGAGGGGTACCACGCCAGCGTGTGGTCCGCGACGAGGTCCACCCGGACACGCCGGTCGAGTCCGAACTCGCTGGCGTGGTTGTGTTCACACCTGACCACGTCGCCGCTGTCCAACGCCACCTCGTAGACGAACGACGGCCCGGTGTACTCCCGGCCGACGACCGTCCCGTCGCCGCGGTGGGACTCGCCGTCACCGAGTGACTCGCCGTCGCGGGTGCCCCCGTCGCCCTGGGCAGACTCGCCGTCGCTGGTGAGTCCGTCGTCTGCGCCGTCGACACTCTCACCCGCGTCGTCGATCGGGACGGCACGGAGGTCGTCCGGGCGGACCAACACGTCCACCGCGGCGCCGTCGTAGTCGTCGGTCAGCCCCTGGAGCATGTCGGCGGTGAACGTCCCGAGACCGGTCTCGACGCGCCCGTCCGCGAACGTGCCCGAGAGGAAACTCGCCTGCCCGATGAACTCCGCGACGAACCGCGACTCGGGGTGTTCGAACACCGCCTCCGGCCGGTCCACTTGCTCGACGTGCCCGTTGCTCACGACCGCGACGCGGTCCGAGATGGACAACGCCTCCTCCTGGTCGTGGGTGACGGAGACCGCCGTGACGCCCGCCGCCTTCAAGATCCGTCGCACCTCCTCGCGCATCCGCGTGCGGAGTCGCACGTCGAGGTTCGAGAACGGCTCGTCGAGCAACAACACGTCCGGCTCCGGCGCCAGCGACCGCGCGAGTGCCACCCGCTGGCGCTGCCCCCCGGAGAGGTCTTCGGGTGTGCGGTCGCCGTAGTCGGCCAACCCGACCAACTCCAACAGTTCCGCGACGCGGGCCTCCCGTTCGGCCGCCGGCCAGTCGTCGATCCCGAAGCCGACGTTCTCCGCGACGGAGAGGTGCGGGAACAACGCGAACTCCTGGAACACCATCCCCACGTCGCGCTCCTCGGGTGGCACCACGTCCGTCGCCGGCTCGTCCGTCGCCGGGTCCGCCTCGGCGACCGTCTCGCCCGCGACGCGGACGGTACCCCCCGTCGGCCGGTCCAACCCCGCGATCAGGCGCAGCGTGGTCGTCTTCCCACAGCCGGACGGCCCGAGGAGGGTGAGCAGTTCCCCCTCGCGGACGGTGAGATCGACCGACTCGACGGCCAACTCCGAGCCGTACGCGCGTTCGACACCCGACAGCTCCAACACCGGGTCGGCGTCCGCGTACGGATCTCTCCCCGCCCCGCGTGCGGGGCGGTCGTGGCCGTCGACGGCCGCGCCGAGCGCAGTCGTCCGTGTCTCGACGCCGTCTGCGTCCGTCTCCGTCCCCGTCTCGGCGTCGTTCCCGTCCGTCTCCGTCTCGGCGTCGTCTCCGTCCGTCTCTGCCGTTCGTGTGTCGTCTGTCACGTGTGTCCACCTCCGAGACCGTCTCGTCTCACTCCGTGTCCTCCCCGCGGAGGATCACCAGCATCGACACGCTGGAGATCACCACCAGCGCCAACGCCGGCACCGCCGCCCGCCCGTAGTAGCCCGCCTCCTGGACGCGCCAGATGTAGGTGACGAGCGTCGTGAACCCCGTCGGGTGGAGGATCAGCGTCGCCGGCAGTTCCTTCATCGTCGTCAGGAACACCAACGCCGCACCGGCGACCAGGCCGGGCGTGATCAACGGCAGCGTCACGCGCCGGAACGCCGTCCGCGGGCGCGCCCCGAGAGTCCGCGCCGCCCCGACCAACGACCGGTCGACGCCGAGGACGGACGAGCGCGTCGCGCCGACGGCCTGCGGCAGGAACCGCACGACGTACGCGAACACCAACAACGGGAGCGTCTGGTAGAGCCCGGGAGCGTACCGCGTCCCGAAGAACACCAGCGCGAGGCCGAGCACGACCCCCGGGACGGCGTAGCCGACGTACGTCGACCGCTCGGCGAGCCACGCCAGCCGCGAGTTCGACCGCCCGGAGACGTACGCCACCGGCAACGCCGCCAGCGTCGTCACCAGCGCCGCCGCCGCCGAGACGACGACGCTGTTGAGCCCGAACGACCACTCGAAGGCCAACCCGCCGGCCGCGTACCCCGGGCCGGACCGGAACAGCCACACCCCGAGGATGCCGACCGGCAGCGCCAGCGTCACCGCGACCACCGCCGCGAGCAGCAGCGTCGCCGGGACGGCCCACCACCCCAACTCGACGACCGTGTCCGTCGAGGAGCGGGCACCGTACCCGTCCGCCTCGCCCGGCCCGATCCGCGACTCCAGAGCGAGGATCACCGCCGTCACGCCCAGCAGTTGCAGCGACAACAGCGTCGCGTGGTTCCGCGAGAACGTGTTGAGTTCGACGAAGATCACCCGCGTGAACGTGTCGAAGTGCATGATCGCGGGTGTCCCGAAGTCCGACAGCGTGTACAACGCGACCAGCAACGCCCCGGCGGTGACGCCGGGGGCGATCTGCGGGAGCACGACCCGTCGGAAGGCGTCCCGGTAGCCCGCGTCCAGCGTCCGCGCCGCCTCCAGTTGCGCGGTGTCGAACGACAACAGCGACGCCCGCGTGGTGAGGAACACGTACGGGTAGACGAACGCCGTCAGTACCAACACCGCTCCGCCGAACCCGTAGATCGTCGGGATCTCGACGCCCAGCGGTGCGAGGAGACCCGATAGTGCGCCTCGCGGGCCGAACGCCGACACGAACGCGAACGCGCCGACGTAGCTCGGGATCACCAACGGCAACGCGACCGCGACCGTCCAGAACCGCCCGAACGGGAGGTCCGTCTGGACCGTCACCACCGCCAACGGCACACCCAGCAGGACGCTCGCGACCGTGACGGCCGCGACTAAGGCGACACTGTTGAGCAGGACCGACAGCGTGTTCCCCGCGAAGACCAGTTCGATCGCCTCGTCGACGCCAACCTCGGCGGCACGCAGGACGAGCCAGGCGATCGGCGAGAGGACGGCCGTCGCGACCGCGGCGGCCAACAGGCCGACCGCGACCGACGGCTCCTCGTCCTCGCCGGTCGCCAGCAGGGCGCGCAGTCGTGTCCGGAGTCGGACCGACCCCGACGCCCCCGACTCCCCGCGTGCCCCCGCCATCAGAGGACGCCCACCTCCCGCATCAGATCCAGCGTGGGCTCCAAGTTCGACAGCTTGTCGAGTTCCAACTCCGGCGGTTCGAGTTCACCCACACTCGGCAGCCCGCCGACCGGCGGGACACCCTCGACCGTCGGGTAGCCGAACGTCCGCGTGGCGAAGAACTCCTGGGCCTCCGCCGACAGCAGGTGCCGGACGAACGTCTCCGCGAGCTCCGTGTTGTCCGACGGCTCGAGCAACGCCGCACCGGCGACGTTGATGAGCGCACCCGCGTCGCCACGCGTGAACGCCAGATCCAGCGGCGCGTCCGGACGGGCACTGCGGACCCGCAACGCGTAGTAGTGGTTCGCGAAGCCGGCGCCGATCTCCCCGTCGGCCACCGCGTTCGAGGTGACGAACTCGTCGGGGTACTCCGTCGCCGCACCCATCATCGACTCCAGCCAACTCCGCGTGGCGGACTCACCCTCGAGCACCCGCATCGCGGTGACGAACGCCTGGAACGCCCCGTAGGTGGGCGCCCAGCCGAACCCGTTGGCGACGGCCGGCGAGTCCGGGAAGTCCATCACGGACTCGGGGATGTCGTCGGACGACAGCTGGTTCGTGTTGTACGGTACGGCACGCGCCCGGCCGGCGGTGCCGACCCACTGGTCGTTCGGGTGGAACGCCTCCGGGACACCCTCCAGCGCCTCGCCCGAGAGGTCCGCCGTCAGCCCCTCGTCGGCGACGACGGACAGCGAGCCGGCGTCGACCGACCAGAACAGGTCGGCGGGCGTGTTCTCGCCCTCCGTCAGGAGTTTGTTCGCCTGCTCGGCGGTACCGCCCTCGTTCGGGACGGCCGTGAAGTCGTCGTAGATCCGCTCGAACAGCGCCATCAGGTCGCGGTAGAGGCCACCCTCTCCGCCGCCGAGGTACACCGTCAGTTCCCCCGACAGGTCCGGGAGGTCCGCGATGCGTGGCGCGGTGATCTCCGGTCGCGACTCCACCAACGGCCCGGAGCCGCGGAAGTCCGAGAACGAGACCGTCCCGCTCGCGGCGTTGCTGCCCGAGGTGTCGCTGCCGACTAGTCCGTTACACCCGGCGAGTCCGGTGGCCGCCGCGACGCCAGCCGTCGCGAGGAACCGCCGCCGCGTCGACCCGTCGTCTCCGTCCATACCCGATTTAGGTACGCCTAAGCGGTTTAGTCTCTGTGATCCGTCCCGCTCCGTGGGAGTCGTCTCCGTACCACCGTCGGTCGATCCGCCGGCGGCCTCGGTCGTCCGTGTGCGCTGCGTCTCGTCCGTGTCGTCCGTCGTGTCGCGTGTGTCGTCCGTCATAGTGTGTGTCGTGGTGTCGTCGGGTCGTGGCTCGGTACGGCGTGGTCGCGTCGTGGATCGGTACCGGGTCGCCCGGTTCGGCGAGCGTCGACTCCGCTCGTCTGGCGTCGGTGCTCCTCAGTCGTCCGTCGCCGCCGGCTCGTCGGCGGTCGGCGTCGCCCCGTCGTCGGCCGTGTCGGTGGTCGGTGCGGGGGCGTCTCGGGCGTGGACCGGGCCGACGGGTGCGTCCCCGTCGAGAGCGGCGAGACAGTCCAGCCAGTCGCGCATGTACTCGCCACAGTAGACGAGGAACTCCCCGTTCTCCCAGTCGTCGAACGATCCCTCGGCGAGCGCGTCGGCCATCGCCTCGGAGGCGGCGCGGTACGCGCCGACGGTGTCGTCGGGGACCGTCTCCGGCTCCGCCGCGTCCAGCACCTCCCAGACGTGTTCGTTCAACTCCAGCCCGGGCACCTCGTTCGTCAGGTCGCCGAACGTCGACCGCGGCGCCTTGTTGTGCTCACACAGCGGCCGGCCGTTGTAGATCCGCTTGCCCAACAGGTCCGCCGCCCGCTTCAGGAACAGCCCCGACCAGATGTCGTCGAACCGGCCCACGTCCCACGGGTTCTCGTCCATCGGCAGCTGGTAGAACGCCGGGACGACCTCCCGCCGGAACGCGAGGTTCATCGAACACACCGTGAGGTAGTTCCCGCGCGCGGCCAGGAAGTCCTCGCCGTAGTCGTCCGTCGTCGTCCGCGTCTGGGCCTGCCCCTGCAGGTCCCCGTCCATCAGGATGCGGACGGCGTCCAAGTCCGGGACGTTCGTCCACAGCCCCTGGGAGGCGACCACGTCGCCCCGCGAGACGGTCGCGGTGTCGTACTCGACGCTCTCGTCCATCGCCGCGTACGGGTAACCGCGGGGGTAGAGGTCGTGTTCCTCCTCGTTGTGGTGGAGGACGTTCACCCACGACTCGTCGGAGGCGACCGTCTCCATCTCACCGGAGAACTCCAGGTTCTCCATGTGACGGCCGAAGAAGTCCGCCTCCTCGTGGGGGAGCGTGTCGTCGTCCAGGAACATCCCCAACTGGAACCCCTCGTCCCAGAGGTACAACAGCCCGAAGGAGGTCTGGGCGTGACTGGCCGCCGGGATCAGGTGGTCGTACGCCGAGAGGCCGCGCTCGGCGAACCACGCCTCGCGGGCGCTCCCGTCGAAGACGCGTCCCGTGACCCCTAACTCGTCCAGCATCGTCCGCATCCCCTCGGTGTCACAGAAGTCCTCGGTGACGAGGACGAAGTGGAGTCTGTCCGTGTCGAACCCGTTCTCGCGAGCGTTCTCGACGTACGCCCGGACACACTCCCACTCGCGGATCGTCGGCACGATCACGCAGATCTCGGCGTCCCCGGTCGCACGCACCGCACGCGGCGTCGCGTCTGTCATCACCCACCCATTGTTTAGGCAGGCCTAAAGTGGCTGTCGATCCGGGACGAGTGGCGGCGAGCGTCCGTGTGGCAGGGAATCACGGGGGTCGAACGGACGGCACGCGGCCGAGTCGAGTTGCTCGGAGCCAATCGCCGAAGACGGAAGTACGCTGGGTTCGGCGACGGAGTGTCCTCCCGAGACGGGTGGCGTCGACCGTCTCAGACGAGTGCGACGAGCGCGTCGGCGACGGTGCCGACGGCGGTCTCCCAGACGGAGAACCCGGTCGTGATCGCGAGTACCGTGTCGACGCCGAAGAACGCGAACACGGCGGCCCCGAGGTAGTGGGCCACGCGGAGGTCGAACGCGTGCGAGAAGCGGTGGAAGAAGAACGCGTTCGCGAGGCTGACGGGGACGATCACCAGCATCTCGCCGACCCAGATGGCCGGCGTCGCGCCGTACTGGACGGCCAGTCCGATGGTGACCAACTGTGTCTTGTCGCCGAACTCGCCGGCCGCCATCATCGTGAAGATCGAGAGGAACTGCCCGACGCGGCCGCCGACGCTCCGCCCGAGGACCTCGAACTCGTCGGCGACGGCCGGTGTCGCGTTCGCGACGCCGCCGTCGGTCGCGGCCGCGTCGATCCCCTCCTCGTCGGCGGCCGGCGCAGACCGCACGAGCAACACCGCGAACAGCAGGAACAGCCCGGCGGTGATCGTGTCGAGAACGACTCCCGGGAGCGCCTGCTGGACCGCCTGTCCGAACATGATCTCGACGGCCGTCCACCCGGCGAACGCGGTGCCTGCCGCCCCGACGACGAGGTACGGGTGGTACCGCGTCGACAGTCCGGCGACGATGAACTGGACCTTCTCGCCCGGGAGGACGGTGAGCTGTGCGATCGCCGCGATCACGAGGATCTCTAGGAAGCCCGCCACCGCGACACCTCCTGCGTGTGAGTCGTGGTCATCGTACCAGAGGATTAGACGCGTCTAACTTGTGGCCTGTGGTCGGTGTCGACCGAGCCGTATCCCCGGCGGGATTCGGCACGAGAGTTCACACCGACACCGGGAGAGTGGCGACGACATGCAGTGCTTCCGGAGAGATGCACACCGAGACGGACGGCATCAGGTGATCGCTTCGATCAACTCGAATCCGTCCTCGTACACGACACGGTTCGAGAATCCGTGAGCCGACAGCGCCGTCACTGCTCCTTCACCCGCGTCCCGATCGGTCGTGACCACTCGGACGGAGGAGACACCGCGCCGTTCAAGACAGTGGACGGCCACACCGGCCAGTGCCGTGTCGGCTTTCTCGATCTCGTCTTCCGCTCGGTTCGACGACTCTGCGACGAACGAACGAACGCTGTCCATCACCGATGCGACCGTCCCGTTCGTGTAGTCGGGCTCGTCCGCGACGCGGACCCACCCTGCTTCGACCGCACGTTCGATCGGAACGTCCTGGGGTGTACTCCCGTCCGGGGCGCCGCCGAGTTCGTCGTACACCCGTCGTGGGACCAGCAACCGCATCTCACGGGACACCGCGAGTCGACGTAGTGCGGCGTACTTGTCGTTCCCCTCGCGCCCGCAGGCGACGAACACACCCGTGTCGACTATCCACACCTCGCCGTCGTCAGACCACTCTGGTGGCGTCGACATACGACGTTACGAGTCCACCGGTGGATCGGTCCGCGCGTCTCGAATCTCCTCGACGTACGGGTCGTACGGACGCATCTCGTCGACGACGTCCGCGAGCGCCTGGAGGACGGCGATCCCGAAGGCGACCTGCACGTCGAGTTCGCGAGCCGCGACACGTTCGGACAGTTCGCCGGCCGCGTAAGGCACTGCGTACGTCAGCGCCGCGGCGAGTCTCCCGCGTCCGTGTCTGTCGACGAGCAGATCCAGATCACGGTCGTGTTCGGACCGAGCGACGGCGGCGATCAGTGTCGGCGTGATGGTGTACTGGTCTCCGTCCACGTCCGTCGTCAGGTGGATCGGTGTCGCGGTGAACCGGTGTGTCTTCTCCGACGCGTCGCGCGTGACGACACCCAAGTCGGCGAGTGTCCCCGTGTCGGCGTACGCAGTCGTGCGCGCGATGCCGAGGCTGTCGACGACGTCGTCGACCGTCACTGGTCCCTCACGGAGGACGAACGTGTACACCCGCGCGAGCCGTGGCTCCTCGAGCAGTCGCGCGACGGACAGGAACCCGTCCATCGCACGCTCCGGGTCGCCGGCTGTGGTTGCCATACGATTCACGATTCGTGTATCACGAAATGAGTGTTGGGGTCGTCTCACTTCGCTCGTCGTTGGCCACCACAGAGACGGCTCTCGACACCGACGTGAGGCGCTACTCGTCCGTCTCGTGTCGGTCTCTCGACTCGAAGCGGCGGTCCACGAACCGCACGACACCGCACGAACAGATGGGCCCTGCCGGATTCGAACCACGGTCACGCCGCTCACTCCGTTCGCTCCGTTCCCTGCTTCGAATCCGGCACCCGCACGACACCGCACGAACAGATGGGCCCTGCCGGATTCGAACCACGGTCACGCCGCTCACTCCGTTCGCTCCGTTCCCTGCTTCGAATCCGGCACCCGCACGACACCGCACGAACAGATGGGCCCTGCCGGATTCGAACCACGGTCACGCCGCTCACTCCGTTCGCTCCGTTCCCTGCTTCGAATCCGGCACCCGCACGACACCGCACGAACAGATGGGCCCTGCCGGATTCGAACCAGCGACCGCCCGGTGACCCACGGCCGCCGTGGCCGACGACCGGTATGAGCCGGGTGCTATATCCAGACTAAGCTAAGGGCCCGTACACGCCAGATTCCCGCGCGGAACTACTTTAACGTGCCGTATCCACCCGACGGCGCGGCGAGTGCGGGGACGACTCCAGCGGTAGACCAGACGACACGGCGACGGCTCGACGGGGAGTGAGTCGAGAGGAAGGCGCCGAAGCCAGGACTCGAACCTGGGACCACCTCGTTAACAGCGAGGCGCTCTACCAGCTGAGCTACTTCGGCACGTCGCACTCCACGGTACCGCAGGTCGACTCAAGTGGCTTTCGTTTCCGAGCGACGCGGGCGGGCTCGGCCGCTCGGACGCGACCGCGACGACGCACCGCCGAGCCGGGACGACGACGACACGTGACGACAGAACCGGCCCGATGCGACGGCGACAAGCGACGACGCCACACCGCCGCCTCGCCACACCCCGGATCGAAAGCGTCGTGACGCGGGCCGGCGAAACGACGCGTATGACAGAGTCGGACGGCGACGAGGACTCGCTCGCGGCGACACTGGCGACCGTCCGCGAGCGGACGACACCCGACGCGGCGGAACGCGACCGGCTGGCCGCCGTCGCAGACGAACTCCGGAGTCGCGCCCGCGAGGCGATCGCCGCGTTGCCGGCACCGGCGAGCGACGCCGACGTGTTGCAGGTCGGCTCGACCGCCCGCGGCACCTGGCTCCCCGGCGACCGCGACGTGGACCTGTTCGTCCGGTTTCCGACCACACTGGACCGCGAGGAACTGGAGCGGTACGGGCTCGAGGTCGGGCACGCCGTGCTCCCGGAGGGCCGCGAGGAGTTCGCGGAACACCCGTACGTGAAGGGGACGTACGACGGGTTCGACGTGGACCTGGTGCCGTGTTTCGACGTGGCCGACGCGACCGCGATCCGATCGGCCGTCGACCGCACGCCGTTCCACACCGCCTACCTCGACGAGCACCTCGACGAGTCGCTGGCCGCGGACGTGCGCGTCGTCAAACAGTTCCTGACGGCGACCGGCGCGTACGGGAGCGACCTCCGGACCCGTGGGTTCTCCGGCTACCTCACCGAACTGCTCGTGCTCGAACACGGCGGCGCGCGGCCGCTGTTGGCGGCTGCGGCCGAGTCGTGGCAGCCGCCGGTGCGGTTCGACCCCGCAGACCACGGGACGACGACGTTCGACGACCCGCTCGTCGTCGTCGACCCGACCGATCCGGAGCGGAACGTCGCCGCCGTCTGTGCCGCCGAGAACGTCGCGCGGCTCCAGCACCACGCGCGAGCACTGCTGGCCGATCCAGACCCGGAGCGGTTCGAGGTTCCCGAGCGGTCGCCGCTGGACGCCGACGCGGTGCGGGAGCACGTCCGACGACGCGGGACGGAGCCGGTCGCACTCGCCGTCGACGTGCCCGCCGGCGGCGACGGGGAGCCGCTGGTCGACGACCAACTGTACCCCCAACTCCGGCGGTCGCTAGACGGGTTGGCGGGGACACTCGAAGATCACGGGTTCGCGGTGCTGCGGTCGAGGACGTTCGCCGCCCCGGCGGACGACGAGAGTGGTGTCGGAGCCGGTGGAGGTGTGAGTGACGGAGAGACGAACGACCGCCCCGCGTCGGCGACGAGCAGGCGGGCGGTGCTCCTGTTCGAACTCGCACACGCCGAGCTCCCGGCCGTCGAGCGCCACGAGGGCCCGCCCGTCCACGTGCCGGGCCACGCGGCGGGGTTCTACGAGAAGTACGCCGAGACGGACGCCTACGGGCCGTTCCTCGACGGCGACCGCTACGTGGTCGAACGCGAGCGGGCCGTCCGGGACGCGGCGGCGTTCCTCCGGAGCGGCGCGTTCGGCGAGGTCGCGCTCGGCGCGGGCGTCGAGCGAGCCCTCGGCGGGGAGTACACCGTCTACACGGGCGAGGATCTGGCGGCACTGGCAGACGCCTTCGGCGACGAGTTGCGGCGGTACTTCGACCCGCAAGTGTAGGTGTCGGCGGTCGTCCCCCGGCGTCACTGGGTGACTCGTCGCCGTCTCCGGCGTCGCCGGGTGACTCGTCGCCGTCTCGTCCACTCGCCGGTCGTCTCCGTGCACCGTCGACCGTGGCCAACCTCTCCCGACCGGTCGCTTTAGGTTGCCGGGCGGAGTGGTGTCCGACGATGATCCTCTCGGACACGGACATCCTCGCTCGACTGGGCGAGGGTGACCTCGTGATCGAGCCGCTGGCGGACGTCGACCAGCAGGTCCAACCCGCCAGTGTCGACCTCAGACTCGGCTCGGAGTTCCTGGAGTTCCGGCGCACCAACATCCCCTGTATCCACCCGAACGAGGCCAGCGAAGTCGACGAGTACGTCCGCGAGACCCACGTCGCCGACGGCGAGGAGTTCGTCCTCCACCCCGGCGACTTCGTGCTCGGGACGACCCGCGAACGCGTCGCCATCCCCGACGATCTCGTCGCCCACGTCGAGGGTCGCTCGTCGCTCGGCCGTCTCGCCATCGTCGTCCACGCGACCGCCGGGTTGGCCGATCCCGGCTACGAGGGCCAGATCACCCTCGAGTTGTCGAACCTCGGCAACGCACCCGTCGCCCTGACCCCCGGGATGCGGATCTCGCAGCTCACCTTCACCGAACTCACCTCCCCGGCCGACCGGCCGTACGGCGCCGAACGCGGCTCGAAGTACCAGGGCCAGGACGGCCCACAGGCGTCGCGGATCGGCGACGATCCGGAGTTCGACGACGCTGGAGAGGAGGGTGCCGGCAGCGACGGCGACACTGCCGCGGGCGACGCCACTACCGCGGCGACGAGGGGAGGTGACGACGCGTGAAGTTCGTCGAGGAGGTCGTCGTCGAGGAGTTCCTCCCGACCGTGCGGTCGATGTTGGCCGAGGAGTTGCGCGACCGCGGGTTCACACAGCGCGAGGTCGCGGAGGCACTGGGAATCAGCCAGTCGGCCGTCTCGAAGTACGCCCACGGCGAGGTGAGTCGGACGGAGGCGATCCTCTCGGACGACCGCGTGCGGGCGACCGTCCAAGAGGTCGCGGAGGGACTCGCCTCGGGCGAGACGAGTCGCGTGGCGGCTCTGATCGAGTTGGAGGTGTTGATCCGCGAACTGGAACGGGGCGACCTGTTGGCGGACAGACACGAGGCGGCGATGCCGGAGTTGGCGGAGACGGAGTACGACTTCGCCGTCCACGACCCGGACAGCGAGGCGCGCGACCGCGAGCGGACGCTGTCGTCCGTCCGTCGCGGGTTGCGTGGGGTGCGGAACACCTCCGGGTTCGCGACGCTGATCCCGAACGTCGGCTCGAATCTCGTCGAGGCGGTGCCCGACGCCGCGACCGTCGAGGACGTGGCCGCCGTTCCCGGACGGATCTTCGACGTGAAGGGGCAGGCGAAGGTACCTGCCGACCCGGAGTACGGCGTCAGTGCACACGTCGCCGGGGTGCTCCTCGCGGCGCGCGACGCCGGGCTCGACGTGCGGGCGGCGCTGAACCTCGCGTACAGTCCCGCGACGGTCGACGCGCTCGCGGACGCCGGCTACCCCGTCGCCGAGTTCGACGCCGAGGGTGGCTCCGAGGCCGCCGCGGCGGCGCTGTCGCGTGTCGTCGGCGACACGGGCAAGGGCGACGACGGAGTGGACACCGACGAGACGGACGGCGTGAGACGGGACGCCGACGGGGCGGGCGGCGTGGAGCGAGACGCCGTCGTCGCCTACCAGTCGGGCGCACAGGGGATCGAACCGATCGTCTACGTGCTCGGGCCGGACGCGCCGACGGTCGTCCGGGTCGCACGCGAGGCGTTGTAGCGGGTGGTGTCGGTGGCGACCGACGCGGCGGCGTTCTACTCCGCGTTCGCTCGGGTGTACGACCTCCTCGCCCGTGCCCCCGGCGTGGACCACGTGCGCCGCCGGGTGGCGACGGCGTTGGACCCGGCGGTCGGCGACACCGTCCTCGACTTGGGCTGTGGCACCGGTGGGAACCACCCGGCACTCCGGCGCGAGATCGGCCCGACTGGGACGTACGTCGGTGTCGACGTGGCCCCCGGCGTCCTCGAGATCGCCCGCAGGCGGGAGGATGGGTCACGGACGGCGTTCCTGCGTGGCAACGCCGCGCGGCCGCCGGTGCCGGACGGTGGGGTCGACGCGGTCTGTGCGACGTTCCTCGTCGGGATGCTCGCGGAGCCGGCCGCCGCGGTCCGGTCGTGGGCGCGAACGGTGGGGCCCGGCGGACGGCTCGCGGTCGCGAACCTCTCGCGGACCGCCCGGACACCGTGGTGGCTGGGGAACCCCGCGTTCCGGCTCGCCGTCCGACTCGGGTCGCCGGGGCGACCGGCGGCCGGCGAGCCGTCGGCCGTCGAGCGACTGGAGCGGCGCGTCGACACCGCGCACACGGCGGTGCGGCGGCTGTGCGAGCCGGCTGCGACCGAGCAGTTCGCGCTCGGATTCGGCCGCCTCACCGTCGGCACCGTCCGACCGGCGGACGAGTGGCCGTCTGCGTCGCGCGACACCGCCGATCACCCCGAGTGACGAGCGGGACTGGTGGCTTCGACGTGACACCGGCGCTCGCCCGCAGCGCGTGCGAGCACACCGCCCGATCGACGGGCCGTTGGACGCGTCGTCGCGAGGCCGAATCCGGAGACTCGCGCTCGTGCGCGCGCGACGGAGACCGCCGAAATCACCCGGCGTGGCGTCTGACACGAGTCAGACGAGAGGGGAAAGGTCATTAGTCTCCGTCGACAACGGCAGCCTATAAATGGACTCGATCGTGGAGGACGCAATCGACGAGGCCGAGGGGGAGGGAGCCCCCGAGGACGCCCGCGACACCCCCGCCGAGGGAGCCGGTGGGGGCGGTCGGCCGACGGGTGAGATGACCGACGACGAACTGCAGGACGTGTTACAGGAGCTGCAGACGAACATCACGGTCGTCGGCTGTGGGGGTGCCGGCGGCAACACCGTCGATCGGATGGCCGAGGAGGGGATCCACGGGGCGAACCTCGTCGCCGCCAACACGGACGTCCAGCACCTCGTCAACATCGAGGCGGACACGAAGATCCTGATGGGCAAAGAGAAGACGCAGGGCCGTGGTGCGGGCTCGCTGCCGCAGGTGGGCGAGGAGGCCGCCATCGAGTCCCAAGAGGAGATCCACGACTCGATCAGCGGCTCGGACATGGTGTTCGTCACCGCCGGACTCGGCGGCGGCACCGGCACCGGCTCCGCGCCGGTCGTCGCGAAGGCGGCCCGCGAGATCGGGGCGTTGACCATCGCCATCGTCACCACGCCGTTCACCGCGGAGGGTGAGGTGCGCCGGACGAACGCCGAGGCCGGACTCGAACGGCTCCGGGACGTTGCCGACACGGTGATCGTCGTCCCGAACGACCGACTGTTGGACGCGGTCGGGAAACTCCCCGTCCGGCAGGCGTTCAAGGTGTCCGACGAGGTGTTGATGCGCTCGGTGAAGGGGATCACGGAGCTGATCACCAAGCCCGGGCTCGTCAACCTCGACTTCGCGGACGTGCGCACCGTGATGGAGAAGGGTGGCGTCGCGATGATCGGACTCGGCGAGGCGGAGTCCGACAGCAAGGCCAGCGAGTCGGTGCAGTCGGCGCTGCGCTCGCCGCTGTTGGACGTGGACATCTCCGGGGCCAACTCCGCGCTGGTGAACGTCACCGGCGGCTCGGACATGTCCATCGAGGAGGCCGAGGGCGTCGTCGAGGAGATCTACGACCGGATCGACCCGGACGCCCGGATCATCTGGGGCACCTCCATCGACGAGGAGCTGGAGGGCCAGATGCGGACGATGATCGTCGTCACCGGCGTCGAGTCGCCACAGATCTACGGCCGCAACGAGTCCGCACAGGAACAGGCCGAGGAACGCGTCCGCGACATCGACTACGTGGAGTAGTCCGGCGTCCTCTCCCTCGGCGACTCGGTGGTGGCTGGGTCGCCGTCTCTCGTCGTTCTGTCTCCGGCCCGTGAGTTTGTGGTGTGTCGCCGTAGGTACTCGCGAGTGGAGGGACTCGCAGTCGGCGACATCGAGAGAGTGAGACCGGCCGGGGTGAGTACCCGTCCAGTGAGTGACGCTCCGCGGGTGGGACGACCCTAGACGTACGCCTCGCCGCCGTCCCAGCCGGCGTACTCGAGCAGTTCTCCCGTGCGGTCGGCGTCGGCGAGGAACACCTCGTTGCGTCCCGGCACCTCGAACTTCATGTCCTCCGGGATCGTCTCCTGGGGGACCGCCAGCGTCCCCGAGGGCAACTCGTCGTCGCCGACGACCGGGAAGTGCCGCGTGCCGAGCTTCATTACGAGCGGTGTGTCGAGTCGCGTGAGACCCGACTCGTCGCCGAACAACTGCTCGTTGACACGCTCGTGGTCCGCTCGTCGGATGGCGGCCGTCTCCGTCTCCCTGGGTTGGACGTACAGTTCACCCAGGTAGTAGCCGCTCGAGAATTGCTCGAACATCGTTGCACCACACCGCAACCGGCGTGGCGTGTTAAACCTTACCACGAATTTTTATCACGTCGTGCAATCAGTGGGTGGGTTCGCCACTGGCGTTCTCACGCGTGAGAGTCAGGAGAGAGCGGGGGTCAGTCGTCGGCCAACACGTCGGTGTACTCGCCGACGATCTGGACGAGGGAGTCGGGGTCGGCGAACTCGGCGGCGTCGGCCTCCATCTCGTCGGCGGTCTCGGTCTCCAGCGCCTCGCGCATCGCCGCGCCGTCGGGGAACCGGAGGCGAGCGATCCCGTCGTACGGCGAGCGGGCGGGGTCCGACGGGAACGTCACGTCGTACCCGACGAGGTTCGGGAGTCGCTCGACGATGGGTGCGTGTTCCGCGTGGTAGTACTCGCGCAGTTCGTCGGTCGTCAGGTCGTCTCGCTTCTCGAAGGCGACGACGAGTTCCTGCATCGGATCCTCCTGTGTCCGGAGTGGACTTAGTTCGGGCGACTGGCAGTCACGGCTCGTCGACACCGATGCTCTCTAGCACTTCGTCGAGTGACACGTCGTCCCCCCCGGGCTCGAGATCGAGTCCTTCGTCCGTCTCACCGAACAGTGTCGTCTCCGTCCCGTCCGAGGGCGGATCGATTGGGGGGCCAAAGCGTACCATATTTCAGTTTGGTCGCCAATCGGTTATAATGTCTTCGCGGACACGGCGCTCTTCGGCGCGGATATTCGCAATCTCGTTCTCTAGCTCGGTCCGTTCGTGTTGGTCGAACGGTGACACACCGCTCTGGTTTACTGCGACGAGATCGGACCGACTACCGACCCCCTGTCGTTCCTCTGCTTGATCCTTCGCCTCCAGCACGGTGAATACTCCCTCCCGGTACCCACACGTGTGGTCGTATCGGCGTCGGATGAACGTCAGCCGTGCAGAGCCACTACCGGAGCCGACGACGGCGTAGCCGACGTTGGTGAACTCGTCGTAGTCGTTCCCACTGACGATGTATATTCGACCACCAGATTGGTCGACACCCGCGACGAGGATCTGTGCTTGAGTACTGAGTCTCTCGACCGCCTGTTTGACCTCTGTCTTCAGCCGTTGTTCGAGACTCTGGGGGACCGAGACGTTCGGGTCACGCAAGTCGTCCAGTTCGTACCCGTACGGACCGACGATTTGGTTCTCGATCGACTCTTGGACACGGTCTTCGTACGCTCGTCTGAGGAACCGCCGGACGGCTGGAACTGTCGTAGGGGGCTCCGCTGCGGCTTCGACGAGGCGATCATACCGACCGAGGATCTCGTCGACGTACGTACTGCTCCCTGCACCGACGGCGACGACCGAGCAGTCGTCCCCGGAGTTCAGAACCTGGATTTTGCTCTCGGTGTCTTCGAATTCGATTCCACCTTGTGTCCCGACAGTGACCATCCGATCGGAGGCAACGACGACCGTGTCGTCACCCTCGGATCGACAGATGGCGGCGATTCCGACGGTCACGGCTGGTAGCTATATAGACTAGTATTGTATACGTGTCGGTTCCCAGTCGGATCACCGTCACTACTCCGACAGTCTCAGGTCGGGTCCACACGAGTATACACCCGTGACCCAGTTCCACCGGTTCGGCCTCGGCACGTACGAACTCGAGGGCGAACAGTGTACCGAGAGCGTCGCGACGGCACTCGACGCCGGCTACCGGCACGTCGACACCGCACAGGGGTACGACAACGAGCGCGAGGTAGCCGCCGGGATCGAGCGGTCGAGCGTCGCCCGCGAGGACGTGTTCCTCGCGACGAAGCTGTCGACGGAGCACCTCGGGTACGAGGCCGCCGTCGAGACCGCCCGGGCGTCGGCCGACCGGCTCGGCGTCGACACGATCGACCTCCTGTACGTCCACTGGCCCATCGACAGCTACGACGCGCCGGAGACGTGTCGCGCGTTGAACGACCTCCACGCGGAGGGGCTGATCGACCACGTCGGCCTGTCGAACTTCCGACCGGACCAACTCGACACCGCGCACGCCCACCTCGACGTGCCGATCTTCGCCCACCAGGTGGAGTGTCACCCGTTGCTCCCGCAGGCGGACCTGCGCGAGTACGCCCGCGAGGACGACCACTGGCTGGTCGCGTACTCGCCGATCGCCCGCAACCGCGTGGCGGAGGTGCCGGAGATCGTCGCCGTGGCAGACGAACACGACGCCACACCCGCACAGGTCGCGTTGGCGTGGCTCCTCTCGAAGGAGTGCGTCGCCGCGATCCCGAAGGCGACGAGCGAGACACACGTCCGCGAGAACCTCGCCGCGACGGAACTGTCGCTGCCTGCGGAGACGCTCGCGCGGGTCGACGCGATCGAGGAGCGCGAGCGGATCGTCGACTTCGAGCGCGCCCCGTGGAACGCGGTCGCGGACGACTGAGCGTCGCCGACGTGGAACGTGGTCCCAGACGACCGAGCGTCGCCGACGTGGAACGTGGTCCCAGACGACCGAGCGTCGCCGACGTGGAACGCGGTCCCAGACGACCGAACCCGCCCGAGAGGGACCGGGAACGGGCGGGCGAACCCACCTTCGTCAGGCTTTTGCGTGGTCGAACCCGAGCAGTTCGGTATGAGCGCGGACGAGGACAAGTACCCCGGCGACTCCGGTCGTCGTCGGTTCGTCAAGGGTGTCGTCGGTGGCGCGACGCTGGCCGGCGTCGGTGCGACCGGCTCGGCGGCCATCAACAGTGTCACCTCCTCCTCGGGGGCCGGTGGCGGTGCCATCGAGGCGATGGCCATCGAGAACACGGCCGGACCCGCCCCGCGTGGGATGCCGCAGATCCCCGTCGAGATCGACGGTGGGGAACTGAAAGGTGTCTGGCCCGAGGTGAAGGAGGTCAAAGAGGGCGGTCGGACGATCAAAGTCGCCGAGACGGAGTTGGGCGGCAAGACGTACTCCTCGGCGTGGTTCCAGTTCTGTGGCGTGGAGTCGTACGAGGCCGTCCAGCCGGACTACGAGCCGGAGCAGGGGAACTACTTCCTCGCCCCCTCCTCGGCGACGTACGACTGGATGTCGGACCTCTCGGAGGGGGACCGGCTCACCGTCGACATGTTCTCCGACTACGAGTCGTGGGGTAACGGGATCGGCGTCGACGGACTCGGGAAGCCCGCCAACGGGATCTGGCGGTCGTTGGACACGGAGAACGACCTGCTCGTCAACGTGATCCGCTCGCCGGTGATCGAGGAACTCGCCGCCAGTGGCTCCGCGGAGGGCGCCGACGGCGAGACGTACGAGGTCAGCGACTCCGTCCAGACGTGGCTCCAGGCGTCGACCGCACAGGGGTTCGTCGCCTGGCTCAACAAGTGTACCCACTTCTGTTGTGTCCCCAAGTACAAGGGACTCGACGGCTCGGCGAAGTTCGACGCCGCCAACGAGGTGTACTGTCCGTGTCACCAGTCGGTGTACGAGCCGTTCAGCATCGTGTCGACGCTGTTCGCCGCCCGCCCGCGCCCCGCCTGATCCGCGGCGACCGTTCGCGCCGACCTTTTTGTCCGACGCGCGCCTCCCTGGAGACGTGACAGACGACACAGCCAGTGACGCGAGCGAACGTGGAGACGCCGGCCGCGTGGTGACCGACGGCGGGACGGAAGACGGGCGAACAGACGGCGAGTCACCGGGCGAGGAGGTCGACGACGAGGTGTTCGAACGCGAGTTGGAGACCGCCAGGGAGTTGTTGGCAGACGCCGACGACGTGTCTGCGCTGCACGTCGGGGTCGTCCGCGAGGGCCGCGTCGACACGACCGCGGCCCAACGCCCCGACGGCGACCGCGACGAACGGCTCCAAGCGCTGACGCTGTTGGCCAGTCACCTCCGGCTGGTCGCGGCACAGGCCGACGCGGAGTACGACGCCGTCGCCGCCAACGCGGCACAGATCGCCGGGCGATTCGAAGCCGGGGAGGCGACGCCGACACCCGACGAGGTGGAGTGACTCACCACCGACCCACGGGTCAGACGTCTTCGCCCGCGTCGCCGGGCGCGACGACGTTCGCGGTCTCGACGCGGACGAGTCCCTCTGTCTCGCACAGCGTCGCGACGGCCGTCTGCGGGAGGTCGACGCGGTAGGCGTCGAAGCCGAGCGCCTCGACCGTCTCGCCGTCCAGGTCGGCGACGGTCTCCGTCAGCGTCGCCTCGTCGGTCGCTTCGGGGTCGATCTCGACGACCAGCGCGACGGACTCCTCGGGGTGTGGCTCCGCACACAGTCGGCGAACTGGGTGTGAACGGTACACACGCGTCGGGTCGAGCCGCGAGAACGTAGCTCCGGCGGTTCTGGTCCCCAGATCGTGGCTCAGGCGACCCCGTGGACGCCGTCGACGGCGCCCCTGTGACGGTACTGCAGCCGAGAGTCACGCCGACTCGTCGTCTGCGCCGCTACCCGACGACGCAGACGCCGACGCGTGCCACCGGAACTCGACGGCGAACTCGGTGTCGGCGTCGTCCGTGGCCGACGCCTCGTCCGTGACGGTCACCGAGTCGGGCGCGGGCAGATCGACGCGGTCGTCGCCGCGAGCGATCCCGAACGAGCCGGGGTCCGCGAACAGGCGGTCGACGGCGGCGAGCTCGGTCGCCAGCCGGTCGCGGCGCGCGGTCGCCGTCGTCCCGGCGTCGCCGAACACTGGGTCGATCGACACGTCCTCGCTGCGGTTCGAGAGCACCGCGTTGAGCGCCACCCCCAACAAGACGACGAGGCCGGAGACGTACAGCCACGTGAGGAAGACGAGGATGGCGGCGAGCACACTCTCGTCGGGCTGTTCGCCGCTCCAGTCGACGTACACCCCGAACAGCGAGACGAACACGGTCAGGCCGACGGCGGCGAAGGCGGTCCCCGGGAGCACCTCGCGGGCGGTCACGTCCGTGTCCGGGAACACGTAGTACATCGGCCACAACGTCAGCGTCAACCCCACGACGAGCGCGAGTCGGTTGACGAGCAGCCAGCCGGGGCCAGCGCCGTCACCGGGGATCGCCGACGCGACCGTCCCGGCGACGACCACCGCGAGCGCGAACGCGACGGAGACGACGAACCCGTCTCGCACCTGGTCGAGGAAGCCGTTGGCCGCCTCCGTCTCGTACACGTCCGAGAACGCAGTGTCGAGGCCGCGGAACACTCGCAGCGTTCCCCACACGAGCACGAGTCCACCGACGAGCGACAGCCGCCGAGAGCGACTCGTCCGGCGGAGTTCCCCGAGTAGCACGTCCGCGGCACCCTCGGTGAACGCGGCGCCGACGACCGTGAACACCGCCTCCGTCGGCGCCAACTCCCCCAGCGCCGAGAGGACGAGCACCAGCAACAGCAACAACGGCAGTAGCGAGACGAACGCGTGGTAGGCGATACTCCCCGCGAGGAAGGTGAGCTGTTCGGCCCGCGCCTCTCGGACGAGCGCACGAGCGACCGTCACGACTCTGTCGGCGTCCACTGTCACGCCACCCGGTACGACACCCCTCACAAAAAGTCACACCACGCCGTCCGTCACCGCTCGCCGAGGTCCCCTCGTGTCGTCCGTCACCACTCGCCGGAGTCGCCTCGTGTCGCCCGACGTTCCGACCGACGGCCGCCGCCTGCGACCGGAGCCGAACGGCTTTGCGGGCGGCCGTCGTAGGGCGGCGCATGACCGTGATCGCGATGTTGTCGGTCGCACCGGTGATCGAAGACAGCATGGCCGGCGAGGTGGCGGAGGCCGTCGCGGCGCTGGACGACTTCGACGTGCGCTACGAGACGAACCCGATGGGGACCGTGATCGAGGCGGACGACGTGGACACGCTGTTCGCCGCCGTCCAGGCGGCCCACGAGGCCGTCGACGGCGACCGCGTCAGCACGTTCCTCAAGATCGACGACAAACGCGACAGTGACGGCCGCGCCGCCGAGAAGGTCGAGGCCGTCGAACGCGAACTCGGCCACGCCGCGACCAGCGACCGAGAACGCGACTGGGAGTGACACGCGTCGCGCCGCTGGCGGGGTCGTCGTCGTGTGTCGCGAGCCACCGCATCCCGGTCGCCGTCAGATCGGCCGTTTGCGGACGCTCCAGTTCCCGCTCTGCACGTCGATCTCGAACTGGCGGCTCCCCTGGTCGGACTTGACGACGAACGTGGAGCCGTCGATGGAGTACTCCGACAACACCTTCAGTTCGATCTCCTCGCGGATCGTGTCGAACCGGAGCACGTGTTGCCCACTGGCCTCGTAGACGCCCAACTCGAAGCTGGCGTGGTTCTCCGTCCCCGGGAACTCACAGAACACCGCGCCCTCGTCGCTCGACTGGACCTCGCCCCCGTTGTCCGTCGCCCACGTCTCGAACTCCGTCCGGAACGCCTCCGTGGTACCGTCGTCCCCCCACAGCCGTTTCATACCACCTCGGTGTGGCGGGACCCACAATTACCTGTCGGGACCCACACCGAGGTCCTTCGAACGGAGAGCGACGCGCCGACAGGCTGCTCTTGGCCCACAGTAATCTTATATTAGATGGAGACAGATTCAGCGATAGATGATCAGTGAGTTGCTGTCTCCAGAGATGATCGAGACGGTGGAACGGTGTATCTCACTGCTGTCGACCAGTACCGAGACCAGGACACCGACGGAGACCTCGCCCGGCGGGGCTCTGCTGAGGGGACTCCTCGAAGAGTTCCCGAACCTCCTGACCGTCGGCGTCGGCGGCTTCTCTGCCACACTGGGGTGGCGGCTGTGGAAGCGACCGCGATTGTCGGTCGCGGACGACGGTGTCGTCGTCGGTCCCTCTGCGATGAACGACCAGACGAGGACCTACCGCGTCCGTATCGAGAACACGGGACGACGTGCAGCCGAGAACTGTAAGCCTCGCCTCGACCTGACCGTCGTGACAGACGAAGTCGTAACCGATGTCTCGACACTGTGTGAGTGGGAAGGGCGCGAACAGCCGACGAAGACGACTATCAACGTCGGGGAAGTAGCCGAGTTCACACTGGCGGAGTACGACGAGGACGCCGAACGGGTCCGGTTCCCGTCTGGAGACGCGACCGCGGAGTCGGACGTGTTTCGCTACGAGGAGGACGAGACGTCGGGACGAGGCGACGGCGCACCGTGTATCGCAATCGGTGCGCGAGAGCTGACAAACGGGAAGTTGCGCGACAGCACCGTCACGGTCGCTGCTGAGAACGCCTCGTCCGTCGAACGAGGTGTCCAGTTGTGTGGCTCCGACGGGGAGTTCGACGTAGTGATCGGCGAGGACACCTGCGAGCAGACGGGACCCACTCCGACCCGTGATCAGATCACTCATGTACAACCCTGAAAAGTACGACACGTACCGAGCATCCCGTCTCGGAGACGACATCGAACTCCGTGTACACGAGAAACGAGGTCGGGACGTCGGAGCGATCCCTGGAGTCAATCCGGACTCCCAGGAACCACTTGTTGGATTTTACATCGAGTTTATAGATCTGAGAGACGCGAGTATACCCTCTGTAGTCGGTATCGAGCACGATCCACGCCCATACTACAATGGATACGATATGTTCGAACACGGAATCGTCGTTAGATTTCTTAAGAACGGATACCTTAAAGACGAGCGACGGTACTTAGAGCCGGACCGACTAGAGGGGCTGACGAACGACGAGTGCCTCTCCGTCGCGTACAGAGCAGTCCACCAACACGTCGACACTATCGTCGAAACAGCCGAAATATGAACAAGTCAGAGAACGATTCAGGCGTTCACGACATCGACGAGATGCGTGACACGATCGAGGACCACATCCAGGAGATCAACCGACACCTGGCAGAGAAGTCGGGTAGAGAGCCAGAACACTACGACACGGTGTCACGACACGTCGTCGGAGCGACGGGCGCGAGTCACACGGGGCGGGGTGTCGACCGATCGGAACGGGACGACACCGAGTGACGACGGTGGCGACTCCGGTGGACCGTGGTATCTGTACGAAGACGGACACGTCCCGATGCTCGGTGGACACGGCGGTCACTACGCTGACGGCAGATCGTACGGAACTTCCGTAGCCCACTCAAAACAGGAGCCGAACGTCGTCGTATGAACGGCGTGCACAGAGTGACCGCGGTCACCCTACTCGTGCTCGTCGCCGGCTGTGCGGGGTTCGTCGGATCGGGACCCGGTGGACAGCTGGAGGCGACGGTCGTCCCGTCAGAGTCGTTCGACGTCGAACCGGTCCCGCTGTCGGCGGTCGACGACGACCGCCTCCGGCGTGTGACCGAGCGGGCGGTCGGTGCCTACGAGTCGAACGGAACGGCAGCGTTCGTGGTCGTCTCCGTCCCACAGCGAGACCTGGACGAGACGAGGGAGCGGTACGAGCGGCTCACCGACCGGCCGGACGGAGAGTCGGGACGACTCGTCAGTTACCGCGGGTACACCGTCTGGGTTCGGCTGCTGATATACGCCTAGTCGGCAGTGATCACCTTCTGACCTCGACGACGAGAGAGACGGCCGGCTGTGACCCCTGCGCCGAGGTGCGAACGGGGTTCGACCCCGGTCGGCGCCGCCCGGTCACTTGAACCGGAACGTCTCCAGGTTCTTCGGCGCGAACGTCCGCATGTTGTAGTCGTGGTACAACGCCGACGAGAGGTCCTGGACGGACCGCTCGTCCCCGTGGACACACAACACCTTCTCCGGCCGCGGGTTCATCGTCCGTACGAAGTTCTCCAGTCCCTGGCGGTCGGCGTGCCCGGAGAAGCCGTCGACCGTCTCGACGCCCATCTCCAGGTTGAGTGTGCTGTTGCGCCGGGGGTCGTCCGGGTCCTGCACCGGGATCTGCTCGTGACCGCGCTGGATCTTGTCGCCGAGCGTCCCCTGTGCCTGGTAGCCGACGAAGGTGAGCGTCGAGTCTTCGTCGCTGCCGAGGTGGCGGAGCCACGACATGATCGGCCCGCCGGTGACCATCCCCGACGTCGAGAGGATGATACACGGATCACCGTCCGCGACCTCCTGCCGCTCCTCCTCCCCGCCGTCGATGTGGTTGAACTCGTCGGCGAGGAACGGGTTCTCGTCCTCGTGGAAGATCCGGTCTTGGAGGTCGTCGCGCAGGTACTCGGGGTAGGTGGTGTGGATCGCCGTCGCCTCCCAGATCATCCCGTCGAGGTGGACCGGCATCGAGGGGATCTTCCCCGACCGCATCGCCTCCTCCAACACGAGCATCATCTCCTGTGACCGCCCGACCGCGAACGCCGGGATCAACACCTTCCCGTCGTCCTCGTACGTCTCCCGGATCACCTCCAACAGCTTCCGCTCGGAGTCCTCCTGGTCCGTCTGGTAGTCGTTGCGACCGCCGTAGGTCGACTCCAACACGAGCGTCTCCACCCGCGGGAAGTCGTTGACCGCGCCGTTGAACAGCCGCGTGTCCTCGTAGTGGATGTCACCCGAGAAGGCGACGTTGTACAGCCCGTCGCCGACGTGGAAGTGCGACACCGCCGAGCCGAGGATGTGGCCGGCGTTGTGCATCGTGAGCTTCACGTCCGGCGCGATGTCCGTCACGTCGCCGTACTCCAGCGGGATACAGTGTTTGATCGCCTCGCGGACCTGCTCGGAGTCGTACGGCGGCGTCCGCCCCTCCTTGGCGGCCACGTCGAGGTAGTCCAGTGTGAGCAGCCCCATCAGGTCCCGTGTCGGCTCCGTACAGTAGATCGGGCCGTCGTAGCCGTACTTGAACAGCAGCGGGATCAACGCCGAGTGGTCGAGGTGGGCGTGCGTCAACACGACCGCGTCGAGGTTGCTCGCGCCCGCACCGAGCGCCTCGGGTACTTGCAGGTACGGCACGTCGTCGGAGCCGGGCTTGTCGCCACAGTCGATCAGGATACGCGTCTCCGCGGTGTTGAGCACGAAGGCCGCGCGGCCGACCTCGCGACAACAGCCGAGCGTGGAGATGCGGACCCACTGGTCGTCGGCCATCTCCTCGCGGTGGATCTGGCGGCCGACCTTCTCCAACACGTCGCGGCGCTCCTCGCGTTCGTGTTTCAGGAAGTTGCGGACGTTCGAGACCGTCGATGACTCGATGGGCGGCGTGCGGACTACCTCGGGCGTCCAGCCGACCTGTTTGGTGATCTCCCGGAGCGTCGAGCCGTGGCGGCCGATGACGAGTCCGGGTTTCTCCGCCTCGATGACGACCTCGCCGGTGTCCTGGTGGAAGTCCAGGTCGGTCACCCCGGCGTCCTCGGGGATGATCTCCCGGATGTCGTCTTCGGCCTCGCGGGGCGCGGACAACACGTCCGGGTGTGGGCGGACGGTGATCCGCTTGCGGAGCTTCGAGGCGAGGTTCCGGACGAGGTCGCCGTTGCGGGCGAACTGTTTCGGGTGACGAGTGTAGACGACCAGCTCCGGCCCCTCGTAGGTCACGTCGGTGACGGAGATGTCGTCTGGGATCTCGGACTCGATCTGTGCCTTCGTCTCTTCGAGTTGACGTTCGACTTGACTCATGGCTGCGAGGACGTACGTACCGGGAGTGTGGATCTGACCCGTGACATGGTGGTTGTGCGGAGCCGACTCGGTCCCGAGACGGTCGGAGTGTGTCCGACCCGTCTGCCGGGCGGCGACGCCCGGTCGCGGCGCCGAGTCGGCGCGTCGGTCGCGCGACGGCGACGAGAATCCGCTTACACCGTACTCCCGCGCGGAGTTACAAAAGCCTTCGCAAACCACAACCCCCTCGTCTCCGTCGGGACGGGTGTGCGAGTGACACCACAGACGGTCCGGGCGGAACGCGACTACGTCCGCGAGCGGGCCGACACGGTGGTCCCGTTGATCGACGCGACCCGGTCGGCGCTCGGCGAGGCGTTCGACGCCGAGTTCGAGCCCGTCTCACCGGCCGCCTACCGCGCGGAGGTGGACGCGGTGTTCGCGGACGGCGACCGAGCTGTCAACGTCGCGGCGCTCGTCGCCCTGCTGCGCGACCTCGACGTCGTCGACGACTACCCCGGGTTCGTCGTCGACGAACAGTTGGGGCGACTGCTGGCGAGCACGATCGCCGGTGGCCAGCCGCTCGCGACGCTCGCCGAGGCGACCTTCCACTACGCCGACACACACGTCGACGGTGGTGGGCCGCCCGCGACGGGTGACACCGAATCCGGCGACTCCGCTCCCCCAGACGCCGAGCCGGCGGGCGTCGACGACCTCGACGCCGCGCTGGCGGCCGGCTTCCAGACGCGACTCCCCGGCTGGGAGTGGACGGAGACGGCGAGTCCCTTCGCCGTCGAGTGAGTCGCGTCGCGAGCGACGGTCGGCGGGCAGTCCACCCGGGCAGTTCGGGGTTCCCGGCGCGGAAGGATACTGAAAGGGATTTACGTCGACCGTCTGAAGGGCGCGTATGGGATTGTTCGACCGAATCCGTGGCGACGACGACCCGCGCGTCGCCTTCGTCGGCATCGACGGCGTCCCGTTCAGCCTGCTCGCCGACAACCCCGAGGAGTTCCCGAACGTCGCGTCGATCATGGAGGAGGGTGCCGGTGGGGCCATCGACTCCATCGTCCCGCCGGAGTCGTCCGCCTGCTGGCCGGCGCTCACGACCGGGGTCAACCCCGGCGAGACCGGCGTCTACGGGTTCCAGGATCGCGAGGTCGGCTCGTACGACACGTACGTCCCGATGGGGCGTGACGTACAGGCCACCCGCCTGTGGGACCGCGTGAGCGAGGCCGGCCGCGACGCCTCCGTGTTCAACGTCCCCGTGACGTTCCCGCCACAGCGGAACGTCCAACGGATGGTCTCCGGGTTCCTCTCGCCGTCCATCGAGAAGGCCGCCTACCCGGACGAACTCGGCGAGTACCTCTCAGGGATCGGGTACAAGATCGACGCCGACCCGAAGCTCGGCCACGACGACGACAAGACGGAGTTCCTCGCGGACGCCAACGAGACGCTGGACCGCCGCTACGAGGCGTTCGACCACTACGCCGAGCAGGACGACTGGGACCTGTTCTTCGGCGTGTTCATGACGACCGACCGCGTGAACCACTTCCTGTTCGAGGACTACCTCGAGGAGGGTGAGTACTACGAGGAGTTCATGGCGTTCTACCGGACGGTCGACGACTACATCGGGCGACTCCGGGAGACCTTCCCCGACGACGTGACGATGGTGATCGCCTCCGACCACGGCTTCATGCACGAGGTGTACGAGGTCGACTGCAACCGCTGGCTCGCGGACAACGGCTGGCTCTCGTTCGCGGACGACGACCACGAGGAACTCGCGGACATCTCCGACGACACGGAGGCGTACTCGCTGATCCCCGGCCGATTCTACATCAACAAGGAGGGTCGCGAACCGCGCGGTGCGGTACCACCCGCGGAGTTCGAGGCGAAACGCGCCGAACTCAAGGAGGAGTTGGAGGCGATGACCGGTCCGGACGGCGAGCCGGTCGCCAAGCGCGTCGTCGTCGGCGAGGACGTGTTCGACGGCGCCCACGACGACATCGCGCCGGATCTGGTCGTGATCCCCAACGAGGGGTTCGACCTGAAGGCGAAGTTCAAGCCCAGCGACGACGGCGTGTTCTACCACGGCCCGCGCAACGGGATGCACAGCTTCGAGAACGCGACGCTGCTCGTCGACGACCCGGACGTCTCCGTCCCCGAGGGCACCGACCTCTACGACATCGCCCCGACGATCCTCGACCTGATGGAGGTCGACTACGAGGCGACGGCCTTCGACGGCGAGTCGCTGGCCTGACCGGGCGACGGCGACACCCGACGTCGGAGATTCTGTCGAATCGTCACTCGGTTCCACCCGAACCGACGCACCTCTAGTCCCGACCGCCGATACCGACGGTTCGTCGTCGGGACACGACTCTGCGAGTTCGACACCCACCGCTGGACCGACACCGACGGCGTCGCCACTCGGGCGTGGGGTGAGAGAGAAGAGCCGGCGTCACGCCGGCGACAGTGCGGCGACTACAGCAGCCCCGTCTTCTGGAGCTTCATCAGGTCCTCGGTGTCGAGGGTCTCGCCGTCCTTGAACTTCTGGTAGATCTCCTCGGCCTCTTCGCGTTCCTCTTCGGCCTTCTTCTCGCGCTCTTCCTTCTGCTCTTCTTCCTCCTTCTTGTCCAACTCGCGCAGGCGCTTCTGGACGCGGACGAAGTCCTCGTGGTGCTGGTCGGCCGCCTCCTGGGCCTCCACGAACTTCTCGTGGACGATGTCGGCCTCGTCGCGGATCTCGTCGGCCTCGCGGTAGGCCTCGATCATCTCGTTGTGGTGCTCCTGGGCCTCGTCGGCCAGCTCCGTCACCTTCTGGTGGTGCTGGGAGGCCTCGCTGCGGACCTCCTCGGCCTCCTCGATCAGGTCCTCGAGTTCGTCACTCTGGTCGACCTTCTCCTTGCGCTCTTGGAGCTGTTCGCGCTTGGTCTCGATCTTCTCGATCAGCTCGCGCTCGTCCTCGGCGTCGAGCACCTCCGTCTGCTGTTTGAACTCGAGGTCCTCGATCTCCTCTTTCAGCTCCTCGATGGACTTCTCGTCGTCCAGTTCGAGGTCCTGTTTCATCTCCTCGACCTCGTCGAAGAGCTCGTTGGCCTCGGCGTTGAGCTGGTTGCGGCTCTCCTTGTGCTCTTGGACCTGCTCGTTGAGCTCGTCCCGCTTCTCGCGGTGTTCCTGGGCCTCGTCGACCTTCTCGCGTGTCTTCGCGTTGAGGTCGTCGCGTGTGGAGGCGCGATCGGAGGCCATCTGGTTCAGGTCGTTCCGACGATCCCGGAGCTGGCCGGCGAGTTTGATCAGTTCGCCCTTGGACCCAGTCTCCAGTTTCTCGTCGTCTAGCTGTACGTTTCGCGATTCGTCCATCGGTTCGAGATCGTGTTTCTCGAGTACTTCCGATTCCGTTGCCATGGTTAGTACCTCGACACCATCACCGCTCCGGGCGTGGCGGTCGCTGCGGAACTGTCGCGTCCGGCCGTACGAGTTCGAGAACGCTGTGTCATTCCGCGCACGATACACCACGCCCGAAGGCGCTCTGGTGACTACGACTACTGCAGTATCCTACATAAGCACTTCGGTGCAGACTCGAGTGAAAACAGGTACCACACCCCGGAGACGCCGGCGAACGGGACCACCGGCCGCTCCCGGTGTCGGGGAGCCGTCCGTCACTCACGCCGGCGGATCTGCCCGTCCGTCACTCACGCCGGAGGCGACCGGTACCACTCACACCCCGCGGTAGTCCCCGAGCCGCGTCCCGTCGAGGAGGTACGCCTGCGCGCTGGGGAGTGCGCCGGGGAGGAACGGCGCGAGGAACCCCTGGCCCTCGACGTTCACCCACGTCCCGCCGGACCGGTCGTTGAACGCCGGGACGACGACGAGTTCGGGCGCGTTCCACTCGGCGGCGACACCCTCCTCGGCGAACGGCTCGCGTGCGAGCGGGCCACGGAGCCACGCCCGCTCGGCGCGGGCACGGCCCACCTCGTCGGCGAGTTTGACCGCGGGGTGTTCGTGGCCGACACAGACCACGTCGGCGGCCAACACGTCCGGGTCGGGCCAGGTGTGGCCGTGGACGAACCCGACGCGTCCGATCCGCGTCCCGCCGGGCGCGGTCGTCTGCAGGCGGTCCGCGAACGCCTCCGCGAGACCGGCGTCGTGGTTCCCGCGCACCAGCGTCACCGGGACGGCGAGCGCGTCGAGCAGCGTCTCGATCTCGTCGCGCTCCGTGTCGCCCGCGCCGGAGACGCGGTGCCCGAAGTCGCCGACGACGACGAGCCGGTCGGGGTCGGTACGGTCGACCAGCGACAGCAGTCGCTCGCGGCGACGCGGCGCGGCGCTGTCGAGTTCGACGCCGCGCTCGTAACGGAGCCCCACCTCGATCCCGGCGTGGTAGTCGGCGACCACGAGCGCTCGCTCGCCGTCGAGTCGCGCGGTCGCCGCCGGTGCGTCCGGGACGGGTTCGACGAGGGGCCGGCGGTCGCGCGACCGCGAGTCGGTGTGTCCCCCGTCACCGCTGGCGAGGGGCGATCCGTCTCTCCGATCGGGTGCCGAGCCGTCTCCGTCGTCGGGTGCCATCAGATCGGCTTGAGTCCGCCGCCCGCCTCGTAACACTGCCCGTTCATCAGCGCGTCCTGGATCGCCTCCTCCACGTCCTCGGGCGAGGCACCGTAGCGGTCTACCGTCGCCGCCAGCACCTCCTCGCGGTCGACACCGTCGCCGTCGTTCAACTCCGCCATCACGTCGACGACGGCCGCGGTGAGGTTCACGTCGTCGAGATCCGGCGTCTCCGCCTCGTCGTCGGAGTCGGTCTCCGACTCGGCGTCCGCCGTCTCCGTCGCGTCGTCGGCCGTCGTCTCCGTGGCCGAGCCGGTGGTCGCCTCGGCGGAGCCGGCCGAGCCAGTCGTCGTCTCGGTCGCGGCAGGTGTCGACTCGCCCTCGTCGGCGTCGGGGACGATCTCCTCGGGATCGGGAGCGTCCAACTCGGACTCCTCGGGATCGGGCACCTCGGTGCCGGTCGAGAAGCTCACGTCGTGTTCCGCCATCACTTCCTCGCGTTCCTCCTCGGTCAGGGCGTCGTCGAGGTCGTCCTCGTCCACGTCCGCCGGGTCGACGGCTGCCTCCGTCGCGTCGTCCGGGTCGCTCGTGGTGTCGTCACCCTCGGCGACGGGGTCGTCGTCCGCGCCGCCGGCTGGGTCCTCGAACGACCCGAGGTCGCCGCCGTCGTCCGCCACGCCGCCGGTGTCGTCGAACGAGCCCAGGTCGTCGGTGGCGTCGACCGGTTCGGAGTCGTCCGCGACCGTCGCCGTCGACGAGTCGCCGTCGACGGCGTCTCCGGCGGGCGCGTCGCCGTCGGCGCCTCCGACCGACGCATCACCGGTGTCCTCGAACGAGCCCAGGTCGTCCGTGTCCGTGTCCGTCTCCGTCTCTAGGTCCGTCTCGGAGGCGCTCTCCTCGGTCGGTGTCTCTCCGGGGTCCGGTTCCGAAGCCGTACTCTCCGTCGGCGCGCCACCGGTGTCCGTTGCGGTCGCCGTCTCCGTCGGGGTCGTCGCCGCCGGTTCGCCGCCGCCGCTGGCCGTACTCTCCGTCGGCGCGTCGCCGGTCGCCGTCGTCGACTCCGTCTCCGTCGCCGGCGCCGCCGACTGTCCGCCGTCGCTCGTGTCCGCGGTCGCCGCCGTCGCGTCCGTGTCCATCTGCGTCGCGTCCGTGTCGACCGCACTCGTCTCCCCGTCGACCTCGCCCACGTCTGCGGCCGTCTCCGTCGAGTCCGGGTCGGCGTCGGTCTCCGCCACACCCGTGTCGGCCTCCGTCGCTGCTGCCGACTCGTCGAGTCGGGCCCACGTCGGCAGCGGGCCGACCGCGTCGCCGTCGGCGGCGGGGTCGGGCGTCGTCGCCGCGACCTCCTCGCGTTCGTCCGCGACGACACCCAACGCCTGGACGGCCACCTCGCGGAGCCCCTCCAGGTAGCCCGCGGTCGTCCCGTAGTGGTCCAGCGCCAGCGGAACACCGGCGGCCAGCGACTCGTCGACGCCGGCCGCGACGAGTCGTTCGCGCAACGCGTCGCCGCGCTCCGCGAACTCGCGGGCGGCGGCCATCACGCCGACGCGACGCAGCGTCGCCCGCGCGGCGTCGACCACCCACGCGTCGCGGGTGTCCGCGTCGACCTCGTTCAATCGCTCCGGGCGGACGGAGGTGTACACCACGTCGGAGTCGTCCGGCTGGAACGTCCGGCCCTTCCCGGCGAGCGAGACGAACGCCGGCGGCGTCGTCCGGTCGAGGAACGCCACCTCGTCGGGCTGGTACTGGCCCGCGTAGGTGACGAACGCCCCGGTCGGGTCCACCACGCGTCCACGCAGCGTGTCCTCGTTGACCGTCTCCACCTCCGTGAGCACGCCCGCCACGAACAGCCGGTTGACCCGCGCGCCGGTCGGCGTGACCACGTAGTTCGGCGCGCGATCCTCGTCACTCTCCGAGTACTCGAAGGCGGCGTCCTCGAACTCCGCGGCGAACAGCCGGTGGGCGACCTCGCGCTCACCCGGCCCGCCGTCGTCGCCGTCCGCGCTCACGCGCCGTCACCTCCCGTGGCGTCGGCCGAACGATCGAGAACGGCCGCCCCCGACGCGACGGGCCGACCGCCGTCCGTCGCGGCGCGCACCTCCTCGAGCAGTCGCGTCGCGCGACTCGCGGCCGACTCGTCGGTCGGCGCGAACTCGCTGGCGTCGAGGTTCGCGCCGTAGTCGTCGACGGACAGGTGGCCGCGGACGCGGAACTCGCGTCCCTCTATCTCCGTCGCGATCTCGTCGGCGACCACGTCGCGATCCATCGCGTCGCGCGCCGCGTCGAGTGCGTCCTCCAGGGTGCCACCGTACACCTCCGTCGTCAACTCCGTCCCGAGGATCGCGGTGACGGTGTCCGTCCCGTCGTCGAGGATCGCCTTCACTCGGAGGTCGTCTTCGGGGTCGACCGCCCCGTGGCTGCGACACTGGCCGTTCTGGACGAGGCGGCCACACTCCGGACACCGCTGGATCAGTCCGGAGCCGTCTCGCACTTCCAGGACGTTCCCGACCACTTCCACGTCGTACATCCCGCCGGTCTCGACGGCCTCGCGGATCGAGACGCGCGGTGCCTCGTCGGAGACGGTCACGTCCGCGGGCGCGACCTCCGTGAACTCCGTGAGGTTCACCGACGGCACGCCACGGAACTCCCGGACGTACACGTCTTCGAGCCGGAGTTCGGCCCCCTCGGCGACCTCCGGACGGGGCTGCCAGTCTGTGAACGGGAGCCGGGCAGTCTCGTCGGCGAGCACACCCGAGAGGATCTCCGTCTCCCCGTCGCGGCCGTCGATGGTCCGTTCCTCCAGTTCCAGCACCCGCGCCTCGACGTTGCGCCCGCGGTCGCCCGGTTCCAGTTCGAGCAGGTCGCGGTCGCCGCCGACGGGGTACGGCACCTCCAGCGCCTCGGACTCCAACGCGACCGTCGTCGACTCGCCGAGGTTGAGCTCCGGCTCTCCCTCCCACTCGCGGACGCCGGCGTTGCCGACGGTGACCGTGTCGCCGGGTTCGAAGCCGAAGTCCTGCCAGGCGGTGTAGCTGATCCGGCCGGTGTCGTCGGCGATCTCCCCCTCGCGGATGGTGGAGTCGGTCCCCTCGTAGCGGATCGTCCGGGTGCCGACGGTCAACACGCGGCCGGTGACGGTGACGTTGCCGCCGTCCGGTTCCACGTCGGCCACGTCGACCGCCGACGGGCTGGCGTCGCCGCCGCCCCCGTCGCCGTACTTCCGTCGGACGGACTGTTTCGCCTCGTCGATGGGGACGCTGTACTCCAACAGGTTCTCCAGGTCCGCTCTGACCTCCTCTTTGTCGACACCGAGGGAGGAGGCGAGCTCCTCGGCGTGGCTGTCGACGTCCATACCCGACGCTTCCCCCGCATCGGGCAAAAGGATTCCTCCGCGGGCGGACGGGCGTCGTGTCGAGACGATCACGCCGCCGAGACGACCGCACCGCCGAGACGACCACCGGCAGGGACACGGACTTCCGGGTGGCGGTCCAACGAGCGGACGTGCCGACCGACACCGATGCGGACGCCGACCGGACCGACGGGGACGACGCCCCCGACCGGAACGTGTTCGGCGAGCCGCTCCAGCCGTGTTGTACCGACCCCGCGACGGGGGCGTTGCGCGACGGGTTCTGTCGCAGTCTGGACGGCGACCCCGGCCGCCACGAGGTGTGTGCCGTCGTCACCGAGGAGTTCTTGGAGTTCTCGCGGCGGCGCGGCAACGACCTGATCACGCCGCGCGAACACCTCGACTTCCCGGGGCTGTCGGACGGGGACCGCTGGTGTCTCTGTGTCCCGCGGTGGATCGAGGCCCACGAGGCTGGCGTCGCGCCGCCGGTGGAGTTGGCGGCGACCAACGAGGCGGTCCTCGACGAGATCGACCGCGAGACGCTCGAGGCGTACGCCGTCGAGGACACAGGCGGTGACGGAGACGGATCGAGTGCCGACGAGGGTGAGGCCGAGTCGGACGGCCGCGACGGGGCGTGACTGTGGCCGCTGGGCCCCGGTTCGACCCGACGAGACGGGGTGTGTCGAGACGCCTCCGACTAGGCACTTATCAGGGATCACGACCCACAGACGACCGTGAACGGTGACACGGACACGTCGGACGGCCGGTCGGCGTCGCGTGACGCGCCACCGGACGTGGACGACGTACGGCGAGTGGTCGCGGCCGTGGACGGACCGGCAGTCACGACGGGCGAGGTCGCAGACAGGCTCGACCGGCCGGGAGACGCGACGCGGGCGGCGCTCGACGACGCGGCTGCGTCGGGGCTGCTCCGTCGCCGGGAGTCGGACGGCGTGACACTCTGGTGGCTCCCGGCGGGAGAGACGGAGGCCGGTCCCCCGGCCGCCGGAGCAGCGTTCTCAGACGCCGACCCGGAGCCGACGGACACTGACGCGAGTGCAGAGTCGGACTCGTTCGGACGACTGGCCCGCGAGGAACGAGCGGCCGCGGGCGAGGCGTGGGATCGGCGACTCGGGGAGTCGGACGGCGCCGACTGATCCCGACGGAAGGGCACCGAGCGGGGCCGGGGATGCTCAGACGACGCGGTTCTCCAGCGGCTCGTCGGCGACGAGGTTGGCGACGTTGCGCGCCAACACGTCGGCGGTCCGCTCGTAGTACTCGGGGGAGTGCCCGGCGTTGTGCGGGGTGATCCGTACGTCCTCGAAGGTCCACAGCGGGTGGTCCGGCGGGAGCGGTTCGGGGTCCGTCACGTCGAGGAACGCGCCGCCGAGACGGTTCCACCGCAGCGCACGCACCAGCGCGTCCGTCTCCACCACCGCACCGCGGGCGACGTTGACCAGCGAAGCGTGCGAGGGGAGTGTGTCGAACGCCTCGTCGTCGAGGAGGCCCTCCGTCTCGTCCGTCAACGGACACGCGAGGACGAGGTGGTCCGCGTCCGCGAGCGCCGTGTGGAAGTCGTCGTAGCCGTACACTCGCTCGACTGGGCCACCCGTCTCCGGAGTGTGGCGGACGCCGACGCGCTCGACGCCGAACGGGGCGAGTCGCTCCGCGACCGCGGTGCCGATGGCGCCGAGCCCGACGACGCAGACGGTACTGTCGTACAGTTCCCGACACTGGTAGGAGCTCCACTCGCGACGGTCCTGTTGCCGGGTGGCACGCCGGAAGTCGCGCGCCAGCGACACCAGCGCGCCGACGACGTACTCCGAGACGTTCGGCCCGTGGACACCCGATGCGTTCGTCAGCGGCACGTCCGCGTCCGCGAACACGTCGGTGTCGAGGTGGCTCGTCCCGGCGTACACGCAGGCGACGAGCCGGAGGTGGGCGGCGTCGCCCGCCGCGATGTGTGTCTGTGCGCGCCGTCCCTCGCCGGTGACGACGGCGGCGCGACGGATCGCGTCCCGCTCTTCGTCGGGCGTCCGTGCGAGTGTCACCTCGTGGTCCGGCAGCCGCTCGCGGAGCGCGGCGGCGTAGTCGCTGGCCGGCATCCCGTGGATCGACTGCCGCGTGACGACGATCTCCATACGGTCGCGTTCGGCGGGCGCGTACTCGAAGGTACCGAGACGGCGCGTGGTGTCTGCCGGCACTCGGGAGACGGGTGCTGTCGAGAAGACGAGGTGTCCGGCGACGACCGGGTGTCGGTGTGACGACCCGTCGTCGGGGGTCACACTCCGGGCACGGAGGGGACCATCCCCCGAGCGCGAACGGAACACACCCGTCTGGGAACGGTCTCAGACGTCGAACCCTCGTGTCGACCCCGTCTCGACTCGGACGACGCGATCGGCCTCTTCGAGCACCCACGTCGAGAACGAGTCGGCGTCCCTCGTCGGTTCCTCGTCCGGCAACAGCGAGTAGACGGGTGGGTCGTCTCCGGCACTCGTGTCGAAGAACTGGAACGAGTAGCCCTGGTGGCCGAGGAAGACGAAGTGTGTGTCCCCGAACACGAAGTCCAGCCCCCAGTCTTCCAGTCGCTGCTCCGCGTACTCTCGTTGGGCGGGTAGCGTGTCGACGGTGACGTCTTCGCCGACGAAGAGCGGCCCCGACTCACGCCCGAACTGTCGAAGACAGGACCGGTACGTCTCGGGGAACTCGACACCGAACGTTCGCTCTACGTCTCCGACTTCGTCCCGTGAACAGCCGGCGAAGTCGTCCCACTCTGCGACTCCCGCCTCGACGAGGCGTCGGACTACCCGTCGGCCCAGATAGTGGTCGACCGTCATCTCTCGTACTCCGATCCGTAGCTGATCGACACTGTCGATTCGCCACTCCCTCGATCGAACTCCGATTCGAGCGCACTCAGGACGATCCGGCACGAGCGACACGGTCTGCGTTCCGAGAAGATGTGTATCTCACCACTCTCGGAACCGAGATCGAACTCTCGGATCACGTGTTCTGCGATCTTCACTTCGCTGTCCCACATTCCTCTGGACTGGAGGTCGTTGTCGTCGGCACGATGGTCGAACACACGCTCGTCTTTGAACGGACCAGGTAGCAGTGGGTTGCTCTCGTCGCCCTCTCCAGCCTGCCGCTTCCCGCTGGCCGCAGCCATCCAGAACTCGGTGTCTCCTACCGAAACCTTCGCTACGGCAAGATTTCTGTCGTACTCCCCGCCGATCTCGTCCCGTTCGGGGAGTTCCGCTACGTCGACCCGGAGTCGTCTCGTCACGTCGTCTCCGACAGAGGGTCGAATCCGCGTGCTGCCGGACTCTGCCTCGTGTAGCAGCTCCCGATCCTCGTCAACGTACTGAACGATCTCGAACGAGGACGCCCACGCGTCGAGTGGTTCCGAGGTGGGGTTCTGTGCGTTCAGTCGCTGGAGGTGGATCGTGACAGATCGACTGTCGTCGTCCCCGTTTTGGGTGGCACGGAAAACTCGACGAGTGATACCGCCGGCTACTCTCTCGGGGTCCGCTTCCTCTCTATCGGTCGACAGTGGCGCGTCCGTCGGTAGCATCGACACCGCTCCGCGCGTCTGCTGACGGACGTGTGCCAACTCGTGGACGAGTACGTGCTGACCCTCCACAGATTCGGGGTCGTACTCGCCGGCACCGAACGCGACGTGATTGCCCACGGTGAACGCGCGGGCGTCGAGTTCGTCGGCGGCCGCGGCGGCTTTCGGCCCAGTGTGAATCCGTACGTCACCGAACGAATCGCCCATCCGCTCCTCGACCGCACGTTGGACCGCCGGATTGAGCGACCGGCCCGGTGAACTGAGCACCTCACGGACCGAGTCGGGCACGTCTGTCTGTCCGTCGCGGCCCTCGCGGTCGTCCTCGAAGATGTCGGTGGTGTTGCGCCACAGGGAGTTGTCGTTGAAGTCGTCGATGTACCACGGAATCGGCGTCCCCTTGTGCCGGCGGTAGGCTTGGATGCTCTCGCGATCTCCCATCGCGTCGGTCGGTACACCTTCCTCGACCCACTGGTCGAACAGCCGTCCGTAGCGTTTCTCCATCCGCTGGAGTGTCTTGTACTCGTCCGTGTCCTCGATCTCGCGTTGGTAGTACGCCTCGGCCTCTTCCCACGAGGGGTTCGTACCAGGGCCAGCGGACTCACGCCGGACGGCGTCGCCCTCGCCGCTCCACCACTCCCACGAGTCGTCCGACTGACGTGTCCGCTCTCGCTCTCCGGACGGTCCGGTATCGTAGTTCTCTCGTGACGCGTACTCTCGCCCCATCTGTTCGTCGTTATGATATTTCAACCACATCAGTAATAGTCGTTTCGTCCATGTACTGTGTTCGATGTGGAACACAGTCGAACTGGTCCCGACGGCGCATCGGTCGGGCGACCCAATCCGTCGTCTCCCCAGTTGGGACACCACGTGTCGATCCCTCTCCGCGTGTCGAGCCGCCCGTCACCACACCCCACACCGGCACGTGCGTCCGACTCCGCCCGGTTTTAGCCGGGGGCGACCGGAGGGTGGGTAGTGAGTCGTCTCGATCGGATCGCAGTCGTGTTGGCCGCGTCGAACCGGTTCGCCGCCGGCATCCTGATGGGGACGGGACTGGCCTTCTACGTCGGCGAGGCCGGCGGCTCGGCGTCGCTCGTGGGCGCGGTGACGACCGCCTACTTCCTGGGGATGATGCTGCTGTCGCCCGTCTGGGGTGCGATCGCGGACGTGACGGGCCGACGGCGGCTGGTGTTGCTCGTGACCGGGCTCGCCGCGACCGCCGCAGTGTTGCCGCTGTTGGTCGTGCCGGGGTTGGACAGTACCGTCTCGCTGGCGCCGCTGCCGGTCTCGATTCCGGGCGTGTACCTCCCGATCGGCGTCCGCGGGCTGTACGCGGTGTTCGCGGTCGGGTTCTCCCCGGTGATGCTCGCCGTCGCCAGCGAGAAGGGTGGCGACGACGGCCGCGGGCAGTCGCTCGGCTTCTTCAACTCCGCGCGAGCGGTCGGGTTCACCGGCGGGCAGTTGGCCGTCGGGTTCCTGCTCGGGGTGCTCGCGCCGGACGGCCTCTACCTCGTGATCGCCGCCGCGTCGCTCGTCTCGACGGTCGCGGCGGTGTTCGTCACCGACCCGACGCCGACCCCCGACGAGCCACCGAGCGCGCGCCGGATCGTCGCGGAGGTGCGTCGCCGACTCTTCCCCGCGGCGGCGGACCGGCAACACTTCTCTCGGAAGGGACTCGGGTGGCTGTACGTCGCGCTCGCGCTGCGGAACACGACCGTCATCGGCGTGATGGGGTTGATGCCGGTGTACCTCCCGAGTCGCCTCGGGTTGACCGAGTTCCAGATGGGTGCGCTGTTGGCGATCAACCCGGCGGCACAGGCGGTGTTCATGCTCGTGTTCGGCCGGCTGACGGATCGTGTCGGTCGGAAGCCGCTGATCGTCGGCGGGATGGCCGGCTCGGGACTGTTCGCAGTGCTGGCGGCGAGTGCCGCGCTCGTCCCCGGCACCGTCGCACGACTGGCGGTCGGGGCCGTCGCCTTCCTGGTGATCGCGGCCGCGTTCTCCGCGATGACGACCGGCGCGCTCGCGTTCATCGGCGACGTGGCACCGCCGGACAGGGAGTCGGAGCTGATGGGACTGCGCTCGACCGCGAAGGGCGTCGGCGGAGTCGTCGGTCCGCTGGTGCTCGGTGGGGTGGCGACCGCGACGAGTTACGAGGTGGCGTTCGGCGTCGGGAGCGGGCTCGCCGTCGTCGCCGCCGGGCTCGCCGCCGTCGCGCTCACGGAGAGTCGCCCGGCGAGTCTCGGCGGACCCGCTCCGGCACCCGGCGACGACTGAGGCTCCGGGGTCTCCAGGCGGGCACCCGATCCGGGTGACGCCGGACCGTCGGAAGTAAGAGTCGAGCGGGTGAATCACGCGTATGGCCGAGTTCGACCCGGAGAAGTTCGAGGACAAGTACGCCCACTACTTCACGGAGCTCCAGCGTGCGTACAAGGACGCCTTCGAGACGATGAACGGGACGTACGACTCCGAGTTGATCCACGGGATCGACCAGCAGATCTTGAACGAGTCCGAGCCGTTCTACGACGAGGAGACCGGCACCTTCCGCGTCAAGTTACCCGACGAGCCGACCGAGCGACTGACCGCCGTCGTCGTCGACGACGAGAAGCTGGAGGCGACACTCGACCGCTACGTCGCGGAGATCGAGACACAGCTGTACGACGTGTTCGGCCTCGAACCGCCTGCCGACGAGTGAGCGTGAGGCGGTGGTGAGGACGGAGACCGGGAGGGTCGGCGTCCGCCGGACGACTCGGGAGTCGGCGTCCGCCGGACGACTCAGTAGACGACGTTCGCCAGGAGGGTCGAGAGTCCGTTGCGGTCGACCTCCTCGCGGTAGTCGTCCGTGAGCACGAGCCGCTGGCGGGGGCGTCCCATCTCCAGCGTCTCCTTCTCCGTGGTGATGACGCCCATCTCCTCCAACTTCCCCTTCTTGCGGGAGAAGGTGGCCTTCGAGGCGAGGCCGATGTCCTCACCCCACTTGCTCACGTCGTAGTGGAGCAGTTCGTGTTTGGCGGCGACGAGGAGCGACGCCACCACCTCGTCCAACTCCGTGGTGTCGCGCGCCTCGGCGGCGCCGTCCAACACGCGGTCGAAGTCCTCGCGAGCGTCCGGCCGGAACTCCGCGTCCATCGTGTCGCGAACCACCGACAACGGGGGCGTCCGGAGGTCGAACGACTCCGCACGCTCCCAGTTGCGCTCACACCACTCGTACGTCTCCGCGACGAACTCCGCGTCGTCGGTGAGCAACGTCCCGCGTGCGGTGTCGACGTGGACCGGCGCGTACAGCGACGACTCCGAGACGAGCACCGTCGTGTTCTGCGTCGGCTCGCGCTCGCCGAGCGCGAGGTACCCCTCGTCGACGAGGTCGGCCGCACGCGAAGCGACGAGGAAGTCACGCCGGACCTTCCGGAGCTCCTCGCCGATTCCGAGCACGCGCAGCGTCGGGAGGTCACCGTCGAACGCCTCCGCGGCGTCGACCAACTCCTCCACGTCGTCTGCAGTCGCGTTCGTCAGGTACACGACGCCGTCCGTCTCCGCGAACAACTCCGAGACCGTCTCCCCCGGGCCGTCTGGAACGAATCCTGCACTCATACCTCTGTCAGTGGTACGTTCCCGTGTCACTTAATACCAGTGGGTGCCCGAGGTAATCTATTCGACAGGGAAGACAACAGCATAATTCAATACGGTAATTAGCGATTGTTGTGGGAACATATATATTCGCGCAGTGTAAGCGTCTCGGTATGACATACCGTGGAATCAGAGAACGGATCGGGTCGTCGCAGGTAGCCGCCAAGCTCGCGTCGCGTCCACGACTCCTCACGTTACTGGTGTTGTCGGTGGCGTTGCTCGCGGTCCAGGGAACGGTCGCGGCAGAGGCGGACTGTGCGACGTGTGTCACCACGAGCGGCGACGACGACGTGAAGATCGGTCCCTGACTCTCCCGCCGCGGGACCGATCACTCGAGACGTGTGATCAGTTGTTCAGGCCAGTACAGTGACTTCTCGTAGACGACGGGTGCGTCCGTCGACGAGAGGTACGACAGGAGTCCGTCGGTGTCGACCTCGTACACCCTGTCGGTCCCGACGAGGTGGCGGCGGTCGAGGTCGTCGAGCGACCCCCGTGCGCTGACGCCCGTGATCCACGGCGCGCTGTTCTCCGACAACAGGAGGTACGAGTCGGGACCGTCATCGAACAGGTACAGTCCGCTCGCGACGATGGAGTCGTTCTGTGTGAGGACGTGTGTCCCGTCGCCGACGACCGCGTAGTCTTTCGGCGTCATCAGTTGTCCACGAGCGTAGTCGAGGGCGCGCTCGATACAGAACCCGTTCATGATGAGTCGTGCGAAGTCGACCCCGACCTCGACGGCGTCGTCGTTCGTGACGCTCTCGAAGGTGACACCTCCACCGACACTCCCCTTCTCGACGAGCGCGCGTCCCTCCGGGAACGACCCACACGCGTTCAGGAAGAACGTCTGTGTGTTCGACTCCGAGAGGGTCGTGGTCGAGAAGAACCCGTTCGTACACTCCAGTCCGTCGTCGTCCCGGTGGCCGATGAAGTGGACCAGGTCGTTGCGTGACTCGAAGATCCGAGCGAGTTCTGCGGTCGAGACGTTCTCTCGCAGCGAGAGGTCGACGCCGAGTTCGTCGGCCCGGCGCTCGTACTGGGTGACGATCTCCGCGTGTTCGTCACGCATGTCGGCGTCGTCGTCGTTCGACAGCCCCAGTTGCCGTTGCCCACTGTCGTTGACGACCGTCACGATCGACAGGTTCGAGTCGGAACCGTCGAGGTACTTCCGGTGGTTCTCGTACGCCTCGGGGAACGTCTTGAACACGTCGATCGGGACCTTCTCGGCCAGCCAGCCGTGCGACTGGCCGGGACCGAGGACCGGGTTCACGAGGTCGACGTTGGAGATCTCGCGCGTGACCCGGAGTGTGGCGTCGTCGTCCGTCCGCGGGTGTTCGAGGTGGGAGGTGTCCTCGGACACCTCCCCCGGCGACTCCCGGGTGTCACCGCTCGCCTCGGTGTCGTCCGACCGAGTCGCCGACGGCTCCGACCTGGCGGCCGTCGTGCCGGGCGCGACCCGTCTGGCCTGTTCGTGCGAGGTGTCGTAGCCGTCGTTGACGGTGAGTCGGAGCCACTCCTTCTTCGAGAGTGGTTCCGACTCCGGTGCGAACAGGTGTGGGACGTTCGAGAGGAGGTGTGGTAACACGACGACGTTCTCGAACGTCGGATCGACGTGCATCGTCAGGTGCCACTCTGGAAACTCGTTGGCGACCCGTTCGTACGGGAGCTGCAAGTACCGTCTGACACGCGTCGCGAGCGGCGTCTGGTACAGCGCCGTCGTGTCGAGGTCGAGGTCGTCGGCGACGTGAGACACCGAGAGGTCGTCTCCGTGCGGGCCGGCCACACGCACTACGCAGTCGAGGTAGAAGCAGCGGCGGAGGATCGCCGCCGTCTCCGCCTGGTACTCGCGGCCGTGGCCGAGTGACCGGCGGTGCCCGTCGAGGTCGAGGTGCGGATCGACTCCGGACTCGACGGTCACCCGTGCGCCGAGGTAGTGTGCCAGCGACGCGCCGGTCACGAGGTACTCCAACTCTCGCGGGACGACGAGTTCGATCCCGGTGTCCGGGCGTCGCTCCCAGACGCTCGAGGGGACGTGCGTCCGATTGCCGAACTCGACGCGTGGCGGTTCCTCGCGACGCGTCGGCCACGTCCGGTCGGGTGAGGTGTCCTCGTTTGCGGCCGACATCGCAGTGAGTGCAGTCGCCACTCCGTCGAGACTCCGGTCGACGGTGACGGACCGGTCCGGCGTGTCGACGAGACTCTCGAACCCGATCGAGACGGCCGACCGCTCGGGCCACGAGAGTCTGACCGTGTCCGCGTCGACGGACGCGAGGGTCGCCGGCCCGTCGAACCTGACGAACACGCGCACGTTCGCGTCGAACCGGACGACGTACCGGCCGGCGCCGAGGTCGACGCCGTCGGCACCACGGGAGAACTCCCGTCGCGTCCCGTCGTCGAGCGAGACGATCCGCGCGTACACGGGCGGGAACCCGAGTGCGTCGGCCGCCCCCGCTACCCGGAGATCGAGTTCGTCGGGTCCTTCCTCGCGTGTCGCCAGTGCGTCCGCGACCGCCGGTGTCGTCTCCGCGCCACCCCATCCGTCGGTCCGGATCGTCACGCGACTCTTCCCGGCGTCGACGACTCGGAACCCCTCTTCCGTCCAGTTGAGACGCATCGTGTGCCCACCCGCCCGTTGGGGGAGTACCCATTTCTGTGTTCCCCACGCGCTAGACGGTCTCACGTCACACGACCTACGCGCTCTCGTCACGCGCCGCACGAACCGCGTCTCGTCGCGGTCGTCCGCGGTCCCGCAAGACCTAAACGCGGTCCGAGACAACGAGTATCCATGAGCGTGGACAGCGAGGGGGGCGACGACGACCTCCGCGAGCGGATCACGAACTTCCTGCGTCGGAACTTCCCGCAGATCCAGATGCACGGCGGGAGCGCCGCGATCCAGAGTCTCGACCGCGAGTCGGGCGAGGTACACATCCAGTTGGGCGGTGCCTGTTCCGGCTGTGGCATCTCGCCGATGACGATCCAGGCGATCAAGTCGCGGATGACCAAAGAGATTCCCGAGATCACCGAAGTCCACGCCGACACCGGCATGGGCGGCGGTGCCGACGGCGATCTCGGCGGCATGGGCCACTCCGACGGCGGCATGTCTCCCTCGTTCCCCGGCGACTCCGAGGGTGACGACGGCGAAGACGACGAGGGCCCGCAGGCGCCGTTCTAAAGCGACCTTTTTCACTCCTCGGGTGGCGCGCGCCGCGCGCCACCCGAGGAAAAAAGCTCGATCAAAAAGGGCCGCGAGCGCGCCGCACGGCGCGCTCGCGGTCGGTGTGCTGGCGGCGGCCGCACCGCGACCGCCGCCGCAACCGCACCGCCACAGCACCACCGCTACCGCACCGCCACCGCACCACCACCGCTGCTGCCGCAACCGCACCGCCACAGCACCACCGCTGCCGCCGCAACCGCACCGCTACCGCACCACCACCGCTACCGCACCGCCACCGCACCACCACCGCTGCTGCCGCAACCGCACCGCCACAGCACCACCGCTGCCGCCGCAACCGCACCGCTACCGCACCACCACCGCTACCGCACCGCCACCGCACCACCACCGCTGCTGCCGCAACCGCACCGCCACAGCACCACCGCTGCCGCCGCAACCGCACCGCTACCGCACCACCACCGCTACCGCACCGCTACCGCACCGCCACCGCACCACCACCGCGACCGCCACCGCACCGCGACGAACTACTCTGAACTCCCCAGTCGCACTGCGCTCTCCGCGACTCCCTCACCCAACTCGCCCAACCGGTCGGCGATGTCCCCGTCCGTCAACTCGTGGGCCGCCGCTGCACCGATCTCGCCGTCCGCGGTCGCCGCCTCTCGCTCCGCGAACTTCTCGTAGGCGTTGCGGATCCCGACTTGCTTCGGGTGAACCCACCCGTGGACCCCGCGGATCGTGATCCGCATGTGGTCCAGCGTACTCCCGAACGAGCCCCCGCCCGCAGTCGCGACGAGCCCGACCACCGTGTCCTCGTACTCGTCGAAGGAACACCAGTCGTGGAAACTCCGGAACGTCGAAGAGTACGAGCCGTGGTACACCGGCGACCCGAGCAAGACGCCGTCCGCACGCCGCACTCGTTCCAGTGCCGCCGCCACGTCACCCGTCCCCTCGGCGTCCCAGTCCGGGTGGTACAGGGGCAGTTCCAACTCCGGGTCACCCAGATCGAGGAAGTCCGTCTCTGCGCCGGCCGCCGCGGCGGCGTCCAGCGCGTAGTGGAGCGCAGACCGCGTGTAGCTACCCTCGCGGCGAGAACCACACACGGCGATCACACGTGGGGTCTCGGTCATACGCCGCGGTTGGTGAAGCCCGGCCAAGAGGGCGTCGGACTCGCGAGCCCTACTTCACCGTCACGTACGTCAGCGTCGCGACGGCGACGAACTGCACCGACCGCGTCACCAACACGGCCGTCTGGACGCCCGGATCGCCGGCGTAGAGACTCTGCATCGAGAAGAAGTAGTACAACGCCACCCCGTTCTCGACGAGCAACGCGACCGCGAACCCGACGAGCCCGAGCACGAACCGCGTGCCGAACGTCCGGTAGTTGCGGAGCCACACCCCCAACAACACGCCCAACAACAGCAGGTTCACACCCGCGACCGCCGAGGCCGCCAGGATCTGTTGACCCATCGCCATCTCACTCCACCTCCTCCGAGTGCTCGCGGTCGGCGCGCTCCCCGCCGTCGGGACTCGGCTCCGGTTCGGTGTCGGCCTCCGGGGCGTGCTCGTCGAGGTCGAGCGTCCCGGCGATCTCCTCGAACGTCTCTCGGTGGCGTTCGAACTCGTCGGTGAGGAAGTGGAGCTTCGCGTACTGTTCGTCGCTCGTCTCCACGACCCCGTGATCGGTGAGCATGTCCAGGTGGTGTCGTACCGTCTTGTAGTCCACGTCGAGTTCCTCCGCGAGTTCGTTGGCGTTCTTCGGTCGACGGGAGAGGGCACGCAACACACGCACGCGGTTCTCGCCGCCCCGCGTCGCGGTCAACAGGTACCACAGTGCCTTCTCCATCGTCCGATCCCCGTCGTCGGATCGACGCCCGCCGCCGGAATAAAGACTCGGACGGATCACACCGCCGGCGCCAGGCCGACTCTCGCGGTCGCCTCCGCCGGCCCCGCCCGAGCGACACCGTCCGGAGCCGGCCTGCGGAGTGGCGTGACCGCGCTCGCCGCGACTCACACGACTTTTTCACCCAGGGAGCGCCATCGCCGAGCATGGACACCGACGCCATCGCCTTCGGGACGGACGGCTGGCGGGACACACTCGACGTGTTCACCGACGAGCGCGTACGTGCCGTCGGGCAGGCGGTCGCCGACTACCTCGTCGCCGAGGTCGTGTCGGACGACGCGGTCGAGGAGACGGGGAGTCCCGAAGACGGGACGCACGGGACGGTGCTCGTCGGCTACGACGCCCGCCCCAGCTCCGAGGGGTTCGCGGAGTCGCTGGCGGACGTCCTCGCCGGCAACGGGTTCGACGTGTGTCTCCCCGAACGAGACTGCCCGACGCCGCTGGTCGCCCACGGGATCGTCGACCGCGACGCGCTCGGGGCGCTGGTGGTCACCGCCTCGCACAACCCGCCCGAGTACAACGGCGTGAAGTTCGTCCCCGGCGACGGCGCACCCGCACTGCCGGCCGTCACCGACGAGATCGTCGCCCGGCTCCGGGCTCCCGAGCCCGACGCGACCGGCGCCGCACGCGGCGTGATCCGGCGCGTCGACCTCCAGACCCCCCACGCCGAGGCCGCCCGCGGTCTCGTCGGGCGGTACGTCGACGGCACGACCACTCCGGAGGGCACGGTGGACCTCTCCGGGCTCACCGTCGCGTACGACGCGATCCACGGGAGCGGCCGCGGCGTCACCGACGCGCTCCTGTCGAGTGCCGGTGCGGACGTGATCCGCCTCCGGACGGACCGGGACCCGGAGTTCGGCGGCGTCTCCCCGGAGCCGTCCGAAGAGTACCTCAACGAACTCGTCGCGACGGTGCGGGAGGGTGAAGCCGACTTGGGCATCGCCAACGACGGCGACGCGGATCGACTCGCCGTGGTGACGCCCGAGCGGGGTGTAGTCGACGAGAACCTCTTCTTCGCGGCGACGTACGACGCGCTGTTGGCGGCCGAGACCGGGCCGGCGGTGCGGACGGTGTCGACGACGTTCCTGATCGACCGGATCGCGGAGGCTCACGGGACGGAGACGGTCGAGACCCCGGTCGGGTTCAAGTGGGTCGCCGAGGCGATGGCCGACGACGACGCGCTGATGGGCGGCGAGGAGTCCGGCGGCTTCTCCGTCCGGGGGCACGTCCGCGAGAAGGACGGTGTGGCGGTGGCGCTGCTGGCGGCCGCCGTCCAGGCGGTCGAGTCGTACGACGACCGCCTCGACCGCATCGCGGCCGAGTACGGGGAGATCGTCGCGGACAAGACGAGCGTCGACTGTCCGGACGCCGCGAAGACGCCCGTGATCGAGGCGCTGGGCGAGTCGATCCCCGACACCGTCGCCGGCCGGGGTGTCGCGGACGTGGTGACCGTCGACGGGTTCAAACTCCTCTTGGACGACGGCTCGTGGCTGCTCGTCCGGCCGAGCGGGACGGAGCCGAAGGTGCGAGTGTACGCGGAGGCGGCCGACGGCGACGCGACCGAAGCGCTGTTGGCCGCCGGTCGAGAACTCGTCGAACCGGTCGTCGACCGCGTGACCGGTGCGTGACCTGCGCGGCGGCGAACCGTGGAGCCGCGACGAGTGACCTGCGCGGCGGCGAACCGTGGAGCCGCGACGAGTGACCTGCGCGGCGGCGAACCGTGGAGCCGCGACGAGTGACCTGCGCGGCGGCGAACCGTGGAGCCGCGACGAGCGCGACCCTCGGGCGAGTCGTCGCTACTCCTTCCAGCCGACGAGGCGGTTGCGGACACCAGGACGAGTCTGCCAGATCTCGAAGTCGAGTGCCTCGTAGAACGGACGTACGTCGTCGTCGAACGCGACGGTCAGCGGGCCGTCGGTGCGCTCGACGGCAGACTCGACGAGCGCGCGGCCGATCCCCTCGCCGCGGTGGGGGTACTTCACCGCCACCGCGTCGACGTGGGTCGGCTCGTGGCCCTGTCCCCACGTCTCCGGGTCGGCCGGTGGGTCGTCTGCGCGTTTCATCGCGTCGGCCAGGAGGTGTCGGTCGAGACTCCGGTCTGGTGGCGTCCGGACGAGCGTGCCGACCACGTCTTCGTCCTCGCCTCTGACGGCGACGAGCACGTACCGCGCACCCAACATCCTGTGGAGGTTGTCCGGCTTCCGCAACATCGCGCCGTCCAGGACGTACTGGACCGGGATCAACTCGCCCGGTTCCCCGCACCGGACGAGCACGTCCTCGGGGGCGCAGTCGGGCGTCCGCGGTGGGCGGTCCTCCTCGGGGAGGTCGCTGAACTGCCGGTGGTACCGTTCGCGGAAGTCCACGGTCAACCCCCCTTGACGAGCCGGAGCAGTTCGACGTGCGACTCGGAGACGGTGCCGTCCTCGGCGACGGGCGTCCCGTCGACGAGCACGCTCACCTCGTGTGGGGAGTAGCCCGCGGCCCGACAGAGGTCCGCGTACGTCGCGTCCTCGGCGAGGGAGACCGTCGCCGTCTCCTCGCCGACGATCTCGCAGGTCACGTTCACACCCCCGCGTTGGACGGGGGTCGGTTTCAGCGTTGCGAGCGGACGCGAGTGACACGAGGGAGACGGGTCGGAGATCGGGTGGGCTCGACCGGGAGCGGAGGTGTCGGTTCCCGACCGATCGGGTCACGGTGCGGCGGTCGTCTCGGCGTGGTCGTCGCCACTCGCGAGTGGCCGGACGACGAGGTCGTCGTACGGGAACACCGGTCGCCGGCCGTCGTCCGTCTCTCGGAGGCGGACCACGCCGAGCGACGCGAGGGTGTCGAGCGAGCGCGCGACGGCGCGCTCCGTGCGGTCGAGTCGCGCCGCGAGCGCGGCGGTCGTCGCCGGCCGTTCTGACCGGATCGTACGGAGGAGTTCGTACGTCTCGGCGTCGAACACCGCCGTCAACTGGTCACTCGTCGCGAACCGAACAGTCGCCGGCTCGTCGACGGCGTCTCCCTCCGCGAGCCGTTCGACGGCCTCTCGACCGTCCGCGTACGTGTCGTCCGGGTCCCCGACCGTGACGATCAGGGTGCGTGTGTCGTGTGTCATCCGTCTGTCGCCTCCGTGAGTGAGCCGAACCGCTGTTTCGGAATCTCTCGCCAGAACCGGTCGTACAGTGTGAGCATACCGGGGAACTCCACCGTTCTCGGTTCTGGATCGGGTGCTACGTGGCACTCGTGTCCCTTCGTCAGTTCGTGAGCATTGTCGTACCGTCGGATCGTGCCGTCTTCGAGTGTTCTCGGTCCGGGTTTGAGTGCTCCGTAGTGAAGGGTGTACCGCCACCCCGACGGGTACGCCTCGTCTCGGGTTCGCCGAACCGAGATTCGTACTAGTGTCCCGTCCTCGTACGTCTGTGATCCAGTGTACTCGTCAGCTGGGACTGTGTCTGTCACTCGACGTGCCCGTGAACCACTGTAGTCAAAATAGCTACGATACTGTCGTGGCACTGTCACCCGCGTCTCGCGGCGTTTATGCCACCGCCCCGCGAAGCGGGAGTATGAGCGACGCCGAGGAGTCAGGTGGGGCGGCGGCACCCGGGCGGGAGGTCTGGATCGAGAAGTACCGACCGCAGACGCTCGACGACGTGAGCGGCCAGGAGAACATCGTCGAGCGGCTCCAGAGTTACATCGCACAGAACGACCTCCCGCACCTGCTGTTCTCGGGGCCCGCCGGGATCGGCAAGACCACCGCCGCACAGGCCATCGCCCGCGAGCTGTACGGCGACGACTGGCAACAGAACTTCCTGGAGCTCAACGCCTCCGACCAGCGCGGGATCGACGTGGTCCGCGACCGCATCAAGAGCTTCGCTCGCGAGTCGTTCTCTCCGAACCACGACCACACGATCATCTTCTTGGACGAGGCAGACTCGTTGACGGACGACGCGCAGGCGGCACTGCGCCGGACGATGGAGCAGTTCTCCGACAACACCCGGTTCGTGTTGTCGTGTAACTACTCCTCGAAGATCATCGACCCGATCCAGTCGCGGTGTGCGGTGTTCCGGTTCTCGCCGCTGTCGGACGCGGCGGTCCGCGAACAGGTCCACCAGATCGCCTCCACGGAGGGGATCGAGGTCACCGAGGACGGCGTCGACGCCCTGGTGTACGCGGCCGACGGCGACATGCGGCGGGCGATCAACTCCCTGCAGGCGGCCGCGACCACCGGCGACACGGTCGACGAGCAGGCCGTCTACGAGATCACCGCGACGGCACGTCCCGAGGAGATCGAGTCGATGGTGGCCGACGCGCTCGCGGGCGACTTCTCGAAGGCGCGGGCGACGCTCGACACGCTGTTGACGGAGACCGGCATCGCCGGCGGCGACGTGATCGACCAGCTCCACCGCTCCGTCTGGGAGTTCGAGCTGGACGACCGCGAGGCCGTCCGCCTGCTCGAACGGATCGGCGAGGCCGACTACCGGATCACCGAGGGCGCCAACGAACAGGTACAACTGGAGGCGCTGCTCGCCTCGCTCGCGCTCGACGAACAGTAGTCGCCACGGGCCGCTCCAGACGGCACGCCCCACACTTATCACCGTCCGCCGTCACCGAGTCGTCGTGGCAGTGACGCCGTCGATCCTCGTCGTCTTCGGGTTGGTCCTCGTGACACTGGTGTTGTTCGTCACGGAGCCGGTGCCGGCCGACACCGTCGCGCTCGGCGTGCTCGTCGCACTCCTCCTACTCGAACCGGTGACGCGACTCCTGACCGACGCCGGGCTGCTCGCCGGACCGATCCAGTTGGTCACCGTCGAGCAGGGTCTCTCCGGGTTCGCGAACGCCGCGACGCTCACCGTCCTGGCGATGTTCGTCCTCAGCGAGGGTGTCCGCCGGACGGGGATCGTCGCCCGCCTCGGAGAGTGGGTCCAGTCGCTCACCGGTGACGCGGAGTCGCGACAGTTGGGTGCGACCATCGGGCTGGTCGCGCCGATCTCCGGGATCGTCAACAACACCGCCGCGGTGGCGATCCTCCTCCCGATGGTGTCGGAGGTCGCCGAACGCGGCGGCACCTCGCCGTCGAAGCTGTTGCTCCCGCTGTCGTACGCCTCGATGGTCGGCGGGACACTGACGCTGATCGGCACGTCGACGAACGTGCTCGCCTCCGACCTGTACGCCCGGCTGGCGCCCGCCGCGGTCGCCCGGCAGTTCGGGATGTTCGAGTTCACCGGACTCGGTGTCGTCCTCCTGGCCGTGGGGACGGGGTACCTCCTCACCGTCGGGCGGTGGCTCACGCCCGAACGGATCGAGCCGCGCGGGAAGTTGACCGACGAGTACGAGATCGGCGAGTACCTCACGGAGGTGGTCGTCGCCGAGGACTCCGCGCTCGTCGGCCAGCGGGTGGCGGACGCGCTCCGGGACACACAGTACGACCTCGACGTGGTACAGTTGATCCGGGACGGCCGGTCGTTCCTCGAGCCACTCGGCGCGAAACAGATCCGCGCGGGCGACGTGTTCGCCCTGCGGACGGACAGAGACACGCTCGTGGAGTTGACCGCCGCCGAGGGGTTGGAGTTGGTGCCGGACGCGACCGTCGACGACGCGGAGTTGGAGACGGCCGAGTCGGGCCAGAACCTCGTGGAGGTGGTGATCGCCCCCGGCACCGAGTTGGTCGGGGAGTCGCTGGCCTCCGTCGCCTTCCGGCAGACGTACGGCGCGACCGTGTTGGCGATCCGACGCGGCGGTGACGTGGTCCGGGAGCGACTGGACCGGATGGAACTCCGTCCCGGCGACACGCTGTTGATCGAGGCGTCGGTCGAGTCCGTCGGCCGGCTCGACGACTCGCGGGAGTTCATCGTCGTCGGGGAGGCGAGCGACGGCGCGGCACGCCGCGAGAAGACGCCGGTCGCGGTCGCCATCGTCGGTGCGGTCGTCGGGCTGGCGGCACTCGGTGTCGCACCCATCGTCGTCACCGCGCTCGCGGGGTCGCTGGCGATGGTCGTCACGGGGTGTCTCGACCCGAACGAGGTGTACGAGGCGGTCCACTGGGACGTGATCTTCCTGTTGGCGGGCGTGATCCCGCTGGGGATCGCCCTCCAGACCTCCGGCGCGGCGGCGCTGCTCGCCGGGCTGGTGGTGGAGGCGGCGGCCGTGCTGCCGCCGCTGGGTGTGTTGGCGCTGTTCTACGTCGTCACGGCGGCGCTGACGAACGTCGTGAGCAACAACGCCAGCGTGGTGTTGATGATCCCCGTGGCGATCCAGACGGCCGTCGAGTTGGGGACGGACCCGCTCGCGTTCGCGATGAGCGTCACCTTCGCGGCGAGCACGGCGTTCGTCACCCCGGTCGGCTACCAGACGAACCTGTTCGTCTACGGCCCCGGCGGCTACGAGTTCTCAGACTACGTCCGCGTCGGCGGCCCGCTGCAACTGCTGTTCGCCGTCGTCACCCCGATCGGCGTCCAGTTCTTCTTCGGGTGAGTGCTCGGGCGAGTGGGGCGAGATTCCGATCGCTCTCGTCTGTCCCCGTGTTCCGCTCGTGAGACGCCGTCCGTAGCGCGCCACTTACCACGCTCGCACCCGTACCCGGAGCCGATCAGAATGAGCGAACCACGCGTCCCGGGTGGCGGCGGCGACACGGCGGAACTGCCGTGCGGGGAGGAGATCCGCGTCCGCGAGGTCGACATGGGGATGCGGGAGTTCCAGTGTGACTGCGGGGAGACGCACGCGGTCGTGACGGACGTACACCCACCGGACCGGTTCCTCCCGGAGTTCCTCGTCGAGACGCTCCGGGAGGCCGTCGAGACGACCAGCGAGGAGATGCCGGAGTTCGACACGCCGCACCTGCTGGGGATCGTGTTGGAGGAGTTCCCGAGCGAGGTGACCGTCGCCGACGTGAGCGAGGACCAAGACGTGGGGTACACGATGCTGTGGTGTTCTTCCTTCGACGCCCGCCGGCTCCACGAGGTGATCGTGGAGTTGGTCGTCGAGTTGATGGAACACGCCGTCTCCCACAGCGACGACACCACCGCCGTCACGTCGTTCGAGGAACGGATGCTGGAGTTCGACGTGAGCGAGTTCGTCGACCAGTACCGCGAGGAACGAAACGTCGAGGAGGAGGACGTGTACGCCTGAGCCGGTCACTCGTGTCGTCTCCCACTCGCTCGTCTCTCCACTCCACTTACCGCCTCACTTGGCGTCCGCGTCGCCTGCGCCGTCGGTGTCCCCGCCTCACTCACCGTTCGCGTCGCCTGCGTCTTCCCCGTCGTCGGCGGTCGCGTCGAGGTAGCCGAGCACGCCGCGGGTGTTGAGCCGCTCCTCGGCGCGGGCCTTCTCGGCGCCCCAGACCTCGACGAGGTCGGCGTCGACGGCGTCGGCGAACCGCTCGATCACGGCGTCGTCGTCCGGTTCCTCGCTCCGGGCCCGTCGGACCGCCTCCACCCACTCGACGAGAGTGCGCTTGTACCCGGAGAGGACGGCGTCCGTCGCCTCCCGCGGGCCGAAGTGCGGGAAACACAGCGTCTCCGGTTCCAGCTCCGCGACGGTGTCCACGTCCGCGAGTGCCTGGTCGAGGTCGAACTGCGAGGGTGGCGAGGTCTGCCGGACGGCGTCGACCGCCGGGACGTAGATCCCGACCGCGTCCGCGGTGAACACGGCGTCGTCGCGGTCGTCGTGGAACACCACCTGGTGCGGGGCGTGACCCGGCGCGTGGTGGACGGTCAGCGTCCGGTCGCCCAGGTCGAGTTCGTCCCCGTCCGTCAGCGGCGCGATCTGGTCCTCCGGAACGGGCTCCGGTTCGACGTAGTACGCCCACTGCTCGCCGACGGCCGCCTCGGTGCCGGCGACGAGCCGCTCGGGGTCGACGAGGTGCGGGAGCCCGACCTCGTGGACGCGCACCTCGGCGTCGGGGAACGCCTCCGCGAGGAAGCCGGCGCCACCGGCGTGGTCGAGGTGGACGTGCGTCGGGAGGATCAACTCCGGCTCCACGTCCAACTCCGCGAGCGCGTCCAGCACGCGGTCGTGGTGGGTGCCGATCCCGGTGTCGATCACTGCCGGGCGCGGGGTGTCGAGGACGTACACCGCGCCGTAGCCGGCGGTGTCGTACATCCCGGTGTCGACGTAGTGGAGATCGGTACAGGCTTCGACCGTCGTCACGTCGCCGGCTGCCATACCGGAGCGGCGGGCGGGTGCCCGCATAAGCGTTCGGTCTCCGGTGGTGCTGGATCGGCGGTCCGGTCGCGCCGGTTCGAAGCTCGACGACACGGCAGCCGCGACGACCAGAACGAACGGTTTTAGTGGCGGTTCACCGATAACACTCGGTATGGCGATCAAACCGAAGTACGTCAAGCAGACCGGCGGCCTGCTGCTGGAGCGGTACCCGAACGCGTTCAACACGGACTTCGAGACCAACAAGGACAGCGTCGAACAGTTGACCAACGTCGAGTCGAAGTCCGTCCGCAACCGGATCGCCGGCTACATCACGCGCCAGAAGGCCAGCCCGCAGCAGTCTTCCTGACCTGCCGTCTCGACTCGTGTCTCACCCTCGGCGAGCGGCGGCACTCTCACGCGAGGGCGCGACCCTCGTCCGGCGACTGCGCCGGTGTACGGTCGTCGTGAGACACCGGAAGATTGACCCACACACGCCGCCCGCTCACGACCATGGCGACAGTCGCAGACCGCACCGGGCTCGCGCCGGCGACGCTGTGGGTCGGTGGCGTGACGGCCGTCGTGGCGGCGCTCGGACTCGGGAGTCTGCTGGCTCCCGAGACGGTGTACGACGGGTTCCTCTGGCACTACTTCTGGGGCCCCGTCCAGGCGGACGCCAGCTCCGCCGTCTGTGCCGTCCGTCCGGGTAGCACCGTCGAGTACCTGTACAGCCAGTCGGCGTGTACCGCCGCCGCCGAGCCGGTCGCGTACCCCGGCTACACGCTCGTCAGCGAGGTCGGGTACGCCGCCACGCTGATCGCGGCGCTGTCCGGCGTGGTGTTGTTGCTCCAGCGGCTCGAGATCGCCGAACACGTCCGGTTCTTCTACGCGATGGTGCCGTTCTTCTTCCTCGGCGGTGCGCTCCGGGTCGTCGAGGACGCCGACAACGCCGTCGAGGCGGCGCTGCTCCCGCGTGTCGTGGATCTCCTGCTCATCAGCCCGATCATCTACTTCACGCTGTTCGGGATCACGCTCGCGGTCGTCGTCGCCGCCGTCCTCGCCGTGCGTCGCGGCCTGCTCGGCGAGGACCGTGACGCCTACGAGCGGCCGATTCTCGCGGCCGGATCGGTGATCCTCGCCGGGACGCTCGGCTACCTCCTCGTGTTCTCGCTGGACCCGTCGTCGCCGGCCGTGTTCCGCCCGCAGGTGATCGGCGTGATGCTCCTCGGGACGGTCCTCGCGACGCTGGGGACCTGGTACGCAACCCGGGAGTGGCTCCCGTGGATCCACCGCGGCACCGGACGGGCCGGACTCGTCGTGGTGTTCGCACACGCACTGGACGGCGTCGCGAACGTCGTCGGATTGGACTACATGACCGCGCTCGGTGCGGGGCCGAACCTCGTCCCGAAACACCCGGTCAACCAGTTCGTCGTCGACACCGCCGGCGCGGCGTGGCCGTTCCTCGTCGTGAAGCTCGTCGCCGCCGTCTTCGTCCTCTGGGTGCTCGACGAGACGCTGTTCGAGGAGTCGCCCCGCTACGCGATCTTGTTGCTGATCGCGGTCACGGCCGTCGGGCTCGGGCCTGGCACGCGCGACATGCTGCGGGCGACGATCGGGGTGTGAGCGGCGATTGCTCGCCGGACTCCGGGTCGTCGGCACGGTGTCGTGAGCGGTCGAGAACCTCGACGATCGACACGTCCAGTTCGTCCGCCCCCGTATTTCCGCCTCGTGATCACTCCTAATTGAATCAAAGCACGTTGTTGACACGTATAGCTAAGAAAATCTATATCCGTGTCTTCGGGTTTCTCGCGTATGCCACGATCCGGTGGCGAGACGAGACGTGACGTGTTGCAGAGCATCGGTGCCGCGGCGGCCGGCACGACTGCACTCGGGGCCGTCGGTGCCAGAGAGGCCAGCGCAGACCCAGAGACACGGCGCGCGCTGATCGACGAGTACCGCGACGGCGACCGGCTGGCGTCGGTGTTCGCGGGGTGTTCGGAGGTGGTAGAGACGCTCGTCGGTGAGGGAGTGCTGTCGGAGGAGTTCACTCTCGCGGACGAGGATTTCTCGCTCGACTCGGGAGTGGGAAGCATCGACCTCACCGAAGATCGGAGCGGGACACAACTGACGGCAGTCACGGTGAAGGGGGACCTCACCGCAGTCGCCGTCCACACCGTGCGGACGGACGACTACGTCGTCGACCTGTACGCACAGCCCGAGCGGGAGCGTTCGTACGCCCGAGTCACCGACGTCGACACCGGCGAGTTGCGTGTCGTGTGCGACGGTACTCTCTTGGAGCAGTCGACGACGTGTGACGACTACAGCGTCTGCGACTCCGAAGTGTGTGACGTGGAGTACACGCCCGGCGGGCCGAGCAACACGTACGTCGAAGTACACTACGACGCGACGGAGGACTCGGACGGCGGCTGTGAGTACACCTTCTCCAACGACAGTTGTACCTGTAGTTCGTTCTGAGTCGTCGCCGAGGCGCGCCGGGTCTCCTCCCTGTCTCGACGTCGGCAGGTGAGTCGGTGTCTCACACAGACACGGCCGACACCTCGGCGTGTCGTCTCGTCACTCCGTCACGTCCTGTGCGACGCCGAACACGCCCACCGGCTCGTCCGGGTCGGCGGCCGTCCCCACGTCGTACAGCGGCTCCTTCGTGACGAGGAACGTCCGCTCCTCGCCGTCGACGGTGAAGCTGTCCTCGCTCTCGACCGTCTCCTCACTCTCGAGGACTTCCTCGTCGGTCGCCGTCAGCGTCGCCGCGCGCTCGGGCGGGTGGAGCGTCTCGTCCGTCTGGCCGATCGCCTCGTCGGGGTCGAGGTCGAACAGGTCGCGGTAGCCGCGGTTGACTAGCAGGTACCGCCCGTCGGCGGCCTTCACGAACAGCGGCGTCGCCGTGTGGTCGAGGATCGCGTCGAGACGGCGTTTCGTCGTCTGGAGTTCTCGCTCGTACCGTTTCGTCTCCTCGACGTCGACGAGCACGCCGGAGAACATGTTCCCGTCGCCGAACGGCGCCTCGTGGCGCTGGCCGCTGTCGAGCACCCACCGCTCGCTCCCGTCGGCGTGGAGTACCCGGTAGGTGAGTTCGTACGAGCCGTCCTCGGCGAGGCCCTCGCGGAGCGTCTCGTTGTGGAACTGTCTGTCGTCCGGGTGGATCGCCTGTTCGGCGAGTTCCACGTCGGAGGCCAACTCCTCGGGCGTGTACCCCATCAGTTCCTCGCAGTTCCCGCGGATCAGCGTCAGCAGCCACTCCGGCTCGTCGCGGTGTTGGTAGACGATCCCCGGGAGGTTGTCGACCAACACGTCCAACTGTCGCCGGGCTCGGTCGCCCGCGACCGCGTTCGTGATGCGGTTGGCCAACACGTCGAACTGGTCCGTGCCGGTCTCCTTCTGGAGGTAGTCGGTCACCCCCGCCGAGATGGCGTCGCTGGCGACCGCCTCGCTCCCGCGGCCGGTGAACAACACGAACGGTAACTGCTCGTCGCGCTCCCGGACGGCCTCGAGGAACGCGATGCCGTCCCGGCCCGGCATCTCGTAGTCGGAGACGACACAGTGGAACCGCCCGTCGGCGAGCCGCGACAGCCCCTCGTCGGCCCCCGGCGCCGTCTCGACCGCCAGCCGGTCGTCGGCCCGTTCCAACAGCGTCTGGGCCAACCCCAGGAACTCCGGGTCGTCGTCGACGTGGAGTACCCGGATCTCGCCGTCCATACACTCTCCGGGGAACCCGCGAGCAAAAACGCTCCCCTCGGTTCCACCCGGGGGATCCCGGACGGAAGTTCTCGAGCGACGGCGACGAACGCGTCCCGAGTCCCTCGGCGCTCGTGTTCGCTCGGCCCCGTGCCCGGCCCCGCTACTCCAAGACGAGCAGCACGTCGCCCATGTCGACGCTGTCGCCCTCGCCGACCGGCACCTCGGTGACGGTACCGCCCATGTCGGCGGTCACGTCGTTCTCCATCTTCATCGCCTCCAGCACGCACACCACGTCACCCGGGGCGACCTCGTCGCCGACCTCGACGTCGACGGAGAGGATCGTCCCCTGCATCTCCGCCTCGACCGTCTCGCCGTCGCCGACGGCGACCTCCTCGCCGCCGTCGTCGTCGCTCGTCGCCACGTCCGGGCGGTCGCGGCCGCCGCCACCACCGCCCGCGTCCGGGGTCGGGATCTCCGGCGCGCCGCGCTCTTCGAGGGCGACCTCGAACCGCTTGCCGTCCACCTCGACGGTGAACTCCCGCTCGGTCACCTCCTCGTCGTCGCCGCCGGTGCTCGCGTCGCCGGTGCCGTACTCCTCTTGTGCGGCCGCGATGGCGTCTTTGTCCGCGCGCTCGTCGAGGTACTTCGTCGTGTGAGTGCCGCCGACGAACGCCTCGTCGTCGGTCACCATCAGCCGGTGGAACGGGACGATCGTCACCACACCCTCGATGTCGTACTCCTTCAGGGCGCGCGCCGAGCGAGCGAGACACTCCTCGCGGTCCGATCCGTAGACGATCAGCTTCGCGATCATCGAGTCGTAGTCCGTCACCAACTCGTCGCCCTGCCGGAGTGCGTCGTCGACGCGGACGCCGATCCCACCCGGCGGGTCGTACACGTCGAGGCTCCCCTCGTTGGCGGGCTGGAACTCCTCGGCGGCGTTCTCCGCGTTGATCCGGAACTCGATGGCGTGGCCCTCCAACTCGACCTCGTCTTGCGAGAAGCCGATCTCCGCGCCGGCCGCGATCCGGAGCTGTTCTTTCACGATGTCGATGTCCGTCAACTCCTCCGTGACGGTGTGTTCGACCTGGATGCGGGTGTTGACCTCGAGGAAGTAGAAGTTCGTCTCCGGCCCGAGCAGTTCGCCCGGCTCGCGGTCGGGATCCTCCTCGACGAGGAACTCCACGGTGCCGGCGTTCGTGTACCCCGCCTCGCGGACCCCGTCGCGGGCCGCCTCTCCGATCTCCTCGCGGAGTTCGTCGGACAGCGCCGGGGACGGCCCCTCCTCGATCACCTTCTGGTGGCGTCGCTGGAGCGAACAGTCTCGCTCCCCGAGGTGGCGCACGTTGCCGTGTTCGTCGGCGACGATCTGCACCTCGATGTGGCGCGGGTTCTCCAGGTAGCGTTCGAGGTAGACGGAGTCGTTCGAGAAGTACGCCTCGCCCTCGCGTTTGGCCGACTCCAACTGGTCGGCCGCCTCGTCGGCGCTGCGGACGACCTTCATCCCGCGGCCGCCGCCGCCACCTTCGGCCTTGATCGCGACCGGGTAGCCGTACTCGTCGCCGAACTCGCGGACGGTCTCCGGATCGTCGACCGGCTCCGTCGTCCCGGGGACGATCGGCACGTCGGCGGCCTCCATGATCGAGCGCGCCTTCGTCTTCTCCCCCAGCGAGCGCATCGGGCCCGGGTCGGGGCCGACCCAGGTGATCCCCTCGGCGTCGCGAACGCGCTCCGCGAAGTCGGCGTTCTCCGCGAGGAAGCCGTACCCCGGGTGGATCGCGTCCGCGTCGGCACGCCGTGCGGCGTCGACGATCGCCTCCCCGTCGAGGTACGAGGCGGCGGCGCGCGCCGGGCCGACGTTGTACGCCTCGTCGGCGAACCGGACGTGTCCCCCGTGTCTGTCGGCCTCACTGTAGACGGCCACCGTGTCGATCCCCAAGTCCTCACAGGCACGCATCACGCGGACGGCGATCTCCCCGCGGTTGGCGACGAGTACCTTGTCGAACATCCTTGTCCCCTCTTCTCGCAAAACCTACCTCAATCCGTCGGTCTCGGACGACGGGACCGTGTCTACGACGGCGGCGACTCCGGGAACTCGAGTGTCCCGTCGGTGTCTTCCGGATTTGTCGTCGTGTCCGACTCGGCGCCCTCGTCGGCGACTACGTCGACGAGTTCGTACTCCAACTGTGCCAGTCGCTCTGCGACGGGGCTCTCGCGGTCGATCTGGTACAACGGGCTCCCGCTGACCTCTCTCGTCTGCTCGACGACACCGAGGTCGATCAGCGTGTCGATGTGCCGGTAGACGGAACTTCGACTCATGCCACCTACGTCCGCGATGGTCGTCGCGTTGGCGTCGCGCCCCTGTGCGAGCAACACTGCGAGAATCTTCACCCGTGGTCCGTTCCCGAACAACGTCGTCAGCGCTGCTCGTTCTGCGTAGTTCTCCTCGGCGTCGGTAGCTTGTGACACAGTCATAGTGGTCGTGTTCTCCGTGGCGTCGGTCTTGCTACGCCGACTCCACTCGTAGTCGCTGATCCCGTACGTACGGTAGTGCGTACGTAACTACCGTGCAATACTAAAACATTGTGGCACACTTCAGTGTCACCACAGCATCTTCATTCACTTTGTCAATTGTATGGCAGTGCCTTCTCGATACACTTTTACTGCCAGGTTTTCCAGTCAGGAGTAAATGAACGAGTGGCGAGACGTTCACTTGGAGATCGTCTCGAAGATGGTCCGGGAACCCGTGGCCGGGTCCCGACACGTCCAGCGGCAGACGCTCCGTGGGTGGTGTAGTGGATACGAAGGCGACGTACTCGACGAGGCCATCGACGACCTGATCGCCGTCGGACTCGTCCGCGAGAAGGGTCGGGGAACTGTGACGCTGCGGAGCGTACAGGACGGGAAACGGTTCCTCGAACGGTTCGACGAGGACGACGAGTACGTCTGGTTCTACTGAACGATTCCCCTCACGCCTCGGCGACACCCAACTCCCGCAGCGACAACTGGACGACGCGCGCCTCGACGAGGTCGCGGTCCTCCGTCATCGGGTCGTCGACGGCGGCGACGGTGTCGGCGGCCGCCGCCAGCATCCGTTCTTCGAGGTCCGTCTGGTCCGGTTCCCCGCGCGTGTCGTTCAACAGCGCCTCGAAGTCCTCGCGGAGGTCGAAGGAGGCGCGGGCGGCGTTACACCGCGACAGCGGCGACATCCCGGTCTCCAACACGAGGTCACAGACGACCTCCCAGTCGGACTCACAGAACTCCAGCGTGACGGCCCCGACCACGTCCCGCCACGCGATGGGGTCGCCGTTCTCCATCAGTTGGATCGCGCGGGGCGGCACCTCGATCCGGTGGGCGGTGTCGCGGTCGTCACACAGACAGCACGGCTGCTCGGTGCGTCCGGTGTACACGGCCGTCGTTGGGCGTCGCGGGCTTTGTGCGCGTCGGTTCCACGGTGGGCCAGATCCGAGCGAACCCGGAGCCTGGAGCCGTCTTCCCGGCCGGTCGGACGCCACCGCCGGCGTCCCAGCCCGCCGACGTGTGCACCCGTCACGGAGGTCCCGAACGACCAAGTGGCACCGCCGCGGGCACCCGGGTGTGACGACGTTCTCGGACCTCGATCCGGCGACCCTGCTCGCCGGCACGACCGACCGACTCGACGCGGCCGCGGCGGCGGCGGTGACCGCGCACCCACTGGACAGTGTCGACACGGAGTACCCACACCACGCCGGAGCCGTGGAGGGACCCGAGGGCCCGCCACGTCCGAGCGACCAGCACCCGGTGTTCTTCGGCTGTTACGACTGGCACTCGGCGGTCCACAGCCACTGGTGTCTCGTGCGCTCGCTGCGGCTGTTCGACCACCCGGACGCCGGGGAGATCGTCGCGACGGTCGACGAGCGACTCGACGACGAGGGTGTCGCCGCGGAGGTGGCACACCTCGACGCGAACCCGTCGTTCGAGCGGCCGTACGGCTGGGCGTGGCTGTTACGCCTCGCTGCCGAGCTCGCGCTGTGGGACGACCCACGGGCAGACGCGTGGCGGGATACCCTCGCCCCGCTGGAGACGTGGGTCGCCGACCACACCGCCGACTGGCTCGCGACCGCCGACCGGCCGTTCCGCGTCGGCACGCACGGCAACTCGGCGTTCGCCGTCGCGGCGGCGCTGGACTACGCCCGCGTCGTCGGCGACGAGTCACTCGCCGAGCGGTGTCGGGCGACCGCACTGGAGTGGTACCGCGGGGACACGGACGCACCGCTCGCGTACGAGCCGCTCGGGTGGGACTTCGTCTCCCCGACGCTGACGGAGGCGGATCTCCTCCGGCGCGTCCTCGACCCGCCGGCGTTCGCGGGGTGGCTCGACGACTTCCTCCCGACGCTCGCGAGCGAGCCGGTCGCGACCCTCCCGGAGCCGGTAGGCAGCGACACCTCGGAGACGGACGACGACGGACTGGCGACTCACTTCGTCGGGTTGAACCTCACCAGGGCGTGGTGTCTCGCCGGCGTGGCGGACACGCTCGCCGCGGTCGAGGAGGCGCCCGGCGAGGCGCCCAGCGCAGGTACGGGCAGCAGCGGCACCGGCGGCGACGCAGACGCGCCGACGACCTGGCCCATAGAGCGACTCCGCTCGGTCGCGCGCGACCACGCTGCGGCGGGCGTCCGCGAGGCGTTCACCGACGACTACGCCGGTGCGCACTGGCTCTCGTCGTTCGTCTGCTACCTCGTCTCGCGCCACGACGGCGGGATCGCTCCCGACACGCACTGATCCGAGAACTGTCGCAGGCTCGCGCTCCGACTCGTCACGCCTCGTCGGCGTCGTCGGCGTCGTCGGTGTCTGCGTCACCGGAGTCGGCGTCGTCGCCGCCGCTCTCGTCGCTCGGGTTCTCCTCGTCTGTGGCGGGCTCCGCGACCTCGTCGGGGTCGACGCCGTACATCTCGGCCGTGAGCCGGCGCGCCTCCGCGACGACGCCGTCGACGGCCGCCTGGTCCGCGGAGCCGTCGTAGCCGCGACCGCTCGGGGTCGGGCGCGCGCCGCCGGCACCGCCCGCGCCCGCGCCTGCGCCGCCCCCGTGACCCTGTGCCGGGCCGTGTCCGTGCTGGTGCTGGTGGTCGTGACCGCCGACGTGTTCGGCGTGGTCCTCGGTCGTGTCCTCGAACACCTCGTCGTACTCCGCCGCCGCCGCGTGGTCCGTGACCGTCTCGGCGAGTTCGTCCGGGTCGCCGTCCTCCCACGACGGGACGTGCTCGTCGAGCCACGCCTCGTGGTCCCCGCCGCGCAACAGCGCCGTGAACGCGAGGTGGTTCGCGAGGTGTTCGCCGTCCCGCTGTGGCGCCTCACACACCGGACACGCGTATCCCATACGCCGTCGTGGGTGGTGTGTGTGGGTAGAACTGTCGGTCTGGTGAGGACGAGACGACCCTATCGTAGTCGGACACTCGCCTCGAACTTCCGGCTCACGAGTCGAACTCGTCTTCGGCCGCAGCCGTCAGTTCGTCGAGTTCCGCGTCGGACACCACGCTCTCTACGTCCGGTGTCGCCGCTGCGTCCGCGTCTCTGCTCCGGAACAGTCGCTCGGTCTGGTCGCGTGCGGCGGCGTACCGTCCGAGGTCGTCACGTTCGTCCAACGCGTAGTAGAGCCCGTCCGCGGTCTTCCCGACGTAGCCCTCGTCGACCAGTCGCGAGAGTGTCGTCGTCGCGGTCCCGTCGGGGATCTCGAGCGCGTCACGGACCTCCGACGGCCGGTAGCCGAGACCACGGTTCTCGTACAGCAGACAGACGATCTCGGACTTCGTCGTCCCCGGTGTGAGGTCGATCTCGGGTTGGTGAGTGTCCATCCGGACGGGCATCGTGTACGCGATTGTACGCGACTGTAGGGGCATAGTTGTTTCCCACGGGAAACGGTGCTGGCGTCCTCAGACCTGTCGCTCTCGAACCTGTCGAGGGTGTCACGGGCGAGACCCGACGGGACTATCCGCGGACGAGACCCGACTGTACCTGCAGACGAGAGCCGACCGAACTACCCACGAATCCACTCGCCCAACTCCAGCGCCATCACGTAGGCGGCCTCGCCGTCGTCGTAGTACCGCGGCTCCTTCCGGACCGCCTCGAACCCCTCGGAGCTGTAGAGCCGCTGGGCGCGCTCGTTGCCGGCTCGGACCTCCAGGCGCACGACGCTGGCCCCACGGCTCGCGAGGTGGTGCAGCGAGCGCCGGAGCAGCCGGCGCCCGACGCCGTCCCCCTGTGCGTCCGGGCGGACGGCGATGTCTTTCACGTGGCCGATGTCGCGCCCGTGGTTCGGCGTGGCGTCGCCGACGACGTAGCCGACGACCCCGCTGCCGTCCTCGTGGTCGGCGGCCGCGGGGTCGACCGTCGGCTCGTCCGTGGTCCGCTCGGCGACGAGGAACGCCGGCGCGTCGAGCAACCGCTCGAAGGCGGCGTACGGCCACGGCTGCGGGAACACCGTCTTCTCGATCCGGTAGACGGACAGCAGGTCCGCCTGACGCGCCTCGCGGATCCGTACCCCGTCCGGCGCGGGCGCGTCCGCTCCGGCACCCCCCTGTGGTGTCGTCACGGACCGCCGTTGGGCGTGGGCGGGCAAAAACGGCGCGGCCAGGGAGGAGAGTCGACCCGAGAGGCGTCGGAGACGAGTCGAACGGAAAAATTAGATACCGTCGGCAGACACCGAACGGGACGTGACCGACGGACGTTCGGCGACGCGCTCGACGGGCAGACGGTCGTTCCTCACGCAGATCGGTGCCGTGGGATCGTCGGCGACGCTCGCGAGCGTCGTGACCGCGACACGGGACCGAGCGAGTGGCCGGGAGACCACACCCGCCGGTGGGGCCTCGACGGGTACCGCCGCCGTCGACGAGCGTGACACGGCGGATGCGCCGAGACGTGTCGTGTCGGCGGCGGTCGACGGAGCGACGCTAGTCACCGTACGAGAACTCACCGGAGAGACGACGACGCTGACTGTGACACGTCGTCGCGTCGACGGGCGTGTGGTGCGTCGTCGCGCCGTCGACCTGTCCGACCGGATCGACGACACCGCGTTGACCGACCGGACTGTGCATCCCGCCGTCGTCGCCGTCGGGGACGGCTACGTCGTCTCCGCGGGGAACTGGGCGCTCCGACTGCGGCGAGACCTCTCCGTCGCGTGGGCGGCGAGCACCGACGCGGGGCCGCGCCCGGTGCAAGCGACGGCTCGATCCCACGCCGGTGGTGTCACCATCCTCACGCTCGGAACGCTCCCGAGTGGTCTCCTGACCGACGTGTGGCGGTGGGACGGAGACGGGACGTTCCGGTGGCACCGGGCGGTCGGAGACGACCACGTGCCGTGTCTCCTCGCGCACCGCGACGACGAGATCGTCACCGCGGGCGACCGCTCGGGCGGTCGAGCCGTCTGGACGGCGGCGTACGGGTACGACGGAACGGAGCGACGCCGCGCGGACGCCGCCGACGCCGTCGCGTCGGCGGTCGGGGGGAGAACGACGCCCGACGGTGTCCAGGTGGTCGGTGCCGACGGGCGACTCGTCACCGTCGTGGACGGGGTGACGACCGACGCGAGGAACGTCTCGTTCCCGTCGCTGTCCGGCTCCGGCGCGACCGTGATCGACGCCGTCGAGACGAGGAGAGATCCGATCGGGGAGACTCGGACCGGGACAGACCGGACTGGGGCGGATCGAACACTCCTGCTGGCGACCGGCGGCGCGACGGACACGGAGTTCGTCACCGAGTACGCACTCGCCGTCGTCAACGGTGACGGCACCGTGATCGACCGGCGACACGTCGCGACCGAGTCGGGATCGGTCCGCCCCCTCGGCGTCCGAGTCGGCCCCGCCGCCACGGTCGTCTACGGTGTCCGCGACGACGGCGGGACGACTCGTGAGTACGTCGAACTGTTCGGTGTCGACGAGACGCCGACCGGGACCCAGACGACCGCTCCGACGGCGTCGCCCTCGGGCTCTCCCGACGGCACGGAGTCACGGACGCGAACGCCGACGGCGTCCGGGGAGACACCGACTCGACGGGACGCGACGGAGACGACTGCGGGGCCCTCGTCGCGGTCGACCGCCGACTCGTCGGCCACCACCTCGGCGACGGTGACACGGAGGCAGACACAGACGGCGACACGGACACGAGCAGACGGGTTCGGCGTCGGTGTCGGCGTCGGGGTGGTAGCCGTCTCGGTGGCCGCCGCCGTCGCCCGCTCGGTTCGGTCGGACACCTCGGAGTGAGCCGTTCCGGCTCCGTGCCGGTGGTCGTCTCGGGTCGTGGTCGCCTCGGCGGAGCCCCCCACCGCGACAGATCACCGCCACCGGGACCGACATAGCTTTACGTCGCCCGACGGCAGACGAGTGTACGATGGGACCCACTACCGAGTCGCGCGCGGTCGGTGACACCGCGACCCGTGCGGCGGTGGCCGTTCCCGGGGTGATCACTCGTGGTCGGTGACCGGGTTCATGGTCCCGGAGAAGGGACGCAACGCCTACACGGCGTTACGGCGTGAACTCGACGGCGAGCCGCTGGAGGCCGCCTGGCTGCGCGAAGTGATCGACGAGAAGGGGAAACGCGCCGCCAAGACCGGCGTCGGCTTCGACGCGGTCCGCGACCAGGTCCAGTTCGTCAACGACCTCACGGCCCCCGGTCTCGACACCGGACTGGAGTTGGGCTTCCGCGACTACGGCCGGCTGAAGCCGCGCCCCGTCTTCGAGCGAGCGGAGCTCACCACCCGCCGGATCGAGGGGTACGAGTCGCCCGCGGACGCCTACCGCGGGGGCGCGACCCGCTTCTACGCGGGGGACGACGAACTACTGGAGGAGCTGTTGACCGCCGACCGCACGCTGTCGCTGGGCGACAGCTTCGCCGCGACCGTCGAGCGCGAACTGGCCCCGTACGGCTACGAGCGGGTGGACGCGCTCGGGGACCCGGTCCAGTGGGCCGCGATGGCACGCGACGGCACCGTCCCCGACGAGCCGAGCGTCGTGTTGGTCCCGGCGGCGTTCCGGCGACTGGGCACGCAGTTGGCCGGTCGCGTCTTCGACGCGATCGGCCGGATCGACACCTACGAGGGATACGCCCGGGCGACCGAGGGGCTCGCCGTCGAGGACGAAGAGCAGGTGCTCGCGGACGCCCCCGAGGGTGTCGCGGGGATCTACATGTTCGTCTCCGGGAACACGGCGGAGTCGTTCGGCCTCGGCGTCGAGCCCGTCCCCGGTGCGGTCAGCAGACTCGGTGTCTTCGAGACGACGGAGGAGACGACGATGCAAGAGATCACGAGCCTGAAAGGCTTCTACGACCGGTACGCCGACGAGTTCGCCTCGTGGCGGCAGGTCATCGACACGGTGGAATCGACGGCGCGGGAGTTCGGCTTCCGCGAAGTGAACACGCCCGCACTCGAACGGACGGAGCTGTACCGCGTCAAGTCCGGCGAGGAACTGCTCGACCAGACGTACAGCTTCGAGGACAAGGGCGGTCGCGAGGTGACGCTCACGCCCGAGCAGACCCCCACACGTGCCCGGATGGTACAGGCGAAGTGGCAGGAGCTGTCGACGCCGATCAAGTGGTACGACACCTCCAAGCGCTGGCGCTACGAGAACGTCCAACGGGGACGCGACCGGGAGTTCTTCCAGACGGACATCGACGTCTTCGGGGTCGAGTCCGTCTCGGCGGACGCGGAGATCGTCGCCTGTGCGGCCCGGATCTACGAGAAGCTCGGCGTCGCCGACCGCGTGGACTTCCTGCTCAACGACCGGCGACTGCTGGAGGCGATGCTGGCGGCCGTCGGCGTCGAGAACACCACGCAGGTGATGCAGGTCGTCGACGACAAGGAGAAGCTGTCGACGACGGAGTTCCACGACGCGCTCGCGAACGTCGGCGTCACCGGCGAGACGGCGACGGACGTGGACGAACTCACGGCCATCTCCGGCCCGTTGCTGGAGACGGTCGAGGAGTTGGCCGAGCGCGCGCCCGACGACGAGGACACCCACGAGGCCGTCGAGCGGATGCGGTCGCTGGCCGATCGACTCGACGCCTACGGCGTCGCGGACCAGTGTCGTCTCGATCTCTCGATCGTGCGTGGGTTGGCGTACTACACCGGACTCGTCTTCGAGGCGTTCGACTCGGAGGGGGAACTCCGCGCACTGTTCGGCGGCGGCCGGTACGACGACCTCGTCGGGCTGTTCGGCGACCACGAGGTGTCGGCGGTCGGGTTCGCATTCGGCTACTCGCCGACGCGGGAGCTGCTCGAACGCGAGGGGAAGCTCCCGCCCGAGGAGCCGCGGACGGACGCGTACGTCGCCCCCGTCTCCGAGTCCGTCCAGCCGGAGGCGGTCGACGTCGCGGACGAACTGCGGCGCGAGGGGCTCGTCGTCGAGACGGACCTCTCCGACCGCGGGTTGGGCGATCAACTCTCGTACGCCGACGGGATCGGTGCCAGGCTGACGCTCATCGTCGGGGAACGAGACCTGGCGAACGACGAGGTGACCGTCCGCGACATGACGACCGGCGACGAGGAGCAGGTGCCACTCGGCGACCTCGTAGCGGCCGTGGCGGAGCGCGTGACGGAGTGACGACAGACGACTCGTACTTCGACCTCCTCCCACGGCTGAGGTCGTGGGATTCCACACGCGGTGGGCATCCCGGTGATGCCACACCCGGTGGCAAATTTCCCCTCACAGGTACTCCGGTTTGCAGGACTCTGGGTTGGCCCCATTCGGGGTCTGGCGTGTTCGCCCTCGCGGGACCGGTGTGGGAGCCTCTCGTCCGGCGGGCAGACCACAACCCAACTGTCGGTACTTCGCCGTCTTGCGTACCCCTCCATACAATATCTGCAATACTAAGTGTTAGAAATACAGACTTTCGCCGACGGTGGAACGGTCAGTTGTGGTGTCGCTCACACCCACGCCCGAAGCGGTGGGCTTCCGCTCGCTCGATGTCACCACCACTCGACGAGCGTCTGTCACCACCACTCGACGAGCGTCTGTCGACGACCCGACTCCGCCGCGTCCGGTGGTCGGGTTTCCGACTCTCTCGTTTGATATTGTGAGGTATAAGTATGTGTCCAATACGGCCGCGCCAAACATGCCTGTACGAACCGCAATCAGGTAGTGTATTCGCGAAAAATCAACACCCCACATTTAGCTACCCAATCGAAAACAAAATACACCCAGAGTGAACTACATCGGGTGGATGGAGTTGGAGCGAACGGCCGACGGGTACCGTGCCGTGGACCGGGACAAGAACGCGGTGACGGTGACGACCGACGACTGGGTCGAGGCGTGGTCGGTCGTCGGTCGGGCGACGGCGTCCGACGACGGACGCGAGACGCCGGCGACGGCGCTCTCGACGGTCGCGAGCGACGACGCACCCGAGTCGCCGGTCGAGACGCCGCTGACGGCACCCGCCGTCGGGCCGGACACCCTCGGTGCCGCGGTCGCGGGGACGGCGAAGTCGTTGCACTTCCCGTCCGTGTTCGTCGGGGTACACGACCTCGAGACGGGCGAGTCGTCGGACTTCGGTGACAGTTCTGGGCGGATGTCGCTGCCCGAGAGGTCGTACCTGCTGCGTGTCGCCTCGAACGTCCGCGTGTTCGTCCGGTTCGACGGGGAAGCACGGCTCGTCGACCACGGAGACGAGCTTACGATACAGTTCCCCCGGGCGCAGCCGGTTCTCTTCGGGTTCGACAGTCGTGTCGACACCCCCGAGACGACGGTCTACGTTCCGGAGACACCGGCCGGCGTCGCGACGGCACTGACCGTCGCGTCGGCGAACACGACCGAGCGATCCCCCGATCGAAGTTGGCCGACCCAGCGGACGCGTCCCCCGTCCGTCGTCGTCGGCGAGGCGTCGTCCGTCCCGGAGTCGGTGTGGGAGCGTCGGCCGAACACGGGGGTGGAACTGGTCGTCCCGCCGTCGCTGTCGACGCTGTTGTCGGCGGGCTCGCTCGCCTACTACCTCGGTGCAGCGGTGACCACCGAAGCCGACGCCGTCCCACGACTGCACCTCCCCGGTGCCGACGGACGAACCGTCCACCTCGCGCCGTTCCCGGAGTTCCAACGAGAGGCCGCGGACCTCCTCGAACGGGTGTTCTACCTCGACTGTGTCGCGCGAGGAGCCGGCCCCCACGGCGGAGGACTGGCCCTCTCGGACACCTTCGACGCACTCGGTCTCGACGCAGAGCGACTGTACCACGCACCACTCGCCGAGCGCGTGGCGAGCTACCTCGACGCGCCGTTCGAAGAGGTGGCCGACCGGTTCCCGGAGTGGCACCTCGGGATGCACGTCGCTGCCGAGTACGAGCACGTGGAGACGCTCCCACACCTCCTGGCGAACCTCCCGCACGTCTTCCGGGCGGAGTCGGAGCCGCTGTCGAAGGAGCGGTTCCTCTCACTCACCTTCTCGGACGGGTTCTCCGATTCGCCCGGTGAGCTCGCGGTCGCAGACGGGGAGCCGACCTACCGCGTTCGACGTGACGTGTCACAGGTGGACCTGGTGGCCCCGACTCTCGCACCCGCACGGACCCACGGGTGGCTGGCCGACGACGTGCCCATCGACGTGTTCAAATCCTTCCCGGAGGCGTACGAGAACCGGCTCGACTACCTCGCGGAGTCGGAGGGGCCGCTGTCTGTGGTCGCCGTCGTCAACGAACGGAACCAAACACTGCTGCGGTCGGACGACTCCGCCGAGGGGATGCGGGACGAACACGAGGCGGCGGTCGCCCACTACGAGCGGCGGGCTCCCGCTCTCGACGTCGACCTCCGTGTCGCGGAGAACGTCACGACCGCCGAACTGGCTCGGATCTTCGAGTCGCGCAACGAACTGGTCCACTACATCGGCCACCGCGACGACCGCGGCCTGGAGTGTACGGACGGCTACTTCGACGCCACCACGCTCGCGGAGTCGAACGCACAGACGTTCTTCCTCAACGCCTGTGGCTCGTACCCCGAGGGGAAGCGACTGATCAGACGAGGGAGTGTCGCCGGTGCGATCACCTTCGAGCGCGTCCCCGACGAGCAGGCCGCGACCGTCGGGACGGCGTTCGCACGGATGTTGATGGGTGGGTTCTGTATCGAACGAGCGCTGACGAAGGCGCGGAAACAGTTGATGACGGCGAAGGACTACGCCGTCGTCGGCGACGGAACACACGTCGTGACGCAGAACGACGCGCTCGTCCCGCCCGACGTCTGGCTGTTCGACCAGGGGGTCGATGAACGAGAGATCCACCTCCACCAGCAGTCGCCGAGAGTCGCCGGGGGGAGAGTCAAGGGTCACTTCGACTCGTCGTACCGGATCTGGGGCGAGGGTGCCCACTACACGGTCGACGACGACGAACTCGACGAGTACCTCGAGATCCTCGAGTCCCCCGTCGTGTACGACGACTCGCTACTGTGGCCGAGGAAACTGCGTGAGCGACTGTTGGGCTGAGTTCAGGGCCCGTCGTCACTCTTCCCGTCGTCCATCACGCCCGGCTCGACCGCCCACTGCCCGCCGTCCTCGATCACGAGACTCCCTGCCGTCACCGACAGCGTCAGCGCCAGCAGGAACGCCAGCGCCCACGGCCGAGCGGCCAGGAACGGTACAATTTTCGTCGATACCACATCTTTCGTCGTCTTGCGGAACGACATAGACCACTGAACCGAGAGAAGAAGTTTATAACTTTTTATAAACCGTGTTAAATCCTCATGTACACTGTATGCCGAATAGAACTCGTAATTACATTGTTAGTATCGTCCAGCAGTATTAAGCCTGTAGAGAATAGCTACTCTTGGTGATGTCGACACAGGCAGACGGCACACTGGTGACGGGGACGTTCGCGGAGTTGTTCGCGGAGACGGACGCAGAGCGGTTGTACCTCCTCGACCCGCCGGAGGTGTTGTTGCGGCCGTTGGTCGAGAGTCTGGCCGCCTTCGACGAGACGCCGCCGACGGTCCGGGTACTCACCGACGAGACGACGTTGCGGCGGTTCCGACGCGACTTCGAGGCGGCCGCCACCGCGGCGGGGCTCGTCGCGGCCGACACCCTCGCCGTCCGAGTGTGGGCGAACAGCGGTGCGGTGACGCCGCTGTTGGCCGGGCCGGACAGGGTGTACGTCCCGGTCGTGTTGGGCGGTGTCGACACGGTCGTCGCGGCGGCACCGGCCGACTGTGCGCCGTCCGTGTTCCAGTTCTGCGTCGAGGCGTGGGCCGACACCGACCAGTTCCCGCTGCGGACGCCGCCGCTCGCGGAGGTCCGCGACTCGCTGGCCAGCGAGTTCGGACCCGAGTTCCGGGCCGACTTCGACGCGGTGCGCTCGACGACGGAACGGGCCCACGATCCACGCGAGTTCGACCCGGCGCTCGTCGCGCTGTGTCTCGGCGCCCACTACGAGCGGCTCCACTACGACGTGAGCGGCTGGGGTGCCGAGATCGGGCTCGCCTCGAAGGCGACCTTCTCGCGCAAGAAGGGCCACCTCGAGGACCTCGGCGTGCTCACCACCGAACAGGTGTCGACGCGGACTGGTCGCCCGCGTCAACGACTCCTGCTCACGGACGAGTACCGCGAGCGTGTCGCCGACGAGGGGATCGTGGCCGTGATCAGGAGTCTGCTGTACTGACGGCGGCCGAGGCCCGGAACGGCGCGGCTGACACGCCCGCAGCCGTCACTGTGGGGGTCGTGCGTCGTCGGAGCGGTGCGTGTGAGTCGTGTGTCGCCGAAGGAGTGCGTCACCGGGGCGGTACGTCTGCGAGTCGTGCGCCACCGAAGAAGTACGTCGTCGAGCCGCCGAGGCCGTTCAGTCGTCGGCGGGGGCCGCGCCGCTGCCGCTCTGGTGTCGCTGCTTCGTCCAGGCGAGCTTGCCGCCGGCCGCGAGAATCTCGCGTTCGCGCTCGGAGGCGTCCATCGTCGCCGTCGCCTCCCAGTCGTCGTTCACGCGGATGGTGAACTCCTCGGCGCCCGAACGGACGCCCGCGCCGATGTCGTCGACGACCTCCACGTCGTCGCCCTGGTCGATCCGCTCGTACGTCTCCTCGTCGATCTCCAGCGGGACGAGCCCGAAGTTGAACAGGTTCGCGTGGTGGATCCGCGCGAAGCTCTGTGCCAACACGGCCTCGATACCGAGGAACATCGGACACAGCGCCGCGTGCTCGCGCGAGGAGCCCTGCCCGTAGTTCTCCCCGGCCACCAGGACACCACTCTCCGCCTCGCGAGCGCGGTCCGGGAACGTCGAGTCGACCCGAGTGAGCGTGAAGTCGGCGTACTTCGGGATGTTCGACCGGAACTTCAGCGCCTCCGCGTTGGCGGGCGTGATGTGGTCCGTCGTGATGTTGTCGCCCATCTTCAACAGCGCCTCGCCGCCGAGGTCGCTACCGAGTTCGTCCTTCAGGGGCACGTCGCCGATGTTCGGCCCCTTGATGAGTTCGTCGTCGACGGACTGGTCCGGCGAGATGATGTCCGGGTCGTCCTGGCCCATGCCGGGACTGTAACCGGTGCCCATCTCGAAGCCGGGCGCCTCCATGTCCAGGTTGCGCGGGTCCGTGATCTCGCCCGTGATCGCCGCCGCGGTGGCGACCTCCGGCGAACAGAGGTACACGGAGTCGTCCTCGATCCCCGAGCGACCCTCGAAGTTGCGGTTGAAGGTTCGCAGCGAGACGGAGTCGGAAGCCGGCACGTGGCCGATGCCGATACAGGCACCACACGTCGCCTCCGAGAAGTTGACTCCGGCGGCCATCAACTCCGCCGTCCAGCCGTTACGGGCGAGCATCTCGCTGGCCTGCTTCGAGCCGGGTGCGACGATCATCTCCGTCGTCGGGTTCACCCGCTCGCCCGCGAGCATCTTCGCCGACGGGAGGATGTCCTCGTATGCGCCGTTGGTACAGGAGCCGACCATCACCTGGTCGACCTCCGTCCCCTCGACCTCGCTGACCGGCACGACGTTGTCCGGCATCGACGGCTTGGCGATCAGCGGCTCCAGCTCCGAGAGGTCGAGTTCGATCGTGTCGGCGTACTCGGCGTCGTCGTCCGCCGAGAGGTCGACGAACTCGTCCTCGCGGTCGAACTTCGCGAGCCACTCTCTCGTCTTCTCGTCGGTCGGGAAGATGGAGGAGGTCGCACCCAGTTCCGTCCCCATGTTCGTGATCGTCGTCCGCTCGGGGACCGACAGCGACTCCGCGCCCGGACCGGTGTACTCCAGCACCTTGTCCACGCCGCCCTTGACCGTGAGCTCCTGGAGCAGCTTCAGGATCACGTCCTTGGCCGTCGCCCACTCCGGCAGTTCGCCGGTGAGGTGGACGTTGACGACCTCGGGCATCTCGACGTAGTAGGCGCCACCACCCATCGCGACGGCGATGTCGAGGCCACCCGCACCGATGGCGAGCTGGCCGAGGCCGCCGGGGGTCGGCGTGTGGCTGTCGGAGCCGAGCAGCGTCTTGCCGGGTGCCGCGAAGTTCTCCTTGTGGACCTGGTGACAGATCCCGTTGCCGGGCCGGGAGAAGTACGCGCCGTACGTCCCCGCCGCCGAGCGGAGGAACCGGTGGTCGTCCGTGTTCTTGAAGTCGAACTGGTACGTCTGGTGGTCGCAGTACTGCGCGGCGAGTTCCGTCTGAACCTCGTCCATCTCCAGCGCCTCGAACTGGAGCCAGACCATGGTCCCCGTGGTGTCCTGTGTCAGCACCTGGTCGACGTCGATACCGATCTCCTCGCCGGTCTCGAGTTCACCCTCGACGAGGTGATCGTCTAGGATCTTCTCCGTGATCGTCTGTCCCATATCGTCCGGGACTCGCCTCCGAACAGATATAAATCCGGCGAGAGTGTGACTGCTCTCGCAAGATCGACAGACTGCGTCGGGATTCGGAGGCAGCGCGCCGGTCGAGGCCGTCGCGTCTCGCAGTGTTTGCGGCGACTTCGACGGTCGTCGTCTGCCGGTATCGACGGGATCGTCGCGAGAGTAGTGCGTCGGCGGGGTGTGGAGGGCGGTGCGCCGGCGGGGTGTGGAGAGCGGTGCGTCGGCGGGGTGTGGAGGACGGTGCGCCGGCGGGGTGTGGAGAGCGGTGCGTCGGCAGGGTGTGGAGAGCGGTGCGTCGGCAGGGTGTGAGAGCGGTGCGCCGGCGGGGTGTGGAGAGCGGTGCGTCGGCGGGGTGTGGAGGGTAGTACGTCGGCGGAGACTCGGGAGCGCCTACCGAGTGGCAGTGCGTGGTGGCTCCGGCGCGACGGTCAGTCGACGTCCACCCGCTCGAACTGCAGAGCGGCGAGTGCCGTCGGGAGGACGATCCAGGCGAGCAGGATACCGACCAGCGTGATCGGCCGCAACGCCGTCCCGGAGACCAGCGCGTCGCCGGGCAACAGGGTCAGCGCTTGGAAGTACGCCTCCGCGGGGCTGGCGGCCAGGAACACGTTCCACACCCACCCGGACGGGGGACTGCCAGTGAGGTGGTCGAGGACGCCACCGACCAGTTGTGGGACCGTCGTCGGTCCCGCGCGCGACCAGAAGAGCGTGAACACGAAGTAGACGACGAGCGTCCGCGTCGTCGCCGCGCGCCGTGACTCCGCCACCGTCGACACTGCGACGGCGACGGCGACGTACGCCGCGGCGAACGCGACGGTCAAGCCGCCGAACGTCGCCACCGTCGCGAGTCGTGGCTCGGGGTACAGTCCCGGGACGACGGCGACCGCCCCCGCGACCACGAACGCGGCGACGAGCCCCGCAGAGACGAGACCGACACGCGAGAGGTACTTGCCGAGCACCACCGTCTTCCGTTCGAGCCCGTAACCGAGCAGCAGTCTGAGCGTCCCGGACTCGCGCTCGCCCGCCACCGCCAGGTAGCCGGCCAACAGCGCGACCAGTGGGACGAACAGGAACCCCAACAGCACCGTGATCCGGACGGCCGCGAGGACCGTCTGCCCCGCCGTGAGTCCGACGCCAGCGAAGAGGAGCCCGACGAACAGCACGTACAGCCCCAACACCGCCTGGAGCAGCCGGGATCGACGGGCGTCCGCGAGATCCTGTCGGATCACACCACCGACCGCACGCAGGGTCGTCACGACGACACCTCCGTTCCAGCCGCGACAGTTGCGCTCGCCACCTCGTCGCTCGCCACCTCACTCGTCGCGTCGTCCGTCCCACCCGTCTCGTCGGTCGGGTCTCCACCACCACCCGTCTCGTCCACCGCGTCGGCGGTGCGCTCGCCGGCTCGTGCGCCCTCGGTGAGCGTGGCGAACGACGCCTCCAGGCTGCCCGTCTCGACGCGGAAGTCCGCGACGCCGGCGGTCTCCTCCAGCTGCGCGACGACGCGGGCCTTCGTACGCGCCGTCCCGCAGGTGACGGCGACGTGCGCGTCCTCGAGTGTCTCCGTGTCGGTCTCCGTCTCCGTCTCCGTTCCCGGTCCCGTGGAGCCGTCGACGGCGTCGACCGCGGTGACACCCGACGTGTTCCGAACCGCGCCGAGGTCGACGGCGGGGTCGACGAGTTCCGCCGCGACGACGGTCTCGCCGCCGAGTCTCTCTCGGAGTGTGTCGACGCCGTCTGCCGCGACCAACTCGCCGGCACGCATCACGCCCACGCGGTCCGCGACGGTCGCCACCTCCGAGACGACGTGCGACGAGAAGAAGACGGTCGTCCCGGCTCGCGCCTCCTCGCGGACGAGGTCGCGCACCGCCGCTCGACCGTTCGGGTCGAGCCCGGCCTGTGGCTCGTCCAACACGAGCAGGTCCGGGTCACCGACCAGTGCCGTCGCCAGCGCGAGTCGCTGTGTCATCCCCGTCGAGAACTCGCCCGCGGGCCGATCCCACGCGTCGCGAGCGAGACCGACGCGGTCCAACAGTGTCGCCGGCTCCTCGGTCGCGTCCTGTATCCGGACCGCCGAGGCGACGTGTTCGCGTGCCGTGAGTCGGTCGTACACGCCGACGTTCTCCGGGAGCACTCCCGTCTCGGCGCGCACCGCCGCGGGGTGCTCGGTCACGTCGGAGCCGAGGACCGTCGCCGTCCCGGCCGTCGGAGCGACGTAGCCCAGCAACACGCTGATCGCCGTCGACTTCCCGGCGCCGTTCGGACCGAGGAACCCGAACACTTCGCCGGTCTCGACGACGAGGTCGAGATCGTCGAGTGCGGTCACCTCCCCGTACTCCTTCCGTAGGTCGTCCGTCTCGATCGCTGCCATCGCGGCGGTCGTGTCGCCCCCGGCACTTAGACCCGGAACTCGTTTCACCGGTCTGGACGCCGCTGGACGGCCGTCCACCCGAAATCCGGCCGTTCGTCGACCCGACGGCGGCTCACCGTTCACACCGGTCGCTCGCCCCGCCGAACGGCTTGTACGGGGCGTACACCGGTCGGTCCGAACGCTGCAGACGGGAAAGTACAAGCCCCGTGCGTCCCGTACCCCGTCTCGTGAAGCGCAAGTCCGCATCGTTGCTGACGAAGACCCAGCGGCGTCGGGTGCGGGAGGGGTTCACCGACGTGGACGACGCGAAGCGGCGCCGCGACCAACAGCGGATCCGCGACCGCCTCCAGTCCGGCGTCGCCGACTTCCGACTGCTCGACGACTACCCCGACGACCAACTGGCGGGGGCCTTCGAAGACGCCGACGAGGCGGACCTGGTCGAGTCGCTCGCGGCGGCACACCTCACCCTCGAACGCGCCCGGACGCTGCAGGGTGTCGACCGCGAACGAGTCGTGCGAACCGCCCGCGAGCGAGCACTCGCCGCGAGCCAGGGGGACGACCCCGAAGAGCGAGCTGCGGTCGAGAGCGTCGTCGACGCGTCGGACGACACCCGCTCGGCGGAAGCCGTACTCGACTCTCGTCTCGACACCGACGGACGCGTGTCTGTCGCGGCCGAGGAACTGGCGTCGCTCGGCGACGTGGACCTGCGGACGCGGACGGAACGGGGCGCGGCGACCGCCCGCGAGACGAGCGAGCGCGTCGGGCCGAGTCGGTGGCTGCGGTGGGCGAACACGTCGATGCTCGTCGCGGCCGTCTCGCTGTGGTTCACGACACTGTTCTGGCTCTCGGATCGCCTGTTCGGCACCCGACTGTGGGAGGGTGGGTTCGACGCGATCAACGCGGTGTTGTTCGGGACGATGGGGCTCGGCGTCGCCGGGTGGGTGGCGCTCGTCACGCTGGGCGTCGTCCGCGACCGCGCCGTCCCGTTCGTCGTCTCGTTGACGGAACGCCCGCGGCGACACGCCCGCCGGATCTGGTACCGCTGGATGCCACCCGCGTTGCGTGCCGCGGCACCAATCGACGTGTCCCGTCCGCGGGAGTGACGACGTTCCGCTGGGGAGGGTGCCGAGGGTCCACCAGTGGCAGTGACGGAGTTCCGTCGATGGGGTGCCGACGGCTTTCGGCGTGTCTCTCGGCGCAGATGGGGGACCTACGAGACAGGTGCCACGACGGCAACGGTCAGTCGCCGTCTCGTCGACAGCCCTCGACCCAGAACGCGAGGTCGCCGATGCAGTGGTATCCGAACGGGCCGAACTCGTACGTCCGCGTCGTCGCCCCCTCCGGAAGCGACACCGAGACCGGGCGGCGTTCGACGTCGGGACAGAGCGTCTCGATACACCCCCGTAGTGTCCGCGGGCGATCACCCTCGAGCGTGACCTCCACGACGACATCCTTGACGAACTTGTAGGGGGTGCTCGTGCTGTCCGTCGGTGTCGGTGTCTCCGGACGACCGTAGACACTGACCTCGAGCGTGGTGTCGGCACACGCCGGTGTCGTCGTCGACTCGTCGTCGAACGCACCGGCGCACGGGCCCGTCGTCTCGGACGACGGGGGCGAGGTGGCTCCAGATGTCGTCTCCGTCGCGTCCGACCGTGTCGACGTGTCGGTCGGTGTCGCCGTCTCGGTCCTCCCGGCACAGCCGGCGGTCGTCGTGAGCGCCGCGAGACTCCCCCCGACTGCGACCGACCGCAGCACCCGTCGTCGACTCGGTTCGTCGTTCACGTCGATAAAATCAGCCGATCGAGAGAAGTGCTTTCTGGTGGGTGCGTCCGCCATCGTGCCACTTACGACGCCGAGCCGTGGTCACTCGTGCGTGTTCCAGTCAGGTTCGACGGTCGCGGCCGCGCTGCGACCACACGACGGCGAGGCGCTCGACGACGAGCAAGTCCAGCCGAACGGGGTCGACCTCACGCTCGACGCGGTGTTCGAGCCGGCCGAGCCCGGGCGGATCGACACCGACGACAAGCGGATCGGCGACAGACGCCGCGTCGAGCCGGACGCCGACGCGGACGGGGAACTGCTGTACTGGCTGGAGCCGGGCGGCTACGTCGTCCGGTACGGCGAGGTGATCTCCGTGCCCGACGACTGTGTCGGGTTCGTCCTCCCGCGCTCGTCGCTGATGCGCAACGGCGCGACGCTGGAGACGGCGGTGTGGGACGCGGGCTACGAGGGCCGCGGCGAGGGGCTGCTCCAGGTGACCCACCCGATCGAGGTGCGTCCCGGCGCGCGGATCGGGCAGTTCGTGTTGGCCGCGGCCGACGCCGACGGCACCTACGACGGCGACTACCAGGGAGAGAACGTCTGAGTTCGCTCGGGGACGGCGAGAGTACGGCCCGACCCAGACGACGACGGCAGCGGCGACGGCAGTAGGTGCGTCTACGCCACCACGTGCTCGGTGTCGTACGAGCCGAGCACGCGGACCCAGCCGTCGTCGGCGATCACGTCGCGCACCGCCGCGAGCGCCCGTTCGGTGCGCTCCTCGTACAGCCCCGCCTCGAAGTCTACGTGGAAGAGGTAGTCGCCGAGTCGCTCCCCGCTCGGGCGCGACTCCACGCGCGAGAGGTTCACGTCCCGCTCGGCGAACGCCTCCAGCAACTCCAAGAGGAGCCCGGGGTAGTTCGCCGCGGGGTAGACGACGACGGAGGTCTTCCCGCCGGCACGCGACCGCTGGTCCTCGGGGCCGATCACGAGGAACCGCGTCGCGTTCGAGGAGCGGTCCTGAATGTCTTCGGCCAACACGTCCAACTCCGGCGCCGTCTCCGTCGCGTTCGCCGGGTGGCCGATGGCCGCGACGGAGTCGTCCTCGCGTGCGCGGGCGACGCCGCGGGCCGTCGAGGCGACCGCCTCGCGGCGCCGGTCCGGGTACTCACGTTCGAGGAACTCTCGGCACTGCGCCAGCGCCTGCGAGTGTGACGCCACCAGTTGGAAGTCGGGCGACTGCGCGAGCAGGGCGTGGCGGATCGGCGTGACGACCTCCCGCAGGACGGCGACGTTGCCGTCCGCGAGCGCGTCGAGACTCTCCGTGACACTCCCCTCGATACTGTTCTCGACGGGGACGACACCGCGGTCGTGGTCGCCGTCGATCACCGCGTCGACGATGGCGCCGACGGACTCGCGGAACGCCACCTCGTCGGCGACGGCACGGGCTGCACGGTGTGAGTACGTCCCCGCCGGACCGAGCGTGACTGCTTGCACACCTCCACCTGCGACGGGCAAACGGTAAGTACCTCCGGGGTGTGCGGAGTGAGCGAGACGGGGCCGAGTGGAGGGTGTGAGGAGTCGGCGAGACGGAGACACCCGAGGTGAGAGAGGTCGACGAGACGGGGCCGAGCCGTGCCGCTGCGTCGGGTGTGTCGTCGGCACCCTCACCGATCGGGTCACGACGGGTCCGTGTCGAACACGAACGTCGCGCCACCCGTCGGCGGACTCGACACGTCCACCGCCCAGTCGTGTGCCTCCGCGATGTCGCGGACGAGCGCCAGTCCCAGTCCAGTGCCCGCGTTCTCGACCGTCGTCCCGTACTGGAACAACTCCGTCGGGTCCGAGGTGTCGAAGCCGGGGCCGTCGTCGCGCACGACGAAGCCGGCGCCGTCCGCGCGCTCGCGGACCGTCACCGTCACGTGCGGCCCGCCGAGGCCGACCGCGTTGTCGAAGAGGTTCTCGAACAGCGTCCGCAGTCGGTCGCGGTCGGCCGCCACGGTCACGTCGTCGTCGGTCTCCAGCGTCGCCGGGTCGGGTGCGTACTCCGCCCAGACCGAGCGGGCGACGTAGTCGACCGAGACCGTCGTCGTCCCGTCCGTCAGTCCTCGTTCACTCGTGAGATCGAGGATACTCTCCGTCAGTCGATCCATCCGGTCGACGGCGTCGCGGGCGGCCCCGAGGTGTTCCGACTCGGCGTCGTCGCGTGGCGCACACAGTTCCAGGTGGCCCGCGGCGATCGCCAGCGGGTTCCGGAACTCGTGGGCGACGAGGCTGGCGAAGCGGTCGAGTCGTTCCGTCTTCGCCGCCAGCGAGTCCTCGTGGCGCTCGATCTGGCGGAGGCGCGCGGCACGTTCCAGTGCGGTCTGGAGGTTCGCGCCGAGCACGCGGGCGGTCTCGACGTCCGCCGCGTCGAACCCGTCAGTGTCGGGTGTCCCCAGGGTCAACACGCCGCGACCACCCAGCGGGACGACGAGCATACTCCCGCCGCCGGGGCGCTCGACCGCGTCGTCGACGGCGCGAACGTCCGGGTACAGCCGCGTCTCTCCCTCGTCGAACGCCTCCCACTGGATCGTCTCGCCACGCTCGTAGGGCCGGCAGTCACCCGCGCGGGCGACCGTCTCCTCGGCGGCCGCGACGGGTGTCAGTCGGTCCGTCTCCTCGTCGTGGAGGCGGACGGAGACGAACGGGAACCCGAGGATGTCTGCCGCCGCGTCGACGGCCACCGCCGCGATCGACTCCTCCCGTTCGCGTGCGACCATCTCGCGTGTCGCCTCGTGGAGCCGACGGAGTCGCGTCGCGTCTGCCGCCGTCCCCGCCGTCTCCGGGGGCACGGCGCCGTCTCCGGTGGTCGCCGTCGTCGACGACACGGCTCCGTCCGTCGTCGTCTCGTCGCCGGCGTCGTCCGCTTCGTCGGCGACACCTCCGTCCGCTTCGTCGGCGACACCTCCGTCCGCTTCGTCGGCGACACCTCCGTCCGTCTCGTCGGCGACACCCCCGTCCGTCTCGTCGGCGACACCCCCGTCCGTCTCGTCGGCGACACCCCCGTCCGTCACCGGCCACCCGTTCCGTGGACACCCTGTGTGCTCGCCTGCCATCGTTCGTCGGAGTGACGAACCCCCGGCCGTGTGAACGCTCCTATGACCACACCGAACGGCTACCGACGGCACACACCGCTCGTGTTCGGCGGTGACCCACCCAGACGGCTCGTGACCCGTCTCGACGACACACGTCTCTCTGGATCGCTCGGGAGCGTTCGATAGACGAGGTGCGACCCGTCGAGAACGCACCGCTCGACCCGTCGAACCGCCCGTTCGTCGGTTTCGGCCACTCCGGTCGCCAGTGCGACGCGTGCGTCCGACCACCACACGCACCCGCACGGCTGTCACCCCGCTGTCGTGTCAGCGAGTGGTGAGGACGCCGACGGTGGGACGCCGCCACCGAACCGTCGGGTCTTTGCCCGCCACCCCCGTGTGGTGGCCCGTGACACGAACCAGCGGGTGGCCGAGCGGCCGACTCGCGTCGCTCCACGAGGAACTGGCCGTCGCGTCGGACGGGGACCGGGACACCGAGATCGACGTGGTGTCGCCCGTGACCGGCGAGACGTACGTGCAGGTGCCGGAGGCGACGGCGACGGAGGTCGCGACCGCCGTCGAGACGGCACGGGAGGCGAGCGAGGCGTGGCGCGAGCGCGACGTGGCCGAGCGCACGGCGGTGCTAGACGAGTTCGCGGACCGGGTGCTGGCCGAGCAGTCCACGCTCCGGGACCTCGTCCAACGCGAGACCGGGAAGTCGCGCCGCGACGCCGCCGAGGAGGTGTTCGACGTGGCGGTGACGGCGGGCTACTACGCCGACACCGCCGCCGACACGCTCGCCAGTGAGCGCCGACAGGGCGCCGTCCCCGGCGCGATCCGGGCGACGGTCCACCACCACCCGGTCGGCGTCGTCGGGCTGATCGCCCCGTGGAACTACCCCCTCACGCTGGCGATCTCCGACGCACTCCCGGCGCTGGCGGCCGGCAACGGGGTCGTCTGTAAACCCGCCGAGGAGACCACACACGTCGCCCTGTACGCCAGACGCCTGCTCGTCGAGGCCGGCCTCCCGCCGGAGCTGTTCCAGGTGGTCTCGGGACGTGGCCCGGAGGTCGGTCCGCCGCTCGTGGAGGCGGTCGACTACGTCTCGTTCACCGGGAGCACCGCCGCCGGGAGACAGGTCGCCGCACAGGCGGGCGAGCAACTCGTCCCCACGTCGATGGAGTTGGGTGGCAAGAACCCGCTGCTCGTCTTGGACGACGCCGACCCGGAGGAGGCGGCGCGGCGATCCGTCCGGTCGTGTTTCGCCAACGCGGGGCAGTTGTGTATCACGACGGAGCGGCTGTACGTCCACGAGGACGTGTACGAACCGTTCCGGGCGGCGTTCGCCGAGGCGGTCGGAGAGATCACCCTCGGGTTCGACTACGAGTGGCGCGCGGAGATGGGGCCGCTGCTCTCGCGGGCACAGTTCGAGAAGACTCGCGAGCACGTCGAGGACGCCGTGGCGAACGGCGCCACGGTGGTCGCCGGCGGGGAGCCGCGCCCCGACCTGGGGCCGTTCTTCCACGAACCGACTGTGTTGGAGGACGTGACCGCCGACGCCGTCGCCCACGAGACGGAGACGTTCGGCCCGGTCGTCTCGTTGTACCCCGTCGAGAGCGTCGACGAGGCGGTCGCACGCGCCAACGACACCGACTACGGGCTCCACGGCGCCGTCTGGGCCGGCGACGTGGAGCGTGGCGAGGCGGTCGCGCGGCGACTGGAGACCGGGACCGTCTCCGTCAACGAGGGGTACGCGGCCGCGTGGGCCTCGCTCGACGCGCCGATGGGTGGTCGTGGGGACTCCGGACTCGGGCGGCGCCACGGAGCCGAGGGGCTGTTGCGGTACACCGCAGCCCAGACCGTCGCGACCGGCCGCGCACTGCAACTCGACCCCGGTCCGGTGCCGGATCGGCTGTGGGCGGCCGGCCTGACGACGGTGGCGCGACTGCTCCGGAAGGTACCGAAGTGGGTGAAGTGAGCACGGTACCGGAGTGGGTGAACTGAGAGACCGAACTGCCGCGTCCGCGGTGGTGTGGTGTCGGGAGTCCCCGACGCGAGTCACTGCTCCGGGCGGCGTCGACTCACACCGGCCCGGCGGTCGTCACTGCTCTGGGTGGGTGGCGGTCGTCTCCTGGTCGGCGTACTCCTCGCGGAACTCGTCGATCAACTGGCCCATCTTCGCGTACCAGTCGTTGAGCATCCGCTGCATCTCGTCGGCGACCGCCTCCGTCTCGTCGACCCGGTAGACGTGGTAGTAGCCCCCCTCCTCGTAGTTCACCTGTTCCTTCTGGATGTACCCCGCCTCGAGCAGCCGCTGGACGGCGCGGTAGGCCGTCGACCGCTCCCTGTCGACGACGTCGCCGATCTCCTTGACCGTGAGTGGATCCTCGCTGTCCGCGAGTGCGACGAACACCTGCCGGTCGAGCTCTTTGAGTCCGTGGAAGGACTCGAGCAGCGACAAACAGTCCAGCTCCTCGCGGAGATCCTCGGAGATCGGATCTGGCATATGTCGGTAGTAGAAGGTGTAGGGGACAAAACCGTTTCCCAGCAGTCGCAGTTGGGTGCAACATTCGAAAGTCCGCCGCCCACGGACGACTCGCCCGGACGAGCCTGCCGATCCGCCCTCGACGACCGTCGCCGGGGCGACCGACAGTCGTCGACGTGACGGTGTCGTGACCGCCTCGCTAGTCGTCCCAAACCGCGCGCGAGGCCGGCGGTCGACCCCTCGGCGACGACGGCTGGACGCGGCGAGTCGGGCCGGCTGCGGCGCGTGTCACCGGTCCGACACGGAGTGACGTGTCCAGGGTGGCGCGTCGGTGGGAGCGGCCCCACAGTCGGTCTTCACAGTCCGAGGTCGTCGGGTGCGGGTGGCATCGCACGCTTGTGGGCGGACGACTCGTACAACTCGCGGACCCGTTCGACGTGCTCGCGTGGCACGTCCAGCGCCTCGCAGGTGGCGCTCGTCGAGAGGCCACCGTCGACGTGGACCGCGAGGATCGCGTCGAGGGTGTCGTAGTCGAGCCCCATCTCCTCCTCGTCCGTCTGGCCGACCCACATCCCCGCGGAGGGGGTCTTCATCACGAGGTCCTCGGGGACGCCGAGGTGGTCGGCGAGCTGTCGGACCTGCTGTTTGTACAGCGTCCCGATCGGGTTGCAGTCGACCGCCTGGTCGCCGTACTTCGTGTAGTAGCCGGTCAGCGCCTCGCTGCGGTTGCCGGTGCCGAGTACGAGGCGGTTCTCGGCGTTGGCGAGGAAGTAGTTCATCACCGCGCGGATCCGCACGCGGACGTTGCCGGTCGCCATCTGGTCGTCGGCCGCGTCCGGGAGCGCCTCGAAGAACTGCTCGGCGATGGGCGAGATCTCGACCACGTCGTAGTCGATCCCCAGCAGTTCGGCGACGCGCTCGGCGTCGCTCATGTTGTCCGGGTCGTTCACCTCCGAGGGCATCACGAGCCCGTGGACCGCGTCCGCACCCAACGCCTCGACGGCGAGGTGTGCGACGGTCGTCGAGTCGATCCCACCCGACAGGCCGAGCACGGCGCCGTCCGCACCGGCGGCGTCGACCTGCTCCTCGACGAACGAGACGAGGTGGTCGCGGGTGGTGTCGAGTTCGGCCTCCGACAGCCGGAGGTCGAGCGGTACGTCGTCGCGCTGGAGAACCGTCCCGGTACTCATCACCCTCGATTGGAGCCGGGTGGACTAATACGCTCTCGGTCCCCGCAGTAGTCCGGTCGCGTGTCCAGTTCTCCGCCGAGCAGTGGACGTTCGTTCGGTAGTTCGGAGGTGTCGTCGTCCCGTGGCGGCGTGGCCGGTGGTGTGGGTGGTCGTTCGGTGGTGGAGGCGGACGACCGTCTCGTGGCGGTCGGGTCGGCCGGGCGAGAGAGCGGGTCGAGGCGTCTGCGCCGAACGGCTGCGTGAACGGAGCCCACATTTTTAGCTCGTCGCCGCGTAGCGGACGCCATGAGCGACGACCCCGCGGACGGTCCGGTGTTGGACCCCAGCGAGTTCGACATCGCGGACGACGAGCGGGTCGCCGAGATCGGCGACGATCGGTACGTCGTCTCCGCGGACGGGCCGCCGCGTGGGGTCGGCGGGAGCGACCACGGGCAGCTTCCCCAGGGTGAAGGCGGGCAGGGCGGTGGCCACCAGCAGTCCGGCGGGCAGAGTGGTGGCCGCCAGCAGTCCGGCGGCGCACCGAACGGTGGCGGTCAGCGACAGAACGGCGGTGGCGGTCAACGACAGAACGGCGGTGGCGGTCAACGACAGAACGGCGATGGCGGGCGAGCCGCTGGCGGCGGTCGACGACGACCCGGCGGACACGGTGGTGGCGGACGACAGAACGGCGGTGGCGATCACGCCGCGGGCGGCGGACAACGACCGAACGGTGGCCAGGGAGGTACACCCGGCGGTCGAGGGGGTCAGCAACCACCGAACGGCGGTGGTCACCAGCAGTCCGGCGGACGGAGTAGCGGCCAGCAGTCCGGCGGCGGGCGACAGAACGGCAGACGGGGTGACCAGCAGACCGGCGGGAACACCCCACAGTCGGGTGGTGGTGGACGACAGCCTCGCGGTGGCGGTGGCGGCGGCCAACCGCAGTCCGGTGGAGCACCGAACCACGGAACGGACGGCGGGACGACGCAGGGTCGTGGTGCCGGTGCGGCCGGCGGTGCGGGCGGCCGGCCACAGTCCGGTGCGGCCGGCGAGAGCGCCGGGGGTGCTCCCGGTGGCGGGGCGAACGGCGGGAGGACGGGTGCCGGCGCGCCGAGTGGTGGCGCGGGCGGCGGTCCCGGTGCGGGTGGACCCGACGGCGTCCCGGACCTCCGTGGACAGGCTGGTCGTGCGGGGGCGCGCGACCCGCCGGCACGCGACCGGACGGCGTCAGACCCCGACGTGGCGCGCGGCGCGCCCGGCGGGACGCCGAGCGGCGTCGACGCCGCGGAGGTGCGGGAGTTCCTCGCGCAGTCGCTGGCGGACAACGAGTTCGCACACGGGTTCGACGCCACGCTGTCGATCGACGGGGAGACGAACCGCCACCGGATGGTCTCGGACGACCTCCCGACGACGTTCGAGACGCTGGTGACGTGGTTCCTCCACAACGCCGCCGAGGACACCCCACCGTCGAAGGCCCTCGGGCTGTTGTTGGCTCGCTCGGACGTGTCGGTCCAGCTCCCGCCGAGCCTGATCAAGGACGTGGCCGTCGAACACGACCTGTCGCCGGACGACTCCATCGGCGACCTGCTGCAGGCGGCCAGAGACGAGGGGTCGATCACCTTCGAGTGAGTCGGGGGCGTCCGGGCCGTGGTGGACCTGTTCTCACACCTGATACGGTCGGGGGAGTGTTTTTACGTGTCGGGGAGTTTGCCTCCCGCATGGCGACTCGGGTACTCATTGCCGACGACTCGGAGTTCATGCGGAACCTCCTGCGGGAGATTCTCGAAGAAGAGTTCGAGATCGTGGGGGAGGCCGAGAACGGTGTCGAGGCGGTCGACATGTACCAGGACGACGATCCGGACCTGGTGATGATGGACATCGTGATGCCGATCCGCAACGGGATCGAGGCGACGGAGGAGATCATGTCGGAGGACCCCGACGCGACGATCATCATGTGTACGTCCGTCGGACAGGAGGAGAAGATGAAGGAGGCGATCAAGGCGGGTGCAGAGGGGTACATCACGAAGCCGTTCCAGAAGCCGAACGTGCTCGAGGCGATCAACGACGCGGTCCCAGCGTAGCGAATGTACGTCGACATCCAGTCGCTGGAGACGTTCAGCCGGCTCGCCAGCGAGGGAGCCAGCACCGCCGCCGACTCGCTGGGCACGCTCACCGGGACGGACGTGTACGTCGACGTGACGGACGTGACACTGATGGCGGCGGGCGACCTGCGTGACACCTTCACCGGCCGCGAGTTCGTCGGCGTCGAGGTCGGCTTGGAGGGTGGAATCGCGGGCCAGACCGTGATGGCTTTCGAGACGGACGCCGCCGAAGTGTTGTTGGACAAGCTGATGCCCGGCGACGGCTCGATCGAAGACGAGGCGTTCGCTCGCAGCGGGGTTCAGGAGGCCGGCAACATCATGACGAGTGGGTTCATCGACGGGTGGGCGGACCACCTCGGTGTCGGGATCGACATGACGCCGCCGTCGTACGTCCGCGCGAGCGGGACGGACATCCTCCCGGACGGTGCCCTGGACACGGATCGCTCGGGCGTGTTCATGTTCGAGTCGAAGATCCGCTCGTTGTCCGACGAGTTGGAGTTCACGATCTACATGCTGCCGGAGTACGCCGGGTTCACGGAGATGCTCCAGCGGACCGGCGGCGGCAGCGCCCCGGCGATTCCCGTCGAGAAGCTGCCGGAGTTCAACCAGATGACGAAACAGGGGGCGACGAGCGCCGCCGACAACATCACCATGATGACCGGGACGGAGACGGACGTGGAGGTGTCGCGGCTCCGGTTCGTCCCGATCCAGGACGTCCCCTCGGAGGTGGGCGACGACACCGTCGCGGGGACGATCTTCGAACTCCACGGGAACCCGAGCGGCTACCTCGCGATCCTGTTCGACGAGGCCTCCGCCGAGGAGGTCGCCCAGGGGATGATCCCGACGGAGACGGAGCCCGGTATCGGCGAGATGGAACGTGGCGCGCTCCGTGAGTTGGGCAACATCATGACGAGCGGGTTCATCGACGGGTGGGCGAACGTGCTCCAGACGAGTATCGAGCACACGCCACCCCAGTTCATCCACGACATGGGGTCGGCCGTGATGGACCCGCTGGTGAGTCGGTTGGGCCGGACGCAGGAACACGCGTTCATCATCGACTCGACGATCCGGACGCCGGACGGAGACGTGCGGTGTGACATCTACGCGTTGCCGGACCAACACGAACTCGCGGCGGCACTGGACAACATCGACACCGAGGCGTCGGTCGGCGCAGACGGAGCACTCTGACACCACATGGGGAGTTCCGACTCGGGGGTCGGCGGTCGCACGAACACGGCGTCGGGGAGCGGGCTACACGACGACGGGAAGGAGCGCCTGAAGGTCGGCGTCTCCGACGCCCACGTCACGGACCGTGACGTGGTGTTGGTCACCAGTGGGTTGGGGTCGTGTCTCGGCGTGGCGCTGTACGACCCGACGACCGGGATCGGTGGGCTGCTCCACGCGATGCTCCCCGAGTCCGCGGACCACCCCGGACCGCCGGAGAAGTTCGTCGTCGAGGGGATCGACGAGATGCTCGCGGCACTCGACCGTGCGGGTGCCTCGCGGCGCTCGATCCGGGCGAAACTGGCGGGTGCCAGTTCGATGCTCGACTTGGAGACGGAGAGCGCCTCGGTCGGCGAGCAGAACGTCGCGGCGGCCGAGCGGGCACTCGACGAGCGGAACGTTCCCATCGAGGGGAGCGACACCGGTGGGAGTAACGGGCGCTCGCTGAAGTTCGAGCCGGCGGCGGGGGAACTCGCCGTCTCCAGTGCGGACGGCGACCGGCGTGTGTTGTGAGACCGGAGAGAACCCCGTCTGAGCTCGCCGGCTCGGCGTTCTCACCTCTCACGAGCGTCCTTCCTGTCGGACCACGTACGTGACTGGCGTTCGGCGAACACTCTTGTCGTGGGCGAGCGAGCGGCGAGTGTGACCGACGACACCTCGACGGAGACGGATGATGGGACCGGCGGGACGACGGCGGACACGAGCGGTGGGACCGGCGGGACGACGGCGGACACGGGCGGTGGGACCGGCGGGACGACGACGGATCGGCGGACGGTGCTGCTCGCCGGTGTCGGCGAGCGGCTGGGGACGGGACTCGCACGGGTGTTCGCTCGGGCGGGCGACGCGGTGGTGGCGGTGGCGCGGTCGGAGGAGTACGTCTCGTCGCTGGCGGCCGAACTGCGTGCGGACGGGTACGAGGCGCTGGCCGTCCAGGCGAACGTGACCGACGGGACAGCCGTCGAGCGAGCCGTCGAGACCGCCGAGAACGAGTACGGCCCAGTCGACGTGGTGGTCCACAACGCGAGTGCGACCGGCGGAACACTCGAGAACGCCGAGACGTTCGCGCGCCCCGTCCGGACACGGATCGAGGGTGGTGGGACCCTCGCGGCGGCTGTGCTCCCAGCGATGCGCGAGCGTGGCGAGGGGACGGTGGTCTTCACGGGAACGACGTACGCGCACGACGGCAGCGAGCGGCTCCCAGGGTGGGGTGCGGCGGCGTTCGGGACGCGCGGACTGGCGCGCTCGCTCGCACGACGAGCGGGGCCGGACGGGGTCCACGTCTGTTACGTCGCCGTCGGTGGGACGATCCCACCGGCGGACGCGACGACCGATCTGGAGCGGACGATGTCGCCGACCACGGTCGCGGAGGCAGTGCTCGACGTGGTCGAGCAGCCGGCGACGGCGTGGTCACACGAGGTCGATCTCCGACCGCGCGAGCACCCGCCGTGAGTGGGTCGTCACGGGGAGAGCGAGAGGTTTTGTCCGTGGCGTCCCCTACGTCCGGTATGCGAGTGGAGTTCGACCGCGACGTGTGCGTGGGGATGTACCAGTGCGTGGCGGAGTGGGACGCGTTCGAGGAGAACCGGGACGCCGGGAAGGCGGATCTGCCCGGTGCAGAGGAGATCGACGAGGAGGTGTTCTCGATGCCCGTGCCGGACGGGGCGGAGTTGGACGCGAAGTTCGCCGCGCGGACGTGTCCGGTGGACGCCATCGCGGTGTACGACGAGGACGGCGAGCAGATCGTCTGAGGGTCACGTTCGGGGGTCGGAACCTCGGCAGGTCGGCGTCGGGCGGTCGGTCAGTGCGGAGCGGTTGCGGAACGGTGCGGCGTGGTGCGGGAGCGGTGCGGTTGCGGAACGGTGCGGCGCAGTGCGGCGCAGTGGGGGGTAGTGCGGGAGCGGTGCGGTCGCGGTCGCTGCACCGCAATCCACCGCGAGCGCGCCGGACGGCGCGCTCGCGGCCCTTTTTGATCGAGCTTTTTTCCTCGGGTGGCGCGCGGGGCGCGCCACCCGAGGAGTGAAAAAGGTCGGTTTACAGCGCTCTGAGATTCTCCAACGCCGTCTCGAGCGGTGCGGTGGAGACGGCCAGGGAGAACCCGTCGGCGCGGGCGAGTCGCGGGGCGTGTTCCCACAGGTCGGCGGCGTCGACGCCGTGGAGGATCACGGCGTTGGGGGTCGGGGTGACGACCCGCAGCGCGACCAGCGGGGACTCCCCCCGGGTGACCTCGGTGAAGACGAGCGCGCGGTCCGTCGACTGGCCGTAGAGGCGGTAGAACTCCTCGCTGGACAGCGACGTGATCGCCTCGATACTGTCGATCACCGTGTGGCCGTTGACGGTGTCGCGGTCGCCGGCCGCGACCTCGGTGGCGTCTAACGCCTCGTACACGTCCGTCGTCGGGCGTGCGGCGGGGTACTCGCGGATGTCGCGGACGATGTCGGACTCGAAGCCGGCGGAGACGACGCGGGCGAACTGGCGAATGCGGTCGCCGCCGCGCGACTCGTCGATGTCCAACAGCGCCGCGACGACGCGGGAGACGAAGGCGATGCCCGGTGAGGCGCGGCGACCGCTCTCGTAGTCGGAGACGACCGACGAGGAGACGTCCATCACCGACGCCAGTTCCGTCTGGGAGACGCCGAAGTCGGTGCGCCACTTCCGGAGCGTGGCGCCGGGGTCCTCCGAGAGGGTGATCTCGCCCGCGATCCGTCGTGCCAGACGCGCCCGTGGCGTGTCCGCCGCGTCCGCCGTCGCCCCACTCGCGGTGTCCATACCTCGCCGTCGGTCGGTCGCGCCGAAAGGTTTTCCGAACGCACACACCCCCGACGGCGTCGGTCAGGCGTCCCGCCCGGTGAGTGACACGTCGGTGTACGTCAGGCGGCGGGCGAGGTAGACGACCGCGGTCGGGACGGCGAACACCCAGCCGGCGAGAGCGTACCACAGCGCGAGCGGCTCCCAGTCGGCGTCGGACCGCCGGACGGCGGTGGCGTCGCGGTAGAAGGCCACCGGCAACACGGCGAGTCGCAGCGTCACGACCACGCCGCCGACGGCGAGGACCGGCGCGCCGACGGCCACGTCGACGGGCGTCGGGAGTGCGCCGAACGTTCCGACGACGGTCCGGACACTCGTCAACGACAGGAGTGGGCCGCCGACGGCGACGCGGACGGCACCGACCGGCGAGGACAGCCCGCCGGTCGCGACGCCGAGCACGTCGGTCACCGGACCGACGACCGTCGCGACGGCGACGGCGACCCACCAGTTCGACCGGACGCTCTGTGACTCGTAGCGGACGACGGCACCGCCGAGCCGGAGTCGTGGGTTCCCGACGTAGCGGCCGCGCTTGTAGAGGTAGTACAGACACGTCGGGGTCGCCGCGAGCGCGCCGACGAGGAGGTAGAACCGACGGTCCGGCTCCCACGGGACGGCGTCGGCGCGACGCAGTAACGTCGCGTCGCGGTACAGCGCCACTGGTAAGACCAGGAACCGCACCAGCACGGCGACGACGGCGAGGCAGACGACGGCGACGGCCGTCCCACGCGAGACGGCACCCGGTGCCAGCCGTGTCGTCAGGTCGAACGCCGCGAGCGGCACCGACCACGCGAGGACGACCAGCGCGGACAGTTGTGTGCCACGGTACAGCGCGCGCCACCAACGGGCACCCGTCGGGTCCGACTCGCGCCACGTGGCCGGTGGTCGCGGCACGGCAGACGGTGCAGCGTCCGCGTCGGAGCGACTTCCGCGAGCGGCGGGGTGGGGCGCCCGTTCGGTCGGGGAGCTCTCCGTGGTCGATGTCTCGACACTGTCGTCCGATCTCGTCGCTCCGATCGTCTCTTCGCTCGGCGGATCGTCCGGGACCGCGTCCCAGCCGCCGAGTGGCTCCGAGTCCACGTCGTCGAGTCCGACGCGTCGCTCGTCGTCCGCGAACTCCTCCGGTTCGGTGTCGACAGTCCCCGGCGCCGGGCCGCCACCGGACTGGGGCGGCCCGTCGTCTGCTCGGCCGCCGGCTGCGCCATCGAGGGGGGCGCCGGCTACGTCGCCGGACGAGTCGGTGCCGCGCGCCGGCTCCTCGACCCACTCGAACCCGGCGTCGTCGGGTCGCTGGCCGGCCGAGACGGCAGGATCGTCGTCCGCGGCACCGCCGTCCGACGACTCGTCGTTCATCGACTGGAGGTGGGCGCTAACCCACTTGAACCTCCGGACGGGCGACGACGGACGGACACGGATCGACCGACGGAGGAGAGCCGTCGAGCGGCGTCAGTCGTTCCGGAGCGACAACAGGACGGCGGCCCCGGAGACGACGACGACGGCGCCGACGTGGCCGCCGACGGCGACGAGCAACACGGGGCGGTCGAAGAGGAAGGGGAGCAACAGGGTCTGTGTCGCGGCGAACCCGACGTTCAGCACGTCCAGCCGCCGGAACGTCGCCGTCTCCGTGCCGTCGGAGAGCCGCAGTTCGCGGTACAGCGAGACGACCGCCGCCCACCAGGAGGTGCCGATCCGGTAACAGAGGTCCCACAACACCAACAGCGTGAGGTACACCGCGACGACGGGTGGCTCCTCGCCGAACAGCGCCGTCACGAGCGGCTCCGTCGCCGGCTCGACCGGCAGCGGGAGGATCGCCGCCAGCGGCGGCGCCTCGCCGGCGAACTGTGGCTCGTAGACGAACAGGTGTGTGAGCAGTGCGATGAAGGCGAGCACCGCGAGGACGACCTCGATACTCGACCCGAAGAGGAGCCGGTAGTAGCGGCTCGGTGCCGCGGCGGTGCGGGACGCCTCGCTCAGACGCAACATGAGGTAGCTCCCGACGGCGGCGACGGCGACCGCCGCGACGCCGGGGACGACCGCCTGCCAGAGTCCGTAGGCGGCCGCGACGATCACCATCGCGCCGAGGAACACACCCAACTGGAGCGCGACGGCCGGCGCACCCGCGAGGTTCGCCCCCGGGAGCGCGCTGACGATACTCTCGTACACCCACGTCTCCCCGAACGCCGGCTCCTCCGTCTCGCCGGGGTGACGCGCCGTCCGCGTCCCCAGACCGCCGTCCGGAACTGGCGCGTCGCCGTCGTCCGTCGGATCCGCGTCGGTCGCTCCGTCGGTCGTCTCGGTCGCGGCGCTCCCGTCGGGTGTCTCGTCGGTCGGTTCCCGGCTCACGTCTCGGACCCTCGGTCCGACGAGTCACCGGCGCCGTCGGTTACGACTTCCGTCTCGGAGCCGGGGTCGGGGTCGGGGTCGGGGTCGGCGGCCGCCCGCCGCGCGCGACCGCCGCCCGTGGTCGCCCCCGTCGTCGGCGCGGCGCCGTCGCGGACTGCCTCGACGCCCGCGACGTGGTCGTAGCGACGGGTCCCCGTCTCGGCGGCACGGCGTGCCAGCGCCAGTCGGACGGCGTCGTCGAACGAGGTGAGGTCGGGGGCGACGTACTCGCGGATGGAGTCGTCCGTCACCACCACCGGGTTGCGGAGCCCCTCGACGAGCGGCCGGACGACCGGCGCGTCCACGTCGGTGACGAGACTCACCCACCGCGAAGAGAGTCGCGGTGTGAGCACCGGGACGGGGATCACGAGGAGGTGGCCGCCGATCAGCTCGCGCGTCCGTCGCAGCATCTCGCCGTAGGTGAGCACGTCGGGGCCGCCGATCTCGTACGTCTCGCCGGCCGTCTCGGGGTGTTCGAGGATGCCGACGAGGTACGCCACCGCGTCGTCGACGTGGATCGGCTGACAGCGGGTGTTCACCCACCGCGGGGTCACCATCACCGGGAGCCGCTCGGCCAACTGGCGGACCATCCGCCAGGAGATACCTCCTTCGCCGACGAGGATCCCCGCACGCAGCGTCGTCACCGCCGGGCCGCCGTCGGCGAGCAGGTACTCCACCTCGCGACGCGACTGGAGGTGCTCCGAGAGGCGGTCGTCGTCGTCCCCCAGTCCGCCGAGGTAGATCACCCGGCCGACGCCCGCGTCCGTCGCCGCGCGGGTGAAGTACCGTGCGGCCCGCCGGTCGCGTTCGGCGAAGTCGTCGCCCGACCCCATCGAGTGGACCAGGTAGTAGGCGGCGTCTTGCCCCGCGAGCGCCGACTCGAACGAGCCCGGTTCCAGCAGATCACCCTCCGCGACCGCGACCCCCTCGGGCGCGTCGTAGCGGTCGACGTCCCGCACCAGCGCCGTCACCGTGTGTCCGGCGTCACGGAGCGCGGGGACCAGTCGACTCCCGACGAACCCCGTGGCTCCCGTGACGAGTACGTCCATGTGTGCCTATTCGTCACGAACTCACATAACCGTTTGCCGAGGCCCCGCCGGGTGGTCACGGGTGGTCGAGCGTCCGCTCGTCCGACGAGGGGAGGAGTAACCGGGAGAGGGCAGACGGTAGGCGGCGACAGGTGCGGGTGAGGAGTCGAGCGGGTGGGGTGCCGTGGCGCGCCGGAGGTGACAGCGGGGCAGCGTCCGTGTGGACGACGGCGGGTGCCTACTCGTGGTCGGGTTGTCGCACGTCGACTTGTTCGCGGACGCGTTCGAGGCCCTCGTCTTCGGCGAGTTCCTCGACGCGCTCGCGGAAGTGGTCTTCGCAGAGACCGACGCGGAGCCCGTCGGACTCGGCGGCGTAGGCCGCGTCCTCGTCGCAGTAGTGACACTGCATAGTCGGTCTGAGGGGCTCGTCGGGTATCAACCTCGTGGTGGCGGCGGACGGAGCGTCTCGCGTCCGTCCGACGGCCGTCGGACTCGTCCGGCGTAGGTGCCAGTCGGTGGGCACCGTGGCGCGTGAGGTGGGGGCAGTCGGTGGTGTCTCGGGTGGATCCGCCCGGGGGTCGACGACCGTCTGCAGGCGAAACGGTGGTCTCGGAGAGACTGGCCGTAGCAGTCTCCGTATGGAGGCGGTTGCGGTGCGGGGCTGGGGCGGTGCGGAGCTGGGGCGGTGTAGGGATGGGGCGGTGCGGTTGCGGGGCGGTCGTGGTGCGGGGCGGGGCGATGGCGGTGCGGGGCTGGGGCGGTGTAGGGATGGGGCGGTGCGGTTGCGGGGCGGTCGTGGTGCGGGGCGGGGCGATGGCGGTGCGGGGCTGGGGCGGTGTAGGGATGGGGCGGTGCGGTTGCGGGGCGGTCGTGGTGCGGGGCGGGGCGATGGCGGTGCGGGGCTGGGGCGGTGTAGGGATGGGGCGGTGCGGTTGCGGGGCGGTCGTGGTGCGGTGCGGGGCGATGGCGGTGCGGGGCGAGGAGGTTCGGTGGCGGGGCGGAGCGGTGCGGTAGTGGTGCGGTGCGGGGCGATGGCGGTGCGGGGCGAGGAGGTTCGGTGGCGGGGCGGAGCGGTGCGGTAGTGGTGCGGTGCGGGGCGATGGCGGTGCGGGGCGAGGAGGTTCGGTGGCGGGGCGGAGCGGTGCGGTAGTGGTGCGGTGCGGGGCGATGGCGGTGCGGGGCGAGGAGGTTCGGTGGCGGGGCGGAGCGGTGCGGTAGTGGTGCGGTGCGGTGGAGAGCGACAGCGGTGTGGCGCGGAGCGGTGCGGTGGCGGTCGCCGCCAGCACACTCACCGCGAGCGCGCCGAACGGCGCGCTCGCGGCCCTTTTTGGCCGAGCTTTTTTCCTCGGGTGGCCGCCGCAGGCGGCCACCCCGAGGAGTGAAAAAGGTCGGTGGGGAAGGCCTATCACCCTCCCGAGACGACTGGCGTGTGATGGATCGCGACGCAGTCTGTGTCCTGTTGCCCGCCTACCAGGAGTCGGAGACGGTCGGGGAGGTCGTCGAGGGGTTCCGGGACGCAGGGTTCGAGAACGTCCTCGTCGTCGACGGCGGGTCGAGCGACGGGACGCGGGAGATCGCTCGTGAGGCCGGCGCGCGAGTCGTCGTCCAGTCCGGCAGTGGGAAGGGGCAGGCGATTCGCGAGGGGGTCCGCGAGCACGTGGACACGCCGTACGTCCTCCTGGCGGACGCCGACTGCACCTACCGGCCGGAGGACGCCGACGCGATGTTGGAGCCGCTGTTCGCGGGCCGCGCCGAGCACGTGATCGGCGACCGGTACGGCGAGATGCACGAGGACGCGATGACGCGGTTCAACGACGTCGGGAACTCGATCTTCAACTGGCTGTTCCGGGTGATCCACGGGGAGGACTACGGGGACATCCTCTCGGGGTACCGGGCGTTCACCGTCGCGTCGTTCCGGCGACTCCGCCTGCTCGCGGACGGGTTCGGTATCGAGACGGAGATGTGCGTGGAGTGTGCGCGCCGTGGGATCGCCGTCGAGGTCGTCCCGATCACGTATCTCCCGCGACCGGACGGGTCGAGCACGAACCTCCACCCGGTGAAAGACGGGTGGATCATCCTCGCGGCGCTGTACCGGAAGGCGAAGACGGCGAACCCGCTGTTCTACTTCGGGAGTCTCGGGGTCGCCGTCGGGCTCCTCGGAGTCGCCGTCGAGGCGTTCGTCGCCTACGACTGGTTCGTCAACCGGATCTCCCACGAGGTGCTGGCGTTCGCCGGTGGAACCGCGATCATCCTCGGGATCCAGTTCCTCATCTTCGCCGCGCTGTCGGACCTGGTCGTGACGCTCCACGGGGAGATGCTCGACCGCGTCGAGGCACTGGAAGAGCGCGTCCCGGAGGCAGACCCCGAGCGTACGGGCACGGGTGTCGGCGCGACCACGCGCGAGACGGCCGTCGAGGGTACGGCGGCGGCCGACGACACGGCGACGGCGGGGGACGCTGCCGAAGAACTCGGACGCGAACACGCGCCGGCAGACGCAGAACCGGACCCCGGCGACGACTGACTTCCGCGACGGGTCCGACCACCGGTCGAGTGCCGGCCTGTAACACCGAGCGATCAGAATCTCCGCCTCGCATGGGCTCGGGCGGGATCGAACCGGAACCAGACGTGCTCGCTCACGACGTTCGCTGCGCGCGACTAGGGCTCGATCCGCCTCGCATGGGCTCGGGCGGGATCGAACCGCCGATCTCTTCCTTGTAAGGGAAGCGTCATAACCACTAGACCACGAGCCCGCTGTCGACACTGACACACGACGAAGAATAACGTTTGCCTTTCGTCTGTCGACACGCTTTCGGCGACTCACCACCAGATGGTCGTGTGGCACGCAGACGCCTCGTCGTCACCGTGGTGCTGCTCCTGTTGGTAGCCGGCGGCGTGGCGGTCACGCTCGCCCCGGGACTCCTCGCTCCGAGCGAGTACGAGCGGACGACGGTGACCGTCGCCGACGAGGACGGGACGACGCTCGCGACCGTCGACGTGCGGATCGCCGACACGAGCCGCAAACGCTACGTCGGCCTCTCGGCCACCGACTCGCTGGACGACGACGAGGGGATGCTGTTCGTCCACGACGCGCCGGGGCAGTACGCCTACGTGATGCGTGACATGGCCTTCCCGCTGGACATCCTCTTCGTCGCCCCGAACGGGACGGTCACACGAGTCCACCACGCGGAACTCCCGCCGCCGAACACACCCGAATCGGCACTGGAACGCTACCGCGGGCGGGGGCAGTACGTCCTCGAAGTGCCGTACGGCTACACGAACCGGACGGGCGTGACCGTCGGCGACACGCTCTCGTGGCCCGGTCGGGCGGCCGAGTGAGTCGCGTCGGCCGCCCACGACCCACGTCGGATGGGACGGTCCCGCCGGCAGCCACCCGTTCCGGCAGGGCAGAACCCCCCGTGTTTCGAAACGAAGCGAAGGATTTAGTGACTGGGACACCACCGTCTCGTACCCCATGAGTCACCCCGCTGAGGAAGACGACCCCTTCGAAGACGTCCGCGAGAAGACGGACAATCCGATGCGTCGGTTGTTCGGCGAGTACGGTCGCGAGAACACTCTCCAGTTCGTCGTCGGCTTCGTCGCGAGCGTCGTCGCTCGCGTGCTCGACCTCGTCCCCCCACTCGTGTTGGGGGTCGCGGTCGACTCCATCTTCCGCGACGAGACGACGTACGTCGAGTCCGTCCACGGACTGACACGCCTCCCGACGCCGTGGCTGGAGGCCGTCGTCCCCGCCACCCAGATGGGCCAGTTCTACCTCTCCATCGGGCTGATCGGGCTCGGCTTCTTCGGTGGCGCCTCCTTCCACTGGTCTCGGAACTGGGGGTGGAACTCCTTCGCGCAGAACATCCAACACGACGTGCGGACCGACACGTACGACAAGATGCAGCGATTGAACATGGACTTCTTCGCCGACAAGCAGACCGGCGAGATGATGTCCATCCTCTCGAACGACGTGAACCGCCTGGAGCGGTTCCTCAACGACGGGATGAACTCCTTCTTCCGGCTCTCGGTGATGGTGATCGCCATCGCCGCCATCCTCTTCTCGATCAACTGGCAGCTGGCGCTCGTCGCGTTGGTACCGGTCCCGCTGATCGCCTTCTTCACCTGGCGGTTCATCTCCACGATCCAGCCGAAGTACGCCGACGTGCGCTCGTCGGTCGGACAGCTCAACTCCCGACTGGAGAACAACCTCGGCGGCGTCCAGGTGATCAAGACCTCCAACACCGAGGGGTTCGAGTCCGACCGCGTCGACGACGTGTCGATGGACTACTTCGACGCCAACTGGGACGCCATCGCCACCCGGATCAAGTTCTTCCCGGGACTGCGTGTCATCGCCGGCGTCGGCTTCGTGTTGACCTTCCTCGTCGGCGGCCTGTGGGTGTTCGACGGCGCTCCCGGTCCGTTCGCTGGCACCGTCTCCATCGGGGAGTTCATCATCTTCATCACCCTCACCCAGCGGTTCATCTGGCCGATGGCGCAGTTCGGCCAGATCATCAACATGTACCAGCGGGCGCGTGCCTCCTCGGCGCGGATCTTCGGGCTGATGGACGAGCCCTCCCGGATCGTCGAGGACCCGGACGCGCAGGCACTCGAAGTCACCGACGGCGAGATCGTCTACGACGACGTGACGTTCGGCTACGACGACGAGGAGACGATCGTCGAAGACGTGAGCTTCGAGGTGGGTGGCGGCGAGACGATGGCACTCGTCGGGCCGACGGGTGCCGGGAAGTCCACCGTCCTCAAGCTCCTCCTCCGGATGTACGACGTCGACGACGGAGCGATCGAGATCGACGGCCAGGACCTGCGTGACGTGACGATCCCGAGTCTCCGCCAGTCGCTCGGCTACGTCTCCCAGGAGAGCTTCATGTTCTACGGCACGGTCGCCGAGAACATCGAGTACGGCACCTTCGACGCGAGCCACGAGGAGATCGTCGAGGCCGCGAAGGTCGCGGAGGCACACGACTTCATCACCAACCTCCCCGAGGGGTACGACACGGAGATCGGCGAACGCGGCGTGAAGCTGTCGGGCGGGCAGCGCCAGCGGCTCTCCATCGCCCGCGCCGTCCTGAAGGACCCGGAGATCCTCATCTTGGACGAGGCGACCTCGGACGTGGACACGGAGACGGAGATGCTGATCCAGCGCTCGCTGGACAAACTCACCGAGGACCGCACCACCTTCGCCATCGCCCACCGGCTGTCGACGATCAAGGACGCCGACACCATCGTCGTCTTGGAGGACGGCCGGATCGTCGAACGCGGCAGTCACGAGGACCTGCTGGCCGAGGACGGGCTGTACGCCCACCTCTGGGGCGTCCAGGCGGGCGAGATCGACGAGCTCCCCGAGGAGTTCGTCGAACGCGCCAGCGAACGCGCGAGTCGCACCAGCGCCGAGGCGACGGACGACTGAAGACCGACCTTTTTGACTCCTCGGGGTGGCCGCCTGCGGCGGCCACCCGAGGAAAAAAGCTCGGCCAAAAAGGGCCGCGAGCGCGCCGTTCGGCGCGCTCGCGGTGGGTGTGCTGGCGGTGACCGCTCCGCAGCCGCACCGCTCCGCCACCGCTACCGCTCCGCGACCGCTACCGCCACCGCTCCGCGACTGCTCCGTACCGCCACCGCTCCGCACTGGATCGCTCTGCCGCGACCACGACCGGCACCACCGCTGTGCGAGTCGTGTCGCGTCTCACCGACGACGCCGTCGCTACCTCGTGTCGCGTCCGAAGAGAAGTCGCAGCACAGTCGATTGTGGGTCGCGTCTGGCCGAGTTACAGCCGCACGACGTTCGTCGCGCGCGGGCCCTTGTCCGCCTGCTCGATTTCGAATTCGATCTCCTCACCCTCCGTCAGATCCGGACCGCCGACGTCTTCCATGTGGAAGAACACGTCCTCCTCCGAGTCGTCCGTCGAGATGAAACCGTAGCCGCCTGTGTCGTTGAAGAAGTCAACGTTTCCTTTCGCCATTGCAACCGAACGAACGCGGGACACACGTATAACCCTTCTCATCTGTCCACGCCAGCCGGAATAGAGTGTGCACGTGTGTCACGGAGACTGTGAATAGTGGACATTTGTTCTGTATCGGAGAGAATCGGGAGGATCTCCGACCGCGCGGTCGGGAGTCCGGACGAAACCCTCTCGAATCCACAGTTCTCGGTCGTCGTCTCGGTGTCGGTCGGAGGGGCCGTGTCGGTACGCCGGCCGACGGCGTCTCGTCGTGTCGGTGGATCGGCGAGCGCCGGGCGACTCACTCGGCCAGCACGGAGACGAGTGGCTCCCCCGCGGCGGCGGCCACCTGGTCCGTCTGCCCGACGAAGAAGTGGTCCGCAGCGAGTTCCCGTGTCTCGGCGTCCGCGCCGGCGCGGCGCGCGTCCGCGACCGCCGCGACCACCGGCTCACAGTCGGCCACGTCGTCGCGACTGCCGTAGACGACCCGGAGCGGCGCGGTGACCGACGGGACGGCCGCGACCGCGTCGAGATCCGACGCGATGCGGGCAGTCGGGGCCAACGCGACGACGACCGCGACATCCCGGTCCTCGCCCGCGACGAGGAGACTCAGGGTGGCACCGAAACTGAACCCGAACAGGCCGACACAGTCGTACCGTTCGCGGGCCCAGTCGACGGCGGCTCGCACGTCCGCCCGCTCCCCGTACCCCTCGTCCCAGTCGCCGTAGTCGAACCGGAGACAGTCGATCCCGGCCGCGCGGACCGTCTCCGAGACGGCGACGAGTCGGTCGTCACCCCGGTGTCCGCGGTGCTGTGGGTGTGGCGGACACGCGACGACACAGGCGTCGGCGGTCTCGTCGCTCGTCCGGTGGTCGGTGTCGTCGTCCACCGCGTGGTTCGCGCCGCGCGCCGCACGATCCAGTGTCCCGCGCACGTCGCGACCACCCGGGACGACGACCGACTCCTGCGCGGGCGAGTCGGTCTCCCCACCGGTTCCGGTGTCACCCGTCGTGTCGTCTGTCACGCCTGCCGATCCGAGCGTGACCCTCACGAGTCTGTCGGCGTCCGCTCGAGACCGTCGAGATCGGAGTCGGTCGGCCGGTCGGCGGGAGGCAGCGTCGAGCGTCGCGAGACGTGTGATCAGGATTTATCTGGTAGAGTCCCAATGGCCGTGTATGGGAATCCTCTCTCGGGCGTCGTACGTCGTCCGGTCGAAGCTCAACTCCGTGCTCAACCGGGCGGAGGACCCCTCCGAGACCCTCGACTACAGCTACGAGCAGATGCGCGACGAGCTGCAGGAGGTCAAGCAGGGGATCGCCGACCTGACGACCCAGAAGAAGCGACTGGAGATGCAGAAGCGCAAACTGGAGGACAACGTCGACAAACACAACGAACAGGCTCGCGAGGCCGTCCAGCAGGACCGCGAGGATCTCGCGCGGAAGGCGCTGGAGAAGAAGAAGTCGAAGATGAGCCAGATCGAGGACTTGGAGAGTCAGATCGCCGACCTCCAGAGTACGCAGGACCAACTCGTCGAGAAGAAGAACCAGCTCCAGACCCGCATCGAGGAGTTCAAGACGAAGAAGGAGACGATGAAGGCGCGCTACGAGGCCGCGGAGGCGTCCAACCGCGCGAACGAGGCGATGTCCGGCGTCGGCGACGAGATGGAGGACGTGGGCCGCGCCATCGAGCGCGCCGAAGAGCGCACCGAGGAGATGGAGGCGCGCTCGGAGGCGATGGACGAACTCCAGGCCAACGGCACCTTCGACGACGCGATGGCCAGCGGCGACGAGATCGACCGGGAACTCCAGCAGGGCCGTGCCGACCGCGAGGTCGAGACGGAACTGGAGACGCTCAAGTCCGAGATGGGCAAGAGCACGACCGAGCCCGAGCCGGACGACTCCACGGACACGGAGGCGAACCTCGAGGATCTGGAGACGGAGGCCGCCGACGAGGAGATCGAGGCGGAACTCGAAGAACTCCGCGACGACGACACCGAGACGAAGAGCAGCTGACGCCCCCGTCGGTCCCCGGACGTTCTCGCCGAGCCGCGTCGTGTCGTCCGATCAGTCGTCCTCGTCGCCCAGCCCCGCCAGCGGGCCGAGTTGGCGGGCTCTGAACCCGAGTTTGTCGTCGTAGCCGTCCGTCGACATCAACACGGGGACGAACGCCTCCTCGGCGACGACCGGCGTGCCGTCACGCGTCGCGTACCGCTCGCCGGCCGCGACGAGCGCGAAGTTCTCGGCGACGAACACGTCGCCCGGCTCGCCGGCCTCGCCGACGATCCGGTAGACGGTCGGACGGGTGTCCGGGTCGCGTGGCGGGAGTGCGCCTGGAGTCACGTCCGGCTGCGGGTGGTCGTCACCACCACACCCACCCGTGGTGTCGTCACCCGCGAGCGCGAGGAGGTCGTCGGGGTCGGCGAGCACGTCGGCGGCGGTGAGGAACCGCGCGACGATCCGGACAGCGTCGGCCGCGGCCGCGTCCGTGCCGGTCAACCCGCACTCGACCGCCACACCGTCGACGTGGCTCAAGAGGCCGCCGCCGACGTAGCTGGCGTCGACGACGTGTGCGGTCCCGGTCGCGGCCGCCAGTCGCAGCGCGCGGTCGTCGGCCCGGGCGACGATGGCGAACGGTTCCGCCGTCGAGTGCGTCGAGTGGAGGTCGAGCACGGTCCGGCCGGCGACCGCGTCGAGCACGCGTGCCGCCAGCCGTCGCTCGTGTGTGTCGCCGTCGGAGTCGCCGGGGAACACCCGGTTGCAGTCCTCGTCGACGGCGCGGACACCGGCGTCGACCGCCCGCTCGTTGGCGACGACGAGACGAACTGGAGCCCGCAGCGCGGCGGCGTGCTCGCGGACGTACTCGACCGCGTGTAATCCACACCGCTCGTCCCCGTGGAGACAGGCGACGACCGCGTAGTCGGGGTCGTCCCCGCCGACGTCGTAGACGCGCACACACCGGGTAAGTGAGTGGCCGATTTCAACCGTACGGGTCCGGCACGACGCGCGAGCCGAGGCGACCCACTGCCCGACGGGTACGGCCGCCGGACCGCCTCACGCCGACAGCGTCGACTCCAGTCTCTCGACCAACTCGTCGTTCCCGACGTAGACGGGCGTGCGTCCGTGGAGTGTCGTCGCCTCGCGGTCGAGGATCGACCCCGTGCCGTCCGAGGAGCGGCCGCCGGCAGTCTCGACGACGTACGCGATCGGGTTCCCCTCGAACTGCAGCCGGAGTTTCCCCTCGGGACGCGACTCCAGCGTCGGGTACGCGAACACGCCGCCGTAGGTGAGCACCTGGTTCACGTCGCCGACCATCGCGCCGCCGTACCGCAGTTTGAGCCCGTCCGTCTCCAGCGACTCGACGTACGACGCGACGCCGTCGGGCCAGTCGGGCGCACGCCCGCCGACGCCGTACACCGTCGGGTCGCGCGGCAGAGAGAGGTCGTCGAGTCGCTCGCGGTCTCCGTCGTCGGTGACGAGGTACTCCGTCACTGCCTCGCGGGCGACGACCATCGTCGTGATCGGTCCGTAGAGGACGTACCCCGCGGCGAGGAGGTCCCGACCCGACGCCGGGAGTGGGGCGTCGTACACGCCGATCACCGTCCCCATCGCGTTGTTCGAGGTGAGGTTCGAGGAGCCGTCGAGCGGGTCACACGTCACCGACACACCCGTGCCGGCGTCGACGACCGACTCCCCCTCCTCGCTGGCGTACGCGCCGACACCGTCGAGTCCGGTCAGTCGCTCCCGGAGCAGCTCGTCGGCGTGGACGTCGGCCGCCAGCACGGTCTCGCCCGAGGGGTTCTCGGCGTCGAGGTAGCGGCGACGGCCGGGGAGACTCGCACGGATCTCTGGAGCGAGATCCGCGACCGCGTCGAACACGCGCGCGACGGTGTCGGTGGCGTCGCCAGTGTCGTCTCCGCCGTCGGTAACTCGCCGAGCGTCGTCGGCGTGCTCGCCGCCGTCGGTAACTCGCGAGGTGTCGCCGGTGTCCTCCCCGTCGTCGGCCGCTCGCGGTGTGTCGTCTCCCATCTCAGTCGTCCGCGACCGCGGGAGCGCCGGTGTGTTCGAGTGCCGCGTCGACCGAGGCGTCCTCGAAGATGACGGCCTCCAGCGCGTCGAGAATCTCGCGCGGGTTCTCCCGCTGGAACACGTTGCGACCGACGGCCAACCCGTCTGCACCGGCGTCGACCGCCTCGCGGACGGTCGTCAGGAACGCGCGGTCGTCCGTCTTCGAGCCGCCGGACATGACCACCTTCGTCCGCCCGGACACCTCACAGGCGTGTGCCATCGCGTCGGCGTCGCCGGGGTACTTCACCTTCGCGATGTCGGCACCCAACTCCAACCCCATCCGCGCGGCGTAACTGATGACGCCCGGCTTCGTGTCGTTCTTGAGTCCCTGTCCGCGGGGGTACGCCCACATCACGACGCCGAGTCCGTACTCGCGGGCCGCCTCCTGGACGCGCCGGAACTCCTCGGCCATCTCCACCTCGCCGTTCGCGCCGGCGTACAGCGTGAAGCCGATCGCGTCCGCGTCGAGTTCCTCGGCGGCGTACTCGACGCTACAGTTCAGCGCCGAGTCCGGCTCGCCCATCCAGAGGTTCGAGGTGCCGTTGAGCTTCGTCAGGAGGTTCACCTCGTCCGCGTACCCCGGGTAGTACGCCTCGGCGATCCCCTTCTGGACCGCCAGAGCGGTGACGGCGTCGTGTGTCGCCAACTCGAACACTCGCTCGGGGTCCGCCGTCTCCGGGTTCGGCTCGAAGTCGACCGGGCCGTGTTCGAGCCCGTGGTCGTACGCCAAGATCAGACTCCGTCCCTCGCGCGTGATCGCGTCGTCCGCGTCCGGTAACATCTCGTCTCACAGTGGGGACGCGACACCACATAAATCGAGGGGGACCGAGCACGAACAGAAATTCACTCGGTTTCGAGTTTTCTACGTTCGCGTGTTCTCTCCCGGGAAATCGAACGACACTGGGAGGGCACTCCGTGCATCGACGGGCGACTCACTCCGTGTAGCGGCGGGCCGCGGCACGGAGGGTGGCGAGCCGTTCGGGTTCGAGTCCGAGTGCGCCGGCCACGGCGTCCGGATCGGCCGTCGCCAGTGCGCGCAGCGAGGTGATGCCGGCGGTCGCGAGTCGGCGCTGAGTCGTCTCGTCTACCTCGTCGAGCACCGAGAGTGGCGTCGGCGACGAGCGCGTCTGCCACGCCGGCTCCTCGGCCGGACCGTCCGCAGACTCGCCTCTTTCGCCCGACTCGTCTGGCGTAGTGTCGTCCGTGCCGGAGTCGTCCGTGGCGGTGTCGTCCGTGGCGGTGTCGTCCGTGACGGAGTCGTCCGTGGCGGTGTCGTCCGTGACGGAGTCGTCGGGGGTGTTCCTCGCGACGGGGCCGTCCGTGGTGGTGTCCACGACCCCTCCAGCACCGTCGGCCTGTGCCGTGCCGTTCGTGCGCCGCTCCGTCTCGTCCGACTCGTCGCTCTCTGCCTCCTCCGTGGAGACACCGCCGACGACCGCCGGCCACGCCGCGTCGGCACCCGGTCCGTCCGTGTCGTCTGCCGTCGCGACACCCTCCGGCCGGGCCGTCTCGGGCCACTCGCCGACCGCGTCCGCCTCCTCGACGGTGACGACCGTGTCCGGGCGAGCGGTGTCGGGCCACGCCGTGTCCGTCGCCGCCCCGTCGTCGACGGTCGGGTCGTCGGTCCCTCGCTCCGTCCCGGCGGTGTCGCCGGGCGAGCCGTCCGCTCCCGTCTCGGCGTCGTCCGCGGCCGGTCCGTCCTCGACACCCGCCTGGATCCCGTCGTCCGACTCGTCGCCGTGTCGATCCGCGGCGGTCGGCGGGCCGTCGAGTCCGGTGCCGTCGGCCGTCTCGACGCCCGCGGGGGTCGCCGGCTCGGGCCACTCGCTCTCACCCGTCTCGAACGACACCGTCGGGGAACCGCCGCCGTCCTCGTCCGTCGGCGTCGTGGCGGCGCCGTCGGGCGCGTTCGCCGGGTCGTCCCAGTCCCCCTCGGATGCGGCGACCCACGCACGTTCGCCGTCGCCGAGCCCGCGGACCTGTGTCGACCGGCGGTCGAGGTCGCCGTCGCTGTCTTCCGTCTCGAAGGACCACGGCAGCGAGTGTTCGCGACGGATCTTCGCCGCCACGCCGGGGTTGACGCCGGCCGCACGGAGCATGTTGAACGACACCTCTCTGGCGGCGATCTCCGCGGCGCCGAAGGCGGCGTCGGCGAGCCGCTCGGCCGTCGCCGGCCCGACGAACTTCAACGCCGTCGGCTCCGGCTCGTCGGTGTCGGCGTCGGCGGTCACTGGTCTCCGGTTGGCTACCGCCGGTCTTGAACGTTTCCCGTAGACGGGTGACGAGCGTCCGACACGGGCGCGACGGGTCGCGACCACGCGTCCCACTCGGAGGGTGGACGCGCCGTCGCGAGCGGACGACCACGTCCCGCTACGCTTACCACGGTGCCGCCGGGAGTGTCGCGTATGCGTTCGCTCTCGCAGGTGGACACCGTCGGCGTCGTCGGCGCCGGCACGATGGGCAACGGGATCGCACAGGTGGCGGCGACGGCCGGCTACGACGTGGTGATGCGCGACATCGAGGAGTCGTTCGTCGAGGACGGGTTCGACAGCATCGACTCGTCGCTGGGTCGCCTCGCCGAGAAGGAGGCGCTCCCGGACGGGGAGTCGCCCGAGACGATCCGCGAGCGGATCGCGGGGACGACGGCGTTGGAGGACCTCGCGGACGCGGACCTCGTGATCGAGGCGGCCGTCGAGGACATGGACATCAAGCGCGACATCTTCGCGGACCTCGACGAGTTGGTCGACGACGACGTGGTGTTGGGGACGAACACGTCGACGCTGTCGATCACGACCATCGCGGCCGCGACGAACCGGCCGGCACAGGTCGTCGGGCTCCACTTCATGAACCCGGTGCCGATCATGGAGGGTGTCGAGGTGGTCACGGGGGAGCACACCGACTCGGAGGTGACGGCGTTCGCCCACGAGTTCGCGGAGGCACTGGGGAAGGAGACGTGGGAGTCGGACGACAAGCCGGGGTTCGTGACGAACCGGGTGTTGATGCCGTGGATCAACGAGGGGATCCGCGCGTACGACGAGGGTGTCGCCTCGAAGGGTGACCTCGACAAGGGGATGAAACTCGGGACGAACGTGCCGATGGGGCCGTTGGAGCTGGCCGACCACATCGGGTTGGACATCTGTCTGGACGCGAGCCAGACGCTCCACGAGGAGTTGGGTGACCGGTACAAGCCCGCGTACCTGCTCAAGCGGAAGGTCGACGCCGGGAAACTCGGGAAGAAGACCGGCGAGGGGTTCTACGAGTACGACTGAGCGGAGCGGTGGCGGTGTGGAGCGGTGCAGAGCGGTGGCGGGGCGGTGTGGCGGTAGTGGAGCAGTAGGCTCGGGTCGCGAGCGTCGACCGAAGATAGATCTGCAGTGCGGAGCGGTGCGGTGGCGGTGCGGCAGCGGCCGCGGCGGCGGAGCGGTACGGCAGCGGTTGCGGTACGGCGGCGGTGCGGCGGCGGTCACGCGCCAGCACACCCACCGCGAGCGCGCCCTCGGCGCGCTCGCGGCCCTTTTTGCTCGAGCTTTTTTCCTCGGGTGGCGCGCGTCGCGCGCCACCCGAGGAGTGAAAAAGGTCGGTGCCGAAGAAGGTCGGTGCTTAGTAGAACTCTCTGACCAGATCCGTCGCGCCGTCGGGCGCGCCGTCGGGGATCTCGGCCATGTTCTCGTCGACGCCGTGGGCCTCGTGGTACGGGACGCTGTCCTCGTCCTGCCAGATGACGCCCATGTACTCCTTGTCGGCGTCCAACACCTTCTCCTTCGCGGCCTCGCGGTCCGTCGGGTCGTGGTCGGCCTCCTGCAGGTCGACCAGCGAGTCGCGGAAGTAGTCGTAGGTGTCCACGTCGTTGAACGTGACACACGGCGAGAACACGTTGACGAAGCCGAACCCGTCGTGTTCGATCGCCTTCTGGACGATCTCCTGGTGGCGCAGGGCGTCACTGGAGAACGACTGCGCGATGAACGTCGCGCCGCTGGCGAGTGCCAGCGCGAGCGGGTTGACCGGGGGCTGCTTGGGGCCCTCCGGCGTCGTGGAGGTCTCGAAGTCCTCGCGCGAGGTCGGGGAGGCTTGCCCCTTCGTCAGCCCGTAGATCCGGTTGTCCATCACGACGTAGCTCATGTCCACGTTCCGTCGGACGGTGTGGACGAAGTGGCCCGCACCGATGGAGTAGCCGTCGCCGTCGCCGCCGGCGACCATCACCTCCAGGTCCGGGTTGGCGAGCTTCACGCCCGTCCCGACCGGGAGCGCGCGGCCGTGGACGCCGTGGAGCGCGTAGCTGTGCATGTACGTGCCGATCTTGCCGGAACAGCCGATACCGGCGACGACGAAGGTGTTGTCCGGGTCGTTGCCCGTCTCCGCGAGTGCCTTCATCATCCCGTTCATCGTCCCGAAGTCGCCGCACCCGGGACACCACGTCGGCTGCTTGTCGGACTTGAAGTCGGTGAATCGAACGTCTGAGCTCATTCTGCCTCGACCTCCTGTGAGTCGCCGCCGGCACCGGGCGCCGGCTCCGCCAGCGTCTCCGCGATCCGGTCCGCGAGTTCGTCCGCCTTGTAGCGGACGCCGTTGTACTTGTTGATGCGTTTCACCCGCTGGAGCGTGTCGTGTTCCAGCACGTCCGCGAACTGGCCGGTCTCGTTACACTCGACGACGATCACGTCGTCGGCACGCTCGAACTCCTCGGTGAGGTCCGGGCGCGGGAAGATGTACGGCACCGAGACGACGCGGACGGGTTCCTCCAGCATGTCGAGCGCCTCGACGATGGCACCCTCGTTGGAGCCCCACGTCACGACGAGACTGTCCGCCTCCGGGTCGCCGAACTCGCGGTAGTCGAAGTTCTCGCGCTCGCGGGCGGTCTCGACCTTGCGGTTGCGTTTGTCCACCTGCTCGACGCGCATCTCGGTGTCCTCCGTCCGACGACCGAGTTCGTCGTGTTCCAGCCCGGTCGTCATGTGTGCGCCGCCGGTCGTGCCGGGGAACGCACGCGGGCTGATCCCGTCCTCGGTGAGCTCGTGGGGCTTGAACTGCCCCTTCTCGGTCGCGTGTTCGGCAGCACCCTCGGCGTCGACGACGTTGCCGCGCTCGACGTCGACGGCGTCCATGTCGAAGGTGTCCGGCTCGAACGTCCGCTCGGTGACGGCCATCGAGAGGTCCGCGACGAGGTAGACGGGCACCTGGTACTTCTCGGCGAGGTTGAACGCCTCCACCGTCTTCCAGAAGCACTCGTCGACGCTGGTCGGTGCGACGACGAACCGCGGTACCTCGCCGTGGCCGCCGTACAACGTCATGTTGAGGTCGCCCTGCTCCTGTTTCGTCGGCATCCCCGTCGAGGGGCCCGACCGCATCACGTCACAGATCACCAGCGGCGTCTCGCTGGTGGCGACGAGCCCGAACGTCTCGGACATCAGGTCGATCCCCGGCCCGGAGGTGGCGGTCATCGACCGGGCGCCGGCCCGCGCCGCCCCGAGCGCCAGGTTGATCGCCGACAGCTCGTCTTCCGCCTGGACGACGTGCCCGCCGAACTGCTCGATCCGGCCCGTCAGGTACTCCATCACGTCCGTCGCGGGTGTGATGGGGTAGCCGGCGTAGAACCGACAGCCGGCCGCGATGGCACCCATCCCGATGGCCTCGTCGCCGTTGAGGAGGACGTAGTCGTCGTCCGTCGTCTCTAAGTCGTAGTCGAACTCCACGTCGTCGTACTCCGACTGGACGTACTCTTGGCCCTTCCGGGCGGCCTGTTCGTTGTTCTCGACGATGGCCGACCCCTTGTCGCCGAACCGCTTGTCGAGCGCGGAGTCGAGGTTCTCGATGGGGAACGCCGTCGCCTCACAGGCCGCCCCCAGGGCGACGATGTTGGCCATGATCGCGCCGCCGGCCTCCTCCGCGAGGTCCTGCAACGGCACGTCGAGTCCGATCATCCCGTCGGGGATCTCCACGTCCTGCATCGTGGTGCGTTCCCCGTCGTAGATGATCACCGACCCCTCGTGGAGTTCGTCGAGGTTCTCCTCGATGGTTCGTGGCGTGAGCGCGATCAACACGTCGAGACGGTCGACGACCGACTTGACCTGCTCGGTGCTCGTCCGCACCTTGTAGGCAGTGTAGCCGCCTCGAATCCGAGACGCGAAGTCCTTCGACGTGAAGACGTGTCGCCCCGCCCGGGAGAGTGCTTGTGCGAAGATCTTCCCGGTAGAGGCGATGCCATCGCCGGCCTCGCCGCCGATGGCCCAGTTGAAGTCCGCTGGCATACTACCGCCACCTTCCCGTGGGGCGACGAAAAGCCTTCGGAAGCGTGAACCGCTCACAGACCCGGATCTTCCCGGTCGTTCCCCAGATTTCTTCGGCGTTCGTCGACTCCGGGGTCGCACACGCGCCGACAACTGGACGTGTGTCCGGTCCGGTCGCGTGCGGGTGGGCGTGTGTCTCGTGGGCTCTCTCGGTGCGTGCGAATCGGAGACGGCGCTTCGATACGCCGGGGGCGGTTGTTGGTCAGTCGCCGAGCACCGACTCGATGCGGTCGACTGGGGCGTAGTATCCACGTTCCGTCTGCCACCGGTCCAGCCACTGGTTCGCCGTCTCCGGCGAGATCTCGTCGCGGCGAACGCCGACGGCGAGCAGCCCCACCGATCCCGTGACGTCGATCGTCCGTCGTTCGGCAGCGTCTCTGGCCGCCGCGTCGTCCGTCGCGACGATGCCACCGCGTCGCGCCGCGCCACGGAGGCAGGTCGCCTCTCCCAGATCCAGTCGTTCGCGGAGACGACGGAACGTGTCGTCCCGTTCGACGGTCACCACCGGTATCCGTCTCTCGAGTGCGTCCGAGACCGTCTCGAGGTGATCGTACCCGGCTTCGACTCCGGTTTCGATCTCTTCGGCGACGGCGACGCTCGTGACCAGATCGTCGGTCACTCGAACGAGAAACGAGACGCCACCGGCGACGGCGAAGTTGCTCAGCACGGTCGCGTCGACCCACACCCTCGGAGCATCTCCAGACACGGTCACTCGTCGTCGAGCCGACTCGCTGCGGCGACTTCGGACTCCAGCTCGGCGGCCGTCCGTGGACCGTACAGGGCGTCGAACCCAGATTCCTCTAAGAGTTCCTCGAACTCCCACCGCGTCATCTCGGCGCGCTCGGCAGCCCGACCGAGCGAGATCTCGCCGAGCGCGTACCGGCCCACCGCCGTCGCGAGGTCGTCGTTCGTGTTCGAGTGTTTCGACGCCATCGTATCCCCACGTAGGTCGACGGTGGACAAATAGCTGTGGTGGAGACACCGTCGACGAGGGCTCGCGTCCGTTCGGGTGTCTCTCAGTCGAGTCCCGACACCCGCAGTTCGTCGCCGACGGCGACTCCGTCCGCGGTGCCGGCGGGTAGTTCGATCAGGGTGTCCGCCTCCGCGGCGGCGAGCCCACGCCACGGGCGGAGTTCCCGTACTGCCTCCACCTCGCCGTCGACGAGCCACACCACGTCGATGGGGAACGGGACGAACACCATGTGCGTGTCGCGCCTGCCGACGCCGTCGAACGGGAACACCAACGCGTAGTCGTCCGGGATCGACCGCCGGAACATCAACCCGAGCGCCTGTTGGAGGAACGTGTCCGCCACCTCCACCTCCGTCGCCAGCGTCGTCGACTCCCCGTCGGCCGGGTCGTGTACCACTCGCACGCCCGAGAGACGACGGCGTGGCGACTTGGCCGTTCCGCTCCGGCGGCGGCGAGGCGGCTCAGCCGTTCCGCTCCGACGACGGCGGAGCGGGCAGCGGTGGTGCCGTCGCTCTCGGGTTTCGTGCTGGTCTCCCCACGGCGTGCCGCCACCCGACCCACTATCCCGGTCGGGCACCGACGGACGGGTATGTGTACGCTGACGTTGGCGTGGCAGGTGTTCCCCGACGCGCCCGTGGTGGCGGCGGCGAACCGCGACGAGGCGACGGATCGGCCGTCCGAGCCGCCCCGCGAGATCGAGCCGGGGATCGTCGCGCCACTGGACGTCGAGGCGGGCGGCACCTGGATCGGGCACACGGACGACGGGCTGTTCGTCGGCCTGACGAACCGCTGGGTCGAGGGGTTGGCCGGCGAGCGCTCGCGGGGGCTGTTGGTCCGGGACTGTCTGCGCGCCGCGTCGGCGGAGGCGGCGGCGCGACACGTCGAGGAGGCCGTCGCCGACCACGAGTACGACGGGTTCAACCTGCTCGTCGCGGACGCCGACGCCGCGATCCTGCTGTCGTGGGACGGCCACCTCGCGCCGACGACGCTGGAGCCGGGGGTCCACGTCCTCGGCAACGTGGGGCTCGACGGCGACTTCTACGAGCCACCCGAGCGGCCGGAGTTGGGACCGGAACGCGCCGACGCCGCCGTCCGTCTGCGCGAGCATCTCCGCCCCGAGCCGGGTGAGACGGCGACCGCGTGGCGCGACCGCGCCGCGACGGCGCTGGGCGACCACGAGTTCGGTGTCTGTGTTCACGAGGACGGTTACGGGACGGTGTCCGCGTCGCTGGTCACGCTGTTCGCCGACGGGACGAGCGACTACCGGTTCGCGGACGGCCCGCCGTGTGAGACGGCGTTCGAGCGTGTCGACCCGTGAGTACGGTGATCCGATCGGCGAGTCCGCCGGCCGCTCGGGCGAGAACAGGATTTAAACCGGAGACACACCCACTCTCGTGTATGAGCGTCGCCGAGGCGGAAGCGGAACTCTCCGACGTCGAGCGGGAGGCGCTGGAGTTGGTCCGCGAGACGGGTGGGATCCACCAGAGTGACTTCTGGAAGGAACTCGACGTGTCCTCGCGGAAGGGGAGTCGTATCGCGGAGAAACTGCTGGAGAAGGAGCTGATCCGCCGCGAGGAGACGGTGTACGACGGCCACAACACGTACCTCCTCTTGCCGACGGCCCGCGACCTGGACTTCTCGCTTCTGATGGCCGGGGACATGCTCTCGCCGTTCATCGGCGAGGAGGAGGTCGACCCCAACAGCGACTCGTTCACCCAGTGGCTGATGAACCTCGCCTACGAGGAGTGAGCCGCTGTATGTCGCCGATCGGACAGGCGACGACCGGCGCCCTAGAACCCGACACACCGACACGTCACGAACAGCCGAACGGCGCGACGCCCGACTGCAGAGGGTGGGGTGGACACGGCCCCGGGTGTGGTCGCCGGTGATCACGCTCACCACGATCGTGTTGGTGGTCGTCTGGTCGGTGTTTCTGTTGTACTCCGTGTCGGTGTTGTTCTGGCTGTACGAGGTGCTCCTGCTCGCGCGCGGCCAGCTCGTCTCGGACGACGAACTCGTCTACGATCACGACGACGTCCAGGTCCGTATTCTGACGATCGGCGCGGAGGCGGTCGTCCAAGGGACCGTCGACTCGGTCCCCGAGGCGGTCGAAGGTGTCCGCGTGATCGCCGAACAGGAGATGGACATCGACGGGGCGACGGTCCACGTCGTCCCCGACGAGTTCGACTGTGCAGCGCGACACAAGGGCCGCGCGCTGGAGTGGGCACGTCGACACGTTCCCTGCTCGAAGGAGTTCGTGTTGTACCTCGACGAGGACACGCTGGTCCAACAGTTCCGGGGGTTGCCGGACGCGGACGTGGTCCAGATCACCGAGATGCCCATCTTCACCGGGTCGTGGATCGCGTACCTCTCGGAGACGTTCCGGATCGGCTACCAGTACGAACAACGCGCGTTCGGCCGCTTCGACTACCCGTTGTACGCCTGGGGTGGGGGGATCGCGATCCGGCAGTCGCTGGAAGACGAGGTCACGTGGGACGTCGAGACGATCACCGAAGACACCACCTTCGTCTGGCGTGCGGCCGAGGCGGGGACTCTCGACTTCCGCGTGTTGAACCTGAAGTTTCGGAACCAGGCACCGCCGACGCTGCGTGGGATGTTCCGCCAGCGACGGCGGTGGTTCTCGGGGACACAACACTCCTCGGACCTGCTCCCGCGTCGGTACCAACTGTTCCTCTCGTTCCGGATGGTCGCGTGGGCGTTGTCCCCGCTCGTCCCCGTGCTCTCGCTCCTGTTGTTCCTGTTTCCGCAGTACGTCCCGCAGTCGTCCGTGTACCAACTCGTGTCGTTGGCCGAGTTCCTGACACTGTTCGTCGTCACTGGAGTAGGCGTCACGGTCTACGGCCGCCACGAGCGGGTGACGCTGCTGGCGCTCCCGCTGACGCCGTTGTTGGTCGTGTTGAACACCGTCGGCGCGCTGTGGGGGTACGTCTCCCCGATCGAGACGTTCGCGGTGACGGAGAAGGTCGCTCCGGAGACGGAGGTGGTCGGTCCCACGACGTTAGAGGAGCGGAACCCGATGCTAGAAGAGGGTGCGATCGCCGACCACGACGGCGAGGAGGAGCTCGTCAGTGACGGTGGGATCGACGACGCACTGTTCCGGGAGTAGTCGAGACAGATTCATCCGACCGGCCGACCGAGACGGAGTCGTGACCGGGTTCCGGCCCCCCGGCGCGCCAGTCTCGCGACAGTCGGGGCGCTCGGAGCGACGCCGGGCTGTCTGGGGAGCCGACCGGAGAGACAGATGACAGACGAGTCTACACACACGTCCGCCCCGTCGGCGCCGACGCCCGACGAGGGGTGGCGTGTCGTCGTCGAAGAGAACTGGAACGAGTTCGACACAGATCGGTGGAGCGTGGGGTTCGTCGACCGGGCAGAGTGGATTCCCGACGACGACGCGACGGTCAGTGCAGACCACGTCTCCGTGCGAGACGGGCAGTGTCTCCTCGAGATCGAGTCGGAGGGAACTGGCCCAGCGGGCTGTCACCAGGGGGTGATCAACGCCAGCGTCGGCGGGCTGTCACACCACCCGTCGGTCGGTGTCGCGATCGACCCGTCGCCCGGACAGTACGTCGAGGCGCGTCTCCGGCTCCCGGGACGAACGGGGGTGCTTCCGGCGTTCTGGATGCACGCCGCGGACACGACCTGGCCGCCCGAGATCGATATCGTCGAACTCCTCCAGCGCGGCGACGACCCCACGGCGGCCCGTCGGCGACTCCACGCCGACGTCCACTGGAGTCACTCGGGCGAACCGGGCGACAGCTCCGTACACGAGCACGCGCCGACGGCCGTCGACACGGGGGTCGATCTCACGGCGGGGCTCCACACGTACGGCTGTGCGTGGTTCACCGACCGGGTCGAGTGGTACTTCGACGGTCGACGTGTCGCGACACGACGGGAGCCAGCCCCGATGCTCGCCTCCCTCACCGGCGACGCCGCACGGCCGTTCGCCCCGGTCTTCTCGACGCACGTCAACCGGGTTGGCGAGGCCGATCTCTCGACAGCGTGGTCAGAGGAACTCGTGATCGATCAGTTCAGGCTGTTGGAAGTCGAACGGTGAGCCAGAGCCGGCAACCGAGCGGGTGAGGCCAAGACACTTGTCGCGGCCCACCGTCTCCGACCGCGTGACAGACTCCGACACAGTCGTCGTCCGCGGAGGACGCGTCCACACGCAGACGGAACGTGGTGTCGTCGAGGGAGACGTACTGATCGACGGGGACGAGATCGCCGCCGTCGGCGAGGTCGACGCCCCCGCCGACGCGCGCGAGGTCGACGCCAGCGGGTTGGAGATCACGCCCGGTCTCGTCGACGCCCACAGCCACGCCGGGATGGCCGAGTGGGGGGAGCCGGAGGACGGCGACTTCAACGAGGGAACCAGCGCGACGACACCCCACGTCAACGCCTTGGACGGGTTCCACCCACGCGACGAGGAGCTGAAACACGCCTTCCAGAACGGCGTGACCACCGTCTCGGCGCGGATGGGGTCGGGCAACGTCATCGGCGGGGTCATCGTCTCGGTGAAGACCCACGGGAAGGTCGCCGACCGGATGCTGCTGCGCGAGGACGGGATGAAGGCCGCGATGGGAGAGAACCCGAAGCGGTTCCACGGGGAGTCGGAGGGCCGACAACCCTCGACGCGACCGGGCGTCGCGGCGACGCTGCGCGAGGAGTTCACGGCCGCGGAGGACTACCGCGACCGGAAGGCCGCGGCGGCGGCCGACGACGAACCCTTCGAGCGCGACGTGGGGATGGAGAACCTCGTCCGCGTGTTGGAGGGGGAGCTCCCGCTGCGGGTCCACGCCCACCGCGCCGACGACATCGCGACGGTGTTCCGGATCGCCGACGAGTTCGGGATCGACGACCTCTCGATCGAACACGCGACGGAGGGGCACCTGATCGCCGAGGAGTTCGTCGAGCGTGACGTGCCGGCGGTGGTCGGGCCGTCGATCTCCTCGGCGACGAAGTACGAACTCCGGAACATCACCTTCGAGACGCCGGGGATCCTCCACGAGGCGGGCGTCACGGTCGCGATCCAGACGGACGCGCCGGTGCTGCCACAGCAACACCTGGACGTGTGTGTCGGGCTCGCCGTCCGCGAGGGACTCCCGGCGGAGGCGGCACTCGACACCGTGACGACGAACCCCGCGGAGATCCTCGGCGTCGCGGACCGGGTCGGCACCCTCGAGCCGGGGACGGACGCCGACCTCGTCGCCTGGGACGGGGAGTTCTACCGCGTCGACACCCGGAGCCAGCACGTCTTCGTCGACGGGGAACACGTCTTCGACCGCGCCGAAGACGAGGTCGACCCGCGCGAGGCGTACGCCTGGTAGTCGACCCGAAGCGACCGACGGCGGTTCGACACCCACCGGGTGCCCTGGCCGGTCGGGAGAACGGGTCGACTCGCCGCCGTCGGCCCATCAGCCCGTCTCGCCGTTGTATACAAGAACTTGGAGTATTCAACAACGGGTAACTATATCACGCGGCAGTTACAGCCACCTCGCATGACGACGAGCCAGCGGGACGCGAGAGGACGAGTGTGTCACGTGGCCACGAGGGGCGTCGGGGCCGTCCGTCGTGGCCGTCGGGGGTGTCGCGACCGTCGTCGTGGGGAGACGTGGTCCGGGGACGGAGGTGACGCCGCGCCGTGGCGGACGCGAACCTGAACGAGTTCCCGGTCGCCGTCGACGTACTCGCGTCGTTCCCGGAGCCGGTCGCGGTCGTCCACGTGACATCCGACGGGCCGGTCGCCGCCACGACGAACGACGCCTTCGCAGAGACGTTCGAGGCGGACACCGAGGGGTTGATCGCGCGGTCGTTCGCCGTCGCGACCACCGACGGTGACCCGGCAGGTGGACGGCCCGGCGGTCCGGTCGCGGTCCAGACGGACGCCGGTCGAGAGTCGTTCCGCGTCACGTACCTGCCGGTCGAGACGGCCGTAGCCGACGAGACGGACGTGACCGGCGGGACGGACGCGACCGACGAGGGGGACGCGAGCAGTTGGGGCGGCGACGGGGAGACCGGAACCGACCGGCGGACGACGGAAGTCGGCTACCTCGCGTGGACGCCGCCGCCGACGGAGGGTGGCGGCCGGGACCGCTTCGTCGAACTCCACGGGACGACCCGAGAGATGCTCACCGCCGAGAGCCGCGAGGCCGTCGCGCAGGTGGCGGCCGACGCCGTCGAGAACGTCATCGGGTTCCCGTTGAACACGGTCCGGCTGTACACGCCGGATCCGGATCGACTGCTGCCGACGGCGATCTCGACGGCGACACGGAGTGTCACCCCGGGCGAGCGGCCGGCCTACGAGCGCGGCGAGACGATCCAGTGGCGGGCGTTCGACGACGACGAGTTCCTCGTCTTCCAGGACGTGACGACGATCGACGACGACGTCGAGCGCAGCGGCTCCGGGAGTATGCTCGTCGCCCCCCTGGGCGAGCACGGCGTGTTGACGATGGGGACGACGGAGCCGGCGGCCATCTCCGAGACGGACCTCGAGTTGGCGCGCGTGTTCGCGGCGAACGTCGAGGCGGCGATGGACCGCGTGGAGCGCGAGCGAGCGCTGCGAGACCGCGAGCGGGAACTGGAACGGCAGAACGAACGACTGGACCGCTTCGCCAGCGTGTTGAGCCACGACCTCCGGAACCCGATCAGCATCGTCTCGGGGTACACGGAGGTCGCGCGCAGCGAGACGGACTCCGAGGCGGTGGAACGGCACCTGGCGGAGGTCCAGACGGCCGTCGAGCGGATGTCGACGCTCGTCGAGCAGACGCTGACGCTGGCCCGCGAGGGGGCGAAGGTCGACGAGCGCGAGCGGGTGTGTGTCCCCGACGTCGCCGACCGACTCGCGGAGGTGACGACCGGGCAAGGCCCGACGCTGGTGTTCCCGGACGCGGACGGCGAGGAGCCGCCCGAGTGGACCGTGTCGGCCGACCGCGAACGCGTCGAGCGAATCCTCGACAACCTCCTCCGCAACGCCGTCGAACACGCCGCCGGTGCAGGCGGAGGTGGTGACGGCAGTACGGCTGCAGACGGCGGTGCCGACGCGGCCACGAGCGACGGTGGCGGCGCCGACGGCGGCGGTGTCACCGGAACGGACGGCGACGACGACGAGTTCGGCACCGCCGGCGGGCCGGTGACGGTCCGGATCGGCCGGATCGACGGCGAGGGGTTCTACGTCGCGGACGACGGGCCGGGGATCGAGCCGGACCGCCGCGAGGACGTGTTCGAGTACGGGACGAGCTACGACGACGGCACCGGACTGGGGCTGGCGATCGTCGCGGAGCTCACCCGCGCCCACGGCTGGACGGTCGAGATCGAGGAGAGTTGGGCCGGCGGCGCCCGGTTCGCGTTCCACACGGGACCCGAGGACGGCCCGCGCGCGGACGGCGAGGAGTGACCCCACGGCCCCGTCACCGCCACCGAACCGCCGGAGACACCCACCGCGAGACTGCCGAACCGCCGGAGACACCCACCGCGAGACTGCCGAACCGCCGGAGACACCCACCGCGAGACTGCCGAACCGCCGGAGACACCCACCGCGAGAGGGTGACTTATGCCCGCGCCGAGTGAGGCTCGTGTATGAGCAGTCAGACGGCGGCGGACGAACTCGTGGCGTTCAGACGCGACCTCCACCGACACCCGGAGCCGGCGTGGTGTGAGTTCTACACCACCGCACGGATCGTCGCGGCACTCCGCGACCGCGACGTCGACGAGGTCCTGACCGGCGAGCAGATCCACGGCGGGGAGCGACGCAACGTCCCCGACGCCGACGAACTCGACGAGTGGCGCCAGCGCGCGTTGGACGCCGGGGCCGACCCGGCCGTGATCGAGGAGATCGGCGAGGGGTACACCGGTGCGGTCGCCGTGGTCGAGCGCGGCGACGGGCCGACGGTCGGCCTCCGGGTCGACATCGACGCCCTCCCGATTCGGGAGGCCGAGGACGGCGACCACGTCCCGGCGGCCGAGGGGTTCCGCTCGGAGACGGAGGGGTACATGCACGCCTGCGGCCACGACGCCCACGCGACGTTCGGGCTCGGGACGATCGACCGCGTGCTCGACAGCGACTTCGAGGGGACGCTGAAGGTGTTCTTCCAGCCCGGCGAGGAGCAGATCGTCGGCGGCGAGCCGATGGTCGCGTCCGGGCTGTTGGACGACGTGGAGTACTTCTTCGCCGCCCACGTCGGGCTGGACCACCCGACCGGCGAGGTGATCGGCGGGATGGACGGGTTCCTCGCCGTCTCGCACTTCCGTGCGGAGTTCGACGGCGAGCCGTCCCACGCCGGCGGCCACCCCGAGCAGGGGCAGAACGCGGTGCAGGCGGCCGCGACGGCGATCCAGAACCTCTACGCCATCCCGCGACACGCAGACGGCGCGACCCGCGTCAACGCCGGCATCGTCGGCGGCGGCACGGCGACCAATATCGTCCCCGAGGAGTCGTTCGTCGAGGGCGAAGTGCGCGGCGAGACGACGGAGTTGATGGAGTACATGGACGAGAAGGCAGAGACCGTGGTCCAGTCGGCGGCGGACCTCCACGAGGTCGACGTGGAGACGAGTCGCCTCGGGCGAGCACCGTCGGCGACTTCCGACGAGGAGTTGGTCGAGTTGGTGACGGACGTGGCAGGGGAGACGGCGACGGTCGACAGCGTGCTCGACCGCGACGAACTCGGCGGCAGCGAGGACGCGACGTTCATGATGGACGCCGTCCAGTCGAACGGCGGCCTGGCGACGTACGTCGGGGTCGGCACCAGCCACCCCGGCGGCCACCACACGGCGACGTTCGACGTGGAGGAACGCTCCCTGGAGATCGGCGTCGACGTGCTCTCGGGGGCCGTGCTCCGGGTCGCACGCGAGCGGCCGGCGACGACGTTCGAGAACTGAGGCGACGCGTGCCGGTCGTGCTTCGAGAACCGAGGCGACGCGTGACAGTCGTTTCGGACACTACGGTGACGCCCGCCGCTCACTCGGCGAGTGCGTCGACGTAGCCGTCGAGCATCGACTCGACGTACTTCGCGACCACGTCGACCTCCAGGTGGACGGGGTCGCCGACGGACTTCTCCGAGAGGTTGGTGACCTCGTAGGTCGTGGGGACGATGGCGACCTCGAACGTCTCCGCGTCGCGTTCGGCGACCGTCAGCGAGATGCCGTCGAGTGCGACCGACCCTTTCCCGACGACGTACTGGCCGAACCCCTCGGGGAGCGAGAACGCGAACCGCCAGTCCTCGCCGACGCGGTCGATCCCGGTGATCTCGGCGGTCGTGTCGACGTGGCCCTGCACGAGGTGCCCGTCGAAGCGGCCGTCCGCCGGGAGCGCGCGCTCGACGTTGACCACGTCCCCGACGCGGAGGTCGTCGAGGTACGTCTTCGCGACCGTCTCCGCCGCGAGGAACACCTCGAACCAGTGGCGGTCGGTCGCCGACTCGTCGCGTTCGACGACGCCGCCGTCCGTCTCGACGACACCCTCGTCCGCCTCGCCGATACTGTCGTCCGTCTCCGCCGACGCCGTCGAGTCGTCACTCTCACCCGCGACCCGGCCCGTGTCGTCGGGGTCGACGACGCCGAACGACTCGACCGTGAGACAGACGCCGCTGACGGCGATCGACTGCCCGTGGTGGAGGTCGTCCAACCCGTCCGCCGCGACGCGGAGTCGCAACCCCTCGCTCGTCGTCTCGCGTGCGACCACCTCACCCGTCGTCTCGACGATTCCGGTGAACACACACGTGGTTGGATCTCGGTTACGGAAAGCGTATCGTTTCCGTGACGTGGGAAATCGACCGCCGCGTCGGTGACACGGGAGTCCGGCGTCCTCGACGGTGCGGAACCGGTGGGGCAGACGGACGGCGTGGTCGGGAGCCACTCGGGACGGACGGAGAGTGGGAACGCTTTCCTCCGCGGCGCACCGACGGCGTCGTGTGCGTCTCGGAATCCTGGACATGCTCGGGACGGTGGGGATGTTGATCTTCGCGCTCCCGGTGGCCGGCTACGGGATCGAGCGAGCGCTCGGTGGCGACGCCGTCGTCGGCGGCGGGTTCCTCGTACTGGCGGTCCTGATGGTGTTGCTCCCGCAGAAGCTGACGACACCGAGCGACGTGCCGGGTGCGGTGGCGGAACGCGCCGTCGGCGGCGTGGTCTCGACGGACGACGACGAGGAGTCGTGAGTCCGGTCGAAGTGGCGAGACGCGCGGTGCGCCGGGGGTCGTGAGACGACGCCCCGGACGCTCGCGGGACGACGTACCCGCGGCAGCCGCGACTACTCTCTGAACAGCGACTACTCTCTGAACAGGCGGTACGACGTGCGCCCGACTGCGACGTCCTTCGTCTCGCCGTCGGGGGCGACGCTGGTGACGAGCGTGTCCGTGAACCCCATCGACTCGCCGGCACGCAACACCTCCGCCTCGACGCGGAGGTCGTCCGTCGCCGGGCGGAGGTAGGTCACGTTGAGGTCCGTCGTCGCCAGCGAGCCGGTGGTCGGGTCGTCGAACGTCGACCGCAGGGCGAACCCCGACGCGGTGTCGATCAGCGAGGCGGCGACGCCGCCGTGAATCGAGCCGACTTCGGACCCGGGGTTGACCAGCTTCTCGTCGTACGGCACCGACATGACGATCCGCCCGCGCTCCAGCTCCTCGACCCGGAGGTCCAGCCACGAGAGGAACCCGTGGGACTCGACGAACGCCGCCAGCAGTTCCTCGTGCTCCTCGTCGAGCGGGACCGCCTCGTCCGTGTCTGTCACGTCTCGCGAGTGACTCCCCGTCGACTTGACCCGTTCGGTCGGTGCCACGGCACGCGAACGAGGTGACGCCCGAACGAGGCGACACGCAGACCAGGCGACACACGAACGAGACGGGCGCGCCGCGGCGTCCGCCTCAGTCGTCGCCGGTCTCCGCTCCCCGACCGCCGTCCCCGTCCGTCTCCGCCGACTCGCCGCCGGGCGTCGCGTCCACGTCGACGCGGGTCGCCCCGCCGTCGTCGCCGTCGGTGGCGTCCGTCACGTCGATGGGCACCCCCTGTTCCTGTTCGCCGAACCCGGCCGAGAGGATACGGGTCAACGCCTCCTCGACGCGCTCGTCCGTCTCGGTGATGTCCTCCGGGTCGACCTCGATGACGAACCCGGTGGTGATGTTCGGTGCAGTGGGCAGGAAGATCGTCTCGCGGCCGTCCGGCGTCGTCTTCCCCGTCTTGAACGCCGTCATCCGCATCCCCGGCCAGGGTTCGACCTTCACCGGCGCCTGGAGGTCCTCCGTCCCGGTGAGCGCCGTCTCGACGGCCAACTTCGAGGCGTTGTACACGACCCGCAACCCCGGCACACGGTTGATCACCCCGTCGATCACGTCCTCGACGACCCGGCCGGCGGTGGTCCGCATCAGGTAGCCCGCCGAGAACACCAACAGCACGAACACGGTCAACGCGACCGTCACCTGCAACAGTTCCGGCGGGAACCACCACGGGAGGAACTGTCTCGCGTTCTCGATCTTCGGGACACCCAGCTGACTCAGCCGGGTGTACACCCACCCGATGACGAACACGATCACCAGCAGCGGCGTGATCACGACCAACCCACTGGCGAAGTCTCGTTTCCACGTCGTCATCGGTTACTGTGAGGTCGTTGGACGGCACCCGTAATCAGCCTTCCACATCCGAACCGGGCGACGACCCCGTGTCGCCTCGTGTGCTCGTCACGCGCCCAGACGCCGTCGGAGGCCCAGACACCGTCAGACGCCCAGCACCGCACGCGCCGCGAACGCGAGGTTCTCCTTCCGCTCGCGCACTCGCCGGTAGAAGTACGACAGCCACTTGTCGCCGTACGGCGCGTACTGCCACACCTCGACGCCCTCGCTCGCGAGGCGTCGTTGGGCCTCCTCGCGGACGCCCATCAACATCTGGACCTCGTAGTCGCCGCCGTGTCGCTCGTGGAGTTCGGCGGCCAGCGCGATCATCTCGGGGTCGTGGCTCCCGACCGCGATCCCGCGGTCCCGCGCGTCGAACAGGAGCCGCAGTCCCTCGCGGTACGCCTCGTCGACGGCCGTCTTCTCCGTGTAGGCGATCTCCTCGTCCTCGTCGTAGGCACCCTTCACGAGACGGAGCTTCCCCGGCACGTCGAGCAACGCCTCGAGGTCCGCCCGTGTCCGCCGGAGGTTCGCCTGCACGCACAGCCCCACCTGCCAGGGGTACTCCGCGGCCACCTCCGTGAACGCCTCCAGCGTGGTGTCCGTCGTCGTCGCGTCCTCCATGTCACACCAGACGAACACGTCGTGTTCGGCACCGGCGGCCACGACGCGCCGGTAGTTCTCGGCGAACACGTCCGGACCCACGTCGATCCCGAGCTGGGAGGGTTTCACGGAGACGCAGCCGTCGAGCTCCGTCTTCCCCAGGTCCGCGATCAACGACTCGTAGGCCGCCGCGTCCGCGTCGGCCGGCGCGCGTTCGTGGTAGTGTTCACCTAAGAGGTTGAGGATCACGCCGACGTCGTCCGCGTTCGTCTGGCGCGTGTGTTCGAACGCCGTCGCCGGCTCCTCCCCGGCGACGAACCGGCTGGCGATGGGTGGAATCACGTGCCGGCGTACCGCCGGGTCGCTCTTCAGTGTTCCCTCTCGTCGCCCCGAATCGGTACCGAGACGCGAGTACACGTCGGATCGGAGGGTGGGCGGGTGCTCGGGGGACCGTCCGACGACGGTCGCTTCCGGCTCGTCGCTCTACGGCCCGACGGTACCCATCTCGTTGTCCTGCGGGTCGACGGTCCCCTCCTCGTCACACTCCGGACAGACGAAGGTGAACGCGTCCTCGCCCTCGGCGTCGTCTGCGGGACCGGTGATCCGGACCGCCTCCGCCGAGCAGGCGGGACACGCGAACGGGACCCGCACGTCTTCGCTGTCGCGGGGTGCGCCCAGCGCGAGGACCGTCGCCGACGCGTCGTCGGGTGCGCCGCCGGACTGGAACTCGCCGGGTGCGAACCTGATCGCCTCCCCGGCCGCGACCGTCACCGTCTCCTCGGGTGTGGTGAACACCACCTCACCCTCGGTGACGACGAACACCTCCTCCTGGTCGGCGTGGGCGTGGACGCCGTTGCTCAGTCGCTCGCCCGCGTCGAGACTGTAGTGGTTGATCGCCAGATCCGTCGTCCCGAGCGGTTCGGTGAGTGGGCGTCTGTCCGCGTCGGTTCCGACCGGTGACGACTCGACACTGTCGACGGAGACGTGCTCCATAGGTGGCCCCTCGGGCGGTACCCACGAGTGTCTTTGGTTCCGTTTCTGGTCGTCGGAACGACTAGAGAACGGACACACCGAGACGACGCCGCGGTCCGAACGCACGAGACCGACCGCGAGACGCCGAGCCGTCACCCACCGTCCACGAGGAACCGGGCCGCCGTCTCGACGAGCACCGCCCGCGCGGTCTCGACCTCGCGCCACGCCACGTGTTCGTCGGGGAAGTGCGCCTGCTCGATGCTCCCGGGGCCGAAGCAGACGGCCGGGATGCCGGCCGCGACGTAGTGGCGCGAGTCGGCACCGTACGTCGCCCCGACGGGCTCGGTGTCTTCGAGTCCGACGGTCCCCATCGCGTCTCGGAGGTGGCGGACGACCGGCGCGTCGGGGTCCGTCTCGGCGGGTTCGAACTGGACGGAGAACCGTTCGAACGTCGGCGGGTGGTCGGCGAGCCACGGCCGCTCTGCCGCGACGGCGGCGACGCGCTCGTCGACGGCGGCCTCGACGGCGGCGACGGACTCGCCCGGTGCGACACCGATCCGGAACTCCGCGGTGAGCGTCGCCGGCACGCTGGAGGCCCACGACCCCGCCTCGACGTGGCCGACGTTCACCGGCCACGGGTCGTCGAACCGCTCGTACAGCGGGTGGGTCACCGTCTCGGCGCGTTCGGCGCCGAACGCCTCGACGGCCTCGTGGATAGCCCGGAAGTGTGGGAGGACCGACTCACCACGCCACCGCGTCGCGGCGTGTGCCGACCGCCCGCGGAGGCGGAGCCGTTTCATCAGACTCCCCTCCGTGGCGGTCACGGGGCGCAGCTCCGTCGGCTCCGCGACGACGACCGCGTCCCGCTCGAACGGGTACGGGTTCGACAGCGCCGCCGTCGCCGCCCCGATCCCGCCGGCCTCCTCGTCGACCACCGACTCGACGACCACGCGGCCGTCGATCGACTCGGTCTCACCACGGTCGACCCGCTCGCGGAGCGCGAGCGCGGCGGCGACACACGCCCCGAGCCCGGCCTTCATGTCCGCGGCGCCGCGGCAGGTGAGTCGCTCGCCCGCCTCGTCCCACGTCGGCTCGAACGGGGGCGACGACCACGACTCGCGGTCGACCGGCACCACGTCACAGTGGCCGTTCAACACGAGCGTCGGGCCGGCGTCGGGATCGCCGAACGACAGGACGCCGCCGACACTCGGGCGGTCCGCGGTGTCGATCTCGGCCGGGTCGTCCGGGAACGACGGGTGGTCGGCCAACCGCTCGGCGTCGCCGGTCCACGTGTACGTCTCGAAGCCGAAGTCGGCGAGGCGGTCGCGGAACCACTCCTGGTGGGGTGCCTCCGCGCCGGTCACGGAGTCGAACCGACACGACGACTCCACGAACGCACGGCGATCGGCCTCGGTGCGGAGCTGTGTCACACCCCGCCGTACGACCGGGTGGGACTAATCGGTGGGGTGTCTCGCCGCGGTGCGTGTGTCCCGCCGGGAGGACGTCGGGGTGTGGTCCGGTGTGTGTCTCGCCGGGAGGGTGTCACGGTCTGTTCCGGTGTGTGTCCCGCCGGGAGGACGTCGGGGTCTGGTCCGGTGTGTGTCTCGCCGGGAGGGTGTCACGGTCTGGTCCGGTGTGTGTCTCGCCGGGAGGGTGTCACGGTCTGGTCCGGTGTGTGTCTCGCCGGGGGGACACCGAGGTGTGATCCGGTGTACACGGGCCCCGACGGCGTTCGGTCGGTGGTCACGCCGACCCGTCGATGGGTGACGGACCGCGCGAGACCGCGGGACGACGACCCGTTCGTGGGCTCGTCGACCACGACTCTCGACTCGTGCGGCGTGACCACTCGGTTGTCACGGTCGACACTGCCGAGAGTGCGGCGTAGAGACCACTCAACGGCCGAAATCGGCCGCTTCTCAGCCACCACTGAACGGACGTTTCACTGGGGTGAGGGTCCGACTGAGCCACGGGGCTTATGTTCCACCGTGCCGTGTGTGCCTCTGATGAGCGACCCAACAGTGACGCGCCTGTTCGGCGGCCCCGGCAGCGGGAAGACGACCGCGCTGCTGGACCGGGTCGAGGGTCTCCTCGAGCAGGACGGCGTGGAGGTTCGAGACGTCCTCGTCGTCTCGTACACGCGGGCGGCGGCCGCCGAGGTGCGCGAGCGCCTCGCCGAGCGGCTCGACACGACGCCGCGGCACCTCCAGGGTAACGTCTGTACGATGCACGCGAAGGCGTACGAACTCCTCGATCTCTCCCGTGGCGACGTGGTGGGAGAAGACGAGAAGGAGGAGTTCTGCGACGAGTACGGCCTGGAGTTCGAAGACGAGTACTCCGGCGCGGGGCGACGGACGGCCCGCTCGACCACGCTCGGCAACAAGATCATCGCCACCTCCCAGTGGCTCCAGCGGACCGACCGCGACGTGGCCGACTGGTACGATGTCCCGTTCCAGTGGGACGAAGAGGAGGTCCGGCTCCCGCCGGACATCGACCCCAACGCCCAGGAGGGGAACAAGTACACGCCGACGTGGCCCTCCGACGACGACCGCGTGAGCGTCCCCGAGGCGATCCGCGGGTGGCGCAACTACAAGGGCGAACACGACGTGGTCGGGTTCGCCGACATGCTGGAGCGGGTCCACCAGCGCTCGCTCGTGCCGAACGTCGACTACCTCGTGATCGACGAGTTCCAGGACATCACGACCCTCCAGTACGAGGTGTACGAGGAGTGGCGGCCGCACGTCGAGCAGTGTCTGATCGCCGGCGACGACGACCAGGTCGTGTACGCCTGGCAGGGTGCGGACCCGGACCTCCTCTTGGACACTCGCGTCGACGACGACGAGGTGCTCCCGAACTCCTACCGGCTCCCCTCGAAGATCCTCGACGTGGTGAACACGGAGGTGCGTCACATCGAGAAGCGTCGCGAGAAGGACCTCGAACCCCGCAAGGAGGGTGGCGTCGTGGAGGCGGTGGAGTCCCCCTCGATCCTCGACCTGGTGCGGAACGTCCGTGGAACCGTCCGCGAGACGGACGACGAGACGGTGATGGTGTTGTTCCGGGCGCGGTACCAGATGTTCCAGTTCATCGACCAGTTCATCACCGAGGGGATCCCGTTCTCGTGTCTCACGGACCAGCGGATGTGGACCGACCGGCTGACGGACTACGTGCGGGCCATCGAGAAGGTGGACCGCGACGAGGCGTTGACGGCGCTGGAGGCACGGCGGCTGGCGGACATCCTCCAGGAGTCGGCGTTCGGCACCGCGGACCGCGAGGAACTGTACGACTTCCTCGACGACGTCGAGGAGACGAGCGAGGAGGACGACCTCGCGGAGATCCCGCTGTCGCCGGAGGACGTGACGGACTACGTCCCGTTCATGCCGGGGCCGGCGAGTGCGGGCGACATGGCTCGGAAGATCACCTCCTTCCAGCGGAAGTCGCTGAAGGCGTACTTCGCGGGCGACTACGACGGGATGGCGCCGGACCGCGTCCGGCTGGGGACGATCCACTCCGCCAAGGGTCGCGAGGCCGACCACGTGTTCGTCACGACGGACCTGACGGAGAAGGTCGTCGAGCAGATGGCCGCCCAGGCCGCCCAGCAGGGGATCGACGTCGACGGCGTCGACGAGTTCACGAAGACGACCGACCCGGTGCCCATCCTCACCGACAACGAGCGGCGCGTGTTCTACGTCGGGATGTCGCGTGCTCGCGAGCGACTCGTCATGCTGGAGAACCTCATCGACGGCGCGCCGACGCTCCCGATCAGCGTCGTCTTGCAGAACGAACTCCGCGAGGAGCCGCCCGCCGACCTGATCGACGAGATCACCGAGGCCGAGGTCGACGACGAGGAGACGGTCGCCGCCGACGCGGAGTGAGGCCGCGCTCGTTTTCACTCCGTCCGACGGGGTCGTTCCGGTGTCGCCGTCCGTCGGCCGAGTAGTTCGAGCGGCAGACGGTAGGACGCTGTCTCGAACTGCCGGAGGAGTTAGGTGTCCCGCTGACATACCCTGACGTACACTGACATGCCAGTCGAACTCGGCCGTGACGACGAGACGGACGCACCGCCGGTCAGACCGGAGACAAACGGACACCGACTACTCGCCGCGCTCGCGGACCATCCAGAGATGGGATTCACCCCGAGTGAGCTCGTCGAGATGACGGACGTCGCAGACGGGAGTGTCCACAAGACGCTCGCTCGTCTCCGTGAGAAGGGGCTCGTGCGGAACGTAGACGGTTACTGGGCACTCGCAGAGGACGTGGCAGCCTCTCGAGTCGCGACCCTCGTCGGACTCTCGACAGTCGCAGAGGAGTACGGGGACGACGCGTACGGTGAGGACGACGGGTGGGTCGAGTCCGCTCCGGACCTCGGGGAGAACGCCTGATCGTGGCGTACGCACAGGGGAGTGTGGTGCTCGCACCGGCCACGTTCAACGGCGGTGTGAGACCGTACCTCGTCGTCTCGAACGACCGCCGTCCGTTCCACGGCGAACGGTACACCGTCTGTGTGGTGACGTCGACCGAACGAGACCGTACCGTCACACTCACCGAATCCGAGCTGACCGAGGGGGAGCTGAAGATCTCGCCGAGCTACGCGAGCCCGTGGTCGCTCCACGTCTTCTCACACGGTGAAGTGTTGAAGCGTGTCGCACAGGTGGACGACGAGACAGTCTCTGCAGTCGCCGGCGAAATTCGTCGGCTGACGGAACCGACCTGACACAGGCCCCAGCCACGGTACTCACTCTCCCGTCCACGCGACCACCGAGCCCACGAACGACCCGCTTTTTGTCTCTCGCGGTCTGCGAGAGAGGTGTGACAGAGGACACGCGCGGTCGGCGACCGACGACCACGTACGAGGAGCTCGCGGCGGCCGTCGCCGACCGCGACGCAGGGGCGTTCGTCCACGTCGCCGACCGGACGGACGACGACATGCGGTACCTGACGCGGTTCCGCGGGCCGGATCGCCCGTACGCGTTCGTCTTCCTGCCCGACGACGCCGACACGACCGCCGAGAGCGAGCCGTCGTCCGGGTCCACACGGTCGAGCGCGAGCGGCCACACGGTGTTGTGTGCGCCGGCACTGTTCGCCGAGCAGGCGCGGCGGGAGTTCCCCGGCGACGCGGTGCGGACCGACGCCGTCGGCGACCCCGCCGGCGAGCGCGCCGCGGCGGTGTTGGCCGACGCCGGCGTCTCGGGCCCCGTGCTCGTGCCCGCACAGATCCGCCACGACGCGGTCGCACGACTGGAGGCGGCGGGCTACGAGGTGACCGCCAGCGACGCCACGAGTCGGGCTCGGCGGACGAAGACCGACGCCGAGATCGAACGCCACCGCGTCGTCCAGCGGGCCGCCGTTCGCGGGCTGGCTCGCGCGGAGACGGTGCTCGCCCGGGCGAGCGTCGCCGACGACGACCGGCTCCACTGGGACGGGCGTCCGTTGACGACCGAACGCCTCCGCCGGCAAGTGAACGCGACGCTCGCCGCCGCGGGCGTCGACCCGTCGGGCAACTCCGTGATCGGTGCGGGGGCGACGGCCGCGGACCTCCACTACGTCGGGGACGACGCGATCTTCGCCGGCGAGACGGTGTTGTTGGACCTCTCGCCGCGCGGGCCGGCGGGCTACTACGCGGACGTGACGCGGACGTTCGTCGTCGCCGCACCGGGTGGCTGGGAGCGGCGCGCGTACGTCGCCTGCGAGGCGGCCCGCGAGGCGGCACTCGACGAACTCGCCGCCGGCGCGGGTGTCCAGGCGAGCACGGTCCACGAGGAGGCGGCCGCCGAACTGGCGGCACACGGCTTCCGGATCGACTCCGAGGAGGTCGGCTTCACCCACTCGACGGGTCACGGGGTCGGGCTGTCGCTCCACGAGGCGCCGTCGCTGTCCGGTTCGGAGTCACTCGCGGCCGGCGACGTGGTGACAGTCGAACCCGGCGTGTACGACCCCGAGCACGGCGGAGTGCGGATCGAGGACTTGGTGGTCATCCGCGAGGACGGCTACGAACTGCTCCAGCCGTACCCGCTCGGGAGCACGCCGCGGGACCGCTCCGCGGCGTGGTGATCGGGCGGGGACGCGGGTCGCCGCGACGGCTCGGGAGTCACCACCGGGCGCGACGGCTCGGGAGTCACCACCGGGCGCGACGGCTCAGGCGCCGTCGAAGCCGTTGTCCGCGAGGAAGCTCGTCAGGCGGTCGCCGGCGACGAACCCGTCTGCGAGGCGGGCGAGTTCCTCGCCGTCCCGGAACAGCGCGAGCGTCGGGACACTCGTGATCCGGTGGCGCTCGACCAGTCCGGCGGCGTCGCGTGGGTTGACGAGCACGGCGTCGACGCCTGTCTCGCGGACGACGTTGTCGAGCACCGGCTCCATCGACGCACAGAGCGTACACCCCTCCGTGTAGAACTGGACGAGCAACGTGTCGTGGCTCGCGATCTCGTCGGCGAGCCGCGCCCCGTCGATCCGCCGCGGTCGTGTGGTGGGCTCCGTCACGAGTCGTAGAACGTGTCGAACGTACCTGTCTCCGTCGCGGTCGTGTCCCGGTCGCGACCGGGCGTGAATCCTGTCAGCCTCGCGATCGAGTGTGGGTCGTCACTCCACGTACTCGTACTTGCGCTCGTTCATCCGGCCCCACCCGGCGTGGACGAACTCCCCGCTGGGCTGGGTGAACTCCTCGACCTCTCTGTCGAGGTCGTGGTTGTGTGCGTCGTGGACCTCCTCGTACTCCTCGAACGAGAGGTCGTACCGTCGCCGGAGCTGTTCGTCGATACTAAGCGCCTCGATCTCTGCCTTCCAGCCCTCCTGGATCGTCTCCGCGTGGATCTCCGCCTGTGCGCCGGAGCCGTAGGAGGCGACCAACAGCGTCTCGCCCGTCAGCCCGCGGCCCGTCTCGGCGGCCGTCTTCAGCGCCGAGGCGCGCGCGAGGTGGACGGAGCCGGTGTACCAGTTGCCGACCTGCCGCGAGATGGACAGCGTCGGCTCGATCGTCGCGTCGTACCACTCGCGGTAGCGGTCCGTCCCCTTCAGGTCGTCCATGTACGCCTGGATCGCCTCCTCGTAGGCCTCTCGATCCTCGAACGACTCCTGGCGCGGCTGGCGGCCGATCTCGTCGGCGACGGCGTCCTCCAGGTCCGTGTTCCGGAGGATGTGCCGGTAGCCCAGCAGCCCGGCCTTCCGCACCATCCCCGGGAACGGCGTGTGGAAGGGGACGTACGCGAAGTCGTCCGGGTGCGTCGGCACCTGCGACTCGTAGTCCTCCAGCGCCTCGCGCATCCGCGCGAGGTACACCTGCATCGACCGCTTCCCGTCGACGCTCGGGAACTGCTGTTGGGGTTTCAGGAAGTCCGTCTCGTCGGCGCTGCCGTACCCCTGCTCGTGCGAGAGCGCGACGAGGTTCGGGTCCTCGTCGATCAGCATCGCCACCGCGCCGGCGCCCTGCGTCGCCTCGCCGGAGGAGTCGCGAGCGTACAAGGCCGTGTCCGTCGCGATCACCAGCGCCGCGCGGTCGCGGTTCCGTCCGGCCGCGATCCAGTTGTAGGCGTCGTCCAACGCCTGCGTCCCGGAGATACACGCGAACTTCCGCTCGCCTTTGTTCGCGTGGTGGAAGTCGCCGTCGTACACCTGTTCGAGACAGCCGGCGACGTACGTCGACACCGGCTTCGAGTTGTCGAACGCCGACTCCGTCGCCACGTCGATCCGGCCCACGTCGTCGGGCGCGAGCCCCTTCCGGTCCATCAGTCGCTTGGCCGCGTTCGCGCCCATGGTGACGATGTCCTCGTAGGTGTCCGGGAACGAGGAGGCCTCCAACCCCAGCCCCTTCGTGTACTTCTCCGGATCGTCACCCTGTGCTGGCGCGAACGTCTCCGGCAGGTCCAGTTTGAGTTTGCCGGTCCAGATCTCGACGGCGTCGATCCCGACGGTTGTCATACCCGTCCCGTTGGTGAAACTGGCTTATTGGTCTGTCGATGTTCGTTTTCGACAGATGTCGTTACTCAGTTCGGAGGCGTGTGTACGTCGCCGGTTCGAGTGGAACGGGCTCTCGGTCGGCCACACCAGTGTCCGTGTCGACCGGTTCGATGATGCCATCCTCCGAAGGGACCGTCGTGGGTGAGATGTTCGTGTTCACGTAGGTCAGTTGTTCGCTGCTATTGATGTACACGGCGTCGATAGACCCGTCTCCTTCAATATCGAACGTGCCGATAGAACCAGACTTCGGTTCGTCGTCCGTTCCAGTGAACGACGTGAACGAAGAATCACTCTCGGCGTACCGGAGGTACGGAGAGCTCTGGACCTGGAACGGAACTTCGTCGTCACCGTCGTCGTCAAAGTCGCCTGGGGAACCGACGGACTCCTGCTCGACAGAGATTCCCGAATCGCCGACGAGTGTTTCCACCGATTTCACATCTCGCTGCCCCCCTCCGGGTTGTCCCTCCGCTGACTTGACACGGTTAGACTGATAGTAAATCAGGTGTGCAGTGCCACTGAAATCAGCTATTCCGGCGACACTGCCACCGGTTATATAGTTTGTACTCCCACCTGGGGATGAATCCAACCGCGTGGGTGTGCCTGACCCTACCGGCGACTCGACCTTTTTTATTTCATCTGTTCCACTATCGATGAAGAAGAGGGATGGGTTACCATCCCCGTCAAGATCGCCGACACCCAATCCCGTGTTCTTGATGTCTCCAGTGACCACCGACTGGGTTTCGTTGTCGAGGTCGACGATCTTGATCTCGTTGCCGCTGTTCGTCACGTACGGAATCTCCTTCTTCCCGTCACCGTCCAAGTCCGCACTCATCGGGCCGAACGCCTTCGGGGCGTTCCCACCGGTGTCGTAGGTCGCGATCCGTCCCTCTTCATCGACGGTGCGAAGCGTGCCACCGATTGCGTAGACGACTCCCGGTGACGGTGGGCCTGCGGGAGGACTAGGGCCAGTAGGAGAGAGGTTCCGTACACTCAGGTTGATGTCGTCCGACCCTTGTGTCGCCGACGCGATCAGACGAGTCGTCCCGTTCTCGTCCAGCGAGACGGTGACGTTCGCCTTCCCCTCAGTGTTCGTGTCGACCGAGGAACTTCCTGGGTACGACACAGCCGTCGAGCTGTTCGACGCGAAGTCGACACTCACCCCGTTCAACGGTCCCTCGTCGTCACTGACGAGTGTCGTCAACTGGATCGTCTCACCTTCGTCTCGTCCACTGGCTACCAACGTGTCGTTGCTAGCGTAGTAGTCGAGCACCGTGTTCCCCGCAGTCTCGGTACCTCGCCACTGTAGGGTGTACGGTGAGTCTCCGACACCACCGCCGCCGCCACCCGGTGTCACAGAGACACGCACTGTCACGTTCTCGCCGGTCGTGTTGTCGAACGATCCGTCACCGACGACCCCAGGCGACAGCGACCGATTGAGGGTGAAGTTCAGCGCGTACTCGGCTCCAGCCGAGACGTTGCCGGGACGGGTGTCGAACTCGAACGCAACTCGCCCGTCGCCGTCGACTGTCTCGTTCAGCGTCGTCCCACTGCCGCCGACCCACGACCCGGTGGTGCTGTTCGCTCGAACGAACGCACTCGTGTTCTGGTTCCCGAACTGGTCGCGGACCTCCAACACGACCCGTGCCGTCGAGCCTTTTTGAACACTGGCCTCGACGGAAACCGGATCGAGCGAACTCGCCTTCGTCGGCACGTCTGCCTCGTCGTCTCCGTCTTCGTCCAACTCGACGGCCGCGACGGCGAAGGCGTACGTCCGGTTGGTGAACGTCACGTTGACCCGATCACTGCCCGCAGCGGGCCCGACCTTCACGTCCGCACTGCTGCCGAGCGTGCCGACCGACGTGCCGCTCCCGTACTGCTGGTCGAGCAGCGACCGGACGGCACCCGGCTCCAGCCGCGTCGGGACGACGACGGAGAAGTTCTCCACGGACTCGCGTCGCTGGACCGTCGAGATCGCCTCCGGGTCCACCGACACCGTGTCGACACCGGTCTTCCGGTACTCTCCCTTCACGAGGAAGACGGTGACACGCTCGCCGGAGACGAACACCGGCGAACTGGTGAGGTTCACCGTCCGGCCGTTCTCGTAGCCGGCGTAGGCGTGTCCCAACTCCACGGTGACGTTCGCCGCACCGCCGTCGTACACGCGGTAGTTCGACCGGTACTGGATGGCGCGTGTCGAGTAGTTCCCGTCCCGTGCGGGGAGATCCCCACTCTCGTCGGCCCAGAAGTCGTCCGTCTCGCCCGGGTAGGGGCTCTGGAACGTCGCCCGCGTGAAGTTCACCGTCACGTTCCGTGGTGGCCCGGTCTTCAACTCCCCGACCGCCGGTGGCGGGTTGATGAACAGCGTCCGACTCGGGAACCGCGTCCCGAGTTTCACCTCCGTCGGCGCCGTCTCGCCGGTGGTGCCGGTGCTCACGACGCTGTTGCGGACCTGGATCATGTCCGACCGCACCGTCTGCTCGTGGCCGAACTCGATCTCCTCGTTCTGTGACGGGACGACCGTCGCCTGGTACGTCGACATCCCGATGATCACGAACCCGAACAGGAGAATCGCCCCTACCTGTACGGACTGCGACCGGTCGTCCCCCCAAAACGACATACCACCAATTTCCGCTCGGCGAGGCATAAGCTTGCTGCCACCGCCGAACGCCGTCCTCTGGCGTGCGACGCGTGTACTCGCGCCCGGCGGTGACGAGACGGCGGGAGACCCCAGAAGAGAGACGCGCGGCGGCTCAGTCGTCGTCTTCCTCGACGACCTCGGGGTCGGCCAGCGCGGTCTGCAGCGAGTCGAGTCCGTTGACCCACTCGGAGACGAGCCCGTACTCCAGGTCCTCGACGACCTCCATCGGCAGCTCCGCGCCGTCGACGATCAGCGTGCCCGCCTGGACGAGGTAGCCCAGGGCGGCGTCGACATCCTCGGCGGCCTCGGCGTCGGCAGCGGCGTCGACGTACTCGGGGACGGTCCCCTCCTCGGGCGTCCCGCCGACGACGTACTCCTCGGCGGCGTAGAACACCGGCACCAGACTCGTCTGGACCCCGTCGATCAGCATCGTCGTCTCCTCGTCGTCCATCTCCACCTCCGCCAACACCACGTCGCGGACACCCGCGATCTCCTCGACGGCCGCGTCCTCGTCGAGGCGGCCGTCGTCGAACGCCGCGAGGATCTTCGCGACGGCGATGGCCGTGTCGTTCTGGAGGTTGAGCAGGAGCCGTGCGGAGTCTTCCTCCTCGGGGTCGAGGTCCTGGTCGTCCACACGGTCGAGCCAGTTCTGCCACCGTTCTTCGGTGTAGAACGTCTCTTCGGGGTCGCTCATACGCAAGACGTTCGGTGCCTCCGGCATAAGCCCTCCGTATCGCCCCCTCTCGTGCCCGTCACGACGGCCCACACCGGGTCCTGGGGTGTGTCACACGGCGAGAACGCCCGCGGGACTCTCGTCGCTCGCCTCGCGACCGGGGAGTGTGACCGACCGCCTGTACTCGGAGTTCCCGGCGCTGTACGACACGATCCAGTCGGAGTGGGACTACGACCGCGACGTGTCGTTCCTGTTGGCGGCCGCCGAGCGACACGGCGTCTGCGCGGTCGCGGACGGAGCAGTCGCGGACGGAGCGGCCGTGGATGTGGCGGCCGCGGACGGGGCCGTGGCGGGGACGGGCGACGCGTGTCTGGCCGAGACCGACGACCCCGCGACCGAGGTCGACGGCGTCCCGCTGTTGGAGGTCGGGTGCGGGACGGGCGAGCACACCCGACGACTCGCGGCGGCGGGGTTCGCGCCGACCGCCGTCGACCCGAACCGGGCGGTCGTCGACTACGCCCGCGAGAAGGCACCGTCGCTCGACGCCGACTTCGTCGTCGGCGGCCTCCCGGAGCTGCCGGTCGCGGGCACCTTCCCGGTGGTCGTCGCGTTCCGTGGCGTGCTCAACCACCTCCCACCTGCGGCACTCGACGCGGCGGTCGCCACCCTCGCGGACCGCGTGGCGGACGACGGCCTCCTCGTCTTCGACGTGTCCGATCTCCCGCCGGACGGTCACGACTACCCGGCGCTCGACGTGGGCGAAGGCCCCGCCGGGACGTACGCCCGGATCGTCCAGATGCATCCGCGCCCCGACGGCCGACTCGACTGGGACGCCGTCGTCTTCCCACCCGACGGCGAGCCGTTCGTCGACAGTCGTCCGATGACGCCGTTCGACGACGAGACCGTCCGGTCGGCACTCGTCGACGCCGGCCTGTCCGTGGAGACACACGAGGGCTTCGGTCCCGACGACGACGCCCGGACCGTCTTCGTCGCGCGACCGGCAGAGTGAGTGTCGTCGCGAGCCGAGCGCCGCCGGTTGTCCGCTCGTCGCCGGCCCCCGGTCGTCGTCGGCCCCCGCTCGTCGCCGGGTACCCAATTTCGCTGGTCGGCTCCCGCTCTCGCCTCAGTCGTCGCGGTCGAGCGTCGCCTCGGTGTCGATCCCGTACACCTCGCGAGGTGTCTCGACGTGGGCGAGACGGACCGCCTCGTCGTGGCCGTCCGCCAGCAGCCACCGGACGCGACGCGGCACCGTCTTCGGCCCCATCACCGCACCGGGCCGGTCCGGGTCGTCGACGAAGTCCGTCTCCATCAGGAACGGCTCGCCGCGGTCGACCGCCGTCCGCAGGTACTCCTTCTCGCACATCACACTCGGCGTCGGTCCCGTCAACTCCCCGTACGCGTAGTGTTTGACGACGCGGTGAGCGGGGAGTCCCCGCTCTTCGGCCCACGCGGCCAGGTCGGACTGCTCGCGCGACGCCTCCGTGTGGAGTTGGACGGCACAGTCGTGTTCGGCGCCCAGTTCGAAGGCGTGGCGTGTCGTCTCGTTCGAGGCCGCCCACACCGCGTCGGACACGTCGTAGTGTGGGCGCCCGGACTTCAACGCCAGCGCGCGGCCGTCGGCGACGTAGTCGGCGGCCCGCGACAGCCCCGCACGCATGATCTCGCCGGCGGTCTCCGGGTCGTACCCGTCCTCGACGAGTCGCGAGACGAGTCCCGGGTGGACACCCAACACGGGCCAGGCGCGCCCCGGCAGGCGCTCGTCTGCGCGTGCCACCACGTCGCAGGTCGTATCGAAGACGTGCGCGAAGTCCTCGCCCGCCGCCGGGAGGTCCCCGAGGTGCCACGACGGCTTGTTGACGACGAGGAGGTGGGTGCCGCCGAGTCGGGCGAAGTCGTCGACGGCGTCCATCCCACGGCCCCGCTCGGGGTCGAGGTGGAGGTGGTCGTCCAAGACGGGTGTGTCGAGTCGCTCCATCGACGCACTCGTTGGTGGGCGTCGGTTGTACGTGTGACGGAGCGGACGGGCGCCACACGGAGAGCCTGGACTCTGCAGTCACCGCGTTCGGATCCAGTGGGCGACCTCCCACGCGACCGTGACGGCGACGATCACGAACACGGCACCGGCGGCACGGGTGTCCGTCGGGACGGCGACGGCGGGGATCGCGTCGACGACCCGCAACGCGGTCGTCGACGCCTCCGTCAACGACGGTGTCACCGCGTGAACGTACTTCGACAGGACGCTGCTGGCGAACAGTGCGACGAGCGCGGAGGCGGTGTGAGACCCGGTCGTCTTCGTCGGCATCGTTCCCGCCGTGTGCACAGTCGTTCAAAGTGGTTCGGGTCGCAGGGAGTGTCTCGCTGTGCGAGACCGGCCGTCGGATACTACACGTCACCCACCGTCCACCCGTGTATGGAGTTCACGGTCGAAAACCGACCCGTCGGTGCGGTGGTCGTCGTGTCGCTCGATCAGGGTGAGTCGGTGACTGCCGATCCGGGTGCGTTCCTCTCGCGGTCCGCGACCGTCGAGAGCGAGACGAGCGGCACCAGTGACGGCGTCGCGGGGCTCGTGACGAACGCGCTCAGCGACGAACGAGACGTCCTAGAGAGTACGTTCACCGCGACGGACGGCCCGGGGACGGTGACGCTCGCGCCGGACGAACCGGGCGACGTGACGCGGCTCGACGTGGGTGCCGACGGGCCGCTGAAGGTCCAGTCGGGCGGTGTCGTCGCCTGGACGGACGGCGTCGAGAAGTCGACGGCCGCCAACGAGGCGGGCAACGTCCTCTCGTCGGGCGAGGTGACCGTCCTCCGACTCGCCGGGGACGGGAGCGCGTTCCTGTCCGCGTTCGGCGGACTCCGCTCGGAGCGCGTCGACGAGGGAGCACCGCTGGTGGTCGACGAGGACCACCTCCTCGCGTGGACGGCGTCCCTGGACGTGAGCCGGACGAAAGACTCCTCGATCAAGTCGACACTGCTGGGCGGCGAGGGGTTCGTGACACGGTTCGAGGGGTCCGGCCGCGTCTGGCTCCAGACGCGGGACCCGGCGGTCTTCCGTCAGTCGACCGCCTGAGTCGTCGCCGCCCAGAGCGGTGCGGTCGAGTCGTCCCGAACGGTCGAAGGGTCCCGGCCGAGTGCCGGACCTGGCGGCGACGCCGGCCGAGTGGTGGATCCGGCGGCGACGCCGAACGAGTGAGTCCGACCGGTCGAAACGGCACGGTCAAGTGGCCGCGCACGTCACCCGCGAGTATGGCCGACCACCACGACCACGACCACTACAAGGAGTTCGACGACGAGCGTGTCACCAGCCCGATGCAGGCGTTCTCGACGTCCGCCGTCGGCACCGGCGCCGTCGTCGCGCTCGTGGGACTGCTCGTCGTCTTCGGACTGCCGCTTTTACTCCTCGGGTAGGCGGCGACGGCACACCGCCGTCACCGCTCGCGCTCCGAGCGTCGGGTCGAATCGGCGTCGACTCCCGGCGGCGTCGTCTCCGCCGTCGCCACTGGCACCGCTCGCGGTCGAGCTACCACGGGCGACCGAGTTCGACCGTCGCAGTCCACTCGACGGACCACGTGCCGACCGACGGCGACGACGCGACCTGGATGTCCCCCTCGTCCGGTCCCGGCGGGACGAGCGTCCCGAACCCGAACGAACCGGTCGCCTCGTAGCGCCCCGGCTCGGCTGCCTCCTCGGTCGCCCGGAGTTGGTACCGCCGCGTCGTCGCGTCTCCGGGCTCGTACCGCTCGTTCGTCCCGGGCGTGGTGACGGCGTGACTCAGCCACGGCGCGTGCGCCAGCAGTTCGTCCGGTGGGAACAGCGGGAACCCGTCACCGGTCGTCCCGTCGACTTCGTCGAGCCAGACGGCACCGAACGGGGGTCGTGGGCCGGCGTGGACCACCACCGTACGCTCGCTCCGGTTGCGCGCCGTCAACCCGAAGGTCACCGGCGACGCGGGCGCGGCGGCGTCGCCCGAGCGCGTCGCCTCGACGGCCACTGGCGGCGGGCCGTCGGCGCCGGTCGGGACCACCGCGAACGCACGCACCTCGCCGTCGGCGAACCCGTCGACCCACGTCACGTCCGACAGCGCCGCACGGAGTCTGGTCGGCTCGCGCTCGAACCCGGTGTCTCCGTCGGCCGCGGCCGATCGGAGCCGGCGGTCGACCGCCGGCGCGAACGACGACACCGGCGTCGTCTCGGCCGGTCGCTCCTCGTTCGGGTGATCCGGATCGCGTCCGTCGACGACGCACAGTGCCCACGGGAACTGTGGCCGGTCGTAACTCGTCTCGAAGTCGAACGCCTCGACGCGGAGACTCGTCGTCAGCAGGCCGCCGACACCACCGAGGCCACACACGGCCGGGAGGCCGTACTGGAGGAGGCGGCGTCTGTTCACGTCCGCGTCTCCGCGGCTGGTGGCTTGAATCCGGCGACGGCGGGACGACCTCAGGCCAGCTCGCGCTCGATCGTCGCCCGTAGGTCGGCGATCTCCGCGGCGTCGTAGGTCAGTGTCTCCGCGCCGACGCCCACCTCGAACCGACCCGTCTCGTCGGTGGTCCCGAGCCGTGCCGTCGGCACGTCCGCCGGCACCGACGCTTCGAGTGCGTCGGGAGCCGTCGTCTCGACGACCACGCGCCCCGCACGCTCCGAGACGGCCCGCGCCAGCGGGTTCGGGTCGTCGAACGCGACCGACACGCCCGCGTCCGGTGTCACCATCTCGGCGAGCGTGACGAGCAAGCCGCCGTGACTCGCGTCGTGGGCCGCCCGGACGTGGTCGGCCGCGACCGCCTCTCGCACCGCGTCGACGGTCGCGCGCGGCTCCGCGGGCGGCGCCGGGAACCGGTCCGAGCCACCGAACTGCGCGAGGTACTCCGAGCCGCCGAGTCGTGGCTCTGCGTCACCACCCAGCACGGGGTCCCCGACGACGACGAGCGTCCCGTCGCCGCTCGCGGCGGCCGGCGGTGCGTCGGCGTCCGGCCGCGTCCCGACGGCCGCCAGCGTCGGCGTCGGCGGAATCGGCCCACTCTCGGAGTCGTTGTACAGCGAGACGTTGCCGCCGACCACCGGCAGGTCCAGCGCCGCACAGGCGTCCGCGAGCCCGTCGACCGCGGCCGCGAAGCCGCCGTACGTCTCGGGGTCTTCGGGGTTACCGCCGTTCAGACAGTCGACGGCCGCCAGCGGCTCCGCCCCCTTCGCCGCGAGGTTCGTCGCGGTCTCGACGGCCACCGCACGCGCTCCCTCGTACGGCGCGGCGGCGGTCCAGTTCGGCTCCGAGCCGGCCGCCAGCGCCAGCCCGCAGTCCGCCTCCCGCAGCGCCAACACGGCCGCGTCGTCGCCCGGCCGCGTCGCCGTCCGCACGCCGACCTCGTGGTCGTACTGCCGGTACACCCACTCCTTCGAGGCCGTGTTCGGACTCGCGAGCAGCGTCTCGACGGCCTCGGCGACCCCAACGTCCGGCAGGGCCCGCTCCGGCTCCGGCGGCGCAGCGCGTTCGAGATCGTTGGCCGGTGCCCCGTCACCGAGGAACTCGGCGTCGGCCTCGACGACCGTCTCGCCGTCGAACGTGCAGACGAACGCGTCGGCGGCGGTCACCTCACCGATCACGGAACAGCCCAGGTCGAACCGGTCGGCGAGCGCGCGGACCCGCTCGACGTCGTCGGGCGCGACCTCGTAACACATCCGTTCTTGACTCTCCGCGAGGAGAATCTCCGTCGCGTTCATGTTCGGCTCGCGCTGGTGGACCGCACCGAGGTCGATCTCGGCGCCCAGCCCACCCTTCGCGACCATCTCGGAGGCGGCCCCGCCGAGCCCGGCGGCCCCGAGGTCGCGTGCGGCGACGACCAGATCCTCGTCCAACAGCGCCTCGTTGCACTCGATCAGCCGCTTCTCCGCGTACGGGTCGCCCACCTGCACGGCCGGGCGGTCCTCCGTCTCGGCGTCCTCGTCTAAGTCCTCGGAGGCGAACGACGCGCCCCCGAGGCCGTCGCGGCCCGTCGCGTTCCCGACCAAGACGAGCCGGTTCCCCGGTCGTTTCGCGTCGGCGGTGACGAGTCGGTCGGCGTCGGTCAGGCCGACGCAGGCGACGTTGACGAGCGGGTTCCCCTCGTAGTCCTCGTGGAAGGCGACGCTCCCGCCGACCGTCGGGACGCCGATGGAGTTGCCGTAGTGAGAGATTCCCTCGACGACCCCTTCGAAGAGGTACCGCGAGTGATCGGCGTCGAAGTCGCCGAAGTACAGCGCGTCCAACAGCGCGATCGGGTACGCGCCCATCGACATCGTGTCGCGGACGATCCCGCCGACGCCGGTCGCCGCCCCGTCGACCGGGTCGACGTACGACGGGTGGTTGTGACTCTCGATCCCGAACGTGAGGTACGTCTCCGACGCCTCGTCGTCGTTCGTCCCCGACGCCTGCCCGTCGTCCGTCTCTGATCCCTCGCCGTCGTTCGTCTCCGACCCCTCGCCGTCGTCCGCCTCCGACGCCTCGTCGTCGCCCGCGGGCGTCGGCACCGCGACCACGGCGGCGTCGTCGCCGGGGCCGACGACGACCTGCTCGCCCTCGCTGTCGAAGGCGGTCAGCAGCCGCCGCGAGGAACGGTACGCGCAGTGCTCGCTCCAGAGGTTCTCGAACAACGCCGCCTCCGCTCGGGTCGGCTCGCGCCCGAGTTCCGACTCGACCAACTCTCGATCCGCGTCGTCGAGCGCCATTCGCGTTCGTGTTCACCTGTGGGTCTGATAGGCCTTTCTGTACACACGCTCGTGGACACTCGGAGGGGTCGAGTGGTCGTGACACCGGCCGCCGTCGTCGGGAGACTCGCCGGCCGCCGCGAGTCGAAACCGGTCACTCCGTGTCGAGCAGCGCGACCACACCGGTCAACACCGCGGCCAGCGTCATCGAGACGGCCAACAGCAGGAACGCCGCGCCGAAGCCGCGACGGTCGGAGACGACCCCGACGATCGCCGGCGCGACCGCGCCGGCACCCATCAACAGCGTGCGGACGACACCCAGTCCGCCGCCCGCGACGGACTCGGGGATCACCGCCGAGAGGTACGCGCCGCGGACCGGGCGGAACCCGTGGCTCCCGAGTCCGAGCGCGACGACCGCGGCACCCAACGGGAGGAGGCCAGCCGAGCCCAGCACCACGAGCGTGACCAGGCCCGTCGCGGCGAGCCCCAGCGTCGCGCCGATCACCGGGAGGCGACCGACGCGGTCCGAGAGGTCGCCGGTGACGAGCTGGACGAGACTCACGACGAACAGCCCGCTGTACAGCAGCGACGCGGTGGCGGCGTCGAGCCCCCCGCGCTCGGCGAGGTACAGCGGGAGGAACGCCACCGCGCCGTTGTACGCGAACGAGAACGCCAGCGTCACGCCGACGAACGTCGCGAACCGCGCGTCCCGGAACAGCGCGAGGTACGCACGCGGGTCGACGCCGTCGTCGGTCGCCGCCGGCGGTTCGGGCACTCGGCGGGGCGCACGCAGTCGGAACGCCGCCGCGAGTGCCAGTCCGGCGAGTCCGGCGGCGAGGAAGAGCGTGTGCCACTCGGCGCGGGCGGTGACGGCGACGACCGCCGCCGGCGCCGCCACCCCGCCGAACGCGCCGAAGGTGTCGAGAACGCCGAGCGCGCGTCCCGTCCGGGCGGGGTAGGTCCGGGAGAGCAGTCTGACGGCGACGGTCTTGTGCGCGCCGGTGCCGAGGCCGACGAGTACCATCGCGCCGACGAGCGCGGCGAACGGCACCGGCACCACCAACGCGAGCGCGCCGGTCGCAGCGACACAGGCGCCGGCGACGACGACCGTCACCGCGCCGAGGCGGTCCGCGAGCGCGCCGCTGGGGAACTGCATCGCGGCGTAGACGGTCATCATCACCGTGAACGCGGTGCCCAACAGGGCGTTCGAGACGCCGAACTCCGACGCGAACGTCGGGAACAGCGGCGGGAACGCGTACCGGAGGAACTTCGCGAGGAACCAGAGTAGCGCCGACAACACCAAGGCGTCGAACGCGACCAACGACCGCACGCGCTCGCCGAGTGTCGTCCCCATCCACTCGCCCGATTCGTCGGCGCGTGGAAAAGCGACCGGGAGGCGGCAGGCGGCACGCGTCGACTCGGTGGGTGTGGTTCGCGCCGTCCCACTCGGGAGTTCAGTCTCCGTCGTCCCACTCCGGCGCGAGCAGTCCGTAGACGTGCATGTCGACGCGCTCGCCGTCGAGCACGCGTACTTCGCGGCGGGTCCCCTCGTGGGTGAACCCGAGCGACTCCAACAGGCCGACGGAGGCGTCGTTCGGGGCGTCAACCTCGGCCTCGATCCGGTGGAGATCGAGCGTGTCGAAGGCGTAGGTGAGCACGCGCTCGACGGCCGCCGTCGCGTAGCCGTGTCCCTGTGCGGCCGGCGCGAGCCAGTACCCGACCTCGGCGCTCGACCGCCGGTAGTCCACGTCCGTCAGCGACACCATCCCGGCGCGTCTCCCCGCCGGGTCGGGGTGCGGTCCGTCGTCCGTCCGGTCGGCCGACTCGGCGGCCGCGGCTCCGTCCGCGTCGTCGTCACTGGACGCCGCGCCGTCTGTACCGTCGTCGGACACCACTCCGTCCCTGCCGTCGTCGGACGCCACCTCGTCGACGGTGTCGGCGGCGTGCGTCGCCGCCGCGTCGGTGAACCCGTCTCCGGGGTCGCCGTCGCGGACGCGCACGAGGAAGTCGACGCGGTCGTCGCCGTTGGCACCCTCCGCGAGGAACTCGGCGACCGCCTCGCGCGAACGCGGGAACGGGGTGAACCCGGTGCGCCAGACCCGCTCGTCGAGACTCGTCCGGTGGACGAACGCGGCGTCGGCGCGCGTCGGCGGGTGGAGGCCGAGTCGCTCCGTCGTCAGGAACGCGGGCGGTGGATCGGACACGTTCCGGCGGTCTCGCCGGACCGACGTGTACGTTCCGCTCCGGCGTGACGCCGTCACACGGTCGCCGGGCGACGCGACGGCCCCGTTACCGAGTACACGGAACCGAGTACAGATCCACGGGAGAGACGGGGAGAGCGGCCGATTGCTGGCACTTTATACTGGTGGGGGTCCGAGCGGGTGGTATGAGCGGCTTCGAGCAGATGGAGGAGGACGGCGTCGTCTGGATGAACGGCGAGTACGTGGACTGGGAAGACGCCACGACCCACGTCATGACGCACGCGTTACACTACGGGTCCGGCGTGTTCGAAGGGGTCCGGGCGTACGACACGGAGAAGGGGACCGCGATCTTCCGGTGGGACGAGCACTTGGACCGGCTCTACGAGTCGGCGAAGCCGTACGACCTCGACATCGAGTACGAGCCCGAGGAGTTGACGGAGGCGACGCTGGAGGTCGTCCGTCGCAACGACCTCGACAGCGCGTACATCCGGCCCATCGCCTACTACGGCTACGACTCGCTGGGCGTCTCGCCGGGCGACTGTCCGACGGACGTGGTGATCGGCGCGTGGCCGTGGGGCGCGTACCTCGGCGAGGACGCCTTGGAGAACGGCGTCGAGGTGATGGTCTCCTCGTGGCGCAAGCACGCCTCCAGCCAGATCCCGACGAACGCGAAGACCACCGGCCTGTACGTCAACTCACTGTTGGCCGGGGAGGAGGCCCGCCGTAACGGCTACACCGAGGCCATCGTCCTCAACAAGGAGGGGAACGTCGCGGAGGGCCCCGGCGAGAACATCTTCCTGGTGCGTGACGGCGAGATCTACACGCCCGGACTCTCGGAGTCGATCCTCGGCGGGATCACTCGCGACACCGTGATCACGCTGGCGGAAGAGCGCGGCTACGAGGTTCACGACGACGTGTCGATCTCGCGTGGGGAACTCAACACCGCCGACGAGCTGTTCTTCACCGGCTCGGCAGCCGAGGTGACGCCGATCCGGCAGGTCGACAACGTCGAGATCGGGAACGGCGGGCGTGGACCCGTCACCGAGGAGCTTCAGACCGCGTTCTTCGACCTCGTCGAGCGTCGCACGGACGAACACGACGAGTGGTTCACCTACGTGGAGTAGGCCACTCGTTCGCGTCGCCGGTCACGTCTCTCGTTCTCGCCACCGCTCGGTATGCCGTCCGGTCTCGTCACCGCTCGGTACGCTCGCTCGTGTCGCCGCTCGGGACGCTCCTCGTATAGACCGTCGAACGCAGAACGGCGACGACGACCGATCCGTGTGCCCACTGTCGGGGATCGGTCGCCACGGGGGAACGGAGCGACGTGGTCGGCTTACTCGAACAGTTCGGTCGCCTGCTCGAAGCGTGCGCTCGGCTCCTCCCAGTCGACCACTTCGAAGAAGTTCTCCACGAAGTCGCCGCGGGCCGGGCCGTAGTCGTAGTAGTAGGAGTGCTCCCACACGTCCAGTGCGAGGATCGGGTGGCCGCCCCAGATCGCGCCCTGGTCGTGTTTGTCCACCACGACGTTCCGGAGCTGGTTCGAGAAGCTGTCGTACACCAACAGCGCCCAGCCGGACGCGTCCGCGGCCGCGGCCTCGAACTCGCCCTTCCAGGCCTCGTACGAGCCGAAGTCCTCCTCGATCCGGTCTGCCAGGTCGCCCGTCGGCTCGTCGCCACCCTCCGGCGACATGTTCTGCCAGAACAGGTCGTGGAGAATGTGACCCGAGGAGTTGTGGGTCACGTCGCGGATCGCACCCGCCGAGGAGCCGAAGTCGTGTTCTTCGCGGTTCTCCGCGAGCGTCTCCTCGGCACTGTTCCAGCCGTCGACGTACCCCTGGTGGTGGGTGTCGTGGTGCCAGGTGAGCACCTGCTCCGAGACGTGCGGTTCCAGTGCGTCGTACTCGTACGGGAGTGGGTCGAGTTCGTACTCCGACATGCAGACCGACGTACGGCCGGCTCCGACTTGGGCGTTCTCTGAAGCGACTTTGTGTACGAGAGTCGACACGTCTGTAGAGTCGTCGAATCTGCCGCCCCGGGGCGCGAGCAGGCGTCTGGGCGGCCGTGGGAACGGCGACGCAGACGGCAAGTGTGTATGTCACGTGGTACCACCTGCACGCGAGATTCAAGTCCGAGGAGGCCATACGACCGGGTGGAGGTGACGACGACGTGATCCACTCGTTCCAGACGGTTCTCGCACGTGCGGGGTGCCGGGACGGCGACCGCCGGTTCGGCGGGCTGCCCGAACGGATCGACCCCCGCGAGCACGTGGACTGCGTCGTCGGGCCGGCGCCGTGACGCGTCGCTGACGCCGGACGCAGTTCGCGTCCGCCGCCGCGGGCCGGTCGCACACGCGGCGTCGAGTCTCGTGGGTCGTCGTCTCGACGGCCACACCGCTCTCGACACCCGTGGCACGTGTGACCCGCGCCGCGGCGGACTCGCGTCACTCACCGTCCCGACCCCGCTCCGTACCGTTCCGGACTCGTCTCCGACGACGCGTCGCGACGAGTCCACGACCACACCGACACACGACACAGATGCACCCGACGCACCCCTCCACCGACGACACGCACCGCACCGACCCGAGTCTGGTCACGACTGCCCTCGCCGCCAGCCTGCCGCTGGCGGTGATGGCCGCGGCCGCCTACCCCGTCGCAGCCGCCTCGGCGCTGGCCGGCGTCCTCGCCACCGCGGTCTACTACCGACTGACCGCCGAGGCGTGACGAGCGCCGTCTGCTCGGCGTCCCCGCCGCGCGACCGTCGCGTGACCGGCACGAGGCCAGACCGACCGTAGTTCGGGTCGAGACGACCGACCGAGTTCGTTCTCTCGGTGGCAGTTCGTCCGCGAGTGGCGACACTGGCCGCGAGCGACGAGCGGGGCGTGTCTACCACACCCCACTCGCGACCGATCACCCGTCCGAATCGCCGTCCGCTCCGACGGGCCACTCGTCGGCGTCGAACACCGCCGCCGGGAGTTGTTCGCCAGCGGCGTCGAGGCCGGCCGCGACGGTGACGTGCCCGTCCGCCGGGCGCCGTGCCGCCGGATCGGTCGCCGTCGACTCGCGCCGGCGCGCGACCACGAGCAGCGGCGACCCGCCGGGTGCCGACCCCGGGAGCTCGCGCAGCTCCGCGAGGTCGTACCACCCCGGCAGTCGCTCGCGCGTCTTCTCGCCGAACCGGGTGTCGCGGAACCGCCCGGCGACGACGGCGGCGAGTCGGCCGCCGGGAGCGAGCCAGTCCGCGACGCGTTCGAGGTACAGCGCCGAGAGGTCGTAGGTGTAGTACGCCGTCTCGTAGTCGGCGTACGCCGCCGCAGCCGGACCGTCCGGAACCGCGCGCCGCAACACCGTCGGGAACCGCCCGAGCACGACGTCGTACCGCCGCCCGGTCAGCGCGTCCGGTGCCGGTGGGCGGCCGTCGTGACCCGCCGCCAACGGGTCCGTCCGGAACACACGCAGCGGCTCCAGCGCGAGGTCCGACGACTCGCGTGTGGCCGCGACGAGGTCCGGCAGCAGTTCGAGCCACAGCCGCGTCTCCGTGACGCGACACGCCAGCGGGTCCGGGTCGACCCCGGTGAGCGACCCGCGGACGGCTCGTAGGCGTGCCGTCGGGGAGGCGTCGGCCAGCCGCTCGCGGAGGCGCGCCGCGGCGGCGACGAGGTACCGCCCGTCGCCACACGCCGGGTCGACGACCGCCGGCGCCGCACCGCGGACACCCTCGTCGCCCCACAGTCGGTCACAGACGGCCTCCGGGAACGACGGCGTGTCCGTCGTCGGGTCCGTCCCCGACACGGCAGGTGGATCGTCGCCGGTCGCGACCGCGGGCACGTCCCACTGCCGACGGAGATCGTCGTACGCCGCCGCGATTCGGGCCGGTGACGACGGGAACGGACAGTCAGCGAGCCGGTCCATCGTCGCGGCGAGCGCGTCCGCGACCCGCTCCTGTCCCGTGTCCGTCTCGCTCCCGGCGTGTGCGAGCAGCCAGTCGGCGGGGTCCGGGGTCGCGCGTTCGACGGTCGGCCGTCGTGCCTCGCGGGCCGCGGCGATCACGTCGCTCGCGTCGCGGTCGAGCCCCGACGCCGCCCACGTCTCGCGGAGTCGCCGCCGTCCCTCGCCGGCCGACAGCTCCGGGACGACACCGTTGGCCGCCAGTGCTCGGCCGAGCAACAGGTCGTCGAGGAGCGCGGCGGCGGTGACGCGGACGAACGCACGACGGTTCTCGCCAGGCGTGAACCCGGTGCGACGCGCGCCGCGCACCCACGAGCCGTAGGCGGCACGGAGCCGCCTGGCGGGCTCGGCGGCCGCGTCGACCTCGACGAGGCGACGGCGTGCGGGGCCGGCGGCGTCGGGTTCCGCGCTCGCCAGCGCGTGCTCGATCGCGGTCGTCGCCGCCTCGCGGTCGCCCTCGAAGTCGTCGATCTCCGCCGAGACGGTCTCGTGAGCGCGCCCGACGGCCGGGACCAGTTCCTGCTCCAGACAGTCGAGCGCCGTCGCCACGAGCGCGTCGCCTTCGGCGTCCGTCTCCGGCGTGGTGGTCGCGGTCGTCTCCGACATTGTGTCGTCCGCAGTCACCGCCGGCGTGGTGTCGTCCACTGCTCCCTCCGGTCCCCCACCGTCGCCCGCACTCGCCTCTGTGTCGCCGTCGCTTCCGGCAGTTCCCGTCTCCGTGTCGCCGGCGGCGGAGTCCGACCCACCGTCGTCGGCGGGGTCGACCGCTGGCTCCCCCCCGCCGCGTTCGTCGTGTGTCCCGTCTGTGAGCGCGTCGACGCGGAGGACGCGCAACTTCGCCAGTTGCAGTTGGCGAGCGGGGTCCAGCGTCTCCGACGGCGGGCCGCGACGCGCCGCGGCCACCGTCTCCGCGAGCGACACGTCCGCGCGACGACGCGCCGGTGTACCACGGATCGTCTCCACCGGGTCGTCGCCGTCCGCCGCTCTCGCGTCGGCCGCGTCGCCCGACTCGGCCGCACCGACCGGATCACCCGCCGCGGCGTCCCCGTCCAGCCGTTCGTACACGAGCAGGCGCGACGGCGTGGCGGCGACGACGAACCGAGCGGGGGTCCCGGCCGCGGCGGCGAAGGCGGGCTCGACGACCGCCGTCGCGTCCGCTCCCCGCCCCGCCGCGGCGAGGACGACCGCCACCCGCCCGTCGACGGCGAACCGGACGACGCCGCCGGACTGACTCGCCGCCGCGGCGTCGTACCCCAACACGTCCTCGAACACCGCCTCGCGGATCGCCGTCGCCGTCGCCGGCCCGGTCTTCCCCCGACCCAGCGACGACTCGACGCGTTCACACGCGCTCACCACCCGCTCGACGAACCCAACCTGCTCTGTCGAACTCACGTCGTTTCCACCGAGTTACCAGTGTCTGTGAGTGAATCCACTTAGGGGTACCTCCCGACGGCCGCCCGACGGCGACACGTCCGACGGACGGCAGCCACGCGTCTGACGCGCTCGCGACGGAAGAGTGACAACGTCGTGACACGCGACACCTGGGCGCAGACCCAGGTGCGACACTCGGACGCAGACCCAGACGCGACGGTCGCGTCGACCACCGCGAGACCACCGGCTGTGGGCGAGCGCGTCCGACGCGGCGTGTGGACGGTCTGGAGTGTCCGACGCCGTGTCCCGGCAGTGTTAGGTAGCTCCGTCCCCAGTGCTCGTCTGTGACTCGATCCCACAAGACACACGTGGGGGAGGGTCCCCCCAGAGACCAATGAGCGAGAGTGATGTCGACATCGACGCCGACGAGCGCACCGCACTCCCCGTCGACGAGGCGGCAGACCTCGTCGCGCGGGTCGCAGACAACGTCGCCGACGTGATCGTCGGCCACGACGACGCCATCGAACACATCCTCGTCACCGTCCTCGCGCGCGGTCACCTCCTCTTGGAAGACGTCCCGGGTGTCGGGAAGACGATGCTCGCGCGGTCGATCGCCCGCTCGGTCGACTGCGAGTTCAAACGGGTCCAGTTCACTCCGGACCTCCTCCCGGCGGACGTGACCGGGACGAACGTGTTCAACCAGAAGAGCCAGGAGTTCGAGTTCCGCCCGGGACCGGTGTTCGCCAACGTCGTGTTGGGCGACGAGATCAACCGCGCACCGCCGAAGACACAGTCGGCGTTGCTGGAGGCGATGGAGGAGACACAGGTGACCGTCGACGGCGACACGCGCGAGTTGGCGGAGCCGTTCACCGTCATCGCCACCCAGAACGACGTGGAGCCGGGGCGAACGTACGAACTCCCGATGGCGGAGATCGACCGCTTCATGAAGAAACTCCGGCTCGGCTACCCGGACGTCGACGACGAGACCGTGATGCTCGACCGGACGGCCGGCCACCACCCGATCGAGTCGTTGGAGCCGGTGGCGACGACCGCCGGTCTACAGAGTGCACGCGAGACGGTCGGGGACGTGGAGGTCTCCGAGCCGATCCGGTCGTACGTGACGGAGTTGGCCAACTACACTCGCCAGAACGCCCAACTCGGCGTCAGTCCGCGTGGGAGTATCGCGCTCGTCCGCGCCTCGCAGGCCCGAGCGGTCGTCGACGGCCGCGGCTACGTGATCCCCGACGACGTACAGACGGAGGCCCAGACCGTGTTCCCACACCGGATCAGACCGCGGACGGGCAGCGAGACGGGACTCGACGTGACCGAGGCCGCCCTCGAGTCCGTCCCGGTCGAGTGAGGTGGTGGACGTGCGACTCACACGACGCGGCAAGGCGGTGCTCGTCGGCTGCGTGCTCGCGGTCGGCTCCGCGGCACTGTACGGCCCGCGAGCGCTGAACGCGCTGGTGGTCCCCGGCGTCGTGGCGCTGGTCGCCGCGTACTTCCAAGTGTCGCGGGCGACGGCCCCCGAGGCCGTCCGGGAGACGCCCGGCGACGACCACGTCGGTCGCGGCGGGACCGTGGAACTGGACTTCGTGGAACGCAGCGGCGTCGGCGGGACCGCCGAACCGCTCGCGCGGCCGTTCGTCGGTCGGGTCACGGAGACGCTGCCGGACGGCGTCTCCGCCGAGGATACCACGGTGGAGACCGTCGTCGGGAGCGAACCCGTCACCTACGAGGTGACGTACGAAGCCCGCGGTGAGCACGTTCTCGGTCCGGCGACCGTCGCCGCTCGCGACGTGCTCGGACTGCTGGAGCGGGAGTTGGAGACGGACGGGACCGACACCGTGTTGGCGTACCCGGAACTGTTCGCCATCGCGCGGTGGGCGCGTCGCGACCTGCGTGCGCTCCACGAGACGGGCATCCACGAGGAGCGCTCCGAGTTCGACCGCCTGCGCGAGTACACGGACGGCGACTCGCTGCGGGACGTGCACTGGAAGACGACCGCGAAACGCGACGAACTGATCGTCAAGGAGTTCGCCGCGGAGGCGGAGACGGAGGCGGTGACGCTGGCGGCCGGCGCAGAGGCCGGCGGTGCCGACGGGATGGCCTCGGCGACCGCCTCGCTGGCGCTCACGCTGATCGAGGACGGCGTCCCCGTCGAGGTGACGCTGCCCGGCGGCGCCGTCACCGCCGGGTCCGACCGCGGGAGTCGAACCCAGCTGCTCGAACGACTCGCGACCGTCGGTCCCGGTCGCGTCCGGACGGAGGACGCCGACGTGGTCGTGTTCGGGACGGAGTCGGAGACGACGATCACGGTCGGCGACAGCGAGACGACCTTCGAGTCGCTGCGTGCGGACCGCGCACCGGCCACGCGACTCTCGACCGACCACACCGCCCCGCGACCGGACGACGGGCGGGAGGTGGCGGCGTGAGCCGCGCACGCCCGGAGCCCGGGAGTCGTGTGTCGACCGGCGGGAGGACCCACAGCGGACGGCGGACCACGGAACCGGAGACGGACGACGATGGGTCGGCGGTTCTGGGGGCGGTGCGGTCGCCGCCGACGGTGGGCGTGGTGCTCGCCACGGGGGCGTTCGTCGCCGCCTTCTACGGGATCACCGACGTGGTCGGCGGCGGTGAGTTCCTCCTGCTCGAGGTCGGCGTGACCGCCACGCTGGGGCTCGTCGCGGCCACCCAGCTGCGCGAGCGAACCGCGCTCGCGGTGGCCGTCGGCGGGTTCGCGCTCGGGCTCGTCGCGTACTTCCTCTCCGTCCCGGAGAGTCAACGGGCGCTGTTCACCGCCAGCCGCGTCCTGCAGGACGTGTTCGCGCTGGTGTCCGGACTCTCGGTCCTGCGGCTGATCAACGCCGGGACGTGGGCGGTGACGCTCGTCCCCGGGCCGACGTTCCTCGTCGCGTACCTCGTCGGCCGGCGACGGCACGTCTGGGCGGCGACGGTCGCCACCGCGACGACCGCCTTCTTCGTCCTCACGAGCGACGCCGGTGCCGGTCTCGCGTTGGCCGCCGCGGTCGGCGGCGCGCTCACCCTCGGGCTCGCCGGGCTCTCGACGGCCGGACTGCGGGGACTGGAGGCGCAGTGGGACACCGTCGCGGTGATCGTCGCCGCGATGGTCGTCGTCACCTCGCTGACGGTGGTCGGCGGCGGCGCGAACCCGGTCGTGCCGGGCGGCCCGTCGCCGTCCGTCGAGTCGAGTCTCGTCGCCAACAGCGACCGAGTGTCCGTGCTCGGGAGCATCACCCTCTCGCCGGAGGTGCGGTTCACCGTCGAGTCCGAGGAGCCGGGGTACTGGCGCGTCGGCTCGTACGACCGCTACACCGGCAGCGGCTGGGTCCGCAGCGGCGAGTCCACACAGTACACCGGGACGGTAGAGGGGCCGCCGGGTGAGAGCGTCTCCGTCGAGCAGACGTACACGGTGAAGGGGTCGTTCGGCGCGATCCCGGCGCTGTGGCGGCCGACGAGCATCAGCGGCGAGACACGGGAGATCACACAGGTGACGAGCAACGACGGGTTCGCACCCGCCACGTCGCTGCAGGACAACGAGACGTACACCGTCGTCTCCGAGCGACCGGAGTACACGACCGGCGAACTCCGCCGCGCCGGCACCGACTACCCGTCCGAGTTGTACGCCCGGTACACGCGGACACCGGACAGCACCGCCGAGCGCGTCGACGAGCGGACGGCAGAGGTGCTCTCCGAGGCGGGTGCGTCGACACCGTACGACGCCGCGGTCGCCGTCGAGCGGTACCTGGAGTCGACGAAGGAGTACTCGCTGGACGTCCCCAACCCCGGCGGGAACATCGCGGAGACGTTCCTGTTCGAGCGAGACGCGGGCTACTGTACGTACTTCGCGACGGCGATGGTGACGATGCTGCGCACCCAGGGGATCCCGGCACGGTTCGTCACCGGCTACACGACCGGGCAGCGCGTCGGGCCCGAGGAGTACGTCGTCCGCGGGTTGGACTCACACGCCTGGGTCGAAGTGTACTTCCCGGACGTCGGGTGGGTGCGGTTCGACCCGACACCCGCGACGGAGCGTAGTGCGGCCGAGCGGTCCGCCGTCGAGTCGGCTCGCGCCAGCGGCACGTCGGGGGTCGACCTGAACGGCTCCGCGGACGGCGTGTACACCACGCCGCCGCCGACGGTGACCGTCGACGAGACGCCCGCGACGGACCCGGGTGACCCCGGGACCCCGCGTGGACTCGCGCAGATCGCCGGCTCGGCGACGGCGAGTAACGCGAGTGCCGACCCCGGCGACTTCGGTGCGGAGTTGGGTGTGACGACCACCGGGACCGGCGAGAGCGAGTCCGACGACGGCAGTCCGCTCCCGACGCGCCGCGAGGCGGTGTTGGGACTCGCCGCACTCGTGGGTGCGGTCGCGAGTGCGCGACGGTTCGGCCTCACGAGTCGTGCCTACCGGTTCCTCTGGCTGGTGTACCAGCCGTCGTTCGACGAGCCGGACGCGGCCGTCGAACGAGCCTACCGGCGACTCGAAGGGCTCGCAGAGCGCCGTTACCGCCAGCGACGGCCCGGCGAGACGCCACGGCAGTACGTCGCCGCGATGCGACACCGCGGACTCGACGGCGACGCCGAGCGCGTCGCTCGGACGTTCGAGCGCGCCCACTACGGCGCCGGCGTCTCCGCGACCGAGGCCGAACGCGTCGTCGAGACGGTCGACGGACTGGTTCACGACGACCTGCCGGTGCTCGGGCGACTGCGTCGGGGGTCGTGATCGACCACGGAAATCTCTCCCGGAGGCCTCGCTGGACGGGAGAGAACCCACACTAAGGGACGTGCTTGATCGTCAGCCGACCGAGACGCAGATCAGAGAGCGGTCGGCCGACGAACGGCTGCTCGTTCGTGAGGAGCCGTGGATACACCTGATCTGGGTTGACACCTGCTCTATCCAGGATGTTCAACAGTACGTACGCCTCGGCGAGCCGGACGTTCGAGTGGTCAGTATTGACTGTCGTGAGAAACTCAGAGAGGTTCGCAGCGGCGGCCAACACCGGTGCGTCTTTCGGTTCCATGTCACAGACTCTTGCCAGTGTTCGTGCAGTCGCCGTGTTCCGTGTCGTCGGAATATCGATGTCTGCGACTTGACGAATGTGGGCAGCAGCAACGGTGTCGCTTCGACCGAGTGATTCGATGACAAACCGGGCTGGCTCGACAAACTCGGTCCGCATCACACGCGCGAACTCCGCGAGCACGTAACGGGGAATGTACGCAACCCGATCCCCGCACAGTAACTCCTCGAGAATGTCGACAGCCCACTGCTCGGACTCGGTGGCCCCGTAGACGAGAATCTGTGTGTCGAGTACGTCGACCGGCGTCGACATCACGGTTCCGTCTCTGTTTCAGTGTCGTTGACATCGGGGAGATCTATCGTGGTCGACGAGCCCGCATCGAGAGAACTCTCGCCATCTGTGATGTGGAAAAAGTTGAGAATTCCATCTTCAGACCGAATCTGGCTCGTCTCCAAGCGCTTCTCCCAATCGATGTCAGCGACCACGAGCATGGACCGGGCTCGTTCGAACCGCTCGCGCGCTGCTGGAGGCGCACCGGCCGCTGAATCGAGCTTCTCGGCGAGTTCCTTGCTCATAGTTGACTCTACCGTCTGTACGACTCACGAGTGCGCAGCCTCTTATCGGTTTGGCCGAATAGTTGGATGTGATTGTCGAGTGAAAATCCCCCGGTCTACTGGTGACGACGTGAGCGGTGCCTACAGGACCGAGGTGAAGTTCACCCACGCCAGCGGTGCAGACGGGAGGTTCGCTGGGACACTGTCGGCGAGTCCACAGCGCACCCGGAGTCGACTAACACCGGTGAGACGGGGGCGACACCCGAACTGTTTAATACGACGCCGCAATACTTCAAGGCGGAATGTCCGAGGTATGCTCGACGTGCGGACTGCCTGACGAGCTCTGCGTCTGTGAGGACGTGGCCAAGGAGTCTCAGGAGATCAACGTCCGCATCGACGAGCGCAGGTACGGCAAGGAGGTAACGATCATCGAGGGATTCGATCCGAGCGACGTCGACATGGACTCGCTGTCGTCGGATCTCAAGTCGAAGTTCGCCTGTGGTGGGACCGTCGAGGACGGCTCCATCGAACTCCAGGGGAACCACACCGGCCGCGTGGAGGACTTCCTCCGCGACAAGGGGTACAACGTCGCGTGACCCACCGTACCTGACGCCCGCACGTCGAGCGCCACGCCGCTCGACGGCTCCGTTCTCGATCCGTCACCGCGCCAGTGGCGACGCTGGCGGGAGCGCGTCTCTGCGGTGCCGTCGGCCGGCGTCACTGGAAGTGCGCGTCTACGGTGCCGACCACCGACGCCACCGGCGGTGAGTGTCTACAGTGCCGACCGCCGACGCCGTCGGAGGTAAGTGTCCGCGGTGCCGACCGCCCGAGGGATGCACACACCCGTGCGGTCGTTGCTGGTCGGCTGGCTCGTCGTCTGTCTCGTGACCGGACCCGTCGCCGGCGCCGTCGACACCGGTGGAACCGTCGAACGAGGCGACGACCCGATCGGCACCGACTCCACACGCGCGGGTGACCGAACACACTCGTCCGGTAGCGCCGACGCCACGACTCGGGGGACCACCGGAACCGAACACGGCGGGGTCGACACACGCGACACGGACGGCACGGTACGGGAGAGCGCCCGGACGGGGACCGCGGGTGCGACGAGCGAGCACACTGGAGCGGCGGCGCTGTCGGACCACGAGATCGTCCAGACGGCGACTCTGTCGCTCACGCCGTCGGAGCCGGGTGTCGTCCGAATCACGTACGACTACACGCTGCCGTCGTACCTCTCGTCGCTGACGGTCCGGTTCGGGGATCGCGTCTCCGTCGTCTCGCGGGACGGCTTCGAGGCCGGGAGCGACGGTCGCGAGCGGTGGGACGAGTCGACGAGTGACCCCTCGCTCACCGTCCGGTACCGAGCAAACGTCACGGGGAGTGCGGGACTCGAAGACACGATCACCGACGCCGCTCGTCGCGAGCGACCGGTGACGGCGGGCGAGCGCTCGCTCCACGAGGCCCCGGTGACGACGGGACGCCACGCGATCCACGGAACCGGGGTGGCGACGAGCCACCGGACGACACGCGAGACGGCTGCGACCGGGAACTACGCGTTCGTCGACACCGGGCCGTGGGCCGTCGTCGACCTCCCCGGCTACGGCGTCGACTGGACGTACCCGAGCGACGAGCGGGCACCGACGTTCCGCGACCGGGCACGTGTCGACGGCGAGGGAGCCGTCGGCGACGCGATCGCGTTCCTCGGCGCGCACGAGACGTACACGCGGACGGCCAACGACCAACAGTTCCGGCTCGTGGTGCCGGCCGCCGCCGACCTCGCCGCGACACCCGAGCGCGTGCTCGACGCCACCGCCGCGGCGTCCGGCCGGTTGCGTGTCGGGGACCGCGACGACCGAGTGTTCCTCGTCGCCGCACCGACGAGCGTCGACTGGGGCCCGGGCGGCGTCCAGACGGGTGACGCCGACTACTGGGTGCGGGCCGACGCCTCGCTGGCGGGTGCCGACAACGTCTGGCTCCACGAGTACGTCCACACGCGGCAGGACTACGAGCCGACCACCGAGACCGAGTGGGTGACGGAGGGGTCGGCCGACTACCTCGCGGCGCGACTGGCGCTGGCGGACGGACTCGCCGAGTTCGGCGCGTTCGCGGAGCTGCTGGAGCGCGGCACCGCGCCCCGGTACGACGACGTGCGACTGTCCGACCCCGGGACGTGGATCGACGGCGCACAGTACCGGACGGGCGCACTCGTCGCCGGAGCGCTCGACCGGCGACTGCGGGCCGCCAGCGACCGGACGGCGACGTTCGACACGGTGTTGCGACGGATGAACGAGGCGGACGACCGGGTGACGGGCACGGAGTTCCGGTCGTACTTGGCGAGCGCCGGGAACGACACCGTCGCGGGCGAGGGTGACCGGTACACGACGACGACGGCGCGACCGGCGGTGTGGGACCGGACGACTCACTCCCGGCTGTTCGGTGCGGTGGCACTGTTCCGGACGACGGTGACAGGCGTCTCCGTCGCCGGGCCGTACCGCGAGACGAGTGGCCTCCGACCGGGCGCGACCGTCGTCCCGAACGAGACGGTGACGGTCCGCGCGACGGTGTCGAACGACGGTGACGCGGCCGGCGACTACCGACTCGTCGCGGCGGTCGACGGAGAGCCGCTGGCGAACCGCACCGGGCGACTCACCCCCGGCGAGACGGCGACGGAACGGGTGTCGTACACCGTCCGCGAGCCCGGTCCGGTGACCCTCTCGGTCGACAGGGAGGTGCTCCGACTCCGAGTGCGCGAGCCGGCGACGCCAGCGGTCACTGGCCTGGAGACGAACCGGACGACGACCGATCCCGGCGGAGCCGTCCGCGTGACGGTCGAGACCGCGAACCCCGCCGACTACCCCGCCGACGGACCGGTCCGCGTGACACGCGACGGCGAGGTGGTCGCGTCGCTCCCGGTCCGGCTGGCACCCGGCGGCTCGGAGAGCTCGACCGCGACCGTTCGGCTCCCGTCGACGGGCGAGTACACCCTGCGAGCGGGCGGCGAATCGGTGACGGTCCGGGCGGCGACGCCGACGGCGACTGCGTCCGACGACGCCGAGGAGACGGCGAGTGGCGACGGTGGGACCACGAGCGGCGGCGGTGAGACACCGACGGACGGCGGCGCGACGGGCGACAGCACCGACGGGTCGGACGCCGGCGGGAGTTCGACCGGTGCGTCCGGGTTCGGCGGCGTGGTCGCCGCGGCGGCGCTGCTCGCGGTGTCGGTACTCGCGGGGCGTCGCGGGCGTGGCGGCGACTGATCGGCGCTCCGGCGTCGCTCGATCTCTCCCGGGCGTCCCCGCTCCGGTGTGACGCGACCTCTCCCGAGTGTCCCCGCTCCGTCGGTGTTTTGTCGGTGGGCCGAGTCGCGGACGGTATGGTCGGGCGAAACCCTCGGTACGCCGTCACGGACACGTTCCAGCAGGCGGTGGGGGGGTTCCTCCTCGCCGGCCCGTTCGTCGTCACACAGGAGGTGTGGGATCTGGCGATCGGAATGGCGTGGTACCAGGCGCTCGTCACCGTCGGGTTGGTGTTCGCCATCGGCTACGCCGCGCTCTACCGGGCCGACTCCGACCGCGACCCGGACCGGGAGGCCGAGGTGGCGGGGGTGCCGGTGCGGTTCCTCTCGTTGGTCTCGGTGTCGTACCTCTCCGTGCTCGTGTTGGCGCTGGCGTTCGACGCCCCGGGCACGTTCCTCGTCCCGCTGTTCGGCGAGGACCTCCGTACCATCGCGTGGGTGACCGTGAAGGCCGTCAGCGTCGCCAGCGTCTTCTCCGTGATCGGTGCCGCCACCGCTGACTCGCTGTTCTGAGTCGACCCCGTCCGCACCAAGAAGCGGCTCTCGCGACTCTCACGACACCCCCGTCTCCGCCGCCCTCGCTACTCTCGGAGCTCGTCCCGGACCGCGACGTCGAGTTCGGTCGCCGCGCGGAACACCGGAGAGTCGGTGTCGACGCGGTAGCGGTGTGCGTGCGAGACCTCGGTGACGAGGCCGACGGCTTCGAGCGTGTCGATGTGGTTCCCGACGGTGTTGCGACTCACGCCCGCCAGTTCCGCGAGTTCACTCTTGTTGAACTCCCGTTCCGCGGGGAGATCCAGTAACGTGTCGACGATGGCACTCACTGCGGGTGTCCCAGTGATCGCCGCCCAACCGGTCGGTGTGGCCTCTTCGGCCGTCCCGTGGGGGTCACCGGTCGCCACTGCCGATCACCCCGGTAGCGTGACGACACACTGTGGTCGGAGACGCTCGTCTGTCGTGTATCACTGTTCGACGGTCGGGACCCAGTGCACTATAGGTTTGTGTATCGTGTCGGTGATCTCGACACGTATGCTGTAGCTATATCACACTGTGCACAACGAGATTCACAATACTGAAACCGAACGCCACACGACACCCCGCCGTGACACGTGGTGAGCGGCGGCGAGAGTTGCTCGGACGGTTCGTGTGGCGACTGGCCCGGATGCACGGCTGGGGCGGGCGGGTACAGTTCGAGACCGCTCTCCGCGCTTCGTTCGCGGACTCGGAGATCGGCGAGGCGAGACGTCTCCTCCGACCGCTGTTGCGGTCGCAGGGTGTGGTCTTCCTCGCGTGGAGCGAGAGCGACGACGAGTACGTCAGAATGCGTGGCGACCGACGCGTCGCGGTCGCGTACTTCCTCCGGGACGAAGCAGGGTACGACGAGTTCCGGATCGAGGCGACGGTCTCTCGCTTCCAGCGTGTAGACGGCGGGTTCAAAGAGACACAGCGCCCGACCGAGACACTCGTGGAGTGGCCGTAGCTGCGAGTCGACTGGGGCACAGCCACTCGACACTCTCGACGGTCGCTCACTCCACCGGAATCCCGTGTCGCGTCAGGAACTTCGCCACCTCGGTGATCTCGACGGGACTGGCGATGATCTGACAGTTGTCCCCGTCTCGCGAGTGGACCGTCACGGTGAACTCCGCCTCCAGTTGCTCCCGAACCCCATCCAGCGCATCACAAGGGAGGACGATCTGTGTGCTGTCACGGAGCCGCGCGGGGTCCGGCATGGTGCACGGCTACGACTTCTTGCCACGACGTAAGAACGTACCGAAGAGTCGTCGCCCGAGACCGAGAGACGTAGACGGAACGACAGCGGGTGACCCCCGCGAGCGGGCGGCGACACCACGGGACCGGGGACCGGCGAGCGTGGAGATCGGCGGGCCAGCGGGGCCGAAGGGAAGCGTTTTCACCGACGGCCCACCGACTCCACGACGAGCGATGGGACTGGAAGAGGAGATCGAGGACCTCCGCGAGGAGATCGCCGAGACGCCGTACAACAAGTCGACGGAGGCACACATCGGTCGGCTGAAGGCGAAGCTCGCGGAGAAGAAGGAGAAACTCGAGAACCAGTCCTCCGCGGGCGGCGGCCACGGCTACGCCGTCGAGAAACACGGCGACGCGACGGTGGCGCTGGTCGGCTTCCCCTCCGTCGGGAAGTCGACGCTGATCAACGCCCTGACGAACGCCGACAGCGAGACCGGCTCCTACGAGTTCACGACGCTGGACGTGAACCCCGGGATGTTGCAGTTCCGCGGCGCGAACGTCCAGATGCTGGACGTACCGGGGCTCATCGAGGGGGCCGCGGGCGGCCGCGGCGGCGGGAAGGAGGTGTTGTCCGTCGTCCGGACGGCCGACCTCGTGGTGTTCGTCCTCTCGGTGTTCGAGATCGAACAGTACGACCGGCTCTCCGAGGAGCTGTACGACACGAACATCCGGCTGGACACCGAGCCCGCGAACGTCAACATCCGGAAGACGCACAAGGACGGCATCCAGGTGACGATGGGCGACGACGTGACGCTCGCCGAGGAGACGGTGAAAGACGTGCTCCGCGAGTACGGCTACGTCAACGCCGTCGTCACCATCCCCCACGACCTCACCATCGACGAGTTGGTCGACGCCGTGATGGACAACCGAGAGTACCTCCCGTCGATGGTGACGGTGAACAAGGCGGACCTGATCGACCGCGACTACCTCCCGACGGTGAAGGAGCAACTGCGCGACCGGGGGCTCGACCCCGAGGAGGTCGTCTTCATCTCCGCCGAGGAGGAACGCGGGATGGACGGGTTGAAGGACCGACTCTGGGAGGAGCTCGGTCTGATCCGGATCTACATGGACAAGCCCGGACGGGGGGTCGACTACGAGGAGCCGCTGATCCTCTTCGAGGGGGCGACGGTCGACGACGCCTGCGAGAAGATCGGCGGCGAGTTCGACGACCGGTTCAAGTTCGCCCGCGTGTCGGGGCCGAGTGCGAAACACGACGAACAGCAGGTCGGGCGGACACACGAACTGGCCGACGAGGACGTGTTGCGGATCGTCGCCCGGAAGTGATGGCCGCCGACGCGCGAGCGGACGACGGTGAGTCGGTCGATGCCGACGCACGAGCGGACGACGGTGGGTCGGCCGACACCGACGCGCGAGCGGACGACAGTGGGTCGGTCGGCACGGATCCTCCAACTCGGCGACCGCTCGTCGCGGTCGTCGCGGTACTCGTGGCCGGAGTCGTGCCGTGGTCGGTCCAGCGGTTCACCGGCGGCGAGGTGTTCTTGCGGTTCGCGTGGGGTGGCGTGAGCTTCGAGCCGGCCGTGACCGTCCAGTGGCTGTGGGCGTACCCGTTGTTCGCCGGGCCGCCGGTGCTCGTCCAGTGGGTCACCGCGACCGGCTGTTGGCTGTTGGCGCTGGCGAGTGCCGCGAGTGCGGGTGTCGGACTCGAAGACAGACGCGTCACCGTCGGGCTGCTCGCGCTGGCGGGTGTGGTGAACGCGCTGGTGGCGCTGGAGTTCGGCGTCCAGCCGACGCGGACGGGCTACCCGACCGGATCGCTGGCGGTGTGGCTCGTCGCCGGCTGGCACCTCCGTGGTGACGGGCGGGCAGCCCGCGGGGCTTCGCGCGGCGACGGCGGGTGACACTCGACGACCACGACTGGCGACTCCGAACGGAGCCGTCGAGAGCCGGCCCCACGCGTCACTCGTCGGCCACCTCGGCCGCGCCGTCGTCCGACTCCGTCGCGACGATCCGGTCGGAGAACCGGAGCGTCACCGTCGTCCCGTCGGTCGTGTCCACGTCCAGTTCGGCCCCGAGCGCGTCCGCACTCCAGCGGACGAGCCACAGTCCCAGGCCACTCCCGTGGTCGAGTGCCGTCTCGCGACCCGCCGCGAGCGGCGAGAGTTCGTGGTCCGGAATCCCCGGGCCGTCGTCGGCGACCGACACCACAACCTCGCCGTCGTGGTGTCGTGCCGCGACGACGACCGTCTCGCCGCCGTGGGTCACGCCGTTCTCGACGAGCGTCTCGACGGCCAACCCGAGCGGCCGCGGGTCCAGCGTCAGGCGCAGGTCCGCCGGCACGTCGACGACGACACGCGGCGCTGGGGCGTCGGAGGGGTCCCGCGTCGAGTCGTCCGTGGCCGAGTCGTCCGTGCTCTCCTCGGCTTCGCCGTCAGCACTCTCCGCACCCGCACCGCCCGTACTCTCCGCACCCGCACCGTCCGCGACCGGGCCGAGATCGGCCGGCGATAGCGGTCCGTCGCCGTCCCCGGCCGCGCTCCCTCCGGCGGCCGCCGCGGTGGTCGTGGTCCCGATACCGTCGACACGTCCGACGGCGTCGTCGACGACGGCAGCGAGCGCGACAGTGCGCGACTCGTCGTCACCGTCGAGAGCGTCCGCGGCGGAACGCGCCTTCCCACCCAACTCGACGAGACCCGCCGTCTGTGTGCGGATCTCGTCCGCGAGTCGCGCCGGCTCCCCCTCCGTCGTCGCCGCGATCTGGTCGGCGTACACCTCCACGACACTCAGGTCGTTGCGGAGGTTGTGCCGGAGCACGCGGTTGAGCACGCCCAGCCGCTGCTGGCGACGGCGTTGCTCGGTCACGTCCTGCAACACCACCGTGTGTCCGACTCGCCTGCCGGTGGTGTCCGACAACGACGAGACGGTGACGGTGAACGTCCGCCGGCGGCCGTCGACACGCACCGGGACGCTCTCGGGGGGTGCGGCCGGGTCCAGCGGCTCGTCGAGCAGCTCCGCGAGTGGCTCCCCGAGCGCGTCCCGCTTGGCGCGGCCGAACAGCGTCTCGCCCGCGGTGTTGAGCGTCACGACGCGGTCGTCGGTGTCGACGATGACCACCGGTGTCGCCACGTCGTCGATGGCCGCCCGCTCGCTGGCCCGCCGCGTCGCGGGGTCGAACTCGAACATGTCCGAGCCGAGGAAGGCGTACGCGTCGAAGACGACGTGCGGCAGCGCCAACACCGGCATCAGGTTCACCCCCGTCGGCGGGAGGCCGAACGTCCACAGCGTCGCCCCGACCGCCGGCGGGAGTGTGCTCACACCCACCGCGAGCGCCTCGCCGCGGTACAGCGGGCCGTAGCTGACGACGGTGTCGAACAGCAGGATCGCACCACCCGCCGTCGACACGGCCCCGACGACGAAGGCGGCGTAGACCGCCGGACCGCGTGCGTAGGTGACGCCGACGACGCCCGCGGTCTCGAGCAGTCGGAACTCCGTCCACGTGAGGCCGTGTAGCGGTGTCGCCGCCAACACGACGGCGAGCAGCGCGGTGACGGCGGCAGTGATCCGGAACGGCCACGACGAGAGGAGGCCACCACGGCCGGTGTACACCAGGGCGAACGCGGCGAACGTCGGGCCGATCCAGACGAACACGACCCAGAAGACGACCTCCGCGACCGCGCGCCAGACGGGGTCCGTCACGAGGAACCCGATCCCGTACGCGGCCGTGTACACCGTCTGGAGCCCGAGGACGAGCCGGAACCAGTCCGCGCCCGGCGCGTCGCTGTACGCACGGAGTCGCACGAGCAGGTACACCGTCCCCCCGGCCGCTCCGAGCGCGCCCAACACCGGGAGGGAGGTCACCGACGGCATCGTCTCACAGAGACACGCCCGCGTGACGTAGCTTTCGGTCGGCCACCCCACGTCGCCGTCTCGGGACCGCCGTCTCGCGTCGACGTGTGGCGAACCGACGGACGGAGCGCCACCGGTTGCCGACAGTTTATACTGGGTGCCGCGCAACCCACGAGGGAATGCGGAGTCTGTCGGTCGTCGCCGTCGTCACGCTCGTCCTCGCGACCGTGCTCGTCCCCGTCGCCGCCGTCGGCGGTGCGAGCGCCACACAGTCCACCCTCCCGGGAGTCGGAACCGGTGCGGCGCCGCCGCCGGTGCCCGCCGCCGCGGACCAGCCGGCCGTCGACGACACCGTCACACGGATCGAGTTGGCCACGAACGGGACGGCCGTCTGGGAGTTGGCTTACCAGACGCGGCTCCAGACGGACGCGGAGGTCGCCGACTACCGGACGTTCCAGTCGGAGTTCCGCAACGACACGGCGACGTTCGAGACGACGTTCCGCGAGCGGATCGGCGCGGTCGTCGCCGACGCGACCAACGAGACCGGTCGCGAGATGGCCGTCACGAACGTGACGGCGACGACCGCGATCAGACAGGTCCCGCGCCGGATCGGCGTCGTCACCTACCGGTTCCGGTGGACGGGGTTCGCCGAGACCGACGGTGACCGCGTGGTCGCCGGGGACGTGTTCGAAGGGGGGTACTACCTCGCGGACAACGACTCGCTGGTCGTCGTCGCGCCGTCCGACTACGTCGTCGACCGTGCGACGCCGACCCCCTCCGTGAGCGACGAGCGGCAGGTGCGGTGGACCGGCCGACTCAGTTTCGCCGACGGGCGGCCGCTCGTCGCCGCGAGGCCGGCAGACACACCCACTCGGACGGCGACACGGACACGGACGCGAACGCCGACGCCCGCGACAGTCACGACCGGGCCCGCGACCGCCGGCGGCGACGGCGGCGGTGGGGTGCCGTGGCTCCTCGTCGGCGCGGTGGCGCTGGTCCTCGCCGCGGTGGTGGCGTTGGCCGTCCGCGGCGGTGGTCCGTTCGGCGGCGACGGATCGTTCGGCGGTGGGACACGGAGCGACGGAACACCGCCAGACGACGGAGCACCGCCGGACGGCACCGGCGGCACGGGGACCCACGGTGCCGACGTGGAGACCCGCGGTGGCGACGGGGAGGCCGACACGTCCACGGGAGGGGCGGGCGGCGAGTCGGGCGCCACGTCCGCCGGCGACGAGTCGACGACACCCAGTCGTCCGAGTGTCGGGACGACGGCGACGGGCGACGGGGAGCCGACGGCAGCGGACGCCGCGACGGCGGACGCCATCGCGGCGGGCGACGGGACGGACGAGCACACCGACTCGGACTCGGGGACGGACGACGACGAGGGGCTCCCAGAGCCGTACGCGTCGGTCCTCGACGGGATCAGACCGCCGTTGACGGACGCAGAACGGGTCGAGCGCGCGCTGGCACGCGAGCGCGGCCGGATGCGCCAGAGCGCGCTCGCCGACGAACTCGACTGGTCGGCCTCGAAGACCTCCCGCGTGCTCTCGGACATGGAGTCGGACGACCGGATCGAGAAGATCCGCGTCGGCCGCGAGAACGTCGTCGACCTGGCCGTCGACGAGGCCGACGACACGGGGTGACGCCGGGCCGTGTCGTGCCGGCCACCGAGTACCGTCGTCGTGACCGAGTGACCCCGTCGCGTCTGCGTGACCGTCACGTTCTCGGGCGCCCCGGTCCCACGGGGGCACGTGTCAGGAGACGCCCTCCCGCTGTTCTGTCTCGACGACCTGGAGCGACTGTACGACGACCCCGGCCACGTCGGCCGGCTGGCCGGGCTCCTCCGGTCGACACCGTCCGACGCGGTCGTCGTCGGGGCGGGCGACGACACAGCACTCGGGACGCTCGCGGTGCTGGCCGAACGTGCCGGCACCGACGCGACACCGCTGCTGCCGGGTGGTGTCGTCGACGCCGACAGTACCGACGGCGGCGTTACACACCCCGACGCCGACGGTACCGGCACTACCCACGCCGACGCCGGGGCGTCCGACGAGACCACCGGTCCAGACGCGGTGTCGGTTCCGGATCGCGGGCGTGGACTCGCCGGGCCGTTGTTCGACGCCGTCGCACACGACGCCGAGACGGTCGGTAACCACGACCTCGACCTCGGCGGGGAGTGGGCGACCGAGTGGGTGGACCGCGTCCCGGCGACGTACTGTTGTGCGAACCTCGTGGAGCCGGAACTCCCGGTGCCGGGCCACACGGTCGTCGAGCGCGACGACACCCGCGTCGGGATCGTCGGGGTCACACACCCTGACCTGTCCGCGTACCTGCTCGCGAGAGAGGCGGCCGCGACCGACCCGGTACCCGCCGCGCGCGAGGAGCTGGCGGCGCTGCGCGACCGCGGCGTCGACCACACGGTCGTCCTCTCACACTGTGGCGCCCACGACGAGCGGGTCGCCCGCGAGACGGACGCCGACGCCGTCGTCGGCGCGCACGTGCACGAACGACTGCTGGCCGTCGTCGACGGCACGCCGCTCGTGCGTTCCGGCGGTCCCGACGCGGTCGTCGAACTCGCGCTCGGTGCCGCCGACCCGTCGGTCACCGTCCACCGACTGACGCCGCAGGCGACGACGGGGGCCGACGACGACACACCGAGTGACGGTGCCGACGACGCCACGGCCGGCGACACGCGCCTCGCCGTCGACCTCCGGGACGCGACCGACGCGCCGGTCCACGAGCCGACGCGCGACCGGTACCGCGCGCTCCGGACGGAACTGGGTGCCGACGAGCCGGTCGCGACCGTCGCGGAGTCGATCCGTCGGGGGAGCCCCGAACGTACCGGCGGCGAGTCGCGCGCCGGCAACTTCCTCGCGGACGCGATCCGGACGGCCGTCGGCACCGACTGCGCGCTGTTCTTCGTCGGGTCGATGCGCGCCGGCCCGCCGCTGTCGGGGACCGTCGACGTCGGCGACGTCGTGTCACTGGCACCGTTCGACGACACCGTCCGCGAACTCCGCCTCACCGGCGCCGAACTCCGGCAGGTGCTGGCCGACTGCGGGACGCCGCACCCCGGCGACCGCGGCTGGGTCCACGTCCACGTCGCCGGGCTGCGCGTCCGCTGGGACGAGACTGGCGCGTTGCGGTCGGTCCGTCTGGTCGACGACGAGTCGAACGCGGCGGACGCGGCGAGCCCACTCCCGGAGACGGAGACGTACCGCGTCGCGACGCAGGGCGCGTTCGTCGAGACGGACGGCTACGGTCCCGCCGACTCCGCACACGTCGTCCGCGAGGACACCGAGATGCTGCCCGCACTGGTCCGGCACGCCGCGGACGGCGGACTGAACGTGGGTGTCGAGGGGCGGATCGGGCGAGGAGAGAGCTAGAACCGACGACCGCTCACGGCGACACGTCCACTGCCGGGCGCTCCTCGAACTGCTCGATCCGTTCGATCCGATCCGTGCGCTCCAGTGCGTCGTCGGCGACTTCGAGAACCGCGACCTCGTCGTAGAACCCGAGGTCGTCCAGTCGCCGGACGCCACACTCGGTCACTGCCCAGTACGTGCTCGGCAGTTCGTTCGGTCCGCCGTCGACCGAGTGCCGCTCGGTGAGCGACTGGGCCTCGAGTTTACGTAGGTGGTAGTCGACCGTCTCGCGCTCGATCTCCGGGTTCCGGTACGACAGCTCCTCGACGGAGAGTGCTCCGGTCTCGTGGGCGAGGATCTGCTGGACGAGCCGCCAGCACGTCTGGGCCAGTCGAGTCTCGCTCATCTCGTACCGTCGTGTCTCCCGACCCCAAATAGCTATTTCGACTACTCGTCGTCGGCACTCACGACTCACGAGCCAGAGAGAACGGAGACGGCCGCGACGAGGGTCACTCGCCGGTGGACGCGATCAGTCCGCGGCGACTTCCTCGGCGTCCTCGCGGTAGTACTCCTCGATCAGGTCCTCGTCGACGCGGTTGAGTTCCGTCTTCGGGAGCAGCGACAGCAGGTCCCAGCCGATCTCGAGCGTGCCGTCGATGTCGCGCTCGGAGTCGTACCCCTGCTGGACGAACTCGGACTCGAACCGGTCGGCGAAGTCGAGCAGGCGGTTCTGCCGCTCGTCCAGCGCCTCCCGGCCGACGATGTTCTCCAGGTCGCGGAGTTCGACACCCTCGGCGTAGGCCGCGTACAGCTGGTCTTTCACGTCCGCGTGGTCGCCACGCGTCAGCCCCTCGCCGATCCCGTCGTCCATCAGCCGCGACAGACTCGGGAGCACGTCGACGGGCGGCTCGACACCCTGACTGTTCAACTCGCGGCTCATCATGATCTGCCCCTCCGTGATGTAGCCGGTCAGGTCCGGGATCGGGTGCGTGTCGTCGTCGCCCGGCATCGTGAGGATCGGGATCTGCGTCACGGAGCCCTCGCGGCCGTCGATCCGGCCGGCACGCTCGTACAGCGTCGCCAGGTCCGTGTACATGTACCCCGGGTAGCCACGCCGACCGGGGACCTCCTCGCGGGCCGCCCCGATCTCGCGCAGCGCCTCACAGTAGTTCGTCATGTCCGTCAGGATCGTCAGGACGTGGTACCCCTTGTCGAACGCGAGGTACTCGGCGGTGGTCAACGCCAGCCGCGGCGTCACCGTCCGCTCGACGGCCGGGTCGTCCGCGAGGTTCATGAAGACGATCGACCGTTCGAGCGCGCCGGTGCGCTCGAAGTCGTCCATGAACTCGTTGGCCTCCTCCTGGGTGATCCCCATCGCGCCGAAGATCACCGCGAACTCGGAGTCCTCGCCGGCCTCCTCCTCCTCGGGGACGGACGCCTGTCGCGCGATCTGGAGTGCCAGTTCGTTGTGCGGCAGCCCCGACGCCGAGAAGATCGGCAGCTTCTGACCGCGGACGAGCGTGTTCATCCCGTCGATGGCGGAGACACCCGTCTGGATGAACTCCTCGGGGTACTCCCGGGAGACCGGGTTGATCGCCGCCCCGACGATGTCACGCTCCTCCTCGGGGACCACGTCGGGCCCACCGTCGATCGGCTGCCCCGACCCGTCGAGCACGCGCCCGAGCAGGTCCTCCGTGAGCGACATCTTCAGCGTCTCGCCCAGGAACCGGACGGACGCGTTGCGGTCGATGCCGGAGGTGCCCTCGAACACCTGGATGGCGACGAGGCCGTCCTCCGTCTCCAGCACCTGGCCGCGCTTGGTCTCGCCGTCCGGCGTCTCGATCTCGACGATCTCGTCGTACCCGATCGGCTCGTCGACCTCGGCGAACACCAGCGGGCCGCTGACTTCCGTGATTGTCTCGTACTCTTTCATGGGTCTAGTACAGTGCGCGCAGTTGCTCGACGAGGTTCTCCTCGATCTCCGCGACGAACGCCTCGTACTCGTCGTCGGGCGTGGTCGCGACGCGGTTGATCTTCGGCGCCGCGTCGACGCTCGTGATCTCCTCGACCGGGACGCCCGCGTCCAAGGCGTCGAACGCCTCGTCGTTGAACGTCTTGATCAGCCCGAGGATGTCGTACGTCTTCTCCGGCGGACAGTAGCGGTCCACGTCGTGGAGCGCGTTCTGCTGGAGGTACGCCTCCCGCAGGAAGCGTGCCACCTCCAGCGTGAGCCGCTGGTCCTCCGGCAGCGCGTCCTTCCCGACGAGCTGGACGATCTCCTGGAGTTCGTCCTCCTCGTCCAACGTGTCGACGGCCCACTGCCGCTTGTCGGGCCAGTCCTCCGCGACGTTGTCGCGGAACCAGTCGTCGAGCTGGTCGCGGTACAGCGAGTAGGAGTCGTTCCAGTTGATCGCCGGGAAGTGCCGGCGCTCGGCCAGGTCCGAATCCAGCGCCCAGAACGTCTTCACGATCCGCAGCGTGTTCTGGGTGACCGGCTCCGAGAAGTCCCCGCCGGGCGGGGAGACGGCGCCGATGACGGAGATCGACCCCTCCGTCCCGTTGACGTTCTGGAAGTAGCCGGCCCGCTCGTAGAACTGACTCAGGCGAGCGGCGAGGTACGCCGGGTACCCCTCCTCGCCGGGCATCTCCTCGAGCCGCGAGGAGATCTCCCGCATGGCCTCCGCCCACCGCGAGGTGGAGTCGGCCATCAGCGCCACGTCGTACCCCATGTCGCGGTAGTGCTCCGCGATGGTGATCCCCGTGTACACGCACGACTCGCGTGCGGCGACGGGCATGTTCGACGTGTTGGCGATGAGGCAGGTCCGGGCCATCAGGTCGTTGCCGGACTTGGGGTCCTCCAGTTCCGGGAAGTCCTCGATGACCTCCGTCATCTCGTTGCCGCGCTCACCACAGCCGATGTACACGACGATGTCGGCGTCGGCGAACTTCGCGAGCGACTGCTGGGTGACCGTCTTCCCCGAGCCGAACGGCCCCGGGATGGCGGCCGTCCCACCCTTGGCGAGCGGGAACAGCCCGTCGAGGATGCGCTGCCCGGAGACGAGCGGCGTCGTCGGCGTCTCCTTCTCGACGGTCGGCCGCTTGTCGCGCACCGGCCACTCCTGGTGCATCGTGATCTCCGTGCCGTCTTCGAGCACGACGACCGGCTCCTCGACCGTGAAGGTGCCCTCCTTGGTCTCGCTGACGACGCCACCCTCCTCGTCGGGCGGCACCATCACCTTGTGGTCGATGGTGACCGTCTCCGGGACGACGCCGACCACGTCGCCGGACTCTACCTGGTCGCCCTCCTCAACCTCGGGGGTGAACTCCCACTCCTCCTCGAGGTCGATCCCGGGGGCGTCGACCCCGCGGTCGAGGAACGCACTGTTCATCTTCTCTTCGAGCACGTCGAGCGGGCGCTGGACACCGTCGTAGATGGTGTCGAGCATCCCCGGGCCGAGGTCGACCGTCAGCGGCTCGCCCGTGTTGTCGACGGGCTCGCCGGGGCCGACCCCCGAGGTCTCCTCGTACACCTGGATCGTGGTCACGTCGCCTTCGATCTCGATGACCTCGCCCATCAGCCCCTCTTCGCCGACGTACACCACGTCGTTCATCCGGGCGTCGAGGTCGGTCGCCGTCACGACCGGCCCACTGACGCTCCGGATGACGCCGGTGTCCGCCACCGTCGCGTCCGTATCTGTTGCTTGACTCATGTTGTCGTGTGTCTCCGTTCTCAGTCGTCTTCCTCCATCAGGTCGATCCCGATGGCTCGCTTGATCTGTTCGCGCAGCCCGCCGCCGCCGGCACCGCCGCCCAGCGTCACCAACACCGGGTCGACGCTCCCCTGCACCGTCTCGCGGACGCCCCGCGAGAGGTACTCCAGGTCGTCGTCCCGCATCACGACGATCCCGACGTCGTCGTCCGCCAGCGTGCGCTCGACCGCGTCGTCGAGCGCCTCCGGCTTCTCGTCGTCGGGCACGTCCTCGAACTTCCGGACGCCGGCGAGCCGGAACCCGGTCGTGAACTCCGGACTGCCGATCACTGCGATCTCTTGGCTCATAGGATCACCAGGTCCGCCTCGATCTCGTCGGCGTCGAGGCCAGCCTCTTTCCCCCGCGCGATGGCGCGGATGTTGTCCACCTCTCGCTCCTTCGAGAGGATGAACCCGATCACCGGCGCCACCGACAGCGGGTCGACACTCCCGAGCGCCTCCGCGTACTCCACCTGAGCGGTCTCCAACGCGTGTTCGAAGTCGACGAGACTCTCGGCGTCCTCGAGTCTGTCGAGCGCGTCCGAGAGGTCGTCGCCGTACGGACTCTCCCGGATGTGCGCGATCAGCTCGTCCATGTCACCCGCCAGTCGCTGGACGTCGCGCACCGAGAACAACTCGCCGCCCTCGATGAAGTACTCCGCCGGGTCCAGGTCCGTCCCGGACCGGGCGAGCCGGAAGGCGTTCAACGCGTTCCGGAAGTCGATCTCCGCCCGCAGGTACTGGCGGTAGTCGGCGAGTCGCTCGCCGCCGCCCAGCCCCTCGGTAAGCAGTTCGTAGTACGCTCGGTCGACCGCGTTCTCGAGGGGGATCAACAGCCCGACCTCCTCGTAGTCCTCGTAGGCGCCCGCGAGGGCGTCCCCGAAGATCGTGTCGCGCAACCCGTCGACGATCGCCTCGACGGAGTCGGCGTCGGCCAGCCGCTCCAGCCGCGTCGGGTCGAGTTCCCCGGCCTCGATCAGGTCGACGCGCACCTCGTCGGCGGGCGTCTCCGAGTAGACGCCCCGCAGCAGTGTCTTGACGTTCCAGGCGTCGAACTTCCGGAGGTACCGGACGAGCAGGTCGTACAGTCCGCCCTCCGCCCAGCCGAGTAAGTCGTCGAACTGGCGCGCGAGGTTGCGGTTCAGCGCGTACTCGATGAGGTCGACGCCGCCGAACCGGGAGCCGAGTTCGTTGATCTCCCGCTCGTAGGTCGACTCCTCCATGTCGCGGGCGATCTCGGCCGGCGACATCCGGAGCAGTCGCCGGTACGACTCCTCGTCGTAGAGTCGCGACCGCCGCGACCGGACGCGGGCGTTCACGTACTCCGAGTTGGAGCTGCCGGCGCGACTACTCATCGTCGAACAGTCGTGTGCTCAGTTCCTTGAGGTTGTCTTCCCACACGTCGTCCAACACGGAGTCGAACGTGTTGTTGACGCGGACGCGCGACGCCTCGCTCTCGACGACGACACCGCCGAGACAGTCGTACTCGCCGGCGTACGACCAGCCGTCGTAGTCGTCGAGGATCTCCGTCAGGAGCGCCTCGTCGTCTGCGCGGCCGTAGACGGCCACGTCCTCGTCGCCGAACTCGTCGGCGGCGTCGTCCAACAGCGTTCGCGTCAGCTCCTCGCGGCGGTCACCCTCCAAGTCGGCGACCGCCTGCGCCGTCTGCTCGCGGACCTCCTCGAGCACGTCGCGGCGTGCCTCCAGGCGGTTCTGCTTGGCCTCGAGCTTGGCCGACGACAGCGCCTGTTCGCGCTCCTGTTCGATCTGCCGGTCGACCGCCGCCTCTCGGTCGGCGACGATCTCGTCGGCGTCCTCTCTCGCCTCGTCGAGGATCTCCTCGGCACGCTCGTCCGCCTCTTCGCGGATCTCGTCCGCGCGCTCGCGAGCGTCCTCCCGGATGTCCTCGACGACAGTGTCCAAGCTCATGGGTGAAAAGGAACCTCCCGGTTCAGCCCAGCGTCCCGACGAAGGTGTCCCCGGCCAGGAAGAGGGTGACGAAGGCGATGATGATCAGGGTCTCGGGCAGTGCGGTGAGGATGAGCCCCGGGACGAACATGTCGTCGTCCTCGGCGATGGCACCGACCGCGGCCGCGCCGATCCCGCGCTGTGCGTAGCCCGTCCCGATGGCACCGAGACCGACGGTGATCGCCGCGGCGGCCTTCGGCGAGAGGATCGGGAGGTTCTGATTCTGCAGTGCGACGTTGGCGACTTCTGTGAATGCTTCCATCATGGGTTCTCACGTACGGTGTGGTCGCTTCCGAACATGTCCCTCTTGCCCCTGAAGCGCACATAAAGGTTCCCAAATAGAACGGCCGAACCTCCCGAATCCGTCCCGTTCGCACTCGGCGAGAACGGTGTGTGAACGCACCACATATCAGGTCGGGTACAGTTCCTCGGCGGTGGTGTCGCTCCCCGCTCCGCCGTCGTGACGACCGGCGACCGGACGCGTGCGGCGGGGAACGTCGCGCCTCCAGCCGGGAGACGGTCGCGAGGCCTCGACCCGTCGTGCGACCTGTCCGTCCGCGGAGGCGTCGGGTCGTCGCGCGGGGTCGAATCGTCGCCCGGAGTGAGTCGTCGCTCAGAGCGGTAGCGTCCGCGAGAACGGTGTGCCGAGAACCGCGGGTGCGTCCGGGTGAGACGCGACTACTCTTCGGCGGTGTACTGCCGGTCCGTGCCGAACGGCTCGTACTCCACGCCGTCGCCCTCGTAGAACTTCTCGAAGAACTCGAAGTACTCGAGACGCGCGGCCTGGATCCCCGAGGAGGTGACACCCAGCGCGAGCACGATGAGGTGGCCGACGATCAACACGAGGATGCCGACGAGCAGCAGCGCGATGCCACCGTGCATCAGCCCCTCGAACATGATCGTCGCCCCCTCCTTCGTCTCCAACACGTACGCGGCGTCGTGTTGGAGCATGAAGTGGTACTCGCCCTTACCGTCGATGTACGCCCCGAAGAACAGGAGGTTGACGGCGAACGCCATCCCGGCCTTCGCCAGCAACACGGCCCCGATCCGGAGGTACGACAGGGCGTGGGCCAACACGACGTGGAACTCCACCAACTCCGCCGGGTCGGCCAGCGCCAAGAGGACGAGCCCCACCGCGAGCATCCCGACGCCGACGTAGCCGACGACGGTCGGGAACCCGGTGAACCCGAGTTCGAACGCGGAGACGGAGCCGCTGGAGAACACCTCGAACAGCATGTCCGGCTTCGTCGCCTTCCCGAGGTCACTGAAGATGAACAGCCAGAGGCCGTTCAACATCAGCAGCCAGGAGCCGGACTCCTCCAACGCCTCCACGACGCCGTGGAACTGGAGGTTCTCGAGGAACTCCAGCGTGTACCCCACGTTCAGGTGGAGCACACCGAACAGCACCGTGACGACGAACCACGTGTTCGCCCAGTAGGTGCCGGCCGGCGACAGCCCCTTCTCGATGGGTGCGTGTTTCAGCCCGACCAGCCCCTCCCAGAAGTAGGTGCTGATCAGGTGCAGCCCGAAGATCTCGCCGTAGAGGATCCCGAACGCCGTCGTGAACAGCCCGGCGGTGATCGCGATGCCGCCGAACGCCTTGAACGTCTGTGAGTCGAAGTTCCGGTAGACGTACGCGCCGATCCCCGTGTAGATCAGCCCGTACGCGAAGTCCCCGATCATGAAGCCGAACATCACCGGGAACGTGAGGAAGAGCACGACCGTCGGGTCGTACTCCGTGTAGTTCGGCTTCCCGATCATCCGGACGAGCAGCTCGAACGGACTCGCCACGTCGGCGTTGTTCTGGACCGTCGGCGGGTCGTCGTCCCGCATCACGACCGGCGTGTCCGCCGTGACCCCGCCGTCCGCGACGGCTCGCTGCCGTTCGGCCGTCTGCTCCGTCTCGTCGGTGTCGGTCTCGGGCGGCTCGCGGCGACCGGCCTCGCGGACGGACTCGGGCACGTCCTCGCGGACGACCTCGCCGTCCGGCCCGAAGCTGGCTCGCTGGAGTTCCTCGATCTCGGCGCCGTTACCGACCGCGTCCGAGATCGCGCCCGCGAACTCCGTGTACTCCTCCGTCGGGATCCACCCTTCGGCGACGAAGGCGTTGTCCGTCGTCGCGAACGACAACGGCGCCTCCGCCTTCCCGACGCGGATCGCCAGTTCCTCCTCGGCCGCCAACAGGAAGCCGGCCCACTCCTCGCGGAGCGTCTCGAGGTCCGCCTCGACGGCCTCGATCTCCGACTCCAACTCCTGACGGTCCGCCTGGAGCCGCTTGTGGTACGCCTCCGGCGCCGTGTTCTCGTCCGCGTCCAGTTCCGGCACCTCGATGGCCGCGAACTCCGCGCTCACCAGCACGTCCGCCAGCGCGTCCGCCTCGGCCGAACTCGACGGGCGCGCGAACACCGCCAGCACGTCGCCACCGGAGAAGATCTGGTACTCGTCGAGGGCGGGCGACTGGACGACCGCCTCCTCGACGGCCGCCTCGTCACCCTCGCCGACGGCGACCTGGAGGCTGTCGTAGCCGCTCAACAGGTCCACGTCGATTCCCAACTCGACGAACGGCTCGATCCCGTCGATCCGCTCGTCGACGCGCCGGAGTTCGTTCTTCAGTTCCTCCCGGCGGTCGTCGAGTCGGTTCGCCTCCGTGCGGACCTCCTCCAGCTCCTCGTCGAGCGCCTCGTCGGTGACGATCCGCGAGGGGCCGGCGTCACTCTCCTCGACGCCGAGTTGCGACTGCAGCGACCGGACCGTCACCAGCTTGTCGGCGGCCTCCTCGGCGCCCTCGGTGGAGACACCCTGGTCGAACCCCTCCCAGTTGCCGTCGTACTCCGTCAGGTGGACCGTCGAGAGGTCGTGCATCGCCTCGATCACGTCCCCCATCACGCCGCGGGAGCCCGTGACCGAGACCTTACTCATCTGCTCAGGTCTGAGCATGCACCGCCTCCTCGAACCGCTCGACCGCGTACTCGACCGCCTCCTCTTGGCGGTCGCGTGCGCGGTCCATCAGTTCCGTGCGTTCTGTCCGTCCCTCCTCGAGGATCTGCTCGCGCTTCTCGTCGATCTCCTCGCGAGCGTCTGCGAGCCGCTCGTCCTCGAGTTCGTCGGCCTCCGCCTCGGCCTCGGCGCGGATCTCGTCTGCCTCGGCCCGAGCCTCCTGGATCCGCTCCTCGCGGTCGGACTCGGCTTCGGCGACGATCTCCTCGGCCTCGGCTTCGGCCTCCTTCACTCGTTCGAGAACTTCGGGTCTCGGCATTGGTAGTCGTCGTCCGTGGTTTGGTCTACGTGCGTATAAGGTGTTTGCGGAACGCGGCCACGCTCGGACGGGTCACTCGGCGGTTCTGCCGTCGAACGGGCACGTCTCGGTCTCGGTTGGGACACACGCGAGAAACTGTCGGACACGATCCACGAACTCACTCCGGCACGTGATCTACGGCCGCACTCCGCCACGTGATCCGCGATCTCACCCGGCCACGCCACGCACGAACTCGACCAGCCGCCGTCGTGCGAGCACGAGTTCGACGAGGCCCCAGGCCAGCGCAACGAGGAGGCCGGCCGCCAGCGACGCGAACGCCCACGAGTCCATCCAGACGGGCTGGACCCACGGGGTGACGTGCGACCACGTCACGGCGAACTCCGTCGCGACGCCGCCGACCGGCGTCCCCGCGAAGGTGTTCTGGACCGTCGCCGCGAAGGTGTTCGTGTCGCCGGTGCCCTCGATCAGGCCCGCACTCCCGGTGAGGCGGTACGACCCCGACACACCCTGGTCGGTCATCGTCGGGCCGTTCGACTCGTCGCCGGTCCCGAGCCGTTCCGCCTCGTAGGCGCCCCAGGTGGCGTAGTACTCCCAGACGATCTCACCCCGTGGCGTCACCTCGATCACGCGGTGGTTCAGCGAGTCCGTGATCAGCGTGTTCCCGTTCGGCAGGCGGTCGGCGTCGCGCGGCCACGACAGCTGGCCGGTGCCGACGGTCCAGATCCGCTCCCACTCTCCGTCGCGTTTCGTGTACTCGACGACACGGTCGTTCTCGGAGTCGGCCACGAGGATCGTCGGGTTCCCCGCCTCGCTCACCAGCCAGTCGGGGTTGTGTTGCTCGAACATCGTCTCGTGGTCGCCGTCCTCGCCGAGTCGCTCCACGATCTCCTTGCTCTCGCGGTCGACGACGATCGCCTGGTCGAAGTTGCGCGGCGACAGGAGGAACCGGCCGTCACCGATCCGGTCCACGTCGTTGACGTGGGTCCAGTCCTCGGAGAAGCCGCCGTCCGTCGAGTTGGGGTAGTGGTTCCGGAACGTCCACTCCCAGACGAACTCCTCGCTCTCGCGGTCGTAGATCACGATCCGGTCGTCGCTGACCTGGGTCTCGTTGTCCCAGTTGCGCATGTTCGCGATCACGAGGTTCCCGTTCGGGAGCATGTCCACGTCGTGGGTGTCCTTCATGTCGAACCGCTCCTTCCAGACGGCTTCCCGCGTCGAGCGGTTCAACTCCATCACCAGCGTCCCCTCGGGGTTCGTCGAGACGACGAGTAAGTTCCCGTTCGCGAGTGGGTCCACGTCGTAGAACCACGTCGCGTCGTACGGCCCGCCGTCGAACACCCAGTTCGTCTCACCCTGCGGGCCCGCAGAGACGACACGCGCGGGCTTCTTCGTCGACCCCTGTCCCTGGAAGTGGAACCCCTGGATCCCGACCACGGTCGCGTTGTCCGCCGGCTGGGTCACCGTCCCCGGCTCCAGCCCGACCTGGCCGGGTGTTCCCCCCGAGTCGGGGGAGAGGGCAGCGACCCCGGCGGGCGCGAACAGCGACACCACCACCAGGAGGGCGAGCCCGCGTGCGAGGCGGCCACGCCCCGGCGTGTCGTCGAACATCTACACGACTGGAGCCGTGGCGTGGTTGAAACGTTTGTGTTCCCGGCGTGGCGGACTGTAGCGGGTCGCGTCGGTGGGGTCGGCGAGACGCGTCCGTGGTTGGATGGGCGGTGGTGCGGAAGTGGCGACAGGGTGGTGCACGGTCGTCACCCAGTGTGACGCCGCCGGTGTCGACCCGTCTCCGGCGTCGGGATCACGCCGTCGGCCGGTCCCCCTCGCGGAGTCGCTCGCTCCAGCCGTCGGGGAGGGTCGGTGTCTCGACGAGTGTGAACTGGAGGCTCGTGAGTCCGTCGAGTACCGTCTCGCGCTCGTCGGGTGTCATCGCGTACTCGTCGCGTGGTGTGCCGACCGGGTAGCGTGGCGCTTCGGGGAGTCTGTCGGGTTCGCCCGTCGCGGCGGCGCGTACGTCGTCGATCGCCTCGGCGACGACGCACAGGAGGTGTTGGAGTTGCGTCGGGGGAACGAAGCCGCTGGCTGCGAGTCTGTCCCGGATCGCCTCCGTCGCGGCGTGGAGTTCCCTACTGCGGTACTGCGGCAGTGGGAGCAAGCGCAGTGTCTCCAGGTGGGTATCGTAGCTGTCGAGCAGTGGCTGTACTTCGGTCGTCCCGTCATCCTTTTCAGACGGAGAATCGTTCGAACACATTGTCGTGGTAGCCCACGACACTGCGGAGGTGGGGTGTTCCAGCACCCTGCCACTTTTTCAGCAGTGACGACCCCGCAGTGTCGTGTCTTGGTGTTGTGCTCGCTGGTTGTTAATAGCTGTGGTTGTGTTGGGATTAGCTGTCAGTGTGTAGTGACTCGCAGTCGTCGCCCAGTGACGGTTGGTCGTGATCTACAACTGAATCCACACTCAGTGGGAAGAATCAAGTTACGAGCAGACACACCAACCGGCAAGGGACGATGGGATACCAGGCACTGCGTGATCGAGGAAAGAGGACCGAGACGGACAGTGACCAGTCCGGCGAGAGCGACGGCCCGCAGCGGTGGCCGTCGCGTGCGGACGTGGGTCCGACTACCGTTGGCCCGACGACGAAGGAAGACATCGAGGAGTACTACGGTCGGGAGATCTCGAGCGTCGACGAACTCCAGGAACTCCAGCGGCTAGAGAAGGGGTACGGCGGGCAGGTTCTCCGGTGGATCGACGAGGGGATGCCCATCGCCGCGATGGGCCACAAGACCAAGATGCAGCGGTTCCGCGACCGGAAGGGGACGCCGATTCCCTGGGACATCGAGCACTTCAACCGGCTCTCGCGGATGGACAACACCGGCAAAGTCAACAGAGACCGGCGTCGTGGTCCCGACGGAGACGCTGGCGTTCCCGACTCCGTGCGTGAGGTGATCTCCTCACCCGGCCGACCGTTGGACACCTCGATCCAGCGTGCCGTCGAAGAGCGGATGGGCGACTCGCTCGGTGACGTACGGATCCACACCGGTCCGAAGGCGGCCGCGGCAGCGGAGCAGATCAACGCGCGGGCGTTCACCGTCGGCAACCACGTCGCCTTCGGCGCTGGCGAGTACGACCCTGAGTCCGCGGAGGGGCAACACGTCCTCGCCCACGAATTAGCGCACGTCCGCCAACAGACAGACGGTGTGGCGAGACTCCCGACGGGCGAGCAGGTCTCCGATCCGGGTCCCGACGCATCGGCGAATCTCGACACCGGTGACAGCGTCGCACTCCTGCTCCAGCGGCGGAAGTACGAGGAGTACAGAGAACTGTTGGAAGCGCGTGAGTCGGCGACCGAGGAGATCGACGCTGCACCAGACGAGAACCTCGCACACCCTGCGGAGGTGACTGGAGACGAGCAGCTGGAAATCGGGGAAATCAGCGACGAAAGAGATCCAACTGCCGATGGGGTGCACCGCGACGTGTTCGAAGCGGCCTACCCAGAACTCTACGATGTCGAGGAACTCGAAGAGAACCTGGTCGGAAACGTTCACCACGCCATCGAACAGCAGATCATTCAACCAGGAGGTAGACCATTCTTCCCAGGACTGCTCTCCCCCCGAGAGATGCACTCCGTCGAGAACCTCAGAGGCATCCCGAACGACGTGCAGGCGGAGTTACACCAGAGTGTCATTCGTGTCGAGTGGAATCGGGTGTACCGAGATGCAGAACTCAGAAAGCTAGAGCGGAAGTGGTCGAGAGCGTATCGAAGACACGTCAGCGACGATCCAGAGGAACTCTCTCCCCGTGAAGCAGCATCCCGTGTCGAGTCGCCAGAGGTTCCCGAAGAGGTGAAGCGACTACGGAGAGAGATCAGAGAGTATCTCTTGGAGAGGGTCGAAGAGTTAGACAGAGAACTCGGACACCACTTCCTCCCGGAGATGTACACGGAGGGATCTGAGAGTGACTGAGTACTTCTACATCGAGCCGGTGTACGTTGACCCGAACAGAAGCGGATACGATCTCGACGGACCCATCGAGTCTCCACACGTAGAGTGGTGGCCCGGTGACGATCTGGTCCAGTGGGAGGAAGGCTACTTGATTACGAAGGCTCTCGGTGACGGGCTCAACGACTCGTCGCTCACCGGGTACGAACTGTCGGACATCTCTGTCGAGACGACCGATCACTTCGAGCACGAGCACCCGAACGAGACTATCCCTCCAGTGTACGGCTTGGAGGTGACTGGGACCGGCTATCGTGACGACTTCGGTATCGGGAACGTGTACGACGAAGAGATTGGGGACTTCGGGGAACGACTGATTCTCTCGACTCGCGTACGACAGCTACTAGAGGAGTACGACATCGGGAACACACACGAACTGGAGCGGATCGAAGACGAGGACGTTCTTCGGCCGGAACTCGGTCTCGAAGAGGTGATCGACCGGTTTCTCGATGACCCGACAGTTCGAAACGAGGCGAGGGTGGTGTGTCGTCTCCTCGAGCACGTCTGGGAACTTCCGCTCGAAGAGGAGACACAACGTGAGGATACGCTGATGGAACTCCTCGATATGCTGACTCACGAGCGGGAGACGGGTTGGGCAATTCAACGAGTGGTAGAGCGAGACGAGCCTCGCCCAGCAGATCAGGACCCCGTGTCGTCCCTGTACGAGATACTGGAGTCCACAGAGGAGGAGACTGAGACGTGAAGAGTTCGAGCCACTCCGAGTGCCCACTGTCGGCGACACACAGTCCGTTCTTCGGTCGCCGCGAGTCGACACCTGACGAGACTGTCACGATCCGCCCGTTCTCTAACGATACGGTAGAGCCGGGTGGACAGACCATCGATACGAACTACTCCCGTACTTCTGAGAGCGTGGGTGATGAGCGACTCGGGATTCAGAAACTCGCCGACACCGAGGTGTACGTCCAGCGAGTCGACAAGACACGTCGTGATCTGCTCCGTGGCGATGTCTCGTTGGACGAGGTCGGAACCGGTCTCGAAGAGGCGGACTTGACCCCTCTGACCACCGACGAAGACGTAGACTCGGAGCGTCTCCGCGAGGCGTATCTGTACGCGGAGTACGCAGTTGCGGCCGGTACCACGAAGACTGTCGTCGACACGTTGACCACCGAGTTCGGCCTCAGTACGGGGCTCGCGTTCGGGATCACGATCGCGGTCGGTGGATCGATCAAGGTGAGTAAGGACAAGCTCAACCGAAGCGACATCTACCTCGTACGGGAAGTGTGTAGAGCACTCGGTGTCGAAGAGCGAGCGAAGGCCTTCTTCGAAACGATCGGCTCCGATGCATTCGAGACCGATGAAGAGCCAGAACAAGCACAGAGTCAGCGAGGAAACCGATGAGAGCAGAGATAACTGGAGAGGGGGAGCAGGTTGTCGGGGTCAGTGTTATCGACCACGCCGACGTAGAGCACCTGATCGATCTCGACAGAACAGGCGAGATCACCGGCTACAAACAGGATGGCTACTCGAAGGGACCATCTGGATACACACACGCCGACAGAATCCGGATCGAACGAGCACAGTACTACGCCCGGTACTACGTCCAGCGGGAACGTGGGTACCCGACGTTCGAGCGCCGCTCGACTCCCGAGTGGCTCGCTCACGTCGTCGGAGCCGTGTTCCTGCTCGACGTCGAGACGTTCGAGCACCACTTCGGCGCCTGCAGACGGCAGTACAACAGTGTGGTGTGTCCGACGGTCGATCCCGTCGTCGACGGTCCGTACCACGACGCCGGTGGCGGGCTCGTCGTCCGTGCGGATCTGTTCACCGGGCTCGACTTCGAGAGCTACCTGGACGACCCACGAGCGTTCGACCCGAGTGACATCGTGGGTGGGGTGACGGACCACTACGACGTACTCGAGGGACTGAGTGAGCGTGTCGAGACGCACCTCGACGGACGCGACCCGATCCTCGAAGTGTCGACCCCGGACGTGTTCTACCAGACGCGAGAGGAGACGGGTGTCGAGGAGGCGACGGCCGGGGAGCGAACACACGCGCGAGACGAGCCTACAGACGCTCGGCTCCAACTCCTCCCACCGGAAGTGACTCTCGACGAGCCACTGTCGGCAGGTGTCTTCCAGGGGATGGTGTTACACCACCTCACCTGTCAGGTCCGAGACGCGTACCTCCGACTGGGAGTCGAACCACCCGACCCGTTCCGCGTGCTCGGACACGGCCTGTTCAGACAGACGATCCGCTACCAGCACACCGAGTTCTACGACCGGTACGATCTGACGGACGCCGAGATCGACGGGTACCGAGCACCTGGAACGGCCGGCGACGTGAGTGACGAGTGGCTGTCGGGTGTGGGACCGCTGGACCGAGTGCGACGGAGAACCGGTTCGGGTCACTCCGAGCGGTGATCGAACGTGCACTGTTCGGCCAGTGAGTCGCGCCGAACGGTGGTCGACTACGTGGGCCGACGACCCGACGAGCAGAACCGACGGACGGGGACGATCCCTCGCTACACTCACAGTACCATCGGTGAGGGAGTAAAGACGATCTGTCGGTTAACCACGGAGATATGAGCGACGAGAGCGACTCCTTCGAGTGGTTGATAGACGACGCTCGAGAGCGAGCGACGGAGGGACTAGAGCACGTTCGACGTGGTGAGAGTGTCGAACAGCACCTCGCCGACACTGTCGCCGCGATCCAAGACCTCCGCTACGTCGGCGAGTGGCGGGCGCAGACTGGACGGGACGGGTCGGAACTGGTCTCTCCGAGCGCGGAGTTCGCTCGCGACCTCGACCGAATCACTAGCAAGCGAGAACTGGCTGTCGAAGACGTACTAGTCGAGCGGATCGAGAGGTTACTCCGAGACATCCCCGACGACGTACACACCGCGTTCTGTCTCGACCCAGTCGGTATCGAGACATCGCACGCGCTGTCGCGGAGGGGCGGGATCGAGTACGCACTTCAGTTCCTCTCTGCCGACGAGGTTCCGGATCGACTACGTGGACGTATCGAGGGTGTGGACGCAGTACTGTACCAGAAGTACACACACGAGTGTCCCACCCACAGAGACGAACTCGACGTGGTGGCCGTCGACTACTATCCGGACGACTTCTGGTGGCGACACCCCGAGCAGTTCCGCCCCGAGAACGAGGGCCCACACGTCGACTCGTGGCACGAACAGACCGGAGAGGCCGAGTGACGGCGGATCGTCTCTCGTCGCCCACTCACTCGCGGCGCTCGTCGATCAGGTCGGCACACTCGTAGCCGGCGAGGACGGCGCCGTTCGTCGACCGCTCGGGGTACTGTGCCTCGGAGGCCATCCCGGCGTAGTACAGTCCCTCCGCGACCTCGTCGCCGAGGTCGTACGGCACCACGAGATCCAGGTACCCACACTCGTAGATCGGGGCGGCGCGGGGGGCGCGAGCGAGCTGGAACGACTCCACGCTCGCGCGGTCGAACGACGGGAACAGGTCCTCGACACCCGCGAGCCACCGCTCTTCGACCTCGTCGTCGTCGGCCTGCCAGAGCCACGCCGACTCGTCTTGGACGTAGCTGGCGAGGTACAGGAGGTGGTCGCCGCCGTAGCGTTCCGGTGGCACGAAGTTCGTGTGTTCGATCAGCGCGCCGAACGGGGCGTCGTCGGCGACGTTGAGCCAGTAGGTGTCGGTGAGTCCCTCCGAGAGCGTGACGACGGCACAGACGGACGCCTGGAAGTCCACCTCGCAGGGGTACCCCGTCAGCGACTCCAACACGTTCGGCATCGTCGCCACGACGAGGTCGTCGACCGACTCCGTCACGGTCTCCGTCGCCGGCGGACCGCCGGAGCCGGTCGACCGCGCGTCGGGGCCACCGGAGCCGGCCGCGCCGGTGTCGACCGCGCCGGTGTCGGTCGCGTCGGTATCGACACCGCTGCCGTCGGCCGCACTCGCCCCGCCGTCGGCAGCGACGGGCTCGGTCGCTCGCTCGACGGTGATCGAGTCCACGGCGCCGTCGTCCGTCGCGAGGTCGGTCACGCGGGCGTGTGTCTCGACGTTCTCGCGGCCGACGGCGTCGATCAGGGCGTCGAGGAACGTCCGGAACCCGCCCTCGAAGTAGCCGAGGATCTCGCCGCGGAGGAGGTCGCGTTCCCCGCGGAACTTGATCCGGCCGAGGAGCCACGCGGCACTCACGTCTGCCTTCCGGGAGCCGAACTTCGCCTCCAGCAGTGGGTCGAAGAAGGTCTCGTAGACGTTCTCCGTGGTGTGTTCGCGGGCGAACTCGACGGCGGTCTGGTCCTCGAAGTCTTCGAGTCGTTCGTAGGTGTCGAACGACGGGACGCCGCCGCGCACGTCCACGTCGAGGGTGAGCATCCCGAGTCGGAAGGTGTCGTAGAGGCTCCAGTAGGGGAACGCGAGCAGTTGCCACGGGGTGTCCATCGGGTGGACGGTGCCGTCGACGTAGTAGGCGTTCTCGCCGACGCGCCACTCGACGCTGTCGCCGACGCCGATCTCCTCGGCCAACTCGACGATGGTCCGTTCGTTCTTCGAGAGGTGGTGGTAGAACTGTTCGATGTCGTCGCCGCTCGTCTCGTAGGTGCGTGCGAGTCCACCGAGTGCCTCGGGACCGCCGGCCTCGTAGACGGTGACCTCGTAGCCGCGTTGTTGGAGTCGGTAGGCGGCCGCGAGGCCGGCGAGGCCGCCGCCGACGATTCCGATCATTGGAGGCAGTGGGCGGGGACGGGCAAAGTCGCTTGTGGAACTGCCGACCGGGAGCGCCCCGACAGTCCTCGCCACGCCGGGTGGTCGACCGTGGAGACGCGCCCGGGACGTCGTACACCAGCGGTGTACCGTGTCGCAGGCGCGTGTCGTCCCGCGCCACAGGCAGTGTCCCCGACACGGGGTCGGCGGAGAGACGGGACGACGACAGAGGTGGGGACGGTGACGAGTCGAATCGGTGTGGAACGGTGCCGAGGCGGTGCGGGGCGGTTGCGGCGGCGGTCGCGGAGCGGAGTGGTGTGGGGCGGTCGCGGTAGCGGAGGCGGCATGGGGTGGTCGCGGTAGCGGAGGCGGTGCGGGGCGGTCGCGGTAGCGGAGGCGGTGCGGGGCGGTTGCGGCGGCGGTCGCGGCACCGCAATCCACCGCGAGCGCGCCGAACGGCGCGCTCGCGGCCCTTTTTGATCGAGCTTTTTTCCTCGGGTGGCGCGCGCTGCGCGCCACCCGAGGAGTGAAAAAGGTCGGTCGAAACCGACAAACCGCACTCCCGCAAACTTTCTGCCAGTGACACTCACGAAGCGTATCATCCCGTGTATCGACGTGGACTTGGACGACGACGGGAACGCCGCCGTCTACACCGGGGTGAACTTCGAGGACCTCCAGTTCACCGGGGACCCGGTGGAGATGGCCAAGAAGTACAACGCGGCCGGCGCAGACGAGTTCGTCTTCCTCGACATCACCGCCAGCGCGGAGGGCCGGGCGACGATGCTCGACACGGTCGAACGGGTCGCCGACGAGGTGTTCATTCCGTTGACGGTCGGCGGCGGCATCCGGACGCGCGAGGACGTGAAGGAGACGCTCCGTGCGGGCGCGGACAAGGTGTCGATCAACTCCGGCGCCATCGCTCGTCCCGAACTGATCGACGAGGGGGCGGCGGCGTTCGGGAGTCAGTGTATCGTCATCAGCGTCGACGCGCGGCGACGGTTCGACGAGCAGGGGGAACACTACGTCGAGGTCGGCGGGGAGTCCTGTTGGTTCGAGTGTACGGTGAAGGGTGGCCGCGAGGGGACGGACCTGGACGTGGTCGAGTGGGCGAGCGAGGCGGAGTCGCGCGGTGCCGGCGAACTGTTCGTCAACTCCATCGACGCCGACGGGACGAAGGAGGGGTACGACGTCCCACTGACGAGCGCCGTCTGTGACACCGTCTCGACGCCGGTGATCGCCTCCTCGGGGTGTGGTGGTCCGGAGGACATGTACGAGGTGTTCACCGAGGCCGGCGCGGACGCCGGCCTCGCGGCCTCCATCTTCCACTTCGACGAGTTCGGGATCGGCGAGGTGAAGCGGTACCTCGACGAGCGTGGCGTGTCGGTTCGGCTGTAGGACACCACCACACTCGACGCCGTCTCGCTGGAGCGCTGACCGCGACGCCGACGACGAACGAGAACCGCGACGCTCTTCGACGACGCGTGACGCGAGAGAACGAATCTGCGGTGTCTCGGACCGACTCAGAGACGGCCGACGCTCTCGACGGACACCGACTCGACGTTCTCGACCTCGGCGAAGGCCTCCTCGACGGCCTCCGTCCCGCCCTCGTCGTCGGCGACGACGACGGTCGGGAGCAGTGCGACGAGCCCGAAGGCGACGTCGTCACGGTCGAAGCCGGTGATCTCGGCACCCTCCGGCAGGGCCTCTTCGAGGGTCTCCTGGAGCGCGTCCAGGTCGATCTCCGGGCTCTCCGGCATGACCTTCAGCTGGGCGGCGACCTTCCCCATCGTCACGGCCCCCTGAACCCACAGCTGGGACACTCGTAGAGCTTGCTCTGCTTCCGGCAGGTCGCACACCGGTCGATGCCGGTTCCACACTCGGGGCAGTCGAACGACGCGGCCGAGAGGCCGGCGACGTTGATGCCACAGGAGACGCACCGGCGCTCGGCGCGCTCCGCTTGTTCGGCGTCGCTCATACTCCGAACGAGCGTGCCGCGGGCTTTAACCGTTGTCTTTCGTACACGGCCCGGACGCCGACACGGCGTCGGGTGCAGACCCACGGAGACCGCTGCTGTCGGGGACCCACGGGAAAGCGATCGACGCGACGGACCGGTCGGCCGTGCCGGTCACACGCCGAACACGAGTGGTCCGAGCAGCACGCCCATCAGGTGGACGCGTCGGCAGCCGAAGCGCGGCGGGAGGAACCCGACGGCGGTCGCGGCCGCGAACGCGACGAGTCCGGTCACCCCCGCGAACGCGACCGAGAGGCCGACGACGCCGACCAACACGACACAGACCAGTGTCCGCTGTGGGACCCACCGCGCCACGCGGAACGCGGCGTCGCCGAGCCAGAACACGCCCGCGACGCCGACCACTCCCGCGACCGCCGTCGCCGCCAGCAGCGTGGGGAGTCGCCGCGGGACACCGGCGTCGGACATCGCCACCAACACGCCGGAGCGTGGCGTCCCGAGCACGACGAACGCGAACAGCGCGAACGCCGCCGTCGCCGTGTTCGCGCCGCTGGTGGCGACGACGTACTCGCGTGCCGGCGACTCCCCGCGGGTGAACGGGAGCGCGACCACGGACGCGACGCCGGCCGAGACGCCGGGGAGGTAGCCGACCGCCGCACCCGCGCCGGTGCCGGCCGCCGCCGCCACACCGAGCGAGCGCGGCGACAACGCGAGTCGCGCGTCCGCCTGCGGCGGCACACCACCGCCGTCGAGCGCGTCCAGCAACACGGGGGCGCCGAACAGTCCCGCGAACAGCGGCGTGAGTGTCCCGCCCGCGGCGACGGGTGCCGTGGGCGTCGTCTCCGGCGTCGCGGCGCCCAGCCCGGCGGCGAGACAGAAGGCGGCCGCCCCCGCCGCGCGACGGCGCCACGTCGTCTCCGTGGCGATGGCGAGCACGACGACCGCGCCGAGCACGAGTGGGAGGTGTGGGCGGAGTCGCGGGTACAGGTCGGCCGCGACGGCGGTCAGCGGCACGGCGACCGGCACCGCGACGAGCAGCGCCGCCCCGCTCCCGACCGCCGACAGCCGGAGTGCCTCCCGTCCACGACCGCCCAAGACGAGTTCGTGACCGGGGAGCGCACTCGCCGCCATCGCGGCGTCCGGGACGCCCAGCGCCAGCGAGGGGACCACGTCGAGGAACGTGTGCACGACCCCGGCCGCGAGCATCGCACACCCCAACGGGAGCGGCGCGAGTCCGAGCCGCGGGGCCGCCGCGAGCAGCAACACGGCGAGGTTGTTCGCGTGCAATCCGGGGAGGAGCCCGCTACAGAGCCCGAGCGCACAGCCGCACAGCGTCGCCGCCGCGAGCGGCCCGCCGGCCGCACCGCTCCCGACGGAGGGCAGGACGGCGACGAGAGACGCGACGAGCGACGGGGACACGTGCCCACTGGTCCCGGTTCCATACTTGAGGGTACGGGTACCCTCCTGGGTGGTGTTCAGATAAGCCGACGATTGCGGGTGGCGCGCGAGAAACGCGCGAGGGAGGAGCGAGCGAAGCGAGCGACGAGGCTGGGGAGGGTGAGGCGCTGTGCGGGGCGGATTCGGGCGGGACTGGAAGGGGCGAGGGGATCGCGTTCACTTCAGTCGTCTCGGCGGCCCCTATCGCGCCGAACGGTGCCGAGAGGCGCGATATGTCACCGAGCGACCGCGATCCCCTCGGGGCTTCCTGAGTGATAGTCTCGTCTGACTACTCATCCTTATCTGAACACCGCCCCCTCCCGGTGTCGTTACTCGCCGGGTCGCGTCTGCAGTTCCGACCGGCTCGGGGGAGTCACGTCGTCATCACTCGCCGGGTCGCGTCTGCAGTCCCGACCGGCCCGGGAAGGTCACGTGGTCGCCACTCGCCGGGTCGCGTCGAAAGAAGTCGTGTCCGTGCGGATCGAGGGTGTGACTGCCGATCAGCCGAACAGCTCGCCGAGCCCTTCGCCGGCGTCGCCGTCGTCCTCGTCGTCGTCCTCGGCGTCGGCCTCCTCGGCCTCCTCCTCGGCGTCGTCGTCCTCGTCGTCCTCGTCGGCCGCGTCGGCCTCGGCACCACCGGCGGCACCGCCGGCTGCTGCGGCCGGTGCGGCGGCCGCCGACTCGACGGCCTCCTCGATGTCGACGTCCTCGAGGGCCGCGGTCAGCGCCTTGACGCGGGACTCCTCCACGTCGACGCCCGCCGCCTCCAGGATGCCGGTCACGTTCTCTTCGGTGATCTCTGCGCCAGTCTCGTTCAGGATGAGTGCTGCGTAGACGTACTCCATCGTTGATCCTCCGTGTCAGTCTCCGAACATGTTACCCAGGCCGGCGGCACCGTCGTCGTCGCCGTCGTCCTCGGTGTCGTCTTCGTCGTCCTGTGCCTCGTCGGCGTCTGCCTCGTCGGCGTCCGCCTCGTCGTCGTCTCCCGCGTCGTCGGCCGCGTCTGCGGCCGCCGGCGCGTCGAGGTCCCGGAGTGCCTCCGGGAGCGCGTCCTCGTCGTCGATCTCCGCGGCGATGGCCCGGACCTGTGCGTCCGCCTTCGCCACGAGGTCGGGCATGATCGCCTCGTCCTCGATGGCCGCGAACACGCCGAGGCCCTTCGCCTCGTTGGCGGCCTTGCCCAGCAGGGCACCGGCCGTCTGCGCGGTCGGGTACGCGGCGTTGATCGAGAGGTTCCGCCCCGCTGCGGCGGCCGCCTCCACGTCCGCGCGGTACTCGTCGACGTCGATCGCCAGGTCCTCTGGGTCGAACGACACGCCGTCGGCGACGACGGCACGGAGGTCGAGTCCGACCTCCTTCGGCTCGATGCCGAGTTCGCCCAGCACGTTCGCCATGTCTGCAGACACCTCGTCGCCGGCCTCGGCGACGACGGAGTCCGACAGCACCTGGATCGACCCCTCCTGGATCCGCGCGTCTGCGCCGATCTGCTGGAGTTCACCCACGAACGGCCCCGGGTCGACACCGGTGTCGCCCTCGGGGATCACGATCTCGTTGGGCGCGATCTCCCCCGCACCGATCGGCGCGGAGGTCTTCGACGCCTCCAGCTGCTGGTAGAGTCCGAACGGGTTGTCGTTCGTGCCGATCAGCCCGACGTGGCCCGTCATGTGCCCGGCGAGCTCGGCGACCTCTCCGCCGACCTCTTCGAGTGCGCGGACCGTCAGGGTGTTGCGGCTCATCCGCAGCGCGGCCTGCCCGTGCAGTTCGCGGCGCATGTCCTGCAACTGTCGGCTCGGGATGCCCGTGAGGTCCACCACACCGACCGCGTCGTACGACTCGACGAAGTCGACGAGCTCGTCGACCTCGCGGCGCTTCCACTCGGGGACGTTCGCGGTCTTGTGGGTGGTCTCGGCGTCGCTCATGCGGGCACCTCCACGGCCGGTCCCATCGTCGTCTTGACGTAGACGCTGTCGATGTTCAACGGCCCCTTCTCGAGGTCCGCCTCCAGCCGACGGAGGATGACGCCGATGTTGTCGGCGACGTCCTCCGCGTCCATCTCCTCGGCACCGACACGCGTGTGGAACGTGCGTCGGTCACCGGACCGGAGCTGGACCGTGTTGGTCATGCGGTTGACGGTCTCGACGACGTCCTCGTCGACGCCCAGCGGCGTCGGCATCTTCCCACGGGGACCGAGGATGCGACCGAGGTTCGACGCCACGTCTTGCATCAGCGCCTCCTCGGCGACGAAGAAGTCCGTCTCCTCCGCCAGGTCCTTGGCGCGGTCCTCGTCGTCCGCGAGGTCCGCGAGGTCGTCGCCCGACAGCACCTCGTCGGCGACGTCTTCCGCACGGAGGGCGGTCTCGCCCTCCGCGATCACGACGATGGAGGTCTCCTGACCGGTACCGGCCGGCAGGACGACCTCCTCGTCGACACGATTCGACGGGTCGTTCAGATCCAGATCGCGCAAGTTGACTGCGAGGTCCACGGTCTCCGTGAAGTTGCGACCGGGGGCCTCCTCGAGCGCCTGGGAGACTGCGTCTTCGATTGAATCTGCCATCTTTCACCTCCGTAGTACGCAGGAACGCTCCTACGGGTCAGTGAAACAGGCGGATGCCTGTCTCGTCGGAAACGTCACGGACGAGCGTCTTAAGACCGTCGAACGGCGTTCGGCCGTGTGACGCCCTCACGAAGAGGCGACGAGCGGTGTCGCCGTGGCGCCGTGCCGCTGCGTCGCCGTGGTGCCATGCCGCCGCTCCGCTGCCACGCCGCTCTCACAACAGACTCTCCCCGAGCACGATCACGGCGACGTTGTTGGCGAACACGAGGAGTCCGGCGGCGACGAGCAGCCCGAGCCACACCTCGACGACCAGCGCGTAGTACGGTCGCACGCGCGGCGGCGTCCGCCGCAGCGTCGCCACGACGCCACGGAACCCGACGGCGGCGACGACCGCGGCGGCGACGTTGACGGCCGCGACCGCGAACACCGACCGCGCGAGTAGGTGCCGGACCAGCGGGTTCCCCTCGTAGGCGACACCGACCGCCGCCGCCGCGTACGCCGTCGTCAGTGTGTCGACGGTCGTCAACAGGAACAACGCGACCGCGACCCACTCCCAGTACTCCGCGATTCGGTCGCCGAGCGGCCGCTCCGGGAGCCACCCGTCACCGTCGGCGGCGCCGTGTGAGGTGTCGGTCACGAGGGTCCTCCGGCGGTCACGTTCTCTGCCCGCGCCACCGCCTGGTCGGGGTCGACCCGGTCGTAGCGGCCGTCTGCGGTCTCGCGGAGGATCTCCTCGACGCGTGTCGGCGCCACGCCGTCGCTGCCGGCGTGTGCGACCATCGTACTCACGGTGCCGGCGACGACCGGCGCGGCGGCGGAGGTCCCCTCGAACCGCCCCGCGGCGTCCGTGTCGACCGTGTCGATCGCGCTCACGTCCTCGCCGTCCGAACTGTACGGTTCGACGCGGCCGGCGTCCGTCACGGCGCCGACGGAGACGACGCCGTCGACCGTCGCCGGCGGGAGTGCGCTCCCCGTCGCCGTCGTGTGGCCCAACTGCGTCCGCGCCGCGAACAGGTCGACGGTCCCGGTACCGCCGTGGCCGTACACCCGGACGTAGTACTCGCCGCCCGACAGCCGGGTGTCGACGGCCTCGACGCGCCCGGCGTCGCGGGTCGAACTGGCGACGAGTTCGTCCGGCCCGTCCGGCACGCGCCGGTAGACGTAGAGGTCGTAGTTCGCGTCACTCTCCCAGTAGAGACGGAGTGTCACGCGACCGTCCGTGATCCCCTCACCGAGTGGGTTCCGGGTGGCCCCCGACCGGTCGAACGCGGCCCACCCGGGGTCGCTCACGCGACCGCGCCAGTGCCGCTCGGCGTAGTTGCCCGCCGAGGTGACGAACACGGCACCCTCCCCGGCGGCGCGGCCGGCGACGCGCTCGAACTGCCGCAGGGCGTCGTCCGTCCGCGGGAAGTAGCTCCCGGCGTCGACGATCACGTCCACGTCGTTCGCCAGCAGCCAGTCGACGGCCGTCGCGTACCGGTCGGGCGTCGGACTGGCCCCGACACTCGCGAGGTAGAGCCGGGCCGAGGGACTCCGTTCGGCGACGATCTCGGCGACCGCCGTGTCGTGACTCGTCTCACTCGTCCGCTGGAGGCCGAACGGGCCACCACCGAGTCGCCTGTGCCCGTCGACGCGTCCCGCCACGGAGGCGTGGTCCGGATCGAAGGCACTCCCGACGACGCCGACACGGACCGTCCCGTCTCGTGGTGTCGCACCCGTGGTGTCACCCACGCGCGGCCCGTCGGCACCGCCGACCGACGCGGTGTCACCGGCCGCGAAGGTGTGGAGTTCGTCCGGGAGGAACCGGTCGTCGCCGACGGCCGTCGTCCCGTCGACCACCCCGGCGGTCGCGGTGCTACACACCAACAGCGCGACGAGGATCACTCCCTGTACCTGCCGCCGCCCGGCGGTCACGCCCCGCCGACCGGCGTGCCGCTCGCCGGTCTGTCACCCCCGTCTCGTGGGACGGACGGCTCGTCGGGCGACGGGACGACGACACCGCGATCAGAGAGCGGTGTCACGTCGATCACCTCACCGACGGTCGCGTCTCGCGAGCGCGAGGACGGTCGCCGCCACGAGCAGTCCACCGGCGAAGAAGAGGAGTCCGGGTGCGACACCGCCCGTCTGTGCCGCCGTCCCGCCGACGGCGTCGGGCACCCGTGTCACGCCACCGCCGCCGCCACCGAACGTCGCCTGGACGAGGAGACTGCCGGCGGCGAGGACGGCGACGCCGCCCAACAGACTCCGCAGGGAGTCGAGCAACGACGACTCCTCCGTCTCGCGACCGACGGCGACGACGGTCTGTTCGTCCGTCGGCGCGTACACGTCCATCTCGCGCCCCTTGACCGAGTACCGGGTGTCGCTCACCTCCGCGAGGTCCGCGTCGCGGAGGTTGTCGAGGTGGTGGCGCACGTTCTGGACGGAGGTGTCGGCCGCCTCGGCCAACTCCGAGGCGGTCCGCGGCCGCTCGTGTAACGCCGTGAGGATCGATCGCGCGGTCTCGGAGGACAACGACTCGATCAACGTGGCCGCGTCGTCTCCGTCGAGCCAACAGAGTCGCACGTCGTCGTCGGTCGTCGTCGCGTCCGGCGTCGTCGTGGCTGCCTCGGACGCCTTCCCCGACTCGCCGACCGTGCCCGCCGCCTCCGCGGTCGCCTCCCGACCCAGGAGCCGGCGGGGCTCGTCGGTGACGACGCCGCCGTCGGCGCGCTGGACTCGCTCGCCCGACTCCGGGTCCTGCTCGTCGGGATCCGACGGAATCGACTCTGACATTGAGGATACGTACCACACAAGAGAACTAAACGTTTCTGACGAGTTTCACCCGATCTTCGGTGTATGTCGACACCGTCGGTGGGGGGAGTGGTCAGTCGAGTTCGACCGCCAGTCGTCGGAGGGCGTCGCTCGCGCCGGTCTGCAGCGGCGTCCCGTGACCCATGCCGGCGACGGAGACGGTCGGGTCGCGGTCGGCCAACTGCCGGACGCTGTCGGCGACGGTCGCGGTGTCGTAGCTGACGACCCACGGGGACGGGGACAACGCGCCGTCGGCCTCGCGCACCAGGTCACCCAGGAACGCCGTGTCGAGCCGCTCGCTCACCCACGCGAGGTGGCCGGGGCCGTGTCCCGGTGTGTGGTGGGCGGTGAAGCTCCCGACCGTCTCGCCGTCCGCGACTCGTTCGACCGGCAGCGACGGGTGGTCGAGGAACGGGCGGGTCACTCGCTGGAGCAGCGCCTTGTGGGGCCAGAGCCCGGGTGTCGCACTCCCGTCGAGGAAGGAGGCGTCCGGCTCGTGGGCGTACACCGGCGCGTCGAGCGCCGGCAGTGTCGCCAGCGCCCCGACGTGGTCGTAGTCGTAGTGGGTGAGCAGCACGCGGTCCACATCGGCGACCGCGTGCCCCGCCGCGACGACCCCCTCCCGGATCGCGTCGGCGTCGCTCGGCGTCCCGGCGTCGAGCAAGACGAGATCGTCGTCGTCCTCGACGAGGAAGACGTTCGACGCCGACCCCTCGATCCACCAGACGCCCTCGCGGAGTCGTTCTGTCACGACCGTACCAGCGACTCTACGGGCAAGAGTCGTCCGGTCGACCGGCTCCCCGATTCGGTCGGCCACGGGGGGTTCGTCCGGTCACGTGACTCCGCACTCGGCCGAGCGAGTCGCCTCACCACCCGCGGTCGGGGCGTGCCTCGTCCGCGTCGCGGAGGTACCGCTCCGTGTACCCTGGTACGTCGGACCGCTCGTCGAGCGCCGCGAGCGACACCCACTCGACGCCCGCGACCTCGTCGGCCGCGACCGGGCGCGCCTCTCCGTCGGCGTACTCGCACAGGCAGACGACGTTCAGACACGCGGTGCCGTCGTCGGTCTCGAAGGTCCCGCTGGCGACGACCGTGACGCGGTCGACCACGACACCGACCTCCTCGCGGAGTTCTCGCCGGACGGTGGCATCGAGTGCGTCGCGCTCCCCGGGTGGCGCCTCCAGTTTGCCGCCGGGGAGCCCGAGCACTCCGGCGGCGTGGGCCTCGTCGGCCGCCCGCTCGATCAGGAGGTACTCGCCGTCTCGGTACACCGCTCCGTCGACGTTCACGACGTAACCGTACTCGTCCACGGTCGCGGCGTCGCCGAGCGGACACTTCAAACGACGGGAGATGCGGGCTCCCGTCCCGACCGTCGGTCCGGCTCGGTACCTGCTCGACGCGCGCGTCGCGGACGGGTCGAACGACTCTTTCGCGTCGCCGCCTCAGCGTGTCGTATGGACGACGACACCGACACGACTGTCGAGCGCGAGGGGACACTCGCACCCGAGACGGTCGCGGCGGCCCGCGAGGAGTACGCGTCGTTGGTCGCGACGGCGAAGGTGGTCACCCGCGAGGCGGCGAAGGCGATGGCGTTCGACCGCGCAGAGTACGCCGACCGTGTCGACGAGGACGTGATCGCGTCCGTCCGCGACGCCCTGTTCGCCTCGCTGTTGGCGGTCCAGGTCGGCGACCGCGCGGCGTTCGAGGCGTGGTGTGACGCCAACCCCGAGTACGAGCCGGTCGTCGAGGGGAGCGAGCACGCCGACCGCGTCGTCTGGCACGCGCCGCCGTTCGCCGACCACGTCGTCGCCGCCACCTTCGTCGACGAACGCGAGGCCGCCGTCGGCACCCTCCGCCGTCAGGCGTTCGGGCGACTCTACCGCGACGTACTCGACGAGACGGACGGAGACAGCGGAGATGGCGGGAGTCGAGACGGCACCGTCGACGGCGACGAGCCGGGTGTCGACGACCCCGCCGACCCCGAGGCGTAACGTAACGGGTTTGCGCCCGAGTCGGGTAGTGGTCGTATGCGCCCGATCACGCGGAAGTTCGTGTACGGCCTCCTCGCGTCGGTCCTCGTCCTCCTCGCGTTGGGGGCCGTCCCCTCGCTGCTCGGCTCGGGGGAGCCGTACTACCTCACCGCGGAGCCGACCGCCGAGTCCGGCCCGGCGTACAACCTCACCGCCGAGGGGACCGACGACCTCACGCGGCGCCGCTTCGAGTACTTCTTCTCCGCCGTCGAGGGCCCCGCGAACCGCTCGAAGCCGTACCGCCGCGGCCCGGTCGGGGTCAAGGAGTCGTTCACCCACTCCCCGTTCGACGAACTGGAGTCGTTCCGGTCGTTCGCCCCCGCGAACGCGACGACGACCGACGGCGTCTTCGTCGAGTTCGAGGGGACACGCTACCGCGTCCGCGTCGCGCAGAACTGACGGTCGGCTGCTCTCCGTGGCCGTCTCCCGGACCGCCACTCTGCCGCAGAACCGAAACGGAGAGGCCCGCGGCGCCCGGAGTGGGGTCGTGACCGAGGACGCCAGTGGACACGACGCAGACGGGAGCGAACACGACCCAGACAGGCGCAGCAACGACGCAGACGGGCGCAGCCACGACGCAGACGGAACTGACGACGACCCGGCCGCACCGCCGGCCGGACTACTCGAGGACGGCCGCCGCCACGACTGGCCGGGGGAGCCGGCGTGGCCGGTGGTGGAGTCGAGCTTGGAGTACGAGACCGGCTGGGTGCAGGCCGGCTACGACCTCGTCGAACAGCCGAACGGCACGACGAAACGCTACTACTGGGCGGAGTTGGCGACCGCCGTCGTCGTCCTGGCACGGGCCGACGACCAGTTGTTGTTCGTCGAACAGTACCGCCCCACCGTCCGGGAGACACAGATGGAACTGCCCGCGGGGATCGTCGAGGCGGGGGAGTCGTACACGACCGCTGCTCGCCGGGAGCTGCGTGAGGAGACGGGCTTCGACGCCGGGAGTCTCTCCTTGTTACAGGACGTGGCCTGCACGACCGGGCTGTTGCGCCACCGCCGCGGGTTCGTGTTCGCCGAGGACCTCACGCCGGTCGAACAGTCGCTCGACGACAACGAGTTCCTCACACCCCGGACGGTTCCCGTCGACGAGGCCGTCGCCATCGCCCGCGAGCAGCCGACGAACGACGCGACGCTCGAAGGTGTGTTGCTCGCCAGTGAGGAGGGGCTGTTGTGAGTAGGGACGCGGACGACGTGGGGCCGGAGACGGAGATGGACGACGCGGTGGCGGAGACGGACGCCAACGGCGTAGCGCCGGAGACGAACGCGGAGTGGCCGGTCGTGGAGACGGAGACGTTCCGCGAGACCCCGTGGGTCGACACCGGGCGTGACCGCGTCCGCCGGCCAGACGGCGAGACCGCGGACTACTACTGGGCCAGCCAGGACCCAGCGGTCGCGGTCGTCGCTCACGACCGAGAGGCGGACAGGCTCGTCACCGTCGAGCAGTACCGTCCCCGGTTCCGCCGGCGGTTCGAGTCGTGTCCGGGCGGCGGTGTGGAAGACGACGAGGAGCCGGCCGCGGCCGCACGCAGAGAACTCCGGGAGGAGACCGGCTACGAGGCCGGCGAGACGACCCACCTCGGAGCGTACCACCCGGCCGGTGTCCTCCGACTGACGAGACACGTCGTGTACGCGACGGCGCTCACCGAACGCGATCCCGATCCAGACGACGGGGAGTGGCTGACGGTCCACCGCCGCGACCCTGAGACGTTCCTCGCGGAGACGCTGGAGGGTGTTCGAACCGGCTGGACGGTGACGCCGTTGCTGTGGGCTCGCGAGGCGGATCTCCTGTGACGGACTGTCTCCTCTCGACGTGCCCGTCTCGCCGTCGACACGGGTGTCGCCCCGTGCCGTGACGGTGGGCGTCGTGTCGGCTCGTAACGACGAGCGTCGTGCCGTGACGGTGGGCGTCGTGTCGGCTCGTAACGACGAGTGTCGTGCCGTGACGACGGGCTCTTGCCGTCCCCACCCGTGGCGTGGGTATGGACGGCGAGATCGAGCCGGCGGAGCTGCGCGACAGCCTGGACGACGACACGGACAGACGGATCGTCGACATCCGCAACCCGACCGCCTTCGAACGCGGGCACATCCCGGGGGCGGACAACGTCCCGCTCCAACAGTTGCCCGAGCGTGTCGACGCGCTGCGCGACGCGGACCACGTCGTCACGGTCTGCCCACACGGGAAGGCGAGCGTGAAGGCCGCACGACTGATCGGCTCCTTCGAGGGGACGGACGCGACCGTCGAGAGTCTCGCCGGCGGACTCGAAGCCTGGGAGGGGCCCCTGGAGACCCCTGCGGCGGCCGGCGAACCCGACGAGGGGCCGACGGGAACGGACACGACCACCACGGACGCGGACGGCGGCTCCGAGGCACCCTTCTGAGGGGCTGCCGCCGAGACGCTCTCCGACGACTCGCCGCCGTCGCCGCCCGCCGCTCGTCCGACCCGTTCGGCGCGAGCAGTCGCCGGAGTGGACAGCGTTAAACGGGAACCAGCGTTACTCGTTGCCATGCACACGGACACCGACGGGAGACCGACCGACGGCAGGCTACTCGCCGCCGGCGGTCTCCGGCTCGTGACGACGGCAACCGACCACGCCGTGGGGCGTCTCGAAGCCGACCACGCAGCGGTACGTCCGGGGGGCCACGGGTGCGCGTCGTAGCGAAGTTCGGCGGCACGTCGCTGGGCACCGGCGAGCGGGTCGAGCGGGCGGCCGACTCCATCGCCTCCGTCGTCGCCGACGGTCACCAGATCGCCGTCGTCGCCTCCGCGATGGGGTCGACGACGGACGAACTACTCGACGACATCACCTTCGAGGCGGACAACGCCGACCGCGCGGAGATCGTCTCGATGGGGGAACGCACCTCCGTCCGAATGTTGAAGGCCGCGCTGGCGGCCCGCGACGTGGACGCCACCTTCGTCGAGCCGGGCGGCGACCTCTGGCCCGTCATCACCGACAGCCACGGGGAGGTCGACCCCGAGACGACCCGCGAGCGAGCCGCGGCGTTGGCCGACGCGATGGACGACACGGTGCCGGTCGTCACGGGCTTCCTGGCGGAGACGCCCGCGGGGAACGTGACCACGCTCGGCCGCGGTGGCTCGGACACGACCGCCGTGATGTTGGGTAACTACATGGACGCCGACGAGGTCGTCATCGTCACCGACGTGGAGGGTGTGATGACCGGCGACCCCGGGGTCGTCGAGGGGGCCCGCAACGTCGCGCGGATCACCGTCGACGAACTCCGGAACCTCTCGTTCCGCGGCGCGGAGGTGATCGCTCCCTCCGCGCTGTCGTACAAAGACGAGGCCCTGGACGTGCGGGTGCTCCACTACCAGCACGGGGACCTGACGACGGGTGGGACGAACATCGAGGGGACGTTCCAGAACATCGTCGACATGGAGGAGGACCCGTTGGCGTGTATCACCGTCGCGGGGCGTGCGATCCGGAACCGGCCGGGGATCCTCTCGGACCTCTCGGAGGCACTGTTCGAGCAGGGGATCAACGTCGACGCCGTCGCCTCGGGGATGGACTCGCTGACGTTCTACGTCGACGCCGACGACGCGGAGACCGCCGAGACGACGCTCCACGAGGAGGTGGTCGACGACGAGTCGCTGTCGTCGGTCACCAACGAGTCCGACTTCGCGGTCGTCCGCGTGATGGGTGGGGAGTTGCCGAACCGCCCGGGCGTCATCAACGAGATCGTCGGCCCCATCTCGGAGGCGGGTGTGACGATCCACGACCTGGTCACCTCCGCCACCTCCGTCGCCGTCTTCGTCGACTGGACGGAACGCGAGGAGGTACTCTCGACCGTCCAAGAGCAGGTGTCGATCGTCCACGAGGGCGTCGACCGGGCCTGACCACGCCGCTCTCGGCACCGAGACGCCGGTCACCACGACACCCGCCACGTCGCCCGCGACGCCGCCGTGACCGGTCGATCCGACTACCGACCTTCGTACAGTCGTTGGCCGATCTTCTTCGGGAGTCCCGCCGCCTCGACGGCGGCGGCGACCGCGTCGATATCGTACGCGACGCGGTGTTCCGTCACCGTCCGCTCGTCGAGGTCGACGACGGCGAACGCCGCCTTCGGGTCGCCGTCGCGGGGTTGGCCGACGCTGCCGGGGTTACAGACGATCCCGTCGGCGTACACCTCGTGGTGTTGGACGTGCGTGTGCCCCAACACGAGCAGGTCGGGGTCGTCGGCGGCCGCCAGCAACTCCGGGCCGAACTCCTCGGGGTAGGTATAGTGGTCCGGTCGCTCCGGGTGGCCGTGTGCGATCACCACGCGGTCGTCACAGACGCGTCGTCGCTCCGGGAGGTCGCCGAGCCACGCGAGCGCGTCGTCGGCCAACTGCTCGCGGGCGTACTCGACGCCGGCGGCGGCCATCGAGTTGAACCGGAAGCCGCTCCCGTCGGCGACGGCGCGGTCGTGGTTGCCCAGCACCGTCGGCACGTCGCGCTCTCGGATCGTCTCGACACACGCGGCGGGCCAGGGGTTGTAGCCGACCACGTCGCCGGCACAGAGGAGTCGGTCGACGGGGTCGAGGTCGGACAGTTCCGCCAACACCGCCGTCAGCGCCACCTCGTTGCCGTGGATGTCCGAGAGGAGTGCCAGACGCATACGCCTCCGTTGGGTGTGGGTGTAGTTGAACCCCGGTGTCGTGGCCGGTCGCTGCGGCCCCCCCCGAGAGGCACAACACTCACCACCGCCGGCCGACCACACGTCGGTGTGCACGAACTCGACTGCGACTTCTGTGACGCTCCGGCCGTGGGGGCCTACGAGGTGGGACCGGAGCCGCCCGAGCGGTCGCCGACCGACCGGCGGCGACTCGTGCTGTGTGGGGAGTGTCGCGAGACGCTGGCTGTCGCCATCGAACCACTCCTCGACCGACTCGACGCCGCCGAGGCGAGCGCCGGGGGCGACGCGGCCGACGACGGCGCGTCCGGCGGACGACGAGTCGACACGGGGACCGACGCCGGTCGACCCGCCGACCGCGCGGACGGGGATCGCGTCTCTCGTGGCCGAGGGGAGGGCCAGACGAACGAGAGGCAGACGGACGAGAGGCAGACGGACGAGAGGCAGACGGACGAAGGCAGTCGGACGCGAGACGCCGGACAGACGCGTGACGGCGACGGGATCACCGTCGACGTGAGTGCGGACGACTCGACGGCGGCGGGAGACGGAGCCGATCCGACGGCGACGAGTGGCGGAGAAGACGACGCGGCGACGGACGACCCGCTCGCGACGGACACCACCGCGGAGGACGGCGCGGCGACCGACGGCCACTCCGTGACCGCGACGGACGACACCGACGATCGCTCGACGGCCGAGGGAGCACCGCAGCCCGGAGACGACGAGACGACGACCGAGGCGACCGGCGACGAGCAGGTGGGCGAGGAGCCGCCCCAGTTCAGACGCGTGATGCGGCTGTTGAACAATCGCGAGTTCCCGGTCGACCGCGCGGAGTTCGCCGACCTGGCGACCGGCGCGTACGGTCTCGACGACGGCGAGGTCGACCGGATCGTGGAGTACGCCGTCGATCGCGGTGTCCTCGCCGTCGACGACGGCCGACTGGTGAAGGGGTGACCTCCGCCCACCCGTGAGGGAGTCGGCGCTGCGGTCGTCGTCCACCGACGACGGGCGACGGTCGACTCTACACTGCCCGGTTTCACAGTGACACCTGCTGTCGGTCGGAAGCCACTTGTAGTCGCAGTACCGAGTTGTGTCGAGACACCGATGTCGACACCAGACACCGCGGGCGACGGGACGGAGACGGCGACGGGCGACGGAGAGACGGCAGTCGACGAGAGCGACACGACGGCAGCGAACGACACGGCGACGAGCACGGGTGACGCGACGAGCGGCGACAGCGTCGCGGAGACGAACAGCGAGGTGTGTTCGGTCGTGCGCGCCGTCGAGGAGATCGGCTCGGAGTGGCGGTTGATCGTCCTCCACGGGCTCCAAGACGGGGAGCACCGGTTCAACGAACTCAAGCGCGCGACGGGTGCCAACTCCCGGACGCTCTCGCGGGTGCTCGACGACCTGGAGGCGGCCGGCCTCGTCGACCGGCGGGTCGAGGACCGCCCCATCGCCACCTACTACAGTCTGACCCCCGCGGGCGAGCGCCTCTGTCCGGTGTTCGAGGAGTTGGAGTCGTGGGCCGACGAGTGGTTGCTGACCGAGAGCGCGGACGCCGACGCGGAGGCGGGGGAGGGAGACGGGGCCGCCGCCGCGGACGACTGATCCCTCGGTGTGTCGGCCCCGACACGGAGCCGGACGACCGACCGCGGCGACGCGACGGGGGAGAGACGACGGGAGACGGCCGTCGCCCGGCGTACCGAAATGGGACGGTTCAAACGCCCGCGGACCGAACTCCCCCCGTGCACTTCGACCCACGGACACAGGCGGCACTGCGGGAGGTGGGACTGTCGACGACGGAGATCGAACGGGCCTCCGAGCACGTCGTCGAGCAGACGGCCGAGACCGCCGCGACACTGGAGGCGTTCTTCGCGGACGACGGGACGTACTACTCCGACGCGGATCTGGCACACGCGAGCGACGGGGTCGTCTCCCACGAGGTGCAGTTCCTCGACACGTACACCCACGCGGCGGACCTCCGCGGCTACCTCCGGTTCGACGGCTGGGGTGTGCCCGTAGAGGGCGGTCGCGTCCTCGACGAAGACGACGGCACGCCGACACTCGTCGAACTCTCCCTGGGCCCGACCGTCCACCAGCGCGTCCGCTTCGCCCGCGAGGAGGCTCGACTGTGACGGGTGGCGACACCCCGTCGGAGCCGGTCGCGGTGAAACTCCGCGGGATCTACACCACCGCGCTCACGCGACTGTTCGACGCGGCCGGCCACGAGGTGGTGCAGGCGTCGCCGCCGATCCGGCGACGGTTCGACGCCGACTTCTCGCGACACCCGTGGGACGCGCGGGTCGCGACCGGGCCGGACCGACAGGGGGTCGGCGTCCACGGCGCACCCGACGCGACGGCGACGGTCCGGGAGCGACTCGGTGCCGTCGGGATCGACGCGCTGTCGTGGACGGACCCGGTGCCGACGGCGGCGGTGTTCGACGGCGTCGTGACGGAGACGCTCGGTGGCGGCGCGGTCGTGGACCTGGGTGTCGACGCCGACGGCGGCCACGACGACGAGGGGTACCTCCCGTTCGACGAGGCGGACGGCTACGTGGAGACCGGCGACGAGGTTCTGGTTCAGGTCGACACGGCGACCGCCCCGTGGACGGACGACCGGCCCGAGCTGACGACGACGCTGCGTGCGCCCGGCGGACTGGCGACGCTCGTCCGCGGGCGCGAGGAGACCCGCGTCCGCGGCGGCGACGCCGAAGCGGCCCGCGAACTGGCGGGGATGACGGACCTCCTCGACGCCGAGACGCCCGACGGCTGGGGGATCGAGTGGAACCGCGCGGCACCCGAGGCGGAACTGGACGCGCTCCGCGCGTCGCTGACGCTCGCCGGCGAGCGTGCGACGGCGATCGACGACGCGCTCGACGGGGACGACGCACTCGACGGGGACGGCGGCGGCGACCCACTCGCCCGCGACGGGGACGACACCGACGGGCCGGACGACCGCTCCCCGGCACTCGTGACGCCGCTCGCGACGGCGTGGGTGTGGTTCGGGCGCGTCTCGCGGTTCGCGCTCGACGACCACCGGCGTGCCGTCACGAGTACGATGCCGGGCCACCACCGGACGAAGGCGGCCTCGCGCGACGCGAGTGCCGGGGTCGACTTCGCCGAGGCACTGTGTTCGTTCGACGACGCGGATGTCGGTGGGAGCGGTGACGCGACGGCCGCGGAGGCCGAGGAGCGCGGTGACGCGACGGGTGCGAGCGACACGGCCGACGCAGACGACGCGGCCGATCTCGACTTCCCGTTCGCCGTCGTCACCGACCAGTTCGGGCCGGTCGAGGGTGACCGGATCGGGATCGACCACGGGAAACCGGACGGTCGGCTCGTCTCGTTGGGTCGTGGCGAGGTCGTCTCGCGGGAGCCGGACGGCACCGTCACCGTCGAGCGGTCGATGTCGGCCGGTGGCACCTACGACGCGCTCGGGACCCCCCGGGCCGCCGGCGACACCGCGCGGACGAAGTTCGTCGAGGGGCGCTGGTGGTACCCGACGGTGTACCGCAGCGCCGACGGGGAGTCGAAGGGCACCTACGTCAACGTCTGTACCCCGGTCGAGGTGTTCCCGGACGCCGTCCGGTACGTCGACCTCCACGTCGACGTGGTGAAGTACCCCGACGGCACCGTGGAACGCGTCGACGACGACGAACTCGACGCGGCCGTCGCGGCCGGCGCACTCCCGGAGGCGACCGCCGACCGTGCCCGTGCGGTCGCGAGAGCCGTCGCACGCGGACTGCAGAACTGAGAGCGGCCGTCCGGGTCGGACCCACCGCTGCGGGTGGTGTGTCGTCGAGCGTCGCCCACGGTCCGTCTCTCGGACCCCCCGCGGTCCGTCGAGACGGTCGCGACCACCGAGCGAGTCGGTGGTCGTCGGGTGTCTTCGTCCGTCTACTGCTCGCTCGTTCGCCGTACTCGGGCGTCCTACTCTCTCGCCGTTCTCGAGCCCGCTGCTCGATCGCCGGTCTCAAGCCTCCTGCTCGGACTCCTTCCCGTGTGGGTGGGAGTCGCCGGGGACGCTGTCGACGCCGTCCTCGGTGAGCTGGTAGAGGTTCTGTCGCGCGTCGGCGAAGTAGACGTCCTCGTCCACGACACCGATGTTCTCCAGTCGTTCGAGCGCGTACCGCACCGTCCGCGCCGAGAGCATCGACTCTTCGACGATCCCCTTCTGGGTCAGCGAGCCGTTGTACTCCAGTACCTTGAACACGAGCTTCGCACTCGGCGGCAAGTCGTCGAGTGTCTCCTCGTCGGATTCGGCCATCGTTACGATTCGAAACACGCAGTGTGTTAAAGCTTGACGGCTTCCGCGTGGGGCGGTGACACGTACGTAACCACCCACTACGGCCGCTCTCGCGTCCCCGAGAGCGAACCCCTTTAGTCGCCGGCTCACGCACGCTGTCGTATGGCTACCGAGACCACCACCGGGCTGTCCGACCACCTTCGGGGGGTGACGGTGACGACACTCGCCTGTGTCGGCGGGATCGTCGCCGCACTCGCGTCCGCACAGCTGTTCGGGGTGGGACTGGAGGCGGCGACGAGCCGTCTCTCGCTGGGCGTCGTCGCGGTCGTCCTCGCCGTCCAGTACCCACTGCTGAAGCTGATCGGCGTCGACGTCTCCGAGTTCGGCGTCAAGGACAACCTCTACGTCGTGTTCATGACGTTCACGTTCTGGTTCATCTCCTACGCGGTCCTGTTGTCGACCGGGGTGTGACGATGGCGGACGACAGTATCGCGGTCGTGGACTTGGACAGGTGCCAGCCCGACCGCTGCAACTACGAGTGTTCGAACTACTGTCCGCCCAACCGGACCGGGAAGGACTGTATCACCACCCGTGGGGAGCGGTACGACGAGGACGAGCCGTACGACGGCGCCCCCGACCAGATCTGGATCTCCGAGGAGATCTGTCTCGGCGAGTCGTGTGGGATCTGTGTCGAGAAGTGTCCGTTCGACGCCATCGAGATCATCAACCTCCCCTCGGAGTTGGACGACGAGCCGATCCACCGCTACGGGGAGAACGCCTTCGGGCTGTACGGGCTCCCCGTGCCCGAGCCTGGTGGCGTGACGGGGATCCTCGGCCCGAACGGCATCGGGAAGTCCACCGCCGTGCGGATGCTGTCGGGCGAGATGGTGCCGAACCTCGGGAACCACGAGACGGAGGCCGCCTGGGAGGCGGTGCTCGACCGCGTCCGCGGGACGGAACTGCAGACGTACGTCGAGCGGATCGTCGACGGGGAGATCGACGTGGCGCGCAAGCCGCAGTACGTCGACCAGATCCCCGACCAGTTCGACGGCCCGGTGCGTGCGCTGTTGGAGACGACCGACGAGCGCGGCGTGCTCGACGAGTTGGTCGACCGGCTGAACGTCCGCGCGGTGATGGACAGCCACATCGACGACATCTCGGGCGGGGAGCTCCAGCGGGTGGCGTTGGCGGCGACGCTGGCACGCGACGCGGAGTTCTACTTCTTCGACGAGATCACGCCGTACCTCGACGTGGGCCAGCGGATGACGGCGGCCCGACTCGTCCGGGAGTTGGCCGACGACGAGGACCGCGCCGTGATGGTCGTCGAACACGACCTGGCGATCCTCGACCTGCTGGCGGACACGCTCCACGTCACCTACGGGGAGCCGGGCGCGTACGGCGTCGTCACGGACCCCAAGTCCGTCCGCAACGGGATCAACGAGTACCTCTCGGGGTACCTCGACAACGAGAACATGCGGATCCGCCAGGAGGCCATCGAGTTCGAGGAACACGCCCCACAGGAGGCGACCGTCGGGCGACCGCTGTTGGAGTACCCCGAACTGTCGAAGTCGTACGGCGACGGCGCGTTCTCGCTGTCCGTCGAGCCGGGGACCATCCACGAGGCCGAGGTGTTGGGTGTCGTCGGCCCGAACGGGATCGGGAAGTCGACGTTCGCGAAGCTGTTGGCCGGGAAGCTCACGCCGGACGAGGGGTCGTTGGAGACGAACCTCGACATCGCGTACAAGCCGCAGTACATCGAGATCGACCAGCCGATGCGGGTCGACGCGTTCCTCTCGTCGGTGACGGACGACTTCGGCACCTCCTACTGGGACACGGAGGTCGCGCGGCCGCTCCAGCTCAACCGGCTGATGGAGCAGAACCTCGACGACCTCTCGGGCGGGGAGCGCCAGCGGGTCGCCATCGCTGCCACCATCTCGGAGGACGCGGACCTGTACCTGCTGGACGAACCCTCCGCACACCTCGACGTGGAACAGCGCGTGCAGGCGACGACCGCCATCCGGCGGTACGCCGAGCACAACGACGCCACGGTGATGGTGATCGACCACGACATCTACATGATCGACCTGCTGGCCGACCGCCTGCTGGTGTTCGACGGCGAGCCGGCGGCCCACGGGACCGCCCGCGAGCCACAGGAGATGCGCGCGGGGATGAACGACTTCCTCGCGGACCTGGACGTGACGTTCCGCCGCGACGAGCGGACGGGGCGACCACGGATCAACAAGCCCGGCTCGCAACTGGACAGCCAACAGAAGCGCGACGGCGAGTACTACTACACCGGGTAGCTCGGCGTCGCTCGGTCGCCGCGATCACCACGCTCCGTTCTCGGCTCTCGACTCGTCGGCCCGTCCTGCTGTCTCCCCAGTCTCGTCTCTCGCCTCTCGACTCGTCGTGCTCTCTACACCCTCGTCGTCTCCGTCGGACGGGTGGTGTCGTTCGGTCGACGACGGCCGCCGTGGCGACCCGATCACGAGTGAATACGCGTGTGGTGCGTGAATACCTCACTGCGAGTGGTAAGGTACGAACACGAAGTGTGGATACCACCTGTGTCTGAGTTGGAAGCGAACACACACGTGTTCGTTCTATTTCGAAGAGATGAAATAGTACCCCGTCGACGTGTGTTACCGTACCACGGGAGGTGAACACGATGGATCTCTACCGGTACGTTCCGATTCCGCTGCCCTTCTGAGGGCACTCGACCCGACAGTCGAACCGAGCGACGGACCGACGCCCGCTGGCGGTGGTCTCACCGCCGATTTACGAAACCGATCGACTCGCCGCCGTCTTGTTCACACCTGTATGCGTGTGAGTCCTACTTCACAAGAGATTAAACCCTAGCACCGGAACGCGGAGTCACACCCCAGGAGGTGACAACGATGTTGCTCGAGACCTACTACCCGATTCCGCTCCCGTGGTAACGCCCGACTAGACACCGCCAGCGAACCGCCCGCGATCACTTCTCTCGGACGAGGTACCCACGAGCCCCCGCTCACGGGGTCGAACACTCCCGAGTGGTCGGTCGAGACGGCTCACGGAGACGGGCGAGACACGGAGACGAGAGTCGTCGAGAGCGGCGGCCACGAGGCACGACGAGTCGACGGGAGTCTCCCGCCCGTCACCACACTTCCTGTGAACAGGTGCCGCAGAACTTCTCCTCCTTGCGATCGACCTCGCGGACTGTCGGGGAGAAACTCATCACACACTTACTGTTGTCGCAGTGTTCCAACCCGAGGGTGTGGCCGATCTCGTGGACGATCTCCTTGCGGACGCGGTCGGTGAAGACGGACTCGTCCGAGCGGGTGGAGAAGCCGCCGTCCGAGGAGGTCTGGAGCCGGTGGGTGGAGATCACGGACCCGTTGCCGTTGAGGTACGCCAGCCCGAAGACGTAGTTGCGACGCCGGTAGTAGAGGTCTTCGCCGGTGATGCCGATGTTCTTCTCGCCGCCACCGACCCGGGAGACGAGTTCGATGAACTGCTCGGCGCGGTACTGGTTGCGGCTGCGGTCGTACGCGCCACGGGGCACGTCCTGCTCGTCGTGTACGGTCACCTCGCAGTCGTAGATGGTGCGGAGGGCGGCGGACGCCTCCCGCTTGACCTGCGCGGGGACCTCCCCGACGGGCACGATGTCGACGAGCATGGAACTCCTTTTGTGTGGCCCGGGCATAAGTTTCTCGCCCAGTCTCGTGCCCGACCGCACTCCCGTCGCCGACACGCTCGCGGATCACGACTCGGCCTGCGAGGTCGGCGTCGGTCGCCGCCCCGGCGTGGCCGCCACGCTCGCCGAGCGCGGGCTCTCCGTCGTCGCCACGGACGTGCGTCCGCGAGCGGTCCCGGAGGGAGTCCAGTTCGTCCGCGACGACCTCCTCGCGGCCGCCGATCGCGCCCGGGACGGCGCGGACCCCGGTGGGCCGTACCACGCCGACGTGCTCTACGCGCTCCACTGCCCGCCGGAACTCCACCGCCCGCTCGCGACCGTCGCCGCCGCGACCGGCGCGGACGCCGCCTTCACGACCCTCGGCGGCGACCCGCCGACGGTGCCGGTCACTCCGGCGCCGCTCCCCGGCGGCGCGACGCTGTACCACGTCGACGACGCGTGACCAGACCGTCCACGGAGCGGTCACCCAGGTGACGGTCACACGCGGACCGGCCACCCACGGCGTGGCCCCGTGACTGGAGGTGGTAGCCCACGGAACGGACACGTCTCCACGGGTGCGAGCCCCCGCGGGCCGATCTCGGTGCGTGAAACACTCACGCGGTTCCGACGCGTTTATGTCGTCGTGGGACACAGTGTCAGACATGACACAGTCCCACACGGACGGAGGTGCGGAGGTTATGGCCGCAGTCGACGAGTCGACCTCCGAGTTCGTGATCGCGGATCTCGGGCGCGAGGACGCCTGGCTCTCGATCCGTGCGGGAGAGGCGCGACCGCTCGAAGAGTGGTGTTGAGCGGCGCGCGGCGGCGGTTGGTTCTCGCGGTGGCGTGACGTGTGGGGTCGATCTGCGAGTAGCGTGTCGTCTGGCGTCGGCGGTCGCCGGGCGCTCGACACCCGCCAGCGGTGGCGTCAGACCTCGTCGTCGGGGTCGTGTGTCTCGGCCATCCGAGACGCCTCCTCGGCGTACCGCTCGCGGCGGTCGGGGTCGTCGACGGTCTCGACGGCCTCCGGGTCGCGTTCGGTCGCGGCCGTCGCCGGTGACCGAGAGAGCCGTTCGACCGTCGCCTGCCGCCGGTAGATTCGGTCGCCGTCGGTCGTCGCGTAGGTGATCGTGACGACGTTGCGGGTGTCGTGGGACCGCTCGACGAGCCACAGGCGCATACTACCCGGTCGGCGCCCCGGCTGGTAAACGGCTCGGGTCCGTGTCGCGAGAAGCGGCGAGCGAGAAGCGGCGCGCGAGAAGCGGCGAGCGAGAATCGGTAGAGGAGTGATCACTCCGCGGAGCCGGGATCGAGAGCAGCCCTCACTCGGCAGGGTCGGCCGCACCTCGGGTCCCGACGCGACCGCCGTCGGCGCGCGTCGCGCCTCGGCCGCCCCGCAACTCGTCGACGCGGTCGGTGAGTTCGTCGATCGCGGCGTCCTGTTCGTCCGTCGCGTCGACGATGTCGCGGGCGGCGTCCTCCGTCTCGTCCGACCGCTGGCGCACGTCCTCGATCGTCGCCGTGAGCTCCTCGACGGTGGAGGCCTGGTCGTCCGTCGCCCGGGACACCTCCGCGATCCCGTCGGCGGCCTCGTCGATCGCGTCGGCGATCTCCTCGAAGGCGACCAACACCTCGTCGATCTGCTCGGCCGCGTGGTCGATCTGCTCGTGGGACTGTTCTGCGGCGACGACGGTGTCGTCCGTCTGTGACTGCAGGGCGTCGATACTCTCGGTGATGTCTTCGGTGTGACTGCGTGTCTCGTCGGCGAGACTCTTCACCTCCTCGGCGACGACCGCGAAGCCGTCACCCTCCTCGCCGGCGCGGGCGGCCTCGATGTTGGCGTTCAACGCCAGCAGGTTCGTCTGCTCGGCCACGTCCGAGATCACCTCGACGACCTCCTCGATCTCGTCCATCCGGTCGCCCAACGCCGTCACGGAGTCGACCAACTCCTGGCCGATCTCCGTCACGTCGTCCGTCGCCTCGCGGGCGTCCTCGGAGGCGCCGAGTCCCTCGACGGCGGCGTCGCGCGCCTGCTCGGCCGCCTGGTCGACCTGCTCGGCCGTGGCGGCGACCTCCTCCATCGACGCCGAGAACGTCTGCATCTCCGAGACACCCTCCTCCAGCAGTTCGTTCTGCTCGCCGACGTTCTCCGCGATCCCCTCGGCGGCCTCGCTGGCGCGGTCGACGGCGGCCCGCAACTCCGCGGCTCGCTCGTCGACGCCCGCGGCGGTCTCCTCGAACGTCTCCGCGGTCCGGTTGAGTTCCTCGACGACGAGCAGGAGGTCCTCGTCGAGACAGTCGTGCTCGTCCTCGAAGGAGGCTCTGGCGCCGAGGTTCCCGTCCATCAGTTCTCGCAGCGTCGCCTGCACCTCGTCGACGAGCCCCTCGACGGACTCGCGGCGACGCACCTCGGTGGTGTTGTCGATGACGGTCTGGACGACGGCGACGAACTCCCCGTCCTCGTACAGCGGCCGCGCCGTGAGCTCACAGAAGTGGACCGCCCCGTCGCCGCCGACGAGCCGCTCGTCGTCGGCGTACACCTGCAACTCGGGGTCTCTGAGTTCGACGTCGAACCGCTCGTGGGCCGACTCGGGGGCCGACAACACCTTCTCCGCGAGTGTCTGTGCGTCGCTCGCGTCGTCGTACACCAACTCCGCGACGCCGACGTGTCCCAGCGCGGTCTCGTCCGAGACACCCGTCACACCGGCCATCCCCTCGTTCCACGCGACGATCTCGCCGTCGGTGTCGAGCATGAACACGGGCGAGCCGATACTGTCCAACAACAGATCGTCGTCGACGTTCAACTCGTCGTCTTCGTCGGTCTCCCCCGTCGGCTCCGCGGTGACCGGTTCGGCCCCCTGTGCGACGCCGCCGTCGGTGAGGGTCGAGCCGTCCCCGTCGGCCGCGTCGTCACGGAACCGGTCCCGCAGCTTCGTGAACCACGACATACAGGATGCGTGAACCCACCAGTCTATTTCAAAGTTAACTCTGGGTTCGCCGTTTTGATAAGTAGAGTCTCCCGGGGGAGCGACACCGGAATCCTTGTGTCTCCCGGGGCGTTGGTTCTGCCGACGACCCGTCGGTAGCATCTCGGATCCGGCACGACCTGCCGCGACCGCTCGTGGGTCTGCCACCCACACTCGTGGCGCGCGGTCACGTCGGTGTCGTCGATCCGCTCCCGACGTGTCACACAGAAACTCGTCTGCCCACCGACGCGTCACCCTGAAACTCGTCGGGCCCCGAACGGTTTGTGATGGACGCGGCCAAACTCCGAGAGCGTGCGGCGGCGTTCCCGACCGACCCCGGGGTGTACCAGTTCCTCGCCGGCGAGACGGTGTTGTACGTCGGGAAGGCGGTTGACCTGCGGGACCGGGTGCGGTCGTACGCCGACCCGCGGTCGGCTCGGATCGCGCGGATGGTCGAGCGTGCGGACACACTGGACTACGCCGTCACCGACACGGAGACGCAGGCACTGTTGTTGGAGGCGAACCTGATCAAGCGCCACAGTCCGCGGTTCAACGTCCGGCTGAAAGACGACAAGTCGTACCCGCTGGTGCAGTTGACCGCCCACCCGGTCCCGCGGATCGAGGTGACCCGCGACCCCGACGAGGGAGCGACCGTCTTCGGCCCGTTCACCAGCGTCGGGCGCGTGGAGACGGTCGTCAAGGCGCTGCGGGAGACGTACGGGCTGCGCGGCTGTTCCGACCACGAGTACGACACCCGCGACCGCCCGTGTCTCGACTACGAGGTCGGGCTGTGTACCGCGCCGTGTGTCGACGAGATCGACTCCGAGACGTACGCCGAGGACGTGACCAGCGTCCGGCGGTTCCTCGAGGGCGAGACGGGGATCCTCGCGGACCCGATGGAGCGGGCGATGGAGGCGGCCGCCGCCGCCCAGGAGTTCGAGCGCGCCGCCAACCTCCGGGACCGTCTCGACGTGGTGCGAGCCTTCCACGGCGAGGGTGAGGCGGCGATCAGCGACGAGGCCGGTCGGGAGTCGGCGGTGGACGTGCTCGGGGCGACCGTCGAGGGGGACCGGGCGGTCGTCGCGCGACTCCACAGCGAGGACGGCCAACTCGTCGACCGGTCGCGCCACACCCTCGACGCGCCCGAGGGGAGCGACGGCGTCGCGGCCGTGTTGTCGGCGTTCCTCGTCCAGTACTACGCCGAGCGATCGTTCCCGGACGCGATCCTCCTCTCGGAGCGGCCCGACGAGCGGGAGGTCCGCGAGTGGCTGGAGACGGAGGGCGTCGCCGTCCGCGTCCCCGGCGCGGGTCGCGAGGGGAAACTCGTCGATCTCGCGTTGAAGAACGCCCGCAGTGGCCCGACCCGGACGGACGAACTCGGTGCGCTGGCGGACGCGCTGAGGATCGCCCGTCCCGAGCGGATCGAGGGGTTCGACGTGTCCCACGCGCAGGGGCGACACGCCGTCGGATCGAACGTCTGTTTCGTGGACGGGTCGGCGGAGAAGTCGGCCTACCGGCGCAAGAAGCTCACCGACCGGAACGACGACTACGACAACATGCGGGAGTTGCTGCGGTGGCGTGCCGACCGCGCCGTCGAGGGACGCGACGACCGGCCGGACCCGGACCTGCTCGTGATCGACGGCGGGGACGGGCAACTCGGCGCGGCGACGGACGCGCTGGCGGCGACCGGCTGGGACGTGCCCGCCGTCGCGTTGGCGAAGGAGGAGGAACTGGTGATCACGGACGACCGCGTCCACGACTGGGCCGACGACGCGGCCCACCTCCACGTGCTCCAGCGCGTCCGCGACGAGGCCCACCGCTTCGCGGTCCAGTACCACCAGAAGCTCCGCGACGACGTGTCGACGGTGTTGGACGAGGTGCCGGGTGTCGGCCCGCAGACGCGCGAACGACTCCTGCGGCGGTTCGGCTCCGTCGAGAACGTCCGCGCGGCGAGTCACGACGCGCTCACCGACGTGGACGGCGTCGGGGACGCCACCGCCGAGACGATCCGGTCGCGGCTGTGAGGGCGGGTCCCACCTCCACTCTCGACTCTTCACCACTACCCCGGCCACCACCGCCTCCACCTGCGACGGTTTTTGTCGGATGCCGACGAACCCCGGGGTGTGACAGACGACACGACACCGCCGGACGCCGAGGCGGCGTCCGACGCTGGAGCCCCGGCGGACGCCACGGCGACTGCAGCGACCGCGGACGCCACGGGACCGTCTGCGGAGCCGTTCGACACCGTCGACACCGCGGCGATCCTCGAGGGGCGCGCGACGGACGCCTACTTCCGGCGGACGCGCGAGACGCTGACGGCGGCCGACCGCGACCCACACGTCGTCGCGGAGGTGACCGCCGACCAGTTCCCGACGGGGACGTTCGAGGTGCTCGCGGGCGTCGAGAACGCCGTCTCGCTGCTCGCCGGGCGAGGTGTCGACGTGGACGCACTCCCGCCGGGGACGTGTTTCGACGGTGGGCCAGTGCTCCGGATCGAGGGGTCGTACCTCGCGTTCGCGGAGTTGGAGACGGCGCTGCTGGGGTTCCTCTCGCACGCGACCGGCGTCGCGACGGCCGCACTGGCGTGTCGCGTGGCCGCGCCGGAGACGACCCTGCTGTCCTTCGGCGCACGCCACGTCCACCCGGCGCTCGCCGGGATGGTCGAGCGGAGCGCACTCCAGGCGGGGTTCGACGGGTTCTCGCACGTCGCCGCCGGCGAGCAGTTGGACCGCGAGCCGTCGGGGACGATGCCACACGCACTGGTGATCTGCTTCGGCCGCGCGGAGCGCGCGGCGGCGTGGCGAGCCTTCGCGGACGCGAGTCCCGAGGACACCCCGGTGGTCGCGCTGTGCGACACCTACGGCGACGAGGTCGAGGAGGTGTTGGCCGCCGCCGCGGAGTTGGGGGAGGACCTCGACGGGGTCCGACTCGACACGACCGGCTCGCGGCGCGGCGACTTCCGGCACGTCGCCCGCGAGGTCGCGTGGGAACTGGACGCCCGCGGCCGCGACGACGTGGACGTGTTCCTCTCGGGCGGACTCGGCCCCGCGGACCTGCGGCGGCTCCGCGACGTGGCCGACGGGTTCGGCGTCGGCGGCTCCGTCTCGAACGCCGATCCGGTGGACTTCTCGCTGGACCTGGTGACGGTGGACGGCGAACCGGCGGCCAAACGCGGGAAACTCTCGGGCGCGAAGTCGGTGTACCGCACGCCCGAGGGGGGCCACCACGTCGGCCGGCGGGATCGCGCGGGCCCCGCAGACGGGGAGTCGCTGTTGGAGCCGGTGGTGCGGAACGGCGAGGTCGTCCGCTCGTTCGAGATCGACGCGACCGCCGAGCGGGCACTCGCGGAGGCCGACCGTGTCGGGTTCCGGGAGTGAGAGGTTCCCTGCTCGGCGCTTCGGGAGTGAGAGAGGTTCGGTGACGAGAGGCGGCTCGGTGGCAGTCGAGAGCGACGGCGGTGACTCGGGACGCGGGTGGTAGAGAATCTGGGCGTCTGTCGTCGCGGACGGCCGCTACAGTTCTTCGACGCTGCCGCCGTCGGGGCGTTCGCGGTACACCTGGCCGTCGATGAGCGTGACGACCGCCTCGTCTTCCTGCCACGCGAGCGGGGAGAGGCCGCACTTCCGGCAGGTGCGCGAGAGGAACTGTTCCGTGCTCCAGCCGTTCTCGACGGGGACTGTCGGGTACAGCCAGCCGTGCTGGTCGCGGTAGTCGACGGCGACGCCGTGGCGACCGAGTTCGAGATCGGCGACGGGGTCGTCGGTCAGTGTCACGTCCTCGACGACGCAGACGGACACCTGGAGTGTGTCGAGTTCGCCGGACTCGACCTCCGAGCCGCCGGAGTCCTTCGAGGCCGCACCGATGGCGGCGTCGACGATGGCGTGCCCGAGCTGTTCGTCGGCGCTGTACGAGCCGGCACACCCGCGGAGCCGACCGCGGCCACGCGTCGACTTCAGCCGGACGAACGCACCGGTGCGGTTGTAGAACGCGTCGCGCATGCTCCCCGGGTCCTCGCGTTGGCCGCGGCGTACGAAGGCAGCCACCGACTCCCGGGCGAGTTCGACCGCGCGGACTCCGTCCTGGTACGAGAGTTGCACGGCCCGAGCCTGAGACATACCCCCACGGATGTGCCGGGGAGACTTCAACCCTTCCCCGACCCCCACGAGACTTATCAACGGGGGTGTCGTACCCGGGGGTGGCAGAGGGAGCCCGACCCCCGTGGCGACACGAGGAAAGTCCCCCCACCGTCCGGACGGGCGACCGGGCACACGCCCGGAGTCGGAGACGGCTGGCTCTGGAACAGAGACGACACCGCCCGGGTCGACCGATGAGGCGCGCGAACCGCCCCGCGAGGGGTGACCGGTGGCCGCGGCGACGCCGCCACCCGACGCACCGCGTGCGAGCGCGGGCCGGGAGCCCCCGCCGAGGTGCGACACCCGGGAACGGATGGAACGGCGAACCCTCGCCGGTGCAAGCCCGCACCGACGGCACCGCCACGACGGCGGTGCCCGATGGTAGTCTGGACGCGACCGTCGCGGTCGCGCGGTCTTCGCGACCGCGTGACTGCGGCGGGTGTGGTGCGGGCGCTCAGCCGAATGTCGGGTCGAACCGAAGGGGGCTTACTCCCCTCAGCCGCCGACACCGCCAGTCGCGACGCCGCCGACACCGCCAGTCGCGACGCCGCCGACACCGCCAGTCGCGACGCCGCCGAGCCGACGCGTTGAAACGGTCGCTCCGCCGAGTGAGGGTGTGGCGACGCCTCTCCGATTCCGGTACTCGCCCGGCCGTTGGTCCGGGGACCGGGTGCGATCCGCGCTGTACGACGCCCTCGACGACAACCTCGGTGCGGTCGCGGCGACGCCGTGGTTCTCCCCGCCCGACGGCTACGAGGCGCGTCGGTTCGAGATGGACGACGGGAGTCTCGCGCTGTTCTGCTGGACGGCCGACGGCGAGGGACCGGACGGCACCGGCGGCGGGGCGGGCGGCTACTGGGTCGGCAACACGGAGACCCCCTCGGACCTGTGGCGGACGACGAAGTACGACTTCGCCGAGGCGCCCGCGGCGGTGACCGAGTGGGTCGAACGCGAACTGACGGCGACGCTCCACGAGGCCGAGCCGTGGCTGGAGGCGTACCCGACGCTGTCGTGGTTCTTCCTCCCGGTGTTCTGCTCGAAGGACGGCGCCGAGACCACGCGTCGGTTCTTCCGCGACGCGAACGCCGGCTTCCCGGACACGACCCGCGACGAGGCGGCGGGGTTCTACGAGTCGTTCCTCGCAGAGGGGACACTCGACCCGTACCGCGAGGAGATGGCCGCGAAGCTCGGCACCTCGGAGCTGTTCGACCTCACCCGGATGGCGGCGACGATGGGGGAGTTCGACGTGGCGTGGTTCCTCTGGCGTGCCGGGTACGACGTGGTCCCCGAGATCGAGGTGTCGACGGACCACGTCATCGACTACCGCGCCGAACGCGACGGCGAGGAGCCGACGCTTGTGGAGGTGACGCGACCGGTGCCGACGGGCCGCCGTTCGACCGACTCCCCGCTGCGGGCGATCAAAGACACCGCCCAGACGAAGACGACCGGGCAACTGGAGGCCCACGGCGGCGGCGTGACGCTGTTCGTCGACTGCTCGTCGTTCGCGGACGACGACTGGCGGCGGATCTACGGCGAACAGCCGGACGTGGGTCACCGGCCGGCCGTCGTCTTCCGCCTCCGTCCGAACGGGTGGGTCCAGGGGTACACCTCCGGGAGCGTCCCGCTGGAGTTGGAGCCGTAGCGACGACTCTCGGTACGCCGTGACCGTCACTCCGACCGAAACTGCCAGTTCGGCCGTAACTGGCAAGTACACGTACGTGTAGATGTAGACGTACGACGATGCCGACAAAGAGTCTCACGATCACGGAGGAGGCGTACGACAGACTCCGGGCACACAAGCGTCCCGACGAGAGTTTCACGGAGACGATCATCCGCTTGACCGACGCAGAGGGTGACCCGGCCGACGGGTTCGGCGCGATGGCCGACACACCGGGGTTCGCCGCCGCGGTCGCCGACGCACGCGAGCAGTTCGACGCCGACGCACGCGAGCGATTGGACGACTCCCGCGAGCGGCAGCCCCGATGATCGCGGCGGACACGAGTTTCCTCGTCGACTACCTCGACGGCGAGCCGGCCACGCTGGCGTTCGTCGAGGATCACGAGCCGGAGCCGTTCGCCGCTCCGTCGTACGTCCTGTTCGAGACGTACCGTGGTGGTCTCCGGAGTAACGGGCCGGACGCCGTCGCGCGAATCGCCGACGCGCTCGACTGGATCGAGCCCCTCCCGACGACGGAGACCGCCGTCCGCGAGGCGGTCGCGGTCGAACGCGAACTCCGGGCAGCCGGCGAGCCGGTGAACCTGGGCGACGTGATAATCGCCGGCGTCTGTCGAGACGCGGGGGCCTGTCTCGTCACACGAGACGAGGACTTCGAACGTGTCTCCGACCTCGAAGTACTGTCGTACTGAGGCCGTCGCGCTACGGTTCCCGCCGCGAGTCGGCCGCCTCGACGAGTGCGGTCAGTCGCTCGTGGAGTCGCTCCGAGTCCGGTGCGACGACCACGACGGCCGGCGACTCGTCGCCTCCGAGTCGGACGGCGTGTGGCGCTCCCGTTCCGTCACCGGCCGCCATCCCGCTGTCGGCGAGTGTGTCGCCGGTCTCGTCACTCCCCTCGACCGACACCGTCTCCCAGCCGAGCGTGTCGACGGCAGTCGTCACGTCTCCCTCGTGTGTCACCGTGACCGCGACCCGCAGTGTCGGCGCTCGCTCACGAGCGGCCAGCAAGGCGTCGACCACCGGCGTCTCTCGTCCGAACACGACGCCGACGTCGTCTCCGCCGGACTCGAGGGCTCGGTTGTCGCCGGCGATTCCATCGTCGACGGCACTGACGACGCCCGCGGGAGACTCCGCGTACGGCGTCGCGACCGCGACGGACTCGCCGACGGCGGCGAACGGCTCGCTCTCGCGGACGGCGACGAGGGCCTCGCGGGTCCTCTCGCGGGCCCCCTCGTCGCGCAGTTCCACGGTGTGGTGGACTGCACCCGGCCCGCGACCGACGGCCAGGGGGTACCGCACCGCGCGAGCGACGTGGTCGATCCCACCCGCGACCGCCGCGGACAGCGTCGCCCCGCCCGCCAACCGTGCGGCGATCGAACTCGACAACGTACACCCCGACCCGTGTGTCGCGTCGGTGTCGACACGCTCGTGGGAGACCGTCTCGACGACCGTCCGGTCACGTTCGCCGCCGTCGTCCTCCCGACCGGTCGTTCCACCACCCTCGCCTCCGTCGCTGCCACCACCGCCGTCGGCCGCGTTCCCACGCTCCGCCCCGCGGACGAGCACGTCCGTCACCGGGTCGCCGTCGACGTGGCCACCCTTCACGAGTGCCGCCTCGGCGCCGTCGGCGACGAGCCGTTCGCCGACGCGCCGGAGGTCGGCCTCGTCGTCGGGGTCGATCCCGGTCAACACCGCCGCCTCGTCCGCGTTGGGTGTGACGAGTGTCGCCGCCGCGAGCAGGTCGCGGTAGGCGTCCTCGGCGGCAGGTTCCAGGAGGCGGTCGCCGGAGGCGGCCACCATCACCGGATCGACGACGAACGGGACGTCCGTCTCGCGGGCGCGCTCGGCGACGCAGTCGACGATCTCGGCGGTCGCGAGCATCCCGGTCTTCACCGCCCGCACGTCGAAGTCGTCGAAGACGGCGTCCAACTGTGCCCGTACCTCCGCGACCGGGAGGACGTGTGTCGACTCGACACCACGGGTGTGCTGGGCAGTGACGCTCGTCACGACGCTCGTGGCGAACCCGCCGGTCGCCTCGATCGTCTTCACGTCCGCCTGGATCCCCGCGCCGCCACCCGAGTCGCTGCCGGCGACGGTCAACACGACCGGCCGCTCGTCCGGAGCCGTGGCTCGCATACGACCACGTAGTACTACGTGGTGGTAATCGGTTGTGGTTCGGTGTGACGGTGGTGTCGGGGGCGACCGGTGGCAGTGTCGGTCCGCGGTGGCGGCGGGCGCGGGCGAGTCGGCGGCGTCACGGCGGGAACTACAAGTCGGCGGTCCTCGAAGAGGTGGGTATGAGTGACACGGCGCAGGGTGTCGACCCGCGACGACCGGAGTGGTCGCGTCGGGTCGACGAACTGCTCGACGAGGCGGTCGACCGCGAGGAGGACCTCGTGTGTTCGTTCGACGACGTGTGGGTGGAGGTCCCGCTGCGGACGGGCGGGGGAGCGCCCACCGCGGAGTGGGGACTGAGCGGCTCCGTCGAGATCACCGTGGAGGGCCAGCGTGGCCCACTCGCGGACTGGCTCCGCTGGTGGCACGGGCGCACCGACGGGGAGTGAACCCTCGACTACCACCCGACGACGACCAACAACCGAGTGATACAACTCGGTCGTAACACTCTCGGTGAGGGCGCTCGAGGCGTCGGGTGTGAGCTTCACCGACGAGATCGACGACGAGGCGGAGATGTACTGGGAGGCGATCCTCGAGCACCCGATGGTCGAGCAGTTGGGCGCGGGGACGCTCGACGAGGCCCCGTTCCGGTACTGGGTGCGGCAGGACTACGTCTACCTGACCGAGTACGCGCGACTGTTCGCGTTGGGGGCGGCGAACGCGCCGGATCTCGACCGGATGGGGACGTTCGCGGAGTTGCTGGAGTCGACGGTGAACACGGAGATGGACCTCCACCGGTCGTACGCGGCCGAGTTCGGGATCGACGAGGCCGATCTGGAGGCGACGGAGCCGTCGCCGACGACGCGGGGGTACACGGACTTCCTCGTCCGGACGGCGGCGACCGGGACGTTCGGCGACACCGTCGCGGCGCTGCTCCCGTGTATGTGGGGGTTCAACGAGGTCGGGCTGCGGCTCGCCGAGCGCGGGCTGCCGGCCGACGAGCGGTACGCCGAGTGGATCGAGACGTACGCGGGCGAGGAGTTCTCGGAACTCACCGACTGGTGTCTGACGCTGATGGACGACGTGGCGCGCGAGGCGACGGCCGCGGACCGCGAGCGGTACCGGGAGCTGTTCCGGACTTCCGCCCGCTACGAGTACCGCTTCTGGGACGCCGCGTGGCGACGCGAGGAGTGGGACCTGTGACGGCCGACGCACCCGAGCCGTCGGATGAGAGTGCACCCGAGCGGTTCACGGACGCCGACGCCGACCGGTTCACCGACTGGCTTCGCGCACGTGCCGAACCGGACTGGACCGCGGCCGTCGACCACCGGTTCACACACGAAGTGGCCAGTGGAGATGTCGCAGATGCGGTCTTCCGGCGGTACCTCGTCCAGGACTACGCCTTCGTTGGGGACCTGGTCGGCCTCCTCGGACACGCGGTCGGGGAGGCACCCGACCCGGCGACACAGTCGCGGCTGGTCGACTTCCTGGCGGTGTTGACGGACGACGAGGACGACTACTTCCGGCGATCGTTCGACGCCCTCGGGGTCCCCGAGTCGGCCCGGGCGAGTCCCGACCTCGCGCCCTCGACGGCGGCGTTCGTCGACCTGCTCGGTCGTGCCGCGCGGGCCGGTGGGTACGCGGAGACGCTGGCGGTCGTCGTCCCCGCGGAGTGGGTGTACCGCTCGTGGGCGACGCGGGCGGCGACCGAGGGGGGTCCCGAGCGGTTCTACCTCGCGGAGTGGATCGAGCTCCACGCGAACGAGGGGTTCTCCGAGACGGTGACGTGGCTCCGCGAGGAGCTGGACGCCGTCAGGCCGCGACTCTCGCCGCGCCGCGAGGCGCGGGTCGCGGATCTGTTCTGCCGGACGGTGACACTCGAACGGGCGTTCTTCGACGCCGCGTACGACGATGTCCGAGATCGAGAGTGAGACGGTCACAGAGACACACGAACTCGCGGTGCGGCGGTGGTGGTGTGGTGGTAGCGGCGCCAAGCGGTGGCGGAGCAGAGCGGAGCGGTGCGGGGCGGCGGCGGAGCGGTGCAGAGCGGTGCGGGGCGGCGGCGGAGCAGAGCGGTGCGGTGCGGGGCGGCGGCGGAGCAGAGCGGTGCGGGGCGGCGGCGGAGCAGAGCGGTGCGGTGCGGGGCGGCGGCGGAGCAGAGCGGTGCGGGGCGGCGGCGGAGCGGTGCGGTCGCGGCACCGCAATCCACCGCGAGCGCGCCCCGCGGGGCGCGCTCGCGGCCCTTTTTGATCGAGCTTTTTTCCTCGGGTGGCCGCCGCAGGCGGCCACCCCGAGGAGTGAAAAAGGTCGGTGTCAGACCACCTTGATGTGGTCGCCGTCCGGCATGTAGAGATCGCCCTTCGTCTTCAGCTTCTCGATCTCGTCTTCGACCTTCGAGCGGTCCATCCCGACCTCGTCGGCGCGCTCCAGCACCTGGTCGCGGGGGGCGCCGGGTTCGTCCTCGTACTCCTCGTCGACCTCCCGGAGGAGGTCCTTGAGGTTCTTGATCCGGTCACGTTGACTCTTCGAGGTGCCGGTCTCGACCACGTCGGCGTCGAACTCGCCGGTCTCGGGGTCGACCCCGATGTCCTGGAGACACGAGCGGACGATCTCGATGACGCGCTCGGCGTCGTCGGCGGTCACCTCGTCGGCCAAGCGGACGCGAGCGGACGCCTCCGCGAGCCGGACGGTCGCCTCCAACTTCCGGGCGGTGACGGGGACCGGGGCGTCCTCGTCGGCACCTTTCGACCGGAGATCGACGTAGAACTCCTGGATCGCGTCGCGAGCGGCGTCCGTCATCCGCGGGAAGCAGTTCCGCTTCGAGTAGGCGACGTACTTCCTGAGGAGTTCGGCGTCGACCACCGGCGCGACCTCCTCTTGGACGTCTTCGACCTGTTGGCGCGTCACCTCGCTGTTGGTCATCTCCGTCTGCTGGGTGTTCAACTCCCCCGCGTAGTTCGTCGTGAGGATGTGATCCGCCAGCTTCGCGTCGTGGTCCGGGTCCGGCTGATCCGTCACCGTGAAGATCAGGTCGAACCGCGAGATCAACGCCGGCTCCAGGTCGATCTGCTCGCCGATCGGCTCGTACTGGTCGAACCGCCCGTACTTCGGGTTCGCCGCCCCCAACAACGAACACCGCGATTTGAGTGTCGCGTTTATTCCAGCCTTGCTTATGCTAATAGATTGTTGTTCTAATGCCTCGTGCATCGCAGACCTGTCGTCTTCGGCCATCTTGTCGAGTTCGTCGATGGCCGCGATCCCCTTGTCCGCGAGCACCAACGCCCCCGCCTCCAGCGTCCACTGCTGGCCGTCGCCGAAGTCGTCGCGGACGGCTGCAGCGGTGTTGTGTGTCACGACGCCGTTGGCGACGAAGTTGTTGGTCTCCGGAACGGTCAGATCGTACAATTCTTTCTCACCGGTGTCGACAGTGGTGACCACTCTGTCCCATTCCAGATCGGCCCCATCCGTGGACCCGACAGCACCGTCGGTCATCGCTGGTGCCCCGTCTGGGTCCTCGGCAGACTCGTCGGTCGCCGGTGACGATCGTTCGATCCCGTCGAAATTGGGGGTCCCGACGTGATCCCCCGCTTCGACCTCGGAGATCGGTGTCCACTCGGGGCCGTCGTCGCCACACGTCAGAACTGGTGTGTTCCGCGATGTCTCTAGCTGTGTCCCACTGGCCGTCTCGATCCGTCGACACGGCTTCGGTGGCATCCGCCAGACGTGTGACGTGGATGCGACCGTCGTCTCACCGGTCGCTTCGTCGTACGTGTAGAGGTCGAGCGCTCGTTCGACTGCAGTCTCCGTCTCCACCGACTCCGGAATGTCGGGTGTGACGATGTCTTCGATTCGCCTGATCCCGTCGGTCGTGTGGACGAGTGTGTCTCCGGTGACACACAACCCCGCGGCCGACGACCCCTTCCCGGAGGTGTACACCGACCGTGGCGCGATGTTCTGGGTGTACGAGAGGAGCTGCGATTTGCCTGTACCGGGATCGCCGATCAGGAGCATGTGCAAGTCGCCACGAATTCTGGACTCGTCCGGGAGGTGTTTGGTGACGCCGCCGAACAGTTGGAGGACGATGGCGAGTTTCTCCTGTTCGTAGCCGTAGATCGACGGGGCGACGGAGTCGACCATCTTCTCGTAGATGTCCGGACTGTCGGCGAGTTCGAGAATCTCCGCCACGTCCTCGTCGGAGATGTCCATGTCCTCGAACTCCTCGTCCTCGATGGTGACGGTGACACCGTCCATGTAGAGGTCGAACAGCGCCGTCTTCTCGTTGCCGGAGGTCTGCTGTTCGATGTGGAGCACGCCGGCGACGCTGACGTGGTCGCCCGGCGTGACCTCCCCACACACGTCGTCTTCGAGGTAGACGTCGATCGCCTGCGGGGTCTCGCCGCCGCGCAGCCCCTCCGGCGACTCCTGGACGCGGATCGTCTGGGCGTCGACGAACTCCGACTGATCGTGGTTGATCCGGAACGGGCCCTGTCGTTCACACCCCTGACACTCGTGGGGCTCCTGAAAGCCCGAGTCCGACTGCGGGATGTACGTCATCGTGCCGCAGCGTTGACACTCGAAGGCGGCCTCGACGATCTTCGGGCGCACGTCCGTCGCCTTCCGGACGATCCCCTGGACGGCGACCATCGAGCCGATGTGGTCGTCGACGACCCGGATGTTCCGGATGTCGATGGTGTTCGAGGCCGGCAGGCCGCGCAGGCGGACGTGTGCCTGCCCGAGCGACACGTCCGCGGGGAGGTCGTAGGTCCGCAGCGCCTCCTCGGCGATCTCGCGCATGTCCTCCGGCTTGTTGAGGTAGCGTTCGGCGAGCTCGGCGTCGAAGCGGTAGAGATCGTCGTACTCGACGTACAGCGACCGCTGTTCGTTGGGGTACCGCTGGGCGAGTTCGGCGATGTCGTCCTCGTAGTAGCGTCTGTAGAAGCCGCGGAACTCCTCCAACTCCTGGCGCTCCACCTGACTCATCGTACCGAGTGTGGTGCGCGATGGGGTAAGAACTGTCGGGTCGACCGGTCACCCACCTCGTGTGCCGTCTCGGCTCAGGTGAGCAGCAGGTACACCAGCGTCGAGACGATCAGGAGCTTCTTGAACACGATCACGCCGAGGACCACCTGCTGTGCGTCGAGCCGCTCCACGCGGTCGGAGACGCCGTGCGCGAGTCGCTCGGCGAGGTCGAGGCCCGAGAGGCCGTCGTCGTCGTCGCCGAACACGTCGCTCTCCGTGGCGGTGGGTAACGTCGCGGTCGGCACCCACTCGCCGTCGAGGTACGTGACGGCGACCGTCTCCCCTTCGAGGTACGGGAGGTGGTCGAAGTCGTACCCGGCGGCCGCCGCGAGCGACTCCAAGGCGAGCACGTCCCGTTCGCTGTGGAGGTCGAAAGAGACGTGCTCGTCGGCGTCGGCCCACGCGAACCCGAGCCGGAGCCGTGCCGTGGCGTCCGTCAGCGTCACCTCCCGGACGGTCGCTCGCTCCTCGTTGCCCGCGACCTCGCGGCGGCGCTGCTGGAGGGTCCGGTAGTCGTCGGTGGTGAGCGTCTCCGTACTCATCTCGTCGGAACCCAGGGGACGCGACGGCTTCAACTGTCGGGTCGCGTCTCCGGCAGGTCGCGGGGCGGATGGTGCGCCGGTCGACGCGACCCGTCCGGGCACAAACCATACCTCGGTGGCCGAGCCAGACGGAGCCGTGTCCGACTCACTCGCGTTGCGCGTGGTCCGTCGTCTGGACCCGATCCCGCTGTTACCGGCCGACTACCGCGAGCCCGCCGCGCGAGTCCTGTGGCTCCCGTTCGCTCCGGCGTACCTGCTCGGAATGCTCGTGTTGTTGCTCGCGCGACTGGTCAGGGAGGTCCACGCCGGGGTCGGTCGAGTGTTCGAGGCCGTCGCCGCCGTATTGATCCTCCCGTGTACGTACCTGTACGAGTCGTACTGGGCGCCGTAGTTCGTGCTCGGGTAGGTATCGGGACTCCGGCGTACGACACCCCTCTACGATTTCCCGTGTCGCAGGTCGTCCACTGATGTCACCTGCAATTGTTATCATGATTAGAATACATTGGGAGAATATCCGACCGTGTGAGTGAAGTACGAAGCAGGAGTAGCCCGAGTGCCGCCCGCTGATTACGGGTGGCAGGGATTGATATGTCTGCGATTCAGCTTCTGCCGGAGTCCGCCCCTGCGATGGGGGTGTTGACTGGCTCCCTGCTGGTTCACGGGGGCGCAGTCGCTGTGGGAGTTCTCTTCGCTGTACTCTCACTGGCGGCGTACGCTTACGTGAACTGAGACGACCCGTCTCGCTGGATAGGGTGTTGGTCGCCCCGCTCGGCTAACTGCCGGCGGATTTTCTTCGTACACGAAAGGGGATTGATATGTCGTTTCCCAGCTTCTGCCACCTACCAGGCCTCACACTTCCCTGCTACTGGTGGCACATCTGGGTGTTTACCGGCCTGGTGATGAATCAGGCCATCAGTCAGTCACTTCTCCGGGCTAATAAACCAAACGGTGACACAGAAGACCACTCTGTGGGTCTCCTGGGCTACTCTACTTCTTTCACACGTCTCACTTTACCACCGATCCGTAGGCGCTACTGTGGCGATGTAATTCTGGATTCGAAGGATTCCCGACGAATCCATTCGTACCAGCTGCCGGCAGTGTTCAGCGTCGGTGGGGACCGTTCGTTCGTCTCTGTCGGAGTTCGTGTGTTGAACGTTTCCACCGATTCGTCCCGTCGTGTTCGCCGGAGGCTCTCTCGCACGTCGACAGCCGAACCTACCGAATCTGTTAGTTTAGCAAGAGTCCGTACGTAGTGGGACCGCCCGGATTTGAACCGGGGTCACGGGCACCCAAGGCCCGAAGTATACCACTAACCCACGGTCCCGTACCTCCACCTCCGAGAGAGCGGGAGTAAAACGTTTCGTCCCGCCGGAGCCACCCACACGCACCTCGTCCCCACGAGATCGTCCCCCGCCGCAACCCCTCCGATCCCGGTCGACACTCACGCCGCAACCCCTCAGCTCCCGGTCGACACGCTCGCCCGTCACTCCCACCGGCCCCCACGCGAGCGGGACGGTACCACGGCGCCCGGGAAGGTTAACTCGCAGCGGGCCCCACCACGGACACCGTGATGGCGACCACACACACGCTGGCGGGGGTGCTCCTCGGACTGGCGGCACTCGCCGTCGCGCCGGTGGAGTCCGGGCTGGTCGTCCTCGCCGGCGCGGTCGGCGGGTTGGTGCCTGATCTGGACCTCCTCGGAGCCCACCGTCGGACGCTCCACTTCCCCGGGTGGGGGACACTCGCCGCGGTGGGTGCGACGGGGGTCGCCGTCGTCGCGCCGACGCTCGAGACCGTCGCGGCGGCCACGTTCCTGTGGGCGTTCGCGCTCCACGCCGTCGCCGACGTGGTCGGCGGGGGCCTCTCGCTTCGCCCGTGGAACCCCAGCTCCGACCGTGGCGTGTACGAACACGTGCGCGGGCGGTGGCACCCGCCGCGGCGGTGGATCAGGTACGACGGCGCACCCGAGGACGCCTTCCTCGCCGTGTCGATGGGGCTGGTCGCGTACGCCAGCCTGGACGGCACCGGACGGACCGCCGTCGTCGGCCTCCTCGTCGTCTCCGTCGTGTACGCGGGGACGCGGCGTGCCCTGGTCGACGGGGGCCAGGCGCTCGTCGACCGCCTGCCGCCGTGGCTGGTCCGCGTGCTCCCCGAGGCGCTCGTCGGGGACTTCCGGTAGCTCCTCCCTGCGACTGCCACGCGGGAGGTGAAGCTAACTGTCCGCACCGCGTACTCCCGGCTATGCGCTACCTCGTTGCCATCGACGGGTCGGACGCGAGCGACGCGGCGGTGACACACGCCTGCACTCTCGCGGAGCGGACGGAGGGGACCGTCTCGCTGGTCCACGCCGTCGAACCCGAGGTGTACGACGACGGCGGGTCGACCCACGACACCGACAGACTCGTCCAGAGCGTCGACGACGCCGAGGAACGCGGCGAGCGACTTCTCTCGGAGGCCGCGGACGCGGTCGAGTCCCGGGGCGTCACCGTCGAGGCGACACACCTGCTGTACGGTGATCCGACGGCCGAGATTCCGGCCTTCGCCGCCGAGGAGGGGTACGACGGGATCGTCGTCGGTCACCGCGGGCTGTCCGACCGGTACGAACGAGTGTTGGGCAGCGTGGCGAAGGGACTGATCGGGCGGACGGACGTGCCCGTCACGGTCGTCCGGGACGACTGACCGTGGCCTCGGACGACGCCTCCGTGGACGTGTTCGTCTACGGGACGCTGACGGACCCCGACCGGGTCGGCGAGGTCCTCCACTCGTACGTCTTCGTCGGGCCCGCGACGCTGCGGGGACTCCACGCTGTCGACGGGGAGTACCCGACGCTGGCACCCGGTGGCGAGGTCGCCGGGCGACTCCTCCGGACCGACGAACGCGACCGACTCGACGAGTACGAGCGCGTCGCCGACGGCCTGTACACACGTGTCGTCGTGCCGATCACCGCCGGCCACGACTCCGTCGCCGACGAGGCGGTCGTGTACGCCGGCGACCCGGACGCACTCGACGCCGACGCGACGTGGCCCGGGTCCGGGTCGTTCGCCGACCGCGTCGCGACGTACGTGACCGACGAGTCTGTCTGTGTCGACCCACAGTGGTGAGTGGGTCTGCGAGCACCGAGGCGACCCGCGTGGTGGACGGTGGCTGCGAGCACCGAGGCGACGGATCGGAGTGGCCGAACCGGTGTCTCACCCCCCGCAGACGGACGGCACACGACCGTCTGACGGCCACGTCGTCCCGCTCCCGTACTGCGGTTACACTTTCACTCCGCGTGACCGAGCTTTATACCACTCCGTCCGCAGTACCTAGGTGCACGTCACACGCGTGCTCACCGCTCCACCAGTTCCCCCGGTGGACGACGACCGTCGACGCGCGGTAGTGTGGTGTCGGAGACGGGCCGCCGTCTTCCCCCGGCGGCGACCCAGGGTTCTGCCGACACACGACGGATCCACTCGCCAGCCACGAGGGTGTTCTAATCTGTTAGACTGTTCGTTCGAGAGAGTTCGAAGTGGTTAGATACTGCTTGAAAGTGTGTGGAGGTGCTCCAGTGGTGTATGACGGTGAGATTCCCGACGACGGAACTGGCGGCGGTGATGGACGATTCGGCCGACGAGGCGACGAGAGAGGCGACCCCGACGGGCGATCCGCCCGTCGACGGGTCGTCGGCCGAGGCGACACCGTCGGTGCGCGCCGGCAACTGCGACGACTGAGGCGACGGCGAGGTGGGCTGCTCCCCGAACGACCCCGCCACGGCCCTCCAGCCGACGCTGCCGCCCCCGCCGAACGACCGGGGTAACGGCGGGTCCCTGCCCCAGACGAAACGTCTAACGGGTACCCTCCTACTCCTTCGAGTATGATCAGTCTCGACGACGTGCTCGCGGCCCGCGAGCACGTGTCGGCGGTCGCGCGGGACACACCACTGGAGTACTCGAACACGTTCTCGCGGATGACGGGTGCGGAGATCCACCCGAAACTCGAGACGTTCCAGCGGACCGGGTCGTTCAAGATCCGCGGTGCGGCCAACCGGATCGCCCAGTTGAGCGACGCCGAGGCGGAGGCAGGCGTCGTCACCGCCAGTGCCGGCAACCACGCACAGGGTGTCGCGTTGGCGGCCACGCGGGCAGGTGTCGACGCCACCGTCGTGATGCCGAGACACGCCCCCGTCTCGAAGGTAGACGCGACGCGCCGGTACGGCGCGACGGTGGAACTGCACGGCCGCGACTACGCGGACGCACAAGAACGCGCCCACGAGATCGAGACCGAGGAGGAACGGACGTACGTCCACGCCTTCGACGACGACCTCGTGATGGCCGGCCAGGGGACGCTCGGGTTGGAGATCGTCGAGTCGCTCCCGGAGGTGGACACCGTCGTCGTCCCCATCGGCGGCGGCGGCCTGATCTCCGGGGTCGCGACGGCCGTGAAGGGGTTGCTCGACGACGTGCGCGTCGTCGGCGTCCAGGCTGCGGGTGCCGACTCGGCGGCGCGGTCGTTGGCGAAAGGTCGCCGCGAGCGCACCGACGAGGTGGACACGGTCGCCGACGGGATCGCGGTCTCGGAGGTCGGAGAACGCACCTTCGAGGTGATCCGCGAGCGCGTCGACGAGGTGGTGACCGTCACCGACGAGGAGATCGCACTGGCGCTGACGCTGTTGCTCGAACGCTCGAAGACACTCGTCGAAGGGGCGGGTGCGGTGGCGCTGGCGGCGGTGCTCGAAGAGCGGTTCGACTACGACGACGGCGAGGTGATCGTCCCGGCGCTGTGTGGCGGGAACATCGACCTGAACCAGTTGACCACGGTCGTGATGCGCGGGCTCGTCCAGTTGGGTCGGTACCTGAAGCTCCGCACGGAACTGAAGGATCGCCCCGGTGCACTGGAGGGGCTGATCGAGGTGATCGCCGAGCACAACGCCAACATCTACGCCATCCGCCACGACCGCACGTCACGCGACATCGCGGTCAACGCCGCCGAGGTGGAACTCGACATCGAGACGCGCGACGAGGAGCACGGCGCCGAACTCGTCGCGACACTGGAAGAACACGGCTACGACGTGGACGTGTTGGTGTGACCCGGCTCGGACTCGGCGGTTCGACCACCGCACTGGATTCACCCGATTTATACTTCGGCGTGTCGCACTCGTGGGTGTGAAAGAGATCGTCTCGACGGACGACGCACCGGCGGCAGTGGGCGCGTACAGCCAGGCGACGACGGACGGGGACCTCCTGTTCACGGCGGGCCAGATCCCGCTGACCCCCGACGACGAGCTGCGGGCGGACGCCTCCATCGCCGAGCAGACGGAACTGGCACTGGACAACCTGACGGCCGTCCTGGAAGAGGGTGGCGCGAGCACCGACGACGTGCTGAAAGTGACCGTCTTCCTCGCGGACATCGACGACTTCGACGAGATGAACGAGACGTACGCGACGTACTTCGACGAGGAGCCGCCGGCCCGCTCGGCCGTCCAGGCGGGGGCGCTCCCGAAGGGTGTCGGCGTCGAGATCGAGGCAATCGCCAGCGTCGACGACTGACGGACCCGTGACGCCGCGCGCGAAAGGTGCCGTCCTGTGGGGGCTGGTGGGTGCGTTGTCGTTCCTCGTGCTCGCACAGGGGTACGTCCTCCTCGGCGGACGCCTCCCCGTCGGCCTGCTCGGACGGCTCGGTGTCGGCGCCGTCGTCGGGGTGGTCGCGACCGGCGCGACGTACCTCGCGGCGGGACGACTCGCACGGAAGGAACAAGGTTAAGACGCCGAGGGCAGGTAGTTCGTCACGAGCCGGGATGGCCGAGTGGTAAGGCGCACGCCTGGAAAGCGTGTTCCCTCACGGGATCGAGGGTTCGAATCCCTCTCCCGGCGTCGCGGCGGCTCGCGGTCGGTCCGTTCTGTCTCTGTCGACTCGCCAGATCCGTCTCTGCCCGTCACGTCGCGTGGATCGGCTACGAGTGAGACGGTCGTCACTGGAGATGGAGTCTGGTTCGGAGTGAGTCCGATTCGAAGTGGGTCTAGTTCGGAGCCGGTCCGCGAGTAGCGAGTCGTGGTGTGACCCCTCGGGTCACCCCACCGGTCGCGTCACTTGCCGCGGCGACGGTCGCCGGAGACGGACGGACGCGTGTGCTCGGTGCCGCTGCCGCGTTCCGTCTGCCCGCGACCCTTCCGGCCCGCGTTCGTCAGGCCACGGAACGCACGACCCTTGTGGGTGTCGTCGCAGATCCAGTTCAGGTCGTCGTCGTTCTCGATGGCCGGGTGGTGGGGGTCGACGAGGATCGTCTCGAACCACTTCTGGGAGCCGTCCTCACCCACCCAGTAGCTGGCGAGCACGCGCAGGTTCGGGAACTTCCGCGAGACGCGTTCCTCGCCGATCCGCTGGGTCGACTTCCGGCGACCGATCCGGTTGACGCCCTGGCGCTTCGACCGCCGACCGGCCTTGTGCCGCTGCTTGCGGGCGTTCCCCTTCCGGACCGAGACGCGCGCCACGACGATCCCCTGTTTGGCCTTGTAGCCCAGGTCGCGGGCCTTGTCCAGCCGGGTGGGGCGGTCGACGCGGACGATCGCGCCCTGGTCGCGCCACTCCTGTTTGCGTTGCCACTGCAGTTCGGCGAGTTTCCCGTCGTCCGGGTCTCGCCACGCCTCCTTGATGTGGGAGTAGAAGCTTCGTGCCATTGTGTCTCCTGCGGGCGCTTGCGATTCAGTCCCGCGAGACTCGCGTCCCGCACGCGGCCACCTCGCGGCGACCGTCGAAACCACATCTCGTCCCGGCGAACCGGGTGCCCACCGGCGGCCCACTGGCCGGCGAGTTACTGACGATTCCGCGTCGGCGGTCTTAACCACTTCGAAGCGGCGTGATCGCTGGGCGCTCGCGGGACATCGCCACAGGATGTCGTCAGATCGCGTCCAGTGCTGCGACCGCCGCCGGGAGCGACGGGGCGTCGAACCACCCGGCACCGTCGTGATCGCCCGCGACGTAGGCGTCGGCCGCCGCGACGTACGCGTCCGCGACCGTCTCGACTACTGTCTCGGGGAGTGCCGGCGGCGACAGCTCACACAGCGGGCGCCAGTCCGCGACACCCTCGGCGTCTGCGCGACGTTTCGCGTCGCTCACGGCGTCGACCCACTCGGGGTGTTCACGGCGGTAGTACTGTCGGACGGCCTCCTTCGAGACCTGTCGCCCCTCGTGTGCGAACCGGTTCTCGTCGAGCGTGCCGGTCACGTCCGCGACTCCCACCTCGCCGCCGGCGTAGTAACACTCGATCTTCCCGTCCTCGTGTGTCAACCCCGCCGCCGCCGCCCGCTCCGTGACGACCTCGTTCACTCGCCGGGCGAGCTCGGCCAACCGGTCGACGCTCGCCCGTCCGGCGAGCCGGTCCGCCGTCTCGCGGTCGAGGTAGCGGTCTCGCTCCTCGTACTTCGTCGAGAACTCCACCACCGGCTCCGGGAGTGTGACGGGCTCGTCGGGCCACTCCGCACGGTCGAGTCCCACCTCCGCCGGCTCGCGGCGCCGCCGGAGACTCGACCCGACCGGGACGGCGTTCCGGAAGACGATCTCCAACGGGACGAGGTACGTCTCCCCCGCCGCGGCGTAGAACGCGTCGTAGTCGTAGCCGTTCTCCACGCCGGGTGTGGGTGTGTGCGTGGGTGTGTCTCCACTCGATGTCGTGTCTGGGCTACCCTCGCCGGCCGCGTCGCTCGCTCCGTCTGCGCCGACGTACGGCAAGTCCGGCACCTGCACGAGGTCGATCACCATCTCGCGTGGCGGCTCGTCGAGGGCGGTCAACTCCCGTGCCGGCCCGCCGTCGATGGCGACGCCGCGGTAGTGGGTCGGGACGCCGGCGGCCGCCAGCGACTCGAACGTCGCCGCCCCCGAGAGACACAACGAGGCCCCCTTCCCCGGGATCTGGTCGGGCATCTGCCCCCAGTCGAACACGGAGTAGTCGTCGGTGAACACGAACCGACCACGCCCGGTCGCCGTCCGACTCGCCTGCTCGGCGACGCGGAACTCCTTGACGCTGGTCACGACCGACCCTGCGTCCCCCCGTGTGAAGAACGCTTCCACTCACGTGCATCACTCGGCGTGTGATCCGGGTGGGTGTGTACGCGAACGTGGGTACGACGAGGTGTGGTTCGAGTGGAATCGGTGCGGGTGGTGACTGTTCGGGTAGACGGGGGCTCTACGCGACGTAGCCGGGAATATCGGCGTCGGGGTCGACGTAGTCGGGGTAGAGGTCGACGATGCGGTAGTTCTGGGCGTCGTGGTGGGTACCGTGGCCGAGGACACGGTAGGCGGCAGGTGGTTCGATCCCGCGACTGACGTAGGCGTCGCGGAGTTGACACAGGAGGTGTCGTGACAGTAGCGCGTCGAACTGTTCGAGTGACTCGACACTGCTGGGTGGCATCTCCAGTCGCGTGTCGGGATCTGGATCGAGCCCGTCGTCGCCGACAGTCCGTGTCTCGTTGGTCGCCTCGTAGTGGCGGTAGTACACCTGCGAGGTACTCTCGATGCCGAAGTCTGGGAGATCCAACTCCAGGTCGTCGTCGTCCACCTCCTCGGTGAAGCGGGCGGCGATTCCCTCGAGCGCGCCGTCGAGGAAGTCCTGCAGTGAGAACTCGCTGGCGATGTCGGCGGTGAGACGACCGATCTCCTCGGCGAACTGCTCGGCGGTTCCACGGATCTCGTCGAGGTCGGCCGCCAATTGGACGTGCTGGTGGTACAGAACGAACTCGTCACCGGAGACGTGCCGGGAGATGGACACCGGTCGTGCGACCTCCTCGTGGAAGTGACTCGCCTGTTGCCGGTAGAACTGTCCGAAGTCGGCCTCGATCTCGCCGAGCGAGTGGTTCTGGAGCGTACACAGCGTCGCCGCGATCCGATCGGGGTTACGGTACGGCGTCAGCGTGTCGTAGTCCGTCTCCCGATAGACGTAGTACTTCGCGTACTTGCGAGCCTGCGCGACGTGTTGATTCTCGTTCTCTGTCCGCTCGTCTGCGTCGTCTGGATACCCGTCTTGCCCGTGGCCTCTGTTGGTACCGTCCTTGTTTACCGCGATCTTGTGTTCGATACCGTTGTTGTCTACGACTCTCACGCCGATCCAGTCGTCTTCTCGATCGATGATTTCGCCTTGCATCTATGAACCAGGGTATCCACTCGTGTCGTCTGCGTCTGTTCCAGTGGTCTGCTGCCCACTGTCGCGGTACTGTTTGAGTTCCTGGATGAGTCGGTCAACGTTCGCGCCGCCGGTGACGGCGGCGGAGGCGAGTCCGGCGGCACCCGCGCCGACGGCGAGTGTGACGAGCGGGAGCCAAGCGGGTGCGCTGGTCGTCGCCGCAGCGGCACCACTCACACCGAGTGCGTTCATCGCCACAGTCTCGCCGACAGAGGTGCTGCTCCCCTTGATCACTTCCGTGACAGCGGCCTTCAGCCCGTCTTCTGTCATCGCCTCGGTGAAGCCGCGGTCGGCCGACTCCAACGCCGAGAGCCGTCGCTCGTGTTCTGCGAGCCGTGCCTCGATCGCACTCACGTCGGCGTCGCCAGACTGCCGGACCTGTTCGAGCAGTTCTACGTCTGGCATCCGTTGCAGGTGAACGTCGGTATCGGAGAGTTTCTGAATGCCGAGTTTGCCACCAGCCATCACGCGCTGAGCAGTCTCCTCGGCCTCGCGTTCTAGTTCCGGGTCGGGATCGATCTCCAGTTGGACATCTTCCTGCGGGAGCATCGAGAGGTCGCCACCGGTCTGCTGGCGGACGTGTGCCAACTCGTGAGCCAGGACGTGCTGACCTTCTGCAGATTCAGGGTCGTACTCACCGGCACCGAACGCGACGTGGTTGCCGACGGTGAACGCGCGGGCGTTGATCTGCTCCGCTGCCGCGGCCGCCTTCGGTCCCGTGTGAATCCGTACGTCGCCTAACGAGTCACCCATCCGTTCCTCCACGGCGCGCTGGATCGAGGTGTCCAGCGGCCGGCCAGGAGAGGAGATTACCTCACGTACAGAGTCAGGAACTCCGGTGTCTCCGTCTGGTGAGCGACGACGCTTTCGAAACACCGGATCGGTGTTCTCGTCCAGCGAGTCCTCGTTGAACTCTTCGATGTTCCAGGGTATCTCGGAGTCTTTCCGATCACGGAACCGCTGCATCTTCGAGGGGGTGCCCATCGCGTCGATCGGCATCCCCTCGTCGATCCATTGGTGGAGGCGACGACCGTACTGTTTCTCCAACCCGAGGAGATCCTCGTACTCCGACCCGTCTGCAATCGACCGGCCGTAGTACGCCTCTGCTTGCTCTTTGCTGATCTTACCTCCGGTGTTAGGACCTGCCGACGACCGTGATACCCACCGCCTGTCGTCGTCTCCCTCCGTCTCACTCGACTGTTCGCCGTCTGTCTCGGACACCCTGTTCCGAGACCACCGCGAGCGTCGACTCATCTGTCGACTCTGAATCCTGTCCGATACCGCTTAATCCTTCCCCCTATAATACGAATGCTAATCACTGCCGATGGAAGAGATGCCGTGACCGAACCCGCCACCGTAGATGAGACACCACACGCCGACAGCTAATCCCAACGTAACCGTAGCTATTAACAACTCCCCTGCCCAACGCCGAGACACGACACTGCGGGGTCGTCACTGCAACAGAAGTGGCAGGGTGGTGGGAACACCCTACCCTCGCAGTGTCGTGGAGCGCCACGACAATGTGTTCGAACGATTCTCCGTCTGAAAAGGATGACGGGACGACCGAGGTACAGCCACTGCTCGACAGCTACGAGACGCACCTGGAGACACTGCGCTTGCTCCCACTGCCGCAGTACCGCAGTAGGGAACTCCTCACAGCCACGGAAGAACTCCGCGACAGACTCGCGACGAGCGGATTCGTCCCCCCGACACAACTCCAACACCTGCTGTGTGTCGTCGCGGAGGCCATCGACGACGTACGCGCCGCCGCGACGGGCGAACCCGACAGACTCCCCGAAGCGCCACGCTACCCGGTCGGCACACCACGCGACGAGTACACGATGACACCCGACGAGCGCGAGACGGTACTCGACGGGCTCACGAACCTCCAGTTCACGCTCGTCGAGACACCGACCCTCCCCGACGGCTGGCGCCGGCGACTCGAACGCCGACCGTCCACAGCGGCGTAGCCACCCGCCCACCACACCTCACCACTCGGCACGCGTCACCACACCGCGAGACACGCCGGAGCGGCGACGCTTAAACGGCCGGCACCCGTACGACGGGTAGAGATGCCGATGAAAGGTAGTGGGACGGCGAACCTGCGGGAGATCGACCGGCACGACGCCGGCGTCGGGTGGATCGCGTACCCGGACGAACAGATGCAGCGGGCGAGTCACGCGGTCGTCCACGACGGGGAGGTGTGGGTGTTGGACCCCGTCGACGCGACGGGTGTCGACGACCTCCTCGCGGAGTTGGACGGCGAGGTGGCGGGCGTCGTCACCTGTCTCGACCGGCACAAACGCGACGGCGCGGCGGTGGCGAACCGCCACGACGTGCCCGTCTACGTCCCCGAGTGGATGACCGGCGTCGCGCCGGAGCTAGACGCCCCCGTCGAGCGGTTCGGCGCGACGCTCACCGAGGGCGTCCGGGCAGTCGAGGTCCGCGACTCCTCGCTGCCGCCGTGGCAGGAGGTCGCCCTGCTGTTCGAGTCCTCGGGAACGCTGTTCGTCCCGGAGGCGCTCGGCACCGCGGAGTACATGGTGACCGGCAGCGAGCGACTCGGCGTCCACCCGATGCTCCGGTTGACGCCGCCGCGGAGCGCGCTGACCGGTCTCGACCCCGAACACGTCGTCGTCGGCCACGGCGAGGGCGTCCACGGGAACGCTGCCGACGCGGTCGCGGACGCGCTGGCCGCCGCCCGCGGGAACACCCTGTCGCTGTACGGGAAGACCGTCAAGTCGCTGTTGTCCTGAGGCGGGTGCGTGGTGGAGACGGCGGAGACGCTGGGCCACCCCGAGTCACCTGGTGTGACACTCGACGGCTACCGTCGCCGACCCCGTGTCACCCACCTCGGAGCTGCTCGCCGCGGACCGGCACGCGTTTCCGTCGCCGGCCCCGTGTGATCGTGTGGTCACGATCACGCGCGGACTCCTGTCGGTGTTGTGCGAGCGGGCCGTGGCCGGCGACCCGGAGTCCGTGACCGTGGCACTCGACACGACGCCCGCCGACGAGTTGGTGGGTGTCGAGGCGGAAGTCGACGCGGAGACGCCGGTGCTCACACACTTCTACCTCCCAGAGGCGGGCGCGTCGGTCTCCGCGGTGTTCGGGATGGACCTGAGTCGCCCCAGCGGGAGTGGGCTGTTCGTCTCGCACCCGGACGGCCGACAGGGACTCTCCGAGACGGACGACCTCGCCGGCGTCGTCCTGGTCGCCACGCCGCCGTACGATCTCGAGGATGTCCGCGCGTACGACCGACGCGGCCGACGCCAGCCGCTCGAAGTCACCGACGCGACGCCACCCGAGGAACGGCTGGACGACGCCGCGGCCGCGCCCGGTGAGGAGCCAGCCGACGACGCTGCCCCAGCGGAGAGACGGCCGAGTGACGCCGAGCCCTCCGAGGCGGGACACGACGAGTCGGACCCGACCGCGGCGAACGACGAGTAAGGCGTCGGCCGGAACCCGGAACGCTCAAGTGTTTAGGTTCGCCTAAACTCATCCATGCCGACGAACACCGGTCGCGCGGACGAGGCGGTCGACGACGAGGAGCCACCGGCCGCCGCGGACGCGCCGACCGTCCGTGCCTGCGAGGCGCAGCCGGACCGCACAGTGTTGCTGGAGGACGACAACTCCGACGGGTGGATCGCCTCCGATCTCACCGTCACCGCCGACGAGTTCCGCTGACGCCGCCGCTCGCAGCTTCTCGCTCCCGGGTGTCGCTCGGATCACCGCTCCACGGTCGACGCTCTGTCTCGCTAGGTCGCTCGCACGATCGGCTCCTCACTCGTCGGCTCGTCGGAAGAACCGCGTGGCGGTGGTGCCGTGGTCGCGACGCGACACCACCGTGCCGTCGTCGTGACCGTCGCGCCCGGTGGCGCGGTCGAGTGTGTCTCCGACTCCGCGTGGCGTGTGGAGCCGCTCAGTTCAGTGTCTCCTCGGAGACGAGCGTGTCGTCCTCGAGGTAGTGTTCGAGGTGGTGGGCGTGTTCCTCCACCGTCAGGAGGTGCTGGCGGAGCAGTTCGGCGGTGGCGTGGTCGCCCAGCCCCTGCGCGAGTTCCACGTGGTCGCGCATCTGCTCGATGATCTCGCCGTACATCTCCATGTCGTTGCGCAGCGACGTACGGATGTCGTACACGTCGTCACCCTCCGGCTCGACGGGTGCGCGCTCCTCGAGTTGCGCGCCACGCGAGAGCGGGACACCACCCAGCGCCTGTGCGCGTTCGGCGAGTTCGTCCGCGGCCTCTTCGGCGTCTTCGGCGGCCTCGCCGAGGTACTCGTGGATGTCGCGGAACTCCGCACCCTCGACGTTCCAGTGGTGCTTCTTCAACTGGAAGTAGAGGACGTACGTCGCCGCGAGGTCGCTGTTGAGTGCGGCCACGAGTTCTTCGGTCTTCTCCTGATCGAGGCGCAGCGCCTCGCTCGCTTCCACGCTGTCGACGGTCGCTCTGACGGACTTCTGTGTGCTCATCGCGTCTCTTCGTAGGGTCGCCACGGACTTAGTTCCGGTGGTGCCCGTCGCTCGCTGGTAGTTTTCTCACCTACGATGGTGTTACTTTGTGACAGTGTCGCGGGTGTGAAGGGACTCACCGAGAGGAAGAGATACCGTCCGAGTCTCTGTCTTCTCGTTCAGATCGCGTCTTGGTGATGGCCGAACAGGAGACAAATGTCGGGTTCACGGTAGCCGCAAGCGTGGAGTAGCTGCGCGGCGTCGTCGAACGGTGGGCCGACGAGCCACAGTGTATCGTCCGTCTCACTGTACCCGACGCAGTCGACCCGGGATAGTCGGTCTCGGGCGGTACGTCTGGACTGTCTGTTCTCGGAGACCGGTGCGTCGGCGACGAGTCGATCCACCGCCACACGCTCTGACCACCCGAACGAGCGGGCGAGCGTGTACACCAGCACACAAGCCACGTCGTCGGTCTTTGGCACATTCGACTACGGCGTGTCCGGACACTTCGTGCTTGTGCAATTGTTTTCCGCTACCTGTAATCTGGTCTGCACAACACTTTCGACGGTCGAGCGTCTACACCCGGACGAGAATGGCCGAAGCAATCGACGAAGACGGCCGGGATCACGGCGACGAGCAGCCAGAGACCGGGTGGCGTGTCGTGGCGGAGAATCCGAGTCTCGTTCGCATGGTCGATGGCCTCCTGTCACTGCCGCCGCGTCGCGAGTTCAACAAGTCTGAACTGGCGGAGATCACCGGAGTCAGTCGCCGCTCGGTCCACACACACCTCGACACGCTGCGACAGTTGGGCGTGGTCGAGGCGGTCCCCGACACCTCCCCAGCGCGCTTCCGGTTCGACAGAGACAGCGACGTGTCGCGGGCACTGATCGAACTCGACGCGGCGGTCAACCGGAACGGGCCCAACGCCGAGTAGGTGACGCGACCGAGCACTCGAAGCCACCACGCCGGGGAGCCGACGCGACCGATCACCCGAGATACCCCAATTCAAGTGGACGCGGGCCGTGGGCGTCAGTAATGGATCGAACCGGGAGTCGCGCGTTCGTCCGGGGTGGTCGCCGATGAGCAAGGACTTCGTCGAGGTGCGTGGTGCGGAGGAGCACAATCTCAAAGACGTCGACGTGGAGATCCCACGCGAGCAGTTCACCGTCGTCACCGGGCTGTCGGGGTCGGGGAAGTCGTCGCTGGCGTTCGAGACGATCTACGCCGAGGGACAACGCCGCTACATCGAGTCGCTGTCGGCGTACGCCCGCAACTTCCTCGGGCAGATGGACAAACCGCAAGTCGAGAGCGTCGAGGGCCTCTCGCCGGCGATCTCCATCGACCAGAAGAACGCCGCCAACAACCCGCGGTCGACGGTCGGCACCGTCACGGAACTCCACGACTACCTGCGACTGCTGTACGCCCGCGTCGGTACGCCACACTGTCCGGAGTGTGGCCGCGAGGTGGGTGAACAGAGCGCCCAGCAGATGGTCCGCCGCCTGCTGGAGGTGCCCGAGGGGACCCGCGCCGAGATCGCCGCGCCGGTGGTGCGCGACCAGAAGGGGGCCTTCGAAGATCTGTTCGAGGAGTTGGCCGGCGAGGGGTACACCCGCGTCGAGGTGGACGGCGAGCGGTACGACCTCTCGCTGGAGACGCCGGAGTTGGACGAGAACTACGACCACACGGTGGACGTGATCGTCGACCGCGTGAAACTCCGCGCCGAGGACCGCTCGCGGATCACCGACTCCGTCGAGACCGCCCTCGACGAGGCCGACGGGACGATGAAGGTGATCCTGCCGGACCCGCCGGAGGCGGTGACCAGCGGCGAGATCGACGTGGGGACACAGTCGCGGTCGACCGGCGACCTCGCGGACGACGCCGAGACGGACGCGGCGACGACGGACCGCGTGCTCGTGGAGTTCTCCGAGGACCTGGCGTGTACCCACTGTGGGATCGACTTCTCGCCGATCGAGACGCGGTCGTTCTCGTTCAACTCCCCGTACGGCGCGTGTCCGGAGTGTGAGGGGATCGGCTCGACGAAGGAGGTCGACCCGGACCTCGTCGTGCAAGACACCTCGAAGCCGCTGAAGAACGTCTTCGAGCCGTGGAGCTACAACCGCTCGTACTACCGCACGCGGATCGACAACGTCGCCGAACACTTCGGCGTGAGCGTCGAGACGCCCTTCGAGGAGTTGGACGAGTCGATCCGCGAGCAGTTCCTCTGGGGCACCGACCGACAGGTGGAGTTCACCCGCCAGACGAAGGACGGCGTCCGCCGGAAGACGAAGCGGTTCGAGGGTGTGATCCCGAACTTGGAGCGGCGACACGTCGAGACGGACTCCGACAACACCCGCGAGCACATCGAGGAGTTCATGGCCGTCACCACCTGCCCGGAGTGTGAGGGGACGCGACTCAAGCCGCAGTCGCGGTCGGTGCTCGTCGACGACACCGCGATCACCGACGTGAATCGCCTGTCGATCGGCGACGCCCTGGAGCACTTCGAGGGGATGGAGTCGTCGTTGACCGACCGGGAGCGGACCATCGCCGAGGAGATCCTCAAGGAGATCCGCGCCCGGCTCGGCTTCATGGAGGAGGTCGGGCTGGAGTACCTCACGCTCGACCGCGAGGCGGCGACGCTGTCGGGCGGCGAGAGCCAGCGCATCCGGCTGGCGACGCAGGTCGGCTCCGGGTTGGTGGGGGTGTTGTACGTGCTCGACGAGCCGTCCATCGGGCTCCACCAGCGGGACAACGACCGGCTGTTGAACACGCTGGAGGGGTTGCGCGACCTGGGCAACACCCTCCTCGTGGTCGAACACGACGAGGAGACGATGCGACGGGCGGACAACATCGTCGACATGGGTCCCGGGCCGGGGAAGGACGGCGGCGAGGTCGTCGTGCAGGGCGACTTCGAAGACGTGATCGACTGCGAGGCGTCGATCACCGGCGACTACCTCGCGGGGCGCGAGGAGATCGCCGTCCCCGACGAGCGCCGCGAGGCCGACGGGGAGTTGGTGATCCGCGGCGCCCGCCAACACAACCTCTCGGATCTCGACGTGTCGATCCCGGTGGGGCAGTTCACCACGATCACGGGGGTGTCCGGCTCCGGGAAGTCGACGCTGATGCACGACGTGTTGTACAAGGGGCTCGCCCGCGAGATGAACGACAACACGGAGGTCGACCCCGGCGACCACGACGGGATCGACGGCACCGACGAGATCGAGAACGTCCGACTGATCGACCAGTCGCCCATCGGGCGGACGCCGCGGTCGAACCCGGCGACGTACACCAACGTCTTCGACCACATCCGCGAGCTGTTCGCGGAGACGGAGCTGTCGAAGCAGCGCGGCTACGAGAAGGGGCGCTTCTCGTTCAACGTGAAGGGCGGTCGCTGCGAGGAGTGTGGTGGTCAGGGGACGGTCAAGATCGAGATGAACTTCCTCTCGGACGTGTACGTCCCCTGCGAGGAGTGTGACGGCGCCCGGTACAACGACGAGACGCTGGACGTGACCTACAAAGGCGAGACGATCTCGGACGTACTCGACATGTCCGTCTCCGAAGCGGCGTCGTTCTTCGAGAGTCACTCGGGCCTCTCGCGACGGCTCGAACTACTGGAAGACGTCGGGCTCGGGTACATGCGCCTGGGCCAGCCGTCGACGACGCTCTCGGGCGGGGAGGCACAACGCGTCAAACTCGCCGAGGAGTTGGGCAAGCGCGACTCCGGGGACACGCTGTACCTACTGGACGAGCCGACGACGGGACTCCACAAGGCCGACGAGCGGAAGCTGATCGACGTGCTCCACCGGCTGACGGACAAGGGCAACACCGTCGTCGTGATCGAGCACGAACTCGACCTGGTGAAGAACGCGGACAACGTGATCGACCTCGGCCCGGAGGGTGGCGAGCACGGCGGTCAGATCGTCGCCACCGGCACGCCCGAGGAGGTCGCCCGCGACGACGACTCTCACACCGGGCGGTACCTGCGGGACCTGCTGCCTGACGTGGACCGCGAGGGGCCGCGTGCGGACCGGCGGCTCCCGGCGAAGGAAGACGACGGCGAAGAGGCGGAGGCGCCGCCCGCGACGGACGACTGAAGCCGGTAGAAAACTGTCGAGAGACTCTCAGTCTGGTTCTGCTTCTTCGATCTGCCGCTCCACACGTCGAACAAGAGTCGCACTCAGACGTGCATCTACTTCGTCCATCGCGTACAGTCGTTCCCGCGCGGCCTCGGCCTCCAGTGCTCCGCACTCGACTGCACGGATCAGAACGCCGAACGATCCGGTCACCGAGACGGAAAGTGCCTTGCACGTCTCTCGTAACGGCATATCGTCACTGACGACGACGGTCTTCACTTCGTTCTGAAGTGCACAGGCGAGCAGTTCGATATCGGCTTCTGGTTCGTCGAAGTCTACATCGTCGACTCCATCGCCGTAGAGGTGGACTGCCGCAGTCGAGAGCGTCGATTTGGGAGGTCGCTCGCACGTTTCCGCCCAGCCAGTCTCGTCGAGGACACTGTCGAGTCGCGTAGCTGCAGGCTCATCCGAAACCTCTCTGACCACCGAATTCGGGAAACATGCGCGACCGTCGATGTGTTCCAGCAGAGAGAGTTCACGTACCTGGGTGAGTCTGATAACGACACTCGCATCGACGAGTAGCTGCCGTCCGTCTCCCGTCATCGAAGTGCGTCGACATCCGACTCGATGTCGGACTCGTCGTAATTCAACATCACGCCCCGCTCGTTCGCCTCTCGCATCATTTCGGCGATACTCAATCCCGCAATGTCTGCAGCGCCTCGCATCCCAACACTTCCCTCACGGTATCGCTGGAGAGCGACTCTGATCAGTTCCTCACGTGCTCCACGTCTGATGGCTGTTCTGACCGCCTCACTCCGGCTCTCGTCTCGCTCGGTGGCCAACCGGTCCAGCATATCTATGTCGTCGTCGTCCATCCGGGTAGTGATGTTCTTCATTGCATTGCGATGTAACACAATGCACTACAAAAAGACTGTGGCGGGCGTCCAACGGGAGTAGGACACTATCGGCCAATCAGCCAGTCGACGTATTCGAAAATACACCCTAGTGTTCAGTAGTTGCACCGGAAGAGAGTGAAGAGGTAGCGGTTCTATTCGGTGGTTGGAGGTCACCGAGTTCCCCCCACCGACGCTTTCACGCTCGGCGTGGTACAGACTCACGTGACGACGATCCACGCGGCGACACGCGGCGGCTACCGACGGGTCGTACTCGACGAGACGGGAACGGCGGCGTCGGCCGAGACGAGCGCAGTGGCCGACGCGACGGCGACGGACGACGCGACCCCCGCTGCGACGAGCCCCGAGACCGTCGAGAGCGCACTCGACGGCCACGCACTGGAGTGCGTTGCGGTCCACCCGGACCGCCCAGAGCGGGTGTTCGTCGGGACGTTCGAGTCCGGTCTGTGGTGGTCGACGGACGGCGGGCACTCGTTCGAGCGTGTCGGGACGGACGGTGGCCGGAGGGCCGGGAGTGACCGCCGACCGGGCGGCGACCACGACCGGATCGAACCGGACGCCGTGACCGCCGTCGCCGTCGCACCCGAGGCACCCGACGAGGTGTGGGTCGGGACGGAACCCTCGCGCGTCTACCGCTCGACGGACGGCGGGACGACGTGGACGGAACGCGACGGGCTGACAGATCTCGACTCCGCGAGCGAGTGGTCGTTCCCACCCCGCCCGCACACCCACCACGTGCGGTGGCTCGAACCGGCACCGCGGCGAGTGGGCGGAGAGACGGACGGCGCGAGCGGCGCCGACCGCTGGTACGTCGCCGTCGAGGCGGGGGCACTGGTCCGGACGCACGACGGCGGCGCGACGTGGCTGGATCGCGTCCCCGACGGGCCACTCGACACGCACACGGTCGCGACACACCCCGACGCGCCGGACCGGGCGTGGGTGGCGGCCGGCGACGGGGTCGCCGTGACGACGGACGGCGGCGCGACGTGGGACTACCCAGAGACGGGACTCGATCGGACGTACTGCTGGAGCGTCGCCGTCGACGCCGCCGACCCCGAGCGCGTGCTCCTCTCGGCGGCCCGCTCCGCTCGCGAGGCACACACCGCCGACCGCGCCGAGACGTACGTCTACCGCCGCGAGGGTGACGGCCCGTGGGAGCGACTGGACGACGCCGGGCTCCCCGTCGGACCAGGTGTCACGCGGCCGGTGGTGGCCCGCGGGACCGTCGGCGGGGAGTTCTACGCGCTGTCGAACCGGGGCCTGTGGCGCACGGCCGACGGCGGCGACAGTTGGCGGGGGGTGTCGGTGGAGTGGCCCGCGGGTATTCACGAGCAGACCGCGCGTGGGTTGGTCGTCGTGGACGAACGGTGATCCGAACGGGCGGACGACGCCGCCGCGGTCACTCGGTCGCGGCGCCGAGTGCGCTGTTGAGTTCGAGCAACTCGCGGACGACGGCACTCTCCGCGAGTCGGTACCGTGTCGGGGTCGTCCCGGGCACCGGTTCCAGAACCTCGGTCTCGACGAGCAGGTCCACGTGTGCGCCGACCGTCTGGCGAGTCACGCCCGCGTGATCGGCGAGTTCCGTCTTGTTCACCTCGCGTCCGGGTGGGAGATCGAGGAGTGCGTCGATCACCAACGGGACGCTCTCGTGCCGTGCGAGGTGGAGGAACCCACTCGGATTCTCGAGTCGCTGCCGCTTCGTGGTCGCACGGTCGGTACCGTCCGACGACACTGGACTGCTCACACAGGCCAATAGCCGAGCCCGTCAATAAGCCTTCCCACACGTGTAAACACGAGTTGACGCTAGACTGAACTGAATAGTCACTATCGACTAAGCGTGAACAATCCGACCGTCGAGTGTGCTCTCCTCGCGGCGTTGGTCGCCAAGCACGGATGGGGAACCCCGATCGGACGGGAACAGTTGCTGTCCGTCGCCGCCGTCGAGTCGCACGAACTCGACCGGGCAGACGAGGTGTTCGACGAGCTCGGAGAGAAGCCGTACCTGACATCCTCTCACGGCTAAAGCCGTGGGGTTCCCTCACTGGGGGTTGAATCCACGAGTAGCGGGAGGTTCGCAGGTTCGTCGTCACGCTGGACGATGACCTGCGTTTCGGGCTGTGTCAGTACAGCCCCCGCCTCGGACAGCGGTTTCGAGAACTTGCCCAAGGCTCGTTTGCCAATATTCAGCGCACCATTCTTGTCGGCGTTGTCGTCAAGGCCACATTCGGGACACTCAAACCGTCCTTGCGTCTCACGGACGCCCTCGCAAGCACAGCGGTTGCACGTCTGCGACGTGTCGTACTCTTCGACCAACTGCACGTCGATACCCGCGTCGTGGGCCTTGTACTCGATGTAGTTCAGCAGGCGGGCGAACGGCATCTTGTGGGTCTTGTCGTTGACGTACCGTCCTTTGTCGTTGTCATTGCGAATCCCGCCGAGGTCGCCCACGACGATGACCGCGTTCCGCTTCTCGGCGTCTGCCACGATTTGGCGAGCAATCTTGTGGAGGCGGTCGTCCACCTTCCGCGCTTCCGCGTCACCGATACGCTTGAGCACTTGCTGTCCCTGTCGGGGTTTCGCCTTCCCGATGGACTTCCGCAGTTGCTTGTAGTGTTCGCGGATGCGACGGACTTCCTCACCGTAGAAGGTGGTTTTGCGGTCGGAGAGGAACGCGCAGGTAGCGACCCAGCGTGCACCCATGTCGATAGCCAGCACGTCGTCGTACTCGTCTTGGACGGTCACAGACCGTTTCACGACGAGGTGGACGTACCACTCACCGTCACGGCGCACCAGTTCGCTGTCCCGAATATCGCCCTCACGGACGAGTTGTTCGTCCTTTCGCGGGACGTGGGCGGGACACCAGATAGAGTTGCCCCGTCCGCGCTCGGGGTCGTAGACGGGGACTTTGACCCACCACGACGAGAGAACGGTCTCCTCGTCGTGAGCTACGTCGAACACGTCGTTGCGGAGAACGACAGGCTGTTGGGTGTCGGGGTTCGGGTCTTTCTGTCGCTGGACTTTCGACGCCTGCTGGTCGGTCGCAGAGTAGAGGTTGGCATGTCCACCGTGAACCTCGGTCTGGAATGCCTCGTACTCACGGGCGAGCAGGTCAGCCTTCCTGTTAGTCAGCGAGTGGAGTTTGACCCGCACCGTGGTCGAGACGGTCCGTTGCATGACTACTCACCTGCTTGGGCGTCGATGTACTCCTCGATGACTTCGCTAGATACGTCGCCCGCACTTGAGACGAAGTACGAGCGCGTCCACAGCGACGGGAGGCCGAAGTCGAACTCGTCTCGAAGTCGGCGCGAGGAGTAGCCCTTGACCTGCTGCATTATCTTGTTCGGGGCGAGCATCGGGTCGCCCGTGATGAACAGGTGTACGTGGTCGGGGCGAATCGCCAACTCCAAGATTTCGAGGTCCAGTTCGTCGGCTTTCCCCTCGATGAGTCCTTCGAGACGGTCACGTACCTCACCCTCAAGCACCGATTTGCGGTATTTCGGGCACCAGATGAAGTGATACTGGAGTTTGTGGACGCTGGTACGTTCCCTGTCGAACCCACGAGACACCGTCAATATATGGAAAATAGTCACGTAAAGATGTTACGCAAACATCCAACCCCAGCCGGGGCTACGAGCGTGGAAAGATTCCCAGTTGTCGGCTTCATCCCACCCGTAAACGGGTGGGCTTTCGCCTCGCTGCCGCTGTAAGACCGGTGACACCCGATCGGGTCGAACTCGACACGGACTCGTTCGGACGACTCGCCGATGTCCTGTACCACGAGTGTGAGTGGAGCGCCTTCCAGGTCAAGAGTCGACTGAAACACTACGAGGGGTGGGAGCGTCACGAGTGGGCGTGACGGCGACCCGACACGACCAGAGAGCCCCCGTCGATTCGACCGAACTGCCTCGTCCCGGTCGCGACGACGAACCGGATTCCACGAGACATATGTCGCCCGACGCACAACCGGTGTCACATGTACGACTTCCTCGTCGTCGGTGTCGGCCCAGCCGGCGCGCGGTTCGCTCGTCGGGCGGCCGAGGCGGGGTACGACGTGCTCGCCTTGGAGAAGGGTGAGGTCGGGGAGCCGCTGGCCTGTTCGGGTCACGTGTCGACGGACCTGTGGGAGTACGTCCCCGCGGAGGCGCGCGAGCGACTGTTCCAGAACCGGATCTACGGCGCGGACTTCCACGTCGGCGGCCCCGGCAGCGACGCCCACCGCTTCTACGAGCGCGAGGAGGTGTCGAACGTGATCGACCGCGTCGAACTCGACCGCACGCTGGCCGACGCGGCGCGCGCGGCCGGCGCCGACGTCCGCGAGGGCCACACCGTCACCGACGTGACGGAACACACGGACCGCGTCTCCGTGGCGGCGAGCACCGCCGACGGGACGGAGTCGTTCGCCGCCCGGATGGTGGCCGGCGCCGACGGCCCGGTCTCGCGCGTCCGCCAGCAGGTCGGGCTGCCGGAGCCGGACGAGCGGCTCCACGGCGTGTTGGCGTTCACCGACGAGGTCGACCACGCGGACCACGTCGACGTCCACCTCACCGCGCCGCGGTTCTTCGCGTGGCGCATCCCGCGCGGCGAGGCGGGCGTCGAGTACGGACTCGCCGCTCCGCCCAGCGAGGACGTGTCGGCGATGTTCGACCGGCTCACGGCGGCGTACGACGTGGACACCGATCGCTTCTGTTCGGGGGCGATCCCGATCGGACCGCCGGCGGAGACGACGAGCGAGCGGGTGTTCCTGCTCGGCGACGCGGCGGGGCAGACGAAGCCGTTCACCGGCGGCGGTATCCTCTACGGGATGCGAGCCGCGGACGTGGCCGCCGACGTGCTCGACCCGACGGACCGCTCGACGCTGGACGCCTACGAGACCGCCTGGCGCGAGGAGTTGGCGACGGAGATCCGACTCGGCCACTGGCTGCGGCGCGCGTACTCGCTGCCGGAGCCGGTCCAGCGAGCCGGCCTGTGGCTGTTGTCCGGCGAGATCGGCGTCCACATGGACGAGCCCTCCTCGTTCTTCTCGCGAGAGAACCTCGCGAAGCTCGTCGGGCGCTGACGGCGTCCGGGGGTCGCTCGCCCGCGATCACGCGGCGTCGGCGATCCGTCGCAGTCCGTCGACGACCCGTCGTTGGGGGGTCGCGGGGCGTCCGAGTGGACGGCGACTCCGTCACGGCTCGTCCGAAGGGGGCGACACACACGCCGGAACCACACAGCCTAAGCCGTCGCCACACGGAGAGACGGGTCGTGCCGCGGTTCGCCTACCCCTGTCCCGGCTGTCGGACGACCAACAGTCTCCACGACGTCGACTGCGAGTTCGAGGGGACGGACTGGCACGAGATCGAACGCGCCTACACGGATCTGCTGTCCGTCCTGACGGGTGATCCCGTGTCGGAGTCGACGCTGCGCCACGCGATCCCGGACGGCCCCGAGGCGTGGTCGGGGCTCCACCGGGCCGCACTCGACGTGCTCGAACGCGAGGGGCGCGTCCAGGAGACCAACGGCGGGTTGGAGCTGTTGTCGGCGGAGGCGTACCGCGAGCAGGTGTCGGAGCCGACGGTCGAACCGGTGGCGACGGTGTACCGCGAGGGGTCGTACCCCGGTGCTCACGACAACGCCGTGTTCGCGATGATCGCCTTCTACGAGATGGTCGGCCTCTCCTGGTCGGAGACCCGCGACAACGTGATCGACTGGCTCCACGAGACCGGCACCTGGGAGCGGGGCGGGTTCGAGGAGTCCTCCCCCGCCGAGTTGGTGAACAAGAAGCGCCACGTCTACGAGGCCGGCTACGGCTGGAAGGAGAAGGCCAAGGCCGCCAAGCGCGTGATCGAAGCCCACCAGTAGCCGAACTGGGAGTCGGTCCGCCGTCCGCGAGTGTGACACGTCCGGCAGCGGCGACTTCTGTACGCCCGACGGCGACATCCTCGACACGTCCGACGGCGGTCGGCGCGCGCCGCGGTCGCCTCGTGCGACCGCGAGCGCGCGAGGGACGAGCGAACGGAGCGAGTGAGCCCTCGTCAGAGCTCGCTCTGACCGAGGGCGAGCGAGCAGCGTGAGCGAGTCGGCTGGGGAGGTGTGTGGGCGGTGCGGTGTCGGGTGGGACCGAGAGGGGCGACGGGCTCCAGGACGCAGGACGAAGCGAGCACCGCGAGGCGCGCAGCGAGTCCCGCGACCGGAGCCCGTCGGGGCTCTCGACACGAAGCGACGGGTGCGAGCCCGCTCGTACCGCCACACGACGAGACCACTGGCCACTACACCGAGCACCACACACGACGAGACGACGCACAAGACCTATCCGCCGCTCCAGACTCTGCGAGAGTGTGAACGACGCGGAGACACAGACGACCGCGGTCGACTTCGATGCGGACGGACTCGTCCCGGTGGTCGCACAGGCGGCCGACTCGCGCGAGGTGTTGATGATGGCGTACGCCACCCGCGAGGCACTGGCTCGCACGCTCGACACCGGCCGGGCCCACTACTACTCCCGGTCGCGCGAGGAGCTGTGGGAGAAGGGCGCGACCAGCGGCCACACCCAGTCCGTCGCGGAGGTCCGCGTGGACTGTGACGCCGACACCGTGTTGTACCTCGTCGACCAGACCGGCGGCGCCTGCCACACCGGCCACGAGTCGTGTTTCCACCGCCGCGTGACCGACACGACCGCGGCGAGTGACACGGGTGACGCGGGCGACGCGGGTGACACGAGCGAGGGCGACGTGGACGCGACAGGTGGCGACGACGACACGGACGCGAGCGCCGAGACGGGGACGGAGGCGGAGACGGACGCCGACGAGCCGTTCACCGTCGCCGTCGAGACGGTCGGGGAACGCGTGTTCGACCCGGACGAGGTGTACTGATGGCGAGCGGCGGGACGACACGGACCGGCGACGACCCGGTCGCGACGGAGGTCGACCGCCTCCGAGCGGCCCGCGAGGCGTACCGCGACGCCGCCGACGCCGTCGCCGAGGTGGGCGAGGCGGCGCTCTCGGAGACCGCCGACGCGCTCCGGCGCGCCGAGGGACTGCTCGACCGCTACGTCGACGACGCGACGGGGACGGGTGACTTCCAGGCGTTCGTCACCTTCCAGGGGGAGTTCGCCGAACTCGTCGAGGAACTGCCGGACGACGCACCCGCACGGGACGCCTTCGAGGCGGCCAACGAGATCGTCGACCAGCGACGACTCTCCGAGTCGGACTTCGAGCGTGCCCGCGAGGCGCTGACGCCGGCGCGCGACCTCGTCGGCCGGCTGGAGCACCGCGAGACGGCCGCCGACGACCTCGACGACGCCCGCCGCGCGGCGAGCGACCGACTCGACGAGTTGGACGCCGAGATCGAGGAGTTGGAACGACTCCGGCGCCTCGGCGAGGCGGACCTCGACGCGCCGACCGACCGCCTCCGCGAGCCGATCGAGACGTACGACGAGGCCGTCCGCGAGGCGTTCGAGACGTTCCGGCGCGAGGCACCCGCCCGCGAGGTGGTGGGCGTCGTCGCCGACACGCGACACTTCCCGTTGGTCCCGTTCGAGCCGCCGCCGACGGACTTGCGAGAGTACCTCGAGACCGCGCCGGCCGGCGAGGAGACGCTCGGGACGCTGGTGCAGTACGACGACTACTCCGCCTCGAAGCTGGACCACTACGTCGAGGACCCTGGCCTGTTCCGGACGCGCGTGAGCACCAGTCGTAGCTACCTCGACCGACTCTCGCCGGAGCCGCTCGTGGTCGGGTGGCCGCCGCCGGTCGCCGGCGAACTCCGGGCGCGAGCGGGGGAGTTGGTCTCCGTGACGGCGAAGTTCGCGCCAGAGGACGTGGTCGCTCGCGCACGCGAGGTGCGTCGGCTCGCCGTCCGCGACGACTACGAGCGCCTCCGGGCGGCGGCCCACGCCGAGTCGGAGTTGACGGCGGCGGAACGCGAGCGACTCGCCGCCGGCGGCGTGGCCGACGATCTGGCGCGGCTCCGCGAGGCACGCGAGCGGTTGGCGGAGACGCTGGCCGACCGGATCGAGACGGTCTGAGACGACTCGTCGCGGTCTACTCGTCGCGGTCTACTCGTCGAGGGACGACTCGTCGGCGCACAACTATTCGCCGGCGGGCTACTCGTCGGTGAGCTACCCGTCGGTTGGCTACTCGTCCGCGGTCAACTCGTCGAGGATGGGCCGCACCTTCGGTTGGAGTTCCTCCCACTCGGCGGCCGGGTCGCTGTCGCCGACGATGCCGTTGCCGGCGAACAGCGTCGCCGAGGAGCCGTCGGCCAGTCCCGAGCGGATGCCGACCGCGAACTCCCCGTCGCCGTCGGCGTCGAACCAGCCGACTGGCGAGGCGTACCAACCGCGGTCGAACGACTCCGTCTCGCCGATCGTCCGCAGTGCACGGTCGAGCGGCAACCCGCCGACCGCCGGCGTCGGGTGGAGTGCCTCGACGAGCGTGAGCACGTGTTCGTCTGCCGCCAGTGTCGCCGTGATCGGCGTCTGGAGGTGTTGGATGTTCGTCAGCTTCCGGACCCCCTGCTCGCCGACGGTCACGCCGCCGTACGTCGACAACTGCTCGCGGATCGTCTCCGCGACGAGCCCCTGCTCGTGTTGGATCTTCTCGCTGTCCAACAGCGACCGGGCGTGCTCGGCGTCCGCCTCCGGCGTCTCGCCGCGTGGCATCGACCCCGCGAGCGCCTCCGTCCGCACGTCGCGTCCCTGGAGTTCGACGAGTCGCTCTGGGGGCGGGCCGAAGAACGCCCCGCCATCTGTCGGTTGGACGAGGAAACGGTAACAGTCGGGGTAGGTCCGCCGGAGCCGTTCGAGCACCGCCGGCACCGAGACGGGTTCGTACAACTCCACGGAGAGTGCGGTCGCCAGCACGACCTTCAGCAGCTCCCCGTCGGCGATGCGGTCGACGGCGCGTTCGACCTGGTCGATCCAGTCCTCGCGGTCCGTGAGCCACCGGCGGGCGGCGACCCCCGGTGGGCCGCCGCTGGCCTGCATCATCGGGAGCGCGTCGAGTCGCTCCGCGACCGTGTCGAGGCGGTCGTCCAGTGCCGCCGGATCGGCGTCGGGGCCGTAGTCGGTGACCGTGAGGTACGTCGCGCCGTCGTCGCGGGTGAGTTGGACCGCCGGGAGGACGAACGACGCGGCGGCGAACCCCTCCCACGGCGGGATCGGCTCGTGGTCGGCGTCGAACGAGAGGCCGCCGACGACCCGCGGGCGGGTGACCGCCGGGCCGCGGTGGTCGGCGTCCGCGAACAGTGTCCGTGCGCCCTCGCGGAGCGTGTCGAAGCGGTCCGGACCGGTCGCCGTCAGTCGCGCCGTGGCGCCCGCGCCGACGAGTTCGAGTCCCGCCGGCGAGGCCCAGAGGACCCGTGGCGCGTCGCTGTCGGCGAGGAACGCCGGAAACGACACGTCCGCCACGGCCCGACTCCGACTCACCAGCCGTCCCGTCGACGACGGCCGGCGCGACGACTCTCGGTCCGGCGTGTTCATCGACCGTGGTTGGGGAGGCTCCGTCTTGAGACTGTCCTTCCCGAGAGACGCGGCGATTTCGGGGGGCGGCGTGCCCGGAGCGCCGACGGTACACCCGACGGCGACCCGGACGGGGCAGACTTACCTCGCCGCGGCGCCTCCCCACGACCGTGACGGACGAGACACACGGGAGCCAGCCGCCACTCGAACCGGGGGTCGACCTCTCGGGACGCGACCTGCGCCACCGCGATCTGCGGAACGCCCCGTTGGAGGGTGCGGATCTCTCCGGGGCGGACCTGAGAGGGGTCGACCTCGGCGAGGCGGACCTCCGGGGCGCGGATCTCTCCGGAGCGGACCTGCGGCGGGCGACCTGCGGTGGGTTCTGTTCGGAAGCGGACTTCGCGGGGGCGGACCTCGACGAGGCGACCTTCGACCACGCGGACCTCTCGGACGCGACGCTTGCCGGCGCGACGTGTGCCCGAGCGTCGTTCCGCGAGGCGGACCTCGAACGGGCCGACTGCAGCGATCTCGTCGGCCCCGAGGCGGACTTCTCGCGCGTGTCGGCCCGCGACGCCGTCTTCGCCGAGGCGGAACTCGACGACGCCCGATTCGTCGACGCGACGCTGGTGTACGCCGGCTTCGGGGAGGCAGAGTTGCCCGGTGCGACGTTCGACGGCGCGGACCTGTTGGCGGCGACACTGCTCGGTGCGGACTGTGACCGGGCGTCGTTCGTCGACGCGGACTGCTCGGAGGCGATGGTCCACGAGGCGACGCTGACGCACACGGACTTCGCGGGTGCGACCCTGACCGGCGTGGAGCTGGCGAGTGCGGAACTGCGCGGGGCGAGTCTGCCGCCCGGTGCCGATCCGCGCTAAAGGGGGTGTGTCGGGCGGTCGCGGAGTGGTCGCGGGCAGTCGCAGAGCGGTTGCGGAGTGGTCACGGAGTGGTCGCGGAAGGGCGCGGAGCGGTCTGCTCCGGCGTCACGTTCGTGTCCTCTCACTCTCGCAACGCGACGGTGACCGCGTCGTCTCCCGTGTCGTCGGCCTGTTCGACGCGCACCAACCCGTCGGCGGCGAGGTCGTCGACCAGCCCACGCAGCCACTCGCGGCCGTACTCGCCGTCCGGGGCGTAGTCCACCCGCACTCGCGGGCCGAGCGTGTCCAGCGGCAACGCGTCGTGTTCGCCCAACACTCGCACGACCCGCCCGCGCATCTGTCGGCGACTACCCTCGAACTCGGGCTGTTCGGGCACGTCCGGCGCGGTGAAGTCGCCGGTCTGGTAGGCACCACACCAGCGCCGCCACGGACAGCCCGCGGCGTCACACGACGGCGTCGACTCGCAGGCCACCCCACCCAGTTCCATGATCGCGTTGTTCCACACCCGCGACTCCCCGTCGGGCATCAGTTCCGACGCAGCACGGGCGAAGGCGTCGTCGTCGTCCGGCACGTCGAACGCGCGGTGCAGTACGCGTTTCACGTTCGTGTCCACCACCGCGTCCCCGGCGTCGAACGCGAAGGAGGCGACCGCGTTGGCGGTGTACGGCCCGACACCCATCAACTCCTGGAGTTCGTCGGGCGTCTGCGGGAACTCGCCGTCGTAGTCGTCGACGACCTGTCCGGCCGCCTCGTGGAGGTACTTCGCGCGGTTGTTGTACCCCAGCGAGTGGTCCGACCAGAAGGCGACCACCGCACCGCGATCCGCCGCCGCGAGCGCCTCGACCGTCGGCCACTCCTCGAGGAAGTCCGCGTAGGCGTCGACGACCCGCGAGAGCTGTGTCTGCTGGCTCATCACCTCGCTGACGAGGATGCGGTACGGGTCCGTCGTCTCCCGCCACGGGAACGAGCGGTGGTCCGCCTCGTACCACTCGACCAGCGCCTCCTGGACGGTCGCGAGTTCCGGCGGGTCGGCGAGCCCCGCCTCGCCGTCCCCCAGCCGCGGGAGGTGTGTCGTCATCGAACCCTCGTTGCGCGGCCAGGCCCTTCGACCCGTCGGAGTCGCCACCGGGTGGCTCGTCGCTCGGATCGGAGCACACCCCCGCCAGGTGGCATCGGCGCTGTCCACACCACCCCGACCCACCCGCGAACCCCTCCGCTTCGACTGGAACCCCACGAGTCTGTGTATCACGGGAGCGGTTCGATCCGACGTGTTCATACTTGTGCGACTGTGCATCACGGGTGTGAACAGGGCAGAGAAGGCGGCCCTGCAGTTGCAGGCGGTCGCCGTGTTGCGGACGTTGAAGGAGACGCGGACGTACGACGAACTCGCCGACGTGACGGGGTTGCCGGCGGGCGACCTCAACCGCTACGTCAACGGGCACGTCCTGCCGGGCGAGGAGCGCGCGGAGGCGGTCGTCTCCGGCGTCGGTCGGGAGACGCTGGCGGCGGAGCTCCGCGAGCGGGTGTCGTTCGACGAGGAGGGGTACGTCGACAACTCGCGGGCGGTGTTCGACCAACCGTTCCTCGACCTGGTCGCGCCGGTCGCGGCCGAACACCTCGAGTTCGAGCGCCCGGACGTGGTGTTGACGGCCGCGACGGACGGGATCACGCTCGGTGCCGCGATGGCGTCGCACTTCGACGCACGGGTGGCGTACGCCAAGAAGTCGAAGGAGACCGCCGTCGAGGAGTTCGTCGAGTCCCGCCAGCGGCTCGCCTCCGGGATCGAACTCACCTACTACCTCCCGGCGTCGGCCGTCGACGCCGGCGAGTCAGTGTTGGTCGTCGACGACCTGATCCGCTCGGGCGAGACACAAGAGCTCCTCTTGGACATCGTCCACCAGACCGGCGCCGACGTGGCCGGCGTGTTCGCGCTGATCGCCGTCGGCGACGAGGGTGTCGACCGCGCCCGCCGCCACACCGACGCCCCCGTCGGCTCGCTCACACAGTTCGACGGAGAGTAGGCGGTCGACTCGGGGCCACGAGACTGTCGACCGGAACGTGTGGGTACCGACTCACACCCGCCCGACGGTCACGTCGAACGGTACTACCTCGACCCGGCGGTAGTCGTCCGTCTGCATCTGTGCGACCACCGCACGACCCATCTCGCGCCAGCGACGCCGCAGGTCGTCGTACCCCGCCGGCGACAGCGCCCGTTCCAGTTCCGTCTCGTGGTCCGCCAACCCGGCACCGCTTGCCTTGCGACTTGCGTCCCGCAGGTCCGCCTCCGAGTAGGGCGGTTCGACGCGCTTCTCGTGGTGGTAGCGGCGCGTCGTCACCTCGGAGAGCCCGACCGCGGCGAAGGTGTCGGCGACGCCGGCCGCGGTCACGTCCGTCGCGACTCCGTCGACGAACGCGTCGCGGGCGGTCGCCGACAGTGACGCCTCCGTCTCTACCGTCGAGGACACCGCCACGTCGCCGTTGTCCGGCTCGACGGCGGCCACGCGGTCCGAGGACACCCGCGCGAACTCGCGGATCGCCGCCGCCGGGTCCGGGAGGTTGACGAGCAACGCCTGACACACCACCAAGTCGAAGCTGTCGTCCGGCACCGGGAGCCGCGTGGCGTCCCCCGCCGCGAAGTACACGCGGTCGTCGTGTGACGGGGCAGCCGGATCACCCCGATCACCGGCCACACGCTCGCGGGCGACCGCCAGCAGGTCCGTGTCGGCGTCGACGCCGACGACCGTCGCGTCGGGGGCCTCCTCGGCGAGCACCGCGGTGAGTTCGCCGGTGCCACACCCCACGTCGAGCACCCGCTCGCGCCCCGCGAGGTCGAGGTCGGCCAACGCCGCACGGCTGTCGGCCCACATCCCGCGGCGCGTGCGGTCGAGGTAGTCGGCGGAGAACTGACGCATTCGCGTGGCTCCTCGTGTGGTCTCGACGGGAAAGAGCGACACGGTGCGGGTCGGGTCTGCGGGTCTGCGTCGGCACGGTCCCGTACCGGGTGTCGGCGAGTCTACACCAACGAATCGAGGGTCTCGGTGCGGCTCCACTGACGTATCGAGGATGGCGGTGCGGCTCCACCGACGAATCGAGGATGGCGGTGCGGCTCCACCGACGAATCGAGGGCCTCGGTGCGCCTACACCGACGACTCCAGGTCGTACAACGCGCCGTACTTCGACTGGACGTAGTCGACGAAGGCGTCCGCCGAGAAGTCCTCGCCGGTCGCCTGCCGGACGAGTTCGTTCGTCTCGTAGCGGGCGCCGTGCTCGTGGACGTTCTCGCGCAGCCACTCGTGGAGCGCCTCGAACTCGCCGGCGCGGATGTCGTCGGTCAACTCGCCCAGGTCGTCTTCGGCGGCGTCGAACAACTGCGTCGCCATCACGGAGCCCAGCGAGTACGTCGGGAAGTAGCCGAAGTTGCCGTGACTCCAGTGGATGTCCTGGAGACACCCCTCGGCGTCCGTCTCCGGCCGGATGCCGAGGTACTCCTCGTACTTGTCGTTCCACACTTCCGGCACGTCTTCGACGTCGAGGTCGCCCCGGATCAGGTCTCGCTCGATCTCGAACCGGACGACGATGTGGAGGTGGTAGGTGAGTTCGTCCGCCTCGACGCGGATCAGGTTGTCGTCGTACACCTGGTTGGCCGACTCGTAGGCCTCCCGCGGCGTCGCGTCCACGTCGAAGTACTCCGCGAACGTCGGGAGCACGTGCTCCCAGAACGCCTCCGTCCGGCCGACGTGGTTCTCCCACAGCCGCGACTGGCTCTCGTGGACCGAGAGGTCACGCGAGGTGCCCAGCGGCGTCCCCCAGTGTTCCTGCGGGAGCCCGAGGTTGTAGAACGCGTGGCCGAACTCGTGGACCGTCGCCGTCAGCCCACCCAGCGGGTCCGTCTCGTCGAACCGCGTCGTCACGCGACAGTCGAACTGGTTCCCCGAAGTGAACGGGTGCGAGGAGGTGTCGAGCCGACCGCGGTCCCAGTCGTACCCCAGCGTCGACAACACGTCCCGCGACAGCGCCTCCTGGTCGTCCGTGTCGAACTCGCCGTCGAACGCGTCCGTGGTCACGTCGGCGTCGCTGTCGGCGATCTCGTCGATCATCGGCACGAGCGTCTCCTTCAGCGTCTCGAGGATCGACTCGGCACGTTCGATGGAGAGACACGGCTCGTACTCCTCGAACAGCACCTCGTAGGGGTCGCGGTCGGGGTCGATCGCCTCGGCCTGTCGCTGGCGGAGGTCGACCAGTTCCTCCAGGTACGGCGCGAACGTCTCGAAGTCGTCCTCGGCCTTCGCCTCCTCCCAGGCCGACAGCGCCTCCGAGGAGGTCTCGGAGATCTCCTCGACGAGGTCCCGTGGGACGGCGTCGGCACGCTCGTAGTCGCGACGCACCTCGCGGACGACGGCCGCCTGCTCGTCGTCCAACTCCCGGTCGGCGAGTGTGTCGAGCAACTCGGCGGTCTCGTCGGCCGTGATCATGTCGTGGCCGACGGAGGACAGCGCCGACAGCTGCTTCGAGCGGACGGGTGTGCCACCCTCCGGCATCGTCACCTGCTGGTCCCACGAGAGCACGCCACCCGCCGACTGGACGGCACTGATCCGTTCCACTCGGTCGAGCAACTGCTCGTACGCGTCGTCCGCCGCCGCGTCCGCGTCGGTGTCTGCGGTGTTGGTCGCCATCGACCCGTGGTACGACCCCGCGTGGCTTCAAACGTGTGTTCGCGGTCGAACGCGTGCTCACTAGAGACTGTGACTCACCTGCGAGTGAGTGACACGTAGTTGGACGGGCCGGCGGTCACACGACCGGTCGGCCGACTCGGGCCGATGGGTCGTCGCCGAGGGGGCGGGGTTGGCGGCGAGTACGGGATCAGTCGTCGTCGGGCGCCGTCGGGGCCGCCGGGTCGTCGCCGACGGTGTCGTCTTCGACCGCACCGTCCGCGCCCGAGGCTGCACCGCCCGCGTCGGGGGCGACCGTGAACCGTTCCGTCGCCGCCCGGAGGTCGCCGGCCTCGTCGGCGACGCGGTCTGCGGTGCGAGCGACTTCGGAGACGGTAGCAGTCTGTTCCTCCGCAGCCGCGGCGGCGTCGCTGGCCTCGTCGGCGTTCTCCGTCGCGATCTCGCGCACCTCCTCGACCGTCGCCGTCACCTCTTCGGTCGTGGCCGCCTGGTCGTCCGTCGCCTGATCGATGTTCTGGACGCCGTCGTTCGTCCGCTCGACGACCTCGCCGATGTCGACCAACGCGTCGATCGCCGTCTCGACCGTCTCCACGGACGACCGGAGTCGTTCGTTCGCCGTCCGCATCCGGTCGGCGGTGGCGTCCGTCTGGTCGCCGACCTCGCCGACGAGCGCCTCGATGTCGTCGGCGCGGTCGCCCGCGTCCGACGCCAGCGTCTTGATCTCGTCGGCCACCACCGCGAACCCGTCCGAGTTGCCGTCGCTGCGGGCGGCCTCCACGTTGGCGTTCAACGCGAGCATGTCGGTCTGCTCGGCGATGTCCCCGATCACGTCTGCGAACTCTTCGATCTGTTCGACCTGCTCGACCAACTCGTCGACCGCCTCGACTGCCTCGCCGGTCACCGTCTCCACCTCGTCGAGCGCGTCGACGGCGTCCTCGGCGGCGTCGCGCCCCTCCCGGCTCAGATCGGCGGCGGTCGCGGCGTTGTCGGCGACTTCGCCGGAGGTTGCGGCGACCTCCTCGACGGTGGCGGACATGTCGCCCATCTCGTCGGCGACGGAGGCGAGTCGCTCGCGCTGTTCGTCCGTCCCGGCGCTGATCGACTGGACCGTCTCGGAGACGTCCGCGGTCGCACCCTCGATCTCCTCGGCGCTCGTCGTCAGCGCCGTCATCGAGTCGGCGACCTCGTCCGCGAACTGCTGGACCTCGGCGATCGTCGTCTCCAGTTCCGCGACGACGTCGTTGAGCGTCTCGCCGATCTCGCGCATCCCGTCGTGGTCGCTCTCCGGGTCGACGCGGACGGTGAAGTCTCCGTCTGCGAGCGTCTGGATCGCCGCGCGGTAGTCGTCGGCCTTCGTCTCGAGGTGCTCGGAGAGCGCCTCCGCCTCCTCGCGAGCGGCCTCGGCCTCCTCGGTCGCCCGCTCGGCCTCCTCGATCCGCTCGCGGAGTCTGACGCGCATCGCCTCTAACCCCTCACCCAACTCGCCGAACTCGTCGCGGCGGTCGGTCTCGACCGCCGTGTCGAGATCGCCCGACTCCATCGCGTCGACGTGGCCCGTCAGCCGCCGCAGTTCCTGTACTGCCGGCCGCTCGACGACGAGCGCGAAGCCGACGAGCGCGATCGCGACACCGCCCAACAGCAGGAAGAGGTTGTTGCGCACGTCGGTGACAGAGGAGAACAGTACGGAGGGTTCCGCGTACGCGACCGTCCCCCAGCCGGTCGAGCCGATCCGGTCGTTGTAGCCGGCGATCACCCGCTCGGCGGTCGGACTGTTCGCGGCGGCGACGGTCGTCGACCCGGACTCGCCGTCCAGTGCCGCCTGCACGGCCGGCGAGGAGACACCCGCGCCGTCCGTGTGTTGGGTGCCGACCGCGTCGACGGACTCGCTGTCGTAGACGACGACGCCGGCGTCGTTCACGACCCGGACGCGCGTCTCGTCGACGATCCCCTCGACCTCGCGGTCGACGAACGCGTACGGCGTCCGCTGGACGATCACGTTCCCGCGGTCGGTACCGGCGTACACCACCCACGAGCCGTTCGGCCCCGCGTCCGAGACGTACGCGACCCGCGTCGCCTCGGCCTCGAGTCCGCTCGGTACCGACAGCCCGAGCGCGGAGACGGACTCCCCGACGACCTCGGACCGCGAGGAGGCCAGCACCTCGTCACTCTCGGGGTTCACGAGGTGGACACCGGCGACGTCGCCCCCGAGCGTCCGTTGCCGGTACCGTTCGTTCAGATCGGTCCGTGTAGAGATAGAGATCGACGGCCCGGTGCGGGACTGTTCCGTCTCGCGGGCAGCCGCGACCGCCGAGCTACGGAGGTTGTCGAGCGTCGCCTCGACCACGTCGTCGACGGCGTCCGCCTCCCCGACCATCGTCTCCGTGTTGTCCGCACGGACCGTGTCGCCGACCGAGATCACGGTGAACGCACCGAGAGCGGCGACGACACCCACCACGAGGACGAACCCGAGCGTGACCTTCGTCGGGTGGCTCTCCCGCGGGTCGAGTGTCACCACGGGTCGGCTCCCTCCGTCCGTGTGGAGTCCGTCTCGTCGGTCGTCGTCGACACTACGCCGGCCGTCCGCGTCGGTCCGAGTGTCGCGTGTCGCCGGTCGGTCTCTCGGGACACCGCCCGGTGGCGGCCGGCGGTGTGGGTCCTGCGAGTCATACGCGGCAGTCACCACGGTCGCGGGTTTCAAACTGACCCTAGCGGTACGACATCTGAGAATTGGGTGACGGCTCGAAAACTGGATGGAGAACGGCGTTCGTGAGCTCCGGGGCGAGAAGACTCGAATCGGAGGGTCTCAGGCGAACGCTCGCAGGACGCCCTGTCCGTCCGTCCCGCCCACGTCCGGGAGCGTCGCGCGTTCGGGATGTGGCATCATCACCGCGACGTGATCGTCGTCGCCGAGCACACCGGCGACGTTGTGTCGCGATCCGTTGGGGTTGGCCTCGTCGGTGACCGAACCGTCGGCGTCACAGTACCGGAACAGCACGCGGTCCTCGTCGGCGAGTCGCTCGGCGGTCGCCTCGTCGGCGACGAACCGTCCCTCGGCGTGGGCGATGGGGACGGCGAGCACCTCGCCGGGCTCGTAGGCGGCGGTCCACGGCGTGTCCGCCCGCTCGACGCGGAGGTGGACGTGTTCACACTGGAACCGCGCGGAGGCGTTCGTCGTGAACGCCCCGGCGACGAGCCCGGACTCCGCGCCGATCTGGGCACCGTTACAGACACCCAACACGGGGACGCCCGCCTCGGCCGCCGTCCGCACCTCCTCGAGGATCGGCGCGCGTGCCGCGATGGCACCCGCCCGGAGGTAGTCGCCGTACGAGAACCCACCGGGGAGGACGACACCCTCGAGGTCGGTCGGGTCGGCGACGCCGGCCCCGTCCGCGAGGCCGTCCTCGTGCCAGACGAGTGCCGCGTCGACGCCGAGGTGGCCGAGCGCGGCGACGGCGTCGCGGTCGCAGTTCGAGCCGCCGAACCTGACGACGGCGACCGTCACCGCTCGTCACCCTCCGCGGCTGCCGTCTCCGCCCGACTGGCCGTCTCACCCGACCCGTCCGTGTCCACCGTCTCGCCCGTCTCGCCCGCGTCGCTCGTGTCGGCCGTCTCCCCCGACCCGTCCGTCGCGGCGGACGCGCGGCGGTCGACGCTCACCTCGTAGTCGTGGATCGTCGGGTTCGCGAGCAGGCGTTCGGCCATCGCCTCGGCGCGCTCGGCGGCCGCGTCCGCCGACTCTGCGTCGAGATCCAGTTCGTAGCGGTCGGCCGACCGCAGCGACTCCACCTCGAACCCCAGCCTGTCGAGTGCGCGCGCCGTCGTCTCTGCCTCCGGGTTCAACACGCCACCCTTGAGACGCACCGTGACGGTCGCGGTGTAGGCGGTCATCGGCTCGTGGTGCGTAGTCGTGGGTCAAATCCGTTACGGCTCGCGGCCGTGTATCCACGTTCGTGCAGCACTCTCGGGATAGCTCTCCCAGCTAGAATTGTATTTGTGGTTGGAACAGACGGTTTCACTCGTGTCACTCCGTAGTCCACCTCGTCGGCGGTTCCGCCCGGGGCGGACGCTGGTGGTCGCCGTCGTGGTCGACCTCGTCGTCCGGTACGGGGACCTCTGGCCCGAGTTGTTGCCGGTCGTCTCGCTCGCCGGTGGTCTCGTGGGGTCCGAGACGACTGGACTGGCGGTCGTGACCGTCGCCGTCTACCAGTACGGGTGGCTGTTGTTCGAGCCAGCACACGCGTCGCTCTCGGAGACGGCGCGTCGGGAGACGAACGCTCCGGCGTCCATCGGAGACGTTCGTGCACTCAGACTGCTGGTGACTGGGTGGACACTGCTGTTGTACTGGGTAGCAACCGGTGCCGAGTCGCTCGCTTCGGTTGGGGTCGTCGTGTCGGTCGCCGTCGTCGTGACCGGGGTGGGGTTCCCGTCGTACTGTCGGTGGCGGTACGGCTGGCAGTTCGCGAGCCCCGACGGCTATCCGGTGCGGCTCGTCGACGGGGTCACTCCCGTCGACCTTCGCGGTGAGATCCGGCGAGACGCCACAGCCGGTGGGTACACCGCGAGTGTGACTCGTCGGGCGAGTGTCTTGCTGCTCCCGTCGTTCGTCCCCGTCACTGGTGTCGTACTAGTCGTCGGCACGATGGTACTCTTGTACACGTTCCCGCTCCCCGACCTCGCCGTGCTCGGTGGCGTACTCGCAGAGTCGTCGGCCGTTCGACGACGGGTGCCCGACACTATCGTGGGGCGGCTCCGAACGAGCTCTCCAGAACGATCGGTGTTACACCTCCCGACACCGGCCGGGATCGGAACGGAGGAGATGATCCTGGGAATACCCGTACTCGCCGGTGTCGTAGCCGGACTGACACCGGCGGCGTACGGTCTCGCACTACTCGGAGGGTGGCCACCACTCGCCGCACAGGCGGTCACCGCCGCAGCCGCCGTGCTGCCGGACGAGCCGTCCACTGCCGTCGACATCGTCGGTGTCGCTTGGCGGGTCTTCGGCACCGGTGTGCTCCTCGTCGCCGCGTCGGTGTACGCTGCCGTCCACTGGTTCCGACAGGCCCAACGCGTCGTCGCCACACTCGACGACCGACCGACTGCACCGGCGCGTCCGCCTGGCCTCCTCTTGCCGGCGGTAGCGAGTGCCACTGTCGGTGCGTCGATGATTCCGGAGTTCCCGCTCGCCGGTGGGCCACTCGTCCCACTGTGGCCCCTGATCGGACTCGGTCTCCTGTTGCTCCTCGTCCGAAGCCGTGGGCGAGTGTCGGCAGTCGGAGACGAGAGAGCACCACTCGCCGCCGGAGCGTTGCTCTCGGTCCCACTCGTTCAGACGGGGTTGGCACTCGGATCGCTCTACGAGCCGCAGTCCGTCGTTGCGGCCGTGGTGGAACCGACCGTCGTGCTCCCGATCGTGTTCGCCGCCGGAGGTGTGTACTATCCAGTCGGGAGCCCAGATCGGGCGTCGGCGAGTCGCACGGAGTGGTACGCACAGACCGTCGCGACGGTCGCGCTCGGAGGGGCGTTACTCGTCGTCGGACTGGTCTTCGATTCGGCGTTGTTTCTGTTGCCAGGCGGGTTCTGTCTCGTCGGGGGTGTCGTGTTGGGCACTGTGCGGTACTACGAGCGACACTACCGTCGGTGACCGCCGGACGGCCGTCGTCCCGGAACCAGAAAGCACAACAGGCCGCCGTTCCAGCCTGTGTACGAGCGAAGAGACTCTCTCGACGCATCTCCATCATGACCGAACACTACGACGTCGTGATCGCGGGCGCCGGCCCGGCGGGTGGCCAGTGCGCACGCGACCTCGCGGCACGGAACTACGACGTACTGCTCTTGGAAGCCGAGGGTGAAGCCGAGTTCCCGGCGGGCTCGAACAAGTCGACGGCCGGCACGTTCCCCTCCACGATGTCCTCGTTCGGCATCCCCGACGAGGTCGTCATGAACTACACCGACGAGGTCGTCTTGGAGTCGCCCAACGACCACTTCGTCCGCGACCAGACCGGAGCCGTCCTGGAGTTCGCGGAGTACAAGCAGTGGCTCGTCGCGGACGCGCGCGACGACGGCGCCGACGTGCGGTTCGACGCCCGCGCGACGGCACCGATCCGCGACGACGGGAAGGCGGTCGGTGTCCGGTACAACGGCGACGAGGAGGTGCTCGCCGACGTGGTGATCGACGCCACCGGCCCGGCGGCCCCGCTCGCCCGGAAGCTGGACGTGTGTGACCTCAAGCGCGAGCGGCAGGCCATCGGCGTGGAGTACGAACTCCGTGGCATCGACGTGGACCACCCGGAGTACGCGGACCTGACGGACGCGATGATGTTGCGACTCGACCACGACCTCGCGCCCGGCGGCTACTCGTGGGTGTTCCACACCGGCGGCAGCGAGGCGAAGGTCGGCGTCTGTTACATCCAAAACGAGAGTCACCGCCAGAACGCCCGCGACGACTTCCGGATCGACGACTACCTCGAGTACTGGATGGAGACGGACCCCCGCTTCGAGGACGCCGAGCGGATCGAGGGGAAACAACACCGCGGCTCCGCACACATCCAGATGCCCGACACACTGTCGACGGGCGGGTTCATGGCCATCGGCGACACCGTCCCGACGGTCGACCCGCTGTGGGGCGAGGGGATCGACAAGTGCATGCGCTCCGGGCGGATGGCAGCCGCGACGGCCGACAGCGCCCTGACGGGGGAGCCGGACACCTCCGCGGAGATGATGAGCGTCTACGACGACCTCTGGCACTCGGAGGTCGCGCCGAACATGCGGACCCGGCTGTTGATGACGGAGTTGCTGTACCGCGGCTCCAACGAGCGGTACGACAAGCTGATGGCCGACCTGCGCCGACTCGGCCACGACACGCTCCAGCGCGCCAACAGTGGGAGTCTCCGCGCCATCGCGAGTCTGCTCACGTTCGACGACGTGCCGTTGGTCGCCGGGCTCGCTCGCGACCTGGTGCAGGACTCGATCCCGGGCCTGAGTCGGAGCTGAGGCGGAGTCCAGCCGGAGCCGAGCCGAAGTCGAGCAGGAGCCGAGCCAGGGCCGAACCGGAGTCCAGGCGGAGTCCAACCGGAGTCGAGCCGAAGCTACGGACGGTCGGATCGCCGCTCGGACGCGAATCGTCGGATCTTAACCCACGCCCACGGACCCTCGGGTATGCTCGTCTCCGTCGTCGCCGGTGCGCTGTGGGCGATGTTACCCGCGTACGTCCCGAACAACGCGGCCGTCCTCGCGGGTGGCGGCCGCCCCATCGACGGCGGGCGGACGATGGGGGACCGCCGGCTGCTCGGCGACGGGAAGACGTGGCGCGGCACTCTCGTCGGCACCCTCGCGGGTGTCGCCCTCGCGCTGGTCGCCAACGGCGTCGCGGGGCCGGTCGGCGACACGGTCGGCGTCGCGCTCCCGCGGTTCCCGCTGGCGGCCGCCGTCGGGCTCGCGGCGGGTGCGATGGCCGGCGACGTGGCGGCGTCGTTCCTCAAACGTCGCAGCGGCCGCGAGCGCGGGGCCGCCTTCCCCGGGCTCGACCAACTCGACTTCGTCGTCGGCGCGCTGGCGTGTGCGGCGCTGCTCGCCGGCGGGTGGTTCGCGACGACGTTCACGCCCGGACGACTGCTGGTCGTCGCCGTCGTCACGCCCGCGCTCCACGTCGGGACGAACGTCGTCGCCTACTGGCTCGGACTGAAGGACGAACCCTGGTGATCTCCGTCGACCCCCGGGGGTTGTGGGGATGATTGCGTGTAGTCGAAACATTTATAATATGCGAAATACAACAACATACCAGGTGCTTGAACTAGCACTGTCACAGACGAACCCGTCGTGGGGTTGAAGCGAGTACACCGTCCGAGACGACCATCACCGTCGTCAGGTTGCAGACGAACCCGTTGTGAGGTTGAAGCACGGTGCGTGACGACCACCATCGGCGGCACCTCAACGTTCCAGACGAACCCGTTGTGAGGTGAGGCAGTCTCGGCGGGTGGCGGTACGATCCGCCGCCGAGCAGGGTTCAGCCGAACCACCTGTGAGGTACCCCTGTTATCGCGCACGCAGAGCGTCACCTCTTTTCTGGATCGAGCGACCGCCGGTACTCGATCCCACACCGCTCGCTGCAGTCCGTCGCGACCCGTTCGTAGCCGCGGGACTCGTACAGCGCACGCGCCGCCCGCAGTCGCTCGTCGGTCGACAACACCACCGTCTCGAAGCCGTCCGCGACGGCACGAGCCCGGAGCCGGTCGAGCAGCCGACTCGCGTAGCCGCGGCGCTGGTAGTCGGGGTCGACGCGGAGGCGCCGAAACTCCACTGTCGTCGCGTCGACCGGTTCGGAGGCGCCGAGGGCGACGAGTTCGCCGTCGGCGGACGCGGACTCGCGGTGGACACCCACAACCAGCGTGCCGGGGCCGGGCAGGTAGTGCGCCGTCGGGTTCCGGAGGTCCCGATCCAGCGCCGGGTCGTCGACGAACGGGAGCGGCGAGGCGCGGAAGGCGCGTTCGTGGACGCGCCACACTGCCGCGGCGTCGCCGCGCTCGAAGGGCCGAATCTCGAACACACGCCACCCTCGGCCGGCCGGGGCTTCAGTGTTCGCTGAAATACGTTGCAGTCGATCCACACCGACGGCCGTAACCGTCTCCGTCGACACGTCCGAGCCACAGAAGACGTTTACCGGACGGCTCGCGAGGACCGCCGTGGACAGACGCCGACTACTCGCGGCGGCCGGGACGGCACTGTGCGGGGGTGTCGCCGGGTGCGGGTCGCGCGGCGGCACGTCCGACACCGAGCGCGCGCCGGCCCGGTCGCGGACGCGACGGTCGGAGCGACGACCGTCGGCGACGGACGACGCCGAGGCGACGACCGCGACGGGGAGCGACGCCACCGCCGAGTCGCCGACCGACACCACGTCGACACCGGTGGCCGTCGCGCCTGCCGCTCTCGACGGGACGCCCACCGTCCGCGTCGTCCCGCGTGTGCAGTGGGCGCTCCTCGAACGCGTCGTTGGCGCCGACGGCCCCGTCACGCGAGTCACCGACGGGTTGCCGGCGTACGACGAACACGCCGTCCGGACGACGGCCCACGGCGCGTTCTTCCCACAGACACGAATCGACACCGTCCGGATCGACGCGACGACGTACGCGTTCCACGGAGTCGCGGCGGCCGCGAGTCGGCAACGCTACTGGTACGACACGGTCGTCGACGCGACCGCCGAGACGACGCCGTTGTCCGCGCTCGGTCCGGTCGCGCAGTCGGTCGTGCGCCGAGTCCTCGCGGGTGACGCACGGAGCCCGGACGACCCGGTGCGCGACTACTACCCGATCGGACTGAGTCACCGACTCGTCGGCCGCGTCGTGGCCGTCGACGGCGAGCGGTACCGGATTCGCGGGTGGACGACGACACCGGAGTGGCCCGCGTACGGCGTCGCACCGGCGGTGTACGCACGGTACCGACTCCGTCCGGTCGACCGCGCGCCGGCGGTCCAGCTCACTCCGCCGGACGCGTCGGACGGCGTCGTGGCCGACCTGCTCCCGACCGGCGCCGACGACGGACCGGCGGATGGCGGTGGTGCGACGGGTGACTCTGTCCGCCAGCCACGACTCGACACGGACGACACCGGGTTCCTCTCGTGGGCGACACTGTGGGCGCCCCCCGACGAGGACCGAGCCGAGTCCCGAGACGGCCCCCGCGTCGTGCGGTGACAGTCGGCAGTGGTGACCGAGAGCCGCCGCAGCCCCCACGTTCTTGTCGGGGCCCGTCGTCTGCGAACACACCACGATGTCTACCGACGACCCCGAGACGGACGCGGCCGACCCCACAGACACGGAGACGACCGACGCGCCGACGGACCCGTCGGCGGCGTACGAGGAACTGCTCGACCACTACCGACGAGCGACGTACCTCGAAGACGCCGGACAGGTGCTCCACTGGGACCAACAGGTGACGATGCCCAGCGGTGGGACACCGGCGCGGTCGAAACAGTCCGCGGCCCTGTCGACGGTCGCCCACGAGACGCTCACGAGTCCCGCAGTGGGTGAGGCACTGGACGCGATCGACGCCGACACGGGCGACGCGACCGACACGACCGCCCTCGACGAGGCACGGGCGGCGACGGTCCGCGAGATCCGACGGCGGTACGACCGCAACGCCAGGGTCCCCGACGAGTTGATCGAGCGACTCACGGAGACCGGCACGGAGGCACAGGAGGTGTGGCAGACGGCGAAGGCCGAGGACGACTTCGCGCACTTCGCACCCACGCTCGAACGGCTACGGGACCTCCACCGCGAGCGCGCCGCCGCGATCGACCCCGACACGCCCGCCTACGAGGTGATGTTCGACGACGGTCTCCCGCACCTCTCGCTCGATCGCGTCGAGGAGATCTTCGCCGACCTCCGCGACGGGCTGGTGCCACTGATCGAACGGATCGAACGCGAAGGCCGAGAGCTACCGACGCCGTTCCGCGACGCCGGGCCGTTCTCGGAGGCGGAACAGGAAGCACTCTCGGAGGCGGCCCTCGACGCGCTCGGCTACCCGGAGGATCGTGGGCGCCTCGACACCTCGCCCCACCCGTTTACCGCCGGGACGCAGTTCGACTCGCGGGTGACGACGCGGTACCAGCCCGAGGACCCGCTGGACGCGCTGACGGCGACGATCCACGAGTTCGGACACGCGAGCTACCAACTCGGACTGCCACAGGAGGACTACGGCGAGCCACTGGGACAGGCGATGGGCAGCGGCGTCCACGAGAGTCAGTCGCGGTTCTGGGAGAACCACGTCGGCCGGACGCGGGCGTTCTGGGAGTTCTTCCTCCCGGAGGCGAAGCGGCACCTCGACGGGATCGACGACGTGACCGTCGACGAGGCGTACGCGGCCGCCAACCGGATCTACCCGGACAACCCGATCCGCGTCGAGGCGGACGAACTCACCTACCACCTGCACGTTCTCCTCCGAGCCGAGGTCGGCGAGGCGTTCGTCTCGGGCGAGATCGACGCCGACGAGATCCCCCGGCTGTGGAACGAGCGCCACGAGGAGTACCTCGGGTTCGCGCCGGAGACGGACACGGAGGGGTGTCTCCAGGACATCCACTGGTCCGGCGGGTTCGCGGCGTTCCACGGTTACACCGTCGGCTCGGTGCTCGCGGCGCAACTCGACCACGCGATGCGCCGGGAGTTGGACGTGGACGGCCTGATCCGCGACGGGGAGTTCCAGCCGCTGTGGGACTGGCTGACCGAGCACGTCCACGCGCACGGCCGTCGGTACACCACCGACGAGTTGGTCGAACGCGCCACCGGCGAGCCGCTGACGGCCGAGTACTTCCTCGCGTACGCCGAGGAGAAGTTCGAGGCGCTGTACGGGTTGTAGCAGGCTGTGATCAGCTCTCGATACCGAGATACCCGGCGGCAGCCCGCGCGATGCGTTCGGTCGCCTCGTCGGTCAGGTGTCCTTCGACACCGTCCACGTCGGTGTCTTTGATCGTCGTGATTGCCCACGGGTTGACGTAGCTCTCTCGCGGGAGACCACCGGACACGAAGTCGTCGGCTGCGAGCGGAACGGCGACCGAGCGCCGTGTCGTCGTCACGGCCGCGTAGAGTCCTTCCTCGTCCTCGAACGGGTGACTTCGATCGGTCAGTGTCACCCAAGGTCGGTAGCTGTGACCGCCGAACACGTCCGGCCCTCGCACGACAGCACCACGTTCGTACACGGTCACCCCTCCGAGTAGTAGTCGTCCGTCGTCGAGGCCGAGCTCGCGGCGGTTTGTGCGGCGAACGCGGCGAGACGGTCGTCTTCGGCGAGTGCCCAGTACCGACCGCGGTGTCGAACGAGCCCGCGATCTTCGAGTCGCGAGAGCGTCGTCCCGACACTCCCACGTGCGACGCCGGTCCTCTCGCGGATCTCACTCTGCGTGAACGCCTGGTCGCGGTGCTCCGCGAGGAACGAGAGGATGGTGTGTGCGTTCGTCCCCGTCTGGATCTCGAGTGTCTCTCCGGGTGCGTCGTCGAACTGGTCGATTCCGATCGGCACGTGTAGAGGAATGTAAGAGGTTGTAATAGATCTACCGGTAGTGTGACTCTCGGGTGAGTGGTACTTTCTCGGTCGTTTCACTCTATCCTCGTGGGAGCGAGGGACATGGTCGACACGTGGTGGACGGGAGAGTACCGACCGATCGACTCGCTTCCTCACGAGAGACGCCTCTGTCGGTCCTCGCGGGCACAACACCTAACACCGTTCCCACGGAAGGTGGGAGTATGGTGACGGTCGACGCCAAGGGACGAGTCGTCCTCCCGCAGGAGGTACGGGAACGACTCGGGCTCGCTCCCGGGACCGAGGTGACGGTCCGCGAGCAGGACGGGGTCGCGGTCGTCGAACCGGAGGACGATCCCGAGGAGATCCTCGACCGGATGGAGTCGCTGCTGGAGGGCGCACCGGACCGAGACCCGACACCGTACGAGGACCTCGACCCGCGAGCGCGCGACCAGGTGGACACGATCCGCGAGGCGGCCGCCGACGACGACGAGACGAACGGTGACGGGGCGGTGGACCGCGACGAGGCGGGCAGTGACGAGGCGGGCGGTGACGAGGCAGACGGCAGCGAAGTGGACGGCGACGACACCGACGGTGACGCGACCGAGACCGGTGGACCCGGTACCGATGAGTGACGGGCCGTACCTGTTCGACGTCGGGGTGACGGCGCTGGCACACTCCGAGGCACCCGTCCGCGAGGCGGCACTGTCGTACGTCCGCCGTGCCGTGACCGGCGACATCGACGCCGTCGTCCCGTACACGTCTGTCTTCGGAGCACACAACGCACTGACCGCGTACTACGGCTTCTCGAACGAGCGCGCCTCGCGCGTGCTACAGAACTTCCTCCGGTCGCGACGGATTCACTGGGTCGAGGGACCCACGGAGCGGGCAGTCTCTGCGGGGTTAGACCGGGCGAGCGAGCTGAACGTCGACGGGTGGGACGGCTACTACGCCGAGGTGGCGGTCGACCACGGCGTCGAGACGCTGTTGACCCTCGACGACGACTTCGAACGACTCTCCGGGGTCACGGCAGAGGTGATCCTCTCGCCCGAGCAGTTCGCCGAGTTGAACGACTACCTCGGGTACTGACCCGTCACTCCGCACACGTCAGCCGGACGCCGTCTCGGGTCGGGTGCGGGCCGGGGGTCACGTAGCCCGCCGTCGCGGCGCGGACGGCGACCGCGTCGGTGAGGTAGTAGACGACCGTCCGGCGCGAGGTCTCGGCCGTCTCGACGACGCGTCGGCGGTACTGGAGCCGGACGACGACGCCGTCCGCGGTCCGCTGGAGTACGTCGCGTCGTTCGGTCTCCCGCTCGACCGTCGGGTACGCCGGCGCGTTCGGTGTCGGGTCCGCCGTCTCGCTGGCAGTCGCCGTCTCGCGGTCGTCACCGGTCTCTGCCTCGTCGAGCGGCCCGTACTCCGTCACGGCCCAGTAGTGGAGGTAGGTCTGCTCGAACGCACTCGCGAGTGCGACCGCGTCCGCGTCGGCCGACGGCACCGTCGGCGTCGGAGACGGCATCGGCGTCGTCGCGTAGGAGCTGTAGTCGAACCGGAGACACCTCGTCGGTGCATCCGACGGGTTTAATCGTTCGAAAGGAGGGGAACGTGTTCTCCGCACATCTGACTCTGTTCGTGAGTCGGGACCATCATCTGTTGAACTTTCCTCTGCTGTTGTATCTGTCCCACTGTCTTCGTTACTGTCCGAGAGACATCCGGACAATGCGGCGAGGCAGCCGGACGCCATACACGATAGGATCTGACGTCTACTTGCAGGCATACAGTAGTGGTTATCTACCTTGGTAAAGTATTTTTTGTCTTTTCTCATATCATCATATCCATTGTTGGTCTCTGGTATCTCTGTTATAGCTAGAAAATGTTAATATACAGTAAAATAAACTAGTATCCGCATGTCGGAGTGGAAGATACGGCTCTGGCAGAGTAGAGAGAACTTCAACAACCACGGGGAAACGCCACTCAAACGTGCCAAGACATACATTGAAGGCGCGTTCAGCAACATCAGTGGAGAGACGGCTTCGGTGACGCTCGGGTCCCAAACAGTAAAAGCACCACAGCAGGCCTGCCGTCCGTCGTTCGAGGCAGAACGCCCGTGTTTCTCCGACGGGACCAAGAAGAGCTACGACTCTCTACTCCAGTGGTGGCATGAGTGGCTGTCGTGTAACAACGCTCGAGTCGCCGATTCAAACGTACTGATAACCAACGGTGATATCCCCGGAGGCGGGTACTCCGAGGTGAAGGGAGACGACGGGACCGTCTCAAGCGGTGCGTTTCTCGCCGACCTGCCGAGCAGCTACACGAAACTTCACTCGAAGAACGACGCGTTCAGAGCGATGGCGGCAACCCTCCACGAGGTCGGGCACAACGTGATGGTAAACGGGGGGAACCACCATCAGCGCGGGAACACGTACAACACATCCATCGGAAAGGTGAACACCGTCATGGGTCCCGTCGACGGCGGGAAAAACTACTGCAAGGACGACCACGACGGAAGCCAAGACAACATCGCCATTCGGTACTCGGACTGCTCGAAGGGCATCATCGAAAAGTGAGGTGTACCCGTTATGACAGATAACATCGACAGACGAGAGATGCTACGTGCCGTCGGAACGGGAATCGCGATCACTGGGTGGTACACTGGATCGGCGAGTGCAGGTCCGAAATCTGGTGGCAACTCAGTGGGTCGCGACCTCGTCGTGACAAACAACAGTGACCGAACTCACAGGGTCGACCTCGAGATCTACGAGTCCGACGACCGCACGCGACGAGTACTCAAACGTACCGTTCGACTGAACGGGTTCAACGAGGCCGCAGCCGCTGCCGACGGGTTCAAATTTGAAGGACAACTTGAGGCCGCAGGTACTGGAGAGTACTTCGTCACTGCCTCTCTCGTCGAGAGTGGATCGGTGGTAGACGAAGAGACGGCTACCGTGACACTCACACCTGACGGGATCGCTCCAGGTGTCGAAATAAACGTGTGTGTCGACCTCGATGACGACCTTCGAGCGTTTCTCGCGGGATAGGCTGGCGTAGTCCGACTTCCAGCCTCCCCCCGCTCGCGAAAGCCTCAAGACGATGTACACACTCGTACATCGTACGACCGAACCGTACACCGGTGAGACAGATGACACTCCAGAACTACATCGAGCGGGTGACAGACGGCGAGGACCTGACCGTCGCGGAGGCGCGGGAGGCCTCGACGTTGGTCTTCGAGGAGGCGACGGAGGCACAGATCGGCGCGTTGCTGGCGGCGCTGCGCGCGAAGGGGGAGACGGAGGCGGAGATCGCCGGCTTCGCGCAGGGGATGCGCGAGGCGGCGCGGACGATCGAGCCGGACGCGGACCGGCTCGTCGACACCTGCGGGACCGGCGGCGACGACTTCGACACGATCAACGTCTCGACCACGTCGGCGTTCGTCGCGGCCGGCGCGGGCGTCACCGTCGCGAAACACGGCAACTACAGCGTCTCCTCGCCGTCGGGGAGCGCGGACGTGTTGGAGGCCATCGGCGTCGACGTGGAGGCGGAGCCGGCGGACGTGGAACGCGACATCGAGGAGGACGGGATGGGGTTCATGCTCGCTCCCGTCTTCCACCCGGCGATGAAGGCCGTCATCGGCCCGCGGCAGGAACTCGGGATGCGGACGATCTTCAACGTACTCGGCCCGCTGACGAACCCCGCCGGTGCGGACGCGCAGGTGCTGGGTGTCTACAGCGAGGCGTTGGTCCCGCAGATCGCGGAGTCGTTGACCCACATGCCGACCGAGCGCGCGCTGGTCGTCCACGGCGACGGCGCCGACGAGATCGCGCTCCACGGGGAGACGACGGTCGCGGAGATCGACGGCGACGAGGTCACGGAGTACACGATCACCCCGGCGGACCTCGGGTTGGAGCGGGCGCCCGTCTCGGAGATCGCAGGCGGGTCCCCGGACGAGAACGCGGCCGATCTCGAGGGGATCGTCCGCGGCGAGGTGACCGGGCCGAAGCGGGACGTGATCCTCGCGAACGCCGGTGCGGCGGTGTACGTCGCCGGGCTGGCCGAGTCGCTCGAAGACGGCGTCGCGGCCGCCGCGGACGCCATCGACTCCGGGGACGCGGCGGACGTGCTCGAACGGCTGCGGGCGTGACTCGCACACGCCCCCCGGACGAGCGAGCCGTCTCGCGCGGGTCGTCGCGCGGGCGCGGCCCGACCCTCGCCCCCGAGTCGGCCGTCACGAGCGACCCACCCGTCGCGAACGGAGAGGGGCAGGCTGAATACCGCGGCACCACCACGGACGGGTAATGACCAGAGTCAAGATCTGCGGCGTGACGAACGCCATCGACCTGCGCGCGGTCGTGGAGACCGGCGCGGACGCGGTCGGGTTGATCACCGACGTGTCCGCCGACACGCCCCGCGAGATCGACCGCTCGACGGCCGCCGACCTGGCGGCACGGACGCCGCCGTTCCTCACGAGCGTCGCCGTCACGATGCCGGAGACGCCGGAGGCGGCCGTCGACACGGTGCGGTCGGTCGCGCCGGACGTGGTCCAGTTGCACGCCGACTTCGACGCCGACCAACTGGGGTACGTCCGCGCGGAGACGGAGACGCAGGTGGTACCGGTCGTCGACGCGACGGAGCGACACCGCGCCCACGAGATCGACGAAGCCGCCGACGCGATCCTCGTCGACTCGACGAGCGAGGACGGTGCCGGCGGTACCGGCGAGACACACGACTGGACCGCGACGGGGGAGTTGGCGCGAGAACTCGCCTCGCCGGTGGTGCTCGCGGGTGGGCTCACCCCCGAGAACGTCGCCGACGCGATCCGCGCCGCCGAGCCGTTCGCCGTCGACGTGGCCAGCGGCGTCGAGCGGTCCGGCGGCGCGAAGGACCACACCGCCGTCGCGCGGTTCGTCCGCAACGCCGGGCGCGCACTCGACGAGCCCGCGGTGAGCGAGGGGACGCTCGCACCGCGTGCGGAGGCGGGAACGACCGGCGAGTCGCATACCGGCGGCGGATCGGGAGCCGGGGGCGAGCCGCAGACGGGGAGCGGCCCCCAGACGGACGACGGATCGCGACCGGGCGACGAGGCGGAGTAGCGGACGGCGACGAGAGCACCGGAACGGACCAGCGAGGTGACACACGTGACAGACGACGACCACACGACACCCACGACAGACGCGACGCGCGAGCCGACGGAGACGACCACCGAGAGCGACACCGGCGAGCCGGTGACGGAGACACAGACGGACCACTCGACCGCACGCCCGGACGGCGGTGCGGTGTCGACGTCGGCGGAGCCGACGCTGGACCACTCGCGCGAGTCGTTCGTCGCGGCCGTCGAGTCGACGGACGGCCCGGTCGTCGTGCGGACGGCCGCGACACTGCGCGTGGACGTGGAGCCGCTGACGGCGTACGCGGCCTTGGACGACCGCTCGGACCACTCGTTCCTACTGGAGAGCGCCGAGAAGGTGCCCAGTTCCGACCCGGACGGGGCGTTCGCGCCCGCGTCGGCGCGGGACTCGGCGGACCGCCACGCGCGGTTCTCCTTCGTCGGCTACGACCCGGAGGCGGTCGTCGCCGTCGGGCCGGACGGCGTCACCGTCGACGAGCGTGGGCCGGCGGCAGAGTACGTCGAAGTGGCCGAGGGCGACACACTCGACCGCGTGCGGGCGGCGCTGCCGGACGTGGCCCGCGTCGGCTTCCCAGAACGGGACCGCCAACTGCTCGACGGCGGGCTCGTCGGGTTCCTAGCGTACGACGCGGTGTACGACCTGACGCTCGCGGAGGTGGGCGTCGAGCGACCGGACCCGGTCGTGCCGGACGCGGAGTTCCTACTCACGACGAAGACGCTGACGTTCGACGACCACACGGACAGCGTCGAGTTGGTGTGTACGCCGGTCGTGGCCCCCGACGACGACCCCGGTGCGGTGTACGACGAGCTCCGCAGCGAGGCCGAGCGGGTGCAGGCGACGCTGGCGGCCGTCGACCCGCCGTCGCCCGGCGGGATCGAACGCACCGGCGAGACGGCGGGCGCGCAGGCCGACTACGAGGCGGCCGTCGAGGAGACGAAACGGCGCGTGCTCGACGGGGAGATCTACCAGGGTGTGATCTCGCGGACGCGAACGCTGTCGGGGGCCGTCGACGACCTCGGGCTGTACGAGTCGCTGCGGACGGTGAACCCGTCGCCGTACATGTACCTGCTCCAGCACGGCGACCGGTCGGTGATCGGTGCGTCGCCGGAGACGCTCGTCTCCGTGCGGGGCGACCACGTCGAGGTGAACCCGGTCGCCGGCACCTGTCCGCGCGGCTCCTCGCCGGTGGAGGACCGGCGGCTGGCCGGCGAGATGCTCGCCGACGAGAAGGAGCGGGCCGAACACACGATGTTGGTCGACCTGGCGCGCAACGACGTGCGACGGGTGAGCGAGCCGGGGTCGGTCCGCGTCGAGGAGTTCATGGACGTGTTGAAGTACAGCCACGTCCAGCACATCGAGTCCACCGTGACGGGGACGCTGGCGGCCGACGCCGACGCCTTCGACGCGACGCGGGCGACGTTCCCGCGTGGCACCCTGACCGGCGCGCCGAAGGTGCGCGCGATGGAGATTATCGACGAGTTGGAGGCGACGCCACGCGGCGTCTACGGCGGCGGCGTCGGCTACTTCTCGTGGACCGGCGACAGCGACCTCGCCATCGTCATCCGCACCGCGACCGTCGACCACGGCGACACGGGAGCGGCGGGAGACGACGAACTGACGGTCAGAGCCGGCGCGGGGATCGTCGCGGACTCTGACCCGACCGCGGAGTACGAGGAGACGGAACAGAAGATGCGCGGCGTGTTGGACGCCGTCGACCGGATCGTGGGCGAGCGTGCCGCGAGCGGCGACGGGGGAGGGTCGTCGGGAGCGGGCGACGACACCGTGGGTGGATCGTCGAGAGCGGGCGACCCCGACGACACTGCCGCGGACGCCGGAGGTGACGACGCGTGAGCACGCGGATCGTCTTCGTCGACAACTACGACTCGTTCACGTACAACATCGTCGAGTACGTCAGCGAGCAGCGCCCGGACGGCGACCCCGTCGAGACGGAGGTGGTCAAGAACGCCGCCGACCTCGCGGACGTGCGTGCCGCCGAGCCGGACGGGATCGTGATCAGTCCGGGGCCGGGCCACCCGAAGAACGACCGCGACGTGGGCGTGACGATGCCCGTCTTGCGCGAACTCTCGCCGGAGGTGCCGACACTGGGCGTCTGTCTCGGACTGGAGGCGGCCGTCTACGAGTTCGGCGGCACCGTCGGGCACGCCCCCGAGCCGATCCACGGGAAGGCGTTCCCGGTCGAGCACGACGGCGCGGGCGTGTTCGCCGGGCTCGACCAGGGGTTCCAGGCCGGCCGGTACCACTCGCTGATCGCCACGGACGTGCCGGACTGTTTCGACGTGACCGCGACGACGGACCACGACGGCGAGGAACTCGTGATGGGCGTCCGCCACGAGTCGTACCCGCTGGAGTGTGTCCAGTTCCACCCCGAGTCCGTCCTCACCGGCGTGGGTCACGACGTGATCGAGAACTTCCTGGTCGGTGCCGTCCTCTCGTGACACAGTCGTCGAGTGTGTCACAATTTGGTACGTACTTCTCCGTCGGCGTTCTCGTCTCCGAACCGCCAGGGAACATGTCCACGAGCGACCCGACGGAGTTCGAACCAGAAGTAGATCTCTTACGGCGGTACGAACGGATGATACAGACGCAAGTCGAGACGCTCACTAGTATCGATCAAAAGGCAGCACGAGTCGCCCGGCTGATCGGACTCCTGATCGGTGTCGTCCTCAGCGCAGTCTCGATCGTCGTCGGGAGCGGTGCCGAGATACAGACGAACGAACTACTGCTGACTGCTCACTCGGCGGTCGCTGGCGTCGCGCTCTCGGTCGCGCTGACACAGGCGGTTATCACATATCTCAGTAGTACGTTCGAATACGGGCCATCCTCGGAACTCGGATCGTTCATGTCCGAACACCGAGTGACACAGACAGACTACAAGAACCACCTCCTGCGTGGGTACAGTTCGGCCGTCGAGCGCAACCACGGCGTCGTCGTGGCGAATGCCAGACGTTTCCAGCGATGTCTGGCGAGTTTTCTAGTCGGCATCGTGTTCACAGCGACCGCGAGTGTCGTTCTCGTCGCGACACCGAATCGGCCGGTTGCCGTCTCGACATCGGTGATGGCTGTCGCTATCGCCGGTGTTCTCGCACACTACGTGACGCGCGAAGAGTACTTGACCCTCGGCAGACAACTGTGACACAATGACAGACGACACGGAGAAAGAGACGCGGCCGATCGCCGAGAGTGACGCCGTCTTCGAGAATGAAGACGGTGAACTCGAACTCAAGATGGAGTCGCTCCAGAAAGGCGGTGGTGATCCGGACGAACGACTCGGGCGTACCGACCGGACCGACTGACCCTACCCCATCGAAGCCGTCGTCGACCACGAGACGAGCGAGAAACCCCGATCTGTCACCGACTCCTATTACCTTCACCACTCAGAGACTGGGAAGGAAGGCGGGACTCTTAGGCGTACGTCGTCAAGTGACGCCCACAGTACCGTAGCGACGACACGACCGACGACAATGACACGGACACGACGGTCGCAGGCAGTGGTCTGCGACGACGACGGTCGAGGGACAGCGACGTGGACGCCGGCGAGGCGGAGGTGCCGCCGGTGACCGACGACGACGCGACACCGGACGACGACGTGCCGACGACGGACGCGACCGCGCCGACCGCGGACGCGGCCGCGTCGACCGTAGACGAGACGGCGGCGCTCGCGGACGGCGGGCGCGTCGAGCGCGTCGACGCGGGCGACCTCTCGGGGCTGTTCGCGCCAGAACGGGTCGCCGTCGTCGGCGCCACCGAACGCGAAGGGTCGGTCGGCCGCGCCGTGACGGCGAACCTGCTGGCGGACTTCGACGGCGAGGTCGTCCCGGTGAACCCCAACCGCGAGTCGGTGCTGGGAGAACCCTGCGTCGACTCCGTGGCCGACTCCGGCGCGGACCTGGCCGTCGTTGCGGTGCCGCCCGCGGCGGCCGTCGAGACGGTCGCGGCGGCCGGCGAGGCGGGGATCCGGAACCTCGTCGTCCTCACCGCGGGGTTCGGCGAGACCGGCGGCGAGGGTGTCGACCGGGAGCGGCGCCTGACGGAGTTGGCCGCCGAGTACGACCTGACGGTGGTCGGCCCGAACAGCCTCGGCGTGGCGAGCACGCCGGTGGGGCTCAACGCCACCTTCGGGCCGTCGATGCCCGACCCCGGCTCGATCTCGTTCATGAGCCAGTCCGGGGCGTTCGTGACGGCGGTGATCGACTGGGCCTTCGAACAGGACATCGGCTTCCGACACGTCGTCTCGCTGGGCAACAAGGCCGCACTCGACGAGACGGACCTCGTCGCCGGGTGGGGTGACGACGACGGGACGGACGTGATCGTCGGCTACCTGGAGAGCGTCGACGACGGCGAACGGTTCGTCGAGACCGCCCGCGAGGTGACCGCCGACACGCCGGTCGTCGTCATCAAGTCCGGCCGGACGGACGCCGGCGCCGGCGCCGCGGCGAGTCACACCGGCGCCATCGCCGGCAACGACCGGGCCTACGAGGTCGGGTTGCGCGAGGCGGGGGTGTTGCGGGCGGACTCCGCCGGCGAGCTGTTCGACGCCGCGCGGGCGCTGTCCGGCCAACCGCTCCCGGACGAGCCCGGCGTGGCGGTGGTGACGAACGCCGGTGGCCCGGGCGTGATGGCGACGGACGCCGTCGGCGACAGCGAGGCACTCGAGTTGGCCGACCTGACCGACGAGACGGTGGAGGCACTCGACGACGCACTCCCGGCCGAGGCGAACCGGTTCAACCCGGTGGACGTGATCGGCGACGCGGGCGTCGAGCGGTTCCGGGACGCGCTCGAGATCACGCTCGCGGACGACACCGTCGGCAGCGTGGTGGTGTTGTCCGCCCCGACGGCGACGCTGTCGTTCGACGAGTTGGCCGAGGCGATCGCGGACGTGCAGGCGGACGCCGAGCTCCCGGTCGCCGCGTGTCTGATGGGCGGCGAGCGGGTCGAGAGTCCGGCGGAGATCCTCTCTGCGGCCGGCATCCCGACGTACTTCGACCCCTCGCGGGCGGTCGGGAGTCTCGACACGCTGGCGCGGTACCGCGAGATCCGCGAGCGCGAGGCCAGCGAGCCGCGCCGCTTCGACGTGGACCGTGAACGAGTCCACGAGGTGCTCTCGCGGGTGCGCGACCGGCAGGACAACCGTCTCGGCGTGGAGTCGATGGCGATCCTCGACGCCTACGGCGTGCCGACACCGGACGGCGAGATCGTCGACGGGCCAGAACGGGCACAGGCGGTCGCGGCCGAGATCGACGGGCCGGTCGTGATGAAGATCGTCAGTCCGGACATCCTCCACAAGAGCGACATCGGCGGCGTCGCGGTCGGCGTCGCGGACGAGGAGGTCGCGGACACCTACGAGCGCCTGGTGACGCGGGCCCGCAACTACCAGCCGGGCGCGGCGATCCTCGGCGTCCAGGTGCAGGCGTCGGTCGACGTCGACGCCGGCGTCGAGACGATCGTCGGGATCAACCGCGACCCGCAGTTCGGGCCGCTGGTCGTGTTCGGGCTCGGCGGGATCTTCGTCGAGACGCTGAACGACACCGCGGCGGAGTTGGCACCCGTCGACGAGCGGTCGGCCCGCGAGATGACCGCCGAGATCGAGGCGGCACCGCTGTTGCGCGGCGCGCGGGGCCGAGAGCCGACGGATCTCGACGCGGTCGTCGAGACGATCCAACGACTCGCGCAACTGGCCGACGAGTTCCCGGCGATCGTGGAGTTGGACGTGAACCCGCTGATCGCTCAGCCCGACGGCGCCGTCGCCATCGACCTCGCCGTGACCGTCGATCCCGACGCGCTCCCCGAGACGTTCGACCCCGACGCGTTCCCCGAGGCGACCGCGGCGGGGGACGCGACGGGAGACGAGACTGCGGACCCAGCAGGTGACGGACCCGACGGTGAGACGGGAGGCGACCCCGACGGCGAGTCGACGGCAGACGAGTCGCCCGTCGAGGCGACCGACGGAGGGGACGCGTGACGACGAGCGACGACGCGGGGACGGAGACGGCAGAGACAGACACGACGACAACCAGCGACACCGGAGACACCACGGCGATGGCCGACACAGACCCAGACACGACGGACGAGACGGACGAGACGGGCGGACAGACAGCCACCGACACGGCCGACGAGGCAGACGAGGCGGACGGACGGACGGCCGCCGACACGAGCGACACCACCGCCGACCCGTTCGCGGAGACCGACGTGTTACTCGTCGGGTCCGTCGACGGGAGCGGCGGGAAGACCGCCGTCGCGTTGGCGCTGGCGACGCTCGCACAGGAGCGTGGGCTCGACGTGGGCTACGCGAAGCCGAAGGGGACTCGACTCCGCAGTCGCGTCGGGAAGGTGCGCGACGAGGACCCGATGCTCGCCCGCGAACTGCTCGGGACGGACGACGAACTCCACGAGATGGAGCCGGTCGTCTACTCCCCGACGTTCGTCGAGGGAGCGATCCGTGGGATGGAGGACCCCGACGACCTCCGCGCACAGGTCCGCGACAGTCTCGCGGATGTCGCCGCCGACCGCGACCTCCTCGTCGTCGAGGGCGGCGACAGTCTCGCCACCGGCGGCGTCGTCGAGTTGACCGACCCCGACGTGGCGGCGTTGCTCGACGCCCGCATCCTCCTCGTCGCGGACCACGACGAACCGGGCGACGCCGACGACGTGCTCGCGGCCGCCGCGCAGGCCGGCGACCGCCTCGCAGGCGTGTTGTTCAACCGGATCGCTGACGCCGACTACGACGACGTGGCACGCGACGTGGCGCCGTTCCTGGAGGGACGCGGCGTCCCGTCGCTCGGTGTCGTCCCGCGCCGCTCCGAGTTGGCCGGCGTCGCGGTCGGCGCACTCGCCGACGAGTTGGGTGCGGACGTGTTGACGGACGCGCCCGACGACACGCTCGTCGAGGGGTTCCTCGTCGGCGCGATGAGCGGCGACGCGGCGCTGCGGCACATGCGGCGGCGCAGCGACGTGGCGGTGATCACCGGCGGCGACCGCTCGGACGTGCTCACGGCCGGGATCGACGCCGGCGTCGCCTGTCTCGTCCTCACCGGCGGTCACCGGCCCTCGGGGGCCGTACTCGGGAAGGCCGAGGCCGCCGGGGTCCCGGTGTTGTCGGTGAACACGGACACGCTCACCGCGGTCGAGCGCGCCGAGGAGATCGTCAACGACGGCCGGACGCGCGACGAGCGGACGGTCGCGATCATGCGCGAGCTGTTGCGCGACCACGCCGACGTCGACGAGATCCTCGACGGGGTGTAGTCACCGTCCGCTGGCCCTCCGTGACACGCTCTCGTCGGAGTCGTCGACGGAGCGGTCACTGCGAGTTCGAGTCGACTACGCAGGAGAGACATCGACCCCGGACTCGCTCCTCGCTACGCTCGTCGCTCACCGATTCACGTCGGAAGAGAGAACGCCCGAGGCGGGATTTGAACCACGGTCACTCCGCTCACGCCGTTCGCTCCGTTCCCTGGTTCGAATCCCGTCGAACCGTCTTCCGACGCCGGACTCGCTCCTCGCTACGCTCGTCGCTCGTCAGTTGGCGTCGGAAGAACGCCCGAGGCGGGATTTGAACCCGCGTCACGACCGTGACAGGGTCGTATGATGGGCCACTACACCACCCGGGCACTTCGCATCCCACCGTACTGCCGGTCGACAGAAAAGGCTTCTTATCCGACCCGAGGGTGGTTGGCAGTACCACGCGGTGCCGCAACGTACTTACCCCCGCGCACCCTCCCGTGAGGTGTATCGCAGTGCGGTCCGAGCAGTCTCGCCTCTCTGCGGACGACAAGCGTTAAGTGCGGCACCGTCGAATACCGCCGTAGCACCTCGTGCAGACTTCTCCCACCGATCCGACGCGCGACGGAGACAGCGACTCACACACCGAGACATGGTAGACGTAAGCCAACACGACCTCGTTCCGGACCACACCGTCCTCGACGACCCAGCGGACGTCGAGGAGGTGCTAGAGGAGTACAACGTGACCAAGACAGACCTACCCAAGATCAAACGGACAGACCCGGCACTGCCTCGCGACGCCGAGGCGGGTGACGTGGTCCGTATCGAACGGGACTCCCGAACCACAGACACCGCAGTCGTCTACCGGCTGGTGGTCGACGAGTGACGACGAACACGAACCGAGAGACACGACGGACCGTCTCGCGCGAGTACTTCACCCAGGAGCGACTCGCCGAACACCACTTCCGCTCGTTCAACAGCTTCCTCGGCCGCGGGATGCAGGAAGTGGTCGACGAGAAGGAGACCATCGACACGGACATCGGCGACAAGGAGGGGCAAGAGCCGGTGTACGTGGAGTTGGGCGACGTACGCGTGGAGACGCCACGCGTCCGCGAGGCCGACGGCTCCGAGGAACTGCTGTTCCCGCAGGAGGCGCGGCTGCGCAACATCACCTACGCCGCACCCGTCTTCATGGAGATGCGGATCGTCCGCGGCGGCGAGGACGAACCGGAGACCGTCGTCGACGAGACGGAGACGAAGGTCGGCCGGATGCCGATCATGGTCGGCTCCCAGAACTGTAACATCGCGGACTTCGACGACGAGGAGCTCGTCGAGATCGGCGAGGACCCGGTCGACCCCGGCGGCTACTTCATCGTCAACGGCTCCGAGCGCGTGTTGATGACCTCGGAGGACCTCGCGCCGAACAAGATCCTCGCCGAGTACGACTCGAAGTACGGCGACGAGATCCAGGTCGCGAAGACGTTCTCCCAGCGACGCGGGTACCGCGCGCTGGTGCTGTGTGAACGGAACCGCGAGGGACTGCTGGAGGTCTCGTTCCCGTCGGTGTCCGGCTCCGTGGACTTCGTGACACTCGTGCGTGCGCTCGGGCTGGAGTCCGACGAGGAGATCGTCCACCGCGTCTCCGACGACCCGGAGATCGTGAAGTTCATGCTGGAGAACCTGGAGGAGGCCAGCGTCCAGACCGAGCAGGAGGCCATCGAGACGCTCGGCGAGCGCGTCGCCTCCGGCCAGGGGAAGAACTACCAGCTCAAGCGGGCGAACTACGTGATCGACCGCTACCTCCTGCCGCACCTCCACGAGGACGGCGTCGACGAGGAGGACGTGCGGATCAACAAGGCGTACTACCTCTGTCGGATGGCCGAGGCGTGTTTCGAACTCGCCTTGGACCGCCGCGAGGAGGACGACAAGGACCACTACGCCAACAAGCGACTGAAGGTCTCCGGCGACCTGATGAAGGACCTGTTCCGGACGGCGCTGAACAAGCTGGCACGCGACGTGAAGTACCAGCTCGAACGCGCGAACATGCGCAACCGGCAGTTGACCGTCAACACGGTCGTCCGTTCGGACGTGTTGACGGAGCGACTCGAACACCCCATCGCGACGGGGAACTGGGTCGGCGGCCGCTCGGGTGTCTCCCAGCTCGTCGACCGGACGGACTACATGGGGGTGCTCTCGCACCTCCGACGGCTCCGCTCGCCGCTGAGCCGCTCGCAGCCCCACTTCGAGGCGCGTGACCTGCACGCGACCCAGTGGGGGCGGATCTGTCCCTCCGAGACGCCGGAGGGGCCGAACTGTGGGCTCGTGAAGAACTTCGCGCAGGCGATGGAGCTGTCACAGAACGTGGACGACGAGCGCGCACTGAAGCGGGAACTGGACTCGATGGGGGTCGAGGGGATCCCCGGCATCAAGGGCGTCGAACAGGGTCGCCCGGCGGACGACTGATCACTCATGGCACAGGCACAAGACGCGAAAGTGTACGTCAACGGGAGTCTGGTGGGCACCCACCCTGACCCCCACCAGCTCGCAGAACAGATTCGGGAGGCGCGTCGCCGTGGCGACGTATCGGACATGGTGAACGTCTCCGTGAAGGAACGCACCGGCGAAGTGATCGTCAACGCCGACGCCGGGCGCGCCCGGCGGCCGCTGATCGTCGTCCAGGACGGGGAACCCCTGCTGGACGAGGAACACGTCGAAGCGTTGGAGAACGACGAGATCGAGTTCGAGGACCTCGTCGACGCCGGCGTCGTCGAGTTCATCGACGCCGAGGAGGAGGAGGACATCCTCGTCGCCGTCGACGAGGACGAGGTGACCGAGGAGACCACCCACCTGGAGATCGACCCGCAGTTGATCTTCGGGATCGGTGCCGGGATGATCCCGTACCCGGAACACAACGCCTCGCCGCGGATCACGATGGGCGCCGGGATGATGAAGCAGTCGCTGGGGCTGCCGGCGGCGAACTACCGCATCCGTCCGGACACGCGCCAGCACCTCCTGCACTACCCGCAGTTGTCGATGGTGAAGACCCAGACGACGGAACAGATCGGCTTCGACGAGCGGCCGGCGGCCCAGAACTTCGTCGTCGCCGTGATGTCCTACGAGGGGTTCAACATCGAGGACGCGCTCGTGATGAACCAGGGGTCGGTCGACCGGGCGATGGCGCGGTCGCACTTCTTCCGGACCTACGAGGGGGAGGAGCGGCGCTACCCCGGCGGCCAGGAGGACCGCTTCGAGACACCCTCGCAGGACGTACGCGGTGCGCGTGGTGAGGACGCGTACACCCACCTCGACGAGGACGGGTTGGTCAACCCGGAGACGAAGGTCGACGAGAACTCCGTCCTGCTCGGGAAGACGAGTCCGCCGCGGTTCCTGGAAGAGCCGGACGACATGGGCGGCCTCTCCCCGCAGAAGCGCCGGGAGACGAGCGTGACGATGCGTTCGGGCGAGTCCGGCGTCGTGGACACGGTGACGCTGATGGAGGGCGAGGACGGCTCGAAGCTCTCGAAGGTGTCCGTCCGCGACGAGCGGATCCCGGAGTTGGGCGACAAGTTCGCGTCTCGACACGGACAGAAGGGTGTCGTGGGCCACCTCGCACCCCAAGAGGACATGCCGTTCACCGAGGACGGCGTCGTCCCGGACCTGATCCTCAACCCGCACGCACTGCCGTCGCGGATGACGGTCGGCCACGTGCTGGAGATGCTGGGCGGGAAGGTCGGCTCGCTGCGCGGCGAGCGGGTCGACGGCACCCCGTTCCAGGGTGACGGCGAGGAGGAACTCCGGGGGTCGCTCGAAGACCACGGGTTCAAGTCCTCCGGCAAGGAGGTCATGTACTCCGGGATCACCGGCGAGAAGATCGACGCGGAGATCTTCGTCGGGACGATCCTCTACCACAAGCTGTACCACATGGTGTCGAACAAGCTGCACGCCCGCTCGCGCGGGCCGGTGCAGGTGTTGACACGCCAGCCGACGGAGGGGCGTGCCCGCGAGGGTGGGCTCCGTGTCGGGGAGATGGAGCGGATGGTCCTGATCGGTCACGGTGCGGCGATGGCCCTGAAGGAGCGGTTGCTCGACTCCTCGGACAAGGAGACGGTGTACATCTCCGAGGAGACGGGGATGGTCGCCGTCGAGGACGTGGAACAGCGGCGGATCTACGACCCCGTCAGCGGCGACGAGGACGACATCCACGAACTGGAGATCAGCTACGCCTTCAAGCTCCTGTTGGACGAGATGAAGGCGCTCGGCATCCGACCGAAACTCGAACTGGAGGACGCAGTCTGACCCATGGCAGGACAAACACCCAAAGAGATCGGCGGGATCAGTTTCGGGCTGATGGACCCGGAGACGTACCGGGACATGTCGGCGACGAAGGTGATCACGGCGGACACGTACGACGACGACGGCTACCCAATCGACATGGGGTTGATGGACCCCCGACTCGGAGTCATCGACCCCGGGCTGGAGTGTCGCACCTGCGGGAAACACAGTGGGTCGTGTAACGGCCACTTCGGCCACATCGAGCTGGCCGCGCCGGTGATCCACGTCGGGTTCACGAAGCTCATCCGTCGCCTGCTGCGTGCGACCTGTCGCGACTGTGGGAAGATCGCACTCTCCGAGGACGAGAAAGACGACTACCGCGACAAGCTGACCCGCACGGCGAACCTCGGCGGCGACACGATGGACGTGTTGAAGACCGCCGTCCGGCAGGCCCGGAAGGCCGACCGGTGTCCCCACTGCGGGGCCGAGCAGGCGGACATCAAACACGAGAAGCCGACCACCTACTACGAGGTCCAAGACGTCCTGTCGGGCGACTACTCCGAGCAGATCGCCCAGGCGATGCAGCCCGGCGAGGACGACGACGAGGGCACCTCCCCGCACGACCTCGCGGAGGAGACGGGGATCGACCTCGATCGGATCAACCAGATCATGTCCGGGGAGTTCCGGCCCCGCGAGGAGGACCGGACGGCCATCGAGAAGGCCCTGGACGTGGATCTGACCGAGGAGGACATGAACAAGCTGATGCCCTCGGACATCCGGGACTGGTTCGAGGACATCCCGGACGAGGACATCGGCGCCATCGGGGTCGACCCCGAGCAGGCGCGTCCGGAGTGGATGATCCTGACGGTGCTGCCGGTGCCGCCGGTGACGGCACGTCCGTCGATCACGCTGGACAACGGCCAGCGGTCCGAGGACGACCTGACCCACAAGCTGGTCGACATCATCCGGATCAACCAGCGGTTCATGGAGAACCGCGAGGCCGGTGCGCCCCAGCTCATCATCGAGGACCTGTGGGAACTGCTCCAGTACCACGTCACCACCTTCATCGACAACGAGATCAGCGGGACGCCCCCGGCACGCCACCGTTCGGGGCGGCCGCTGAAGACGCTCTCACAGCGCCTGAAGGGCAAGGAGGGCCGCTTCCGCGGCTCGCTGTCCGGGAAGCGCGTCAACTTCTCGGCGCGGACCGTCATCAGTCCGGACCCGACGCTGTCGCTCAACGAGGTCGGCGTCCCCGAGCGGGTCGCCGAGGAGATGACCCAGACGATGAACGTCTCCGAGCGCAACGTCGACCGCGCTCGCCAGTACGTCTCGAACGGGCCGGAGGCGCACCCGGGTGCCAACTACGTGAAGCGCCCCGACGGGCGCCGGCTGAAGGTGACCGAGAAGAACTGTGAGGAACTCGCCGAGAAGGTCGAGGCCGGCTGGGAGGTGAACCGGCACCTCGTGGACGGGGACATCGTGATCTTCAACCGGCAGCCGTCGCTGCACCGGATGTCGATCATGGCCCACGAGGTCGTGGTGATGCCGTACAAGACGTTCCGGCTCAACACGACCGTCTGTCCGCCGTACAACGCGGACTTCGACGGCGACGAGATGAACATGCACGCGCTGCAAAACGAGGAGGCGCGTGCGGAGGCCCGCGTCCTGATGCGCGTCCAGGAACAGATGCTCTCGCCGCGGTTCGGGGAGAACATCATCGGCGCCATCCAGGACCACATCTCGGGGATGTACCTGCTCACCCACGACGATCCCCACTTCAACGAGACGCAGGCGCTGGACCTGCTGCGGCAGACCTCCATCGACGAACTGCCGGAGCCGGACGGCCACGGCGACGACGAGGAACCGTACTGGACCGGCCGGACGATCTTCTCGCAGCTGCTGCCGGACGACCTCGACTTGGAGTTCGTCTCCGACGCGGGCGACGACGTCGTGATCGAGGACGGCGTCTTGAAACAGGGGACGATCGACTCCGCGGCGGTCGGGGACTTCGGCAGCGAGATCGTCGACACGCTGACGAAGGTGTACTCGAAGACCCGAGCGCGGGTGTTCGTCAACGAGGTCGCCGCGCTGGCGATGCGGACGATCATGCACTTCGGCTTCTCCATCGGGATCGACGACGAGTCGCTCCCGCCGGAGGCCGACGCACAGATCGACGAGGCGATTCAGAACTCCCGCGAGCGCGTCGAGGAGCTGATCGAGACGTACGACGCGGGCGAGATCGACTCGCTGCCGGGTCGGACGGTCGACGAGACGCTGGAGATGAAGGTGATGCAGACGCTCTCGAAGGCCCGCGACTCCGCACAGGACATCGCCCGGGACTACCTCGACGAGGAGAACCCGGCGATCATCATGGCCGCCTCCGGCGCACGTGGGTCGATGTTGAACCTCACGCAGATGGCCGGGTTGGTCGGCCAGCAGTCCGTCTCCGGCGAGCGGATCAACCGCGGCTACGAGGGGCGGACGCTGTCGCACTTCGCGCCCGACGACCTCTCGGCGGACGCCCACGGGTTCGTCGAGAACTCCTACCGCAGCGGGCTCGACCCCAAGGAGTTCTTCTTCCACGCGATGGGCGGTCGCGAGGGGCTGGTGGACACGGCGGTCCGGACCTCGAAGTCCGGCTACCTCCAGCGCCGGCTGATCAACGCGCTCTCCGAGTTGGAGGCGCAGTACGACGGCACGGTCCGGAACACCTCCGGGACGGTCGTCCAGTTCGAGTTCGGCGAGGACGGCACCTCGCCGGTGAAGGTCTCCTCCGACGACGAGGGCGACGTGGACGTCGACCAGATCGCAGAGCGGATCGTCGACGCCGAGTTCGACTCCAAAGAGGAGAAAGAACGGTTCATCGGCAGCCGCGAGCCGCCGACGAACCTCTCGGAGTTCGCCGGGCCGGGACTCGACAAGGCCGGCGGCTCGGGGGTGAGCTCCGATGACTGAGACGGCCGGGAGCCACGCCGACGACTACGAGCACGTCACCGACGAGATGGCGCTGGTCGTCGAGGACACGGAACTCCCCCGTCGCCTCAAAGACGAGGTGTACGAGACGATCGAGGGTCGCGAAGGGGAGATCACCGTCGAACAGGCCGACGAGATCGCCCAGGCGACGGAGTCGCGGTACGTCGACACCCGCGTCGACCCGCTGGACCCCGTCGGAACGGTCTCTGCACAGAGTATCGGGGAACCCGGGACGCAGATGTCGATCCCGCACGACGAGCGTGTCGTCGTCCGTCGTGACGGCCAGACCGACGTGACGGAGATCGGCCCGCTGGTCGACGAGATCGTCGCCGCACGCGAGTCGCGCGACGTCGACGGCCACGAGGTCGCGCTCGCGCCCGACTCGCTGGCGGTTCCGAGTCTCCGTTCCGACGGCACGTTGACGTGGAAGCCGGTCGAGGAGGTGAGTCGCCACGACGCTCCGGACGAACTGCTGGAGTTCGAACTGGAGTCGAGCCGTTCGATCCGCGCGACGAAGGCACACTCCTTCGTCGTCGAGCGTGACGACGAGATCGTCCCGATCCGTGGCGACGAACTCGAAGTCGGGACCGAACTCCCGGTCACTGGCGATTTCGACCGAGAGACTGCCTCGGTCGGGCTCGAAGCGTTCGAGACGGTCGCGACGGACGGTGCAGGTGCGGTCGCCGTCGGTGGCTCGGCCCGAGAGATTCTCGGCGAGGCGAGTTGGGACCCGATCGACGAGATTCGGACCATCGAGACGGACCACGAGTACGTGTACGACTTCTCGGTGGCGGGACTGGAGACGTTCACCACCGCCGAGGGTGTCGTCACGCACAACACGATGAACACGTTCCACTTCGCAGGCGTTGCAGAGATGGACGTGACCCAGGGGCTGCCGCGACTCATCGAGTTGGTGGACGCCCGGAAGGAGCCGGACACGCCGGTGATGGAGGTCCACCTGGAGGGTGAGTACGCCCACGACCGGGAGAAGGCCCACGAGGTCGTCTGGGAGATCGAGGCGACGCAGATCCTCGCGTTGGGCGACGTGTCGACGAACGTCGCGGACATGCGGGTCTCGGTGGACCTGAACGAGGAGACGCTGTTGGAACGGTGGCCGACGTTCGACGACGCCGAGGAGGTCGCCGACATCGTCGCGGACACGATCGAGTCGTCGCTGGGCGTCGAGACGGTCCGGCGCGGGACCGTCGTCCAGTTCGGGCCGGAACAGCCCAGCTACCGCGAACTGCTCCAGTTGGTCGAACAACTGCGCGAGATCACGTTCAAGGGGATCGAGGAGATCAACCGCGTCGTCATCCGCAAGGAGGAGACGGACGACGACGAGGAGGAGTTCGTCCTCTACACCGAGGGGTCGGCGTTCTCGGACGCCCTCGAGATCGAGGGGGTCGACGCCTCGCGGACGACGTGTAACAACATCCACGAGATCTACCGGACGCTGGGTGTCGAGGCCGCACGCGAGTCGATCATCGACGAGACGATGAACACGCTGGAGGAACAGGGGCTCGACGACGTGAACGTCCGCCACCTGATGTTGGTCGCGGACATCATGACCAACCAGGGGACCGTCGAGTCCATCGGCCGGCACGGCATCTCCGGCTCGAAGGAGTCCGTGCTCGCACGGGCAGCCTTCGAAGTGACCGTGAACCACCTGCTGGACGCCGCGATCCAGGGCGAAGTGGACGACCTGGACGGCGTCATCGAGAACGTGATCGCCGGGAAGCCCGTCGCCGTCGGCACCGGCGACGTCGACCTCCGGATGGGGTCGACCGGCGACGCCGAACCACCCTCGGCGGACGACTGAGGCGGTCCGGTGGGGACCGAGTCACGAACAGACCGGGTCACACCGGGGGGTGTCAGTGGGACCACCGCCGCCCGGCGGCGACCGACTCCTGCGGAGACGACCGACGACACTACTCACTCACACATGCGAGTCGAACTCGACGACGAGGCGAGACGCTACGCGCGGCGGTTCGCCGACGTGACGGACGTGACGCCTAGAGACTGTCTGGTGTACGACGACGGCGACCGACTGGTCGTGCTCGTCCCGGCCGGGACGAAGGGCGAGGCGGTCGGCCCGGCGGGCAAGACCGTCGAACGTGCCGAGGACCTGCTGTCGGCGCGGATCGACGTGGTCGAGGACGCCGACACCGCCGCGGACTTCGTCGCCAACGCACTGGCGCCCGCGGCGGTCCGCGGCGTCACCGTCTCACGACAGGGCGTCGCCTTCGCCGAGGTGTTGCCCGACGACCGCGGCGTCGCCATCGGCGAGGACGGCGAGACGATCGAGGCCGCCCGCGAGTTGGCCGCTCGGCACCACGAGATCGACGACGTGCAGTTGGCCTGAGTCGAGGGCGGGTGGCCACCGTCGACCTGGGAGGAGTCGTGTGCAGCGGGTTCCACGCGAGAGACACACCTCACGCGGAGCCGTGGCGCTCGATCACGTCGCCGATCCGCGCGAGCCCCTCGCGGAGCTCGGCGGTCTCGTGGCCGAAGCCGAGCCGGAAGTGGCCCTCGACCCCGAACGCGTCGCCGGGGGCGAGCACGACGGACGCCTCCTCGACGACGGTCCGGCAGAAGTCGCGCGACCCGTCGAACCCATCCGGAATCTCGGGGAAGGCGTTCACGCCGACGGGGTCGTGCCAGTCGAGATCGTGGGTGGCGAGCCAGTCGGCGACGATCTCGTGGTGCTCGCGGGCCAGCGCCCGGTTCGTCTCGAGGATCTCCGTCTCCTGGTCGCCCAGCGCCTGTTTCGCGACGTGTTGCCCGAACAGCGACGGGGAGATGGTCGTGTAGTCCTTCCAACGGACGGCCGTCTGGACGAGCGGCGCCGGCCCGGCGACCCAGCCGAACCGCGTCCCGGCGAGGCCGTACGCCTTCGTGAGACTCGTCGTCGAGATCCCGTGGCGACCCATACTCGCGACGCGCGGGAGCGGGTCGGGCGCGAGGCCACGGTACACCTCGTCACACAAGAGGTAGGCGTCGTGTTCCGCCGCGATGTCGTACAACTCCCGGACGCGTGCCTCGGGGTGGTAGCGCCCGGTCGGGTTGTTGGGGTTGTTGAGCACGAGCACGGCGGTGTCCTCGCGGACGGCGCGGCGGACGGCGTCGGTGTCGAGTCGCCACTCTGGCGGATCGAGTTGGACGCGCGTCACGTCCCCGAGGGCGGCGGGGACGCTGTGGAGCGCCTGGTAGGTGGGCGTGACGACGACGGCGTGGGTGCCCTGGCCGACGCGCTCGTCGTGCCCCGGGGCGGCGGGGTCGCTCACCAGCGAGAGGAAGGTGAGGAAGTTCGCCTCCTGGGTGCCGCAGGTGAACGCCACCTCGTCGGCACTGCGGTCGTAGCGGGCGGCCACCTCCGCGCGGAACGCCGGGTCGCCGTCCGTCGGGATCACGTAGCCGAGTTTCCCCGGGTCGAGGTCGAAGCGGGCGGCGGGCAGCGAGCGGATCCCCGACTCCGCCAGCATGATCTCCGCGTCGTGTTCGTGGTCGTCGAACCAGCGTTCGAGTTCGAAGGGTGCGATCTGCATCTGGTGAGCGTGTCGTGGGACCCCGGCAGTGTGAGGCTGGTGGTGGCGGCGGTGTGTGTCCTCGCCGCTGGCGGTCACGACGGCGCACTCGGCGGCGTGCGTTCCGTCACCGGACGAGCGGCTGACTGTACGACGCCCCCTCCTCACACACCAACTCCCACGTCCGTTCGCAGTCACACGACACCTGCTCGAACACGCTCGGGTCCTGTCGGAGGTCGAAGTCCTTGATCGCCGTCTGGACGCGGTCGTCACACTCCCCGCAGTTGTGGGCGCCGCGGTCGCTGCCGTGGCCCACGGGGTCCGAGACGACGATGGCGTCGGCGTCGGCGGTCCGTTCCAACACCGCCGCGACCGACCAGAGCCACGGCGGCCGGTAGCCGCCACGGAAGTGTAGCTCGTCGACCATCGTGTACCGCTGGACGTTACACGGGTTCATCGAGACGGTGTGACACCCCTCCACGTCGGCACAGCGGCGGACGGACGACACCATGTCTTCGAGCGCCTCCGCCTCCGAGAGGAACGGTGGCTTCATCAGGAGGTACGCCTTCACGCCCGCGTCGGCGGTGTCCGGGTCGGCGTCGACCTCGGCGACGCCCGCTGCGGCGGCCTCGAACTCCGCGAAGTCGAAGTACTTGTTCACGCAGTCGTGTCGCACTCGGTCGGTCGCGGTCTCCAACCCGACCGCCACGTCCGTCGCCAGCCCGCGGTCGGTGAAGTCGCGCACCTTCTCCGGGTCGACGAAGTCCGGCAGCGACTCGACGACGATCCGCTCGCGGTCCGCGAACGTCTCCGCGATGGCACGGCGGCTCTCGGCGCCCACCTCGCGCTCGTCGAGGAACGACCCCGACGTGTAGATCTTGATCAGCTCCGCCGGCTCGTCGGCGTTCTCGCGTTCGTGTTCCAGACAGACCTCGATCTGGTCCAGCAGGGCCTCGTGCGTGACAGAGCCGCCCTCGACGGACTCGGCGACGTAGCCACACATCGTACAGCCGCCGGCGCGGGCCCACCGGCAGCCGCCGGTGTTGAGGATGATCGTCAGCGACTGGTACACCCCGCCGGGGGTGTTGTCCTCGTCGAGCCACACGCGCGTCGGCTCGTGTGGGTCGTAGCTGGCGTCCTTCTCCGCACGGATCTCCCGCATCGCCTGGTTGTGGGCGTCCATGCCGCGCCCACGCTCGTACACCTCCGGCGTGGGTTCTCCCGACTGACTCATTACCCGTTCGAGGCCGTCTGCGGGGAAAAGTGGTCGGGTACGGGGCGAGCCTGCGAGGGCGAGTCGACGACGGGAGCCGCGGTGGTTCCTGTCCGTTCCCGTCTACCAGGACTCGTACGCCGACAGCCGCAGTCGGAGGCCGCCCTCGTACCACGCGGTCGCAGCGACCACACCGAGACCGACGACGACGAGCCAGACGCTGTTGACCCACCCGGCGATCTCGACGAGTCGATCGGGTCCGGTGAACTCCGGCGCGACGACCGTCGGGAGCCGCTCCCCGATGGGACGCACACGCGACAGCCCGAACACGTCGTTGACCGCGAGGTCGAACGCGACGTGGAGTCCGATCGGGACGGCGAGACTGTCGGTGGTGAGGTACGCGACACCGAGGACCACGCCGGCACCGGTCCAGAACCCGAGTGCGAGCGCCGAGCCGGCCTGATCGGCGTGGAGCCCACCGAACACGACCGACGTGACGAGGAGCCCACCGACGGCGGCCGCCCGGTCCGAGAGTCGTCGCCCGCGGAGTCCCTCGACGGCGTTGCGCAAGAGCAACCCGCGAAAGAGGAGTTCCTCCCAGACGCCGACGAGGAGCCAGTTGCAACTCCACAGGACGATCCCCACACCGAACGGGAACGCCGCACCGGCGACGAACAGCCCGTCGACGCGTGCCCACCCGGCGAGGAGACTCGTCGCCAGCGCGCCACCCCACCCGAGTGTCCCGACCGCGAAGCCGAGTGCGGCGCCGCCGAGCCACCGGCGGTCGAGCCCGAGTCCGTACGCCGCCACGGGCCGGCGGTCGACGAGGCGCGCCCACGCGACGACGAGTGCCACGACCAGCGCGGCGGCGACACCCTGTGCGGCGAGACTCCCGAGCACCGTCGGCCCGTCGACGGCCGACGCGGCGACGCCGCCGAGCGCGGTCGCAGCGACGCCGGCGACCAGCGCGCCGACGGCACGCCACAGTGCCCGCGGGCGATTCTCGGTGCGGTTCCACAGCGGTGCGACGATTCTGTCCCGGATCGTTCGGGTCGTCTCGACTGCCATGCGTGTCTCCGCGTGGGTTCCGACGAGAGTAGTACGGCCGGCAGTGGCTTCAGCCAGTGAAGTCACGCGCGGGGGTACTCGGGTGAGGCGCTCGTCGCGGCGGTCGGGTGGCGAGAGATTTACACTACAGCGCCGTGCCGACACGGACGGATGCCCCGAGAGGTGCCAGACAGTGACGGACGACCCCGACCCCGGCACGGTCGCCGGGCTGCTCGCCGACGACGCCGCACGGACCATCCTCGAAGCGACGGCGCGCGAGCCGCAGTCGGCGGCCGCGCTGCGGGAGGCGTGCGACGTCTCCGGGCCGACGGTGTACCGCCGACTCGAGGAGTTGGAGGACGCCGGCTTGGTCGTCGCCGAGACGGAACTGGACCCGGACGGCGACCACTACGAGGTGTACACCGCGACGCTCGACCGCGCGGTGTTCGACCTCCAGCCGGACGTGGTGACCTGCTCCGTCAGTCGCCGCGAGCGGCTCGCCGACCGCTTCACCAGCGTGATCGAGGAGATGTGACCGGCCAGCAGGGAGTGTGGTCTCGATGATCGAACACACACTCCAACTTGGACTCCCCGAGCGGCCGCTCCGCCACCTCAGACTGCTCGGTGAGGGCGTCGGCGTCCTCCTCGGACTGGTGATCGCCTACATCGCCCTGCGGGGGTACTACCAGAACCGCAGCCGTGCGATGCTGTTCGTCGGCGTCGGCTTCCTCCTCGTGCTCGGAGTCCCCGCGGTCGCGACACTGCTCGCCTTCGTCGTCCCGGTCTCGGTCACGACGCTCAACCTCGTGATTCAGGGGTTCGAACTCGCCGGGCTCGGCAGTATCCTCTACGGCCTCCGCTACGAGCCCTGAGGACCGGCGGTCACGCCTCGACCACACCCACGTACCGCCCAGCGCGCTCGTGTCGGCCACACTCACGTACCGCCGAGCGGGCTCGTGTCGACCACACTCACGTACCGCCCAGCACACTCGTGTCGCCCTCCCTCACGCACCGCCGAGCGCGCTCGTGTCGAGGCGCGCCCGGAGTCGCTCCCAGTCGGCGGCGTCGAGACCGGCGACGCCGAGGGTCTCGTCGTGGGCGTCGCTCCCGCCGGTCCGGAGCAGTCCCTCGGCGTCGACCAGCTCGTCGACGGGCGTCGGGTCGGGCTGGTCTGTGCCCGCGTAGTCGTAGAACCGCTCGACGGCGTCGAGATCGTACGTCGAGATCAGATCGAGCGCGGCGGCGGGGTCGTCGTACCGGAACGGGTGTGCGAGTCCGACCACGTCACACGCCTCGCGCAGGAGTGGCACCGCCTCGTCGACCGGCGTCACGTCCCGCGGGACGTAGCAGGGACGGCCCGCGCCGATCAGGTCGTCGAACGTCTCGCCGTAGTCGTACGGCGCGTCGCTGGCGGCGACGGCGCGGGCCACGTCCGGGCGCCCGAACCCCGGTTCGACGGTCACGTCCAGATCGACACCGGTCTCGGCCTCGACGCGAGTGACGATCTCGCGGCCGCGCCGCTGGCGGTCCCGTTGAATTCGGTCACACTCCGCCGCCAGCGCCGCCGTCTCGTGGAGCCCGTAGCCGAGCAGGTCCACGCGCTCGGTGTCCGTCTCGACCCGCAGTTCGATCCCGCGGACGACGGTGATCCCGTCGAGTGTCTGGACCGGCGCGTCGAGTCCCGGGTGGTAGCGGTCGTGATCCGTGATCGCGACGACGGACACGTCGGCGGCCCGCGCCGCCGACGGTACCGCGTCCAGTGTCAGCGTCCCGTCGGAGACCGTCGTGTGTACGTGGAGATCCGCGACGACCATACCACGCCTCCGGTCGCGACCGTCTTCACCGCCCCGGTCCGGACTCGCGCCGGCTCGACTCTCGTCGACTGATCGCAGCACCCACTCGGCACCCCTCGTCTCCCGTCGACTGATCGCAGCACCCACTCGGCACCCCTCGTCCCCCGTCGACTGCTCGCAGCACCCGCTCGACCCAACTCGGAGGGTGTGTCCGAGCACCGATTCGACCGTCAGACCCGCGTCAGACACGCTCTCGCCCGTGTCCCTCCCGTCTCCCGGTCTCCACCCGAAACGGAGGGGATCTGTGAACGTGTCACAGTCGAGACGGGACCGCCGCTCCCAGCGTGGGACGACGGCACACACCGTTTAGTACCAGTACGCCGTACGGAGTCACATGCGACTCAGGAACGCACGCCGCGAGGACGTAGACGCAATCCGAGCCATCGCGCGCGCCTCGACGGCGGCCTCCTACGGGCACGCGTTGTCGGAGACGGTGATCGACGAGGCGATCGAGTCGTGGTACGGCTCCGAAGAGTTGGAGGGGGAGATCGACGACGACGACGCGGTGTTCGTCGTCGCGGACGACGACGGCGACGTGGTCGGGTTCGTCCAGAGCTACTACGTCGAGCGCCGCGAGCCGGTCGGCGAGATCGACTGGCTCCACGTCGCCCCCGACGAGCGGGGCCGTGGAATCGGGCGAGACCTCTTCGCGCGGTGCGAGCGGACGCTACGCTCGCGCGGTGTCGAGCGGATCGAGGGGCGCGTGCTCGCGGCCAACGAGACCGGCGCGGAGTTCTACGAGGAGGAGGGGTTCACCGTCGCCGGGGAACGCGAGATCGAGATCGGCGGCGAGTCGTTCACCGAGCGGTTCTACTCGAAGTTCCTCGACGACGGCGGCGAGCAGGTGTTGACGGAGGCACGGACGGACACCGACGGCGAGCGGATCTACGTCGCCTTGGACGAGGCCGAACGCGGCGGGCAGGCGCCGTTCTACGTCACCTACGAGGATCGCGACCGCACGACCCGCCGCGGGTTCCTCTGTGGCGCCTGCGACACCGTCGTGGACACGATGGACGCGATGGGCCGCGTCGAGTGTGCCTGTGGCAACCGCCGGAAGGCGACCCGCTGGGACGCCGCGTATCTCTGAGCACTCACGAGGTCCGCGTGCGACGTGCGGGACTCGACACCGTCCGACCCTCACGGCTCGACACGACCCGAGGCCAGGGGTCGTCTTCGATCCGCACCGACCACGCCGCGCCGTCGGCGAGTGAACTAAGTACACTCGGGGTCGCTTGTCGGGTATGAACGGGCGGGTACTCGCGGTCGCCGGCGCGAAAGGGGGCGTGGGGAAGACCACGACCAGCCTCAACCTCGCGGCCGCACTCGGCGCGGACGGCCGCGCCGTGGTCGTCGTCGAGGCGGATCTGGCGATGGCCAACGCCGTCGACTTCCTCGACGTGGAGGTGGGTGACCGCCCGACACTCCACGAGGTGTTGGCCGGTCGCAGCGGCGTCGAGGCGGCGACGTACCCCGCTCCGGGCGGGTTCGACCTGGTCCCCGCCGGCACCACGCTGGAGGGGTTCATGGACGCCGAGGTCTCGCGGTTCCCGGACGTGATCGAGGCGCTGCGGGCCCGCTACGACGCCGTCGTGATCGACACCGGCGCGGGCGTGTCCCGCGAGACAGTCGTCCCGACCGGTGCCGCCGACGCGACGATCCTCGTCTCGACGCCACGGGTCGCCTCCGTCCGCGACGCCGACAAGACCACCTCCGTCGCGGAGCGGGCCGGGGCGCCGGTCGGTGGGATCGTCCTCACGAAGTCCGGGACCGGGCGCTCCCCGCCCGCCGAGCGGATCGCGCAGTTCCTCGACACGGACCTGTTGGGGCACGTCCCGCAGGATCCGGCGGTACCGAAGTCACAGGACGCCGGCATCCCGGTGGTCGCGCACGCGCCAGACAGTGAGGCCGCCGTCGCCTACCGCGAGATCGCCGGGGAACTCCGCCAGCGACCGGATCTCGTCGGGATGTCCGTCTCGCGCGGCGAGGCCGGCTTCCAGTTCGGCAACGTCGACACCGCCGCCGACGGCGGGGACGGGCGGTGAGTCGCGCTCGTCGTCGGTGACCCGATCACACCGGTGTGACAGTCCGTCGTAGTCACCCGCGTCTCGTGCCGACGACCGTCCACTCCGGGGACCGCAGGGCTTACCCACGGACCACTCCAATCCGGCACCGGTATGGACCCCCTCGACGCGCGGTACCCGTTCCTGTCGAGCGCTCGCGAGGCAGTGCGGACGGCGGAGGTGGACCTGGCGACGCTCGTGGCGACGGCCGACCCGGTCGTCGAACGGGCCGGCGAGCGCGTCGAGCGGGCACTGTTGGAGGGGACGACGGCCAGCGAGCGTCCGCGCGACTGGAACACCCGCGAGGAACTGCTGTCGTACCCGGTCGCACGGATCCTCGTCTCCCTCCTCGACACGGAGGCGGCCGTCGAGAAGTACGCCACCGCGGAGGCGAAGACCGCCCACGAGCGGTTCACCGAAGATCTCGCGCGCGACGACGGCCGTGCCGACCGGATCGACCTCCGGCGACTGCTGACGGAGTTCGACCTCGCGCACCGGTGCGAGCCGGAGCCGGCCAGACGCGGCGCGCCGGAGCCACAGTGGTTCCGCCTCGGCGTCGGCGCGTACCTCTCGCTGGTCGACACCGCGTGGGGTGACGACTGGCGACTCGTCAACCGCGAACTCGCCGACGGAGTCGTCCGCGTCGAACGCGAGGAGCTGTACCGGCTACTCCGGGCGGCGGTCCGTGCGCGAGTCCGCGAGGGGCTCCCGTTCGACGGTGTCGGCGAGGCCATCGCGACGGAGTTGGAGGCGGAGGTCGCGGAACTGCGGTCGTTGCTCGCCGAGCGCACCGGCCGCGCCGACGTGGACACGCTCGCGCCGGAACTGTTCCCGCCGTGTCTCGCGTCGCTGCTCGCGGACGTACGCGACGGCGCGGAGGTGTCCCGACAGGCGCGGTTCGCGCTGCTCGCCTTCCTCGCGGCGGTCGGCGTCGGGCAAGAGGACGTCGTGAAACTGTGCGCGGGCGGGATCGGCGTCGACGAGATCGCCGAGACGCTCGCGGTCGTCGCCGACGGCGACGGGAGTCAGTACCCGCCACCCTCCTGTCGGACGCTGGCCGCCTACGGCGTCTGTGAGAACGCCGACGACCACCGGGCGGTCGCCGCACACCCGCTGGACTACTACGAGCGACGACTCGACGAGGCCGGGTCGGTGACGGACTGGCGCGAGCGCGACGATCCGACGCTCCGGCTCGCCGGCGAGGACGCGACGCCGTGACGCGCCGGGGTGTCGTGAAGCGTCCGAAGCGGCAGCCTCAGTCCGCGTCGGGGAACGGCACCTCGATCTCGTGGCCGTCGTCCGGGAGCACGACGTGGCCGTCGAAGACGGCACGTGCCTCCCGTTCCAGTCGCTCGGCGTCGGTCGCGTACCGCGAGGAGACGTGTGTGAGCGCGAGCCGCCGCACGCCGGCCTCGGCGGCGAGTTCACCGGCCTCGTGGGCGGTCGCGTGGCCGGTCGACTCGGCGCGGTCGCGGGCCTCGTCGGCGAACGTGGCGTCGTGGATCAGCAGGTCCGCGCCCTCGGCGACCCGTCGCGTCGCCGGCACCGGGCGCGTGTCGCCGGTGTAGACCACCGTTCGACCCGGTCGGGGTTCGCCGACGACCTGTTCGGGTTCGATCACGCGCCCGTCGTCCAACTCCACCGTCTCCCCCTCGTGGAGCCGGCCGTACGCCGGGCCGGGTGGGATTCCCAACTCCTCTTCGGCTTTTTGCCGGTCGAACCGCCCCTTCCGGTCGTCCTCGACGAGCGCGTAGCCGACGGAGGTGGTGCGGTGTTCCGTCTCGAAGGTTCGTACCTCGTACTCCTCGGCGGCGAGTGCCACGCTGTCGGCGGTCACCTCGTTGAGTCGGACCGGGAACGACGGGTCGTGCCCCGCCGCGTGGACCAGCGACTGGAGCTGGCGACGCGACCCGGGCGGGCCGTGGATCGCCAGCGGCGCGTCGCGGTTGTTGAAGTCCATCGACTGGACGAGACCGGGTATCCCCAACACGTGGTCGCCGTGGAGGTGCGTGACGAACAGGTGGTCCACGTCGAACCCCGTGCCGAACCGCATCATCTGGCGTTGTGTCCCCTCGCCGCAGTCGAACAGCAGCGACTCACCCTCGCGGTTCACGTGGATCGCACTGGGGGCGCGTTCGACCGTCGGTACCGCCCCGCTCGTGCCGAGGAAGGTGACCCGCAACGTCATGGACTCTCCGTCGGAGGCCACACGAGAAAACGTCGTCGGAGTCGGCCGCGGCCGGCTCGCCGCGTCCACGTACTACCCCGCTCGTCGCCTCACTGCGGCGCGAGTGCGTCCTGCACCACGGAGGTGTACGACGACTCGCCCTGGTTGTACGGCACCTGTCGGAAGACGGTACCGTCGAAGGTGTCCTCGAACACGCTGGCGAAGCGGTTCGACAGTTGCTGGCCGTAGTCGTTGTTGACGTACAGCGTCGCGGCAGTCGAGGAACTCAGCCGGTCGGAGGTGACCTTCGCCATCACGCGGCCCTGCAGCCGGTCGGACGGGGCCGTCCGGAAGATGAAGTCGTCGTCCTCGAGGTTCGTCACCGACAGCGCCGTCGAGGACGGCGAGCAGCCGACGACCTCGTTCTCGATGAAGACGGACTTCGAGACCGGGACGTTCACGCCCGAAGAGGCGGTCCCACAGACGGACGGGACACCGGCGTTGACGAGCCGGTTCGCGGCCGAGGTCCCGGCGTTCGGCGAGGTCTCCGTGTCCTCGACCTGTGCGTTCACCGAGAGGTCCACGTCCGCCTCGTTGACTTCCATCGCGGGGAGTTCGGCCGCCTGGATCATCGGCTGTCCGACAGAGGCGAGGTTCCCCGTCTCCGGCAGCAGGATCCCGACGCTCATCTCGCGACCGAACCCGCCGGGGCCGCTGTCCGCGGACGGGCCGTTCCCCTCGGGGTTGGCCCCCTCGAAGTTCTGGACGTCCTCGGTGTTCGTCGACTGCTCGTCCGTGCCGGCGAACGTCCAGATGGCGTACGCGGCCGACGCCGGGTCGCCGTTCTGGTCGAAGTTGACCGCCGACGACGCCCCCTGGTAGTTCACGTCCTCGCCGTTGGCGGCCGCCTCGACCCCCTCGACGAGGTTGTCCGGCGTGACCTCCATCCCACCGGGGTTGGCGACGCGCCGCATCTGATCTCTGATCGACGGGCCGGAGTTCTCCCCCGCGGCGGCGTTCGCCAGCAGTTGGACGGCGACGGAGTCGTACGACTGGGAGGTGAACACGCCCGGCGACTCGCCGTACTCCTCTTCGAACTTGGTGGTGAACGCCTCCTGTGCCGGGCCGCCCGCTGCGGGTGCGGTGCCGGTGACGTTCGCCATGTCGTTGCCGACCTGTGCCGGGAGTGCGCCGTCGCGCAGCCCGTCCGGGACGAGGATCTCCTCGCTCCCGTCGCTGACACCGTAGTAGTCGCGGAACAACTGCGTCCCGTCTTCGGGGTAGCCGATGACGATCAACGCGTCCGGCCCCTCGCCACTGCCGGACCCGCCGGTCGTCGTCCCGGTTGCGTCCCCGTCTCCGCCGCCGTTCCCGCCGGAACAGCCGGCCAGTGCCGTGACACCCGCGGCACCGGCCGCCTGCACGAACCGTCGTCTCCGTACTGTGTTGTCGTCTGACATACAGGGCAGTGTATATCACGCACCTTCAAAAAGCTACCCGCTCCCGCACCCGGATTCGCCCCCGTCGCAGGTCGTGTCGGGGCCGGAGAGAGACACTCGTCGAGGGAGCGCGAGACCGTGCAGAAGCGCACGTACACCCTGTCACGGAGTCAGTTCCGGGAAGAACCGCCCGTGGAAGGCGAACGGCAGCGCCAGCGGGAGTGTGACGCGTGCCAGTTCCGCGAGGTCCGCACCGTCGAGGACGAACAGCCGGGACCGGCTCGCGTCCGTGTCGAGCCCGACGGTGAGGACCACGCCGTCGTCTTCGGCGGTGTCACCCCAGTCGCCGTGACCGCTGCTCGCGCCGCTCCCGCGACCACCGTCGCCGTGGCCGGGCCGCCGCCCCGACCGCGGGACGAAGATCGGCTCCGAGAAGTGGTCGGCACCGTCGTCGAACTCGCGGACGCGGCCGGTCTCCGTGTCCAGTTTCACGACGCCGGTGGGCCACTGGGTGACCGGTTGTGCGGTCCGCTGAGCGTACACGTAGCGGTGCGGGCGACACCACCGCGCCGGCGAGACGGTCGGCAGCGCGGAGCCGTCGTACAGCCGCCGGCGGTCGACGGTCGGCGCCTCCCGGTGGCCGCCGCGGTCGATCCGGAACCGCTCGATCCGGCCGCCCAGCACGTCCAACTCGCCCGCCCGGAGCCGGTCCAACGAGAGCGTGGCGACGGACTCCGCGTCCGGGACGGTCTCCACGTCGACGACGAGATCGTCGCCGTCCTCGTAGGCGTTCGCGTGGTGGAAACCGAAACACGGCTCTGCGGTCGCCTCGGCGACGACCGTGCCGTCCGCCCGGTCGACGACGCGGAGTCGGGTCCCACGATCCGGCTCCCAGCGGAAGTTCTCCACGAACGGCCCCTGCCGGCCGGGTTTGAGGAACGCCAGCGGCTCCACCACGTACGGGAACTCGGTGAAGACGACGTAGTTCGGCGTGAGCGCGAAACTGTGCATGTAGCTCGGCTGGTCCGTCTCGACGCTGGCGACGTGGCGGCGGTCCGTCGGCGAGACGATCTCGTACACCTCGTAAGTGTGGCGGCGCCCGAACGACGTGTCGAAGGTGACGAGCCGGCCGGTGTCGGGGTCGCGTCTGGCGTGTGCACAGGTGAGTTGTCCGCTGGGTACGTCGCCGTCGTACGTCACGTCGCCCGTCGTCGCGAGCGTGTCCGGGTCGAACTGTACCTGTCGTGGCGTCTCCGTGAACGCGAGGTAGTCGTCGCCGACGCGCTCGGCGATCACGTTGGTGTTGTCGTACGGCTCTCCGACCAACATCCCCCACAGGCGCTCGCGGAGCGTGGTCTCGCCGGTCGCGAACCCGCCGGTGAACTCCCCCTCGCGGGCGGCGGCGAACGCGTCCGTCCGGAGGAAGCGGTTCCGGAAGGTGACGCGGTCGGCGGCGCCGTCGAGTCCGAACCGTGTCGGCATCGCCAACCCGTCGAACCAGTGGTCGACGCTCGCCTCCCCGACCTCGAACGCCCCCGGGCCGTTGCGGAGCAACACCCCCGAGAGCCAGTCGGGGAGCGTTCCGACCACGTCGAGGGTAGCTCGCGTCTCGTCCGTGAGCGACAGCGAGTGGAACCCGTCCGGTTCCGTGGGCCGGCGTGTGCGCTGCGTGTCTGTCACTGTGGATCGTCAGGAGCGGCGCCGATATAAGCGTGGCTCGGGCGGATCGCGAGGGCGTGTCCCGAGGGCCGGAGCGGAGCGTCGGCGGGGGAACCGCTTAGGCGTCGGCCGCGCTAGGTGTGGTATGGAACTCTCCGCGACGACGGTGATCGACGCGCCGGTCGCCGAGGTGGTCGCGTTCGTCGACGACCCGGACGCGCAGGTGCTGGTGACGCCGGCGGTGACCGGGATCGCCGACGTGCGCGAGAAACCCGACGGCGGCCGACGGATGCTGTACGGTTACCGGATCGCCGGACTGGTGCTCACCGGGGCGATGGAGACGACGACGTACGACCCACCCGACCGGATCGCGTTCGCGATGAGCGGCGACCTGGCGGGCGAGATCGAGTGGACCTTCGAACCGGTCGGCGACGACCGGACGCGGTTCACCTACACCGCTCGCTACGACCTCGGCGCGGTGCCGTTCGGGTCGCTGCTCGGCCCACTGCGGCCACTCCTCGCGTGGTACAACCGGCGCGAACTGCGCCGTGCCGTCGAGAACACGTGCCGTGCCGTCGAGTCCGACGGCCAGTGGCTCCCCGGCGGCGAGAGCGAGCGCCCCCGCGACCGCTCGACCGACGGCGACGCGGCCGAGTCGGTGTCGATCCCGGTCGAGTCGCGGTGAGGTTCGGGTCGCCACCGACGTTGCCCTGGGACGCCGCTCGTCACCGCTCGCCCGCACCGCCGGGTCCACTCGAAGCGCCGCGTCCGTCGCCGTCGGGGTCGACCGGCGTCCCGTCGCGAGTCGGCGGCGCGACGTGGTCGACGTACTCTGCGACGGAGGGCTCGCGGACGGTGACGGTGACGGTGATCTCGCCCAACTCGTCGGACTCGCCGACGGCGAAGTTGACGACCCCCTCGTAGGCGGCCTGTTTCTTCAGCGCGAACGAGAACCCCTCCTCGTCGGCGTCCTCGAGGAACTCCCGACGCGCGGTGTCGAGGATCTCCTGGTCGTGGAGCCGGTCGGAGAAACCCTGCAGCGAGTGGGTCTCCGCGACGACGCGCCCCGGCTCGCTGTGGACCTCGACGTCCGGGAACAGCGCCTCGACGGCGTCGATCACCCGGTCGGTCACCTCCGTGTCCGCGACGGGGGTCTCGATGCGCGCGTCGACGCTGTAGATCGTCGTCATCTCACTCCGCCTCCGGCGTGTCCGCCGTCGCGTCGTCGCGCTCCCCCTGTCGCTCGCCCTCGTCGCCACCGGCGGGGTCGTCGCCATTCGCGGACGCCTCGTCCGTCGCTCGGTCCCCGCCGGCATCGGCGTCGTCGACACCCAGCAACTCGCGGATTCGGGAGTGGTAGGCGGCCAACGAGCCGGTGTTGTCGACGGTCACGTCGGCGCGGTCCATCACCTCGACGAGGCCGAAGGACTTCTCGCGGTCCTCGCGTTCGCGGAACGCCTCGCGGTCCCCGTCGGAGTCGTCGCGGCCGCGGTCGGCGGCGCGCTCGGCTCGAACCTCGAACGGTGCCTCGACGGCGACGAGTGTGAACGCGTCGCCGAAGGCGTCGCGGAACGTGTCGAGTTCCGCGGGGGCACGGAGCCCGTCGACGAGCACCACGTCGTCGTCGACGGCGCGGAGCCGCTCGACGGTGCGGTCGGCGATGGCGGTCGGGCCGTCCTCCTCGCGGAGTCGTTTCGCCACGGTGCCGTGGTGTTCCGCCGGGTCGAGTCCGCGGTCGCGGCAGGCGTCTCGGATCACGTCACCCATCGTCACGACGGGGATGTCGGCCTCCCGGGCGACGGTCGCGGCCTCACCCTTCCCGCTGCCCGGCAGTCCGACGGTTCCCAGTACTCGCATCGGGGCGGACTACTCCGTAGGCGCCCCTAAACCCTGTGGGAGCCGCGAGTCAACCGGGTCGCTTTTTGCGGTCGCGGCGTCACTGTCGGGCGAGGGCGCGTAGCTCAGTCCGGATAGAGCGTCGGACTTCTAACCGCGTCGGCGCCGCCGTCGTGGGGAGCCATCCGACGGTCGTGGGTTCGAATCCCACCGCGCCCGTATCGAGGCTCGAACGTCGTGAGCACCGCGTGACGAGCGATCCGAGGACGGGGCCTGCGACGTGTGACGACACGGCGAAACACTCGGAGAGTCGGAGAGCCGACGAGAAGAGCGCAGAAGACGCGACCGCTCAGTACCGCGTCGGCAGGAACGCCAGCGCGATCAAGAACGTCGCACCGGCGACGGTGACGATGCTGACACCCCACATCCCGTTCTCGTGCTCTTTGAAGGTGTCCTGGTCGTTCTGGTACTGCTGGTAGACCGTGTAGTCGTCCGACAGGACGAGCGTGTCGTTGTCGGGGAAGTGCGCGAAGTACCGCTGGTCGCCGACCGTGACGTTGGCGTGGTTCGAGACGGAGATCTCGACCTCCTCGGGGGAGACCCGCGAGAGACGCGCCTCGTCGGCACTCACTGCCGCGACGGTGAACTCCTCGCCCGCGAACTGTACCGACTCACCCCCGTCGAAGACGTACGTCTCCGGCTCGGGGAAGTACTCCTCGGTGGGGAGCAGCGTCCGCGTGCCGTCGTCGGCCTCGCGGACGACGTACTCCGTCCCGTCGACGGTCTGCGTCTCGTTGAGGACGCTGGAGTCGTTCTGGAGGATCGCGGTGCGGTCGATCACCTCACGCAGGGTCACGTCCGTGTCGTTGGGACCCTCGATCTCGGCGACGTAGGTGTCGTTCTGGTAGGTCACCTCGGAGCCGTTACCCCACGTCTCGGTGGCGAGCGCGGACTCGTTCGTCCAGACGATGGTCCCCGAGCGGACCAACTCGGCGCCGCCACCACCACCGCCGTGGCCACCGCCGCCACCACTCGACTGCATCTCGGCGTCGATCGTGTCGACGGTGTACGTCGTCCCGTCGAGTGTGAACTCGTCGGACTCGCTCAACTCGTGGTCCGGATCCTCGAACGCCAACTCCGGCGGCGTGGCCACACTGATGAGCGAGAACGAGGCCACCCCGATCACGAGGAGGAGGACGGCGTACAACGCCGCAGCGCGTCGTTGCATACCGCCGACTCGCACGTGACGGCGTTTAGCCGTTACGTTTCCGCCCCCTCGCCGCCGAGCAGTGTCGTCCCTCACCTCACCGCCGAGTGGTGCCGTCCCCCTCGTCACGTCGGACCGGCAGTCGGCGTCCGAGCACAACAGCCAACTACCACGTCCCCCTGCGTCGACTCGTGAGACCGGACGACTCGGAGCTGTCGTCGGACGACGACCCTCGACGCGGCCGCGTCCGTCGAGCGGCGGCGGTGTCGGTGCTCCTCGTCGTGCTCGCTGGCCTCCTCGTCGGGTACGGCGTCCAGTTCGCCGGGAGTAGTGCCTACCCCGACGCCGGCGAACTGGCGAGCGACTACCCGGAGCACGTCGGCGAGCGGGTCCACCTGTGGACGACGGTGGTCGCGGTGCGAAGTGGTGGCGAGACGGCCACCGACGGACGGCGAGCCTCGGTCGTGGTCGCGGCCGACCCACTCGAACTCGTCGTCGTCGGGCTCTCTCCCGACACCGTATCGTCCGGGGACCACGTCCAGGTGTACGGGGAACTCCGTCCGGGACGTCGGATCGCCGTCACGGAGACCGTCGTCGTCTCGTCACAGCGACGCACGTCACTGTACGTCGTCTCCGTGGTCGGGATCCTCTTCGCGACGGGGTGGTTCCTCCGGCGCTGGCGGCTCGACACGGATCGGCTCGTCGTCGTTCCGCGATTGACCGACTCTGACGGCGAGACCAGAGAAGAGACGCCCGACGAGACTGGCGGAGGGCCGGTCGACACCGACACGTCGGAGGGTGGGTGAGTCGTGGCCGACCTGCTCACACACGTCCTCGTCGTCGCCGCCGTCGGGACACTCGCGGCGCGGCGTGGACTCGTCGCACGGCGCTTCCTCCCCCTCGCGGCGGTCGGAGCGGTGGCGCCGGACGCGACGAAGCTCACACTCCTGCTCGGCGTCCAGTGGGGTCGCGTCGGCGGAATTCCGTACTCGGCGTGGGGGTACCACACGCTGGGCGGTGTCGCCGTCGTCGCCGCACTCGGTGCCGTGATCGTCCGGCGTGGCGACCGAGGACCGGCCGCGCTGGCGCTCGCCGCCGGCGGTGTGAGCCACCTCTGTCTCGACCTGCTGGTGATCCGTGCCGACGGCGTCGCGCCGCCGTACCTCTACCCGCTCACGGACTGGCTCCCGCCCGCGGGGAACGTCTACCTGAGTTCGGACTACTGGCCCGCCGTCGTCGCCTGCTGTCTCGCCGGCCTCGTGTGGCTCCTCGACAGACACGTCGACCCGCCGACCGACGACCCGCCAGACGGCCACGTTGCGGACGACGAGCCGTCAGATGGCCACGCTGCGGACGACACTCCGCCGACCGACGACCGAGAACCGTAGAGCGTCGCGCTCAGTCGGAGGCGGCTCCGGGATCTGCGCCGCGGTCTGTGCTGCCGTCACCGGGCGCGTCTACGTCCGGGTCGAGGTCGCGGACGCGGCGGATGCGCTCGGGAATCGGCGGGTGGTCGTAGTGGAACGTCTCGTACCACGGGTGCGGGAACGGCGTCGAGAGGTTGTCGGCCGCCAACTGCGCCAGCGCACGCGCCATCGCGTCGCCGCCGATCACCTCGACGGCGTAGGCGTCGGCGTCCCGCTCGTACGACAACGAGACGTAGTTCTCCAGCGGACTGGTCAGGCGGTTCAGCGGCGCGATCCACAACACGCCGAGGAACAGTCCGACGTACGCCGTCTCCGGTACCGCGAACGGGGCGTAGACGACGCCCGACTCGACGAGCCACCCCAACACGGCGAACACGACCGCGAACCGCACCGCACCCAGTGCGACGAACTTCCAGATGTGGCCCTCGCGCCAGTGGGCGAGTTCGTGTGCGAGCACACTCTGGACCTCGTCCGTCTCCATCCCCTCGACGAGCGTGTCGTACAACACCACCCGTTTGGCCGGGCCGAACCCGACGAAGTAGGCGTTCGAGTGCGAGGAGCGCCGGCTCGCGTCCATCTCGTACACCTCGTCCGTGCGGTAGCCCGCCCGCTCGAACACCTCGTCGACGGCGTCCCGCAGCGGACTCTCCTCGACGGGTGTGAACTCGTTGAACAGCGGGTCGATCACGCGCGGTTTGATCACCGTGAACGCGATCGTGAACGCCATCACCAGCCCCCACCCGGCCGCCGGCCACAGCGGAACCGCCTCGACGAACCACAACAGCGCCCCGCCGAGCAACACCGCGAACACCAGCGAGATCGCAGTCCCGATCACCTGATCACGGAGCCACAGCCCGAGCGTCTGGTTGTTGAACCCGTACACCTCCTCGACGACGAACGTGTCGACGACGTCGAACGGCACCGACAGCAGTTGGATCGCGAGCACGAGCCCGACGACGAAGACGAGCCCCTCGACGAGCGGCGACAGTCCGAGTGCGTCGAGTGCGCCGACGAGGTCGGCGAACAGCCCCGAGAAGAGGACGAGCAAGAGGAGGCCCAGCGTCACCCACGACTGGAGTTTGGAGACGCCGGTCTTCACGCGGTGGTACGACAGCGCCTCCTCCGGGTCGTCGATCCCCAACTCGGAGACGATCCACTCGCTGTTGTCGGCGACGGCCGTCTCCTGGTGCCGGAGGTTCACCACGCTCAACGCGGTGAAGAACGCCTCCGTCCCGACCAGGAGGACGCCCAGCCCGACCGCGGCGAGTAGTCCGTCCATGTGTGGTGTGTGCTGGGGAGTGACGGATCGAAAAGGTGTCGGGAGACGTGTCTTTCCTATCTGTATTTCAGTGTAATATAACAAATAGTCTATGTAGACTTCTATCAAAAACTTCAATTGATACGCACTAGTAACGTACCGCATGACAGCGGACGAGTCGGACGGGTCGTCGGATACCGAGATAGATATCCTCGAGATTGCGAGAGAAGAGGCACACAGGACCATCGATCAACAGGTATCTACACTCAACGACATCGACACGAAGGCCGCCAAGATTCTACGACTGAACCTCATACTTCTGAGTATCTCTCTCACCGGGTTCTCCGTGGTAGGCAGTAGCCGACTCTCCGGAATCACCACGGGCGCCCCACAGTCGGGCAGTGGATTCGTGGTAGCTGGGTTCGTTTCGATACTCGTCTCGACAGCCTTGGCTGCACTGACGTACACCGCATCGAGTATGCGGGAAGGCCTGAGTGGGCGCGACTTGAACAGTTTACTCTACGGTGAATACACCGACCGTGAGAAGCTGTACGGTATCGTCGACAGTTACTCCGAGTGGGCGCAGGTGAACTTCAAAACGAATACGAAAAACGCACCGCTGGGTACGGCGACAGTGTCGTTCCTCGTCTACGGAATCGTCTGTCTCGCTGTCGGCGTATACGGAATCCTGTCTTCTGGAGTCCCGCTGTGGATGACTTTCCTCGTGATCTGTGCGTTGCTCATCTACACGTGGCGAACGGGTATCGTCGGACAGTTAAGACGGTACTGGCGGTACAGGGACCTCGACCCCACCGAAGATTGAACACGTTTGGCCGTCTACAACGAGTCATGAGCACTGACACTCCGAAACAATCCGACAAAGGGTCCGAAGAACCGGACCCAGAGGATGTCCCGTCGTTCGAAGGTCAGGTCGTCTTCAAGGGCCACTTCGAGTCGATCGGCGACGGAGAAACTCGTCGGGCGACCGATGAGTGACAGCGGCGAGTCGTCCAGTGACGACGAACCCACAGAAGAAGACGATCAAACTGTCTCCTCTGACGACGTACCGTCTTTCGAGAGCCAACTGATCACCAACGACACGGAAGCAGAGGCGAAATCCGACCCGGACGACGACTGAGCCACTCGCCGCTCCGTGGGTCGTCAGTGGTCGTGATCGTGCTCGTGTTCGTGACCGCCGTCACCCGCGACCGCGGCGCCCTCGCCGTCGATCATGTCCATGTTCTTGAGGTTGTCGCGCTCCTCGAAGTCGCTCACGGCGTCCATCACGTCGGCCTGCGTGATCGTCCGCCGGCCGTCGGTCAGCGCCTCCAACACCGCCTCACGGAGCACCATCCGGAGGTCGCTCCCGGTCAACCCCTCCGTCTTGTCGGCGACGACCTCCGGGTCGAAGTCGCCGATCTCCATCTCGCGGGTGATGATCCGGAGGATGTCGGCCCGCATCTCCCGGTCCGGCTTCGGGAAGTTGACGATCTCGTCGAACCGGCGCCACGCGGCGGCGTCCAACTGGTCTGGGTGGTTCGTCGCCGAGATCAACAACACCTCGTCGTTGATCAGCGAGATGTCGTCGATGGACTTCAACAGGGTGTTCACCGCACGCTTCAGGGCGGCGTGTTCGTCGCTGCGACGGGTCTTCGCGACGGAGTCGAACTCGTCGATGAAGAGGATACACGGCGCGAGCCGCTTGGCGACCTCGAAGGTCTTCTCGACGTTCTTGGCCGTCTCGCCGAGGTACTGACTCGTCACCATCGACAGCTTCACCTCGACGACCGGGAGCCCCAGGTCGTGGGCGATCCCGCGGGCGACGCTGGTCTTCCCCGTCCCGGGCGGGCCGACGAACAGCAGCTTCCCGATCTCGCGGAGGCCGATCTCCGCGAGGTAGTCGCGGTGTTCGATGGCGGTGACGAGCTTCTGGATCTCTCCCTCCTGGTCGCCGGTCAAGACGAGATCGTCGAGTGTCGTCTCGATCTCCTCGGGGGCGCGGACGGTGACCAGGTCGAGCATCTCCGCGTCCTCGTCCTCCTCCTCGTCGAAGTACTCCTCCAGCAGGGCGTCGATCCAGACGCGGTCCGCCTGGATCGGACGGGTGTCGTCGCGCGCCTCCTCGTAGGTCACGTCCACGTCGGCGTCGGTCTCCTCGGCGAGTTTCGCGAGCACCGGGTTCGACCGGACGCGCTCGTCGTCGACCCGGTCGAGCAGCCAGGAGGCGGCCATCTCGGGTTGGGTGAGCGAGAGCGTGCCGTCGAACTCGTCGCGCTCGGTGAACAGTTCGTCGGAGACGGCCGCCCACGGGCGTTCCACGCCGGTGGCGGTGGTCGCAGTCGACTCCGTGACCCGGAGTGGACGCTGAATCCCGCCCGGGCCGTCCTCGTCGTCGTGGTCCGTCCAGAACACACGACGGTACCGCGGGGGGAGGTCGTCGGCGTCCAGCGACCGGTCGTCGTCGAACCGGCTGGCCGTCACGAGGAGCTCGACCACGTCGACTGCCGGGTCGTTCATCCTCCATCTCTTCGGGCGGGAATCTGTTAAGGGCGTCGGAGAGGCGCCGCGCGACGGGATCACACCCGACGGTGGCGGCTCACAGTCGGTGTCGACCGCCCACAAAGCACACGTTCACGACGGCGGACGACCCCGACACGGATGCCAGAGCGACGAGCCGTCCTCGCCACCCTGTCGACGCTCACCCCGCTGTCGACACTCGTCGCCGGGTGTGCGGGGACCGGTGGTTCCGAGACGACAACTGAGCGTACACCGACTCGAGAGCCGACACCGACGCAGAGTGAGACGACGACACGAACTGCGACGACGAGCCCGACGCAGACACCCGACGAGTCGACGGGGACGACGAGTACACCGACCCCGACGCCGGGACCACCGGCGTCGTACCTCCCGAACGAGGGAGACGGCTGGGAGCGACTCGGCACGGACGGGGCAGACTGGGGGTATCTCGGGGGGACGGCGGGCGTCCGCGCTCGGTACGGTGGCCCCGAGGGAGTCACCTTTCAGTTCGTCGCGATGCGGGTGCGCGACGGGGCCGACCCGGCGCAGATCGGTCGCAACTGGCAGTGTCCCGGCGACGTGACGGTCGTCACCGTCCACCCGCCGTACGTCCTCGCGGCGAGTTCCGGGACGAAACAGACCCCGCGGACGCCGGACTTCGCGCCGTGGATGGACACGACGCCAGTTCCGGGCGCGGCACCGCGAGCACGGGAGTTGCTGGTGCGGTCGCCGCGACTCGACGACGACCGCGTCGCCGCCGGCCGAGTCGACTGTGGGTGATCGGTCCGGGTGGACGCCCTCGTCACCACTCACGACGAACGCTGGCCCTCCGCTCGGAGCCACGCACCCGGACCAAACACCCCGCAACCCACCCGCCGTTCTGGCGGATTTATACCGGTTCGTCACACACGCCCACACATGGCCACACCCGTCATCGCGGCCGCGTACCGAACCCCGTTCGGGAAGGCAGACGGCGTCTTCGCGGAGACGCGCAGCGAGGACCTCTCGACGGCACTGATCGACCACACGCTCGCCGAGACCGGGATCGACCCCGACGACGTCGACGACCTGATGTGGGGCGTCGCCCAGCAGCGCGGCGAGCAGGACAACAACGTCGCCCGCGTGATCGCGCTGCTCTCGGAGTTGGGCGAGGGGACGCCGGCGACGAGCATCAACCGCTGGTGTGCCTCCTCGATGCAGGCGATCATCTCGGCGTCCGACGCCGTCGCGGCCGGCAACCGCGACTGCGTGATCGCCGGCGGCGTCGAGAACATGTCCCGCGTCCCGATGGGCGAGGACACCTACCAGGACCTCCACCCGGAGCTGTCGAACGAGTACAACGTGTTCCAGCTCCAGATGGGGATGACCGCCGAGAAGGTCGCCGACGAGTACGAGGTGAGCCGCGAGGCACAAGACGAGTACGCCGCACGCAGTCACCACCGCGCCGCGGCGGCGACGGAGAGCGGGCGGTTCGACGACGAGATCGTCCCGATCGAGACTGAAGAGGGGACGATCACGGAAGACGAGGGTATCCGCCCGGACACGGACGTGGAGACCCTGTCGGAGTTGCCGCCCGCCTTCACCGGGGACGGCACCGTCACGGCGGGTAACTCCTCGCAGTTGACCGACGGCGCGGCGCTCACGCTCGTGACGAGCCGCGAGTTCGCGGACGAGCACGGGCTCGACGTGCTCGCCGAGGTCGGCACGAACAACGTCGCGGGCGTCGACCCGACCGTGATGGGGATCGGCCCGGTGCCGGCGACGCGCGGCCTGTTGGAGCGTGCGGGGACGGAGATCGACGACTACGATCTCGTCGAGTTGAACGAGGCGTTCGCCTCCCAGTGTGAGTACGCCCGTCGGGAACTCGGGATTCCCGAGGACAAGTACAACGTCAACGGCGGCGCCATCGCGTTGGGCCACCCGCTGGGTGCCTCCGGCGCGCGCTTGCCGGTGACGCTGATCCACGAGATGATCGAACGCGACGTGGACCGCGGGCTCGCGACCCTGTGTGTCGGCTTCGGACAGGGTGCCGCCATCGAGTTCGAGCGGTCGTAGCGCACGCGCCCACCCGAGTGGCTCGCGGATCGGCCTCTCGGTCGTCGCGTGTGTCTCCTCTCGGTCGTCGCGTGTGTCCACTCCGGTCGGAGCAGGTGTCCAGTCGCAGTACCGACACCACTAACCTCGCGCCCGGAGAGGGTCCGGCCATGTACGTCGGCAGACTACTGGTGGCCGGACCGCAGATCGGTGCCTACCGCGTCTCCTCGCGGTCGTTTCCGAACAGAGCGATTCGTCGGCGCGACGACGAGACGCTGACCGTCGGCCCGACGGACGACGCCGAGGCGACGGACAACCCGTACGTCTCGTACAACTGCGCTCGCGTCGTCGGCGAGAAACGGCGGCGCGCCGGCGTGATCGGCAACGGGTCACACGTCGACCCCGTGGCGGAGAAGTACGCTCGCGGCTACCCGGCACGCGACGCGCTCGTCGAGGCACTCCACGCCCTGGACTTCGAGAAGGACGACTACGACACCCCGCGAATCGCCGCCGTCGTCGGTCGCGACACCGCCCACGTCGGGATAGTCCGCCGCGACGCACTCCTCGTGGAGGCGGTCGACGAGCCACACCTCGTCGCGACGTACGAACGCGACGCGCCGGAGCCGTTCGCGTTCGAACCGACCACCGCCAGCGCCGCCGCCAAGAGCGCCTACGCGTTGGAGTTCGAACACGAGGTGTGTGCCGCCGGCGTCCACGTCGGGGACAACTCCGTCGGACTGGCCGTCGAGAACGGCGACTGACGCCGCAGAGTCACGGCGAGGGTCCCACGACGAACCGGCTAACGGCCGCGGCAGGTGGCGTCTCGGGGAGAGCCAGCTCACAGCCGCTGCGGGTGGCGTCCCGGGGAGAGCCAGCCCACGGCCGCCGCGGGTGGCGTCTCAGGGAGAGCCGCCCCACGGCCGCGGCGGCGTGCCGGTCGGCGCGTCCCACTCGTCGTCCGCGTCGGCCGCGTCCCACTCGTCGTCGTCTTGGTCCCCCGTCGCGGGCGGTCCGATCCGGAGGTCGTCGTCGACGACGAACCGCGGGCCGTCGGGCGGGTCGACCGCGACGCGGAGGCCCTCGTCCGTCTCGATCGGCTCGACCGGCCAGCCTGCGGCCGTCGCGAACCGCTCCCAGGCGGTCGCGTCGCCGTCGGTCGTCGCCAGCGCCGCCGTGACGACCGGACTGTCGGTCCTGGCGAAGGCGACCGGGGAGACGTGGTGCAAGCCACACACCGTACACGCGAGCCCGACGACGGCACCGAGCGCGTAGCTGCACGTCTCACAGATCCCCTCGTCGTCGTGGTCGGAACAGACGGCGAGTTCGGACGCGACCCCACCGCCGCAGGTCGGACACACGTCCGCCGCCATCGCCGCACACTCCAGTTCGTACCGGAGGTGGACGCGTTCCAGCACTTGCCGTCCCGAGCGCCCGGCGACACCCGCGGGCGGGTACTCCAGCGAGGACAGCGTCCCGGTCGGCACCGCCGGGTCCGCCGTGTGTCCCGGGCAGTCGCGACACCGCGTCGTGACACGCTGATCGTCGTACGAGACTACCACCGTCCCACCACACTGCGGACACGCCGTCTCCGCGGCCGGCTCCGAGAGCGTCGGGTCGCCCGCGCCGAAGTTCCCCAAGACGAGACGAGCCACCGTCGCGCCGGTCTGGTCGAGCGAGTAGCCCCCCTCCGACTTCGAGACGAAGAACTCCCGCAGTTCCGTGAGGTGGTAGTTGAACTTCCCGCTGTCCTCGACCCCGGCGGCGGCCTGCAGTTCCGAGTACGGTACCGCCCGCTGTCCGGGGCCGTCGTCGGCCCGCGCCCGCTCGTACAGTGCCTCGAGGATCGACAGCCGCGTCTCGTCGCCGAGACAGGCGAACGCCGCCACCGGGTCGACGGCCGACGCGTCGGTGATCGTGGTGTCGTCCCCACTCGTGTCGTCGCCCGCCGTCTCTCTCCCGGACCGGTCGTCATCGCGTCCTCCGTCACCACCCGTGTCGTCGCTCACGCTGTCCCCCCACGCGCGGCCGTGCCGGTCCCCGTCCGGTCGTGTTCCAGACTCGTCGCACGTACACTCGACACAACCACTACGAACAGAATAAGTTTTCCCACGGTTCGGTCCGGGCCGAACCCGACACCGGCGGCGGGGTGACGTGACTCGGCCGGAGGGGTCGACGAGGTCGGACACACGAGAATCGGCGGGGGCGACTGCGAGGAGACTGCCGGGGTCGACCGCGATGAGACCACCGTGATCGACCGCGAGCGGTCGGTGAAACCGGAGTTTCAGCCACCGGGCGGTCTATAACGGATCGTCACGTCACGGGAATCGTATGGACGACGATCTGACCGCCTTCCAGCGCGACGTGTTGTACACGGTCGCCTCGCTGGGGGACCCGTACGGCCTCGCGATCCGAGACGAGCTCTCCGACTACTACGGGACGGAGGTGAACCACGGGCGACTGTACCCGAACCTCGACGAACTCGCCGACCGTGGCTACCTCGTGAAGACCTGTCACGACGAGCGCAAGAACACCTACAGTCTCACCGACCGCGGCCGCGCGCTCATCGTGGAACGTCACGAGTGGGAGGCCGACTGTATCCTCCAGCGCTCGGAACGCCCCGCACCCGAGCCGACGGCGTAGGGACGGGCGACTCGACCGCCACCACCCGCGTTCGCAGCCGCTGCCAGCGACGCGACCCACGAACCGTCGGTTCCGGCGACCGCCGCCGCCGACGCCGTCGTTTTGTCGCGGCGGACCTAGCGGGGAGTGTGACCGAACTCGTCGTTCTCAACAAGGACGCGGACAGCGTCTGGTACCTCGACGCCGACACGGGTGAGCACCTCGCCACCGTCGAGACCGACTTCAATCCCCACGAGGTTGTCGTGACGCCCGACGGCGACCACGCCGTCGTCACCTGCTCGCTCGGCGACTCGCTGCTCGTCCTCGACAACGCGTCGCGCGAGGTCGTCCACCGGTTCGAACACGAGCTGTTCGACTTCCCACACGGGCTGGCGATCCGAGAGTCGGCCGACGAGCTGTGGCTCGCCTCGACGTACAGCAGCCAACTGTTCGTGTTCGACCTCGACTCGTGGGAGTTGCTGGAGACGGTCCCGACTCACCAGGAGCACTCCCACATGGTGACGTTCTCGCCGGACGAGACGACGGCGTACGTCGCCAACATCGGCAGCGACACGATCAGCGTCGTCGACGCAGACGAGCGCCGCGTCGTCGCCGATCCGCCCGTCGGCGAGGGGCCGGAGGGGATCGCGACGGACCCGGACACCGGCGAGATCCTCGTCGCGAACCAGGACGACGGCCGCCTCTCCGTGCTCGACCCGGAGACGTACGAGTCGGAGGTGGCACTGCTCGGCGAGACACCGATCCGGGTCGTCGTCGACCCCGCCGGGCGGTACGCGCTCGTCCCGAACCGGGAGTCGGACGACGTGTCGGTGATCGACACGGAGTTCGTCCGCGACGGGGAGCGCCGCCCGTGGGAGGTCGCCCGCGTGCCGGTCGGGATCCACCCCGGAGGCACCGTCTTCGACCCCGACGGCGGGCGCGCGTTCACCGCGAACAACAAGACCAACGACGTGTCCGTGATCGACACCGAGGCCCGCGCAGAGGTCGCACGCTACGACACCGGGATCCACCCGGACGGGATCGACATCGTCCCCGAGTGACCACACTGGCTCGTCGTCACGACCGGCCTCCCGGCCGTCACGCTCGGCGCGATCCACAAGACTGAAATTGGCCCGCGAGTTACTGGTAGGTACACAGTTCCGTGGGGTAGTGGCCAATCCTGTTGCCTTCTGGGGGCAACGACGAAGGTTCGAATCCTTCCGGAACTACTTCCTCCGACGCTCGCTCGGCCAGTGACGGCTGTCTCGTCGCCCGTGCGAGCACGTCGTACACACCAGCAGCGACACGAATCACTCACGAGCGGCGACACCTACCAGTCACGGGCGCCGACACTCGCCGATCGTGAGACGACGGTTCGAGAGGAGAGACGACGCGTACGAGTCGGCGCGACGGTCGTCAGGCCGGCGCGACGGAGGCGTTCGCGGAGTCGGCCGCCTCGCTCGTCTGTGCCTGCAGGAAGCGGTCGTAGGTGTCCTGCTCGACGACGACCACGTTGAAGTACATCTTCGAGTGGCCCTGTCCGCAGTACTCCGCACAGTACCCCTGGTAGACGCCAGTCTCCGTGGCGGTCGTCCGGATCGTGTTGTTCTGCCCCGGGATGGAGTCCTGCTTCAGCCCCATGTCCGGGACGTGGACCGCGTGGAGCACGTCCTGGGAGGTGGTGGTGATGTACACCGGTTCACCCTTCGGGATCACGATGATCGGCCCGCTCACGTCCTGTTCCTCGACCACGTCGAGGCTCACGTCGGCGGCGGTGAGCTTCTCGATCCCCTGGTCCGGGTAGTTCATGTTCCAGTTCCACTGGTAGGCGACCGCCTCCACCTCGACGGCGTCGTCGGGTGCCGCCTGGGTGTTCGTCACGTCCGGGTTCGCGAGCACGCCGTAGGAGGCGACCCCGACGAACAGGAGGATCACCGCCGTCGCGACGGTCCAGGTGATCTCCAGCCGACGGTTCTCCTTCGTGGGTTGGGCCTCGTCGGCGTCCTTGAACTTCAGTACGGTGTACAGCAGGATCGCCTCGACGAGGATCGTGATCGGCACCGCGACCACCAACAGCCGGAAGTTGAGCCCGTCGATCAACTGCTGGGTGGTCGAGGCCTGTGCCGCCGCGGGGCTCGCGAACACCACGGTCGCGAGCGCCGCCGCGAGCAGTCCTCGGGCGAGGCTCCCGAGTCGCTTGGCCGTCATTACGCCGCGCTTGGCCCAGCGTACGTAAATACCTACTGTTGTGCGTCTCGCCGCCCGACGGCGGCAGTTCGGGGTAGAACGAGCCCGCCGAGGTCGGACGCCAGACACGACCGCGAGGCGGCTCCGAGACGGACACGAGTCCACCCGTCGACCGCCGCGCGAGCGGACCAGACTCCCACGGACGTGGTCCGAAGCGGGGGGTTGATATGTCGCCAGTCGGTAGCTTCGCCGACCAACGATGGACCGTCTCCCGGGCCTCCTCGCGGCCACTGCGATGGGTGTGTACCTCCTGCTCGTCGTCGGTGCGACGACGACCGTCACGGGAGCCGCAGCCGCCTGCGTCGGCTGGCCGCTGTGTGACGGGGGCGTCGCCACGACCACGCCGGCGCTCGTCGCTCTCGGCCACCGTGTCGTCGCCGCGCTCGTCGGGCTGCTCCTCGTGGCGACGGCCGGCGTCGCCGTCCGCGAACGCCCCGGCCGGCGGGTCGCGGGCGCGCTCGGTCTCGCGACCGTCCTGTTCCCGGTGCAGGCCGCGCTGGGTGCGTTCGTCGCGACGGCCGGCGGCGAGACGGCGCTGGCGACGCTGGCCGGCACGGCCGTCGCCGCACGGACGGTCCACCTCCTCGTCGGACTCGGGATCTTCGGCGGGCTACTCGCCGCGCTCGCGTGGGAACTGGAGGCGTTGACCGGCGACCCGGACGACACGCCGACGGACCCGCCGAGTGGTCCGGCGGCCGTCGACACGGAGCCGCTCGACGGCGGAGCGGCGCCGTCCGTGCCGGGGTGGCGCGAGGACCCGCTGCGTCGCGGGTGGCTCACCGCGACGGCGTACTACCGACTGACGAAACCGCGTCTCATGTGGCTGCTGTGTCTCGTCGCCGCCGCCGCGATGGCGCTGGCACGCGGTCCGGAGTTGTCTGCCCAGACGGTCGGCGTCACGCTCGTCGCCGGGGCGCTGTCGATCGGCGCCTCGGGGACGTTCAACCACGTGTTGGAGCGCGACGTGGACCGGAAGATGCAGCGGACGAACGACCGCCCGCTGGCGGTCGATCTGGTGTCGGTACCCAACGCCGTCGCCTTCGGGACGGTGCTCGCTGTCGTCTCCGTCGGGCTGTTCGCGTCGATCAACCTCCTGACGGCCGTGTTGGGGCTGACGGCGATCGTGTTCTACTCCGTCGTCTACACGCTGTTGCTCAAGCCGAACACGGTCCAGAACACGGTGATCGGCGGTGCGGCCGGGGCACTGCCGGCGCTGATCGGCTGGGCGGCCGTCACCGGTGATGTCGGGATCGGTGGCCTCGGCGTGGCGGCGTTGATCTTCCTGTGGACGCCGGCCCACTTCTACAACCTCGCACTCGCGTACGAGGACGACTACGAGCGGGCGGGGTTCCCGATGCTCCCGGTCGTCCGCGGGGAGACGACCACGCGCCGGCACATCCTCTGGTACCTCGGCGCGACGCTGGCGACCGCGGCGGCGTTGGTCGGGTTGGCGCGACTCGACTGGCTGTACGCGCTCACCGGGGTCGTCCTCGGCGGAGTGTTCCTGTGGGCAGTCGTCCGTCTCCACTACGAGCGCGACGAGTCGGCCGCGTTCCGGGCGTTCCACGCCTCGAACGCCTACCTCGGGACGCTGCTGTTGGCCGCCGTCGTCGACTCGCTGGTGGTGTGAGCGATGGCGACCGACGCCGCGTCGCAGCCACTGTTCTCGCTGCCGGTCGTCGGGCCGGTGACGCGGCGGAGTCTGCTCGTGTGGACCCTCGTCGTGAACGCCGAGCTGGCGGCGGTCGTGGCGTACTTCGCGTTCACGGACGCGACGCTGTCCTCGCCGCTGTTCACGCTGTACGGACTCCTCTGGGTCGACGCCGCGCTGCTCGTGTTCGCGCGGTACGACCTCCCGGAGGCGACCGGATCGCGAGCCGTCCCGACCCTCGTCGCCGCGGGATACGGTCTCCTCCTGTTCGTCTTCGGCGGCGTCGTCGGCCCGTCGACGCCGGTGACGCCGCTCGGGTGGGACGTGTCGCTGCTCCCGCCCGGCTGGGGGCCGGCGGTCGTCTACGGCGGGCAGCGGGTGGCGGCCGTGGTGATGCCCGCGAAGGTGTTGGGGTACGGCGCTCTGGTGTACCTGCTGTACGGGAGTCTGCTGGAGGCGTCGCGAGCGGGGCTCGCCGGGCTGCTCGGACTGTTCTCGTGTGTCTCGTGTTCGTTCCCGATTCTCGCGGGTGCGGTCGCGGCGACCGTCGGCGGCGGCGGCGTCGTCGCCGCGCTCGTGACGGGTGTCGGCTACGGCCCCTCGACGGCCGTCTTCCTCGTCTCACTCGCGCTCCTGTGGTGGCGCCCCGGCTTCGCGACGCTCCGGCGGCTCCGGGGGTGAGGAGAGGTGAGGTGCGGTGAGGAGAGGTGAGGTGCGGTGAGGAGAGGTGAGGAGAGGTACGGTGAGGTGAGGTCGAACGACGCGAGGCGGACCGAGTCGAAGTAGGCCGACGTGAGGCGGGGCGGGGACGGCGTCGTGAACCCCCTCGCAAAGTGTAAGCCGTCGCCGACCGTTGGGTCTCGTATGCCCGCACGGGCGGAGTTCCGCGACCGCGACGCCACGGAGGTGGCAGTTCTCGACGCGTTAGTCGGGCGTGCCGACGACGGGATGACCGTCCTCGAGTTGCGGTCGCACGTCGACGCCGACATCGACCGGATCGAGTCGGCGCTGACCGCACTCAAAGGCGACGGCCTCATCCGGGTCGAGGAGGGCGACGGCACCGTCTGGCTGTACCCCGACGACCGCGTCGTCCCCGACCCCGGCGAGTCACCCGGCGACGACCCCGGGCTGTTCGAGGCCGTCCGGCAGGCGCTGTTCGGTCGCGACCCCGCGAGCGACGGCGGCGAACCGACGACCACGCTCGGCCGCCTCCGCAGACGCCTCCGCCGGTTCTTCCGGTGACGCCGTCGGGCACGGGGTTGCCAGGGCGCGCCCCGAGGCTGCGACCACAACGGCGCGTCCAGACACGGGTTCGTTTTGCCGCTCGGGGTCGTACGGCAGGGTATGACCCTGGTCGGCGACACACACGAGACGTACGGCGCGACGTTCGAGGAGCGAGGCGGGCGACGGCGTGTCGCACACTACGGTCGCCCGGACAGTGCCGTCCGGGCGGTCCGCAACGGCGTCGGGGTGTGCGAGATGGCCTACGGCGTCGTCCGCGTCGAGGGTGACGACCGCGTCGACTTCGTCGACGACGCCGTCTCGAACCGCGTCCCGCGTACCGACGGCGAGGGGGTGTACGCACTGCTGCTCGACCCGCAGGGTGGGATCGAGACGGAGTTGTACGTCTACAACGCCGACGAACGGCTCCTGTTGTTCGTCCCGCCCGAGCGGACGACGCCGCTGGTCGAGGACTGGTCGGAGAAGGTGTTCATCCAGGACGTGTCCATCGCGGACGCGACGGAGGAGTACGCCGTCTTCGGCGTCCACGGTTCGGGGTCGACGGAGAAGGTCGCCTCCGTGTTGAACGGCGCCGGCGCGCCGGAGCCGCCGCTGTCGTTCGTCCGCGGGTCGATGAACGACGCCGGCGTCACGGTGATCGCGACGGACGCCCCGACCGGCGAGGAGGGGTACGAGGTGATCTGTGCGGCCGCCGACGCCGAGCAGGTCTTCGACACGCTGCTCACGCGCGGGCTCAACGCCGCGCCGTTCGGCTACCGCACGTGGGAGACGTTGACCGCCGAGGCCGGGACGCCGCTGTTCGACACGGAGCTCGTCGGCCAGCTCCCCAACGTGGCCGGCGTCCGCAACGGCCTCGACTTCGAGAAGGGGTGTTACGTCGGTCAGGAGGTCGTCTCGAAGGTGGAGAACCGTGGCCGGCCGAGCCGACGGCTGGTGGGGCTGTTGCCCGAGCGGCTCCCGACCGCCGACGCGGCGGTGTTCGACGGGGACAGTGCCGTCGGGGAGGTGACCCGTGCGGTCGACTCGCCGACGCTGGACCGCCCAGTCGCGCTCGCGTACGTCGACTTCGACGTGCCCGTCGGCCCGTCGCCGGCCGACACAGAGTCGGTGGACGCGGATGCCGACGACACCACCGTCACCGTCCGTGTCGACGGCGAAGAGGTGCCCGCGACGGTCGTGACGCTCCCGTTCGTCGCCGGCAGCGCGCGCTCGGCGCGGACGCCGACGTACCCCGAGGCGGCCTCGGAGTAGTGGCCCCCCAGACCGTGTCGGAGTGAGCGACTCCACAGGTAGGGTCGAAGTGAGTGGCTCCGCAGACGGTGTCGTCGGCCGGAGTCCGCCGTCACGACACGCCACGCAGCAGTGGACTCACACGAACTTCCGGACGGTCATGTCTAGCGTGTCGAGGTCGATGATGGGCGCACGTCCCACGTCGGGGTCGATGTTGACGGACTTCTGGAAGTCGGTCTGGGCCTGCCAGCAGCCGGTGTTGACCGCGAGGACGTTGTGGTACTTCCCCCACCCGACCTTGTGGACGTGACCGGTGTGGAACACGTCCGGCACCTCGTCCATCACGAGGTAGTCCTCCGCCTCGGGGGCGAGTCGGATCTTCCCGCCGTACTGCGGGGCGACGTGTCGCTTCTTCAGCAGTTGGTACATCGCCTCGTGTGGGTCGTCGTAGCTGGCGGCGTCGTCGGGCAACTCCGCGATCAACTCGTCCAGCGAGACGCCGTGGTACATCAGGATCGACACCCCCTCGATCGTCACCGTGGAGGGGTTCCCGGTGATCCGGGCGTCGTGTGCGGACATGATCTCCCGGAGTTCCTCGTCGAAGGCCGGCTGCGGCTCCGCGAGCCGGACGGCGTCGTGGTTCCCGGGGATCATCACGATCTCGATGTCCCCCGGGACGGACTTCAGCCGCTCCGAGAACGCCTCGTACTGGTCGTAGATGTCGACGATGTCCAACTCCTCGTCTTGCCCGGGGTAGACGCCGACCCCCTCGACCATGTCCCCGGCGATGAGGAGGTACTCGACGTTCTCGGCGGCGGGGGTGTGGAGCCAGTCGGCGAACCGTTCCCACGCCTCCGCGACGAACTCCTCGCTGCCGACGTGGACGTCCGAGATCAGCGCCGCCTGCACCTCGCGGTCGGCCGTCGACGGCCGGTAGGTGCGTGGCACGTCCGGGAAGTGGATGTCGTCCGCGAAGATCAGCCCCGAGTCGTCCGACAGCGACCCCTCGACGGCGACGCACTCGTCCAAGAGGAGTTCGTCGACCGTGTCCGCGAGGTCTCGGTCCTTCATCACCAACGCCGGGAAGGTGCCGGTCGTGTCCTCCAACTCGACGAGCCAGTGGCCCGAGGCCGTCGACCGGATGTCGTTCACCAGGCCGACCATCGCCACGTCGCTGCCGGGGGCCATGTCCTCGATAGTGTCGGCCGGGCGGTGGTTGACGCGCCCCCGGAGCTGTCCCGAGAGCCGCTCGTAGCGGTCCCGGAACACCGTGACGAACTCCTCGTACTGGCCCGTGCCGGTCGAGCGCCCCGTCACGTCGTTGGTGATCTCCGCCGGCGACGGGTCGCGGTTCCCGACGCTCGCGGCCGCCTCCCCGAACGTCGGCTCGTCCGGTGTGGGGGTGTCGTCCGACTCGTCCGTGGCAGGTGTGTCGTCCGCGTCCGTCGGCTCGTCCGTGGCGGGTGTGTCGTCCGCCTCCGTCGGCTCGTTCGTCTCGCTCGTGTCTGCCGTCTCTCGCGGGTCGGTGCGCTCGCTCGGGTCGTCTGCCTCCGCGACCGCGTCGGGATCGGGGACCGGCTCCTCGCGGCGGCCCGCCTGGACGTGGGCCGCGGTCAGCTTCACCGCGTCGTCGGGCGCCGCCGCGACCGCGGCCTCCAGCGCCCCCGGCGGGTCGTCGGCCTCCGCGATCAGGGTCACGGCGCCGCGCTCCGCGTTGTACCCCCGTTCTGCGAGCGCCTGCGCGACCCTGACCGGCGTCTCCAGTGGCACGCACGGTGTGACGCCGGTGGCGCGCAAAACGGTTTCGTGTGGGCGGGCTGGCGGACGGGGGTGGGCAGAGGTCGACGGCGACCGCGTGGTCACCGCCCGTCACCCGACGACGGGCGAGCGCGCCGCCTCGCCGCGACTGCGAACGCACTTCACCACCCGGCCCGTACCGCGACCCGATGGAGACGATCGAGGGGACCGTACTGGTGGGGGCGTCGTTCGAGCCGATCCGGGGACGCGTCGTGATCGAGGACGGGGAGATCGCGGCGATCGAGGAGACGGCGACCGACAGCGACCGGATCGTCCTGCCGGCGTTCGTCAACGCGCACACCCACGTCGGCGACTCCGTCGCGAAGGAGGCCGCCGTCGGGCTCTCCCTGGAGGAGGCGGTCGTCCCGCCGGACAGTCGCAAACACGAGCGCCTCAGAGAGACGCCGCGTGCGGACCGCGTGCGGGCGATCCGCCGCACCTGCCGGCTGATGGAACGCACCGGGACGGCGGCGTTCTGCGACTTCCGGGAGTTCGGAGTCGAGGGGGCTCGCGTGCTCCGCGAGGCGGCGGGGACCGAACGAATCGCGGCGTTCGTCTTCGGCAGCGACGACCCGGCGGTGTTGGACGTGGCCGACGGGTTCGGCGCCAGCGGCGCGACGGACGAGGACTTCCGCGAGCGGCGCGCGGCGGTCCGCGAGCGCGGGAAGCCGTTCGCGATCCACGCCGGGGAACCGGACGCGAGCGACATCCACCCGGCGCTGGACTTGGAGCCTGACCTCCTCGTCCACATGGTCCACGCCGCAGACGAGCACCTCGAACGCGTCGCCGAGCAGGACGTGCCGATCGTCGCCTGTCCGCGAGCGAACCTCGCGCTCGGCGTCGGGACCCCGCCGCTGCGGGAGCTGCTCGACCACACGACGGTCGCGCTGGGGACGGACAACGTGATGGTAAACGGCCCGTCGATGTTCCGCGAGATGGAGTACACCGCCAAGCGGTTCGACGTGACCGACCGCGAGGTGTTGCACATGGCGACCCGCGGCGGCGCCGCCGCCGTCGGCTTCGAGTACGGTCTCGTCGAACGCGGTCGCCCGGCGAAGCTGCTCGTGGTGGACGGCGACTCCGACAACCTCGCCGGCACCGAGGACCCCGTCTCCGCCGTCGTACGACGCGCGAGCGGCTTGGACGTGGAGCGAGTGGTGGTGTGACGAGCGAGTGGGTCGGACGTGGGGAGCGTGGCGGTGTGAGCGGGTCACCGGTTGGCACCGAGTCCGCCGACCGACCCGTCGTGTCGCTCCGACAGTTTAAATCGGAGACCGCACCAACGACGTGTAGATGGAGCCAGCCGACGTGGAGACCCTCCCGGAGGGCGCCGCCGAGAAGCTCGAAGCGGAGGGGATCGCCGAGTTCTACCCCCCGCAAGACGCCGCCTTGGAGGCGGGCGTCGCCGACGGCGAGTCCGTCGTCGCGGCCGTCCCGACGGCCTCGGGGAAGACGCTGATCGCGGAACTGGCGATGCTGTCGGCCGTCGCCCGCGGCGGGACGGCGCTGTACATCGTCCCGCTGCGGGCCCTCGCCTCCGAGAAGAAGGCGGAGTTCGAGAAGTGGGGGGATCTGGACGTGCAGGTGGGGGTCTCGACGGGGAACTTCGACTCCGACGAGGAGTGGCTGGCCTCGCGGGACATCGTCGTCGCGACCTCCGAGAAGGTGGACTCGCTGATCCGCAACGGCGCGGCGTGGCTCGACGACCTCTCGTGTGTCGTCTCCGACGAGGTTCACCTCGTCGACGACGCCGGGCGCGGCCCGACACTGGAGGTGACACTCGCGAAACTCCGGAAGATCAACCCCGGGATCCAGGTGGTGGCGCTGTCGGCGACCGTCGGCAACGCCGGGGAGATCGCCGACTGGCTCGACGCCGAACTCGTCGAGTCCGACTGGCGCCCGATCGAGTTGCGGACCGGCGTCCACTACGGGAGCGCGGTGAACTTCGCGGACGGGGACCAGCGCGAGGTGCCCGTCGGCAGCGGCGAGAAGCAGACCGCGGCGCTGGTGGGTGACGCGCTCGACGAGACGGACGACGACGGCAACCGTGGCTCCTCGCTCGTGTTCGTCAACTCCCGGCGCAACGCCGAGACCGCCGCCCGGCGACTCGGCGACGTGACCGCACGCCGACTCTCGGCGGGCGAACAGAACGACCTCCGAGAGTTGGCGGCGGAGATCCGCGACGTGTCCGACACGGAGACGAGCGAGGACCTGGCGGACGCCGTCGCGAAGGGGGCCGCCTTCCACCACGCCGGACTGGCGAGCGAACACCGCTCGCTGGTCGAGGAGGCGTTCCGGGACCGTCTGATCAAGTGCGTCTGTGCGACGCCGACGCTCGCGGCGGGCGTCAACACGCCCGCACGACGGGTGATCGTCCGCGACTGGCGTCGCTACGACGGGGAGTTCGGCGGGATGCAGCCGCTGGACACCCTCGAAGTCCACCAGATGATGGGCCGTGCCGGGCGGCCGGGGCTGGATCCGTACGGGGAGGCGATCCTCCTCGCGAAGGACCGCGACACGATGGACGAGCTGTTCGAGCGGTACCTGTGGGCGGAGCCAGAGCCGGTGGAGTCGAAGCTGGCGGCCGAGCCGGCGTTGCGGACACACGTGCTCTCGACGGTGGCGACGGGGTTCGCGAACTCTCGCGACGGGCTACTCGAGTTCCTCGACCGAACGCTGTACGCCAGTCAGACGGACGACGACCGGCGACTCCGGACGGTCGCCGCGGACGTGGTGGACTACCTCGTCGCGAACGACTTCCTCGAAGAGTCGGACGGGACGCTGACGGCGACGAGTGTCGGACACACGGTGTCGCGGCTCTACCTCGACCCGATGTCGGCCGCGGAGATGATCGACGGCCTCCGGCAGGTCGCCGACGACGAGACGCCGTCGGCGTTGGGGCTGTACCACCTCGTCTCGCGCACCCCGGACACCTACGAGTTGTACCTGAAGTCCGGGGACCGCGACACGTTCACGGAGATCTGTTACGAGCGCGAGGACGAACTGCTCGGCGCGACACCCTCGGAGTTCGAGGACGTGGCCTTCGAGGACTGGCTCTCGGCGTTGAAGACGGCGAAACTGCTGGAAGACTGGGCGTCGGAACTCGACGAGGACCGGATCACGGAGCGGTACGGCGTCGGCCCGGGCGACATCCGCGGGAAGGTCGACACCGCGGAGTGGCTGTTGGGCGCCGCCGAGCAGTTGGCGACGGAACTCGACTTGGGGGTCACGCTCGCCGTCCGCGAGGCCAAGCGCCGCGTCGCGGACGGGGTCCGGGAGGAACTGCTCGACCTCACCGGCGTGCGCGGCGTCGGGCGTGTCCGCGCCCGGAAGTTGTACGAGGCGGGGGTCGAGACGCGGGCGGACCTCCGTGAGGTCGACAAGTCGATCGTGTTGGGTGCGTTGGACGGCCGCCGGAAGACTGCCGAGCGAGTCTTGGAGAACGTCGGACGACGCGACCCCTCGATGGACGGCGTGTCGGACGGCGACGGCGGCGGGCGGCGGACGACGTTCGACCGCGCGAGCGAGAGCCGTGACGGCGCCGGGACGGACGGCGACGCCGGGAGCGGCGGGGAGACGAGCGGTGGTGGCGGAGCCGGTGGATCGAGTGGCGGTACCGACGCCGACGGGGCCGGCGAGGGGGACGACCGCGCGCCGGACACGGACGTGTTCGACGACGAGCCGGCCGAGGAGACGGACGACGGATCACAGGCGAACCTCATGGACTTCGGGTGATCGACGTGGAGCTCCTCGCCGGAACCCTCACCGTCGCCGACGTCGACGAGTTCGTGGCCGACTGTGACGCCGTCGGCGACGCGACGGACTGTACGGTCCAGGCGTTCGACGCCCGCTACGTCGTAGACGCCGACCACCTCGAACGGGCGCTGGCACGGGCCAACCGGGCGTTCGAGCGTGGAGAGAACGTCGCCCGTGACCGCAGCGTCGAGACGCTGTTGTACGCCGCCGGGCGGCGACAGATCGACCGCGCACTGACGATGGGCGTCTCCGAGGGGTCGTGTCCGACGGTGTTCCTCGTCGCGAGCGCGTCGGCGGACGCGGAGGCCGACGACGAGCGCGCCGCTACCGACCACGGACGTGACGCTGCCAGGGACGAGAACGACGACGCCGAACGAGAGCGCGAGGCCGTCGCCCGTCTCCGCGAGCGGTTCGACGCGGTCGCGGAGTGGGACCCGGACGTGCTCGACACGCCCGACTCGGAGCGCGTCCGCTCGTTCTTCGACGTGACGGACCGCGAACTCGCGGCGACGGACGGGACACTCGCCGACGCGGTCCACGAGCGGGTCGCGCTGCTCGACGTGGAGAAGTGAGGAGCGAGTCCGCTCGGCGATCACCCCCCGGTTTCGACTGCACGCTCCCGTTACCTACCCGAACGGCCGGACGCGTGGCCGCGGCGTCGGGCGGTTCTCGCCGACGCCGGTCGGAGACACCGCGCGTCCGTTTCACTTTCACCGTGGGGTGTGGTGACGCGGTTGTCGGACGCTCGGCGTCACTCGACGGTCAGGTCGTCGCCGTGGTCGTCGGGTGCCTCGCCGAGGTACTCGCGGGTGCGCCGTTCGAGTTCGTCCAGTCGCGGGACGTCCGTCAGTCCGGCCGCGAGGACAGTGACACCCAGGTCGTCGGTCCTCGGCCGGGGGCGGTCACCCGCGCGGACGGCGACAGAGTCGGTCGCGTCCTCGACGATCCCGGTCGCCTCCTCGATCCCCTCGCGCAGCAGGTACGCCCCCGGTGCGTCCACGACGACGGCGGCACGCCCGGCGTCCGCGACGCCGTCGCCGAGGAACGTCTTCGAGTGGATCGCTTCACGGGTGGTCGTCGTCGCCAGCCGCGTGACGGCGACCTCGTCGACGTCGGGCGTCGAGTCGCCGAACAGCCCGCGGACGCTGTCCACCAACCCACCGTCCTCGTCGCTCGTCGGGAGCGTGTTGCGTGCCCGTGCCAGCGTCGCGACCCCGTCACCTCGGAGTGTGTTGATTATCTCGCTGGTGTCGAGTGTCCGTTCCGGCGTCGGCGCGCCGCCGCTCGTCTCGCTGGCGGCCGCCAGCGCCCACAGAGCCTCGGCCACGTCGCGGTCGAGCGCGTCGTAGGCCGTCTCCACGTCCGCGTCCGAGCCGCGCCAGCGGTCCAGATCGACCAGCAACACGTCCGCCGCGGGCTCGCGGAACGCACGCAGCGCTCGCATCGCGCGAGCGGCGTGGTCGCCGCCCTCGTCTTCCGCGTCGCTCGGGAGCACGCCGACGGCGTAGATCGGCTGCTCGACGACCTCGGCCAACAACTCCGCCAGACACGGTCCCAGTCCGCCGCCCGTGCCACCGGAGAGTCCGGCGACGACCAGGAACGCGTCCGTCCGCGACACCGGCAGCGCGTCCAACGCGGCACGCAGTTCCGCCTGTGCGTCGCGTGCCACCGCGACGGCCGCCTCCTGGTCTCCGGCGGTCCCGTGGCCGCCGGTCTCGACCTGCCCGACCAGGTGTCGGTGCTCGGCGGCCACCGCGGACGCGGCCGCGAGGTCGTCGTCGTCGGTGTCGACGACGACCGCCTCCGTCACCGGATCGACGCGACTCTCGTCGGCGAGGGCGACGAGAGTGTCTGCGATCGCTCCACCGGCGCGGCCGACTCCGAGTACCCCGACTCTCATTCGCCTCGGCGTGACGCCCCCGACGGGTATAATCGTACCCCTGCGACCGGTGGGCATCCCGGTGCCCCGCGCTGACGGCGAGTGGCGACCCGACGCCCACGCTGACGGCGAGTGGCGACCCGACGCCCACGCTGACGGCGAGTGGCGACCCGACGCCTACGTGGACGCCGAACGTCGACCACACGGACGGCGAGCGTTGAAGGGACTCCCGTCCGTACGACGAGTATGCGCGACGAAGCGGAGATCAGAGAGCAGTACGAGTTCCTCAAAGAGCAGCTCGACTCCGAGGAGATGAACCACGAGGGCGTCAGACAGATGTTCACCTACTACAAGCGGGCGCTCGGGTGGACGCTGGAAGAAGAGCACATCTAGCGGCGACCACGCCCGCGCCGGTGTGACGGCCCCCGTCAGATTTAATACCGGAGAGCGGCGACGTAGAGGTGACGCTTCGCTTGGAGGGCCGAAGCGTCAGCGGGGACCAACACAAGCGGCACGCGTCGTGTGTTACGACGCGCATTCCGCTTCTCTGGACACGACTCGACAGCGCCGAGTCTCGTCCGCGTCCGCGACACGTTCCGAACCGCCGTCGACGGTGTCGACACCCGTGTTTATGTCCGTACCGTCCGTCGTCCGTGTGTATGTCAGTCTCGTACGACTTCGACGGCGACGTGGCACTGGTGACCGGCGCGTGTGGCGCACTCGGGAGCGCCGTCGTCGACGCGTTCGCGGCGGCGGGGGCGACGGTCGCGGCGGCGGACGTGATCGCGGCCGACGACGACGACAGTCTCCTGGAGACGGCCCACGCCGACAGTTTCCACCAGGCAGACTTCACCGACGAGGCGGCGGTGGAGTCGACGGTCGCGGACGTACTCGACGCTCACGGCCGGCTCGACTACCTGTTGAACGTCGCCGGCACGTGGCGCGGCGGGAGTCCGGTCCACGAGACCGACGAGGCGACGTTCGACATGCTGCTGGACGTGAACCTGAAGACGATGTTCCTCGCCTCGAAACACGCTCTCCCACACCTCCAGGAGACGGAGGGGGCCATCGTCTCCGTCTCCGCGCGCGCCTCGCTGGAGGGTGGGGAGGGCGACGCCCCCTACCGCGCGAGTAAGGCCGGTGTGCGTCTGGTGACCGAGTCGATCGCCGAGGAGAACCTCGGGACGGTGCGTGCGAACGCGGTGATGCCGTCGGTGTTGGACACGCCGATGAACCGCGACATGATGGAGCCGGACGACGACTGGGTCGACCCGAGCGAGGTCGCGGACGTGATGGCGTTCCTCTGTTCGGACGGCGCCGCGGTGACCAGCGGCGCCGCCGTCCCGGTGTACGGCGAGTCGTAGGCCGCTGCGTCCTCTCGCGGCACCCGCTCTCCGTCTCCGTCCGTAGCCGCAGGCAACTACGTCACGACCCTCGTTCGTCGCCCGTCTCGCGCCGCCGCCGCGCGCGTTCGCGGGTCGAGCGGAGCTGTTCCTCGTCGGGCGAAGCTCCCGTCCCGACACTGTCCACGTCTCGGTATCCGTCCTCCGACTCGGGCTCGGAGCGGCGAGACCCGCTCGTGGTCGGCCGCGTGGCCCGGTCGTCGTCACCACGACGGCGGTGTGTCGTCGGGTCGCCGAGTACGTCGTCGAGGCGGCGCTCGAACTCCTCGCGGGACAACTCGCCGGCCGCGTAGCGTCGTTCGAGGATCGTCACCGGGTCCCCGTCGCGGTGCGTACGGTCGAGTCCGACACCGTACGCCGCCGGACTGTCGACGTTCCCGATGGCGGCGAGGTACACCGGCCACAACGTCACCAGGCCGACCACGAGGGCGGACAGGCCGAGCCCGATCCCGACGAGTCCGGCGAGGAACGCGAGGAGGTCCAACTGCAGGACGCCTGCCAGCCCGATGAGTGCGGTGAACCCGCCGCCGACGCTCAGTCCGACACCGAGCAGGACGCGCCCGATCGTCCCGTCGGGCGTGTAGTGTTCGATCAGTTCGTGTCGACTCGGCGCGTCGCGTCCCGAGTCGTCGTGTGGAGGGCCGTCCATACACGAGTGGGCGACGACGACCGACAAAAAACTGGGCGGTGTGTCCGGGTCGTCACCGCGGGGGAGGGACGGTGAGGCGAGACGAGACCGCGAGGACCGTCGGACGCGTCGTCGAGAGACGGGGCGAGACCGCGGGGACCGTCGGACGCGTCGTCGAGAGACGGGGCGAGACTGCGGGCGCCTCGAGCGCGTCGACTCAGTTCTTCTTCTCTCGGACCTTCTTTCCACGCCGGACCATATCCTCACAGTGCGGGCAGGCCCGCGGACTGGTGATCTCCTCGGGTTCGAACACCTTCACGTAGCGCTCGGTCACGAAGGAGCCACAGTTCTGGCACTTCGGCATACCCCACGGAGAGATACACGACACTAAACGCGTTGTGATCGAACACCGGCGTGTGAAGGATACACGAACCGGTCGTGGGCCGCGTGGCGACGCGACACCGGGCTAGCCACTTACACCGGTTGGACCTGAACCGTCGTGCCGTGCCGACACTCGTCACGTGGAACTGCAACATGGCGTTCCGTCGGAAGCGGGAGGCGTTGTCGACGTACGACCCCGACCTCGTCGTCGTCCCGGAGTGTGAGTGTCCGGATACGGTGGGAGAGTGGGACGCGTACGACGACTGGCGGTGGATCGGGAGCGACGAACACCAGGGGCTGGGCGTGTTCGCCCGCGGTGGCGTGTCGCTGTCGTACGGCCGGGCGGCGGCAGTCGGTGGAACGCTGACGGCGCCGATTCGGACGGACGGCGACGTGGACCTCCTCGCGGTGTGGGCCAAAGACGACGAGACGGACCCCCGCCGCCGGTACGTCGGGCAAGTGTTCGAGACACTCCGCGCGTACGACGAGTTCCTCGACGACCGAACTGCCGTCGTCGGGGACTTCAACTGGAACGACCAGTGGGACGACTCGCCGAAGTCGCCGCTGTACGGGACGCTCGCCGACGTGCGAGCGCGACTCGCCGAGTACGGACTGACGAGCGCCTACCACACGGCGGCCGACTGTGCGTTCGGCGACGAGTCGGACCCGACGTTCTACATGCACAAGAAGCGTTCCCGCGAGTACCACATCGACTACGCGTTCCTCCCGAGCGACCTCGCCGAGCGAGCGACCGTCTCCGTCGGGACGTACGACGAGTGGATCGACGCGAGTGACCACGTTCCGCTCGTCGTCGAGTGGTGACGCTCGTCGAGACCCTCCGCGTTCGACACCGAGCACTCAAACCCGCGAGGCGGCAACCCGGACGCGATGACACTCGACGACCTCGACGATGACGTGACTGCGGTCGCAGACGAGCTGGGCGAGGAACTGACCGTGTCGCTCGACCGCGAGACGCGCAACGAACTGGCGACGCTGGCGGCCGTCTTCGACGGTGACCCCGAGGAACTCCTCCGGCGTGGTGTCCACGCGCTGTTCCGACAGACGGTGGAGACCGGTGACTTGGACTTCCACCTGCGGCGCGGCTACGACCTGACGTACGACGAGTACCTCGCTGGGGTCACCTACGACGAGATGACGGGGCAAGGTGGCACACAGCCGCGCCAGCGCGACGACAGTCGTCGCTACCAGCAGTGAACGGGTGGGCTTTCGCCTCGCTACCGCTGTAACGCGTCGGAACGGCGCCCTCAGTCGTTCGCGGGTCGTTGTGACCTGCTCGGCCGTTCACGAACCGTCGGCGGCGTCCGCCCGCTCCTCGTGGTCGGCCAGCAGGTCGGAGGCAGTCAACAGCGACTGGAGTTCCACGTCGTGGTCGGCCAACAACTGTTCGGCGCCCTCCTGGCGGTCGACGACGACGAGTACGCGGTCGACGGTCGCGCCGGCATCGCGGAGTGCCTCGACGGCGTCCAGCGCCGACTGCCCGGTCGTCGCCACGTCTTCGAGCACGACGACGGGCTCGTCGTCCGGGAGCGGTCCCTCGATGCGGTTGCTCGTCCCGTACTCCTTGGCGGCCTTCCGGACGATGGCGTACGGCGTGTCGGTCTCGACGGCCGTCGCGGCGACGAGCGGGACGGCACCCAACGCGACCCCCGCGAGGTGTTCACCGTCGAGCCGATCCGCGAACGCCGCCGCGACGCGGGCGAGTGCGGTTGGATCCGTCTCGAACTGGTACTTGTCCACGTAGTAGTCGCTCGTCCCGCCGTGGGAGAGTTCGAACTCCCCGAAGAGCACGGCGTCGGCGTCTCGCAACGCGGCCAGCAGCTCCGTCTGGTCCATACCCCCACTGCCGACCCCACCGTCGAAAAGCCTCGGGGTCCGTCTCCGTGGGTGGAGATCGGAGCGGACGCCGGTCGTCACACTCGGGTCCCTGTACGCATCACTCGTCGGACTCGCAGGCACCGACATCGGCGGTGGCGATCGGTTGGGTGATCTCGTGTGCCGCGAGGGTGTCCGTCGCGGTCCGTCCCTCGAAGACGATCCGGTAGGTCGCACCCTGTTCGAGACACGCGAGGTCGCTGTCGCGCCCCGTGACCCGAGCGACGCCGTCCTCGCCGTCGACTTTGAGTTGTGTCCAGGCGACGCGATCGTCCGCCTCGTCGACGACGTACACGCGTTCCGCGTTCGGGACGACGCCGGCCGGGTGCGTGACGACCAGCGTCGGCGTGCCGCCGTCGGTGTCGGTCCGGAAGGTGAACCCGTCGGGCTGTTCGAGCGGTTCACCCGCCACACCCGAGGCGACGAGTCCGCCGATGGTCGCCGTCGCGACGGCCGCCAGGACCAACACGCCGGCCGCGATGTAGGAGAAACTCGTCCGAGCCATCTCGCGGTAGCCGTTCGAGTCTGCCTCTTCCTCCTCGGCGTCCTCGAACGGTGACTCGGCCACCATACCTCGTCGTGGACTGGCTGCGCCGATAAGCGCGCCGGTCCGATTCTCGTCGCTGAAGTCGGCGTGGTGGTTGGGGGTCTCGTCGAACGTTTAAGTACGATTCCGCAGCAGACGCCCCGTGCCGAACGACGCCGAACGTGCGCCGGCCGCCGACGCCCACGGAGCCGGTCGGCCGGCGACAGACGAGCGGACGCAGCCAGTCGAGGGTGCCGTCCCAGCCGAAGAGCGAGACACGCCGACAGTGTCGACCGACACACCGACGATCCAGCCGCCACCACCACCCGGCGACCCGGACGCGTGGTACGCGCCGGACGTGGTCGCACAGTACGCCGTCGCACCGGGTGTGGTCGCGACCGTCCGCGACGTACGAGAGACGACCGCCGCCGCACACCACGAACGGACTGCCGGTGGTGACGACGGGAGTACCGCAGACGACGACGGCGCCGTGGCGGGTGACGACCGAGCACCCGGAGCCGACCCACCGCCGACGGACGCGCCGTTCCGGTACGAGACGCGCGAGCCGGCGCTGTGTGTCGACGGGCACCACGCGTTCGAGCGGATCGACGACCACTTCGACGGCGGGCAGCACCGCCGACCGCTCACGCGGGCCGGGGTCGTCGAGCGCGCTCGCGAGGGGTTCGAGCCGAAGTACGCTCGCGCGCTGGACCGACTGGTGGACGCGACACCGGAACTCCGGCGACGTCTCGACTACCACGCGCTCCGTGCGTTCCGCCTTCTCGGCGACGCCACGCCGCTGGCGTTGGACGAGCGTATCGCGGTCGCCGACGCCGCCGGCGACGAACTCGTCGTCCACACCGACGCGTTCGCACCGGCGGCGACAGGGACCTCGGTGTCGGACCCGTTCGTCGACCGCGTCGCCAGCGAACGCCTCCAGGCGTACCACGTCTCGTTCGCCGAGTTCTCCGTCCCGGTAGTCGTCTACCGCGACCACCTGCTGGGCGACGACAGCTTCTCGACGCGGTACGCCGTCCGCGAACCGCCGCTGTTGCCCGGCGACGAAGCGTTGATCGCCGCGTGTAAGGACCGCCTCTGGGAGACGACCGTCGACGGCGTCGTCGACGACCGCTACGCGTTCGTCGCCGGCCGAGCACGCGAGTTCCTCTCGCGACGGCTCACGGCCCGCAACACGCGGGCGTGGCTCGACGCCGCGAGTGATCGGCTCCGGGAGGCACTCGCAGCCTACGGCGTCGGCGTCCCGCCGGTCGACTCCCGGTACGCACGCGACCGACTCGACGACCTGGTGTACTACGTCCTCCGAGACTTCGTGGGCGAAGGGGTCCTCACCGTCCCGCTGCGCGACGAGCACCTGGAGGACGTGGAGGCCAACGCCGTCGACGAGCGGGTGAAGGTCGTCCCGCGTGAGTCCGTGTTGGCGGGTGCGACGACGGACGAGCGAGTCGCGTCTCCCGACGATCCGGCGAGGGCAGTCGCGAGTCGCGACGAGTCACCGACCGCGGTCGGTCGTGTCCCGACCAACCTCCGGTTCGAGACGGAGTCACAGTTCGTCAACGTCGTCACGCAACTGGCCGCCCGCGACGGGACGGAACTGGACGCCTCGACGCCGAGCGCGAAGGTGAACCTCGACCTCCCGAACGTCGACAGCACCGCCCGGTGTGCGGTCGCGCTACCGGTCGTCTCCGAGGACGGTCCGCACCTCTCCGTCCGCAAGCAGGCCGCCGAGCCGATGACACCCGTGGAGCTGGTCGACCGCGGCGCGCTGTCGACGGAGCTGGTCACGCTCCTGTGGCTGTTGTACGAACACCGCGGCGTCGTCCTCTTCTCGGGACCCACGGGGGTCGGGAAGACGACGCTGTTGAACGCACACGTCCCCTTCGTCCCGTTCGACGACAGACCGGTCTCCATCGACGAGGGGTCGCGCGAGGTCGAACTCCCGCACGAGACGGGCGTCTCGCTGACCACGCGTGACCACGAGCAGCCGTACAAGCGGGTGTCGATGGCGGACCTGATGACGGAGGCGAACTACCTCAACCCGGACGTCGAGGTGATCGCGGAGATCAACAGTCCCGCGTCGTTCCAGACCTTCGGCGAGGTGTTGAACACCGGTCACGGCGTGCTCGGGACGACACACGCCGAGGACGTGTCGACGCTGGTGAACCGCGTCGTCGAGCAGGGGCTGCCGGCGTACCTCCTCGGCGAGATCGACCTCGTCGTGTTCCCGCGGCAGGTCGACGGCGAGCGGTACGTCTCGGAGGCGGTCGAACTCGCCGCCGACCCGACCGCGTTCGCGGACTGTGACGCTCCCGGCGGGGTCGTCGAGGCGGCCGGCGGTCGGATCGCGTGGAACCGCGTCGCTGCGCGGACACCCGACGGGTCGTTCTCGTTCGCGTACGACCACCCGGAGCTGGGCGACGGGACGCGACGACTCGCACACCGCGTGTTCCACCGGCTCGGCGACACGACCGACCGCACCGTCCGGGAAGTGGAGTCGGAGTTCCACAGGAAGCACCGCTACGTCCGACACCTCCGGCGCGAGGGGGTCACGGACTTCCGCGAGACGTTCGAGTTCCTCGCCGACCTGCGCGTCGACGAGGCGGCGACCGTCGACCGGGTGCGACAGTCGACCGGGACGGCGACACGCGCTCGGGGTGGTGCGGATGACTGATCGGTTCGACGGACTCGTCCGAGGTGGTGTGGCCGCCCCGTCGACTCGGTGCGCACGTCCGGGGTGGTGTCGGTGACCGACCGACTCGGTGCACTCGACCGGGTGTCGTACGCGCTGTTCGCACGCCACGCCGACGACCGACGCCACGCGACGGCTCGCGAGTGGTACCGTGGAACCGACCTCCGGATCGGCTTCGACCGCTACCTCGCTCGCGCCTACGCTCTCTCGTGGTGTTGTTGCCTGGCGGTCGCGGCGACACTCCTCCCGACCGTCGTCGCGCTCCCGACTGGTCCCCTCGCTGCGTCGCCGCTCCCGAGCGAACTCGCGCGACCGTGGGCACTCGTCGGGCTGGTCGGTGTCGTCGCCGCCACGGCCAAACACCTCACGGTCCGCCTCGCCGGGACGTACCTCCGGCTCCGGCGGACTGCCAGACGCGGCCGGATTCGACGGTCGCTGCCGGGCGTCGCGCGGTACCTCCACGCCCTCTCGTCGGGGAGCGACGGCCCGCGAGCGATGCTGCGACGGGTCGCCGAGAGCGGTGCGTACGGCGAGGCTGGCGCGGCCATCGGCTCCGCACTCCACACCGCACGGCTGACCGGGAGTCTCGGTGAGGGACTGCGCCGGGTCGCCCGTGACACGCCGGCTCGTGAGTCGCTGGCGCCGTTCCTGTTGAAGTACCGCGAACACGCGAGACAGGGCGGCGACGCGCTGGCGAACTACCTCCAGATGGAGAGTCGGATGCTCGGACATCGCCGCGAGCGTGCCGCCGAGCGCAACGCGGACACGATGGAACTCCTCGCGGAGTTATTTGTAGTATCTTTGATACTGCCCGCGTTACTGTGCATCGTCGTGACCGTCATGAGCGTCGTCGCACCGGGACTGTCGGCGACGATCCAGACACCGTTCGGCCCGACGACGCGACGGGCGGCGGTGATCTACGGCGCGGCCGCGTTCGTCCTCTGTGTCGGTGGCGGCGCCGCGCTCGCCGTCGAGACACTCCGTCCCGACGAGACACGTGTCGGCCACGAACGACCCGAGACTGCGCTCGCGACGCTCCGTACCGCCACGACGAACCCGGCGAGTGCGCTGGTCGTCTGGCTGTGGCCGTCGCTGGCGCTGACCGGTGGACTCCTCGCGACCGGTGTCCGGCCAGTCGACGCCGTAGGCGTGGGGTACGTGGCGTTTGCGGTCCCGGTCGGTGTCGTCGCACTCCGCCGGGCACGTCGCGACGACGCGAAGGACCGCGAGATGAAGGACTTCGTCCACGCGGTCTCCGGCCACGTCGGACTCGGACGCCCGCTCCCGGGAGCGGTCGAACACGTCGCCCGCGAGGTCGACTTGGGGCCACTCGGCCCAGACGTAGCCGACCTGGCGTTCAACCTCAACCACGCAGACCGGGACGACCGCGACCACCGGACGGCGGCGCTCGACCGGTTCGCGGCACGTGTCGGGACGCCCTTGGCCGCCCGGACCGTCGGCCTCCTCGCGGGCGCGTCGGACGCCGGGAGCGACAGCGAGGCGGTGTTCGAGACGCTCCAGTCGGAGGTCGCCCGCCTCTACCACGAGAAGCGCGCGTTGCGGTCGAACCTCCTCGTGTACGTCACGATCGGGTGGACGACCGCGTCCCTCGTCGTCGGGATCGTCCTCGCGATCTCGACACAGGTGGTCGACAGCTTCGCACAGTTGTCGACGCTGTCCGGGACAGCGGACGTAGCGCTCGACCCAGGGTCGATCGAGCCAGATCGAGCCAGGCGTCGGTTCTACGTCGTCACGCAGGCGACGGCGGTGGCGTCCGGGTGGTTCGCCGGTGCCGCCGACCGCGGCCCGTACGCGATGTTGTTCCACTCCGGCCTCCTCGCCGCGCTGACCGGCGGCGCCTTCGCGGTGGTGGGAACTGCGTGAGTCGGGTCGTCGACCGGACGGGCGTCGACGACCGACGCGCGCAGTCTCACGTCGTCGGCGTGGCGTTGCTACTCGGCTTCACGACGTTGGCGCTCGCAGGTGTGACGGCCTCCGTCGGAACGACGGTCGACACGGCCACCGACGCGGTCACCGAGCGCCGTGTCGCCGACGCGCTCACCGAGGCGACCCGAGCAAGCGGGCGGTCCGGCCCGGACGACGCGACGGTCGGTCTCACCGACGGGCACCTCGCCGTCGTCGATCGGACGGTTCGAGTGTGGAACGACACCGAGGAGATCGTCGTCGACAGCGACGCGCTCGTCTACCGATCCGAGGGAGTCCGCGTCGCCGCCGTCGCCGGTGCAGTCGTCCGCGGACCACCGGGCGCGGCCAGACTCCACCGCTCACTCGGCGTCGGGAGCACGGCGTCGACCCTCGTCGTCGGTGTGACGACACTGGATGCGTCCGACGAGACGAGCGGACACAGTTGGTCGTTCGGCACGGGAGCGACGACGAGGCCACGCCCGACGACGCTAGACATAGCGACAGACGTGACCCACGACGCGCGACGACACCCACCGGGCGAGTGGACGGTCGCCGTCGAGACGGCGACACCGGCGCCGTTCGAGCGGTTCTTCGAGGCCAGGGGTGCCACCGTGCGACGGCGCGACCTCGACGGAGACGGCGTCGACAGCGTCGTCGCCGCGTTCGCGTCGTCGCGGCGGCTGGTGGTCGTCGTCCACCGGCTCGGGCTGGAGGTGACGGTCGGTGTCTGAGGCGTCTCGACGGACGCGATCCGACTCCGACGAGTCGGGGCCGTCCCGTCTCGTCCGTCGCTCCTTCGAGCGAAGCACCGACACGCGTGGCGTCACACCGACCGTCGGCAAGACCCTCGAGATCGGGGTCGCCCTGCTGGTCGTCTCCGGGCTGGTGGTGACACTCCACGGGAGCGTCGTTCCGGAGTACCGGAGTCGTGTCGGCGACGCCGTCGCCGAACGGACGCTGGTCGGCGCGGCCCACCACGTTCGCGACGCGGTGCCCCACTCCGCGCACCGCAGCCGTGTCGTCCGGCGTGTCCCGCTGCCGGCGACGATCCGCGGGACGACGTACGAGGTAGTCGTCGAGGATCGCCGACTCCGACTCGTCCACCCGAACCCGGGCGTCGAGGCGGTGTGGACGCCGGTGCTCCCGCCGTCCGTCGACAGCTTCGAGGGGTCGTGGCGCAGCGATCGTCCGGCGTCGGTCGTCGTCACCACGACCCGCGACGAAGTAGCCGTACGGCTCGAGCACGGCGACGAGTCGACGGGACCGGCGGTGGCGGCGGTCGGTCGACGAGCTCAAGCGGCACTGCCGGTAGTCCAGTCGAACGGCGATCCGGACAGACGACCACGCAGACGACGGGTGGGTGGTGATCGCGTGTGACCGACTGTCCACTCGACCGTGGGCAGGCGAACCTGCTCGCACTCGCCGTCGCGTTCGTGATCGTCGTGAGTCTCGTGGGCGTGACACTGGCGACCGCCGACGCGGCGGTGACGACGGCCGAACGGTCACCCGACCGTCGTGGCGCGGCCGCGACGCTGGGCGATCGACTCGTCACCGCCGGAGCCGGCCACACCCGTCGCCGGAACGTCCTCCGTGCGTCCGCGCTGGGACGTCTCTCGGTCGCGTCGGTCGAACGACTCGTACCGGCGATCGCCGAACGGGACTTCGTCGTCCGACTCGGCGATCGACGACTCGTCTCTCGTGGTGATCCGGCCCAGGGTGTGACTGTCCACCGAGTGGTCCTCGTGAGTCGGACGACACCACGGACTCGAACCGTCTCGGCGACGGGTGGCGTGACACTCCCACGACGGACTGGGCGGCTCCGGTTCGGCTTCGCGAACGCATCCGTCGAGACCGTCCGAGTCGACGACCGCGTGGTCGCACACGATCCGACGGGGCTGGAGGGGGCGACGACGGTGTCGGTGAGTCGACGGCAGACGCTCCGCGTGACGTTCGACTCCTCGTCGTCGGCCGTGACTGGCGGCACCGTCGCCGTCACCTCGTATCCGACGCGGACGTACAAGGCGACGCTGGAGGTGACCGTCGGTGACTGACGACACGTCGCCGTCGTCGAGTGAGACGCGGTGGCGACCGTTCCACGGATCTCGGGGTTCGACGACGCGCGCCCAGCTGTCGCTCCCGGTCGTCGAGGCGGCGATCGGTGTCGGACTCCTGTTGTCGGTCACCGTCTGCTTCGGGGTCGGGCTCTCTGCGCCACCGACGGCCCAGACACGGCTCGACAGCCACGCGACGGACGCCGCGGCGGTGTTGGCCGCCGAGTCACCGCGACACGCCGACCGGAGCCGCCTGGTCGAGGTGGCGCGCTCGGCGGCGACGTTCGAGCGCGAGCGAGACACACTCCGCCGACGCGTCGCGACCGTCCTCGGCGACGGCCTGCTGTTCGTCGTACGGACGCCCCACGGACTCGTCGGCGACCGGCCACCGCCGGGTGATCCGGTCGGCCGTGCCAGCGTCCCGACGTGTCACGGCGCCGTGGTGATCGAGGTGTGGCGACCGTGACTCGTCGTCGTGGCCAGTTGGTCCTCGTGACCGCCGCACTCGCCGCCCTCGCACTGCTCCCCGTGGCGGTCGCGTACCTCCAGTTGGGCGCGCACCCGGACGTGACCGCACGGACGGCACCCGACGTAGGCGTCGATGGGACCGTCCGCGCGCTCGACCGGGTCGCGACCGACGCCGCGTGGGCGGTCTCGGGGACGCGAACGTGGGCGAACCGCTCGGCGGCCGTGGCGGCGTTCGGGGACCGGTTCGCGTCCGGTGCAGACCGGATCGCGACGGCACGTGCCGACGAGACCGTCGCCGTCGACGTGACACGGAACACCACGGCGGCGCGGGCGTGGGCGACGCGGTCGTGTCCCAGTGGGTCGAACCGCGCCTTCGGGCCGTGTCGCGTCCGCGAGGGTGTCGTCGTCCAGGAGCGCGTCGGCGAGACGGCCGTGCTCGCGGTCGGCGTGACGGTGCGGCTCGTCGCGCCGCACGGGCGGGCACGGGTCACCGTGGTACTCGGATGTGCGGAGTGTGTGCGGGGGTGAGGTGGAGTGAGGTGGCTCTCACGTGTCGTCGTGGCCCATCCCTATCCTCTGACGGCGACGGCGGCGTCTCGACCGCGCAGTGAGTCACTCCTCAATCTCGGTCACGGTGACGGTGTCGTCGATCACCAGCGTCAGCGTGTCTCCCTCACACTCGTACGTCACGCTCACTCGGAGCGGGTCACGCCCCCGCACCGACTGGTTGCCGGGGTCCGTCGCACCGAACGCCCACACGGAGCGCTCTCGGACGTCTACTCCACGGTCGTAGTAGAACCCGACGACGGCAGGGTGGTCGACGAACACGTGGGGCAACCCCAATGTCGGTTCGGCACCACACTGGTGACAGGTGTACCGGGCCAACGGTACTGGGCCCGACTCCTCGGAGATCCCGTCGGAGTCGGGGTCGTGTGACGCTTCGGCAGACCCGTCCCCGTCGTCACCGGTGGGAAATTGCAACTCGACCGTCGGCGTAGCCGGTCCGTCACAGAACGCACAGAACCCACTGGTGAGCTGGTGGAACGTCGTCTGCACGTACTGGCTGGCCACGCGTGGGACGTCCTCGCGGTTGCACCCGACGAACACGGCGGGCGGAACGCCGACCCGGTACTCGACGGGACACGAGCCACACGCGACCCGAACGGTCTCGTCCCCGTAGTGGAGGGTTCGCTCACCCCCGCACGCCGGACACGACTCTGGGAGTTCGATCGGGTCGATCGACCCCGCCGCCGTGTACGCGCCAGCCGCGATCGCGCCGTTGATCTGCATCCCCGCTTGGGTGAGTTCGTAGGCGTCGTCGGTCCGCGTGACGAACCGACCGACCAACTTGTCGAGGTGGTAGTTGAACTGACCGGAGTCGCGCATCCCGACCTCGGCCCGGAGCTCCGAGAACGTCGCCTCGCCGTCGTCTGCCCACAGTGCGCGGAGAATCTCGACTCGGGTCTCGTCCGCCAGGAGGGAGAACACCTCGTCCGGGTCGGTCTGTTCGACGAACGTTGGGTCGGTCACGTCGGGTGTACCGTCGTGGGAGGTGAAGTAGGTAGCGGTGGTACCGGCACGTCCGACCGCTCGGCGGGAGCACACTGCGTACGAGGTTTGGCGGTCACCCGACAGTCTCGACCGATCCGTCACCGAGAGGTACACCAGACTCACCCGGACGCCGTCCCGTCGGTCACCGTGACGTGGGGGTCTGCAGCGGGCGGAAAACGAGAGTCTCGTCCGGGGCAGATTGCTTCGCTCCGAGAGACGAAGTGCGGCACATGAAAGAGGTCGGTGAAAGAGACGTAGACGACACGGGTTCGCTGCCGGTTCCGACAGCGGTACCGGAGGTAGCAGCGATCGGGGGGTGACACGCTTCGGTGAGCGGTCGACGAGGAGGGGAACCTGTCGGTGGAGGTGATCGGAGAGCGGTACGGAGCCTTCGACGACGTCGAGCCGTTCGAGACCGAGGAACCGGTGGCCGGAGTCGAAGCGAAACACACCGCTCGAGTTCGCGGTGGTTCGATTCCCGTAGTGGGTTTCCTGGCCGCTGCGACCGCTGCTGCTCGGAGTCCCCGGATCGCGACGTACGTGTTTCAATCCCGTAGTGGGTTTCCTGGCCGCTGCGACAACGGGACGTAGGTAGCGGTGACACCGAACCCGGTTAGTTTCAATCCCGTAGTGGGTTTCCTGGCCGCTGCGACTCTCCACGTCCACGACGAGTGGCGTCACGGCGGAACGGTTTCAATCCCGTAGTGGGTTTCCTGGCCGCTGCGACTGTCCCCGACGACGGTGACGGCGGGGTCAAGAAGACGTAGTTTCAATCCCGTAGTGGGTTTCCTGGCCGCTGCGACGATCGCGTCGTACTCGTCCTCCATGTCACAGTCCTGTTTCAATCCCGTAGTGGGTTTCCTGGCCGCTGCGACCACGCCGATGGCGCCGTAGCCGATCGTCCGCTTCGCGGTTTCAATCCCGTAGTGGGTTTCCTGGCCGCTGCGACTCCGCGGCCGGAACCCGCCCCGCAACCAGAGTGTCGAGTTTCAATCCCGTAGTGGGTTTCCTGGCCGCTGCGACCCGCGCCTGGGACCCGCGGGAAGGACGCGAGCGGATGTTTCAATCCCGTAGTGGGTTTCCTGGCCGCTGCGACTCTACACACATAATGGTGGTGGCAGACACTATACTGGTTTCAATCCCGTAGTGGGTTTCCTGGCCGCTGCGACCCTCGGCGGCGGGAACGTCTTCGAAATACGTGCTGTTTCAATCCCGTAGTGGGTTTCCTGGCCGCTGCGACCCATCAGGTTGTAGCAGTGGCCCGGCGACGGGCGGCGTTTCAATCCCGTAGTGGGTTTCCTGGCCGCTGCGACCGGGGGTCTCGGGGCCGAGGCTCCGGCCGGCTATATGTTTCAATCCCGTAGTGGGTTTCCTGGCCGCTGCGACCACCGATCAGAGCGTTCCGCTCTCCCATCTGCATGTTTCAATCCCGTAGTGGGTTTCCTGGCCGCTGCGACACACCACGTCCGCGACGGCCGTCGTCCGCTCGAACCGTTTCAATCCCGTAGTGGGTTTCCTGGCCGCTGCGACAACGTCGTCGTCGGGCGGTTCGAGGGCGACGGCGACGAGTTTCAATCCCGTAGTGGGTTTCCTGGCCGCTGCGACTTCGACTCTCGTTCCGCTCGACCGCGAGCCCTGCCAGTTTCAATCCCGTAGTGGGTTTCCTGGCCGCTGCGACACACGGATTTGAGGTGTCGAGAGATGTTGGACTGGTGGTTTCAATCCCGTAGTGGGTTTCCTGGCCGCTGCGACCCACTGGCCGGAGACACGGACATCGCGTGTGATCTCCCGTTTCAATCCCGTAGTGGGTTTCCTGGCCGCTGCGACAGTGGAGTACGCCAGATCCTTCGGACAGCTTCAGGAGTTTCAATCCCGTAGTGGGTTTCCTGGCCGCTGCGACCCGACTGTCGGCCGACGGCAACGGTATCCGGATCGTGTTTCAATCCCGTAGTGGGTTTCCTGGCCGCTGCGACGGCCGGCGTCTACGAGACGATCGAGGGCGAGTGCTAGTTTCAATCCCGTAGTGGGTTTCCTGGCCGCTGCGACCTCGAGCGCCGTGCGACACTTGTCGAGCGCGTCGTCCGGGTTTCAATCCCGTAGTGGGTTTCCTGGCCGCTGCGACCCCCGCGTTCACGCGGTTCGAGATCTGCTCTCCGATGTGTTTCAATCCCGGAGTGGGTTTCCTGGCCGCTGCGACACAGCCGGTTCGTCGTCGCGTGGAGTTCGCGGACGAAGTTTCAATCCCGGAGTGGGTTTCCTGGCCGCTGCGACCGTCGGCCGGTCGGACGGAACGTGCTTCGGCGATGTGTTTCAATCCCGGAGTGGGTTTCCTGGCCGCTGCGACGTCGGGACTCACGACGACGTGGTGCTTGTACACCGGCAGTTTCAATCCCGGAGTGGGTTTCCTGGCCGCTGCGACCGGGTTGAGGAGGCCGTGCTCGGCCGAGACGATCGTTTCAATCCCGGAGTGGGTTTCCTGGCCGCTGCGACGGCGACGTTCGACGCGAGGGCATCCAGCGACTCCATGTTTCAATCCCGGAGTGGGTTTCCTGGCCGCTGCGACGCGGCGGCCTCGTGCTCCCACGACCAGGACGCCGTGAGTTTCAATCCCGGAGTGGGTTTCCTGGCCGCTGCGACTCGTCCCCGCGGCGATCTCGTTGGCGGTGAGCGTGTCGTTTCAATCCCGGAGTGGGTTTCCTGGCCGCTGCGACACTTATACCTCCGGTTAGTACCGAGCCAGTACCGGCGCGGTTTCAATCCCGGAGTGGGTTTCCTGGCCGCTGCGACAGGGGGTGATATCTGCCCCACACCACCTATAGCTTTCTCTGCACCCGCGACACCACGCCCCGCTTACGTGGACCCCCACCGTACAGAGCCTTCATAAAGGTCCACGTAATCGGGCCCACCACCCGACGGGAAACCACACCACCTCACCCGGACGTCGTCCCGTTCCCTGCGGTCGCCGTCTCGGTCCCCGGCGTCGCCGTCGCGGTCCCGTTGCGCTGCACCCACGCCGGGGGGTCGACGGTCGTCTCGCCGACGGCGGTGACGCGGACAGTGACGGTCGCGGTCACGGCGGGATCGTTCGGGAGCGTGTAGCTGCGGTGGATCTCGCGGACGAGCCCGTCCGGACCGACGACGACCGTCCCGGTGGTGTTCTCGACGCCCGGCCACGGATCGCCGCGGAGTGCGACCAAGGCGACGGTCCCGTTCGCGGTCCGCTCGCGACCACGGAGCCGCGTCGCCTCGACCGTGAGGTACCAGTCGACGTACTGTTCGAGCCGCGACAGGAACGGGTCACTCGCGGCGCCGCGCCGACCGCCGACGCCGTCCGTCCGGGCTCGACTCACGCTCCCGTCGCGGAGCAGTTCAACCGCCGTCCCGTCGGCCACGTACACCGGGGTGCGGTCGAACGTCGTCGGCTCGTCGACCGGAGTACCGAGCGTCGAGACGCGAGAGGCGTACTGTCCCGGGCCGGCGACGGTCGCCGTCTCGCGCCACCGGACGGTCGCGCGACCGGCGACCCGCTCGCGGTAGGTGTAGACGAAGCGGTACGAGCGGGTCGACAGGACGGCCCGCGTCCGGTCCGCGAGCAGTGCCACGTCGAGACTCCCGTCGGCACCGACTCCGGGCGGGAGCGCCTCGGCGTCGGCGACCGGCGTCCCGGTGTCTGCACCCGTCGCACCGGCGACGCCGCCGGACCGCCGCGGCGTGCCGACTCGCCCCTCGAAGGTCGTCGTCCCGGCGGTCGGTGTGCCGTCGGCGACCGCCACACCCTCCGCTGGACTGCCGGGGTCGGCCCACGGCGCCGCCGGACCGAGACCGGTCGCGAGGCCGCCGAGCGCGACGGCGAGACAGACGGCCGCGAGCGTCACTAGCCACAGTCGGGAGCGATCACCGGCCGCAGGCGACTCACTGTTCGCGGGTGGGTCCGCTCGTTCGGCGGTGACAGTGTCACCGTGTCCACCGGCCGACGGGGGGTCGGTGTCCGCGCTGCGGGGCGGACGCGAGTCCTCCTCTCGATCCGCTCCCGGCGCTCGCGATCCGTCTGTGTCTGCGTCCGTAGCAGATTCGGCCGACCGCTCGGAACTCGACGACGACGGCACACTCTCGGAACTCGGCGGCGACGGCACACTCTCGGAACTCGACGGCGACGGCACACTCTCGGAACTCGACGGCGACGGCACACTCTCGGAACTCGACGGCGACGGCGCACTCTCGGAACTCGGCGGCGACGGCACACTCTCGGAACTCGGCGGCGACGGCACCGTTCGCTCGGGTCTCGTCAAGACCGCCGCCGCGTCGTCGACACCGAAGACGGTCGCCGCGACGCGGTCTCGCTGCGAGGGGTCCAGGGCGTACCGGAACTGCTCGCAGAGTGCGTCCGTTCCGAGCACCGTCGCGGTCGACACGTCGCCGAACGGCGGTAGCCCGTCGGCAGTCCAGACCACCCGGTCGTCCGCACCGAGCGATGAGGGCGTCGAGATCGCGACGGGGTCCTCGCCCTCGTCGTCGCTGCGACTCCGTGCGGCGACCGGCGACGACGGGACGAACAGTCGCCGCGTCCGCCCGCGTGGTGAGGTGACGGCGAGCCGGTGCCACTCGTCACCCGTCGTGTCGGACGCGACTCCCCGCTCGACTGTCCAGTCTCGTTCGCGATAGCAGGCGGCGAGGAAGGCGCAGACGGTCTCCGGACCGGCCCCGACGAGACGTGCTCGCAGCGACGCGCCGTCGTCGTGGGCCGTAGTCACACACGACGGTACGCACCCGACGGTAACGAGTGTTGCGTCGACCCGGGCCGAGCTACGAGCGGCTCGGCGACGGGGCCGTCGTCACGGTGACGCGGTCGTCGTCGCGGTGGTGTCGCTCACACGACTGTCGAGTCGTCAGTCGAACGGAGAACCGCAGTGTCGACCGACCCGTCACCGCGTGCCGCCGTCCATGTCGTCGGCCGCGTCCGCCAACAGGTCGTTCCGGACGGCTTCCAGTTGGAAGTCCTCGCTGGTGTCCGTCGCGTCCCCGTCGGCACTGTTCGCGGCGTCACTGTCCTGCTCGTCGGTGATCGTCTCGGTCCCAGTCACCGACTCGAAGATCTCGCCGAGGTCGCTCACGGAGCTCATGCAATTACACCGTAGCACTCCACGCTACTTCAAAGGTAGCCACGCGTGCGCGCTCGCGCACACACGCTCACGCGAATTCCGATATGTCGCTCCGATACACCGCACGTGAATGTCGCTCCGATACACCGCACGTGAATCCGACACGTCGCTCCGATACACCGCACGTGAACCGCAGGCGTTCGGACCGTTCCGCGAACGGCGACGGGACGGTTCAGTCGGCACCGTGTGGCGGCGCGTACCCACAGTCGGGACACTGCCACACGTCTCGTTCGCTCGCGAGGCGACCGGCACAGCGTGGACAACTCGGGTTCACACACGTCGTCGGGGGCGCCACCCACTTGCCTCCCGCCGCGATCCCGACGGCGTTGGAACGAGTCCGACACCCTCGGAACGCCACGAACCGCTCGCGCGAGGACCACGAGTGCGACCGACGGCGAGTTGTACTCGCGACGACCGGCGTCGGTCGTCTCCGTCCGCACCGTAAACTATACCCGAAGCGGGACGGCAGGCCGTCACATGGATCTCCTGTCGCTCTCGAGTCTGCGGACACAGTTCGCCACCGAGCGTGGCGACGTGAAGGCGGTCGACGGCGTCGACCTCACCATCCGCGAGGGGGAGACGGTCGGGCTGGTCGGCGAGTCTGGCTCCGGCAAGTCCGTGACGGCGCTGTCGGCGATGGACCTCGTCGACGACCCCGGCGAGATCGTCGGCGGCCGCGTCACGCTCCGTGCCCCGGAGACGGTCCCCGTCCTCCTCTCTGACCACGCCGACGGCGTCGCCGCCTACCCGAACGAGCTCGTCGAGGCGCTGCGCGAGTTGGCGACGGCGTGTCGCGGACGCGGCGGCCTCGGCGGTGTCGCGGCGGAACTCGACGGTATCGCGACGGACTGCGAGTCGCTGGCCGACCCGGCGGATCTGGCCGCACGGCTCGCCGACGCCGCGAGCGACCTGCGTGGTGGCGGCGACCCGGAGCGGGTCGCCCGGCGACTCGACGACGCCGCGGACGACGCCGCCGACGGGTTCGTGTTCTTGGAGGCGGCGACCGTCGAGGGCGACCCGGACGCGGACCCGCGGCGACTCCTCCGCGAGTCGCCCGAACGCGTCGACGACGTGCGGATCGACGACGCCGTGATCGACCTGACGGCGGCCCCCGAGTCGGCGATGCGGGCGGTCCGTGGCGGCGCCGTGTCGATGATCTTCCAGGACCCGATGACCTCGCTCAACCCCGCGTTGACCGTCGGCGAGCAGGTCGCGGAGAGTCTGGAACTCCACCAGTTCGACGGCCGTCGCCCGGACACGTGGGCGAACGCGGTCCGGGAGGTGCTCCCCTCGCTGGGCGACGACGACCTCGACGAGGCCGTCCTCGAACGGACCGTCGAGGTGCTCTCGGAGGTCGGCATCCCGGAGCCGACGACTCGCGTCGACGAGTACCCCCACGAGTTCTCCGGCGGGATGCGCCAGCGCGTGTTGATCGCCATCGCGCTGGCGTGTCGCCCGAACCTCCTGATCGCCGACGAGCCGACGACCGCGCTGGACGTGACGATCCAGGCGCAGATCCTCGAGTTGATCGACGACCTCCAGGCGGAGCTGGGGATGTCGGTGTTGATGATCACCCACGACCTCGGTGTCGTCGCGGAGACGTGTGACCGCGTCGCGGTGATGTACGCCGGGGAGATCGTCGAGGAGGGCCCCGTCGAGGAGATCTTCCACGACCCGAAACACCCCTACACGTACACGCTGCTGGAGTCGATCCCCCGGGAGGACGCCGACCGGCTGACACCCATCGAGGGGAACGTGCCGGACCTCGTCGACACGCCGGAGGAGTGTCACTTCGCCGAGCGGTGTCCGTGGGAACAGCCGGAGTGTACCAGCGGCCCGGTGCCACTGCGAGACCGCGGGGACGGCGACGAGCCCCACCGCGCTCGCTGTGTGCTCGACGACTTCGACACGACGACGTACGGGGAGGACGGCGGCGTCCGGACGGACACGGAGATCGGCGACGAGTTGCTGGAGGTGTCGGGACTGAAGAAACACTTCTCGCGGGCCGACGGCTACCTCGACCGCCTGCTCGGCGACGAACCCGGGAGTGTCCGCGCCGTCGACGGCGTCGACTTCGAGGTGTACGAGGGGGAGACGCTGGGGTTGGTCGGCGAGTCCGGCTGCGGGAAGTCGACCACCGGTCGCGCGCTGTTGCGGCTGTTGGAGCCGACCGACGGACGGGTCGTGTTCGCGGGCGAGGACATCACGGAGCTGTCGGCCGACGAACTGCGGGCGCGCCGGACGGACCTCCAGATGATCTTCCAGGACCCGATGTCGAGTCTGGACCCACGGATGACCGTCGGGCAGATCGTCGCCGAGCCGCTCCAGATCCACGACCTCCCCGACGAGCCGCCCGCGGAGGGGGAGAGTCGCAGCGCCCAGCGTCGCCGTCGGGTCGACGAACTGCTGGAGGCGGTCGGCCTCGACCCGAGCCAGCGCGGCCGGTACCCACACGAGTTGTCGGGCGGGCAGCGTCAGCGAGTCGGGATCGCCCGCGCGCTGGCGGTGGACCCGGACTTCGTCGTCGCGGACGAGCCGGTGTCGGCGTTGGACGTGTCCGTGCAGGCACAGATCCTCAACCTGTTGGAGGACCTCCAGGCGGAGTTCGGGCTCACGTTCCTGTTCATCGCCCACGACCTGAGCGTGGTCCGGCACGTCTGTGACCGCGTGGCGGTGATGTACCTCGGGGAGATCGTCGAGACCGCGCCGACGGAGGAGCTGTTCGCGAACCCGCGACACCCCTACACGCAGTCGTTGCTGTCGGCGATCCCGGTACCGGACCCGACGGCGGACACGGACGACCGCGTGATCCTCGAAGGGGACGTGCCCTCGCCGATCGACCCGCCGTCGGGGTGTCACTTCCGGACCCGGTGCCCGCAGGTGATCCCGCCCGAGGAGCTGTCGATCGAACAGGAGCAGTTCCGTGCCGTGACGACGTACCGGCAACGCGTCGCTGACCGCGCCATCGACCCCGAGGGGATCCGCGAGGAGGCGAGTGCGACCGGCGGGCGTGCCGTCACCGACGGCGGCGCGACGGACGCTGGTACCGGCGACGACACGGGTGCCGGCGGGCCGGCGAGCGCCGGCGGCGCGACGGGCGACGGGAGCGCGGAGACGGACGCGCGGGTCGAGTTGGAGGCGGCCATTCGCGAGCGGTTCGGGATCGAGGACCTCCCACCGACGGCCGACGAGGCGGTCACGGAGAGTGTCGAACGGATCGTCGCCGACGACTGGGACGGCGCGGACCGCGTCCTGCGTGAGACGTTCGGCTCCGTCTGCGAGCGACAGTCCCCCGAGTTGGACGGGAGCGACCACCCGTCCGCGTGTCACCTCGACGACTGACGGTGACGGTGACCCGACGACCGAGTCCGTCTGTGTGTCGGCGCGACGACCGAGTCCGTCTGCGTCTCACTGGTCCAGCCGTCCTCGACTACCCGCCGAGCATCCCCCGAACACCCGCCGTGCACGCGCCGGCCACCCGCCGAGTACCAACCGATCCCCCAGGTCGACCACTCGCCACTGCCCCGCCGCGACCCCGAACGACGACCTGTCCCTCACCGTATCAGCAGACTGGTACGTCGGAGATCGGTTCGACACCCGCCCGACGAACGGAGTGACGACCTGACGGTCCGTCGACAGAAATGTAAGTCGTTGACACGCCACGTGGAAGCGGCACACACTGGTCCGACCGTGTCGGATTGTGGTGTCGACCACGCCACACTTACTCGAAACCGTGTGAGATCCCGTGACGACGTACCACAATTTTTAACCTACGTAGCTCTCCATTGCCACCGTATGTCACGCGACACGGACGACGTGAGCAGACGCAGCTTTCTGAAGACGGCCGGTGGCGCGGCGGCCACCGCGACCGTCGCCGCGACCGCCGGCTGTACCGGCGGCGACACCGGCGGCTCCGGCGGTGGCGGTGACGTGAGCGGCACGCTGGTGTACGCCCGCGGCGACCACCCGACGAACTACGACCCCCAGCAGACGACCAGCGGGGAGGTCGCGAAGGTGACCAACCAGGTGTTCGACCCGCTGATCCGGTTCAAGGCCGGGACCGGTGGCGAACTCGGCGACAGTCTCGCGACGGACTACTCGCTGGAGGGGACGACCGCGACGCTGACCCTCCGTGAGGGCGTCACCTTCCACGACGGCTCGGAGTTCACGGCCGCCGACGCGAAGGCGACGATCCGGCGGTTCACGGAGTCCGGCTACGAGTACTACCTCGGCGACGAGAACCGGTCCGGCTACGGCCCGTTCACGTTCGGCAGTTGGGTCGACAGCATCGACGCCTCCGACGACTACGAGCTGACGATCGAACTCACCCAGCAGTACGCGCCGTTCCTGCGGAACCTGGCGATGTTCGCGGCCGTCATCCTCTCGAAGGACCAGATCGAGAGTCTCGACTCCCAGCCGGACCTCGGGACGGACCCCGTCGGCACCGGCCCCTTCCAGTTCGAGACGCTGGACAACGAGAACAACCGCGTCGAGTTGACCGCCAACACGGACTACTTCGGCGACGGGCCGAACGTCGAGACGGTCGTGTTCAAGGAGATCACGAAGAACTCCACGCGGGCGGCCGACGTGGTCAACGGTGACTCCCACATCACGGACAACCTCGACTCCCAGTCGTTCAAGCAGATCCAAGACGCCGACACGGCGTCGCTGGTGGAGAAGAACGGGATCAACGTCGGTTACATGGCGTTCAACATGGGTCGCCGCGAGGAGTTCCGGAACAAGCAGGTCCGGCAGGCGATCAGCTACGCCGTCAACACGCAGGCGATCGTCGAGGACATCTACCAGGGGTTCGCCTCCGAGGCCGACCAGCCGCTCCCGCCGGACGTGATGGGGCACAACGAGGACATCGAGCCGTACCCGACGGACAAAGAGGAGGCACAGTCACTGTTGGACGAGGCCGGCGTCGAGCCGTTCGAGTTCGAGCTGGCGACGTTCTCGAACCCCCGTGGGTACAACCCGAGTCCGATCTCGACGGCCAACCAGGTGAAGTCCGACCTCGAGGAGATCGGCTTCACCGTGAACATCAACCAGTTCTCGACGTTCTCGTCGTACCTCGACTACACGGACCAGGGGAAACACGACGCCTGTTTCCTCGGCTGGTACACGGACAACGCCGACCCGGACAACTTCATGTACGTCCTCCTGGACCCGAAGGTGGAGATGGACGCGGTCCCGGACGGCCAAGACTGGGTCAGCCGCGACACGGAGGGGTACAGCACCCTCAACGCGGCCGGCTGGGCCAACACGGAGTACATGCAGAAGGTGCGTGAAGCACAGTCGACGTACGACACCGAGACGCGCAAGCAGCTGTACCAGGAGGCCAGCCAGATCGCCCACGACGAGGCGCCGTGGCTGTTCCTCGACTACGCGCAGACGCTGCGCGGGATCCACCAGAGCGTGAACGCGGACTCGTTCACCGTGAGTTCCGTCGGTGGCCCGTACCTCGAACAGGTCGAACTGGAGGAGTGAGGACCGACCGCCCGCGGTGAGCGGGCCGAGCGGAGGCGCTTCGCTGCGGCGGGGGGACCGACCCACTCCGACGGCGGCGGGGGGAGACGACCCACTCCGACGGCGGCGGGGGGACCGACCCACTCCGACGGCGGCGGGCGGAGACGACGCACCCCGACGGCGGCGGGCGACGACGACCGCCCGCCGCGGGGTTGAAGTACACGACGACGGCAACCACACGACAGTAGATGGTCTCGAAACGCTTCGTCCTGCGACGCCTCCTGTTGTTGGTCCCGGTGTTGTTCGGGGTGGCGACGCTCGTGTTCGGGATCCTCCACTTCGCCCCGGGGGACCCCGCACGGGTGATCGTCGGGCAACGCGCCAGCGCCGAGCAGGTCCAGCAGGTCCGGGCGGAACTCGGACTGAACGACCCGCTGTGGGTCCAGTACGTCCGGTTCCTCGGCGACGCGGCGACGTTCGACTTCGGCGAGTCGTACCAGATCGCGAAGGGCGACCCCGTCCGCGAGGTGATCGCGGACACGCTCCCGGTGACGATCGAACTCGCTCTGTTCGGCCAGTTCTTCGGCATCGCGCTGGGGATCCCGCTGGGTGTCCTGTCGGCGGTGAGACAGGACACACTGTCGGACCACGCGACCCGGATCGGCGCCTTGACGGGAATCTCCGTCCCGATCTACTGGTCGGGGCCACTCCTGATCCTCCTGTTCTCGACGTACCTCGGGCTGTTCCCGGCCAGCGGTCGGATCGGGTCGACGATCTTCCTCGACGACTCGTGGCGACTGTTCGGGATGGAACTGCCGTTGACGGGGCTGGTGACGGTGGACACGCTCCTGTTGGGCGAGTTCGGCGCGTTCGCGTCGGCGGCCAGACACCTCCTGTTGCCGTCGCTGGTGATCGGGGTGTACTCGATGGCGCTGATCTCGCGGATGATGCGCTCGTCGATGTTGGAGGTGATCAGACAAGACTACATGCGGACCGCTCGCGCGAAGGGACAGGGCGCGAAGATCACCGTGATGAAACACGGGTTCCGCAACGCGCTGATCCCCGTCGTCACGGTGATCGGGATCCAGTTCGGCTCGCTGTTGGGCGGGGCCGTTCTGACCGAGACCGTGTTCGGCATCGCGGGCATCGGCACGATGCTCGTCGAGGCCATCGGCGCGACCGACTACCCGCTCGTCCAAGGTACCGTTCTCACGTTCGCGCTGCTGTTCACGCTGGTGAACCTCGGCGTCGACGTGACGTACAGCTACCTCGACCCACGGATCGACCAGTGACACGCACACACTCTCTCGCCGCGACGACCGACGGGGACGCCGAGGTGGCGGCGCCGAGCCGGGCGAACAGCGAGGCAGACGGACCGCTCGGACGGCGGACGGACACGGAGGCGCCCGACCGGAGCGGACGGCAGACGGGCACGGCGACGAACGATCAGCGGGGGCAGCCGACGACTCCGGAGACCGGCGGGAGGAAGAGATGAGCACGGACACACACGACGGCGGGACCGACCACGAACGTGGACTGATCGACCGTCTCCGTGCGTCGCCGTTCCTCTCGGAGTTGCTCGCGAACCGCCTCGCCGTGACCGGGTTGGCGATCATCCTCGGGATCGTCCTGATCGCCGTGGTCGCCCGGGTGACGCTGAGTTACGACGCTTTGACCGCCTCGCGGCTCGGCTCCACGGTGGTGTCGGACCGCGCGCCGCCCGGCTGGCTCGGGCCGGCGCCGGTGGACCAGCAGTTGTTCGGGACGGACGCCAGCGCGCGGGACGTGTTCCGGCGGTCGATGTACGGCGCGTGGCTGGCGATGAAGTTCGGCACCGTCGCCGTCGGTGTCTCGACGGCTGCGGGTGTCACGCTCGGCATCGTCGCCGCCTACTACAGCGACGTGGTCGACAACGTGATCATGCGGACGATGGACGTGCTGTTGGCGTTCCCGTCGCTGCTGCTCGCGTTGGCCATCGTCGCCATCTTCGGCGCCGGACTGTGGAAGGCGACCATCGCCCTCATCATGGTGTACACCCCGCGGTTCGCGCGTGTCGTTCGCGGAGCGGCGCTGAAGGTGTTGGAAGACGAGTACGTGGAGGCGACGGAGGCGCTCGGGGCGTCGGACCCGCGAGTGCTGGCTCGGCACGTCTTCCCGAACACGCTCGCGCCGATCACGGTCCAGTCGACGCTGAACTTCGGGTTGGCGATCATCGACCTCGCGGCGCTGTCGTTCCTCGGGTTCGGCGCGCAGGCCGGTGCCCCGTCGTGGGGGTTGATGCTGTCGCGTGGCGTCGAGAACGGCCTCCTGACCGGCCAGTGGTGGATGTCGTTCTTCCCGGGGTTCATGCTCGCCGTCACCGTGCTCGGGTTCAACCTCCTGGGTGACGGGATGCGCGACGCACTCGACCCGCGGATGCGGGACGCCGTCGACTGATCACGACCGTGTCTCGCTCCGACACTCCCGTCTCCGACCCCGCAGGGAGCGACGGCGGGGATCTGCCACCGCTCCGGACGGCCGTCCGCCGTCGGCTCCGGCTGTTCGCGAGCGGGCTCGTCGTCGGCGTCCCGGCGGCACCGCTCGGCGTGGCCGTGTTCGTCTTCGGTGCCGGACGCGGCGTCGTGGACGCGCTCGCGGCGACGTTCGCCGTCGGCTCGCTGGCGCTCGGGTTCGGCGTGCTCGGCTGGTCGGGGTCGATCCTCTCTGGACGCGGCATCGAGGCCGCACAGCGACACCTCGACACGGACACCGACTGGACGGAACGGAAGAGTCGCCGCGCCATGACGCGGATCTGTGCCTTCGGTGTCGGCGTGATGGTCGGCGTCTCCGTCCTCGAGGCGGTACTCGCCTGAGACGGGCGGAGACTGCCGCGAGGCGACCGCTCGACGGGACCTACTGGAGGTTGCCGGACGAGAGCTCTCGGTGGCTGCCGGACGAGAACCTTCGGCAACCGCTCGGCGAGAGTCGCCTCACTCGCCGTTGAGTTCGTGGAACTGATCGAGGAGCGCCTCCGTGTCGTCGTCGCCGTCGAACGTCACTTCGCCGCGGTACTCGTCCCGCTCGTCGTCGAAGTCGGCGTCGACACGCGTCTTCTCCGCCCGCCGCTCGTGTTCGTCCTCGTCGTAGGCACCCATCGACATGGTACGACTTCACTTACCACTACCCGGACATAACCTTGTCGCCGATTACCACGGGGAACGTAGGCGTACGGAGAGCACGGGAAGGGGGTCACGACGCGGCCGACACTCGCCCGTCGAGTCGTCGGACTCACCGTCCGTCGGGGGGTCGTCCGTCGCGAGTGGACCGTCGCCCCCGGCGGAGACACGGCGACGTGCCCGCAGAGTGTCCTACCGCTCGAGTTCGCGCGGATCGGCCCGAACCCACGCCTCGTCGTCGCCGTACCGCTCGGCGACCAACTCCTCGGCGCGGCGTAGTTCCGCGTCCGTCCACGTCTCCTCGGGCGGGTCGCCGGCCCACGTCGCGAGGGTCTCCTCTAAGGTGGTCACCACCTCGTCGCGGTCGGTGTCGACCAGCTCGTCGATCCCGCCGACGCGCTCGCGGAACGCGGCCGGTGTCGTCTCGGGGGCGGCGAAACAGTCGAGGTGTGCCTCGGCGTCGACGGAGACGGAGATCGAGCCGTGTTGGACGACGGCCTCGCCGCGGCGGTTCTGGGCGTTGCCGGCGAGTTTCCGTCCGGCGCCGCCGTCCGCGACCACGTCGTGGGCGGGGTTCAGCTTCCGGAGGTAACACGCCGGCTGGTGGAGAGCCGGGCGTTCGGCGTCGACGTAGTCGGCGTCGACACCTAACGCGCGCAACGCGGCGAGGATTGGCTCGCACAGGAGGTGGTACGACGCCATCAGGTCGTCCGGTAGCTCCGCGGCCGGTGCGACGATGGAGTACGACACGTCGCCGTCGTGGTCGTGGTAGATCCCGCCGCCGCCTGTCGCTCGCCGGGTCACGTCGACGCCCGCCGCCTCGCAGGCGTCCCAGTCGACCGTGTCGGGGTGTTGGTGGCGACCCAGAGAGAGACACGACGGCTCCCAGCGGTAGAGTCTGATCGTCCGCGGCCCGCCGGCTGCGGCCGTCTCCGCGGCGACCTCGTCGAGTGCCATCTGTGTCGCCCCGTCGCGCGACTCCTCGCGGAGCAGTCGCCACTCGCGGTCCGCCAACGGTCCCGGGTCGGTCGACATACGTTCCGGTAGCCCACAGGTGGGCAAGTGGGTTGCGACGCGCGAGTCACTCGGACGACACACCTCGTGACGCACGCGGCGGCGAGGACACCCAGCCGGAACGACGACGAGCGTACCCCGAGGACGCGACCGTGAGTCCCCGGACGACGCGACGCTCAGTCCGTCGCCGTGTCCGGAGACGCGTCCTCGTCGAGTCCGTCGGCGTCCGTAGTCGCCGCGGCGCTCGTCGCCGACTCGCCGTCCACTCGTTCGGCGTCGTCGGCTCGTTCGCGGTCGTCGACTCGTCCGTGGTCGTCGTCCCCGGCGGCGACACTCGTCGCCTCGGTGTCGGTCTCGTCCCCCGGGTGGTCGCCGAGCGGGAGACACAGCGCCACCTCGCTGCCGCGCGGCTCTCGCTCGCTCACGTCCAGCGAGCCGCCGACTGCGGTCACCGTCCAGTGGGCGAGCCACAGTCCGAGCCCGCTCCCGTGTCGGAGCGGCCGCTCGGAGCCGTCCTCCAGTGTGCGCCGCTCCATCTCCGGGATGCCCGGCCCGTCGTCGCGGACACACACCCGGACGGTGTCGTCGTCCACGTCGGCCACCACCGCGACCGTCGGCTCCGCACGGTCGTTGTGTTCGACCGCGTTCTCGACGAGGTTCGCCAGCGCGGTCTCGTAGGCCGCCTCGCTGCCGACGACCGCCCGGACGCCGGCCGGGACAGTCACCGAGACCGTCGCGTCTGGGTGCGACTCGCGGAACTCCCCGACGACCCGTTCCGTCGGTGGTCCGAGCGCGATCGCGACCGGGTCCTCGTGGTACTCCGCGAACGACACCATCTCGCGGGCCTTCTCGCTCACGTCGACGAGTTCCGTCCCCGTCGTCCGGATCGTCCGTGCCGCCTCGACGGCGGCCTCGTCGACCGCCGTCGACTCGATTCGCCGCGCGTGACCGACGATGAGGTTCATGTCGTTGCTCAGGTTGTGTCGGAGCACGCGGTTCGCGACCTCCAGCCGTTCGCGCGAGGCGTGGCGCTCCGTCACGTCGCGTGCGATCACCGCGTGACCGGCGGTCCGCCCTCGCTCGTCGTCCAACGCCGTCACGCGGAGGTCGTACACCCGCCGCCGGTTCTCGATCACTGCCGAGGCGAGTGTCCCGTCCAGTGCCGTCACGTCGGCGTCCTCGCTCGGGAGGTACGGGTCGATGGACTCGCCGACCGTCGGCGGCGGGTCGAGCGCCCGACGGACGATCTCGTTGACCTCGACGACGGTCCCCCGCTCGTCCGTGACGATCAACCCGTCGCCCACGTCCCGCATCGCGCGTCGCTGCGCGGCCGGCGCCCGGTCGAGCAGGTCGAACTGGAACAGCGCCAGTGCCCAGACCGTGCTCGTGAGCGTGAACGCCAGCGGTGTCGTGTCGAGGTTCGCGACGGGACTGACACCGAGCGTGTACGAGAGGTTCGCGACCAACGGCGGCACCGCCCCGGCGGCCAACAGCGACGCCTGTGTCGTCAGCAACGACGACTGCGACCGGATCAGTCGCCCCACGAGCAAGACACCGATCCCGACCAGCACGTACGAGTACGCCGCGTGGACGAAGAACGCCGGCCCGAGCGTCACGTCGACGACAACCGACGGCGGGGTGTCTGTCCCACCGGCCACGAGCGTCGCTGCGGAGCCGAACACGGGGAGCGACTCGCCGAGTGGGGCGATCCGCGGCGCACCGAACAGTAGTTCGTGGCGGCCGTCCGTGACGGCCAACAGCGCCACGACCGTCGGTTCGACGGCCGACACCGCCAGCCACCGTCGGTCGAGTCGGTCACCCTCACCCGCGTACTGCAACGCGTACAGGAACCACAGCGTCGGGACGACCGCACCGACGGCGATACCGACACGGAACCACGTGATCTGCCGCGTCGCGTCTGCGAACCCCCACTGGACGCCGTAGGCACCCGCCCACAACGCGAGTGCACCCATCATCACGACGAACGTCCGTGTGTACGGTTCACGTCGGGTCCGTGCCGCGAGGACCCCGAGGACGGCCGAGAGGCCCGCCGCCGCGAACGCCGCTACCGAGTACCCCGTCAGTGTCCACCCCATCGGCGTTCGCACAGACACGCTGGGGCACACTTCTGTGTTCGGTGTGTGTCGTCACTGTACACACCCGTTCGGTTCCGGGTGAGGCCGTGGCTGGAGCCCCGCCGTACAAGTCGCCGCCGTCCCACAGGTCTGGTATGGCCACACACGACGCCGAGCAGGTGACGCTCGCACGACTCCCGTCGGGGGTCGCCGTCGAGACGACGGTCCACACGTACGGGGACGGCGAGCCGACGGTGTACGTCCAGGCGGCCCAGCACGGCCGCGAGATCAACGGGACGGCGGTGTGTCGACGACTCCACGACCGCCTCGCGGCGGCATCGCTCGACGGGACGGTCGTCGTCGTCCCGGTCGCGGACCCGCTCACGTTCGACCGCGTGAGCTACACGACGCCGGAGGGGTTCGACTCCGTGAACCCGAACATGAACCGCTGTTGGCCGGGCGACGACGAGGGGACGATCCACGAGCGGATGGCCGCGGCGCTGTGGGCGTACGCAGGCGAGGCCGACGCCGTCGTCGACCTCCACACCGGCAGTCCGGACATGCTCACCCACACCGTCTACCGACAGGGTGACGACGACTGCCGGCGGTTGGCGGAGGCGTTCGGGACGGACCTCCTGTTGGCGGAACCGGCCGGCGAGGACGCCGACGAGGAGTGGGCCGCCCGCGACTTCGGCGGGAAGTTCCGCGTCGCCGCCACACGCGAGGGAATCCCGGCGATCACCCCCGAACTGGCACACAACAAACACCTCGTCGAGGCGGCGATCGAGACCGGCGTCGCCGGGACGGAGCGCGTGCTCCGCGAACTCGGGGTGTTGGCCGACGACGGCGACGTGCCAGCGTGGGACGGCACCCGCGCCCGCAACCACCTCGGACGCGTCCAGGCGGCCGACTCCGGGCTGTTCCGCCCCGACCCCGACTTGGAACTCGGTGACACCGTGGCGGAGGGGGACCGCGTCGGGGAAGTGTTCGATCCGACGACCTACGAGACGCTCCAGACGGCGACCGCCGAGCGTGCGGGTGTCGTCTACTCGATCGCCCGCGAGGCGACGGTGACGGCCGGCCAGACGCTCGTCGGGGTCGCCGTCGAACTGTAGCGCCCCGCTCTCGGGTCGAGTGTCGCGTCTCGACGGCCGCGTCGAGTGTCGCGTGGTCGCCCACGTCGAGTGTCGCGTCTCGACGGCCGCGTCGAGTGTCGCGTGGTCGCCCGCGTCAGGTACCGAGTCCCTCGAAGAAGCCGATCCCCTCGGCGCTGGAGGTGACGAGCGGGACGGCGGCGAGGCCGGCGAGGACGCCGACGCCGACGAGGTACGCGAGGAACCCGACGTACCAGTCGAGCCCGAACAGCCCGGGTGTGCCGGCCAGGACGGTGCCGAGCTGTGCGCCGGCGGCCTGCGACAGCAGCGCCACGACGAGTGCCGCCATCCACGCCCCGGGGAACACCCGCGCGACGGCCTCGAGGGACCGCCCGGAGACGAGGTGGCCGACGGCGAGCCCCACGCCCGCCGGGACGTAGAGGAACCCACACCCCAACGCCACCGCGACGAGTGTCGCGCCGCGACCCAACCCACCGACGGCACCGACGAGCGTGAATCCGCCGACGAGGGCGAGTGTCCCACCGAGTGCTCTGGCGTGGCCGACCTGTCGCCCGACGACGTGGGCCGCCAACGAGAGCAGCACGACCGCGGCGCTGGCCGCGAGGAAGAACAACTCGTACAGTCCCGCCGCGCCGATCGGTGTCACTGTCGAACGGCGCTACGGCCGATGTCGTATAAACGCTACTGCCCCCAGTATCGTCGTAGATAACGTCCCCCGGGTCGTCCGGGGGCTCGTAGGGTCGATCTCCGTCGATCCGGGGGTCGTATGGGTGATCGCGAGTCGACGGAGACGGTCACCTGGGATGCGGTGACCGATTCTCGAGTCCCCGCACGGAGCACGGTTCCAGACGGACCCGTCGTGAGACCGAGCCCACCCGCCCGGCCGCGGGCTCGGAGCACCGCGGCCGAGATCTCGGAACCACCCGGTGACACGCCAGATACGACCACTTTCGAGAAAAGACCACACCCCACCAGCCGATCTTTTTCTCTGTCTTGTGTATGTTCCTTCTGTGAAGACTTAACTACCCCACTCCCGTCCGTAAGCTCGATGTCGGCACGACAGACATCCGCACACACGGCAGAGACGGAGACCGACCTGCGAGCACAGTTCGACGCGGACTTCGAGACGGACGACGAGATGAAGGCGATCGAAGACCCGTCGATGAGCTGTACGGTGCTGTGCTCGACGGGCTGCATCTGAGCGGTCTCGCGACACCGAGCCACCACTCGACGCGGACGTGACGCGAGCGAGCCACCCCGGTGGGGCACTCCCGCCGCGGGCCACTGCGGTGCGACGCGGACGACAGTTCTCGACGATGGACACAGCGTGTGACGACGTGACGACGGACGAGGCATCGGTGTTCGACGACGAGACGCGACGCGACCTCGCCGGGCGAGCGCGGTCGCTCGCGGCGCGACTCCGCGACCCGGACGCCGCGGTCCCCGCCGAGACGGACGGACCAGACGCCGACGCGGCCCTGTCTGCGTGGCGGGAGTCGGTGGGTGGCGAGGCGGCGTTCCAGACGCGACTCGATCGACTCGGACTCGACGAGGCGACCTGTCGACGCCGGATTCGGCGGCGACGACTGGCTCCGGACGAACCGCTCCCCGACTGGATCGCGACGGTCGAGGCACTCGCGGCACACGTCGCCGACACCGATCCGGCGACGCTGCCCACGCGACTCGACGAAGAGACGCCAGACGCCGGGCCGACGACGCTCCCCGGTGACGGAGACCGCTGGTTCGGGCGACTGTCGGCGGCCGTCGCGACGTTCGCTCGCGAGCGCCTCCTCGCCGACGACACCGCGGCGGCGGTGTTCGACCGGTCGAGTCTCGGTCCGGCAGCCGAGTGGCTCCGCCTCCGATTCCAGCACCACTTCGTCCGGCCGCTGTACGTCGAGGCGAAGACGTTCGTCGCCCGTCGGGACCGAGCGCGTGCCTTCGCCGATCCGGACGACGTCGACGATCCGCCGACGGAACACTACGAGGCGTTCGTCGCGGACCTCTTCGACGGGGGGTTCGTCGACTGCTGTCTGGAGTACCCGGTGATGGCGCGACTCCTCGCGACGCAGGTCCGCCAGTGGTGCACGCAGTTCCGCGAACTGGCCACACGGATCGAGACGGATCGCGAGGCACTCGCGGAGACGTTCGGCGGCACAGTCGAGGGAGACGCCGACGGAGCCGACGGCACCGGGACCGAGCCCGGCGCCGAGGGAGCCGGCGACGGCGACGCGTTCGGGCGGGTGCTCGCAGTGCGTCCGCTGGCGGACGACACACACCACGACGGGCGCGCGGTGACGGCGGTCACGTTCGCGAGCGGGACGGACGACGCGTCGACGGTGGTGTACAAACCGCGCTCCGTCGAGCCGGAGGCGGCGTTCGCGGAGTTGCTCGATCGGCTGGACGACACACTCCCGTCCCCGTCGTTCCGCACCCCGACACACCGCTCGCGGGACGGGTACGGCTGGGTCTCGTGGGTCGACGCCGACGAGTGTACCGACGAGGCGGCGGTCGACCGCTACTACCGGCGTGCGGGCCGCCTCGCCGCCGTCGCGTACCTGCTCGAGTTCACCGACTGTCAGTCGGAGAACCTCCTCGTCGCCGGGGAACACCCGGTCCTCGTCGACGCCGAGACCCTGGGGCACCCACACGTCCGCGTCGGACGACGACCGCGCCGCCGCTCGATGGCCCCGTTCGAGACGGACTCCGTCCTCTACACGACGCTGCTCCCGTTCGACGTGGCGAACTCCGCAGTCGGGGAGCTGTCCGTCGCCACCGCGGGGATCGGTGTCAGTGACGAGGCGACGGTGTTGAGCGACGTGACGGAGCCACGGGTGCGCGCACACGGGACCGACGTGATGCGTGTCGACGAGACGCCAGTGACCGTCGAGTCGGACACGACGCTCCCGACAGTCGACGGGGAGCCACGGCACCCGTCCGACTACCTGGACGCGCTCGTCGACGGGTTCGAGACGGCGTACGACCACCTGTCGGCGGCACACACGGGGGAGAGTGTGTCTGGGGACTCGCCGACGGCAGACACGTCGAGTGGCAGGTCTGGAGACTCGCCGACGGCAGACACGTCAGACACCGCGTCGCTCTCGGATCTCTCGGAGGCGGTCTCCGGGTTCGACACGCGGGTGCTCTACCGTCCGACGGTGCGGTACGCGTCGCTGTTGCGCTCGCTGTCGGCGCGCGACTGTCTCCGCAGCGGCGCGCGGTTCGGTGCGACCGTCGAGGAACTCGCGGCACCGCTGTGTGACGACTGCGTCGACGACCCGGTCCCGTGGGGGATCTACGAGGCAGAGCGTCGGGCACTGTGGCGACTCGACCCCCCACGACTCACCGTCCCGGCCGGGGAGACGACGGTCCACCACGACGGGGAGCCACTCGACGCGAGCGTCGACACGGCCGGTGTCGACCGCGTCCGCGACCGCCTCGCGGCTGCCTGCCCCGCGGACAGACGCGAGCAGGTGGAACTCCTCCGTGCGTCGTTCGGTGCCTCGCCGTCGGACGTGTCGACGCGAGTGCGTGCGACCGACACGGAGCCGCGACCCGTCTCGGACGAGCGACTCCGCGAGACGGCGAGCCGACTGTTCGACCGGGTGCTGTCGGCGGGGACCGTCGGGCCAGACGGGGTGCCACACTGGAGTTCGCCCGCGCCGACCGGCGAGCGTGACCGACTCACACTCCGCCCGACGGACGAGTCGTTGTACGCCGGTCGGCTCGGTGTCGCGGTGTTCGCCGCGGCGCTGGCGCGCGTCCGTGACGACCGCCGCGCCGAGACCGTCGCGACGGCGGCGCTCGAACCGATCCGGACGAGGATCGGGTCTGAGGAGGTCCCGCCGTCTGTGACCGACCACGGCGGGACCCGAGGACTCGGCGGCGTCGTCTACGGCCTCGCCGTCGTCGGCGACCTCCTCGACGACGCCACGGTGATCGACGACGCGATCGCCGCGGTCGACGCCGTCGGACTGGCTGATCACGGGGCCCTCGACACGCCCACCCCGGGCGCCGACGCGGGCGAGCCGCGCGACGGCACGCTCGGGGGGAGCGCCGACACGGCCGACGACGGACCACTCGCAGACACGCCGCTCGCCGCCCCCGAGAGCGTGGACGCGACGGACGGGCTCGCCGGGACGCTGTCGGGACTGCTCGGCCTGTACGAGCGCCGGTCGGACCCCCGGGTGTTGGCGGCGGCCCGGCGCTGTGGCGAGGCACTCCTCGACCGTCGCGTCGCGGCGCCCGACGGGACGCCGGTGTGGGACACCGGCCGCGGAGACCGGCCACTCTTGGGGTTCGCACACGGACTGGCCGGCGTGACGTACCCACTCGTGCGACTGAGTGCGGCGACCGACGACCCGCGGTTCCGGCGGGCGGCGTTGCCCGCGCTCCGGTACGAGTCGGCCGCCTACGACGAGACGGCGGCGAACTGGCCCGACCGTCGTGCCGTCGGGTCGGCGTTCCCGGACCGCTGGTGTCACGGGCGGACCGGGATCGGACTCGCGCGACTCGCGGCGGCGCGGTACGCCGACGACGAGCCGGTCGTCCGCGACGCGACCCGCGCCGTCGAGGGCTCTCTCGGGACCGGACTCGCGGGTGTCGACAACCTCTGTTGTGGGACGGCGGGCCGCGCGTCGCTGCGGCTCGCCGCCGCCCGTGCGGACGCGCTCCCGGCCGCGACACGCGGTGCGGCCGACGGCACCGCTCGCCGCCTCCTCGGCGGGACACTCGCTCGCGCCGACGCGGTCGGCGCCTACTCGCTGCCGGCCGAGACGGACGCCGTCACGGTCCCGTCGCTGTTCGACGGACTCGCAGGGATCGGGTACGCCGCACTGCGCGTCACCGCACCCGACACGCTCCCGTCGCTGCTCTCGTGGGCGTAGGTGGGTCGCGGCGGCGCGTTCCGTCGACCCCCGGGGGGTCTGGGGGTGATTGCGGGTCGACGGAAACAGTTACGTGGGATGGGGCAGTACGGGTGCTCAAGTGCCCGGTCAGGGCACGGTTCCAGACGAACCCGTTGTGGGGTTGAAGCGCGACCGCCAGCCCACCCGGAGGGACGTGGACCGCCGGTTCCAGACGAACCCGTTGTGAGGTTGAAGCCTCAAAAAGGGGACGGCAGATATCGATCAAGCGACTGGTTCCAGACGAACCCGTTGTGGGGTTGAAGCCGGCTCACGCCCTGGGCGCGTCGCGATCGGCCAGAGTTCCAGACGAACCCGTTGTGGGGTTGAAGCCCGCTCCACACGGCGCAGTCCGTCGCGCCCGATCTCGTTCCAGACGAACCCGTTGTGGGGTTGAAGCCTCAACAGCGACCATCCCCACGCCAGTGGCCCGGTTCCAGACGAACCCGTTGTGGGGTTGAAGCGGTGTTTCGGCGTACCACATGGGGTACTTAAAGCCCCGTTCCAGACGAACCCGTTGTGGGGTTGAAGCGACTGTAGACGGCGACTGTCTCCTCGTCGGGCGGGCGTCCCAGACGAACCCGTTGTGGGGTTGAAGCGACGTACTCGTCGCGCAGTGCGGTCATACCGTCGTCGTTCCAGACGAACCCGTTGTGGGGTTGAAGCTCGTCGTCGTCGGGGTCATCCAGTTCCTCACCGGGAGTTCCAGACGAACCCGTTGTGGGGTTGAAGCATAAACCGCTCCTCGTCGGCTTGGGACCACCGGAGGGGTTCCAGACGAACCCGTTGTGGAGGTGAGGCAGCCAGAAGCGGGGCGGCCGCGAGACGGTGGAGCGCTCCAGCCGACCCCGTCACGGGAGCGCCCCCGACACGACTCGTCCCGCGACCGACGGCACGCAGCGCCGGTGATCAGGCCTCGTTGGCCCACGCGACGGCGGCCGACAGGGAGTTGAACGTCTGGATCTCCTGGGACACGTCGAGGTTCGCGGAGACGGCGTGGGCCTTGATCCCGTCGGAGACGAAGGCGATCCGCTCGATGTCGGCCTCCTCGGCCTTCGCGCTCCACTCCGTCGCCAGGTGCTCTTGGGTCTCGCGGCCCAGGTTCACCCCGTCGCCGAACTCCGTCACCGCGCCGGAGATCCCCGCCCGCGAGGCGTGGTCGAGCCACTCGGACTCGACGGCGTCCATCTCTTCGACCTCGCCGTCCCACGCGGTCAGATCCTGCACGACGACCTCGCCGTCGATCTCGTGACTGAACGCGAACGGGACACCACTGGACCGCGTCGAACCGACTGCGCTGGCTCGTGACATACACGGACCGACGCACCACGGCACCCTACAACCCGGTGCTAACATGTTCGTCCCACTCGTCGACAGCATCTAACAGAGAAGAGACGGGAGGATCGGACACCGCCACACGGACACCGCCGGTCACCGCGAGCGCCGACACACGAGGCGGATACACCGACGACCGGGGAGCGGCTCGTGTGCCGGTAGAGACTACGAACGGGCTTTTAGCCACCGGTACGCTCTTTGTCGAACGATCCTACGCACCGCCGATGCCCTCCACAGACAGACGAACGGTGCTGACAGCCGCGGTACTGGCGGTGAGTGGGACACTCGCCGGGTGTAGCGGTGTGACGAGCGGTGGATCGACCGAGGCGACCGGCGGCGGTGCAGAGTCGGGGAGCGAGTCGACCGGAGCGACCGGGACCGAGAGCGGGCGGATCGCACTCGAGTCCGTCGTCACGGCCGGCGACCTCCCGTCGGGGACGGTGCCACTCCGCCGCGAGGGGACGGTCTCGCTGGTCAACTTCTTCGCCACGTGGTGTGGCCCGTGTAAGGAGGAGATGCCGGCGTTCCGGAAACTGCGTGCGAAGTACGACCCCTCACAGCTCCACATGGTGTCGGTCACGCCACAGGTGGACGAGGCGGCCATCGAGGCGTTCTGGGAGGAGTACGACGCGACCTGGCCGGTCGTGAGCGACGCGTCCCTCGCCGCCACACAGCGGTGGGACGCGGACAGTTACCCGACGAACCTCCTGTTCGAGCGGGACGGCGAGCCGGCGAGCGACACGGTGACCTCCGGGTGGCGCAGCGGTGTCAACGCGCGGTCGTTCGAGGAACTGGACGAGCTGATCGCACCACTCGTCGAGGAGGGTCGGTCGTGACCGGGCTGACCCTCGCCACGCTGGTGCCGCTCGCCTTCTCCGCGGGGGCGAGTACGTTCTTCGCGCCGTGTGCGTTCCCGTTGCTCCCGGGGTACCTCTCCTTCTTCGCCGAGCAGTCGACGGGCGCGACCGCACCCGACGGCGGCGACGTGGCGAGTCGGAGCGCCTCGCCGCTGGCGCGGGCCGGACGAGCGCCGCTGGAACGGCTCCAGCGGCCGGTCGCACGAGCGCTCGTGATCGGTGTCGTCGCCAGTCTCGGGATGGTGGTAGTGTACGGCGTCCTCGCGGGCACCGCGGTGACGGTGGGTGCACGGGCGCTGGCCGACGTGTCCGTCTTGGAGCTCGTCGTGGGCGGTGTGTTCCTCGTCGGCGGCGGACTCATGGCGACCGGGTGGACGCCGAAGCGGACTCCCGTCAGTCTCCCGGAACGACGCCGTTCGATCGGCGGCGTGTTCGTGTTCGGTGTCCTCTACGCCGTCGCGGCCGCCGGGTGTACGGCGCCGCTGTTCCTCGCGGTCGTCGTCAAGGGGATCTCGGTCGGCCCGGCCGCCGGTCTCGGTGTCGCGGTGGCGTACGGTGTCGGGATGGGGAGTGTGATGCTCGGCGTCGCCGTCGTCTCGGTGTTCGGGTCCACGACGCTGCGTCGTCTGGGCGGGTACACCGGTCGCCTCCACCGCGTGACCGGCGTGTTGCTCGCACTCTCCGGGGTGGCACAGGTGTACTACTACTTCCACGGCTTCGCGGCGGTGGTGCCCGCGTGATCGACCCACGTCGCGTCGCCGCGCTCGTGCTCGTCGCGGCGCTCGTCGTCTCGGCCGGCTGTGCGGCCGTCCAAGACGCCACCGGGGACCGAGCGTCCGACGCGGTCGAGGGGCCACCGCCGGGCGTCTCTACGGAGAACGTGACGGACGCCACGGCGCTGGTCGGCGCTCACGTCGACGCACTGTCGAACCGGTCGTTCACGGCGGTCGTCACGAGTGAGCGACGCTCGCCGGGCGACGAGGAGACGATCTCGGCGACGCGTCAGCGGTGGCGACTCGACCCGACGGGGACGGTCCGTGGGACGTGGTCGTTGCGCGTCCGCGAGGCTCCGTCGAGTGAGGGAGACGACGCGGCGCCACAACGCCCCACGCGGATGGTGTCGTGGCGCTCGGGTGACACGACGTACCGCCGGGTCGAGAACGGGAGCGTCACCGTCCGGTCGGTGCCGGTGTCACAGACGCGTGTCCGTCTCGCACCGGCACTCTCGCGGCGGTCGATCGTCGCGCTCGGCGACGCTCGGAACGTCTCCGTCTCCCGGACCACCGTCGACGGCGCCACACGGTACGAGATCACCGGCGACTTGCCGGACACTCGGTTCCGCTCGAACCGGACGGTGACACTCTCCGTGGCGCCGAGCGGACTCGTCAGAGAGATCCACGTCACCTACCGGAGCGAGTTCCGGTCGGCGATCGCCGTCGAGCGGACCGTCCGCTTCACCGCGATCGGCGAGACGACGCCGGAGCGCCCCGACTGGGCCGACGGCACGACGAACGCCACCGGCTGATCGGCGACCGAGCACGGGCTGGGCGTGAGGAACCCGACCCGTCGCCCGTCTCGACACGCTCCGACGAGCCGAGACGGCAGCGCCGACCGCACTCTGTGGCTGTGGTTCGGCGACAGGGTCCGGGACGGTACCCCCGGAACTCACTCGCGGAGTTCGCGCACCCGCTCGACGTTCCACGCGAAGCTCTTGCCGTCCTCGGTGGGCGTCTCCAGTACGAACGGCAACTCACGCAGGTCCGGGTGGTTGACGATCCGGCGCATCCCGGCCTCACCGATCTTCCCCTCCCCGACGTGTGCGTGTTCGTCCTTGTTCGTCCCGCAGCCGTGTTTCGAGTCGTTGAGGTGGAGACAGTGGAGGTGTTCGAGGCCGACCACGTCGTCGAACTCGGCGACCGTCTCGTCGACACCCTCGGGTGTCGAGAGGTCGTAGCCGGCCGCGAACGCGTGGGCGGTGTCGACACAGACGCCCAACGCCTGGTCCGACCGCTCCAACACGGCCGCGAGGTGTTCGAAGTCGCCGCCGAGCTTCGTCCCCGACCCGGCGTCGGACTCGACGAGCACCGTCACGTCGTCGGGCACGTCGAGTTCGTCCAGGGCGCTGGCGGCGTTGTCGAGCCCCTGCTCGACACCCGCGCCGGTGTGGGCGCCGAGGTGGACGTTGACGTACTCGACGCCGAGTTTGGCGGCGGCGTCGACCTCCTTCTGCATCGAGTCGATCGACTTCCGCCGGAGGTCGTCTTTCGGTGTACAGAGGTTGACGAGGTACGACGAGTGGATCACCCACGGGCCGACGCCGTTGTCGGCGGACCGCTCGCGGAACTGTGCGGCCTCGTCGTCGCCGATGTCCGGGTCCTGCCACACCTGCGGACTGTGGCTGAAGATCTGGCCGCAGGTCCCACCGATCTCCACCTGCTCGTCGACCGCGTTGTACGCGCCGCCCGCGATGGACGTGTGCGCACCGATCTGGACGCTCATGCGAGTGTGGTAGAGCGGGACTCTCAAAGCGGCGTCGGTCGCGGCGTGTCGGTGGTCGCGTGTCGGCGTCTCGTCGTCCGACACTCGTCGGTGGCGGAGGAGTCTCTCACCCTCGTCACCGCAGTGCGTCGTCGAACCACGTCCGCGTCGCCGCCCACGCCGTCTGCCGGCCCGCGGCGTGTGCTCCGGGTGTACCACCGCGTGCGACCCGGTCGTCCGGGCCGGCGGGCCGCCACGTCGTCGGCAGGCCGGGCGGTCCGAACGCGTGGCCGGCGTCGTGGTACACGCGGTGGTCGACGGGGAACGTCACGTCGCGGGCGTCACACCGCGCGAGCAGCGCCTCGCCGGCCGCGGTCGCGGGCCAGGTGGCGTCGTCGGTCCCCGACAGCCACAGGACCGGTGTCCGGATCTGCTCGGCTGAGATCGTCGCCGCCCGCCGTCGCTCTCGGTCCGTCGCCGCCACCATCGCGTGGAACGCCGTCCGGCGGTCGCTCGCTCCGCCGGTCGACGACGCGAACCGATCCGGCGGCGCGTCCGGGACCGCCGTCGTCGCCACCGGCTCCCCGTCGCGCGTCCACGGTGCCGTGTCGCCCCCGGCCGGGAACACGTGGAGACTCCCACTGTCGACGACGACGGCGTCGACCGACACGTCCGGCTCGCTCGCCAACAGCGCCGCGAGTTGCCCACCCATCGAGACGCCGTACAGGCCGACCGACCCGGTCGTCGCCGGGTGTGCTCGCAGCCACCGCACGGCGCGCCGGGGGACGGACAGCGGCACCTCGACGGGTGTCTCCGGGAGGTCGTCGACGCCGAGGTACTGCAGAGCGAACGCCACGTAGCCACGCGAGGCGAGCAACGCCGCGTGTCGGCGGAGCGGGACGCCGCCGCTCCCGTGACACAACACCACTGCCGGGTGCGGGCCGTCGCCGGTCGGGGAGTAGCAGTGCCCCGTCGGTGGCTCGACCGGCGTCTCCGACGGACCGCTCGTCCCCGCACCCCCATCCGACCTCCCGGAACGCTCGCTGGGCTCGTCACCGTCGTCTGCGTCCTCCCCACCGCCGACGTGTCGGTGGGTGACTCCCCGCTCGTGGACGACGGTGGTGGTCGTCGTGGCCGTCGCCACCTCCCGTCCCGCCTCGTCGCGGACGACGGCCCGGTAGCGGCGCTCGTGGTCGCCGTGGGGTGCCGTCGGGAACCGTACCGGGTCGCCGTCGACCGGCGCGAGCGCCCACGCGAGTCCCGCAGGCGACGGGTCGGTCTCGTCGGCGTCGACCGGATCGTGTGCCGCGAGGTCGACGGCGCCGTCGACCGGCCGGTACCTCCGGCTCGCACGCCACGTCTGCCCGGTGTGATCCGTCGCCGTCAGGTCGACGACGACCGTCGTCCCGTCGGGGACACCCGTCGCGCGCGGTCGAGCCCGCTCGTCAGCGAGCAGCGTCTCCGGCCCGTCGAGTCGGACCGCCGCTGCCCCGCCCGTCTCCGTCCCGTCGGTGGGTCTCTGCCCGTCCGCCTCGTCCCCGTCGCCGGTGTCCTCGCTCGTCACGCGAACCGTGTAGCGGCCGCGAGCGCAAATATTCTTTGTGTATCCAAGAGAAAACTACTCACTTACAGAGTCGAACGCCCGGGATTTCAACGTTGGGGTCGAACCGGCTCATCCGAACGCTACCGGTCGGTGCTCGCGAGTGGTTCGCGCGTCTGCCGAGCGGCCGCGTCGACCACTCGCCGGTCCGCCGGCGTGTCTCGGGACCAGCGAGTGCCCGTCGCGTTTTTGTCGGCGTGGGGCGTCGGTCGGGACGATGACGGACCCCGACACGCTCGGCGAGCGGTTCGAGACGCTGGAGACGGACCAGTTGCCGGAGAGCGTCGACCGAGCGGCCGTCGAGCGGCTCTCGACGGTCGCGTACCTCCTCGACGAGTGTATCGAACTCCCGGGTGGCGTCTCCGTCGGGCTCGACCCGCTGGTGAGCGCGGTGCCGGGCGTCGGGGACGCACTCTCGACGGGGCTCTCGCTGTACGTCGTCGCGGAGGCGGCGTACCTCGGCGTCTCCTACGGGACGGTCGTCCGGATGCTGGGTAACGTCGCCGTCGACACCGTCGGCGGGTCGGTCCCCGTGGTCGGGATCGCCTTCGACGCGCTGTGGAAGACGAACCGCATGAACCTGGAGTTGCTCGTCGCCGACCTCGCGGACGACGGAGCGGGCGCGGACACGCCGGGCGAGACGGCGGTCGAGGGCGCGACGGGCGAGGACACGGCGACCGGCGACGCCGACGACACGGACACGACCGACGGTCACGGGGACCCGGCGACGACCGATCACGACGACACGGCGACGGAGGTCGTCGAGATCGCCGTCACTGGGCCGGACGAGTGACGAACCGGTCCGTCGGCTCGGCCGATCGACTCCACAGGTTCGACCGAACCGCTATGCTGCTGGCGCTCCTGAGACGACACGCATGACACAGCGACCGGAGGCGGCGGCGGGTGTGGCGGACGCGGATCTCGACGGGACGACGGCGCTCGTGACGGGATCGACGAGCGGGATCGGCCGCGAGGCGGCACTGGCACTGGGGCGACTCGGAGCGGAGGTGTTGGTCCACGGCCGCGACGAGGCGGCCGGCGAGGCGGTCGTGACGGAACTGGAGGGTCTCGGCGCGGACGCGCGCTTCCTCCCGGCGGACTTCGCCGACGTGGGTGCCGTCCGGACGCTCGCGGATGTGGTGAGCAGTCACGTCGACGAACTGGACGTGTTGGCGAACAACGCGGGCGGCTACTTCCGCGAGGGGCGCCTGACGGACCTGGGCGTCGAGTACACCTTCCACGTCAACCACCTCGCCGGCTACCAACTGACGGCGGATCTGCTCCCGGTGTTGGCCGACGACGCGCGCGTCGTCACCACCTCCTCGGCGGCCCACCGCGGCGACCAGATCGACCTCGACGCCGTCGAGTCCGTCGACGACTACAGCTCCTTCGGCGCGTACCAGCGCTCGAAGCTCGCCAACGTCCAGTTCACGGCCGAACTCGGCCGGCGGTTCGAGGCCGCGTCGGGGACCCGGACGGCCAACTGTCTCCACCCGGGCGCGATTCCGGGCAGTGGGTTCTTCCGGTCGCTGCCCGGTCCGCTCCCGCGACTCGTCAAGTCACTCGGGAGACTCCCGTTCGTCACCTCGCCGGCGGACGGCGCGGCGACGTTGGTGTACCTCGCCGTCGCCGACCGCGTGGCCGACACGACGGGCCGCTACTTCGCCGACTGCGCTCCGGAGACCCCCGCGGATGTCGCCCGCGACCCCGAGGCGCAGCGGCGACTGTGGGAACGCAGTGCCGACCTCCTCGGGATCGACGAGCCGCTCGCCCAGGCTGTCGCGACGGACGCGGACGCCGACCCCGCTCGCGCCGACTGAGGCCGGTCGTCCCGACCACCCTGCCCGCGCCGACCGAGGCAGATCGTCCCGACCACCCCACTCGCACCGACTGGGGCCGGCCGTCACGACCGCCCGACTCGTCTCCGGTCGAGGGGCGTTTCGTCCGGCGACGCCAGCGTCTCCCACGGCGAATCGGAACACACTCGGGGCTCGCCGGGGGAACGCGGGTATGGATCTGACCGACCGGCGGATTCTGGTCACCGGCGGTGCAGGGCTCATCGGCTCGCACCTCGCGGCTCGACTCGCGGCGGACAACGACGTGGTCGTCGCCGACGACCTCTCGAAGGGGGCACGCGACCGCGTCCCCGAGGCCGCGACGTTCGTCGAGACGGACGTGACGGACCCCGACGACGTGGCGGCGGTCCTCGACGAGTCCGTCGACACCGTGTTCCACCTCGCGGCGATCACGGACACGAACTTCGACGACGACCGCGTCATGTTCGAGCGGAACACGGAGATGACACACACCCTGCTGGAACGAGCCCGCGAGGTGGGCGTCGACGAGTTCGTCTTCACCTCCTCCTCGACGGTGTACGGCGAGGCGCCGCGTCCGACGCCGGAGGACTACGCCCCGCTGGAGCCGATCAGCGTCTACGGCTCGAGCAAACTCGCCGACGAGGCGCTGCTGTCGACGTACGCCCACAGCTACGGGATCCAGTCGTGGGTGTTCCGGTTCGCCAACATCGTCGGCCCGCGCCAGCGCGGCACCGTCGTCCCGGACTTCATCGAGAAACTACAGGACGATCCGGAGACGTTGACGATCCTCGGCGACGGCCGCCAGGAGAAGTCGTACCTCCACGTCGAGGACTGTGTCGACGCCATCTGTCACGTCGTCGAACACGCCGACGCCACGCTCAACACCTACAACCTCGGGGCGCGGACGACCACCTCGGTCAACCGCATCGCCGACGTGGTGAGCGACGTGATGGGGCTGGACCCCGAGTACGAGTACACCGGCGGGGACCGCGGCTGGACGGGTGACGTGCCGAAGATGCGCCTCTCCGTCGAGAAGTTGGCCGCGCTCGGCTGGGAACCGCCGCGGTCCAGCGACGAGGCCGTCCGACGGGCCGCCGAGGAGCTGTACGAGGAACTGCGCTGAGACGGACGGCAGACACCGCCCGGTTTCTCCGACTCGCTCGCGTGCTCGGCCTCAGGTGCCGGTCCGCTCGTCGCTCACAACTCGACCGTCCGCTCGTCGCTCACCGCGAGATCGGTCGCCGCGAGTTCGCCGCGGATCGTGTAGCTGCCGGCCGGTGGATCGGGCCACTCCCCGTCGAACGTCGCCGTCTCGCCGGGTGCCAATTCGAGCGTACCCAGCGCCTGTCCGAACATCCGACCGGCAGACCACCGCCACACCTCGTCGCCATCGCGCGTCGCGACGAACTCGACGCGCTGTGCGTCGCGGAACTGTGCAGTGACCGGTTCGTCACCGTCGTTCTCGACGGCGAGTGTCAGTGCCAGCGCGCCGTCCTCGTGGCTCGTCGTCAGTGTCGCCGTGACCATACGCATCCGTCCGTCGCCAGCGACAAGAATTCACTGGGTACGTGCCGAAACCGTCGTCCGGCGGAGCCGTCGCTCGCGGGCCGTGGTCGAAGAAGTGTGTCTGGACACGTAGTGTCGGACGAGTCGTCCGACGCGTCTGCCCGATCAGGTGGAGTCGCTGGAGTCGAGACCGGCGGCCGCGGCGGCGTCGAGCAGCCCGTTGCCGGACTCGTTGCTCGCGAGACCGACGTCCTCGGCCGTCGAGGTGAGCGTCGAGCGGACCTCGCTGGCCGTCTTGCCGTTCGCCATCAGGATGCCGGCGGCGCCGGCGACGTGGGGACACGCCATCGACGTGCCGGAGTACTTCTTGTAGTCGCCGGTGATCGTCGAGAGCACGTCGACACCCGGCGCGGCGAGCTCGACCTCGGGACCGGTCGAGGAGAAGTTCGCGAGGGTGTCGCTGGAGTCCGTCGCGCCGACGGCGACGACCTCGCTGTAGGCGGCCGGGTAGCCGACACAGTCCGTACACGGCCCGGAGTTCCCGGCCGCGGCGACCAGGAAGACACCCTCACTCGCGGCGTACTGGACGGCGTCTTTCAGCGCCGAGGAGCCGCTGGAGCCACCCAGCGACATCGACGCCACGTCCCAGCCCTGGTTGGCGGTGTACTCGATCCCCGCGGCGATGTCCGAGAACGAGCCGGAGCCACACTTGCCCAGCACCTTCACGGCGTGCAGCGTCGCCTCCGTCGCGACGCCGACGACACCCTCGGTGTTGTCGACGGCGTCGGCGGTGCCCGCACAGTGGGTACCGTGGTTGTTGTCGTCGTCCCACGTCGCCTTACAGGTGTTGTCGGCGGGCTTGGCGCCGTACCGACAGCCGCCCTTCGTGCTACAGTCGACGAACGACTTCCCGCTCCCGAGGTTCGCCTGCAGGTCCGGGTGGTCGGCGTCGATCCCGGTGTCGATGATCGCGATGTCCGCGCCGTTGCCGGTGTCGCCGTTCGTCCGTGTCACGTCCGCGTCGACACGGTCGATGCCGTACGGCTCCGTCTCGCCGAGTGCCTGCATCGTCCCGTTCTCCTCGACGTAGCGGACGTTCGGGTTGTTCTCCAACCCGTCGGCGGCCGCCTTCGGCATCCGTGCGGTCCCCGCGTCGAAGTCGAACTCCCGTACGACTTCGTCGGACTTCCGGCGGAAGGCCCGTGCCCCGGCGTCGTTCGCGAACCCGACGTTCACTTCGACCTTCTCCCCCGGGTTCGCGGAGGCGAGCCCCGACACGCCCGCCGCGCCGGCCGCCGCCCCGATCGTACGCAGTGCGCCCCGTCGTGACACGTCACTGTCTGACATGCGACTCCGAGTCTGGGGCGACCCCACAAAAGATTTGCTGAATACAATTGCAGCTTTTCCAGATTCGTGCGGATACCTAGTGGTAACGAGAGTATTTTTGCCGTGGTCGAGAGAATACGGATGCCAGTCGAGTGGGTGGTCCGCGGATCAAGTGGAGTCGCTGGAGTCGAGACCGGCGGCCGCGGCGGCGTCGAGCAGCCCGCTCCCGGACTCGTTGCTGGCGAGGCCGATGTCCTCGGCTTCGGTCTTCAGTGTCGTCTCCACGTCGGAGACGCCGTCGGCGGCGAGCAGACCGGCGGCACCGGCGACGTGGGGACACGCCATCGACGTGCCGGAGAACTCCGTCGTCCCGCCGGGGACCGTCGAGAGCACGTTCTTCCCGGGCGCGGCGAGTTCGACCTCCGGCCCCGTCGAGGAGAAGTCCGCGAGGGTGTCACTCGACGTGGTCGCGGAGACGGCGATCACCTCGCTGTAGGCGGCCGGGAAGCCGACACAGTCCGTACACGGCCCGGAGTTCCCGGCCGCGGCGACGAGCGTGACCCCCTTGTCGGTGGCGTACTGGACGGCGTCCTTCAGCGCGGAGGAGCCGCTGGAGCCGCCGAGACTCAGACTCCCCACGTCCCAGCCCTGGTTGGCGGTGTACTCGATCCCCGCGGCGATGTCCGAGAACGTCCCCGAGCCGCCACAGTCCAGCACCTTCACCGCGTGGAGTGTCGCCTCCGTCGCGACGCCGACCACGTCGCGGGCGTTGTCGACGGCGTCGGCGGTGCCCGCACAGTGGGTGCCGTGGTCGTTGTCGTCGTCCCACGACTCGTTGCAGTCGTTGCTGTTGCCCGAGAACGCACAACTCCCCGTGAACCCGCCGGTGCCACACTCGACGAACGCCTTCCCGCTCCCGAGGTTCGCCTGCAGGTCCGGGTGGTCGGAGTCGATCCCGGTGTCGATGATCGCGATGTCGGCACCCTTGCCGGTGGTCCCGTTCGCTCGCGTCACGTCCGCGTCGACGCGGTCGATCCCGTACGGCTCCGTCTCACCGAGTGCCTGCATCGTCCCGTTCTCTTCCACGTACCGGATGTGTGGGTTGTTCTCCAACCCGTCGGCGGCCGCCTTCGGCATCCGCGCGGTGCCGGCGTCGAAGTCGAACTCCCGTACCACCTCGTCCGCCTTCCGGCGGAAGGCCCCCGCTCCACGGTCGTTCTCGAAGCCGACGTTCACTTCGACCTTCTCGCCCGGATTCGCGGAGGCGAGCCCCGACACGCCCGCCGCGCCGGCCGCCGCCCCGATCGTGCGCAGTGCGCCCCGTCGTGACACGTCACTGTCTGACATGCAAGTGTGCCTCTACCACGCAGGCACAAAAGATTTGCCGTATCTGATCGCAGGTTAGTTGCGTTCGTGTGAATCACTACTACTGGCGAGAGTATGTTTCGCAGAGACGCGAGGAAGTAGCGGGCGAGCGGTGTGAGTGGTCGGAGAGTGGCGGACGTGCAGTCGGGTGTCGCCGGGGCCCAGTGTGTGTAGTGGAGAACGCGGTCGGGAGCGAGGAGTCGTGGTGGAGCGAGCCCGCCGTCGGCAGCGGACGGCGAGGCCGTCGGTGTCGTCGGCGGGTTCGTCGGCGGGACGTGGACCGCGAGTTCGTCGGCGGGACGTGGACCGCGAGTTTGCCGGTGTGGACGCGACCCACCGGTTCGTCGGGCCGACGCACACGCCGCGGTGCGAGGTGTCGCGGTCAGTCGTCGTCGCTGCCCAGACCGGCGAGGCGGGCGACGGCGGCCCACAGCCGGGCACGGGCCCACAGCGGCAGGAGGTCGGCGACGGTCGCGAGGCGGGCGACGGGCCCGACGGGGTAGCGGGGTGCAGGGTCGGTCGAACTCGCGGCGGCGACGATCTGGTCGGCGACGGCCGTCGGCGGCACCGACAGCGGCCCGTCGCCGCCGACCGCACCGTAGTCTTCGAACAGCCGGTAGACGCCCTCGTAAGCGTCCGAGCGGTCGACGCCGTCCATCTCCGCCTCCGCGCGGTCGGTGAAGTTCGTCTCGACCGGGCCGGGTTCGACCTCCACCACGTCGACCCCGTACCCCGACACCTCGGCGCGCAGCGCCTGGTCCTGTGCCGACAGCGCCGCCTTCGTCCCGCTGTAGACCCCGCCGCCCGGGAACGGGAGCCGTGCGGCGACACTGGTCACGTCGATCACCGTGCCGTCCTCGCGGCGGCGCATCTCCGGCAACACGGCCCGCGTGAGGCGGTGCGGGCCGAACACGTTCACCTCGTACTGGTCGCGGACGGCCTCCGTGGGCACGTCCTCGACCGGGCCGAGTTGGCCGTAACCGGCGTTGTTCACCAGACAGTCGACCCGTCCCGTCTCGTCGATCATCCGCTCGACGACGCGGTCGACGTGTTCGTCGACGGTCACGTCCAACTGGTCGACACGACAGCCGTCGCGACCCCGGAACTCGTCGAGGTCGTCCGGATCGCGAGCGGTCGCGTACACCGTCCAGTCTTCCTCGAGGAACCGTTCGACGGTCGCACGGCCGATTCCAGAAGAGCTCCCCGTCACCAACACCGTCCGTTCCATGTCCGACCGGTGGAGGCGGTCGGTGTAAGGCGTGGCGGAACGCGGCCGGTCGTCACTCGACGGGTGAGACCGTCGCTACTCGACGACGTCGGCGTCTCCCGCCACTGGACCACGCGGGCGCCGCTCGGTGGTCACCGGGGTGTCTCCCGTCACTCGATCACGGCCGTCGCCCGCAAGAGCGCCTCGCGACCCCCCTCCGCGAGCCGGGTCCGGTACGTGTCGGCGAGGAACAGTCGCTGACGCGGGCGGCCGACCTCCACGGGGACGTTCTCCGTCTCGATCACGCCGTCGGCTTCGAGCCGGTTCTTGTGCCGAGAGAAGGAGGCACTGGAGGCGACGCCGCTCGCGTCGCCCCACCGGCAGAGGTCGTACAGCAGTCGCTCTCGCTCGGCGCCGACGACCAGCGCCGCAGGGACCGGGTGGAACGCCGTCGGATCGTCCAGCGACGCCGCGACGGCGACGGCCTCGTCGAACGCGTCCCGGAACGACTCGCCGAGGTGGTCCGGAGCCGTCGATCGGTACGCCTCGCGAGCGGGGGCGCGGAGTCCGTACACCTCTGCGTCGTCCCACAGCGCGGCACACCGATCCCGGAGGTGACCGAGGAACGCTCCCTCGTGGAACGGCGCCGACGCGGCGTGACTGTCGACGTGTAACAACGGCGCGGCGCCCCCCGGGCCGACGGCCAGCGGTGTCTCGCGGTCGCAGTCGTGACGACGAATCGCGAGTCGGTCTGCCTCGACTGCACTCTGCAACAGCGTCGCGTTCGGGAAGTGGTCGCGGAGCCACGACAGCGGGCCGGTCTGGGCGATCACGCGGAGCCGCGCCGGCACCGCCTCCTCGCGACACAGCGTCGCGAGTGCGTCGAGGTACACCCGCGGCGGGTCGAGCAGCGACACCGCTCCGTCGCCGTCGACGGCCGCCAGCGTCTCGCGGAGTGCAGTCGCCGGCTCGATCGTGTCGAGTGTGGGTCGCTCGTCTGGCATCCGTACCTCTCGATGGACGACACCGCGACAAAATTGGCCAGCATCTGGACAAGTGCAAAACCACTAGCACTAAATCGCACGGCGTGTAGGGACCGGTAGATGAACCTCCGTACGGAGCCGGATCGACTCGTCGCCATCGATCAGGCACGCCAGTCGGCAACGGTCGCGTTACGCCCCGACGAGGCCGACACCGACGACGTAGCGGCCGACGATCTGTACGCCGACCGGTCGTTGTCACTGCGGACGGACCGCACGACGGCGTACGACACGACGACGGCGACGACCGTCGAGACGGACTGGGTGTCGACACCACCCGTCGGTGTGACCGTCGTGGAACCGGCCTCGGGCACGCACACGCAGATCCGGCGCGAGGAGGCAGTCTCTGTCGGCCCGGACACGCTGGTGGTGCTCCGGACGCCCGTCCTGACGCTGCTCCGGCCGGCCGCCGAGGGGACGGTCCGGCGTGGCGAGCGTGTCGCGGTGACGTTCCCGGAGCCGACACGGATCGCGGTCGGCTTCCAGAGTACGGCGGACTTCGCCGAGCGGACGGTACGGGTCACGGAGACGGCGGACGGCGTCGCGGCGGGGATCACCGCCCTCGGGTGTGCGATCGAGACCACGTCGCCGGACCGGACGTGGCCGAACATCCGCTCACACCCGCCGGCACTCGCGTTCGTCGACGACGACCACGAGCAGACCGCGGCACAGTTCGAGACCCCGGACACGGCGATCGAGGTGGTCGTGCCACGGGAGGACGCACTCGCGTACCTGTTGCCGACGGCGCCGCTGGCGCACTACGTCGGCGCGACGGTGCGCGTCGAGTCGGGGGCGACAGCACGTCTCCGTGCCGGCTCGGTCGAGTGGGAGCTCGGCGAGACGCCGGTGGCGGCGGACCAGACGGCCTCGCGGCTGTTGCGGCGGACGTTCTACCTCGACTGTCTCGCACGGAGTGCGAGTCCGTACGGCGACGAACTCGCGAGTCACGACGTTCTCACCGACGCCGGGTTCCAGGCGGCGCAGTTGTACGACGCGAGTGTCGCGGAGCGCGTCCAGCAATACCTCGCGCTCGACGAGGAGACGGCCGAGCGGGTCGACGAGGCGCTGCCGGCGTGGCACCTCGGCGTCCACGTCCAGCCGTCCACGACGAACGCGTTGTCGTTGCCGCACCACCTCTCGCGGCTGGCGGACGTGTACTCGCCGGAGGCGGCGACGCTGGCGTCGATCGCCGAGCGGTACGAGTGGGGCGAACAGCGGCGCGTCCGCGGAGCGGCGGCGGAGGCGAGCGGCCCAGACATGTGGGTGAGTCCCGAACAGCGTGCCGCGACGGTCGGCTGGGAGGCACCACGGCGGGCGCTCGGTGCGTTCAACGTCTGTGGGACGCCGCGGCTCCACCCGTTGTCGGAGACGGAGCTGTCGATCACCGTCGTGCAGGCGACGCTGGACTACCCGGGCGAGTCGGTGGCCGACCACTACGAGGACCGCGACCTCCCGCTGTCCGTCTCCTTCCACCGCGGGATCGAGAGCGAGCAGTTGGCGTCGCTGATGGAGTCGTCGGGTGACCTGCTGCACGTGATCGGGCACCACGAGTCGAGTGCGGGGATCGAGTGTCAGGACGGGTTCTGCTCGCGGACGACGGTCGACGAGTGCGGGTGGGAGGCGTTCTTCCTGAACGCGTGTGGCTCGTACCAGTTCGCGGAGTGGCTGGTCGACCGCGGCGCCTCGGCGGGTGTGGCGACGACGCGGACGGTGTCGAACGACAGCGCGGCTCGTGTCGGCGTGAACTGGGGCCGACTCGTCTCCCTCGGGTGGAGTGTCGAGCGCGCCCTCTCGTTCGCGCGCCAGGTGGACGACCCGAGCGGCTACGTCGCCATCGGCGACGGGGCGTACCGACTGATGCAGTCGGACGCACCGGTTCCTGCAGAAGCGCGTGTCACGAAGTCGGGTGATGATCAGTGGGAAGTCGCACTCACCCACGATGGACCCAGACAGATGGGGATACAGTTCACGAACAGTCTCACTACGAATCCGTACCTCGGGTGCTCGACGGGAGAGTGGGAGGTACCTCGGGATGAACTCGAGGAGTTCCTGGATTCACGGGATAGTCCAGTTCTTCACGATGGGGATCTCCAGTGGGATATGGATCTTTGACCGGAGACGATGGTGGCGGTGTTCCGACGAGCGGTGTGAGTGGCGCGCGAGAAACGCGCGAGGGAGGAGCGAGCGAAGCGAGCGACGAGGCTGGGGAGGGTGAGGTGCTGTGCGGAGCGGTTTCGGGTGGGGCTGGAAGGGGCGATCCGCTCGCGTTCACTGTAGTCGTCTCGGCGACCCCTATCGCGCCGGACGGTGCCGAGAGGCGCGATATGTCGCCGAGCGACCGCGAGCGGATCGGGGCTTCCCGGTATCTCCGTCTCCCCGATGTACCATACCTGAAGACTACCGTGAGTCAGGGTAGAGGGGCCTAGCCGTCGTCGGGCTCGGTCGGGCCACCGTTTCCAGCCCCCGTGTCGAACGTCCCGACGTCCGTGGAGTCGCCGAGCGTCACGTCGCCCACGACCACACCACCGTCGAGTGCGGCAGCCGTGCCGGCACTGGCGAGGAACGCGGTCGTCACGAGCAGCGACACGACGAGACGCGGGCGTGTGGCGAGCGTCGTCTGGACGCGAGCGAACACGGAGCGCATACTCTGGCGTACGTCTCGCGGGATTTTACTCTTGTGTTTGGGCGGCGTCCGGGTAATAAGATAAGCAAGCTATATAAGCTGACGAATATTTGCTCTGTACGAGATGGATACTCACGCGGGAACACAGAAGGAACTGCTCGCAACGTTCCTTCGACGGGTGGACGAGCCGATCGTGACGCTGCCGTCGCGGGGGCTGGCGTACGACTGTGCCGAGGCGCTGGCGGAACGAGACGACCACGGGCCGGTGCAGGTGCTGCTGGGCGAGCACGTCGAGTCGGACCTGCGCTGGACGACGCGGGCGCGGCTGGCCGACGTGCAGGCGTCGGATCGGGGCGCGGTGCGCGTCGGGACGGTGACGGACATCGTCGTCGCGGGACGACGGCGGGTCGCCACGCTGGATCGCGGCGTTCGACCGTCGATCGGCTACGTCGGCCGCTGTGACGCCCGCGGCGTCTACGAGCGGCGGTGGGACGCCGCGGAGTCGGCGGCACTCGACACCTGCGGGTTGGAGACACTGTCGGCGGAGGTCGCGGACGCGTTCGGCCCGACGGCCGCCGAGGTGGCGACGGACGTCGTGTCGCGTCGTGCGCGTGGCGTTCCGGACCCCGTGTCGCTCCTCGTGTGGGTCGGCGCCGTGGCCGAGACGACCACCCAGCGCGTGATCGAGGTCGCCGACCGCCTCGGGGTGGCGAGTCGGCGGACGGTCCACCGACGCGTCGAGGAGTTCCAGTCCGAGGGGTTGGTGCAACCGGTGCCGACGGAGAGCGACGGGTTGGGACGGCCGGAGCGTCGTCTCCACGTCGCCGTTGAGTTGCCCGAGGAACAGCGGACGCCCGAGCCGTTGGTGTCCGCGCTGGCGCAGTGAGCAGGGATCAGAAGAGACTTAGAATCTGGCCCAACGGGCCGGCGTTGAACGTATCCTCGGCACGGTAGCCGTCGACATTAGCGTTGTAGTCGTAGTACTCGGGAACACTGTCGAGATGCATCTGGCGGTTCATGTGGTGGTCGGTGCCGGGGCCGAGAACACGGTACTCTTCAGGTGGCTCTTCACCACGAGCGAGGTACGAGTCTCGAATCTGACAGCGGAGGTGATAGTCGAGGAATTCGGGGAATTCGGCCCAGTCGAGGTCGATCACGACGTGTTCGAGCCGGCCGTCTGGATGCCGGTCCGGATACGGATCCTCTCCTTTCAGGAGTCGGTCGTCACCCTTTCCAGCGTAGTACATCACGTGGATGCCAGACGTAGCCTCAATCTCTGTCTCCGTCTCGTCGAGGTAAATATCGAGTTTGTACTCGCGGTACTCGTTCATCGCGGCACCACGAGGGACACGACCAGTCGCCGGCTGCGTGATGTCTCGGTCGTACTCCCCAGCGAGTTGACGGTAGTAATCCCAGAAGTGCTCACGAAGCTCGTTTTCCTCGCACATCGAGACCAGATCTTGAATCTGTTCAAGACGTTCCGTGTCTAGATACCACGGGACCGTATTGTGCTCACGGTGCTGTGCGACGTACCACTTCGCGTAGTCACGAGCACTGTCGACACTCTCGTTTGCTGTTGCATCTCTTTCAGTTGCATCGTCTGGATACGCATTTTGTTCGTGATACACTACCTCACCGTCGTGGAGGAGTGTGAGCTTGTGAACGGCACCGTCGTTGTCGGTTACCTTGACGCCGATCGCGTCGTTCTCTTCTTTCGCTATTTTCGCTTCCATTTGGATCACCACACCCCCCCGGGATCATCATCAGAGTCAGTATCGTTGCTCCTGTACTGTTCAGCCTCAGACTTGAGTCCGAGGATTTCCAGCACCTGTTCACGGTTGGTGTAGATAGCCTGAAGCGCGGCACCGCTGAGCGCGCCGAGCACGCCACCGAACGGAACGGGAGACTCCTTTCCGAGTTCGGTTGCGCCCATCTTGATCGCTTCACCGGTGCCGGCGTTGCCCATCTTCTCGAAGATGCCGCCTTCGACGGCGACCGACAACTCCTCGACACGAGTCGCGATTTCCCGTTGATTCTCGGCGAGCGCGTTTAGACGTTCGTTCACGCCAGACGCGTCTCCGAGTGACTGAGTGTCGAGGCTCGTCTCGTCGGCGCCGACGCCGCTGATCATATCCAGTGCCGACGACAACCGACCTCTGATCGATCGCTGAATATGAACGTCGGAGTCAGAGAGATTCTGGATGCCGAGCTTTCCGCCACTCATCACACGCTGTGCGGTCTCCTCGGCTTCGCGTTCCAACTCGGGATCGAGATCGATCTCCAGTTGCACGTCCTCTTCGGGGAGCATCGAGAGATCGCCACCGATCTGTCGCGACCCTCCACGGCATCCAACTGCCATCGTGTACCCACAGTTATCGCTACAGGAAAAGTAACTACGGATCAGTTGTACGAACGGAGAGGGTGTATTCCACGTCAGTTAGTGACGAGACCCCTCGATCAGATCGTGTCCAGCACGTCGGGATCGTCGTAGCGTGGGTACATGTCGAGGAACCGGTAGGCGACGACGGACTCGAGTCGGCCGCTCCCGATCACGCGGAACTGTTCGGGTGGTTCCAGCCCCATTCGGACGTAGCTGTCACGGATCTGGCACTTGAGGTGGTGGTCGACGAACGCGCGGAACTGCTCGAAGTCACCCGGATCGACTGGCGCGAGCTCGAGTGTGGCGTCCGGTTCGCGGTCGAGTGGGTCGGTCTCGGGGCCCAGCACTTCGTAGTCGCCGCCGTCGATGTAACTCGCGTACAGCGGTGAGACGGCGTCGACGTACGTCTCTCCCGAGAGGTCTACGTCGCGGTCGACGAGCGTCTCGCGGAGGTCGTCGGTGAACGCCTCCCAGCGGTCGAGGACGCTCTGTGACTGGTGGTCGACCGCGTGATCGTCGTTCGAGAGGTCGACATCGTGGGTCGCAGCGATGTCCTCGGCGACGGCGGAGACCTCGGAGTCGAGGAGATCGACACCGAGGTAGATGTCCGTCCGGTACAGCATGTGGTCCGCACCGGGTGCCTCACGCGGGATCGACATCGCCCGCGGCGTGTCGTCGTGGTAGCTCGCCATCTGCTGGTAGAGATCACCGAGCAGGTCGCGAGCACGCTCGTCCGAGAGGTTCTGGAGGGCCGTCCGGACGGCGTCGAGGCGCTCCGGATGGTACTGCGGATGGGCCGTGTCGTATCCGCGTTCCTTGTAGACGTAGTAGCGGGCGAAACGACGTGTTCCACTGAACCGTTCGTTGTCCTCGTCGGTGCGATCAGTCGGTGCTTCGGCGTACCCATCCGAGACGTGATGCTTGATTTCGCCATCGAACTCCATCTCGATGACGTGCTCTTTACCGGCGTTATCTCGTAGATTTACACCGACTCTCTCATCATTCTCTCCAGTTATGACTGCCTTCATTAGACATTGCCTCCTTCGCCCACACCTTGTGTATCGCGCGTCTGGTAGTCGCTACCAAAGATGGATTTGAGTTTCTCTTCGATGAGTTGGTCGAGGTAGCTCCTCGTATCGTCGACCTGCTGGTTGACGGCGGCAGTGGCGTCGTCGAAGTTCCGTTCGTAGACGGCACCGGCTGCTCCACCGAGTGCACCACCGACGACGGTGCCGACAGCCTGCCCTGCGACTGTGCCGACACCGGGCGCGAGAGCAGTCCCGATCACACCGCCAGCCACACCACCGAGGGCACCCATCGTTCCTTTGCCTGCCTCGACACCGAGTTTCTTGTCGGCACGGTCAGGTGCCTGGAGTTCGTTCACGTCACGACGAGGATTCGTACTTGTGCTCTCGCCACCCTCACTTCTACAGGTCGAAGACGGTTCGTGCGCTCTATACATAGGTCTAGAATAGGTTCAGAATCTGGCCGAACGGGCCAGCGTTGAACGTGTCTTCGGCACGGTAGCCGTCGACACTGGCGTTGTAGTCGTGGTAGTCGGGTAAGTGATCACGTGTCATGTACCGGACCATCGCGTGATCCGTCCCAGGTCCGAGCACACGGTACTCTTCAGGTGGCTCCTCGCCGCGAGCGAGGTACGAATCACGAATCTGACAGCGGAGGTGGTAGTCGAGGAATTCGGGAAAGTCGGGCCAGTCGAGGTCGATCACCACGTGTTCGAGTCTGCCGTCCGGCCGACGGTCGGGGTACGGGTCTTCGCCCTCGACCAGTCGACTGTCGTTCACGTCGGCGTAGTACATAGTGTGGATACCGGATGTGGCCTCGACAGTCGCTCCGGACTCGTCGAGATACACGTCCAACTTGTACTCGCGATACTCGTTCATCGCAGCGCCGTGTGGCACTGCGTCGGTGACCGGCTGCGTAATCGTCGAGTCGTACTCTCCTGCCAACTGTCGGTAGTAGTGACCGAACAACTCCTCTAACTCCTCGGAGGACTGACTGATCGCCTGCCTCACGCGTGTCAGTCGATCAGTATCGAGGTACCACGGAACAGTGTCGTAGTCGCGGTGTTGCGCCACGTACCACTTGGCGTAGTCTCGAGCCCGATCGACACACTCGTTCCCCTCGTGGTCACGTTCCGCTGGATCGTCAGGATACCCATCTTGGTCGTGGAATTCGATGTTTCCATCGAACTCGATTTCTAACCAGTGTTCGACATCGTTGTTGTCCGTTACGTACAGTCCGACCCGCTCGTCATTTTCCCCAGTTATATTAGCACGCATTCTATTTCCCAAGTTCGTCGGCCTGAGAGCTACCGTCACCGGTCAGTTGTCCACGCTCGTCGACACTGTCGGCTTTGATACCAAGAGCCTCGAGTACCTGCTCACGGTTGTTGTAGATTGCCTGTAGAGCGGCACCAGACAGTGACCCGAGGAACTCTCCGAACGGGAGGCCGGACTGCTTTCCAGCCTGTGTCATCCCGATCTTGATGGCTTCACCCGTACCGGCGTCCGCCATCTTCTCGAAAATGCCACCCTCAACGGCCATCGACAGCTCTTCGACACGGTTCGCAATCTCCTGTTGATTCTCGGTGAGAGCGTACAAGCGCTCCTCCACTCCAGACGTGTCCCCGACCTGTCGGACATCCAACTTCGTCTCGTCAGACCCGACGCCACTGATCCCATCGAGCAGAGACGAGGCTTTCCCTCTGATCGACCGCTGAACGTGTACCTCGGAGTCCGAGAGTTTCTGGATGCCGAGTTTCCCGCCGGCCATCACACGCTGGGCGGTTTCTTCGGCCTCTCGCTCCAACTCGGGATCGGGATCGATCTCCAGTTGTACATTCTCCTCCGGGAGCATCGAGAGATCGCCACCGGTCTGCTGGCGGACGTGCGCCAACTCGTGAGCCAGGACGTGCTGTCCCTCCGCGGACTCGGGGTCGTACTCGCCAGCGCCGAAGGCGACGTGATTCCCGACGGTGAACGCTCGCGCATTGATTTGCTCTGCTGCCGCAGCAGCTTTCGGCCCGGTGTGAATCCGTACGTCACCCAACGAGTCGCCCATTCGCTCCTCCACAGCGCGCTGGATCGAGGTGTCCAGCGGCCGACCGGGGGAGGAGATCACCTCACGCACGGAGTCGGGAACGCCAGCCTCCCCGTCGGGACCGCGGCGTCGGTCTCTGTTGACTTTGCCGGTGTTGTCCATCCGGGAGAGACGGTTGAAGTGTTCGATGTCCCAGGGGACGGGCGTCCCTTTCCGGTCGCGGAACCGCTGCATCTTGGTCTTGTGCCCCATCGCGGCGATGGGCATGCCCTCGTCGATCCATCGCAGAACCTGCCCACCGTACCCCTTCTCTAGCCGCTGGAGTTCTTGAAGCTCGTCGACGCTCGAGATCTCCCGGCCGTAGTACTCCTCGATGTCTTCTTTGGTCGTCGGGCCGACCGTAGTCGGGCCTACGTCGGCGCGCGACGGCCACCGTTGCGGGCCGTCGCTCTCCTCGGACTGTCCACTGTCCGTCTCGGTCACCTTCCCTCGATCACGTAGTGCCTGGTGTCCCATCGTCTCCGTTGCTCGACACACCTCTCTCGCTCCGTATAACTGTTGTCCCATCATATATTGGGTATGGTTGATCGGAACTACTACAGAACCAGGCCGATATGGGTGCAACGACCCACCGATGTCCTACGAGTCGAGCCACGCTCACCTGTTGGACGAACTCGACCGCCTCCGCGTCGCGCTCGAACACTACGTCACCGACGGGCGGTCCGAGTCACACACCCTCGACGAGACCACCGATGGGCCCGTCGACGACCTCACCGCACTCTCGATGGCCGTTCCCGACGACGTCCGGGACCGACTCGGTACACGTCGCGAGACGATCTCCGAGGAGCGTGCAGCCACCGAGGACGTGACCCTCCGACTCGAACTCCTACAGAAGCGGTTCGACCTCTCGCGGAACCACCTCGACGTTCTGTTGTTGGCCGTCGCACCCGAAGTCGACGACGAGTTCGGGGAGTTGTACGCGACCACGCACGAGGCGCGGGCGGTCCCGAACCCGACCGTCCAGTTCGTCGAGTCGTTGTTCGGCGTCGACGAACAGGACAGCCTCACGGCCTTCGGCTTGGTGGACACCGACTCGCCACTCCGTCGCCACGGACTGGTGGAGGTCACCCCGACCACAGACAAACCGGGTGGCGACCGGTACCGTGTCGTGGAACCCTCGGACAGAGTCAGGAGCTACCTGAAGGGAACGGGTGGGTTCGATCGGGGACTTGCCGACACGGCACGGGTCGTGACGGCGGAGACGGTCGTCGACGAGCTCCGTCTCGACGCGTCGACCACCGAGCGGGTGGAGCGTCTCCGCACGACACCGGACAGCGAGAGTCGCGTCTACTACTTCCACGGATCGGCAGGCTCGGAGAAGCGGCGTGCAGTGGAGGCCCTGGTTGACGGTGAGCTCCTCCGTGGTGATCTCGACCGACTACTCGACGAGGGACTCTTGGAGCGGTTCCGTCGTGAGGCGTTGTTACAGGACTGCCCCGTTCACCTTCGGAACGTCTCCGCAGCCACGTCAGACCCGGGGGACGCGACGCCGGCGGACGTACCGGACCCCGAGGAGCGCCCGACCGTGGAGGACGTACTCGACACACTCGCGGCACTGGAACGCGACGTGTACCTCACTGGCGAAGAGTCGTGGACGCCCACGTCGGGGCGACGCGACACCGCGTACACCCTCGTCGAGTTCTCAGACCCGTCGTTCGAGATTCGCCGCGACATCTGGGAGGGGTACCGCGACGACCTCGCTGCCGAGGTGGACCCGACGACACTGGCGAGTACGTTCGAACTCACACAGGGGCAGATCGACGACGCGGTCACCACCGCACGGGCGCTCGCCGACGATCCAGACGAACCCCTCTCGTTGGAGACGATCCGCGAAGGCTGTACCGCACAGTCTGCGGAAGGACTCGAGGATCTGGCGGAGAAGATCGAGCCAGACGCCGACTGGGACGAGGTCGTCCTCACCCGTGACACCGAAGCGGAACTGCGCGAAGTCGCGGCGCGAGTCCGCCATCGCGGCACGGTGTACGAACAGTGGGGCTTCGAAGAGCGCTTCTCGCGTGGGACGGGTGTCGTCGCGCTGTTCGCTGGTCCCTCCGGAACGGGAAAGACGCTCTCGGCGGAGGTGATCGCCGCCGACGCCGGCATGGATCTGTACAAGATCGACCTCTCCAGCGTCGTCAGCAAGTACATCGGCGAGACGGAGGAGAACCTCGAGCGCATCTTCGACGCCGCACGCGACTCCAACGCGATTCTGTTGTTCGACGAGGCGGACGCCGTCTTCGGGCAGCGGGCGGGTGTGAGTGACGCCACCGACCGCTACGCGAACGTCGAAGTGAACTACCTCCTGCAGCGGATCGAGAGCTACGACGGCGTGGTGCTGCTCACGACGAACAACGAGTCGCACATGGACGACGCCTTCGTGCGCCGCATCCATCAGACGGTCCAGTTCGAGCGCCCGCAGGAACGGGAACGACAACGGATCTGGCGGGTGATGTTCCCCGAGGACACGCCGACGGAGGGGATCGACTACGATCTGTTGTCGCAGTTCGACATGCCGGGCGGGAACATCCGCAACGTCGCCCAGACAGCCGCGGTCCTCGCCGCGGACGACGATGGGGTCGTCCGGATGAAACACGTCGTCCGCGCCACCGAACGCGAACTGAACAAGATCGGGAAGTTACTCAACCCGCCCGACTTCGGCGAGTACCGTCGCTACCTCCGGAGTACCAGCGACTCCGAGCCGCCGGCCGAGGAGGAGAGAGACGACGAGCCAGTCGACGACGCGGCGACACGCGAGTCGGTCACCCGGAAACTCGGGGGAGACCCGTCGGCAGGCCAGGACGAGTCGGACGAGAACGGTGCGATCCCGTCGGACGGCACGACGAGTGATGATCGGGCGACGGGTGACGAGCGAGCCACGGGGAACGACCGGCGAAACGGCTCGAAGGCCGACAACATGGGCGTCCAGACCGTGACAGAGACGGTCGAGACGGACGAGTGGGCCAAACGGTACCAAGACGACGAGGACGGCGAGAACCGGCCGTCACCGGAGAACGTCGTGATGGGGTTCTTCGACGACCTGCTCGACGGCGACCGCCGAGGAGCTCACGACCGGTTCCACTCCGAGGGATACGCTGATCGGTTCTCCGACCGTGACGCGGCGATGCTGCGGGATCGCCACCGCGGGCTCTCCTCGTTCGAACGGATCGTCGACACCGACCGCCGTGTCGTGCTCCGCTTCGATCAGCGATTCCCGGACCAGTCGGTGACACTGGAGTACGAACTCCGGACGGAACGCGGCCAGTGGCGCATCTTCGACTACGGCCGTGCCGGGAAGCGGTGACGCTCGGTCTGGTTCTCCACCGTCCACGAGTCGGTCGCAGGGTCGGGCACGGCAGTGGCCGACGACGGTCCGATACACACCCGTCGTCGAACTCGACAGACAGAGCGAAGACCGTGAACCGCCTCGGGGGCAAGTCGTTCGAGACTCCTCGGTTCTCGTGATCCCGAACACCTCTGACTTTCGGACGACCCCGAGGCACTCGGCCTGCCCCGCCTGTAGACGAGCCGTGCGACACGTCGAGTAGAGTGGGTGATCACCGTCGCGTCCGCAGTCGACCCCGACTCACCGCCGCGACAGGAGCCCGGCAGCGAGGAGCGTGGCAATCAGTCCGGCGAGCAGGCCGACGCCGGGTGTCTCGACGGCGATCCGCTGGGGCGTCCTCGTGTCGGTGCTCGTCGCCGCGTCGGTCGGTGACGGCGACGCAGAACGGGTCGCGGAGCGCTCCGTCTCGGTCGGTGTCGGGGACGGCGTCGGCGTCGCCGCGGCGACGAGCGGGGTGTGTCGGATGTCGCCCGTAGGGAACCGTCCCTCGTCGTCGTCCACACGACCGTCGCCGTCCGCGTCGAACACGAGTCCAACGTCGACGGGCTCGCCGACGGCCGCGAGGCTGGCGTTCGCGACGAGTCGCCGGTCGACCGCCTCGCCGGCCGGGACGACGGCCGTCGCCACGGTACCGCTCTCGTTCCGGAGGACGAACAGCGCCTGCTCCGGTGCACGGACGCGTGCGGAGACGACGAGCCGCGATTCTCCGTCGACCGGGGTGATCCGAGCGGTCAGGTTCCGGACGAACGGGGGCCGGTCGTCGAGGATCGTGTGGGTCCGGAGTGTGAGTCCCTCGTGTGAGATGCGCAGCGTGACGCGGTCGGTGCGGTTCGTCGGGACCGCGAGCGTCGCCTCGGCGACCGAGACCTGGTCGCCGCCGCGACGAGTGGTGACGCGCCGCCGATCGTAGACGGTTCCGTTCGGACCGACAGTCGCGAGGACGGCTGGGGTTCCGGGCAGGAGGTAGGTGTCGACGGACACCGAGAGTCGCCGTGGGAGCGGATCCAGGTGGGTGTAGGGCGGGTCGTTCAGTGTCCGATTGTCCGCGGACAACCGAACGTCGGGCACTGAGAGACCGAACTCGAGTCGTTTCGTGGCTGCTCCACCGTTCGTCGTGGGCGGGTCGACGACGAGGTCATAGTCCCCCCAGAGTCCACTCAGCACCTCCCCGTCGTGTGTTGCCACGCGAGCGGCGTTGGACAGGTTGACCGCGACGTACACCGTGTCGTTTCGCTCGTCGACGGCGACCTGTGTGTTCGACTCGTTCAGTCCGAGTTCACTTACCATGATCTCCGGAGCGAGGACTTTGTCGACGGCGAACTCGAACGCCGTGCGGTTGCGTGCCTCGAAGAAGCGATCCGTCGGCGTCCGTCCGTCGGCGGTGGTGACCGCGCGCACCGTCGCCGCCGACTCGACCCGGACGAGCAGCGTGTTGTCGGTCGGAACGGAGTCGTCGACTCGTACCGCGTCGGCCCGAATCTCACGCGCGACTCGCTCGCTCTCGTTCAGCGACGAGAACGCCGCCCCGTCGGCTCGGTACACGTCCACCGACACGTTCCCCTCGGCGGTCGGTGTCGGCGTCTCTCCCGTCTCGGCGGTGGCCGGGACGACGGCGCCGCCGAGGAGACCACTCGACAACAGTAGTGCCGTCGTCACGGCGACGACTGCCGGGTTCACACCTCGCGCGACGACGACTCGACGCAAGTACTTTGTGGACGTATCCGAGCTGGTGTTTCTCTACGGTGTGAGATTGTATCGGGCCGGATCGCCGACAAGTTCGAGGACGACCCCACTCGACTCAGAACGCGCGCAGGTCCTCGAGCACGGCCGCGGCGTCGCCGTCTGCGATGGCGGCGCGAGCGCGCTCCAACCCGGTGTCGAGCGAGCCGGCGTCCCCGCGGGCGTAGATCCGGAAGGCGGCGTTGAGCGCGACGGCGTCCGCGAAGTGGTCCTCGCGCTCGCCGGTGACGACCGCCTCGGTGATCGCCGCGGAGTCGGCGGCCACGTCGTCGACCTCCAGGTCCCCCTCCTCGAAGTCCATCCCGTACTCCGGCGTCTCGATCTCGTAGTCGTCGAACGTCGACTCGTCGCTCGTCGCGCCGGCCGACTCCCACTCGGCGACCTTCGTGTACCCCGGGCGGATGTCGTCGTACCCCTCCATCCCCTGGAACATGATGACGCGGTCGAGGTCGTGGTACTGGCTCGTCTCGAACGTCTCGACGATCTTCTTCGCGAACGCCAGGTGGTAGAAGGAGCCGAGGTGGACGCTCGCGTCGGCGGGGTTCGCCAGCGTCTCGATCGTGTTGACGAACGTCCGGACACCCATCGTGTCGCGGCGCTCCCACAGCTCGTGGACCGCGGGGTTGAACGCCGGCTGGTAGTAGAAGCCGAAGCCGGTGTCGTCGACCATGTCGGCGGACTCGCTCGGCTCCAACTCCGTCCGGACGCCGAGTTCGTCGAGGACGTGTTTGTAGCTGTCCTGCTTCTGTGTCGGCACGCGGTCGCCGGAGTGGGCGACCACCGGCGTCCCGGCACCGGCGGCGACGATCCCGGCCGCCGCGCCGAGGATCGCCGTGTCACCCTTCCCGTCGTAGTTGGCGCCACAGTCGACCGGGTCGGCGTCGGGCGCGACCGACTCCACCCGACTGCACATCTCGTCGGTGTACGCCGCCAACTCCTCGGGGTCGTTCCGCTTCCAACGGTTCGCGAGCCAGAACGCACCCAGCGTCGTGTGGTCGGGCTCGCCGGCGAAGATTCGCCGGATCGCCTCCGTCGCCTGCGCGCGGTCCATGTCGTCGGCGGACTTCGGCCCGGAGCCACACACCTCCGTCATCAGTCGCTGCAGCGGCCAGTCGCCGAACCCCTCGTCGCTCGTCTCTGTCGCCTTCGCCATACACGCAGTTGGGCGTGACACCCGAAAAACCGCCCGGTCGCTCCGGCTCGCCGGGAACGACGAGCGGCGGGTCGCAGCCGGTGGGTGACCGGAACTGTGCGGCGGCTCGTGGCGAGTGACGAGGTCGTGACGCGCGACGAGTCACGCACGACGAGCCGTCCCCCGCGATCACCCATCGCCCGTCGCCGTCGCGGTGCCGTTCGGTGTCGGTGTCCCGCTCGGCGACGGCGTCGCGGTCGGTGTCGGCGACGGCGTCGGTGTCTGCGTCGCCCGCTCGCCGCTCACGAGGAACTCGAAGAGGTACGCGAGGAACGCCTCGTTGGCGCCGACGTTGTAGCGAGCGGTGTCCAACACCGTCGCGTCGCCGACGGCGATCACGTTGCCGGTGCGCATCGCCAACGGGAGCTGACCCGTCACGTCGCGCCCCGAACTCCGCGAGCCGGGGGCGGCGCGCAACACCGGCTGGCCGCCGTCGAGTGCAACCACGCGCGCGGCGGTGTACAGCGACACCGGCCCCTCGACGTCGCTCGCCGGGCCGGCGGGCGAGGCCCGTGGGTTCTTGAAGTTCCCGTCGTTGCGGTCGACGTTGTACACGTAGCTCGTCCGGACGGACAGTCCGTAGGCGGCCGTCAGCCGGCTCACTTCGCTCCGTTCGCGGACGATACTCGTCGACCGGAAGTTGGCCTGGACGGAGACGGTCGTCGGCTCCGCGAACAGGAGGAGGCGGCCGCCGTCGGCGGTGAACGACTCTACCGCCGCGACCTCCTCCTCGTCGAACTCCGTCCCCGGATCGACGACGACGTAGCCGACGGCGTCGTCCAGCGCCGTCGCGAGGTCACCCTCCGTGCCGTCGTACACCTCCACGTCGTAGCCGGCTCGGACCAGCGCCTCTCGCATCGGCTGGAGCCGTTCGGGTTCCAGCGCGTTCGCGTGGCTGTCGTCGATCACCACGGTGCCGCTCCCGTCCGTGTCGAGTCGGAGGCCACCGCGAGCCGGCACCGCCGTCACGACCACCTCGTCGGTGTCGTACTCGCTGACGTTCAACTCCGTCGTCCCCGTCGGCGTCGGCGGTTCGGCCGGCTCGGCCAACAGCGCCGGCACCGCACCCAACCCGACGGCGACACCGACCGCGACCACGAGTGCGAGGGCCAGCCGTGGCGCGTACACTCGGAGCGATCCGCGTGCGTCGCTCACGACCACTCACCCCCCGCGAGAGCGGCGGCCGGTGTCGGTGTGGTCGGCGAGGGCGGGGTGCCCGGTGCGGTCGACTCGTTCGTCGGCGTCGCGCCGCCCGCCGGACTCGCGGTGGTGTTCCCGCGCGTCGCCCCGGCGTCGTCACCGGTCGCGGACTGCCGTGCTGCACGCGCCGAGACGGTACGGTCCGTCCCGTCGAGGTACAGTCCGGAGACCATCAGGAACGTCGGGCCGCCGGTGTCGTTGCCCAGCAGGTAGTCGTCGTCGACGACGTGCCGGTCGTCGCTCGTGCTGGCGAGGTACGCCGCCCGCGAGAGGAACCGCGTCGTCCCGTTGCCCGGACGGAGTTGCCGGACGCGGTAGCGGTCCAACTCCGCCGCGGCGGCCGCTCGGCGCACCGCAGTCGTGCGGTCGCCGATCTCGTCGGCCAGCCCGTTCTCGACCGCTTGCCCGCCGGAGTACACCCGCGCCTGTTCGACCTGTGCGCGGCTCAACTGGATCTCGTCGCTCCGGTGGCTGAACACCGCACTGAGGAACGCGCGCTGGAGCGACTCCAACACGTAGAGGAACTCGCGGGTGTCGCTGCCGGAGAGTTTGTTCGGGCCGCTGGCCCCGACGATGTCGTTCGGCTCGACCTGCTGGGGCAGTTGTGCGAGGACGCCGATGCTCCCGACCGTCGAGGCCGGCTTGACCACGATGCGGTCGGCGGGCGCGGCGGCGTAGTACGCGCCGGAGGCCGCCGCGGCGTCGACACTCGCGATCACCGGCATCTCCGCGGCGGTGCGGCGCACACCGAAGTAGAGTCGCTCGCTGGCCGCCGCGGAGCCGCCGCCGCTGTTGACCACCAACACCACCGCCTCGACGGAGTCGTCGTCTCGTGCCCGTTCCAGCGCCGTCGTCACCCGTTCGGCCGTCTCGCCGTCGATGGTCCCCGCGAGTGTGATCACCGCGACGGTGCCGTCCGACGCCGGACGGGACGGCGCCGAGCCGTCGGACAACCCGGCGGCGAGGAACGGCGCCGCGATCACACCCACGACGACCCCGACGGCGACGTACACCGCGTACGACCGCAGCGCACGACGGAGCCAGCTCCTGTTTCTGGTTCCCACGGTACACAGTGACTCGCACCCCAGCCTCAAAAGTGGGTCGGCGTCGTCGGCCAGTGGAAGGCTAGCGGGAGAGGTGTGTCCGCCGACGGAGACTCCGCTCGTCTCCCGGCGGGTCGGACGAGGCGAAAGCGGTAGGTGTCTCGCTCGCCTGTCGTCGGTAATGAGTACCCAGGAGGCCGACTGGCGGGCGGGCCTCGACGAGACGGACGCCGCCCTCATCGACGACTACCAGAGTGACTTTCCGGTGGCCGAGGAGCCGTTCCGGCTCGTCGCCGACGCCCTCGGGACGACGGAGGCGGACGTGCTCGACCGCGTGGAACGACTCCGCGAGACGGGCGTCTTCCGGCGGTTCGGCGCGGTGCTCAACCCGCCGGTGATCGGCTCGTCCACGCTGGCGGCCGTCGCCGCCCCCGAGGACCGCTTCGACGCGGTCGCGGAGACGATCAACGACTACCGGCAGGTGAACCACAACTACCGCCGCGACCACGAGTGGAACATGTGGTTCGTCGTCACTGCCGCCTCGCGAGAACGGCGCGACGAGATCCTGGCCGAGATCGAGGCCGAGACCGGCTGTACCGTGTTGAACCTCCCGATGCTGACGGACTACTACATCGACCTGGAGTTTCCGGTCGTCAACGACGACGCCTTCGCCCGCGAGTCCGTCGCGGAGACGGACGCCAGCGCGACGCGGATCTCCGAGTCAGCGACGGGGGACCTCTCGGAGTTGGAGGCGGAACTGCTCGTCGAGATCCAGGACGGATTCCCGCTCACGCGGACACCGTACCGCGACGTGGCTGCCACGCTCGACGCGCCGGTCGACGACGTGCTCGCGGCCGTCGAGCGACTCCGCGCGGACAACTGCATCAAGCGCATCGGCTGTGTCGTCAACCACGTCGTCACGGGGTTCCGGAACAACTGCATGGTCGTCTGGGACGTCCCCGACGACCGGCTCGACGAGGTGGGCGAACGCGTCGGGGAACTGCCGTACGTCACGCTGTGTTACAACCGCCCGCGCCGCCCGGATCTCGACTGGGAGTACAACCTGTTCACGATGGTCCACGGGCGCGAGGCCGACGCCGTCGACGCGAAGATCGACGAACTCGCCGCCGACTACCTCCCGTTCGACCACGAACGGCTCTACTCGACGGCGACGCTGAAACAGACCGGCGCGCGCTACGACGAACTGGTCTGAACACCGCACGTGGCGTTCTGGAACGACCCCGAGACGTTCCGCCCGGAGCGGTGGCTGGACGGTCGCGACGACACCGAGAGTGGCGTGGAGACGGAACTCACCGACGCCGGTCGTCCGACTGTCGCGTACGCGCCGTACGGCGCCGGGCCACGGAATCGCCTCGGCCGTCGGATGGCAGATCGCGTGCTTCGGACTGCGGTCGCCTCGATCTGCAGTCGCTATCGACTCACACCGGGTGACGATCTCGTCGTTTCCGGCGGGCCGACGCTCACCCTGGACGGTGGACTATCTATCGGGGTGCACGACACGCCTGTGTTCACGGGGTGACGTGGTCGCTCACCCGGTGAGAAATAGTGTCCGCTCCCCGAGACGGAGACCGTGGCATCCGAAGACAACCAGAACCGGACTGTCGACCGACGGGCGTACTTGGCGGCGCTCGGGACGGCTGTCGGAACTGCTGGCTGCGGTGGGCAGAGTGACACCAGTGCGGGTGACGGTGACGACACGGGAGACGGCGGGGCAGCCGACGACGACACGCCAGCCGACACGACCGTGTCGGGGCCGGCAACGTTCCGAGTCGACCTCACCGGACCAGACGACGCGGTCGTGGACGAGCAGTTCACGCTCGAACTGACCGTTCGAAACGTCGGCGGAGAACCTGGTGAGTACAGTGACTCCGTCGCCGTCTCGGAGGGACCAGAACGGGCCGAAGAGAACGTGAGAACGGGTACGCTAGACCCGGGAGAGTCGACCACGGTAGAGATTTCTTTCTCACTCGGACTCGCGGACGACTACCAGTTCGTCGCTCGGGGTGGTGACGAGACGGCATCGACACGTGTCGCCGTCGGCCCAGTGACCGCCGCAGTCGGAGAGACGCTCACCGTCCGTGAGGGTCTCGATGCGACGATCAGTGGTGTCACGTACGAGACTGCTCTGCAGTACACGATCTCCGGTGGCTACGGAAGTTCGGATCGTCCTGGGTTGTACGCCCCTGGCGGTGATCGGGTTCTCGCCGTCGTCGACTTCGAGTTGGAGAACACGACGACGAACGCGGTCACGTTCGGAGAGAATCTCGGTGTCTCCGACGGATCGGTCTTGACGACCTATCCGAGTGGGGAACTGAGCGCGACTACGAGTCGGGACGGTGCCCCGCTCGCGGGTGCGACCCGTATTCGGGCAGGTCAACGGCTCCAGCGGTGGCTCCCAGTTCAGGTTCCACGATTTGCCGTCGAAGATGGAATCGAACTCGGGTGGCAGCGTGACACCGACCAGACGACCCCGGAACGGATGTGGCAGTTGGAACCCAGCGACCTCCCAGCGTTCACCGTGGCGGAGTGGACACTACCCGAAGAGGCCGATCCGGGAACGACCGAGTACACGGTCAGAGTCACGAACGAGGGCGACGCTGACGGCCGGTTCCACGCTGCCGTCGAACGGCGCTCACCCGACGCGAGTGACTGGACGACGATCGAAGTGATCGACGCCGCCATTCCCAGTGGTGCGGATCACACCTTCGAACTCTCTGTCGAGTGGCCGTACACGACTCCCCGCGAGTTCCGCCTCCGACCGGCCGCCACGCGACGAACCGTCGAGTTCACCCCACCGTCGTTGGCCGTCGGGGACCCGCTACCGGTTCCCTTCGGCGCCGTGACCGTCACGGACGCCGTGTCGACCGACAGTGTCGAGATTGCGGCGTACGGAGACAACACTGTGCTCACACCCGACCGAGGACAGTTCGTTCTGATCGAGGTGGAGTACCTGAACGAGGTCGGAACTGACGCGAGTCTTCCCGGTCCCGGTGGGGATACCGTGCAGTTCACGGCTGCCGGTGAGACGTACGACAAGTACAATCCCGGCGGCGGCGGTGACCCAGAGAAGTACGTCCGTCCGGTCGAAGGGCGTGAGTTGAACTACACCCGGATGGTGTACAACGGCCCGTTCGACACTGGGGAGTCCAAGCGTGGCTGGGCGCTGTTCGACGTACCCGACGACGTCGACCGTAGCGAGATGTCGTTCACGTTCCGAAACACCGCCGGGTCGCTCCCGACCGAGGGGACGTGGCAACTGGGCTGAGTCGTCACTCGGACCGTCCCCGTCGGTGAACCGATCGTCGCCGCCGTGCTCCGACCTTTTTTGTCGTATGCGACCACACAGATACTGTGACCACTTCCGACGACCACCCGTTGGACGGACTCGTCGGCCGCCGTTCGGACTTCTTGACCCACCTCGCGGAGACGGCGACAGACAAACGCGGCCTCGTCGCAGCACTCGACTACTCACGGTCGACGGTCGACAGAGCGGTTCGGGACCTGCTCGACGCTGGGCTCGTCACACAGACCGGTGGGAAGTACCGGACGACACCGTTGGGTGAGGTCGCTGTCGCGAGACACCGCCGTCACCGACAGACACTCGAGACGATTCGAGCGGCGAGTGTACTACTGGATCGACTCCAGCCTGGCGAGACACCACCAGATTCGCTCTTCGTCGACGCGACCGTGACACGAGAACACGGGTTCGCCCGGCTCGCTCGCTTACTTCGTGACGCTCACCACTGTCGGTGTCTCTTCTCGACACTCCCAGACACTCGGCTCCTCCGTCTCCTGCACGCGCGCGTCGTCGACGGTGATCTCACGGCAGCCGTGATCGTGAGCGACAGACTCGCAGAGCGACTCCGTCGGGAGTTCCCAGAACTCACGGCTGGTCTCCTCGCGGCCGAGAACTGTCGTCTCCGGCGGGGGACGCCTCCGGCGTACGGGGTAGTCGTCACGGGGGAGTCGAAGGGAACTACCGGTCAGCTTCCGCCGGCGCCTGGGGCTGTGGGTTCGTCCACAGCAGAGCTACCCCCGCACCACGGTGCAGGAGGAGAGTCGGTTGCAGCCGTGTTCGTCGCCGACCCACCCGAGTCGATCACCGTCGTCGAATCGGCCGACGCGACCGCAGTCGGCGACCTCGCTCGACTCTACACCAGCGTGGCGGACGGTGCTGGCGTCGTGGCCGATCCCCCGTCGGCGAGTGGTCCGACCGGGACCGGACTGCGACTCGGCGACGCCGACCGGTCGTTGGCAATCGCTGGTGTCGCGGAGATACCCGGCGTAGGCTCGATGCAGCAACCACCGAGAGATCCACAGACGGCGTGGAGACGTGGCCTCGAGTTGTCGGACGTGTACTACGGGTACGCAGTGCCCCGTCCTGCGCCCGACGACGCGGAGTCGGTCGCAGACACACTCGTCGAGTCGGCACGAAGTGGTGAGAACTCGGTGGTACTCGGACCGCCCGGAACCGGAAAGAGTACGATCTGTCGACGAGCTGCCTGTCTGTGGCTCGGCCGCGAGTACGGCTCCGTCTTCCACCGCCCGACTCGTGTGGCCGCCGACCTGTCGGCCGTCGTCGAACGGGCCAGAGACGCGCCAGACCACTCACTGATCGTCGTCGAGGATGCCGCCGAAGCGGCGTTCCTCCGTCTGTGTACCACACTCTGTGACGAGTCGGACGTGAGTATCGTCGGCGAGGCTCGTCGGACCGACTGGACTCACCTGCTGGCCGAGAACAGGAGCACACCACTCTACGAGACTGCAGAGAGATTGCAGACAGTTCGAGTACCGTCACTCGACGAAGAGACCTGTGCCAATATTATCGAAACGTTCGAGACGGTTACCGATCGATCCGTCCCCCTCACCAGTGCCGACCTCTTCGAAACCGTGGTCTCTGCAGGTGCTGCCGGTGAGATGCTCGTCGCGGCACACACGGTAGTGTCACACGCCGTCGACGACGTATCGGCCGACGACCCGGTCGGCGTTTCGGCGCTCGAAGCCGATGTACGAGATGCATACACAGCAATAGCGGACGCTGGGCCGCTCGCCTCGACCCTCGGTGTGTTCACGGCGGTTCTCGGCATCGCCGGAGAACCCGTAACACGGGCACGGCTCCACGTGCTCGCGACGGAGCGTGTGCCCGGAGACGATCTCACACGTCCAGCGGGCGACGACTCCGTCACGCACGAGGCGATCGATGCGGCGATCGATGCGATCGAGGGACACCTCGTCTCTGCACACCACAGTGACCACACGTTCCGTACGAGACACTCACAGTGGCTCGTCCGGTTCCTCGAGTGTGCACTCGATGTCGACGAAGAGCAGACTGTCACCCGCTTCGAGTGGGCTGTCTCGACACTCGTTGCGGTAGTCGATCGTCCCGACCGGTACGAGACGGTCGCGAACTGGTTGGGCGACGACGAACTGAAACTCGAGCCGCTCACGGAGGCGGCGTCGGTCGACGAGTTCCTCACCGACCTGTTCGCCGTGGGGCTCGAACACGCCTCGCTAGCGCCACTGTTCGGAACGACTGCTGACTCTGGGATCGAGCTTCCCGACGCCTGTGATCCGGCAACCGAACTCGAGTGTCGGTCGTCCCGCGGGAAAATGTGGTACGATTACGGCGCACCAGAACGCGCCGAGCACGAACTCCGCGATCTGTGTGAACGATGTACGACGATCGATGCTCCGTCCGATACACGGACAGAGTACCGTGCCGAAGGGTACCGTGGACTGGGTGAGGTGTTGATCGACCGTGGCGATACAGCCGGGGCGACAGCAGCGCTCGATGCCTCGTTGCAAGCTGCAGACGATGGAGATCATCCGCGCCACGTGGTGAACGCGCTCAACTCGCTCGCCTGGGTAGCGATGACCCGTGGCGCTCACCGTGAGGCAGCGTGTCACCTCCGTGCCGCAGTCGAGCGGGCAGCAGATCTCGATCCGTGTGGCCCCGTTTCCGACACACTGTACTACCGTGCCAAGGTTGCACAGGCTCGCGGTGAGTTGCAGACGGCAGCCGAGCGACTGACCGATGTGATTGCACTAGACCGCGAGTTGGGAAACAGACAGAATCAGTCCTCGTCGGAGAAGCTCGCGGGTGACATCGCCGCCGAGCGTGGGAACGTGTCGGACGCACGCGACCACTACCGGCGGAGTCTCGCTCTCAAACGAGACGTTCGAGACCGATCCGGGATGGCTGCGGTCCTGCTTCAGCTAGGCCGGCTCGCGACACGCGAAGACGACTACGCGACTGCAGAGCAGGTGCTCGAACGGAGTTTGTCGATCGGGCGGTCGATGGAGATGCAGCCACACGTCGCCGACGTCCACGATGCGTTCGGTACGCTCGCGCTCGCGCGAGGTGAGACTGCCGACGCACGTGAACACTTCGAGACGTGTCGGACACTCAGTCGTGAGAGTGAGGATCACCGTGCGGTGGCCACTGCGACGCTCGGTCTCGGCGACGCTGCCAGAGTGAGTGGGGACACACCGACAGCTCGACGCCGGTATCGGCGGGCACTTGCGACGCTCTACGAACTCGATGCAGTGTCGGACGGACTCGACGCCCTCGTGGCACTGGTACGAGTGTGCCGAGAGGTCGGAGACGAGCAGGCTGCTCAAAACTGGCGTGAACTGGGCACTAAGTGGATTCGCGAAACCGGTAGCGAAACGTCCGTCGACGAATTCGAACGTCGACTGGCCTGTGCAGAGGCCACCACCGCGAGGTGAACCGCCTCGGGGGCGAGCCCCGAGGCTCTCGCGTGGACTCCCGTTCCGCCCGTGAGCACTGGCTCAGTTACCTACTCCTTCCGATTGCGAGTCTCGGTCGGTCCCGACCCCGGAGGGATCACGGGTCCGTCTGGACCGACCGGAGGGGGTCGATCTGGACGGCTTCGGCTCACGTATCCGAGTCGCGGAACTCGTACGCCGTCGGACGTGGTCGACGTGTCGGAGTTCTTCGGCGACGAGTCGTTCGAAGAGACGTTCGTCACGTCGACCTCCTCGTCGGTCGACGCACTCCGACGGGAGGACGCGAGTCGGCAGTCGAGTCCAGCGTCGTTCGCGTCGGAGTGACCACGACACGTCTCGGTTCCACGTCTTGCTCCCCGGTGACGCGACGCTTTTGAGGCTCGCTCGTGGAGTGTCGGTATGGTCGAGAACGTCGCCGGCGTCGTCGCCGAGCTGGAGCCCGAGGACTTCTACCTCCTCTCCGGGCTCGAGCAGGGGATGCGCTTCTCCGAGTGGGTGGACCTGGAGAAACTGCCGGAGTTCGCGGGGTTGAGCGAGGAGGAGACGGAGTACCGGCTCGACCGCTGTGCGGACCGGGACCTCGTCGAGGGGAAGACGATCCAGTACGACGGCTACCGGCTGGCGTTCGAGGGGTACGACGCCCTCGCGTTGCACACCTTCGCGGAACGCGACACCGTCGCCGGCGTGGGTGCGCCGCTGGGTGTCGGCAAGGAGTCCGACGTGTACGAGGTGTCCTCGTACCGCGAGTTCGCGTTGAAGTTCCACCGCGAGGGGTACACGAACTTCCGCGAGGTGATGGAGAGTCGCGAGTACACCGCCGACCGCGACCACGTCTCGTGGCTCTACACCGCCCGGAAGGCCGCCGAACGCGAACACGAGACCCTGGAGGCGCTGTACCCGGACGTGTCCGTCCCGCGACCGATCGACCACAACCGCCACGCCATCGTGATGGAGAAGCTCCCCGGGCCGGAGTTGGCCGACGCCCGGCTAGAGTCCCAGCAGGTCGTCGGCGTGTTGGACCTGATCCTCCGGGAGATCGCGACCGCCTACCGCGTCGGCTACGTCCACGCCGACCTCTCGGAGTACAACGTCGCCGTCGGCGAGGACGGGGTCGTCGTCTTCGACTGGCCCCAGTCCGTCGACACGGACCACGAGAACGCGGACGAGTTGCTGGATCGGGACGTGGAGAACCTCGTCGGCTACTTCGCCCGGAAGTACCCCAACGAGACGCCCGCCGTCGACACCGACGCCGTCGCGGCCGCGATCCGCGAGGGGACGTTCGAGTCCGTGCGGGAGTTCGCGGAGTGAGGAGTGGCTCGCGGTGTGGTGAGGACGGCGGGATCCGGAGTCGGTGCCCACGCGAACGGCTGGGTTTGTATCTCTCTAGACTGGCAAAAAGTATACAAGCCAGAACGTCAATCGCTAGCTTGATGCCCCCGCTGAGACTGTCCCCCCGCGTGCAGGCTGCCGCCGTCGGCGGCGCGCTCCACGCGGCCGCCGCGGCGATCCTGTGGACACGGTTCGGCTTCGAGAACCTCCTGGTGGCGTTCGGGACGGAGCCGATCTACGCGACGTACGCGACGCTCGGGATGGTACTCGCCGGTGCGGTGCCGGCGGCGCTGGCTCGCTGGCGCACCACTGCGACACCCGTGCTCCTCGTCGGCCTCGCGTTCGTCCTCGCGGCGGTCGGCACGTGGACGACCGCTCGCCGTGGACTGACGCCCGTCGGCCCGACGCCGTTCGGCTGGTACGTGCTGGCGTGGCCCGCCGTCGTGAGCCTCGCCGGTCTCGTCGGAGAAATAGCGTGGCGGACGCGACGGTATCGCCTGGCGTAGGCGACTGGTCGCCCGCCCGTCACACTCCGTGGCTACGAGACTCCGTTAACCCCAGTAGTACCCGTGGGTGTTGTCGATGGCGTACCCGGCCGGGCCGGCCGAGTAGTCGAACCAGCGCCACGAGTTGATGTTCGACGCGAGGTAGTCGGAACCGCCGGGATCCGGACCGAACGCGATGGAACCGCTGTCGCCCGGACCGATGCTGTTGAACGTTCCCCAACGAACACAGTCGCGCCAGTACGTGGTACACGACTCGTTGACGTACGCTCGTTCTTTCTTGCCACGAGCCGTGATCTTCCCGGTCCCGAAGCAGCGACCGACCCCGTACTTCTTGACCTTCTTGTCGTCTTTCATGAACGTGTCGACGCAGTCTTTGCTCATCGTCGACTTGACCGTGTACTTGTCGGAGAAGTCACGTGGGTCCCAGACTTCGTCGAGCGGTGTCGTGTTCGTCGCCTCGATCACCGCGATGTCGTTCTCGTGGTCGACGAAGTGGACCTCGCCGATCTTCGTTCCGTTGTGTCGGGCCTCCATCCCTTCGAGTTGTGTTCCACAGTCGTTACCGTTCGTCGCCGCCTCGGGGACGTGGGCGGCGGTCGCGAGTCGGTAGACGTAGTCGTTCTCGTCGTACATCCGGGAGGTGAGTGTCCCCCGTGCGGAACTCTCCTCGGACGAGAAGTCGACAGAGAGTCCACCGGGCATCTGGGACGTGTCTCCCTTCTGTTTCGGAGTGCAGTCGGTCAACTCCTCCTCGCGTTCTGCGACTTCGACCTCGATGTCGATACCACGCATCCGCTCCGGGACGGCACCGCGTGCATCGCCGAGCGACTCGGACTCCTCGTCGAGGCTCACGATAACGTGAGGTTCGCTGTTGCCGGTCCCAGCATCGAGCCACACCCCGGTGACGGCGTCGCGGACGCGCTCCGTCGCCGTCTCGGCACGGTCGCTCGCCGGTTCCGGGAGGAACTCCCCGTCGAGCCGGTCACGTACGTCTCTGGCCTTCGCGAGGCGGTCGTACCAGTCTGCCGGGACGTACCCCTCCGAGTTCCCCTCGACGTCGTACGCTACGGGGACCTGATCGGACGCCGCACCTCGAACGTGGTCGACGCTCAGAGCCCCCGCTGCTGCGGACGAGATTCCGGCCGCCGACAACACACGGAGGAGCCGACGGCGTGTGAATCGACCGAGTTTACGCGAGTGGATCGAACTTGGCTTGTCTTCGTCGGTCATTGTGACGACCCACACGGGTTGCGTTTGCATTCGAACTACAATCTTCCTAGCTATTTGTCCCGTAATATGTAGTGCATTCATTCAGCGTCGTCACTCCGTGGGACGATTAGACACTCGGGCAGTGCCGACTACACGCCCCCAAGAGCTCGGCGTTCCGACCGTGTCTCGGGCCACGACAGCTTTTAGTCTCGGCCCGCGTCACCACCGCACATGGCGTCCGAACTCGCCACCGACCGCACCGCACGCCCGGCAGCCAGCGGCGAGTTCGGGTTCTTCTTCGGCCGCGTCTGAGAGCGGCGGACCGCGGGGTGCCGGAGACGCCACCTCGCGCGAAACCGCTCGACGCGGCTGCGGTGTCGCGACACTGCCGACGGCGACACCGAGCAGAGAGTGATCGACGGGGCCGAGACCGGCGCGCGGCGACGAGTCGGTCCCGGAACCGCTAACTGACGACGACACACAACACGATCCAACCGAATGCGACGACCACAGACACAGGTCGCGCTGCTGGAGGCAGCGAGTGCGACCGAGACACGGAGTATCGACGACCTCGCCGCGGAACTCGGCGAGAAACCGGAGACGGTGACACAGGCTGCGTTCGAACTCGAGGCGGACGGCCTCGTCAGCCTCTCCGAGACGACCAGCGAGACGGTGACGCTCACCGACGAGGGGCACACGTACGTCGCCGACGGTCTCCCCGAGGTCCGACTGTACCGCACCGCACACGAGGCCGGCGCGGGCGACGACCCCGTCCAGATGGGGCAGGTAATCGGCGCGTCCGGGCTCGAAGGCGACGAGGTGGACATCGCCTTGGCCAACTACGCTCGGAAGGGGTACGGCACCGTCGAAGCCGGCGAGATCACCGCCGACGCGGACGCAGACCCAGACGCGGACGCGGAGGCGGCCGCGCTGGAGGAGCTCGCGGACGCAGCGTCCGGTGGCGACGACGAAGCCGACGACGAGACAGGCGACGACACCGAGACGGACGGCGACTCCGCGACGGAGACAGCCGCCGACGACGAGGCCGACGGCACACGTCCAGCGGAGGCGTTCGACGCCGACGTGCTCGACCGGCTCGACTCCCGTGGACTCGTCGCCCGCACCGAACGCACGAAACGAGCCGTCACACTCACCGACGACGGCGTCGACGCGCTGATGGCGGGCGTCGAGGCGGCCGAGACGGTAGACCGACTCACGCCGGAACTGCTCACCTCCGGCGAGTGGGAGGACGTGGAGTTCACCGAGTACGATGTCGCGGCGGACGCCCCCGAAGTTCGCGGCGGGAAGAAACACGTCCTGCGGGCGTACGCCGACCGCGTGAAGGACGTGCTCGTCGGGATGGGGTTCCAGGAGATGGACGGCCCACACGCCGACGCGGACTTCTGGATCAACGACTGCCTGTTCATGCCACAGGACCACCCGGCGCGGACCCACTGGGACCGGTTCGCGTTGGACGTCGACCCCGCGGAGAACCTCCCGCCGGAGTTGGTCGAGCGCGTCGAGTCGGCCCACCGCGACGGCGTCGGGGAAGACGGCGACGGCTACCACTCCCCGTGGAGCGAAGAGTTCGCCAGTGCGGTCGCGCTCCGCGGCCACACCACCTCGCTGTCGATGCGGTACCTCTCCGGGTTCGCCGGAGCGGACCTGGAGCCGCCGGAACGGTACTTCTCCGTCGAGAAGGTGTACCGCAACGACACCTTGGACGCCACGCACCTGCTGGAGTTCTTCCAGATCGAAGGGTGGGTGTTGGCCGACGAGTTGTCCGTCCGAGACCTGATGGGCACCTTCGAGGAGTTCTACCGGCAGTTCGGGATCACGGACGTGCAGTTCAAACCCCACTACAACCCGTACACGGAGCCGAGCTTCGAGCTGTTCGGCGAACACCCGGAGACGGGGGAGTTGATCGAGATCGGCAACTCCGGGCTGTTCCGCGACGAGGTGTTGGAGCCGCTGGGTGTCGAAGGCGACGTGATGGCGTGGGGGCTCGCCTTGGAACGGCTGGCGATGCTCGCCACCGGTGCCGAGGACATCCGCGACCTCCACGGCACCCTGGCCGACCTGGAGTTCCTGCGGGAGACGGAGGTGCCGTACTGATGCCGGCGGTAGATCAGACCCGACCCGGCGACCGGAGACCGATCCGCGGCAGCGAGCGGTGGCCGAACCGGACCGGCGAACGTCGACGGGACCGGACGAGCGAGGCGAACACGGAGACACACGAGGTGAGCTACTGATGCCAGTCGTCGACATCGACACGGACGAGTTGCGCGCGTTGACCGGCCACGAGGAGAAGAGCGACGAGGCGTTCGTCGACGACCTGTTCGCGCTCGGGTTGGAGTTCGAGGGCGAGACCGAGGACGGCGACTACCAGTTCGAGTTCGGCCCGGACCGGCTCGACCGTCTCTCCGTCGAGGGGGTCGCGCGCTCGCTGCGGTACCAGTACGGCGACGCACGCGGCGTCCACGTGCCGGACACGAACGCCGCCGACTGGGTGATCGAGGTCGAGGAGACCGTCCCCGACGAGCGCCCGTACGTCACCGGCGCGGTGGTCCGCGGCGTCGAGTTGGACGAGTCGGCGCTGGAGTCGCTGATCCAACTCCAGGAGAAGCTCCACGCGACGATGGGCCGCGGACGGGCGAAGGGTGCCATCGGGATCCACGACCTGGCGATGTTGCGCGGAGACCGCCTCGCGACCGGCGGGACGGATCTCGTCGGCGGCGACGCCGAGAGCGAAGAGGCGGACCCGGACCGCGATCCGGCCGACGAGGACCCGATCGAGGCGCCGACGGTGACGACACGCGACGTGCAGTCGGAAGCGGCCGACGACGACACGAGTGCCCGGTCGCCACAGAAGTCGATCACCTACCGCGGGATCGAGCCCGACGGGGACCGCTTCGTCCCGCTCGACCACGAGTCGATGGCCGGGATCGGGGACGGCGGCGCGACACCCGCCGACGTGTTGGCCGACCACCCGACGGGGGAGACGTACGCGGACCTCGTGGCCGAGTACGACCGCTACCCGGCGATCTACGACCGGCAGGGGCTGTTCTCGTTCCCGCCGGTGATCAACGGCCAGCGGACGGAGGTGACGACGGACTCCCGGGACCTGTTCGTCGAACTCACCGGCACGGACCAGTGGACCATCGACAAGATGTGCGTGGTGATCTGCTACGCACTCGCCGCCCGCGGCGGCCGCCTGGAAGAGGTCCGCGTCGAGTACGCCGACGGCGCGACCCACCCGGACGAGTACGGACCGGAGTTGCTCCGCCCGAACCTCGCCGTCGACGAGAAGTCCGTCGCACACGAGCGAATCGAGTCCACGCTCGGGATCGACTTGGAGCCCGACGAGGTCGTCGACCTGTTCGAGCGCTCCGGGTTGGACGCGGCGTACTCGCTGGGCGAGGAGACGGTGTACGACGTGGAGATCCCGCCGTACCGCGTCGACGTGCTCCACCCGACGGACCTGATCGACGACGTGGGTCGAGCGTACGGCTTCGGCGAACTGGAGTCGACGCTCCCCGACGTTGGCACCGTCGGCGGTCGTCACGAGCGCTCGCGGCTGGAGGACGCCGTCCGGGAGACACTGGTCGGACTCGGCTTCGAGGACACGCTGAACTTCCACATGACCGCGCCCGGCCGGAACTACGAGGCGTTCCGACTGGAGCCCGATGGGGACGCGTTCGGGGCGGCGCCGCCCGCAGAGATCACGTCGCCGTACAGCGAGGAGTACACGCAACTCCGGACCTGGCTGCTCCCGTCGCTGACGCAGGTGTTGGAGAACAACACCCACCGGGCGTACCCGCAGGACCTCGCGGAGATCGGCTTCGTCGCCCACCGCGACGACGACGAGGCGACCCACGTCGCGGAGTCGCGCCACGTCGCGGCCGTCCTCGGCCGGACGGACGCCACCTACGAGGACGCGAAGGGGCGTCTGCAGGCGGTGTGTGACGCCTTCGACGCCGAGTTGGCGACCCCGCCGACGGACCACCCGTCGTTCCTCGACGGCCGGACGGCGAGTGTCGTGATCGACGGGGAGCCGGTCGGCGTGATCGGCGAACTCCACCCGGCGGTGCTCGTCGCACACGACCTGGAACTCCCGGTCGCCGGCTTCGAGTTCGACCTCGCCGCGCTCGCGTGAGGTGTCGGTTGGGTGGTGTGCGCCGTCGATCGGCGCCACCCTCGCGACTCGCAGTGACCGCGGGAGTTTTCACCCTCTGCCGCCAGCCACCACCGTGGACAGACAACAGCTCATCTCGATCCTGCTCGTCGCGTTGATGGTGTTGTCGTCGCTCGCGTACGCCGCCTCGCTGGTGTGACGCGGCGGCGACTCACGCGAGCCCGACCGCACGCAACAGCAGGGTCAACACGTCCCCGAGTGTGAGTGCGACGAGGAGCCCGCCGAACAGCGGGACGACGAACGGCAGCCCGGGCGAGACCCACACGCGGTCCGTCTCGGCGACCGTCTGCAACCCCGAGCGGAGCGTCTCCGGCGTCGTCCCGTACGCGGAGCCGTCGACGGCGTCGAGGAACGCCGCCGCCGCCCACGGATCGTGGAGCGCGTCGTCGGTCGCCTCGTCCGTGTCGGTCGCCGTCGCATCTGTGTCGGTCGTCGCTCCCGTCCCCGTCGCGTCTGTGTCGGTCGTCTCGGCCTCGCTCGCGTTCGCTGCAGTCCCTGCCTCGGTCACCGTTCCGGCCTCGGTCCCACTCGTCTCGGCGTCGCCTGCGTCCGCCGTCTCCTCCGTCTCCGCCTGGACGAACCCAGTCCCGGCCCAGTCGTCGGCCTCGCGTCCATCGGTCGCCGCGTCGCTCCCGGCACCACTGGTGGCCGCCCCGCTCCCCGCCGGGCCGCCGGTGTCCGGGCCACGGTGGGTCGCGCCGTCCGTCGGGTCGAAGGTGTCGCCGACGAAGTCGGGTTCTCTGAACGCCGCCGGGTCCGCCCGGAGGTCCGCGAGCGTACAGCCGCGCCACCGGAAGTACATCCGCAGGGCGTCGAGGTCGAGTCCGCTCCGGGGGAGACTCCCGTCCGTCCGGAGCAGCGAACCGTGGCGGTCCGCCAGCCGTTCGACCGGCGTGGGACGCCCGACGAACATCGCGAGGCCGACCCGTCCCCGGACGAGGTTGCCGACGGCGAGGTAGCCGACGTACAGCAGCGCGACCAACACTGCGTTCGTCAGCGTCGCCATCGCGGTCACACCCAACAGCGACGGGACGAGCGGGAGCGTCGTCCGCGGCAGCGCCGCGAGCACCGTCGGCGGGAGCGCGGCGACCACCCCGGCCGGCAGCGCGTACGCCGGGGTGGTCGGGAGCCCGAGCGCCAACACCATCGTCGCCTTCGCGTCCGCACCGCCGAACGCCCGGAGGAAGTACGCTCCGTAGGCGAACGGCAACAGGAACAGCAGCGCGAACCCGACGCGGACGAGGAACACCCGTCCCTCGTACCCCGCGAACGGGTACGTCGCCGCCGCCTCCAGCGCCAGCGCGACGACGCCGACGAGCGCCAGCGGCGGCCACAACGCGTTCGGGAGCCGCCGCGTCCGCACGTCGCGGTAGGCGGCCCACGCGAACGCCGGCAGGAAGACGAGCCGCAGGAGGTCCGGGACCGACGCGAGACCGAGTACCATACGCCTCCTGCCTGCCCGCCCGTACATAGACGTTCGGGTCCGCCCTCGTCTCGTCGACCCCTCCTCGACTACCACCACCGGGGCGGTCGTCGACGCCCGCGACACCGTCAGCAACCGGATTACGGCCGACGACGGAGTTGGTACCGAGTATGTAATGGACAACCATTATTGTCTGTCGAGTGGAGGGATGTAGTATGGTACACGAGACCACGCGGCGAGGTGTGCTGAAGCTGTTGAGTGCGGCGACGGTCGTCGGGGCGAGTGGCCGTGCGTTCGCGGCGGAGCCGAGCGAGGACCGATACGTCGTGGACACGGCGGCGACGGAGACACCGGTCTCCGAGATGGTGAGTGCGATGGAGGTGGTGTACGACTTCCGAGACGTGACGCCGGACGGCGACGGGATCGAGTTCGTCGTCGTCCGCGGCTCGGAGTCGGCGATGCCCGCCGAGGCGCGGTACACGGCGGACCTCGACGTGGCGATCGAACCGCCAGAGGTGGTCGCGGCGGCAGAGGCGGACCCGGCCGCCGCCGAGACATCGGAACCGCTGTACGACCTCCAGTGGGACAAGCGCGAACAGCAGATCGAACGGGTCCACGAGACCGCCACCGGCGACGGCACGCGGATCGGGGTGATCGACGACGGGGTGTTGGGCGCGAACCCGGACGACGACTTCGCACACCCAGACCTCCCGAACGTCCGACAGGACCTCTCGGAGAACTTCACCGCCGACGGCGAGGGCCCCGGCCCGCTCAACGACGACCACGGGACACACGTCGCCGGGACGGCCGCGGCGGCGGTCAACGGTGCCGGGGTGCGCGGGATGGCACCCGACGCCGAGGTCGTCGACCTGCGCGTGTTCTCCGGCGCGGGGGCGTCGTTCGCGGACGTGGCGGCGGCGGTCGTCGTCGGTGCCGCCCCCGAGGGTGCGCCGGTGACCGTCTCTCCACCGGCCAACGGCGGCAGTGCGTTCACCGGCGCGGGGTGTGACGTGCTGAACCTCTCGTTGGGGACGCCGCCGATCCCCGAAGACAGCTCCGGCATCGGCGTGACGGTGGACTTCCTCTCGGCCGTCGGCCAGTTCGCGGTCGGGCAGGGAGCACTCCCGGTCGCGGCGGCGGGCAACGACGGGACGAACCTCGACGATGGCGTGATCGTGCTCCCGGCGGAGGCCGACGGGTACGTGAGCGTCGGCGCGACCGGCCCCATCGGTTACGGGTGGCCGGTCGAGGGCCGCGGGACGCAGGTCGGTCCGTTCACGGTCGAACGGCCGATCGACACGGAACTGCCCACCTACGAGCCGGCCTTCTACACGAACTACGGCGCCGAGGGCGTGGACGTGACGGCCGGTGGCGGCAACGTCGACCCGGACGGGGTCGGGGTGGTACCGATCCGACGGCTCCTCTTCGACTACGTGTTGTCGACGACGTTCCAGACGGACCCGGACGCACCCGAAGACGCGCGGTTGGAAGCGTACACGCCGTCGTACGGCGGGAAACCCGGCACCTCCTTCGCCGCGCCGAACGTCTCCGGCTTCGCGGCGCTGTTGTACGAGGCGCTCGGCGAGGACGCGACGCCCGCCGCCGTCAGAGACCGGATCGAGTCGTTCGCCCAGCCGCGCCCGGTCGGGCGGGCGGGCGAGACGACCGCCCCCGGCGTGACCCCGAACGTCTCCGACGACGGGACGGTGGACGGCGACCAGCCGTCCGCGCCGGGGAGCGCGCCGGGCGGACTCGACGCCGACGAGTACCGCGGCGAGGGCCACGTGAACGTGTTACCGGCCGTCAGGAGTGCCGCCGGCGGCGACGACGGGAACGGACGTGGTGGCGGAGACGGTCGTGGTGGTGGGAACGGGCGCGGCAACGGCGGAAACTGACGTTGAGGCGGCGGGAACGGCGCAGCGACGGAGACGGCGCCGCTGGTCGGTAGCGGCGACGACCGACGGAGACCGCGGTGAGAAACGTCGGGAGCGGCGAGGGTCGGGGTGGTCGGTGGTGCGCCCGCGTCGGGTGCTCGTCCGCTACACCCGGTTCTCGCGGCCGGGGTCGACGTCGATGGCGTCGACCGGACAGACGTCGACACACAGCATACAGTCGATACACTGCCCCTCGCGGACCGGGTCGGCCTTCTTCTCGCTCTCGGGGTGGTCTGGCGTCTCCACCCAGTCGAACACGTCGACGGGACAGTCCTCGAGACAGGCGCCGTCGGCGATGCAGATGTCGAAGTCGACGGCGACGTGCGTACCGTGGATGCCGAGTTCCTCGGGTTCGTCGACCGGGCCCCAGACGGCGTGCCCCTCGTGATCCTCGTCGCGCTCGCGGCTCCGCTCGAACTCCGGATCGATGGCCATCGGTGTCGGAACTGGGGACCGCGTCCGTGTCAACCCTTCGACGGCGGGCGGCGACGCGCAGGTGGGGGTCGGTGTCGACGACGGGAACTCGCGCGTCGGGGTCGCCGACGGGAACTCGCGCGTCGGTGCCGGCGCGCTACGGTGCCACGCCGACGGTCACCAGCGTGCCGTACTCGCGGTAGCGTTCCACCATCGCCGCGCGCGTCTCCCAGTTCTCCGTGGGGAACGCCTCGGCGGGCGGGATCTCCGTCTCGCGGTCGGGGACGTTGTCCTGACTCGCGACGTGGAGTCCGGCCTCGCGGAAGGCGGCGCGGTACTCTGGGCCGCTCCAGCGGGTCATCGCCACGTCGATGTGCTCCTGCCAGTCGTGGCTGTGGACGTTCTCCTCGTAGTAGTTCACCGCACAGTGGAACGTACCGCCCGACCGGAGTACGCGCCGGATCTCCCGCAGCGTCTCGTGGGGGTCGGCGCTGTAGTAGAACGCCTCCATCGAGAAGACGTGGTCGACGCTGTCGTCGGCCAGCGGGAGCGAACCGAACTCGCCGACGACGAACGACAGTGTCGACTCCCCCGTGTCCGCCTCGGCGGCGTACTCGCGGGCGTTGTGCGCCATCTTCGGCGCGCCGTCGAGCCCCACGCCGTGCCCGATGTCGCGCGTGTCGGCGAGAGCGCGCAGCGCGTACCCCGACCCGGTGCCCAGGTCGAGCACGCGGTCGCCGGCTTCGACCGGCATCCGCGCGAGCACGTGGCGTGCCGTGTGCCAGTGTCGCTCCTCCATCCCCCTGTCGCGGCCCGCGGCCGCCCACTCGTCGAACTCCTCGCGGACGCTCATACCACTCGGTTCGCCGGGAGCCGCCTAAACACGGCGGTCCCCGACGGGCGTACGGATGGAGGCGACGGGAGGGAGCAGCGCCGACCACCGCGGCGATCAGTCGTCGCCGATTGCGGCGGCGATCTCGTCGAGTTCCGCGTCGGACAGTTCCGGACGCGAACCGGCGGCGACGTGGATCGGGCCGCCGTCGTCGTCCGGGAACCGCGGGATGACGTGTGCGTGGACGTGTGGTACCTCCTGTCCGGCGACGCTGCCGTCGTTCAGGCCGACGGTGGCCCCCTCGGCGTCGACGGCCGTCTCGATCTTCGGCGCCAACTCGTGGAGCAGCGCGAACACGGCCTGCGTCTCCTCGCTCGTCGCGTCCGCGAGCCGCTCGCGGTGTTCCCGCGGGACGACCAGCGTGTGGCCCGGCGCCATCGGGTTCGCGTCGAGGAACGCCACGGCGTGGTCGTTCTCGCCGACGATCCGACCCGGGATCTCCCCGGCGACGATGCCACAGAAGGGACAGTCGCTCATGTCCCAGCAGTCGGCAGGGGACGGCTTGAATCTACGGGACGGGGTGAGTTAGCCTCCCGTCGGGAGTGGGATCTCGAGTACGCTCCACCGACGGCTCGTCCAACCGTCGTTGTCTCCAGAAGAACTTTCAGCGGCGTTCACATCTAGCGCCGCGAGGTGAGTCGAGAGTGACGATCGGGTCCGACGACAGGAAGTCGTACCAGACACGGGTCAGTTCGTTCGACAGACAGCGTCGGGAAGACACCTGCCTCACGAGGGCGATTCAGAACGTCGTCGACGACCTAGCTACCCGTCACGACGTGCCGTCGCTCGCGGTCGACCACGACACGGTGAAGGACGCTTGCGACTACAGGCCGCAGTTCGGAGCCACGGCCGACCCGCTTCCGGAGGCACTCGAGGATCACCTGTCTCCGCACGGCTACGCGATGCAGATCGACACCGAACTCGATCGGTCCACACTGGCCGAAATCGTCGAACGAGAGCAGTGTTCACTCCCTGTGGTGGAACTCTCTCCGTCGTACCTCCACCACGCCGAAGGGTACGACGTGCGAGGCGGGATGCACGGAAGAGCGATCCCACACACGGTCGTCGTGTTCACCATCAACCACGACGAGGTGCAGTTCTTCGACCCGTACGAGGACTTCTACGCCCCGCCAGAGAACGGCGGGGGACCACCCTCTCGCCTCCCGAAGTCACGCTTTTACCAGTGGTGGACGGAGGAGACGAGACGGTGGACACTGTGGATCGAACCAGAGCCACAACGCACATTGGACCAGACGACCGAGACACGGGGTGAAGAGTGATGATCCGGGGGAGTGTGTCGATCCGGGACGACCGCCTCGTGTTCGAGGGCACGAGCGAGTCCGTCGCCGACGAGATCCAGCGGCTGCTCCGCCACAGGTACACGCGTAGACTCTTCGTGCAGGACTTCCACGAAGCGCCGGACGACTCGGTACTTCTCAAACTGGGGACTGCCTATCCCAAAGACGTGAGTGACAGTCGTGGGACCGACGACGTGATGAAGTTCGTCAACGTCGGCGGTGTCGAGACACTCAGAGCGGAGCAGACCGGCCCGGGTCACTACGCCGTCTCGCTCCCCGACCGCGACGCGCTGTACGACGCATTTCAGACTCGCCGCGAGGAGATGTTGAACCACCTCGACTGGACGACCGCGAAGGCGATCTTCGAGGCAGTGTACGACCTCGATCCGGTGAGGAACCAACTCAACTCCGTCGTCCAGATCGTGAAGTACCTCCACGAGGAGGTACCGCTGGCGGTCGAGCGTCTCGATCGGATCCAAGGACAGGCGAACACGGAAGGGTACCTCCGTGTTCTGTCCGACTTCGACTTCGTACGGATCGACGACGGAGCCGTCTTCCCGGGAGAGAAGATCGAGGCGGTGGAGTCGACGGCTCCCTCCTACGACGAGTACGAGCGACGTGTGGTCGGACAGATCGTCGCAGACGCCTACTACGTCCTGCGCGAGGAGCTCGATCTCAGGATGCTCAGCCACTTCCCGAAGTACGCGAACGCGTACTACTTCAGCGCGGTACAGAAGGGAGACCCAGATCTCCACCTCGACACGGAGACGGTTCGGCGGAACCTCGCGACGGAGTGGGACGACGACGTGGACCCGCTCGTGTTGAACGAGAAGGTCGACCAACTGGAGAGTGCAGACGTACTTCGACGCGACGGTGAGTTCGTCACTGGCACCGACGAGGTCTACGAGAGTGTCTCGGACGGCGCCAGCGAGGTCGCGGTCGCCGACTGACTCACACTCACAACACGTTCGCGACGGCCGGCGCGGCGGAGACGGTGCTGGCGGGGCGTTCGACGGTGTCGGTGCCGACGACGCGGTCGACGCCGGCGGCGGCGAGTCTGCTGCGGGCGTTGCCGACCAGCATCGGGTGGACGCAGGCGGCGACGATCCGCCGCGGATCCCGCTCGCTGAGGGCGGCGACCGCCTCGCTCACCGTCGAGCCGGTGGCGACGATGTCGTCGACGATCACCACGTCGCGGTCCGTCGGGTCCGTCTCGCCGGGGTGGATCGTCACGGCACCGGTGTCGTAGTCGCGCTCCTTGACGAAGTGGTCCGTCTCGCCGTGGCCGTACGCGTCCCGGACGGCCGTCGCCAACTCCGTCGCCCCCTCGTCGGGCGCGAGGAACAGTGGGTCCGCGAACTCGCCGAGCGGCTCCGCGAGCAGCGGCGCGGCGCTGACGACCGTCGTGGGCACGTCGTAGAACTCCGTGACGGCCGGTTCGTGTGGGTCCACGAGGACGACCCGATCTGTCCCCGTCGACACCGCACGAGCGACGGCACGCGCGGAGACGGGCTGGCCCTCGCCGAACGACTCGTCCTGTCTGGCGTACCCCATGTACGGGAGGACGGTGGTGACCTCCGTGGCACCGGCCTCGCGGACGGCGTCTTGCAGTTGGAGCAGTTCGACGAGCGCGTCGTTCGAGGTGGTGGCGGCGACGATCACGGCCGACTCCCCCGAGAACCCCGGCACCGACGCACAGGTCTCCCCGTCCGGGAACCGGTCGAACGTCGGCGTCGCCAGCGGACGGCCGGTCTCGGCCGCCAGCGTGGCCGCCAGCGACTGCGACGTGGACCCTGGCACGAGCATGTGCGGGGGTATTCGGTCCCTCCGGTAAACCCGTTCCTACTCGTGGCGCCGTCTCGGTCGTCGCACCGCGACGGATCTCGTGGTAGCCACAGTCGCCGTGTCGCCTCGGTCGAGACGCCTCAGTCGGCGACCGTCGCCGCGACCACGTCGGGGACTCCCAGCGTTCGCCCACGCCACCCGTCGCCGACGCTCACGCGGACCGTGCCGGTCTCCGTGACGGCCAGCACCTGCTCGCCCGCGACCGCACCCGCGACGACGCCCGCCTCGTCGTGGACGGTCCACTCGCCGGTCGCGGCGTCGGTCGGGGCGGGTGTGGTCGGTGCCGCGGACTCCTCCCCGTCGGTCGCAGCCCACGGCTCGCCGCGTGTGACGACGCTCTCCCCGTCGCTGGCGACGACGCGGTCCCCGGTCGCGTCCGTCGCGACCGTCTCGAAGGCGCCAGACACCACCCGCTCCCAGCCGTTCGCGAGCCGGTAGAGCCCGTCGTCCGTCGCCGCGTACGGGACGCCGCGTCCGGCCACGTCGCGCACGTCGTCGAGTCCCGCCGGTTCCGGTCCGTCGTCGGTCAGGCGCACCACGCCGTCGGCCGTCGCGAGGAGCCGGCCGTCCGCGGCTCGCACGTCCGTCACCGTGCCGAGCCGCTCCCACGCGGCGTCCGTCACGTCCGCGAGTCGAGCGAGCGTGCCGTCCGGGGCGACGGCGAACACCGTCCCGTCGGCGACCGCGACGGCGGCCGCCGGCCCGTGGTCGGTCGCCTCGTACGCGCCGACGAGCACGTCCGTCGCCGTCGCGACCGCGAGCACGCCCTCGGCGGCCGCCACGTCCCGTGCCGGCCGGTCGTCGTCGATCCCGAACTCGCCGACGATGTCACCGGAGACGGAGACGGCGACCGTCCCGACGCCGCAGGCGACGAGGAGTCGGGTCGTCCCCTCCTTCGCGTCGTACACGCGTTTCTCGTCGATGGTCGGCATCCTACCCGCACGTCTCGCGTCCCCAGGGATAATCCTCGTGGACGCACCCGCCGCGTGGGAGGCGGGTGCTGTCCGACCCCGGACTCGGCGGGCCGATCGCTCACTCCTCGGTCTCGTAGCGGGGGTGCTTCCCGCTGACGAAGTCCGGTGGGTCCGTCTCGTCGTCGTCGTGTCGCCGCGAGACGCGGACGCTGTAGTCGTCGAGCACGTCTCGCCCGAGCAACACGTCGTGTGCGAGGTGCGAACGGTCGCGGACGTTCGCCCGGACGCGGTGAGTGTAGTCGCCGAGACGGATGCCGACCGGCACCACCGGGCGGCCGTTCCCGTCACCCTTCACGTCCACCGTCGCGTCGATGGGGCCGGCGCCGACCTCGCCGGCCAACGCCACGTCGACGCTCGTCCGCGTCGCGCCGGTGTCGGCCTTCGCGACGACGGTCTCGGCACCCTGCGTCCCCGCGACGCGCACCTCCGTCGTGTACCCCAGCGTCGACTCCGTCGGCTCCGGCGACGGGTCCAGCGGCGGGCGACAGTCCGGCACCGTGTCGTCGAGCCGCGTCGCCAACTCCGCGACCTGCTGGTCGTCGACCACGCCGTCGACGCGTCGAATCGCGTGGGCCGCGATGGCAGGCGCGGGGCTGATTCCCGTCGCCTCGAAGAACCCCTTGAACCCGGCGGTGACGTTCACCTCCAACACGTACCAGCCGTCGACGCCCTCGATCACGTCCACGCCGGCGTAGTCCAGCTCCAACGCGTCGGCGGCGTCGACCGCCAACTGCATCACGTCCTCGGGGACGTCCGGGGTGGCGTCGCGGACCCGGCCGCCACGGGCGACGTTCGTCCGCCAGTCGTCGTCGGGCGCGTACCGCCGCATCGCCCCGACCGCCTCGCCGCCGACGACGTAGATCCGCACGTCCTCGTGGTCGTCGGAGGGGCTCTCGACCATCCCCTGGACGATCCCCTGCGAGGCCGCGGCGGTCTGTGGCGCGTACTCGCCGGGACGTAGCATCGTCGTCTCGTCGCCGTGCGTCCCGACCGGACGTTTGAACACCCGCGTCCCGGGGGCCGTCTGCTCGTTCGTCTCCGTCACCCGGGTCGTCTCCGTCTGCTCGCTCGTCTCCGCCTGCTCGGCGAAGTCGTCGGCCGCGGGGTCGTCGGGGAGGTGGGTCCGTTCGAGTCTGTGTGCGCCGATCCGGAGCACGGACGGCGGGACGGGGAGCCCCTCGGCGGCGAGTCGGGCCATCGCGGCGAACTTGTGGGTCGCCGTGGCGGTCGCACTCGCCGGGTTACAGACGGGCACGTCGACGGCGTCGAACACGCCCGCGAGTCCCAACTCCGTCAGCGGCTGGTCGGCGGCCGGCAACAGCAGGCGGTTGATCACCACGTCCGGCTCCGGCTCGACGGTCACGGTGCCGTACCCCGCCTCGACGCGGAGGTTCTCCGCGCGGAGCCACAGCGGCTCGTGGCCGAGTGCCGCGACCGCGTTGCAGATCGCCTTCGTCTCCTTGCTGTTGTGGAGGCTCAACACCCCGACACGGACCCCGTCGCTCATTGGTGACGACTGAATCGGCGACACCGAAACTCTGTCGAAGTTCTCGCCGCGTGGGTGTGGTCGGTGCGGCGGTCGCCACGAGTGTCGTCCACCACGACGTGTCCGACTCTCCCGCGGCGGTCGTCAGCGGTACTGGTCGTCGACCGCCTGGCGGACGGCCTCGGCGAAGGGACCGTCTCGCTCCCGAACACGCTCTCTGAGACGTTCGCGATGAGAATCGTTCGTGTCGCGGAGTTCCCCGTCGTACTCGACCGCTCTGACGACGGCGTCGAGCATCGCAGACTCGAGAGCGTCGTACTCGACGGTGATCTCGTGTGAGAAGTCGTAAATCGTCTCCCGCTGTTCCCGCTCGGGTTTCGTAGTGGGCTCTTTGATGTGGACGACATCGCCGTCCGGTTCGAACCACAGGTACGCGCCCATATCGGGCGCGCTGATTCCTTTGTTCTCTCCGTGGCTCACCGTCTCGATGATATCGAACGAGAGACCGATAAAGTAGTATTCGAAGTCGCTCAGCCTGACAGCCGTTCCACCTTTCACGATTCCGATATTGAGCGGAAGATCCACACCTGTATCGAAGGGCAGAATCTCGCCGTCGGCGTACGGGCCGACAGTGACCTCGTCGATCGTCACTCGCGATCACCCGCTCTGCGTTCGTGACTCGTCCACCCGACGGATCGCGCCCAGTCTGGCTCACTCCGGGACGTGAACTCGAGCACGGTCACTCGGCGTGACGGCACCCACCCACCTGAGTCTTCGCCATCCCTCGAAGATCGGGGTTCCCAGCCACGTAGCACCCGGGTTCGACTCACCCGACCACGTCGACGGCCCAGTTGACGAGTCCGAGCGCGACGAGGACGGCCCCCTCGGCGCGAGTGAGTTCGCGGCCGGACCACAACAACACGGTCGCGACGGCGACGAGCACGAGCAGCCAGACGGAGCTCTCGACGGCCGCGGCGGCGACGGACAGCGGTTGGATCGACGCCGCGAGTCCCAAGACCCCGAGCGTGTTGAAGATGGAGCTCCCGACGAGGTTGCCGGCCGAGAGCCCGGCCGCACCGCGACGAGCGGCCGCGACGCTGGTGGCGAACTCCGGCGCAGAGGTGCCGGCGGCGACGACGGTGACGCCGATCAGCCACTCCGAGAGCCCGGCGACCCGCGCCAGCGCCGCCGCCGACTCGACGAGCAAGTGTGCGCCGGCGACGACCGACGCCAACCCGACGACGGTCCAGAACAGGTCCCGGAGCCACGTCGTGTCCGGCGGCGCCCCCGCGGCGGTTTCGCCGGACGCCTCGTCGGACACGTCGGTGGACGGGTCCACGGTGGCCGGCGCCACGGCCGCCTCGGGTACTGTCGCTGCGTCGTCGACCGCCGAGACGACCGGCCGTTCGCGGTCGGTGGAGACGACCACCAGGAGGTACGCGACCAGCGAGCCGAACAACACCACGCCCTCGACGCGGCCGACACGGAGGTCGCGGACGACCCACACCAACACCAGTGTCGTGGCGACGAGGACGACGCCGTCGCGGCGGACGAGGTCCCCGTGGGTCGGCAGCGTGCGGACGAGCGCGACCGCACCCAAGACGATCCCGAGGTTGAACACGTTCGAGCCGACGACGTTCGCGACCGCCACGTCTGCTCGTCCGCCGAGCGCGGCGTCGACGGTCACCGCGAACTCCGGCGCGGACGTCCCGAACGCCACCACCGTGAGACCGATCACGAGCCCCGAGAGGCCGGCACGACCGGCGAGACGACTCGCACCGGCGACGAACCGAGCGGCACCCCACCCGAGGGCGGCGACCGCGACGACGACCAGCACCACGTCGACACCGACCGAGAGGAGGCTCACGGACGCACGTCGGCCGGGTCGGGTAAGTAACCGCCCGTCTCGGACGTGGCCCGATCCCGGCCGCTCGACACGCCGGTCCGTCCTGGCCCCGCCCGACGGCACACCGGTGCGTCCGCTGTACTCCCGACGGTACGCCGGTACGTTCTCGTGGGGGCCGGCCGACGGGACCGTGTGAGCACTCTCGCCACCGCCGCCAGTGTCGGTGCAGTCGTCGTGTTGACGCTCCTCAGTGCGTTCTTCTCCAGCAGCGAGACGGCGGTCTTCTCGCTGTCGGACGAGACGGCCGCCGAGATCGGCGGGACGCGTGGGGAGCGACTGCGGGAGCTCAGGGCGGATCCACACCGCCTGCTCGTGACGCTGCTCGTCGGGAACAACGTCGTCAACGTCGCCATCGCGACGCTGACGACCGCACTCCTCGTCGACCGGCTCCCGGAGGGGCTCGGCGTGTTGGTCGCCACCGGCGTCGTGAGCGTCCTCGTGTTGATCGTCGGCGAGATCGTCCCGAAGTCGTACGGCCTCGGGAACGCACGCGAGTGGGCCGGCACCGTCGCCGGACCGATCTCGCTCGTCGAGCGGCTGCTGTACCCGCTCGTGGTCGTGTTCGACCTCGTCACTCGGCGGATCGGTGCGGTGCTGGGCGGTGCAGGTGTCGAAACGGCGTACGAGGAGGGCGACGGTGACGCGGCGGTGTCGGGAGGCGACGAGAGCGGTGGATCGTGACGGACGGTGGGGGTTCTGTATCGCGTATGTAGATTTACCGAGGCGGAGGCGACTCCGACCCCGTGGTCACCGAGACCCGCGGCAGACTGGCGTCTGCGTTTCGATCTCGAGTCGCTCCACACGCCGACTCCGGTCGCCGTGTGTCTCGACCCGTCACGTTCCGACTACGGTGACTCCGTTCTGGTATCTCGTCGCTCCGTGGCCTGCTTCTCGCATTCTGGATTCCGGTGCCTCGTGTCTCGATTCCCGTGACTGCACTCCCCGGTCTCTCGGCTCGTGCCGAACTCGAGACTCTGGTGTCGCGTGTGGCCGGACGGCCGGGACCACGCTGGGCCTCGCGAGCTCGTCTCGACCCCAGACCCGACCACGTTCGCCACGTCCACACCCGTCCAGTCCTGTCCCGTCCGCGTGGTAGTCGAACCGGCCGACACCACCGTCGTCTCCACGGCGCTACCGGTCGACTCGCTCGCCCACCTCCGCACGGAGTGTCGAGGGGTTACCCGGTGCTCGGCCGGCCGCCGGCCACCGGCGTGAACGCGTGGATCGCTCCGTCCACCGCACGGACGACACGTCGACTGCCGAGACGTGTCGCTCTACGGGACACACCCCCAGTGACGACGTTGACGAGGGCGGTTCTCCCAGGGCCGAACCGGCCGGTGCCCGCTGGGCGGTGAGCCGACGGGCGAGAGAGGAGCGAGTCGACCCCCGAGCCAGTACCCTGCGTCCCCGAGTCGCTCGTATCTCCGGGCCCACCCTCGACCGAGCGGCCACTCGGCGACCGGCGGCCCGACCCCGATCGGAACCGCCGCCGTCGGGCGGTCCCCGAGAGCGTAGTAAACTAGAGAGCGGTATATCGAACCGGCCCGTCACGACCCACCGGTGGCTCGTGACCGTCGACGGTAGTGGACGCGACACGCGAGGGCGTCCACGACCCTGCCCGCGCCCACAGATCCAAGCCGTTCGGCACCGACACTCGCGTGTGACACACGACGGTTCCGGAGACGACTCGTCCCGGCGGGACGCGGCCACCTCGGAGGAGCACGACGGGAACGCGACGACCCGACGCGACGAGGGGGTGACGACGAGCGAGGACGCGACCACGGCACTCGCACCCGAGGAGGCGTTCGCCGCGTTGGGTCACGAGGCGCGCACGGCGACACTGGAGACGCTCGCGGACGCGGACGAGCCGTTGGCGTTCTCCGAGGTGTACGCCGGCGTCCCGCTGGACGACTCGGCGCAGTTCAACTACCACCTCGACAGGCTCCGCGGCCACTTCGTGGACCAGACCGACGCGGGGTACACGCTCACCGCGGCCGGCCGCCGCGTCGTCGAGGCGACGCTGTCGGGTGCGATCACGGCCGACCCCTCGTTCGACCGCGTCGAGATCGACCACGACTGCCCGTACTGTGGCGCCACCGTCACCGTCGCGTACCGCGACGAGAAGCTCCTCAGTTTCTGTCCGGACTGTGGCGGGACGTACGACTCGATCAAAGGGGAACGCGAGCCGCCGGCGCCGGGGTACCTCGGCTACCAGCCGCTGCCGCCGGCCGGCGTCGACGGCCGGTCGCCAGCGGAGGCGCGTGCGGCCGCACACGTCTGGAACGTCAGCGACCAGGTCGCCGTCTCTCGTGGGGTGTGTCCGCGGTGTGCCGCCGACATCGACGTGTGGGTGCGCGTGTGTGACGCCCACGAGTCCGAGTCACCCGCGTCTGCGTCGGACGACGGCCGACCAGTCTGTTCGGCGTGTGGGAACCGTCACGCCGCGATGCACACCGCCGAGTGTCCGCGGTGTACCTACCGACAAGGTGGGGTGTTGCCGGTCGCGCTGCTCGCGGACGACGCACTCCTGTCGTTCCTGCTCGATCACGGGCTGAACCCGCTGTCCCAGACCGGCGGCGGTCACCAGTTCGACACCGTCCTCCTCGGCTACGAGGAGACGGTCCGGTCACACGAGCCGGTCGAGGTCGCACTCACCTTCGAGCTGGACGGGGAGACGCTCACGCTCGTCGTCGACGACACGCCGACGGTGACGGCGGCGACGCGGTCCGACACGACGGAGTGACAGCGTGGCAACTCGCTGAAATGGATTTCAGCGAGCACTCAACAGGCTCGAAGCGCTGGCTCTCGACGTGACCGAGCACACGTACACGCTGTCGGAGACGCTGCCGGAACCGGCACGGTTCGTCGAACTCCGTCGAGCGGTCGACGTGCCGCCACGGTCGGTGGACGCGGCCGAACGCGGTCTCCCGGAGAGTCTGTACGGGGTCTCCGCCGTTCACGAGCCGAGCGGCGAGACGGTCGGGATGGCGCGCGTCGTGGGCGACGGGGCGACCGTGTTCCACGTCTGTGACGTGGTCGTTCACCCCGACCACCAACGGCGTGGGCTGGGGACGCGACTCGTGGACGCCGTCGTCTCGTACCTCGCCGCGAACGCGCCCGACGGCGCGTACGTCAACCTCCTGTCGGACGTCGACGGCTTCTACGAGCACTGGGGATTCGAGGAGACGGCCCCGACCTCGAAGGGGATGGTCGTCCCCACCGGCGACCGCGACTGGGGTGGACGGGTGGAGCACACCGACGGAGACGGTCGAGAGTGAGCGACCGCTCTCCTCGACACGGTTTCTCGGCGCGTCACTCGCTCGCGAACTTCCCGGGAGCCCGCGACCAGTCCCACGACTCGTACTGGAGCCGTGGCTCGGCGTCCGCCGGCACGGCGTCGTACCGCTGCAGGAACGCAACGGGGTCCGCGAAGTCGCCGGGGTACCACCGGAACGGCGCCGGGACGGTGACGACGCCCGCGTCCGGGTCGTACTCGACCGTCGCGTCGAGGTAGCCCGCGGTCGCCAGATCCAGTTGCGTGTCGATCTCGCCCGGGTCGTAGTAGCGGATCGGCGGACAGCTGGCCGCGCCACAGTTGAGCGCGAAGTGGATCCGCGGGTCGACACTCGCCAGGCGGTAGCGGCGCTCGAACGCGTCGACGGAGACGACCGGCAGCCGCGGGAGGTAGCCGAGGCCGTACTTCGACTGCGAGCCGCGCAGGATGCCGTGTTCGATGTCGTCGAGACTCAGCCACTCGCCGTCGATCTCGAGCCACTCGTACCCGAAGAACCGCACCCCGCGCAGGCGACTCTCGTACCGCTCGGGCTCGCGAGCGAGCAACACCTGCGTGCCGGCGTTGTACAGCGTGAGCCAGAACGCCAGCGCCGTCGCGCGATCCTCGCGGACCGGCGCCAGCGCGGTCGACGACAACGCCGCCAACTCGGCGAGCGCCTCGTCGACGCCCGCCCCGTCGATCACCGCCTCGTCGGCACTCGTGTCGGCAGCGCCGTCGCCACTCGTGTCGGCGGCACCGTCGCCACTCGTATCGGCAGCGCCGTCGCCACTCGTGCCGGTGGCGCCGTCGGCGGCGCCGCTCCGTCGCGTCGCGTCGAGGAGTCGTCTGGCGACCGCCACCGGAGACCGATCGGGCTCCTCGTGGGCGGTGTGGTGGTCGGCGGTCTCGGCGGTGCTCGTGGTGTCTGCCGCCGTCGACGCCGTCGCCCGTTCGCTCTCGCGCACGCCGCGACGTACGGGCGCCCGGATCAAAACGTCGTCGCGGTCCGTCGCGGTGGACGGACAGCACCACTCGTGGTGGGTGTCCCACTCTCCAGCCTCGTCCGGTCTCCTCCACCGTCGTTCGATCTCCTCCGGTTTTTGTCTAGCCCGTCCGTCTCAGTCGCCCCGCTCGGCACGGACCAGGACGATCGACCCGGCGTTGTAGGTGTCGACACTCACCGTCTCGAACCGGTCGCGGAGCGTCGCGACCAGGTCGACACTCGGCACCCAGTCGGTGAGTCGCCGCGAGATCGGGACGGTGAGGGCGTCGATCGCGCGCAACGGGCCGTCGGCGAACGGTCGCGCGTCCAACACGACGTAGCGGCCGCCGGGGTGGAGTGCGGCGTGGACGGCGTCGACCGCGGCTGCCGGCTCCGGGACGGCCGACAGCGCCATCGCGGAGTACGCGCCGTCGAGTGTGCCGTCGGGGACGGGGAGCCGTCGCCCGTCACCGCGCACGACGGACACGGTGTCGTCGCTCGCCGTCCGCGCCGCCGCAGCGGTCGTCATCCCCTCGCTGGCGTCGAGTCCGAGGACGTGGCCGTCGGGTCCGACGGCGGCCGCGAGGTGTGGCAACGCCCGTCCGTCGCCACAGCCGAGTTCCAGCAGTCGCTCGCCGGGCGCCGGAGCGAGTGCGTCGCGTGCACGGTCTCGGAACGTCGACTCCCGCCCGAGGAACGACAGCGCGTACAGGAGTCGCATCGCTCGCGGGTGGCGACTCCACCAGTCGTACACGCTCGTCTGGAGCGGTCTCGTGGCTGGGTGCTCGACAGTGTGGTGATCGCGCTCCGTCGAGAGGTGGGTCACTGTATCCGCGGTGGTCGCGTAGCGACTTCGGGTTTGCTCCTCCTCGGGCTGGTTCGGTCCCGTGACAGCTTCAAACCCCACAACGGGTTCATCTGGAACGAATTCTTCTGTGATCCGGTCCTCACAGATCACGACGCTTCAACCCCACAATGGGTTCATCTGGAACAGGTGGCTGATCGTGAGCGCGTCACCAGACACAGAGTTTCAACCCCACAACGGGTTCATCTGGAACCGCCTCACGCGCTCAGGACCGGGAAACCTCACCCGGCTTCAACCCCACAACGGGTTCATCTGGAACCAGGAAGCTGATGATCAGCACGAGCGCGATCACGACGCTTCAACCCCACAACGGGTTCGTCTGGAACCCTCGGCTTCCTCGATGTAGCCGGCCACCGACTGCCGGCTTCAACCCCACAACGGGTTCGTCTGGAACCGGTGTCGGACCGCTCGGCAGAGACGCCGTCGAAGATGGCTTCAACCCCACAACGGGTTCGTCTGGAACCATCGCGATTGCGTGGGCAGGACTGCTCGCGGCCGCCGGCTTCAACCCCACAACGGGTTCGTCTGGAACGCTACTTCTCGCTCCCTCGTGGCGAGTTCCCGGCAGGCTTCAACCCCACAACGGGTTCGTCTGGAACCTCCACGGGACGACGACCCGGCTGTCCATCTGGCTGCTTCAACCCCACAACGGGTTCGTCTGGAACGCAACCCCGAGGGTAATGCTCGTCTGACCCATCAGCTTCAACCCCACAACGGGTTCGTCTGGAACCGTGCCCAGTTCGGGCACTTAAGCGGCCCTACTACCGCATCCCAGCTAACTGTTTCCGTCGACCCACAATCACCCCCACGACCCTCGGGGGTCGACGGAAACTGCACCCGGTCGACCACACCGAACCACCCGTCGGGCACGCCGAACGACGCCGACACACGACTCGCCACACACCAGGAGACGTTTGCGATCCCTGCACGGATGGTGTGGATTTAACTGTCGGGTGGTCGTGAAACGACGACGAGAACAGTCGCCGCCGCCGGCGACGCGACGCGGACACCACAGATGGAACCGGAGCGGTCGCGACGTGTCCACCCGGAGTGGACGGCGGCGACGACACACGACGGAGGTGCCCTCCCGTGAACGACCAACCGACCCGACAGATCGACCGCCGCGACGCACTCGGCTTGCTGGGGGCGAGTCTGGTGCCGACGGTCGGTCATGGCAGCGACGACGGTGGCACAGTGCGCCTGCCGACACTGGCGAGTCCGGACGGCGTCGAACGGTGGCGCCACGTGCCGGCGGCGTGGAACGAACACCGACTGCGGGCACGACGAGCGCGGAACCGCGTGGCCGACCGACTGCTCGGGACGGCCGGCGTCGTCGACGTGGGACTCCGCGCCGGGACCGAACGGTACGGCGGCCGTCGCGGGTTCGCGATCGACGTCGGTGTCCGCGACGACGGGAGTTCCGGCGGCAAGGGCGGCGGCGCGAGCGGTGCGGCGTCGGCGGTCGCCGCCGAACTCCCGGCACGTGTCGACGGCGTGCCGGTGGAGACGAGCAGTCGTGGCGACTACCCCACGGCGCTGTGTCACCGTCACGAGTACGACGCCGTCGCCGGTGGGCTCCGCGTCGGCGACGGCCCCGACGGCCCCGTCGGCTCGACCGGGTGGCCGGTGCGCCACGGGGGAGAGCGGCGACTGCTCTCGGCCGACCACGTGTTCGACGACGAGACGGTGTACGGCGACGAGTCCGACGGCGACCTCCAGCGGATCGGCCGTGTCGCGAGTCGCGAGTCGCCGACCGACACGGCGGTCCTCGAGACGGATCGGACGGTGGACAACGAGATCCGTGGGGAGTACGACACCTACGAGATCGCCGGCTGGGTGACGGAGTCCGGGATCGCGACGCGCGTGACCGACCCGTTCGACGGCTACCGGACGATGGGAACGGTCACCGGCGAGACCACCGGTGGACTCGGGAAGTACCACGTCGACGCCGGCTACCACTCGGAACTGCCCTCGTTCGACGGGCACGGGGTCCGCGGGAGCGCCGCCGCCGCACCGGGTGACTCCGGCGGCGTCGCGTTCACCCTGGTCGACGGCGACGCCTACCTCGTCTCGCTCGTCACTCACGGCGACCCGACTGCCGGCCGTGGGACACCCGGCGACAACTGCGCGGACGCGACGGCGTACCGTGTCAGCCTCGGGACGGCCGCGTACCACCTCGACGCCTCCGGCTACGAGGTGCTGGGCGAGCCGCTGTAGCGGGCGGGAACTCGGGTTTCGGAGCGATCCACCTCGTGCCGCACGGCCGCCACCTCACCGCTCGGGAAGTCGGTCGGAGAGGTGATCGCGGTGCCGCCAGAGTGCCAGTGTACACAGTGCCGTCGCGGCGACGAGGAACAGTGCGCCACCCGGCGAGAGGAACAGCGTCGGCGTCGCCGCCACACTCCCGGAGGAGTCGAGCGCCAGGGCGGACTCCGTCGGGCGGGGTGAGACCACCCGCGCGAGGAGTTCGTCGACGGCCAGACTCGCGAGGCCGACGACCGCCAACCCGCCGACGAGTCGTGCGAGGGTGTCGCGGATCGAGGAACTGGTCGTCTCGTCGTCGGAGACGACGATCGCCAGCGACTCGACTGCGGGAGCGTACACGTCCATCTCCCGGCGTTTCTCGGAGTACCTGACCGAGGAGACCTCGACGAGGTCCGCCTCCTGGAGGATGCCGAGGTGGTAGTCGACGTTCTGGACCGACGTGTCGAGCGTCTCCGCCAGCTCCGTCTCCGTCCGCGGCGACTCGTACAGCGCCCGCAACAGCTCGCGACGCGTGTCGTTCGAGAGCGTCTCGAACACGTCCCCACACTCGTCGTCGAGCCCCACGACTCTCACCTCCTCGCTGGGTGCCCACTCCTCGTCTGTGTCGCGCGGAAAGAGACTGCTCACACGTACACCTCGGGGAAACCCGGTAAATATCTCTTGGTTGTTCAAACGTGTCTTTGAGCCTGTCCCGTCGTGGTGGTCGAGGGACGCGAGGACACCCGTACCGACCGACTTATCGGCGGCGACACCCTGTAGTCGGTCGATGGGCGACCCGACGGAGACGCTGGAGACGGAGAACGTCGTCGCCTCGACGAGTGTCGGGCAGGAGTTGGACCTCTTGGAGTTGGCGATGGACCTGCCCGGAGCGGACTACGATCCCGAACAGTTCCCGGGACTCGTCTACCGACTGGACGACCCCGACTGTGCGACACTGTTGTTCCGTTCGGGGAAGGTGGTCGTCACCGGCGCGGCGTCGGTCGCGGCGGCGCACGAGGCCGTCCGCGAGGTGTTCGACCGTCTCGCCGACCTGGAGATTCCCGTTGCGGACGAGCCAGCGCCGACGATCCAGAACGTCGTCACCTCCGCCGACGTGGAGACCACGCTCAACCTCGAGGCGGTCGCCATCGGGCTGGGACTCGAGCAGATCGAGTACGAGCCGGAACAGTTCCCGGGACTCGTCTACCGCATGGAGACGCCGGACGTGGTGACACTGCTGTTCGGCTCCGGGAAGGTGGTCGTCACCGGCGCGACCAGCCACGAAGACGCCGCGACCGCCGTCGAAGGTGTGACCGAACGGTTGACCGAACTCGGGTTGGTGGGGTGAGTCGTGTCCGAACCGCTCTCCGCCGCGATCACCCCACTCCAGTTGGGTGGTGTCCGCGTCGTCGGCGGCTTCCTCGTGATCGCGACACTGTCGACGCTGTTGGCCAACACGGCCGTCTACTACGTCACCGGCGAGGTGGACCTGCCGCGGGCGATCGTCCCCGGGGTCGCCATGACCGTCGTCGGTCTCGGCGCCGCACTCCTGCCGACGCTCGCCGTCGTCGTCGCGGCGCTGGTCGTCGACTTCGTCGTCGTGAGCGTCGTCTACGAGTTCGACCGGCGGCGGACCGCGATGGTGACGGCCGCACACTTCACGCTGATCGTCGTCGTCGCGTACCTCGTCAACAGTCTGTTGGCGATCTACCAGACGGCACCGATCTGAGCCGCGTCGAGAGAGTCGTCCACTCGTAGGACGCGTTCACTCGTCTCTGGGTGCCCGCTCGCGGGAGACCCGTCTGCGGACCCGCGTCCGCACACCCGAGTCTCGATCAGGCCACCCCTCACATCCCCATGTCGCTGGCGGGGTCCGGCACCGGCAGGGAGTTCGGGGAGACGCCGAGCAGTTCCGCGGCGTGGTCCAGCGCCATGTCGAAGCCGTAGTAGCGTTCCAGTTCGTCGCCGTCGGCCGTCGGCCGCACCTTCAGCATGGCGTACCCCTCGACGTTCTGTGCGACCGCGGCGGTCCGCCCGTCGCGGCGGAAGGTGAGCAGTCGTTCCGTCTCCGTCTCCTCGTAGCTGGCCGTGATCCCGTCGGCCTCGACCGTCGTCGGCTCCTCGGACATAGACACCGGTACGGGTGCGAGACAGTCGAAGGTTCCGCCTCTCCGAGTCGTCCGGTCGACAGTCGTCGCCTGTCGAGTCGGTGCGGCCACTCGGCCCGCGAGCGACTGCGAGCCCGACGGACGACCGCGATCGGACGAGCGACCGCGAGCCGACGGCTGGTCGAGTGAGGACCCGAGTATGAGTGTGGACGACCGGTGTTGCCCGGGAGTTCCCGCGCGGGGAGTCCCAGTTGCCTCCTCCACCCCGCGACCCGACGAGCGACCGGCGTCCGGAGGTGGGCTGCTCGCTTCCGCGCCTGACCCGGTGTCTCCGACGAACCACGGGTACACACCCCTGCGGGTGTGCCGCCGTGGACCGCTGTCCCCGCCGGACGAGGTTTCGACGTCGGCTCCCGGGGCCCACGTGGGGCGTCCCGGACGCCGCCGGCGTTCGGTCCCCGCTGAAGACTACCTCACGGGTGGAGGGCAGGGCCTAACTGCCCGACCTAGTCCGTGCAGGTCTACTCCGGGTCTCCGTAAGTGCCTTTCGGACCACGGACGGCGTCGGGCCGGTCGCGTCGTGCGGTTCCGGGCCCGGCGTCAGGTGGACTTCCGCCGCGTTCCGAGCCCGGTCCCGGTCGGCTACGACACGGGACTACAACACGGCACGGGCGTAGACACCCGCGCTCGCCGGGAGGAGACCGGTGAGGCCGACGACGAGCCAGCGGTGCCACGACATCCACGCCGCCGAGAAGGAGAAGACGTTCCCCTGGTCGACGGACAGCGCCCACACCAGCGCGAACGCCACCGTCGCCAGCCCCCCGACGAGTGCGATCCCGGCGACCGTGTCGGGTGGCGTCCGCTCTTGGAGTCCCGAGAGGAAGACGATCACCAACAACACCGCGAGGAACGCGACGGCACCGACGCCGAGTGGCCCGTCGCTGTAGTAGACCCCGAGTCCCGTCCCCGGATCGGAGAGGAGCAGGTACGGCGCGGCCAACGCCCCGAGGACGAGGAGACAGGCGGCGACCCCCGCCGTCGGCGCGGCGTCTGTCGTGTCCATACCCGGACGCTACCACTCCCGACACTTGAACGGTTCCAGTTCCGTCGGCGACTCGCGACGGACAACTCGGGGAACCGTCTCGTGGTGGACGATCCCGGACGAGTCTCACCCGTAGCGGACGACGCCGACGGGCGCAGACTCGTGACGACTCCCCTGTGAACGGGACCCACACGGAGCGGAACGTCCGGGAGGTTGATCCCGTGGCGGCCCCAGACAACCGACGATGACCGACGGTCCCGCGGGGGAGTCGCCCGCGTCGGAGACACCCGACCCGTTCGACCCGTTCGGGCAGGTGGCCGCGCTGCCGCGGGACACGCTGGTGCTCTCGGTCGCGATGTTCGCGTTCTCGCTTGGGTTCCAGGCGACCGGTCGCTACCTCCCGCAGTACCTCGCCGTGTTGGGGGCCTCCAGCCTCACCATCGGACTGTACGGGAGTCTCGGGAACCTGATCTCGGCGGTGTTCCCGTACCCCGGCGGCGCACTGTCCGACCGGATCGGCTCGCGGGCGGCGCTGACACTGTTCGGCGTCGCCTCGACCGCCGGCTTCCTCGTCTGGTGGGTCGCCGGTGACCTCGCGTCCGTGCCGCTCGGGCCGCTCGTCGTCGGTGGCGTGACCCTGGAGACGAACCTCGCGGTGGTCACCCTGTTCGTCGGCCTGTTCCTCTCGCAGGGGTGGAAGTCGTTCGGGCTCGGCGCGACGTTCGCGGTCGTGAAACAGTCCGTCGCACCCGAACACCTCGCCGCGGGGTTCGCGGCGACGGAGACGTTCCGCCGGACCGCGTTCCTCCTCGGCCCGCTCGTCGCCGCGGCGATCCTCGCGGTGTACAGCTTCGACGTCGGATTTCGACTCCTCCTCCTGCTCGCGGCGCTCGTCGGCGGCGTCGCGACCGTCGCCCAACACGTGCTGTACGACGCCACGAACGACTCGTTGGGCGACTCTTTCGACGGGCTGGCGACGATCCGCGAGGACCTACGCTCGTTGCCCTCGCCGTTGCGGCCGCTGCTCGTCGGGGACACCCTCGTCCGCTTCGCCAACGGGATGGTGTACGTGTTCTTCGTCCGCGTCGTCGTCGACTTCCGTGCGGTCGGCGCGACGCTGCCGGTCGTCGGACGGCTCGCACCCGAGGCGTACTTCGGGGTGTTGTTGGCCGTCGAGATGGCCGTCGCGCTCGTGACGATGGCGCCGGTCGCCAGACTCGCCGAGCGGGTGGGACTGGTCCCGGTCGTCGGACTCGGCTTCGCGGTGTACGCCGTCTTCCCCGCCGTGATCGTCGCCGCACCCGCCGACGCGGCCGTCTACGCGCTGTTGTTCGCCGGCTCGGGGCTCCGGTTCGCCGGGCTGCCGGCCCACAAGGCGCTGATCGTCGGGCCTGCCGAGGCGGACGCCGGCGGGCGCGTGACGGGGTCGTACTACCTCGTGCGGAACGCGGTCACGATCCCGAGTGCCGCCGTCGGCGGGTGGCTGTACGGTGTCGATCCGCGACTCGCGTTCGGCCTCGCGACCGTCGTCGGGCTCGTGGGGACGGGGTACTTCCTCCTCCGCGGCGAGGAGTTCGCGGCGTACGCCTGACCACCCGTGGTGGCCGCCGGGCGACGCCGGACCGGCACACCCCGCGGCACGGAGGAGAACTGGAGGCTCGGGCGGAGTCGGAGACGCTTTGAGCCCGAGGGCCCAACGAGGGGTGTGAGCGACGCAGAGATCCCAGACCGGCCGCCGTCCGGCGGGTTGGTGGCGGTCCTCGACGTGCGGCGCAACGCGGCGGTCGGCGTCGCGAGTGGCCTCGCACTCGCCGCGCTCGTGTACGTCGTCCGGGTGTTCGAGCTGTTGGGACCGGTCGGAGCCGGTCGCTCGTACCCGGTCGTCGGCGCGGCCGGCTGGTTCCTCGTCTTGGGGTTCGTCCTCGCCGTGACGACGGCGTTGCTGGTGACGACGCTGCTGACGGCGGTGCGTGCCTACCGCCTCGCGACCGCCGAGTGAGGCGGCGTGGAGAGAACCGCGGAGTCGAGTGGGGTAGCGGCCAGGGAGTCGCGGAGTCGAGTGAGGCAGCGTCGGGTGAGTCGACACCGGGGGAGCTGGGGAGTCGCGACGAACTTCGGCAACGTGAAGGGAGAGCCGGCTCTCGGTCCCGACGAGATGAGCGACGAGTACGGGACCGGCGACGAGGATCGGGGGTCGTCAGCCCACCCGAACCGGGGGTCGACCGGCGACGGGAACCGTGGGTCGTCCGCCGACGACGACGCGGCCGGCACCGAGAGCGAGCCGGCACGTGGTGAAGGTGCCCCGGACCTGTCGGAGCTCGCCGACGAACTGGCCGAACTCCGGTCGGAACTCGACGCCGTGGAGGACCGAACCGTCGAGAAGCCGGCGCTGGAGGCCGAACTCAAACGGTACGTCCGGGCGCGGATGCGACGCGGACGCGCCCGTGGTTGGGGACCGTACCTCGTGTTGCTGTACGGGACGATCATGACCGTCGCCGCGTTCCGGTTCCTCGACGGCTGGTTCGCCATCGGCGCGATGCTGATCCTCTTCCTGTCGACGCTGGGGCTGTACACGCTGTTCGTGCTGGTCGGCGTCGGACTGAACCTCCTCTCCGTGCCGAGTCGTGCCGCCGACGCGATCCGCCGTCGGAGGTGACGCCGGTGACGGGGGTGCTCGACGCGACGCTGACCGACGCGCCGGGGTGGCTGACCGTCGCCGCCGCGGTCCTCACGCAGGCCGGCGACCCGTGGTTCCTGTTCCTCCTGGCGACGCTCGGCTACTGGCTCGCGCCCCCGGTCACGGCCGAACCGCGGCGCGTCGGGGCGGCGCTGGTCGCCGTCGGCCTGGGTGCGCTGGCGGTCGCGTTGGGTGCGAAGGCGGTCGTCGCGGTCCCGCGGCCCCCCGGCGCGGCGACGGCGACGGTACCCGGGTGGCTCCCGCCGCCACTCGCGAGTGTCGTTCGGTCGGCCGCCAGCGACACCGGCTACGGGTTCCCGTCCGGCCACGCCGTCGGCGCGGCGGCGGTGTACGGCGCGCTCGCGGCGTTCCTCGACGTGGGGACGCGGCGACGGCGCTGGCTCGCGGCGGGTGGCATCGTCGCCGTCGTCGCGGCGACGCGCGTCCTGCTCGGCCTCCACACCGTCGGCGACGTGCTCGGCGGCGTCGCGATCGGCGCGGCGACGCTGTGGCTGCTCGTCCGGGCCGGTCGCCCGGGGCTCCGGCCGCGCCCGGATCGCGTGTTCTTCCTCGCGGCGCTGCTGGCGCTGGTCGCGGTCGTCGCGGGTGTCTTCGTCGGCGGGGTCGGTAGTGACGGCCGGACGACGGTGGGTGCGGCGGTGGCGTTCGGCGGCGGACTCGGCGGGTACGCCGTCTGGCGAGCACGTGGGACGGAGCCGGAGCCGGTCGGCCCGCTCGCGGCGCTCGCCGGGCTGGTCGTCGTCGGCACCCCGTTCGCGTACGCCGGTGTCGTCGTCACGAGTGGGCTCCCGGTCGTGTTCGGCGTGTTCCCCGACACGGTGCCGCTGCGTGCGGTGGTCGGCGCCGCGAGCGCCGGTGTCTCCGTCGCGCTCGTCGTCGCCTGGCCGACGCTCGTGCGGTGGGGGCGCGAGGAGTGGCGCGCCGTGCGGGCGGGGTGAGTGTCCCAAGGGGCGGTGCCGACACCGGTGAGTCGTCGGAAACCGCCAGCGTCAACCCCACGGGTTCCCGAGCGGCGAGTCCGTGATCGACGAACTCGTCGACACCTGGCGGCTCGCCGACGCGCGGCTGTTCGCGGCCGACCTCGACCGCGACGACCACTCGCCGACGGACGTGCCGGCGGCACTGGAGACCGCACTCGACCACCTCGCCGTCGAGACCGACGACCCGGCGGGGTACGCCGTCCCGCTGTTCGACGCGACGACGCCGACGCCCACCTCGGAGTACGTCGTCTACAGACCCGAGGCCAGCCAGGTCGGCTGGCTCGACACCGGCTTCGGCGTCTCCGGCACCGTCCGGTTCACCGACGCCGACGACCACGCGCGGACGGAACTGGGTCACCGACTCCGGTTCTGGGTCCCGGCAGAACGCCCCGGCGTCGCCACCACGGTCTCGGAGGACGACCTCCCGCCACGGCACGTCGACCCCGTCGATCCGCTCGACGAGGCTGCCACGACGGCGTGGTTCGACGAGGTGGCGGCGGCCGTCCGCGACGAGCGCGACCGCGAGCGGGCGGGCGCTCGCGAGGCGTACGAGCGCCGCGACGTGGGTCGACGACGACGCGACGACGAGACCGTCGGTCCGTTCCGACTCGCTGGCGCGGTTCGAGACGGCGCGGCGTCGGGGCGTGGGGGTGTCGACGCGTCGCGTGCCGGCGGTGACGGCTCTCGGGACGGCGACTCGCGACACGGCGAGTCGCGGCACGGCGACTCACGATACGGGGACGCGGACGAACGAGCGACGGGTGCCGCCTACCGCTACCGACTCGCGGACGTGCCGGCCGAGCGCGTCGACCTCCGCGCGGCGGGACTGTTCGCGGGCGACTGGTGTCTCGCGGACGCCGACGGGGAGGGGTTCCCGGTGCCGGTGCGACTCGCGGCGGTCGAGGACCCACGGGTGACGATCCACCCGGACTGGGACGCGGTGAGCGACGCGGTGGTGGACCGTCTCGCCGCGTCACTCGCGGACGGCGTCGACCTCTGGCTCGCGCCGCTCGTCACGCCGGTGCCGTACGAGCGCCGGCTCGACGGGGTCGCGGCGGTTCGCGAGACCCCCGCGAAGCGCGCGCTGGTCGCCGGTCGCGACGCGCTGTCGTTCTCCGCGAACCGCTTCGACCTCCCCGAGACGGCGGTCGATCTCGACCGTCACCAACACGACGCGCTGGTGTGGGCCGACGGCGCAGACGACCTCGCCCTGTTGCACGGGCCGCCGGGGACGGGGAAGACGCGGACACTCACTGCGACCGTCCTGGCGGCCGTCGAGAAGGGGCAGTCCGTGCTCGTGACGGCCCACTCGAACCAGGCCGTCGACAACCTGCTCGTCGGGGAGTCCACGCCGGGCGAACCGGCACCGGACACGCTCCACGCGGCCGCCGAGCGCGGCGACCTCTCGCTGGCGCGCGTCGGTCGCAACTCGTCGAACCCGGTCGTCGAGCGGTCGTACGTCGGCGAGTCGGTCGCCGCTGCGGACGTGGTGGCGGCGACGACGAGCGGCGCGGCGCAGTTCGACCGGAGCCGGTTCGACCTCGCGGTCGTCGACGAGGCGACACAGGCGAGTCGCGCCGCGACGCTGATCGTCCTCGCTCGCGCCGAGAAGCTCGTGTTGGCGGGCGATCACCGCCAACTCCCGCCGTACGCGGCCGGCGAGTCGGCGGCGACGGACCGACTCCGGCCGTCGCTGTTCGAGACGCTGCTGGACCGGTACGGCGCGGACGCGGCGGTGTCGCTCCGCCGTCAGTACCGGATGCACCCCGCGATCGCCGCCTTCCCGAGCGAGCAGTTCTACGACGGGTGGCTGGAGACGGCCGCGGACGCCGAGCGGACCGTCGGCGACCTGCCGCCGCTCGCGGGTGTCGACGTGGCCGGGGGGGAGCGCCCTCACGGCACCGAGTCGTACGCCAACGACCGCGAGGCTGCGGTCGTCTGTCGCGAGGTGCGACGACTGTTGGAGGCGGGGCTCGATCCGGGCTCGATCGCGGTGATCACGCCGTACTCCGGACAGCGCGCCGTCTGCCGCGACCGACTCGGCGAGGAGGGGCTCCTCGACGGGAGCGGCGTAGCTGCCGGCAGCGAGCGCGACACGGCGGCCGCCGACCGGTACGGCACGGACACCGACGACGGGACGGTGGCGGTCGACACGGTCGACGCGTTCCAGGGGAGCGAGCGGGCCGCGGTGGTAGTGTCGTTCGTCCGGAGCAACCCGAGCGCGGCCAGTGGGTTCCTCACGTTCCCGGCGGCCGGACCACGACGGCTGAACGTCGCACTCACCCGGGCGCGGCGGCGGCTCGTCCTGGTCGGCGACTGGGCGAGACTCGGGACCGTCGGTGACGACCGCGATCACGCGGAGAGTGCGGCCGACGTGTACGCTGCGCTGGCCGATCACCTGCGCGACCGCGACGCGATGCGGTCCGCGGAGTAGTCGTCGCCGCGTCTACGGACTGGAGTCGAGCGTCGTCAGCGTCGTCAGCGTCGTCAGCGTCGTCGCGGCGAGGATCAGGCGCGGTCGCCGACGACCCACTTGTGGGAGTAGCTGGTGCCACACGAACAGTGTGCGTAGGCGTGGACCACGTCACCCTCGGCGTAGAGGCCACCGACGCCCGGGTTCTCCTCCTCGGCGAAGGCGAACGCGAACTCGACGGCGTGAGGGCCGTCGGCGTCCGTCGCCGGACAGTCGCCACCGTTGAGGTGGCGGTTGATCTGCCCGTCGGTGTTCATCGCCGTCTGTGCGAACTCCACCGCGTCCATCCCCGTGCCGGAGGCGAACGCGCGACGGCCCTTCTCCCCCTCGACGACGAGGACGACCCCGCCGTCGACGGCCTCGCCGAGCTCGGCCAGCCGCCCCTCCGTGTCGAGGTAGTCGTCCGCGAGGAAGATCGCTACGTCCGCCAGCCGCTCGCCGGCGAGGAACGCCGTCAGTGCGCCGCCGTCGCCGTCGTCGGTCTCGTCCATACACCCGGTGGCCGGTCCAGCGTCAAAAACGCTGTTCGTCGCGGTCGGCGACGGCGGGAGTAGCCTCGCCGACGGCAGACACGACCTCGTCACCGAACCGAGCGCGTCGGTGACGGAGGGCGCTACTCCTCGGCCGTCGAGTCGTCCTCGTCGTCCGCGTCCGTCGTCGCGTCCGTTCCCGCGTCGTCCGTCGTGTCCGTCTCCGCGTCGGCTGCCGACTCCTCCGTGTCCGTCTCTTCTGTCGACTCGGCCGCGTCCGCGTCGGCGTCCTCGGAACCGATGTCGATCGTCACCGGGTCACCGCCGTCGCTGTCGACGCTCACGTCCGCGAGGTCGCCGCCCACGTCTGGTGTCGGCAGGTCGCCGTCGCCGCGGCGACCCAACACGTCGCCGACGAGGTAGCCGACCGCGCCACCGACACCGGCAGACAGCCCGGCCGCGAACGGCCCGCGACGACCGCCGAGCACGGCGCCGACGACGGCACCGACACCCGCGGCACGCTGTCTGAGCCGGTCGTCTGCGGCGTCTGCGAGCAACGGCTCGATGGTCTCGTCTTCGCTCATACGACTCCGTTCGCCGTCGACGTACTTGAGGGTAGCCGTCTCGGGCACGTCGCAGTACGTACACCGATCGGCGCGCCGCGGTACGCACTGTCGAGGGCGACACCACCCGCTCGCGTCCCATCAGCCGTCGAGGTCGCGTGCGATGTCGCGGAGCCCGGTGTCCGGGCGGTCGAGGATATCGTAGACGGCGCGCTCCCCGGGCGCGCGGAGCCCGTAGTGGAAGCCGGGGTCGAGTTCGTCGAGTTCGACCGCGTCCCCCCGCTCGCGGTCGGCCGCACGGCACCACTCGACGAGCCGGTTCGGTACGTCCGCGGGTGCGACGCTGTCGTCGCGGCCGTCGATCACGGCGAGGTCGCCGCCGGTGTCGTACGCGCCACGGATCACCGGCCCGTCGGCGCCACCCTCCACGCGAGCGTGACACACGTCACCGTCGAGAACGAGTCTGATCCGGTCGCCGGCCGCGAGCGCGGCCGCGTCGGGCACCGCCAGTGCCGGGAGTCGCGTCCCACCGGAGCGCACGAGGTGCGTGCGGTGGCTCGCGACTGCCGGTGCGTCGCTGGCGATGCGGTCCGCCATCTACCTCACTCGTCGTCTTCGTCGGCGTCCTCGTCGTCGTCCAGCGCGTCCGCGAGCGACCCGCCGTCGACGACGCTGGCGTTGACCTGCGCCGTCTCCTCGGAGATCTCACGCCCGCGGACGGTGACGCGCTTGCGTTCGCCGTCGCGAGACGGCTCGTAGCCGACGCCACCCTCCAGCAGCAACTCCTTCAGCGAGTCGCCCGCCACGTCCTCGCGCATCGGCCGCCCGGCGTCGTCGGACCCACCGGTCAGCGCCAGCGTGTAGCCGTCGAGTCCGACGGCACCGCCGTCGACCTCCTCGCCGAGTTCCCGACCGAGGAAACGGTTGGCGTCCTGTCCTTCGACCTCGAACTGTCGCGTGTCGCCGGTGTCGTCGCCGACGACGACGTCGAACTCTGCCATTACCCCGACAGTCACCGTCTCGGCGCAAAAGGGCGTCGATACCGTCCCCGTCCGTCACCCCGACGCAGACGGCGGCTCCCGGTCGTGTGGAGGCCAGCCTTCCGTCGGGACCCGGCCTCTCGTGTCGGGGGCCGCGGCCTCACTCCTCGGCGGGTGCGACGCCGCGGCGCGAGCCAGCCACGTCGAGGTCCACGTCCAACTCCGCGAGGACCTCCTCCGCCTCCTCGCGTTTCTCCTGGTGGTCTTCGAGGAACTCCCGCATCAACTCGGCCGCCTGCTCCTTGCAGCCGCCACAGAGTCGCTCGCCGCCGGCACACTCGTCGTACACCCGTTGGGCGAACTCGTCGTCGTCCTGCGAGAGGAGGTAGGCGTACAGTTCGTAGACGGGACACTCGTCCGGCTTCCCGCCCTTCTCGCGTTGCTCCTCCGCCGTCGTCCGACCGCCGGTGGTGGCGGCCTTCACCTTGTCGTAGCCGTCCTCGGGGTCGTCCAACAGCGAGATGTGACTCGCCGGCACCGACGAGGACATCTTCCCGCCCGTGAGCCCGGTCATGAACCGGTGGTAGAGCGAGGAGGGGGCGACGAAGCCGTACCCACCCGCGTCGATCTCCACCTCGCGGGCGAGCGCCTCGGCCTCGGCGGCGTCCATCTCGAAGGCGTCGACGTGGGCGTCGAACACCCGCTTCTCGCCGTCGACGGCCTCGATCAAGGCCTCGAAGGCCTCGTCGTTCGCGTTGCGGTCGAGGAACCGCACACGCGGTCGCAGCGGCTCCATCCCCGCGTTCTCGAGCTTCTCGACGACGCGGTCGCGGGCACCGGCACGTGTCTCGGCGATCGCGTCGTCGTCGGCACCGACGGGACGGTCCGCGAGCCACGCGGCGGCACCCTCACACCGCGGCCGCTCCGGCTCGTCGGCCCACGTCTCGCGGGCGTCGTACGCTTCTCGGAGGAGCGCACGCTCGGCGGCGTCGGCCTCGAAGCTCGCGAACGCTTCGGTCACCTTGAAGTAGCGCATCCGCGCCGCCAGGTCGCGTGCGAGGCGGACGTGTGGGTCCTGGTCCGGCCCGACGGGGATCACGGTCGGCTTCGGCTCGTCCAGTTGCGGGTAGAGGATGTCCGCCATCTGGGTGACGACCGACTGCATGTGCGAGACGCTGGTCTCGCCGTCGAACCCGTAGATCGACTCGAACTCCGCGAAGCGGGCGTGCCCGCCGAGTTCGAAGGCCAGATCCTGGAGGCGGTCGTTCGTGGACTGGCGGTACAGCTCCCCCTCCTCTGCGTCGAAGCCGAGCGCGATCAGCGACAGCAGGTAGTCGCGGGCGTGTTCGTCGATCTCCGCCCACGAGAGGCCGCGGGCGGCGTGGGCCTCCAAGTCCGCGATCAGTCCGTAGGCGTCGGCCCCCTGCCGTTGGTGCCAGATCAGCTCGTCGAACACGAGCTTGTGGCCGATGTGGGGGTCGCCGGTGGGCATGAACCCGGACAGTGCGGCGGCGGGCTCGTCGTTCGCCAGCGCCCGCGCCACCGGGCCGTAGTTCCGGTGGCCGAAGATCACGCGGCGCCGCATCAGGTAGTGCGGGTCCGGGACCTCGTCTAACACCTCGCGGAAGTCCTCGATCCCGAACTCCGCGAAGAGGTTCTCGTAGTCGCCCACCGTCGCCGAGCCCCAGGGGTCGAGCGTGACACCCTCCGTGTCCGTGCCGCCGTCGGTCACCGGGCGACGACGCGGTGTCGCGGCCGTCTCGCGCCACCACGCGCCCGACTGGTCGGGATCGTCGTCGGGCTGTGCCTCCTCGGGTGGCGCGTCTCGGTCGCGCATGAGCGTCAGTTCGTTCCGCGGTCGGAGGCAAAAGCGTTCGCTTGCCGTGTCGTGGTCTCTCGTGGACACCGAGCCCTCACGGCGTCAGCCGCCCCACGGTGAGCCACCGGTGGTCGCCGTCGTCCGCCAGCGCGAACACCATCCGTTTGCGGACGCCGCCGGCCAGTCGCACGTCGAGGGCGAGTTCGCGCGGGTGGAAGGCGTGATCGGCCGGGAGCACCCGCACCAGTGCCTCCGAGTGGGGCAACTCCGCGACGCTGGGCACGTCGTCGTACGTCCGGAAGTCCGCGCCGAACTTGTACCCCGTCTTCGGCACGACGCCGTCCTCGCGCAGGGCGCGGTACACCGACAGCCGGCGGTCGAACCGCTCGCCCTCCACCGTCCGGCCGCGCTCGCGTACCGCCGCCGGATCGAGGTCGACGGCCCCGCGTGCCGCGAGGTCCGCCGCCTCGACGAGCGACAACTGGAGGGCATCGACGACGGCCGCCTCGCGCCCGGCGACCGGCTGGCCGTAGAACGCCGACTGGTACAACGCGGCGGGCGGGTCCCAACACACCGCGCGGTCGTCGAGCAACGTCGCGGCCACGCCGGACGGGAGGTCAGTCGTCGTCGCCCCCTCGAACCCGCCGCCGGCGGTACAGGTGAAGTAGCTCACGTCGCTCTCCTCGTCGACGACCGCGAGGGAGAGTCCGGCGAGGTCACGGGCGGGCAACTCGCGGCGTTCCCCAGCGACGAGCACGCGGTACGCGACCGCGCCGCCCGGTTCGGCGCCGCGTTCGTACACCGTCAGATCCGGGAGCGGGTCGGCGTCGTGGCCCGGCCAGCCGTCTCTGGCGGGCGAACAGTAGAAGCCGCGTTCCCGGAAGTCGGCGTACACGAGGAAGCGAGCCGCGAACCGCGGTTCGGCGTCGACGGCGTCGACGAAGAACTCGCGGAACCCGCGGCCGTCGACGCTGGCGAGGTCACCGCGGTACAGCAGGTGTGCGGCCTCAACGCGGGCGAGGTCGACGCCTTCCCCGCGCGGGCGACCGTAGCCGCTGGAGTCGAAGTACCGCTGTCTGGCGTCGGTGCCCCGGACCTCGACGACGCCGTCGCGGAGTGTGCCGTCCATGCTCGCTCCGCGGTCGCGCCGAGACTTACGCGCTGTGGTCCCGTCGGCGGCCGCGAGCGTGTCGTGCGGGGTGTCGGCGGTGCCGGCGGAGCTGTTCGGTGTGTCACACCCGGCGGTCACCGGCGTCTGTGACGTGAGCGAGAGAACGGAGAGAGAGTGGTCGTGGACGGCCCCCAGGCCGCCCACGGACACCGTGTGCCGTGTCGTGTCCCGTGTCCGGCCGTGTCGCCCCCAGACGACGCGGCCGAGTGGCGTGTGCGGGTCGCGGGTCGACCTGCCAGCTGTCGTGTGCCCCCCGTGCGACCCGCAGTCGCCCGCCCTCGGCGTGGCAGCCTCGTCATCGAGCGGGCGTGCGGGTCCGGCGTCCGGAGAGCGTGTCGCCACCGGTCGTGGCGACGACGAGTCCGTGGTTCGTGGTGTGTGGATCGCGATTCGCGGGTCGTGGTGTGTCGTGTGTGATCCGTGGTGTGTGGGTCGCGATTCGCGGGTCGTCGTGGAGGGCCACAGCGTCGGCGGGGTCGCGTACTACGACGGAGGGCCGCAGTGTCGGCGGGGTCCCCTATCCCAGTGGAGGGCCGTCGCGTCGGCGGGGTCACCCTGTCCACACTCGGGTGTCACCCACGATCGGGCGTGTGTCTCGCGTCGCCCGGCGGGTGCGAGTGAGCGTGGTCGCGGGTGTGGGAGGAGTCACCTCAGTTGCCGCCGGAGTTCCCCGGCGCGTCGCCGGAGTTTCCGGGCGCCTCACCGGAGTTGCCCGGTGTGTCCTCGTCGTCCTCGTCCTCGTCCTCGTCGTCCTCGTCTTCTTCCTCGTCGGCTTCGTCGGCCTCGTCGGCCTCGTCGGCCTCCTCCTCGCGCTCGTCTTCACTCTCGTCCTCGGACTCCGACTCCTCCTCCTCTTCCTCTTCCTCGTCGTCACCGACGGCGGCGTTCTCCTTCGCCTGCTCGCTGGCCTCCTCCGGGAGGTCACCGTCGTGGCCCGGCGCGTCCGCAGCCTCCTCGGGGAGGTCGTCGCCGTCCTCGTCGTCCTCCTCGTCGGCGTCGTCTTCCTCGTCGGCCACGCTGTACTCGTACTCCTCTTCGAGCAGCGTCAGCGAGCCGTCGTGGACCGCGTACTCCAGCTCGCCCGCGACGCCGTCACCGACGAGTTCGACCTCGAACGTCTCGTACTCGTCCTCGTCCGCCTCCTCGGACTCGTCCTCACTCTCGTCGTCCGCGTCCTCGGCGAGGTCGACGCCGGTCTCGTTCAGTGCGAACGTGACCGTCCCGTTCTCGTCGGTGGTACCGACGCGCTCGTCGTCGACGGAGACGTTCACGCCCGAGAGGGCACCACTGTCGCCGGTGACGACGAGCGTCACCGTGTCGTTGTCCAGTGTCGCGTCCACGTCCACGTCGGTCGCACCGGTGTCCGCGTTGCCGGCCACCGACGGGACGGCGGCCAGTCCACTCGTTCCGGCGGCGGCCGCGCCACCACCGGCGACGATCAGCATCAGTGCGGTCGCGATTGCTTTGATCGACATGCGAGTCGAGCCAGGAGCGGCCCACACAAGAGGGGGGTAGACGGTCGCACCGGATTTCGGACTCTCGGCGCCGCTTTTCGCCGTTTTCGACCCGTTTGCGCCGAGTTGCACGGCGTCGGCGGCCGGGGCCGTCGGCCAGACGCGAGAGTGGTCGCCGCGAGCACCGACCGCGACTCGCGCGACGAGTCGCCCCGCTCGTGGCAGGGGCCGTGTTCGAGTGGAGCGACGGCGTGTCTGGTGGACGCCACCTGCGACACTGACTACTCCCGGCTCGTCGCGACCTGGTGTCTACTCCCGGCTCGTCGTGACCTGGTGTCTACTCCCGGCTCGTCGTGACCTGGTGTCTACTCCCGGCTCGTCGCGACCGGGTGTCTACTCTCGACTCGTGGAGACCGCGTAGGCGTCGCCGTCGAAGACGACGCGGCGCGGCGACTCGTCGAACGCCGGGACCGCGTCACCGAGGCCGCCGTCGGCGGTCCGGAACAGGACCGTCGAGACGCCGTCGCCGAACCCGGAGAGCACACCGCGGAGGGCGCGGTACCGCTCGCGGTACAACTGCTCGGCGATCACGACCAGCCGGCCGTTCCCAGCCACGCCGACGCCGGTGTCGTCCGCGTCGTCGCCGTCGGGTGTGCCGTCGCCGGTCGGCGTGCCGTCGCCGCCCGTCTCGGTCGCCCCGGTGAGCCGCTCGGCACGGACCGTGACCCGGTAGTTTGAGGCGGGCACCGTCCCGTCGGCGTCGCGCCAGTCGCCGTCGCGGATCTCGACGCGGTCTCCGTCGGTCGACGACACCGCCTCCGACGGCGGCGAGACGGACAACGGCGGCGCGTCCACGTCGAACAGCGCGGCGACGCCGTCGCCGAAGGTCGCGTCGAAGGCGTACCGGCCCCCGCCGAGGTACGGGACGACGAGTTCGTCCGACCCGTGCCGGCCGTCGGCCGTCGCGTCGTCGTACGCGCCGTGGAACACGCGCAGGTCGTAGCGGTGTGTCTCCCCCGGACCGAGCGGCGTCAGCGGCATCGGGATCACCCACGGGTCGAGGAGGTGCCACCGGCCGTCGACCAGCTTGTGGACGCTCCAGTCGTGGTAGTTGCCGGGGAGCCGCTCCGTCGTGTGGTTGACGACCTCGAACGACACCGCACCGGGTGTCGCGACCTGCTCGGCGCTCGGCCGGAGGAACGTCGACGTGTCCCCGTCGGCGTTGTGGTACCAAGTGGTTCCGTCGCTCCCACCGCTCCCGTCGCTGCCGGGCAACGGCGGCGGACTGATGCCGGCGAACCGCGACTCGGCCGTCGGTCCCGGTGTCTCGGTGTTCCAGACGTGCAGCGTCAGCCCCGAGTCGTGGTCGAACTGGTAGGCCCCGGTCGCGAAGCCGGTTCGGTCCGCGTGGCCGAGGAGGTGGTACTCGCCGTACAGCGTCTCGCCCGGCCCGAGTTCGGTCGTCTCCGGGAGCGGGTCGGGTGTCTCCGTCGCCCGCCAGTAGCCGCGCGGGTCCCGCTCGGCGGGCGTCGCCGCGTCCGCGAGGTCGTGGGCCGCCGTCGGCGCGAGGTACAGTGTCGCCGGCCCACCGGCCTCGGCGGAGCGCCGGACGGACTGGACGGGCTCGAACAGCGGGATCTCCGTCAGGCGGAGCGTCTCCGTCCAGTCGTTCGGGTTCCCGAGGGTGGCACGGAGCACCGCCGGTCCCTCGGCGGTGGCGGTGCGTGCGAACCCCGCACGGAGTCGCAGCGAGTCGAGTCGCACGCCCGGCGCGGCGAGCGCGACCGTCCGCGGTCCGGTCTCGAAGGCGACGGCGCGGGTGTCGCCGACCCACGTCTCCGGGTCGCCGCGACCGCCGTCCGTCGCCGCCTGCGTCGCCGGAGTGGCGTCCGTCGCCGGCGTCTCCGTCGGCGTCTGTGTGTCGTCCGTCGGTGTCGTCGGGAGATCGCCGGGAGCCGTCCGGCCGCCACAGCCGGCGAGCCCGGCGGCGACTGCCGCGAGGAGGGCACGTCGTCGCACGAGTGGGGCCGGCGAGCCCTGGCGGTAAGTGTCTTGCCGCTGGACGGAACAGAGTCGTTCTCACCACTCGACATCAGAGTGCTTCGAGTTCGTCGATGGTCCGCTCTGTACACAGTCCTTCGATAGTCAATCGGAGAAGCGACCCCAGTCGAGAGTCGGTGCCGTAGGCGGGTTCACTCGCGTGTCTCGTCCGGCGCGGTGAACCGATGTCACGAATCGCACGCTGTTTGTGCGACTCCGAGGTCGGAGACACGGCGAACACGTGGCCGTTCCTGTCGTTCACCAGCGAGAAACACGGAATGTCGGTCATCCCGTTACCCACGTAGATCACGTTCTCGAAGGGAATCGCTCGGGCACTCTCGTCCCGCGACTCGTTCACCGCGAACGGGTTGTCGCGACCAGCCGACCGTTCGATTCCCTTGTTGATCTCGAACAGGTACCGCGTCTTGTCGGTGAACGAGATCGGCCGCTTGACGTGGTCGACAACGTCGTTCTCGTCGGTCGCCACTTCCGACGCGTACACCGCCTCACACTCGTCTGCGACGTGTGTCCCGCGAACGATTGGTCCGAGCGCCTCGGTGACGACGTAGAACTCCACGTCGACGGTGTCGTACTCGGCGACGATCGCTCGAACGTCGTCGAAGAGTCCCGGAACCCCCTCGTACAGTTCGTCGTCGAGTTCGGACCCGTAGTCACGGAGATCACTCTCTGTCAGTGTTCCCAACGGTTCGTCTTCACCGACGAGATCCAACAGGAGTGTCAGGTACGCGACGGTCGGGTCGTACCCGTCGGAGATTCTGTTCTCGAACCGTTCCGACCAGAACGTCCCAGGGTCGACACCGTTCTCCTCGAGCAGGTACGTCGTCGAGTCGGGTGCCAGTGTGTCGTCGAAGTCGAAGACGACGGCGAGTGTCGACGAGTCGCTCATCGTTCGCTCGTCGACGTGTCGAGTCCTCTCCCGGCTCGGGCGAGATATTCTTGCATCTGCTTGAGATCTTCTGCGTCGTTCGCGGTCGAGACCGCCACCCGCCGTCGGCCCTCGGTGTCGTCCGTCTCCACGAACGCCGGATCGGCGAACGATCTCCACTGTTTCTCGGCTGCGTTCTGTTCGTCCGTGAGTCGTGAGAGGTCACTGCCGATCGCCTGCTTGCCCATCGTCGTGATTCGGTAGTACGTCCGCCGGCCGTCCGCGTCGTCCGGTGCAGGGACTTCGGCGAGAAGGTTCGTCTCCAGCAGACGTTTCAGGTGGTGTTGGAGGTCGTTGCTGTCGCGTCCAGTCTCCTCCACGAGTCGGCTACGAGAGACACGTCCGTACAGGAACGTGAGATACAGCACGCTGTACCGGAACGGATCTGCGAGCGCACGTTTCCGCTCGACGTGTGCGTCGAGAGAGTCGACCGTTCCACCGAACAACACGCTGTCGGTGAACGCACACACGTCACCCTCGTCCAACGGTTCGGAGTGCTCGTCGGGCTGTATGTTGCTCTTCACACCTCACTCTTGATTCTCACGCGATATCAGGTTAACGGTCGTTAACCTTTTCTACTGGTCTATGTTTTCACATTCTTGTACTAGCCGTTCGTGCGCGAACACAGTGACGAACCGGGAGTTCGGATTCAGGTACGACGGAGAGCCCGTCGTCTCGTACGTCCGAGACGGTGCACCCGAAGCGCCGGGAGAGCCACTCGACGAAGAGATGTTCGTCTTCGTCATGGGTCCCTACACGGCGTTCGACGCAGAGTACGCGTTCGAGGACGCGGATCAGTTGGCGTCGAAGTTCGCCGAGGATCCGTTGTTCGATCCCGAACGTCACCGTGTCGACGGAGAACCCAGCTACGAAGCCGTCTTAGACGACCTGTGCGAGCGTCTCCGTGAAGAGATTGGCGTCAGAGCCTTTCTGGCGACGGACGTACCGATTCCGACTGAACACCGAGCCGAGCCGAACGAAGAGGGGATGTCGGTTCTCGATCAGTCCGTGGTGTTCGCGGCAGTCAGCGACGCCGTGGTGTTCGTGTTCACTGAAGGAGGGCTGACGACCGGTGTTGGCTCCGAAGTCGGGAGTATCCTCGGGGAGTTCCACCTCCGTCGAAGGAACGACGAGCCGGTTCGAAAGCCACCGGAACGCTTCCGTGTGTTCGAGTCGGACGGATTCGGGAGCGCCAGCATCGACGAGGTTCCGAGTACGTACGGTGTCGATCTAGTCCGATTCGATAGCGAGGAGAAACTGACGGACGAGGTTAGGCAGTTCCTCGTCGGTCTTCGTCGGAACGATCCCGACCGTCCGCTGCCAGTCTTCAACGAGTACGTCGACTGATCTGCCACGCGTCGTTCTCGCGGATCGGCGCCATCAAGCGGGTTAAGTAGCCGCGACTCCAGTGTACCACCATGAGCGACACCGACGGTCCAGAGGACGTGCGCGGCGCGATAGAGGAGATCGCGGCCGAACCCGAGCGCGGGACGGAGACGGTCAAGCGCGGGTTCGCACGGATGCAGAAGGGCGGCGTCATCATGGACGTCGTCGACGCCGAACAGGCGCGGATCGCGGAGGACTGCGGGGCTGTCGCGGTGATGGCACTGGAGTCCGTCCCGGCCGACATCCGCAAGCGCGGCGGCGTCGCGCGGATGCCGGACCCGAACGTGGTGCCGGAGATCATCGACGAGGTGTCGATCCCGGTGATGGGGAAGTCCCGGATCGGTCACACGAAGGAGGCGGAGATCCTCCAGGCGCTGGGCGTCGACATGATCGACGAGAGCGAGGTGCTCACGCCCGCCGACGACCGCTACCACATCGACAAGCGGGAGTTCACCTCGCCGTTCGTCTGTGGCGCGCGCAACCTCCAGGAGGCGTTGCGACGAGTCAACGAGGGCGCGGCGATGATCCGGACGAAGGGGGAGGCCGGCACGGGCGACGTGAACCAGGCGGTCCACCACCAGCGCAACATCAAGAGCGCGATCCGGAAGCTCACCGGGATGAGCCACGAGGAACGCGAGAAGTGGGCCCGCGAGCACGAGGCGCCGCTGCACCTCGTCCACGAGACGGCCGAACTCGGTCGGCTGCCGGTGGTCAACTTCGCCGCCGGCGGAATCGCGACGCCCGCGGACGCCGCACTGATGATGCACCACGGCTGTGACGGCATCTTCGTCGGCTCCGGCGTGTTCGGCGCGGAGAACCCAGAGGCGATGGGGACGGCGATCGTCGAGGCGGTGAACAACTGGGACGATCCCGAGCGACTCGCCGAGATCGCGTCCGGTGCCGGCAGCGGGATGCGTGGCGACGCCAACGCGGACCTGCCCGAAGAGGAGAAGATGCAGGGGCGGGGCGTGTAAGTCGGGGCGAGACGAGTCGGCCGAGTCGGGACGAGTCGAGCCCAGACGAGAGGAGTCGGCCACCACTTCTGTCGGCGGTACCAGCGGAGAGCTACTGCCGTGCGACCGGTGGCGCGGCCGTCGCGACACACAAACCATTTCATCGGGTGTGCGGTAGGCGGTGACAGATGGTGGTTCCGCTCCAGTTCGTCGACGAGATGCCGGGGTTCTTGCGGTCGCTGTTGGAGTCCGAGTTCGCACTGGTCGCGCTGTTCGCGGTGTTCGTCCTCGAGGGGGCGATGTTGATGTACTTCATGCCCTCCGAGTTGATCGTCCCGGGGAGTCTCGTCCTGTTGGGGACGGCTCCGGAGACCGTCGTCGGCGTGGTCGGCGTCGCCGTCGCCGGCGCGACCGTCGGGCAGACGGCTCTGTTCGTCGTCGCACAGCGTGGTGGGCGGGAGTACCTCCTCCAGAAGCGGTGGTTCCGCGTGAGCGAGTCGTCGCTCGACCGGTTCGACTCGTGGTTCGACCGCTGGGGCCCCGTGGTGGTCCCCGTGTCCAACACGCTGTTGTTCACCCGGGGGATGTTGACCGTGCCCGCCGGCCTGTCGGAGTTGGACACGCGGCGGTTCGTCCTACTCTCCGCGCTCGGGACGCTGTCGTTCGAGGCGATCCTCGCCGGCGTGTACGTCTTCGGGATCGACGCGCTCGAGGGTGTCCTGTTCTAGTCGGCCTCGCCGGAGCGGAGACGACGGGGCCACAGATGGCGGTCCCCGGAGTGGAGACGGGAGCTCCGCAGACGGGCGTCCCCGGAGTGGAGGCCACGACCCCGAACGTGGGCGTCCCCGTCCGGTCGCGGTGTGACGCCGGGCGCCCACGACGCCACGAGCCTCTTGTCGGCGGCTCCCGAACGCGGTCGCGTGCCAGGACACGTGTTCCGTCGCGGCGACCGCGTCGCGCTCCGGACCGTCGAGCCCGAAGACGACGAGTTCCTCGCGCGCCACCGCAACGACCCGGCGATCAGGTACCCGAACGGGGAGTACGAGCCGCTGTCGAGTGCCGGTGTGGAGCGGTACCGCCGAGAGGCGGTAGAAGGTGACGACGGCGTGACGCTGTTGGCGTGTGTCGACGGAGAGCCGGTCGGGCTGGTGTTCCTGTTCGACGAGTCCGTCCGGCGCGGGGTCGCGGAGGTGGGGTACTGGATCGCCCCCGACGAGCGTGGGCAAGGGTACGCGACGGCCGCCGCCGGGCTGCTGGTCGACCACGCCTTCCGCGAGCGTGGCCTCCGGAAGGTCGTCGCCGAACTGATCGCCGAGAACGACGCCTCCGCCGCCGTGGTGGAGAAGCTGGGGTTCCAGCGAGAGGGGCGTCACCGCCGGGAGCTGCTCGTGGACGGAAGCTACCGCGATCTCCTGCGGTTCGGACTGTTCGCCGACGAGTTCGACGGACGGCCGACCGCCGACGTGGACGGGCTGTGACGAGGGGTCGAGAAGTCGACGAGAGCCGAGTCGAGCGGTGGTCGTGACGGCGTCGAACGGTGGTCGTGACGGCAGAGTCGATCTGCGGTCGTGTCGGCGGTACACCTCGGCGGCGAACGTTTACCCACGGGCCACCTCGTGAGGCGGTATGGACAGACGCGAACTGCTGGCCGGGCTGGCGGCGGCGGGACTGGCCGGCTGTCTCGGCGGCGGTGGCGGTGGGAGCGACACCGCAGCCGCGAGCCCCGAGCCGTCGGCGACCCCCACCACGACGGACGGCGGGGAGCCGACCACGACGGCGAGCGGGACGGGAGGTGACACGGCGACCGGTACGTCGACCGCGGAGTCGACCACCGAGAGCGGGACGGCGACACCCGCGCTCGGTGCGATGGGAGACCACCCGGCGGCGGCCGGGATCCGCGCGGAACCGCGGCGCGGGAGCTTCGGCGGGCACACCGTGTTGGCGTTCGAGGACCCCTCCTGCGTGCGGTGTGCGGCGTTCCACGACCGGACGGTGCCGAAGCTCCGCTCGAACCTCGTCGAGCCCGGAGAGGCGGCGTACGTCGTCCGGACGTACCCGGTGGTGTACCCGTGGGGGAAGCCGGCGACGCAGGCGCTGGAGGCGACGTTCGCCCGCGACGCGGAGACGTTCTGGGACCTGCTGGATCACTACTTCACGAACCGCTCTCGCTTCTCGACGGACACGGTGTACGAGGAGACCGCGTCTTTCCTCGCCGACACCCCCGTCGACGGCGAGGCGGTCGTCGCCGACGCCCGCGAGAAGCGGTACGACGACGCCGTGCAGGCCGACGTGGACGCCGCGCAGGCGGCCGATCTGGGTCGGACGACCCCCGTGCTCGTCCTCTTCCGCGACGGAGAGTTCGTCACGACCGCCAACGGGAGCGTGAGCTACAGTCTGATCGCGAACGCGCTCGGGGAGGCCTGACGTGGCGGGGTCGGACTCGAGTGTCGGTGGCGACGCGGGTGACGCCGAGTCCGGTCCCGTCGGCGACACTGGTGAGGCCGAGTCCGGTCGCGCTACCGCAGTCGGCCGCCGGCTCCACTCGTTGGTGCCGCGCGTGCCGACGCGCCGCGACGACTGGCGGCTGATGGGCCGGACCGCGCGGCTCGTGCTCTCCGTGCCGGCGTACGCCGTCGGCGCCGTGCTCGCGGCGGTCGTCGCGTTGACGCTGTTCGTCGTGTCGTTGAACGTGCCGCTGGTGGCGAACGTCGTCGTCGGCGGGAGCCTCCCGCTCGCGAACCGGCTCCGCATCCTGGTGGAACTGTTCCCGTTCGTCGGCACCTCCTTCGGCCCCGCGCAGGGTGGGCTGTTGCTCGTCGTGAGCGCGCTCTCGGGGGTGGACGTGGCGATGGCGGTGTACCACTTCCGCGAACACGGCGTCGGGCTCGCGAGCGGTGGCGGGAGTCTGGCAGGTGTCGTCCTCGGCACCCTCGGCGCGGGCTGTGCGGCCTGCGGCTCGGCGGTGTTGCTGGGGCTGCTCTCGCTGTTGGGCGTCTCGACCTCGTTGCTGTTCCTCCCGCTGGACGGGTTGGAGTTCGCGCTGGGCGCCCTCGTCGTGTTGACGCTCTCGATCTACTGGCTCGCCGACGGGATGCGCGGCGGCGAGATCGCCGGCTGTCCCGTCGACCTCTGAGTCGAAGTCACTCGTCGGCGGAGTCGTCGTCTGTGTCGTCGTCCGTCGGGGAGTCGTCCGTGTCGGTCGCCGCGTCGGCCGAGTCCGTGTCCCCGGCCGGGGGATCGCCGGTCGCACCGGCGGCGGGACGGCTCGCGTCGAGCCACGTCGTCGCGGCGGCGACGGCGAACAGCAGGCCGACCGCGACGGCGACGACGCTGGCGAGGAACGACAGCGCCGGCTGCGGGCTGACGAACAGCCCGGGGAGCCCGACACCACGCCACACCTCGTCGAGCGCCTCGAAGACGACGGCGGCGAGCAGCCACGGCGCGACGCCGAGTGCGAGGCGAGCGTTCATCCGGAGGAGGGCACGCGGTGTGACCGGCATCGGGCCGTCGTCCGGCCGGCGGTCGATCGCCAGCCCGCCGACGGCGGCGAGGCCGCTCGACACACGGGTGGCGGTGCCCGTCCGTGGTGTCGTCTCGGCGGCGTCGCGACGCCCGACGGTCAGGCCGCGGACGACGGCGACCGCGCCGACGACGACCGCGCCGATCGTCCGGGCGGCCGTCCCGCCCGCGGGAGAGAGCGCGACCAGCGACACGGCGGTCCAGAATGCGGCGACGACCGCCAGCGGGAGGCTCTCGTGGACCAACTCGCGGCTCGTTGGGATCATGCGTCCCGTCGGTGCGAGTCGAGGGTGATGTGTCTTCTGTGAGCACCGTCCGCTCACACCGCGATCGCCCGTCGGATCAGCGCCGCCACCCCTTCGGTGTCGACCAGGTCGCGTGCCTCGTCGGTGAGCAGGAGCCGTTGGCGCGGGCGACCCATGTCGACCGGCACCTTCTCCGTGTCGACGAGCCCGGCGTCTTCGAGATCCGTCTTGTGACGCGAGAACGAGGCCGTCGAGGCGAGCCCGCAGTCCTCGCCCCAGCGACTCACGTCGTAGTGGAGCAGTTCGCGGTGGGCCGCGACGGCGACGACGGCTCGCACCGGGTGGAACGCGTCCGGGTCGTCGAGGTCGTCCGCGACTGTCAGAGCGGTGTCGAGGTCGTCGCGGAACGCCTCCCCCAGGTCGGTCAGTGCAGACTCCCGGAGGCGGTCGTACCCCGGGAGTCGCAGCGGGTACGGGTCGGCGTCCGCCCACAACTCGGCACACGTCTCTCGGACCTCCGCCACCAACTCGTCGGGTCGTGCGACGACGGTGCCGGTGACGTCCGCGACCAACACCAGCGCGTAGATGCCGTCCTCGGCGACGAGCATCGGCGTCTCGTCGTCCAACGCCGCCTCGCGGATGGTGACGCTACCGTCGGCGACGAGGTCCGCGACGCGACTCCCCGCGGTGAAGTCCGTCCGGAGCACCCGCAGGGCGTCCCGACGCCCGAGCACCCGCAGCGGCGGCACGTCGCGTGTCTCCGCCGCGACGGACGCCAGCGCCAACAGGAACGTCTCCGAGGGGTTGATCACGTACCGCTCCGTCTCGCCAGTCGTCGCCGCGAGCACCTCGCGGACCGTCTCGGCCGCGGACTCCCGACGCGTCTCCGTGGTCATCGTCCCGGTCGGGAGATACCTCGAACAGATAACCGTTTCCGAGATAACTAAAGATTCGTTCGGTACGGAAGCATTGTCGGGGGCGACACGTTCGGTCAAGGCGAACTCGGGGGTGAATACACGCCGTCGCGGATAGGGTACAGGTGCGTCGGGGGTGATCCGCGTCGGGCGCGCTCGGCGTGGCTGCCCGACCGGGGGCGGTGGGCGTTCCGGAGCGTGGCGAGGGCGGTGGGGTCGCGGAGACGAAGCGACTAACCGAGTGGCCCGCGGAGAGAGTGGTGATGAGCGACAACCCGACGGTCACCTTCGACACGACGCACGGCGAGTTCACCGCAGAGCTGTTCGCGGACCGCGCGCCGCGGACGGTGGAGAACTTCCTCGGACTGGCGCGCCACGACCCCGCCGCGGACGCCGCCCCCGCGCCGGACACGAACACCTGGGAGGACCCGGAGACGGGCGAGACGCGTGGTGACTCGCTGTACGAGGGTGCCGTCTTCCACCGGATCATCTCCGACTTCATGATCCAGGGTGGGGACCCGACCGGCACCGGTCGCGGCGGCCCCGGCTACGAGTTCGACGACGAGTTCCACGACGAGTTGACACACGACGGTCCGGGCGTGCTCTCGATGGCCAACTCCGGGCCGGACACGAACGGCTCGCAGTTCTTCGTCACTCTCGACGCCCAGCCGCACCTCGACGGGAAACACGCCGTCTTCGGCGAAGTGATCGACGGGATGGACGTCGTCGAGGAGATCGGCTCGGTCCCCACCGACCGCAACGACGCGCCGCGCGAGACCGTCGAGATCGAGTCGGTGCTCGTCGAGGAGTGAGGGTCGGCGGGCGAGTGAGCCGGTCGGAAGTCCCGTGACACGTTGTTCTCTCCGTTACAGGTAAATCAAAAGTATAAAATTCAGTACCGACTCCTAGCCCGGTGATGGCGAGCGACGAACGGGGTCGTACCGACGGGACACGTCGTCTGGAGGAGGCACGCCGCTCTCTCGACGCACAGATCGAGAAGATTCAGACGACGGACAGGGTCGCAGTCAATCTCTTTCGAGTCAACATCGTGTTCGCTGGAATACTCCTCACCGGGCTCTCGCTGACAGTTCGCTCTCAGGAGTTCACCGTCGGTCAGTTCGTCAACGCGTGTTCGGTGTTCGGACTAGTCGCCCTGTGGTTCGCACTGTTCAGTTCGGCGGTGACCTACACTACCACCTCGATCGACCTCGGTGTCTCCGGCTCGTTCCTCAAGAAGGCGAATCGCGGTGAACACGGCCGTAGAGACGAGTTCGAAGGCGTGTTGGTAGAGAAGTACGACGAGTGGATGTCGCACAATGCCAAGGTAGCGACGGTAAACCGGTACCTGTTAGTGGGGAGTATCATCGTCACCTTGAGCGCGGTCAACCTCTTCACTGCTGGTGCATTCGTCGGACTCCAGGGCGTGAAGCTAACACTGATAGACATCGGTCTCCTGATAATCACTCTACTCGTGTCGGTGGTCGCCGGCGCGGTAATCTGGTACTCGCAGGATGCACTAACTGGTATCGTTGACGAATGGGATTCACACAACCAGGCGTGTTCGTAAACAGGTGAATTTATCACTGACGCGGCTAGACTGTTGGACATGAGCGACAGTGACGAGGACACGCTCCGGATGCGCAACGGCCCGACAGTGGGTCCGTTGACCGCCGCCAAGCGGGCGTGGAGACGGTTGCGGTCTCGGCCCGACGGGGACCAGTGAGGCGACGAGGGTCGTCGACGCGAGTTCGTGTCCGACCGGGAGAGACGCGCAGACGACGACAGTCGCGACCCACGATTCCTGACCCTGGGCCGTCGAACACGCGGGTAGATGCTGCTCACGGTGGAGGGACTCGACGGGGCGGGAAGACGACCGCCCGGAAGCTACGACTCGGCCAACTCCACCGCAGCGTCCGTGAGTCGGTAGCGACCCGTCGGGTCGGCGAAGACCAGTCCGGTAGCGGCCAACTCCTCCAGAACTGTCGACAGCGAACACTCCGTCTCTCTGTCCAGTCGTGCGCGTAACTCCGTCGGCGTCGTTCCGTCGGAGTCGGGACCCAGGTCTGCTTCCCACAGCGACTCGATCACGCGCACCTGATCGGGTAGACTCTCCTGGCCCGCGTTGTACTCGCGGACACGGTCCACCAGCGGGGTCTCGTCCGTCGCGTCGTCGCCTCGCAACGCGCGACGGACCGTCTCGGGTAACTCCGGCCGCGGTGCCGACTCGTGGCGTTCGATCCGGTCCGGCTTCCGGGTGTTCCTGTAGACGGCCCGCGCGACCGGGAGCCCGCGGAGGTAGTTGTACTCGGCGAGAATCTCGACGCCACGCCCCGTCGGCCCGTAGAACTGTGACGGGAGATCCCGACTGTCCGCGTTCGGTTCGTACGTGTAGCAGGCGAGTACGTCCGCCTCGGCGAGTCTGTCCAGTTGATCGTCGATAGCCCCCGTACTCTTCGGGATCAAGTGGTCCAACTCCCCGAGTGACGGGAGGTTCGTCGGGTGGCCCAGCACGGTCTGGAGGATCAGGTGTCGCGTCTCCTGTGAGAGCAGGTCGTACACCCGTCGCTGTTCCTCGAATGGCCCGTCCGACTGTACGGGAGCGTCACTCATCGTCGGCTCGTGTGTCGTTCGGTTCCCGCCGACAATAATAGTTCGGACGAACTAGTCTGGTTTCGAGGCAAAAAGCCGAAGTAGTCTAGTCCGCGAGTCACGTTCGACGATGGACGAGCTCTCCCCGCCCGGAGACGCGGCCGAGGTCGAGGCGGCGATCGACCGGGCGCTCGGCGACGTGGAACTCGAACCGGACGAAGCGGCCGAGGTGTTGGGGTACGCGAACCGAGAACTCGCGCCGCTCCAGACGCCGGAGACGACGTACTTCGTGCTCGGGAGCTACCGCGAGCCGTACGTCAGACGACTCCGGACGGTCGCAGACGAACTCAACGCGAGGGTCGGGTCGTACGCGTACGTGCTCGGCGACCTCCCGGAGATGGACCTGTCTCGTCTCCCCGAGTTCGAGATCCGGTTCCACGTCGTCGCCGCGTACACCGACACCGTCGTCGGCGTGTACGAACAGGACGCCGGCGGAGAGGTCACCGAACTCGGGAAGGTGAGCGACTCGCCGTACTTCGAGCGGACGCACGTCCTCCCGAGAGACTACTTCTGGATCGACGACCACGAGATCGACAGCAGGGCGGAACTCCTCGCGGCGGTCGTCGCCGCGTACGACGACGACGGGGACGAGGCCGAACGGGAGACGCGTGTCACCGAGTTGATCGAGGCGGCCGCCGAGAACGGGGTCGACGTGGAGCGATCCGAACTCGAAGCCGACGCCCGAGCGCGACTCGCCGACGGCGACCTCCCGGCGTACAGTTGGGTCCACCGCAACGAGTTCCGGCTGTTCGACCTCGCCGGGCGGTGTCACTCGTGGGTGAGCGTCGACCGGCTGCGAGAGCGGGCAGCCGAAGTCCCGTGACCGGTCGCGACCCACAATTCCTAACCCCGGGCCGTCGAACACCCGGGTAGATGCTGGTCACGCTGGAGGGACTCGACGGGAGCGGGAAGACGACCGCCTGGGAGGCGCTGCGGGACGCGTACCCGGACGCGGTGTTCACCCGCGAGCCGACGGAGTCGTGGTACGGGGAGGCCGCCGAGCGGTCGCTGGCGGACGACGACGCCGACCCGCTGGCGGAGCTGTTCCTCTACACCGCGGACCACGCGGCTCACCTCTCGCGAGTGATCCGCCCCGCGCTCGCGGAGGAGAAGCTCGTGATCTCCGACCGCTACACGGACTCGCGGTACGCCTACCAGGCGGCGAGTCTCGGCGACACGGAGTTGAAGCGCCCGCTGGAGTACGTCCGCGGGATCCACGAGGCGTTCACCCGCACGCCGGACGCGACGCTGTACTTCGACGTGGACCCACAGACCGCCGCCGAACGAGCGGGTGCCGAGAACAAGTTCGAACGTGCCGGCTTCCTCGCCGAGGTGGAGGCGAACTACGAGCGACTGCGCGAGGCGGAGCCGGACCGCTTCGTCAGGGTGGACGCGACCGCGTCCCCGGAGGTCGTGATCGACCGCGTCGAGGAACTCGTGGCGGAACTCACCGGTCGCGAACCGCGCGATCGGTCGTGATCGGGTGGCCGACTACGGTAGTGGACGGGGAGTTCGCTCGGGTGAGGACCGCCGAGAGAGTCGTCGCCCCGGGTTCCGCGTAGTTTTTAATCGGGCTCGGCCCAACGACGCGGTAGAGACATGAGTCGCCCGTGGGAGTCGTGGGATCACGTGTTGAAACTCGACCCGGACAAGGAGCTACACGGCGACGAGACGTTCGCCGACGTGTGTGCGACCGGGACGGACGCCATCGAGATCGGCGGCACCTTCGACGTGACCGCCGAGAAGATGGAGCGGGTGATGGACGCCTGTGCGGCACACGACGTGCCACTGTACCAGGAGCCGTCGAACCCCGCCGTCGTCGTCGAGGACGAGGCGCTGGACGGCTACCTCGTCCCCGTCGTGTTGAACGCCCAGGACCCGTTCTGGATCACCGGCGCCCACAAGGAGTGGGTGCGGATCGACGACAACGTCGACTGGGACCGGACGACGACGGAGGCGTACGTCATCCTCAACCCGGACGCCGACGCCGCCGAGTTGACCGAGGCGGACTGTGACCAGTCGCCCGAGGACGTGGCGGCGTTCGCCCGCGCGGCCGAGAAGCTGTTGGGCCAGGAGATCGTCTACGTCGAGTACTCCGGCACCTACGGCGACCCCGCCGTCGTCGAGGCCGCCGCCGCGGGACTCGACGACGCGACGCTGTTCTACGGCGGCGGTGTCCACGACTACGACACCGCCCGCGAGATGGGCCAGTACGCCGACGCCGTCGTCGTCGGCGACCTCGTCCACGACGAGGGCGTCGCGGCCGTCCGAGAGACCGTCGAGGGCGCGAAGGACGGGAGCGCCGCGAGCGAGCCCGTCGAGACCGTCTCGGAGTGAGCGATCCGGGAGGCCGCCGCGGACGAGTCCGCGCAGAAGTGGCCGACGACCACACGACGATGTCCGCGTCTCCCCCGCCGGCAGCTCCAGTTCACCTACCGTTCGTTTGAAGTTTGTGCCTCCGTATCACAACTGCGAATCACGCCGTTTCGCTTTTGAAAATGTGGTCGAAGAGCGTAGCACTTCGGGGGAGTCAGGATGGAGCTAGATCCACGGGAGAGTTACCGGACGAAGGTACTCCTCGGTCTCGCGGCGGTGGTGGCGGTCGGTGCACTGGTCGGGGCCTACACGGTCGCGGGGGTGAGCGACACCGTCCGGAGCGAGCGCACGGCGACGGTGGCCGCGGAGGCGAACGTGCAGGACAACACGGTCCAGACGGTCGTGTTCAACCTCAAGGCGAACGCGCGGCAGTTGGCCGACACGACCGGGCGGGTCCGTCGTGGGTCGTCGGTCGCCGCCGCGGCGACGACGCGGTTGACCGACCTGTACGAGCAGCGGTCGGGGACCGAACAGATCTCCGCGATCCACCTCGTCGACCCGTCGTCGGGCGAGATTCTGGCCACGTCGAACGAACAGGTGATGGGGCAGTCGGTGTCGCTGCTGGGGTACGAGCTCCCCACGTCGATGGACCAGAACGACGCCATCGTCAGGGCGAACACCGCCGGCAGCGGGTCGTGGATCGTCTACACACGGACTCCCGGCGGCGACGTGTTGATCGCCGTCGTCCCGATCGACTACGTCGACGACCGCTTGGCCTCCGTGTTGGACGAGAGTACGACCCGGATCGTCGACCTGAACGGCGTGGTCGTCTACGACGGTGAGAACCGGTCCGCGATCGGGACCCAACACGTCGGCGGTGACGGGGTCGACACGGCGCCCGTCCGGTCCGGAATCCTCGGCGAGAAGGGCGTGACGACGGTGTCGGGTGCGAACAGTCCGACCGGCGAGCGGCTCGTCGTCGGCTACGACGGCGTCGAGGGGACCGCGTGGTCCGTCGTCACCTACACCGAGCCAGGGGTCCTCTTCCGCGTCGTCGATGGGCTGCGGACGGACCTGTTCCTCCTGTTGGGAGCCATCGCGTTGGGGCTCGTCGGCTTCGTGTTGGTCGTCGAGCGGCCGGCACTGCGGGACCTCCGGACGCTCCAGTCGGACGTGCGACGACTCCAGGAGGGTGACCTCGACACCGTCGTCGAGACGGACCGCGACGACGAGTTCGGCGACCTCGCGCGGGGGTTGGAGACGATGCGGACGGACCTCCGCGAGCAGATGGCCGCCGCCGAGGCGGCGACCGAGGAGGCCGAGTCGGCCCGCGAGGAGGCGGAGGCACTGTCGGATCACCTCGAGGCGAAGGCGGAGACGTACCGCGAGGCGCTCCGCGAGCTCGCCGACGGCGACTTCACGGTCCGCGTCGACCCCGAGAGCGACCACGAGGGGATGCGCGAGATCGGCGAGACGCTCAACGCGGTCGTCGCGGACTTAGAAGAGACGCTGGCGGAGGTCGGCACCTTCGCCGAGAGCGTCGCCGGGTCGATGGACGAGCTGTCGGCCAGCGCCGACGAGATCGAGTCCGCGACCGGCGAGGTGGCGACGACCGTCCAGGAGATCAGCGCCGGGACGGACGACCAGCGCGACCGGCTCCGGGAGGTCGCGGCGGAGACGAACGACCTCTCGGCGACCGTCGAGGAGGTCGCCTCCACGAGTGGGGCGGTGGCGACGAGCGCCGAGACCGCCGCCGAACGGAGTCGCGAGGGCCGCGAGGCGGCCGAGGACGCCTCCGAGGCGCTCGACGAGATCGAGTCGGAGATGGACGAGGCGGTCGGGGCCGTCGACGAGTTGGTCGAGCAGGTCGAGCAGATCGAGGCGTTCACGGACGTGATCGCGGACGTGGCCGACCAGACGAACATGCTGGCGTTGAACGCCAACGTCGAGGCCGCACGGACGGACACGGACGGGGACGGCTTCGCGGTCGTCGCCGACGAGATCAAACAACTCGCCGAGGAGGCGGGCGACCGTGCCGACGACATCGACGCGCTCGTCGACGACGTGCAGGCCCAGACGACGGAGACGGCAGACCGGATGCGGGCCGCCGGGGAGCGCCTGCGGGCGAGCAACGACACCGTCGAGGACGCGATCGACGCGTTGGTCGCCATCGACGAGGTGGTCACGGAGACGAACGAGGGCATCCAGGACATCAACCGCGCGACGGACGACCAGGCGGCCTCGACGGAGGAGGTCGCCGCGATGGTCGACGACGTGTCGGAGATCGCCGAGCAGAACGCCCAGGAGGCCGGCGAGGTCTCCGCGGCCGCGGAGGAACAGACCGCCACCGTCTCGGAGGTGTCTCGGACCGCACGGCGCGTCTCCGAGGACGCCGACGAACTCCGCGAGGCCGTCCAGCAGTTCGAGGTCGATCCGGACGGAGACGGCGGCGACACGGGGGTAGCGGACGAGGCGGAAGGCGGAGGCGAGACGGACGAGACGACGACTGGAGAGACGCCGAGTGCGCCTGTCGAGTCCGACGACCTCGTCGCCGACGGGGACGGGAGCGAAGGGGGCGACTGATCGGCCGAGCAGTAACTTCCGGTCGTACGCCCCGCGTTGCCACGAATCGACCGGTTTTAACCGCCGCGCGGCAGAGGCGACTGTATGGACGGACGAACGTACGCGGCAGACGCCACGGCGGGCGAGGAGGCGACCGTCGCCGGGTGGATCCACGAGATCCGCGACCTCGGCGGGATCGCGTTCCTCATCCTGCGAGACACGACCGGGAAGATCCAGGTGAAGTTCGAGAAAGACGAGATGGACGACGACCTCGTCGAGACGGCACTCGACGCCCACCGCGAGTCGGTGGTCCGCGTCAGCGGTGCCGTCGAGGAGGAGCCACGCGCCCCGACCGGCGTGGAGGTCACCCCCGAGGCGTTCGAGGTCGTCGCCGGTGCCGATCCGGAACTCCCCTTGGACCCCTCCGGGAAGGTCGACGCCGAGTTGCCGACGCGGCTCGACAACCGGACGCTGGACGCACGGAAAGACGAGGTGCAGGCGATCTTCCAGATCCGCTCGGAGGTGCTGCGAGCGGCCCGCGAGACGTTCCGCGAGCACGGCGCGACGGAGATCAACACGCCGAAGATCGTCGCCACCGGGACGGAAGGTGGGACGGAGCTGTTCCCGATCTCGTACTTCGGTCGCGAGGCGTTCATGAACCAGTCGCCACAGTTGTTCAAACAGCTGGTGGCCGGCTCCGGCGTCGAGCGGGTCTTCGAGATCGGCCCGATCTTCCGCGCGGAAGAGCACAACACGCCGCGACACCTCAACGAGGCGATCTCGATCGACTTCGAGTCGGCCTTCTACGACCACCACGAGGCGATGGACGTGGCGGAGGCGCTCGTCCAGAACGCCTACGAGGCGGTCGCGGAGAACTGCGGCGAGCAGTTGGCCGCACTCGACCTCGAGGAGGAGTTCGAGACGCCCGAGGGCGACTTCCCGCGGCTGACCTACCGGGAGGCGCTGGAGACGGTCAACGAGACGGGCGAGTTGGACGAGACGCTGGAGTGGGGCGACGACCTGTCGACGGAGGCCGAACACGTCCTCGGGCAGGAGGTGGGCCGCCACCACTTCATCACGAACTGGCCCTCGGAGATCAAGCCGTTCTACATCATGGACACCGACGAGGACGAGACGGTGTCGACGGGGTTCGACCTGAACCACCCGCGGATGGAGTTGGTGTCGGGCGGACAGCGTGAACACCGCTACGAGCACCTCGTGGAGGGGTTCGAACAGCAGGGGCTCGACCCCGAGGAGTTCGACTACTACACCAAGATGTTCCGGTTCGGGATGCCGCCCCACGCCGGGTGGGGAATGGGCGCAGACCGGCTCGTGACGACGATGTTGGATCTGGACAACATCCGCGAAGCGGTCTTGTTCCCGAGAGATCGACAGCGACTCTCGCCGTAGGCGAGATCGCAGAGATCTCTCGGGAGCAGGGAACGGAACGGAGTGGAGTGACCGAGTTCCCGAGAGATCGACAGCGACTCTCGCCGTAGGCGAAACCGCGGAGATCCCTCGGGAGCAGGGAACGGAGCGAGGTAGAGCAGAGCAGAACGGACCGCAGTGCGGTACGCGAGTTTCTCACGACGGAACCGCCCGTCGACACGCGACCCAGGAAACCAGAAAGTTGACCCGCGTCCCACCGGAAGCGGGGTCAATGACGGACGAGGCGGGACGGCGCGACGACGACGCGTCGGCCGGCGGCCGCGACGGGACCCACGGCGACGACGGTCGACCCGTCGACTCGGAACCCGGCAGTGCAGGTACCGACGGGGTCCCGTCCGACTCGGAGAACGGGTCACCCGAGACGGACGGACCATCCGGATCGCCCGAGACGGACGGATCTTCGAGTGAGACGGGAGGACTGTCGGGTGAGACAGACGGAGTTCCGAGTGAGACAGACGGGACGGCAATCGAGACCGGCGTGACTGCGGACGGAGACGACCGCCCGAGTGGACGACCACGTCCGGAGCCGTCGGCGGCGAGTCCCGGCCCGCCGGCGGACGCCGGCCTCTGGCGACGGTTCCGCGAGTCCGAGTCGCTCCCGGTCGTGTTCCTCCGCGAGACGCTGTCGTCGGCGCTGATCGTCGCCGTCGTCGGACTCGTGTTGTTCTCCGTCTCCGGGGTGTGGCCCCCGATGGTCGCCGTCGAGTCGGGGAGTATGGAGCCACACATGGAGAAGGGCGACCTGGTGTTCGTGACGGAGCCGGGGCGGTTCGCGCCGGACGCGGGTGTCGGGGAGACGGGGGTCGTCCCCGCGCAGGTCGGTGCGGAGACGGGGTACGCGACGTTCGGCGCGTCCGGGTCGGTGATCGTCTACAACCCGCCGAACCGGGTCGGCCCGCCGATCATCCACCGGGCGCGGTTCTACGTCGAGGCGGGCGAGAACTGGTACGACCGCGCGAACCCAGACTACCTCCCGGGTGACTCCTGCGGCGAGATCAGTCACTGTCCGGCACCACACGCCGGCTTCGTGACGAAGGGCGACAACAACGGGATGTACGACCAGGTGAACAGCATCGACGCACCGCCGGTCAGACCCGAGTGGATCCGTGGTGTCGCACGCGTCCGCATCCCGCTGTTGGGGTGGATCAGACTCGTCTTCTCCGGTGCCGCGACCACGACCCCGGTGTCGAGTCCGGACGGCAGCGCGGCGGCCGCTACCGGCGGTAGTGTCGCGACCGGAGCCGGTGGCGGCGTCGCGGCCGCCGCCAGTGAGGGTGTCACGGTCGGAGTCGACGGCGGTGGTCTCACCGTGACGACCGACGGCCCACCGACACCTGGTGACTGGGGCAGTGCCGGACACCCGGTGTGACTCCGGAGAGCCAGTCTCGGAGCGACACCTCGGGTCTGGTACGAGACGCGTCGAACGACGACGCCCCCGTCGGGTTCGAGTGGAACGCGACATCGACCTCGTTCGGCACACCCCCACTTCGCGTCGAGTGACGACTCGGCTCGCTCGCCGACACCGTCGTTTCGTGTGGAGGGGGAGAGGGGTCGGAACCGGCCGTCGTCTTGCGATCGTCCACGCGAAGAGAAGGGGTGGTACGGGGAGTCGCCGTGTCGAGCGTCGTCGCCCCCGCAGTTTCTCCGGACACGAGTGAACGGGCAGGTGGTACAAAAGCGGTTCGTCTCGTTCCGAGGCGTCCGTTCGAGTGGAGTCGCGAGTCCGTTCGAGTGGAGTCGCGAGACGGATCGTGGGGGTCGTGAACGAGCTGGCAGTCTCGGGAACAGCCCCGACGACCGCAGTCAGTTGTCGAACCGCGCCTGGACGAACGGCTGAACGTCGTCGATGTCGCCGAGCCGGGAGTCCGACATGAGCACGGCCTCCGTCTCCTCGATCGGGACCGACAGCGAGATCTCCTTCGTGCGACCGTACCGCCCCTTGCTGACGACGACCGCGTTGACGATCCCGAGCATGTCCAACTCGGAGATCAGGTCCGTGACGCGCCGTTGGGTGAGTACGTCCGCGTCGATCTCCTCGCAGAGTCGCTTGTAGATGTTGAACACTTCGCCGGTGTTGATCGCCTCGACGCCGTTCTTCTCCAGCAAGGTGATCGAGAACAGGACGATCTTCGACTGTGTCGGGAGTGTGCGGACCACCTCCACGACGCGGTCGAGTTCGATCTTGTCCTGTGCCTGCCGGACGTGTGACTCCTCGACGCGGTTCGCCTGACTCCGCTCGGCGAGTTCACCCGCCGTCCGGAGCAGGTCCAGCGCGCGGCGGGCGTCACCGTGTTCCTGCGCCGCGAAGGCCGCACACAGCGGGATCACGTCCTCCGTGAGCGCGTCCGGCTCGAAGGCGACCTCCGCACGCGCCTGGAGGATGTCTCGCAGTTGGTTGGCGTCGTACGGCGGGAAGACGATCTCCTCCTCGCCGAGACTCGACTTGACGCGGGGGTCGAGGAAGTCGGTGAACTTCAGGTCGTTCGAGATGCCCATGATCGAGATCCGGGCGTTCTCCAGCTCCGAGTTCATCCGCGAGAGGTTGTACAGCGTGTCGTCGCCCGACTTCTCGACGAGTTTGTCCACCTCGTCGAGCATGATCACCACGACGCGTTCGTGGTGGTCGACGGCGTCGAAGAACGCCGAGTACACCCGGTCCGTCGGCCACCCGGTCATCGGCACCTCCTCCAACTCCTCGCGCTCCTCGGTCAACGACTCGACCCGGTCGTCCAACGCCGACAGGTCGGCGTACTCGGTCCCGGCGAGTGCGCTCTCGTCGTCGACCGCACGCGAGCGCAGCGTCCGGAGGTCCTCGAGTCGGTCGTCGATCACCGTCCGGTTCTTCTCGATGAACTTGTTGGCGAGCTGTGCGAGGACGCGGTACTGCGTGTCGGTCACCTCGCAGTTGATGTACTCGACCTCGCAGGGAACGTCGTACCGCTGGCTCGTCGACTCCAACTCCTGGGAGACGAACTTCGCGCTCGCCGTCTTCCCCGTCCCGGTCTTCCCGTAGATCAGGATGTTCGACGGCGTGTCCCCACGGAGCGCGGAGACGAGGATCGTCGCCATCTGGTTGATCTGGTCATTCCGGTGTGGGAGGTTCTGTGGCGTGTAGGAGGGCCGCAGCACCTCCTTGTTCTCGAAGATGGGTTCACCCGAGAGGAGGTCGTCGAACAGCCCCGTGTTGTCGCCGTCGTCGTCCCCGAGCACCTCGTCGACGTCGAGGTCGACCGCCGTGTCCGAACGCGACCGAGACGTGGACGTGAGATCCGTGTCGGTCGTGATCGGGTCCGTGTCCGTCGCGGTCGTGTCGGTGTCGGTCGCGACTGGATCGGTGTCCGTCACGGTCTCGTCTCCGTCGTCTCCGAGGGACCGCGTGTCGGTCACCGGCGAGCCTTCCGTCGGCGAGTCGGGAGCCGACGAGTCGGTGGTCTCGGGAGTACCGCCCATCTCACCCCCGTCGTCGGCCGTACTGCGGACGAGTTCGTCGACGGAGTCGATCCGGTCGTCCGACTGCGACTGCTCTCCGTCGGCCGGATCGCGGTCTATGGTCCCGTCGGCCGAGTGGTCTTCTGGGGTCCCGTCGATCGAGTCGTCTTCTGGGGTCCCGTCGGCCGAGTGGTCTTCTGGGGTCCCGTCGGCCGAGTGGTCTCCCCTGTCGACCGCAGTCGATCCTCGGGAGTCGTCCGGCGCTCCGGACCCGTCTGTACTCGGCCGTTCCTCCGTGGCGTCACCGTCACCGCCCGATTCTTCCTGCCGATCGTCTGCCGCTCCGTCGGTGTCGGTGTCGCCGTCGTCCGCCGAATCGTCTCGTGACATACGTCGTTGACCCCTCCGTTTCGAGTGGAGATCGCCGCTCGACGGACGAGAACACCGGATACACTACGTCAACGGTGTGTTCTCCCGACCAGCGACCCTGGCCCCGTTCCAATTGATGCAATCGAAGTAGACGAATAGGCGGGTAAAAAGCCTTTCCATCCAACGGGTCTGGTCCGGTAAATTCGGACGCACGGCGAGAGCGTGGCCGTGAACACGGAGAGACGGGGTCCCACTCCTCCGACGACTGGTCACTCGCTCCGCCGACCGGTACGTCTACGCCGTCGGGCCGAGCTCGGTGTGACACGTCTCTACTTCGGTCGAGGGGCTCGGTGTGACACGGCTCCGGTTCGGTCGGGGGACTCGGTGTGACACGGCTCCGGTTCGGTCGGGGGACTCGGTGTGACACGGCTCCGGTTCGGTCGAGGGACTCGGTACGACTCGGTCTGGTCGGAGTCCGGTCGCCGGTCGAGGGTGAGGACGTGATCACCGGGACGATCTCCCTACCGAGCGGTGTCTCTGTCGTCGAGGGTGACCCCCCCACCCCTTCGTTTCGTGTGGAACTCGGGAGAGGTGGGGGTGGGGGACCCCCTATCTACGAACCGGTGGTTTTACATCCACGGTGGATCAACCATACCCGCATGACACAGCAGGCCATTTGTTTAGCTGTCCTGTGCTGCTAGGTTGGCGTCGCCGGCCGCGGTGGTGGCCTCGTCGAGGGGGTCCTCCCCCCAACCCGTCTCACTCTCCACTAGAAACGGAGGGGTGGGGGGGTCGTCGACACACGTCGCTCTCCACACGAATGTCTCTATTTAGAACGTACTCTACGTACTCGTGGTGAGAATCAACTACCGAATATAGTAGTATATAGTAGCATATAGTGGCATATGGTAATGTACTGGTACGGGTAGCGAGGACTCTCTCCGTCGACCCTGTCCGTGGCCGTTCCGACGAGTACCGTCTCTCCTCGCTCCGTCTCGTCTCGCCCCATCTCGTCTCGTTCCGTCTCGTCTCGTTCCGTTTCGTCTGCGTCGCGGCATCCGCCACCACTCTACCGCCCACTCACCCCTGCAGTCTCTGGTGCCACTCTACCACCCACGAACTCCCCGTACACGACCGGAAACGAGGCCCTACACCCGCTACACCCCCGTCTGACGTAGTGTTTAAGTGACGGCACGGTCTCGTTCCCACAAGGCCCTCCACTGGGGAGGGGGAACGGAGGCAAGAATGGGTCTGCTCACGAATCTCAGAGACAGCATCTCACAGGTCACGGATCGGTTGTTCTCCGAGTCCGAGCCGAAACGGATCGGGATCTACGGACCGCCCAACGCCGGGAAGACGACGTTGGCGAACCGGATCGCCCGCGACTGGACTGGGGACGCGGTCGGACCGGAGAGCCACATCCCACACGAGACGCGCCGGGCGCGCCGCAAGGAGGACGTCACCATCGAGCGCAACGGGAAGACGGTCACCATCGACATCGTGGACACGCCGGGGGTCACGACGAAGGTGGACTACAAGGAGTTCCTGGACCACGACATGGCGAAAGACGACGCCGTCGAGCGATCCCGGGAGGCGACGGAGGGCGTCGCCGAGGCCATGCACTGGCTCCGAGAGGACGTCGACGGCGTCATCTACGTGCTCGACAGCACGGAGGACCCGTTCACGCAGGTCAACACGATGCTCGTCGGGATCATCGAGAGCCAGGAGCTCCCGGTGTTGATCTTCGCCAACAAGACGGACCTCGACGACTCGGAGGTCAAGCGCGTGTCGGACGCGTTCCCGCAACACGAGACGGTGCCGTTGTCGGCGCTGGAGGGTGACAACATGGACGAAGTGTACGAGAAGATCGCGGAGTACTTCGGGTGAGACAGATGGCAGAAGCGACCCCACACGACGGCGACGCAGACGGCGTCCGGATGGACCTGATCAGCGGCGCCCGGATGGACGGGCTCACGTCCATGGAGAAGATACGTCTCATCCTCGACTCGGTCCGCGACGGGGACATCGTCGTGCTCGAAGAGGGGTTGACACCCGACGAGGAGTCGCGACTGATCGAGGTGACGATGACGGAGATCAGCCCGGACGACTTCTCCGGGATCGAGATCGAGACGTACCCCCGGCCGAGCTCCTCGTCGAGCGGTCTCATCGGCCGGCTCACGGGTGCCGACGACGGCGGGAACAAGCTCACCGTCATCGGCCCGGCGAACCAGATCGAGACACTCGAGAAAGACGAGGACTTCATCAGTACACTCGTCTCTCGGAAGTAGATGCCACACCAGTGCACCAACTGCGGACGCACGTTCCCCGACGGCTCGAAGGAGATGCTCTCGGGGTGTCCGGAGTGTGGCGGCAAGAAGTTCCAGTTCGACCCCGCGAGTCGCGAGGCCGCCGAGGAGAGCGGTGTCTCGGAGCGTCGACAGGGAGGTGACGCGTCCGAGACACGTGACCCGTCTCCACGTGAAACGAGGGGACGAGAGACGAGTCCGGAACCCGACGACCCACTCGACCGGAGTTGGCCGGGTGAGTCGGCGGAGTCGGAGAAGCCGGAGGAGCCCGAAGAGCCGACCGGATTCGACTACGGCCAGACCGTCGACGCGGAGACTGACGAGGGGGTGACACCGGCCGACGACGCAGCCCGGGGAGCGACACGGGGAGAGCCACCCGAAGAGCAGTCGCCGACCGACGAGACGCCTCGCGAGCGATCACCGTCCGACGCGACGCCGCACGAACGGACGACGCCGGACGACCAACCGACGGTCGAAGAGTACGCCACTCGAGACGAGGGTGTCTCGGAGGCGGACGCCGACGCCGGACCCGAATCCGATCCCGACACGACGACCGACCGGCCTGGGGCACGCAGCGGGACGGACCCGCACGCGGACGTCGAGACGGAGACGGACGAGGAGGACGCTGCGCAGGCCGACGCCCGTTCGGAGGTCGTCTCCGGCTCCGAACTACCCCAGTACGGCTCCGCCGACCCGTCGGTCGACCCCGAGGCCGCCTCGACGACGACCGCGAGCGAGCGCACGGAACGCGGCACGCCCGAGGACCACACGGAACGCGGCACGTCCGAGGACGGCCCCGAGCACGCCGACACACGGTCGACGGGCGCGGAAGAGACGGCGGACCCGGACGCGATCGCACAGGACCCGAGCTACGAGCGGCTCCGCGAGGAACTCAACGAGCAGTTCGAGTCGATCCGGATCGTCCGCCCGGGTGAGTACGAGTTGAACCTGATGGAACTGTACGACCGCGAGGAGTTCATCATCTCGCTGCGTGAGGACGGACGGTACGTCATCGAGATGCCCGACGCCTGGGACTCCCCGGACGAGTGACTTCACCCCGGACGGCCCGTCGTCTGGAGTGACCGGAGACGGCTGGCCGGCCTTGCCGGTCCACCCGAACCACTGCCCTCTCTCTTCGCGTTCCACTCGAACCGGACCCGTTTCTCCGTCCGTTCCACCCGAACCGGACCCGTTCCTCTGTCCGTTCCACCCGAACCGGACCCGTTCCTCTGTCCGTTCCACTCGAACCGGACCCGTCACCGACACACACCGAGCGGTCGTCTGCCTCTCACTCCCCGCGACCACCTCCCAGAACCACACCACGACACCACTCTCCGCGACGACACCGCGACCCCACCGTTTCGATTCGAAAAGTCATTGACGACCGATCCGGTACACGGTGCCGTATGTCGTCGTCCCTCGCCGACAGGTTGCGTGGCGCGCTCCTCTGGTTCCCGGTGGCGCTCTCGAAGGTCGGGATCGTCGACCGCGAGAAGGGAAAGGAGGCGTTCGACCTCGCCGCACCGGCGATGGTCACCGGGGGAATGCGGACGCTACTGCGCGTCGCCGACTTCTTCATGGTCTCGGTGTACGCGGGCGGCGCGGCCGTCGCCGCACTCGAGTTGGGATTCCAGTACTACTTCGTCCCGTTCGGCCTCGCGTTGGCGCTCACCTCCGGGACGATCAGCGTCGTCTCCCGACTGAAGGGTGCCGACGACCACCGGGAGGCGAACTTCGCGATCAAACAGTCGCTGTGGCTCGCACTGGCGGTGTCCGTCCCCATCACGCTGTTCTCCTACTACTTCGCCGAGGAGATGATCGCAGTGTTGACGAACGACGCACGGACCATCGCACTCGGCGGAGAGTACCTCCGCGTGGTGATGTACTCCGTCGCGTTCCGGTTCTGGTCGATGATCGCGGCGCGGGCACTCGCCGGGAGCGGCGACACCCGAACGCCGATGTACGTCCGACTGCTCACGCTCCCGACCAACGTCGGTCTGAACGCCGCTCTGATCTTCGGACTCGGGCCGTTCCCGGAACTGGGCGTCGCCGGTGCCGCTTGGGGGACGACGGCGGCGAACACACTCGCCGGAGGCCTGTTCGCGGCCGCGCTGTTGTCGGGGCGGTACGACGTGCGACTCCGTCTCCGTGGCAAACAGTGGGACTGGAGCACCGCCGCGGAGTTGGTCCGGGTGAGTCTCCCCCTCGCCGGGACGCGGCTGTCGCGGACGTTCGGGCGGTTCCCGTTCCTGTTCGTGTTGGGTGTGCTCGGGACGGACGTGGTGGCGGCGTACGCCATCGGCCGCCGGGTGATGCTGCTCGCGTTGATGCCCGCGTGGGGGTACTCGACGGCCGCGTCGACGCTCGTCGGGCAGGCCATCGGTGCGGGCGACGAGGCGGAGGCGGACGACTACGGGTGGCAGACGCTCCGGATCGCGCTGGCGACACAGCTCCTGCTCGCGGCCGTGATCGTCGCGCTCGCCCGCCCGCTCGCGGCGGCGTTCGACGCCTCGAACGTCGCGCTGACGGCCGACTTTATCCGTCTCTTCGGCCCAGGTGTCGCCGCGTTCTCCGTCTCGCGGACGATGCGCGGGAGTCTCCGCGGTGCGGGCGACACGCGGTGGCCGTTCTACGGCGCCCTGCTGTCGACGTACGTGATCCGGCTGCCGATCGCGTTCCTCGCGCTCCCGGCGGCGTACGGCGTCACACTGTTCGCCGGCCCCGTCGGGAGTCTCCTCGGCGTGGGGGAACTGTCGTTCGCACTCCCCGGGATGGGACTCGGACTCACGGCGGTGTTCGTGGCGATCCTCGGAGACATGTACGGCCGCGCGGCGGTGAACCTGTTCCGCTACTGGAGTGACGCCTGGAAGCGAGTCGCCCGCGAGTCCGGCGTCGGCGCGAGCGCGGACTGACTCCGAGGCCCGTCGAGGGAGTCTTCTCGACCCGTCGGAGACGACGACTCGCCCGACAACGGCCAGATTGATACGCTCGCCCGCGTTACCGGGTGTACGATGGACGGGCCGACGTGGACGGAACGGTACGCCCCGGCGTTGGACGAGGTGCCACAGGCGAGTGTCCGCGAGCGACTCGAACGGGCCCTCGACGAACCGATGAACCTCGTCGTCCAGGGGCCGCCGGGTGTCGGGAAGACGGCTGCCGTGCGCGCGCTCGCACGCGAGACACACGACGACCCGGACAACGACCTCGTGGAACTCAACGTCGCGGACTTCTTCGACCGCACCAAGAAGGAGATCCGCGAGGACCCGCGGTTCCGGCCGTTCCTCGCCGGCCGCTCCCAGATGGCGAAACGCGACATGATCAACCACGTTCTGAAGGAGTCGGCCGCGAACGCGCCGGTGTCCGGCGAGTTCAAGACCGTCGTGTTGGACAACGCGGAGGCGATCCGCGAGGACTTTCAGCAGGCGCTCCGGCGGGTGATGGAACGGTTCCACCGCACGACGCAGTTCGTGATCGTCACGCGCCAGCCCTCAAAGCTGATCCCGCCGATCCGGTCGCGGTGTTTCCCCGTGCCGGTTCGCGCGCCGACGACCGACGAGATCATCGACGTGCTCGCGGGGATCTGCGAGGCCGAGGACGTGCCGACGGAACCCGAGGGACTCGAGTTCGTCGCGAGTGCGGCCGACGGGGACCTCCGAGAGGCGGTGTTGTCGGCACAGGCGACGGCGTCCGACCACGACGAGATCACGATGCAGGCCGCCTACGAGACGCTCGACGACGTGGGCGTCGACGACGAACTGCGGAGTGTGGTCTCGGACGCACGGGTCGGCGACGTGGGCGACGCCCGCGGGACGCTCGACGACCTGCTGTACGAACAGGGGTTCGACGGGGACACGCTCCTGCGGGAACTGCTCCGGGTGGCCCGGAGTAGCTCCGAGATCGGGAGTCACGACGTGACGCGCCTCCACGCGCTGGCCGGGGAGGTGGACCTGACGATGGTCGACGGCACGGACGACCGACTCCACCTCACCCACCTGCTCACTTCGTGGGCCGCCGGCCGGCGGTCCCTCGACCAACGGCTCGCGTCCGCGTCCGCCTGAGCGGTCCGGGCCCACACCGGGCACACCACCCTCTCGGTTCACACGCACGCCCCATCACGTCTACACCACCCGTCACCTCCACACGAACACCCTTTCGTCCCTACACCCATGGACACGACACTCACCACGCGGTTCGCACCCGCACTCCGGCGGTGGGCACTCCCGCTCGTCGGCGGTAGTCTCGCGTCGCTCGTCCTCCTCCCGCCGGCGACACCGCTGTTCGTCGGCCTCACGCTGTTCGTCGTCTGGTTCTTCCGCGATCCGGAGCGAGAGCCACCCGAGGAGGGTGTGCTCGCTCCGGCGGACGGCCACGTCTCCGTGATCCGGACGGACGGCGACCGGGTTCGCGTCGGCGTGTTCATGAGCCCGCTGGACGTACACGTCACGCGTGCGCCCACGCGCGGAACGGTCGAGCGACTCGACCACCGGCCCGGCGCACACCGGCCGGCGTTCTCGAAGGAGTCCGAGCGCAACGAGCGCGTCGAGTTCCGGATCGACGACGTGGACGGAGCCCTGATCGCCGGGTGGTTCGCGCGACGGATCAGTCCGTACGTCTCCGCGGGCCAGACGGTCGACCGCGGCGAACGGATCGGCCACATCGCGTTCGGGTCGCGCGCGGACGTGGTGCTCCCCGAGCGGTTCGACCGCGACGACGTACGTGTCGAGACGGGTGCGGCCGTGCGCGCGGGCGAGACGGTGCTCGCGTACACCGACGAAGACCGGGCCTCCGGTACGGAGGAGGTCCCGAACCACACGGACGAGGACTGATCCGACTGCACCGGTGACGACCGGTCTGGACCGCACACGACCAGTCCGGATTACACACGACCGCCCTCGACGGCACGGACGACCAACTGGACCGCACACGACCAGTCTGGATTGTACACGACCGGTCTGGACTGTACAGACGATCAGACCGACTCCCCGAGGACGGCGTTCCGTGCGGTGTGTCGATCACAGTCGGCGCGTGTGTGGCGCGAGTGGAACGAGCGCCTCGCACGCGAGGGACGAACGAGCGCAGCGAGTGAGGCGGCTGGGGAGGGTGAGGAGTGGTGCGGTGTGGTGCCGTCTGGGGCCCGCTTCACTGCCCGATCACGCCTGGTCGTCGTCGGCTCCGAGCGCTCTCGCCGGCACGCTCTGCTCGTCGGGCTCGGTGTCGAGGAGGTGGACGTGTCTCACCAGCGAGCGGTGGACGCGGCGCTCGAACACGCGTTCGACGTGCCACCCGGCCTCGCGCGCGGCGTCGGTCCACCGGCGGTCCGCGACGAGGACGCACCGCGGCGCGACGCGGCGGAACTCCCCGAGTGCCTCCCGGAGCAACTCGTCGAGCTCGTGGCCCGCGATCTTCGACTGCCGCCCGTACGGCGCGTCGACGACGACCCCGTCGACCGCACCGTCCGCGACCGGGAGCCGCGTCGCGTCTCCACGGACCACGTCGTAGCCGCCGTCGAGGTACGCCTCGAGGTTCTCGCGACTCCCGCGGACCATCTTCGACTGTGCGTCGACACCTACGACGCGACTCCCGGCGAGTCCCGCCTCGACGAGGAGTCCACCAGTCCCACACATCGGGTCGAGGACGGTCCGACCTGGGCCCGCTCCGGCGAGGTTCGCGTACGCACGTGCGTCGAGCGGATCCATACTCCCGGGCTGGAAGAACGGCCTGTCCGTCGGTTTCCGACTCCCGTAATCGCGGTTCGACTCGACCGCGAGCCACCCGAGGAGACAGGTGTCACCGGCGAACAACACCCGGAACTCGTGGTCGGGATCGTCGAGGTCGACCTCGAACCCGCGGTCGACGAGGACACCACCGACCGCGCGCTCCGCCTCGGTCGTCGAGACGCCCGCGGTCGCACGCACGTCTCTGGCTCGAACGGCGACGGATCCGGTCCGGTCACCGAGACTCGCGGTCGTCGCGGCCGCGCGCGCGCCCTCGACGCTCGCGTCCGTCTCCGCGAGGAGTCGACTCGCGGCGCGCGTGTACGCCACCCGTTCGAGCCGTTCCCGGTCGACCGACCGCGCGGTCGCGAGCCCCGGCGCGACTCGCTCGACGCCACCCGCCGCAGTCGACGCCTCTCGTGCCGCGAACGCGTCCTCCTCGCCGACCAGTTCCAACGCGTACACACTCGGAGTCCGTCCGACCGCGGCTTCAACCCCTCGCTCGTCCCCTCGAACGGCCGAGCCAGCAGTCCCCTGCCTCCGCCGCTCTCGGGTGTTCCACACCCGTCCGGACGCTAGACGAGCGACCATCGCGCGCTCGACACCCGAGAGTATATAAGTAACCGCAAGAGGGCGACGGCTTTCCCCCGGTATCTTTATGCCGCAGTGTGTGTTGGAATCACACGGAGGCGAGAACCATGGTACGTGACGACGGCAAGCGGAACTTCGCCCTGCGCGAGGGGGACGGTGACGAACAGAGTGTCTTCTCGGGTAACACACCGCGTCAGGCCGCGTTGAAGGCCGCTCGCCGGCTCGATCCGGCGGGGTCCGAAGACGCTGCAGACGAGACGGAGCTCAGGCTCCGCGAGAAGGGAACCGACAAGGTACACATATACGACGGGTGGGCCTGGGAAGAGACTGCCCCAGACAACAAACCCGACTGGATGCCCGACGAGATCACCGAGGCGAACGTCTCGAAGAAGGGTATCGAGCACCTCGACGAGTGAGGTCGGTCGCGATCGCGTTCTTTGACTCCCAGCCGCCGAGCGACAGCTTTGTCCCGAACGGCCCGTTGTCTCCCTGTGCGCGGTCTCACCCGGCGTGACCACACGTACGCGCGTGGGACGACCAGCCGGTCTCCAACCGCGCGACACTCTCGAGGACTGCGACGTGGCGGCGTGCCGATGGTTCCTGCTCTCGAGCGATCGGTGTCTCTCCCCTCTCCTCCGTAGTCGACCGGGCACCACCCCGTCTGCACCCGAAATAACCCTCTATACGACACGATCCTTCACCGGTCGAGTGGCGTGAAACCGCTTGACGTGGCGGGGTCGAAACAACGAGCTTATACATTCCCCTGCCTTCGGTTGGAATGCGAAGGTCGCGCCGGGACGTGCGGTACTCCCCCGGCGACGACGCGTTCCCGCTCGCGTTCGACGGGGTTAAACCCCGTCGGGCACTCAGGTGGGAATGCGAAGCAAATCCGTCCGACGGCGTCGGGGTCTCCCCCGACGCTCCGGACGCCACCCGAGGTTCGAAGGGCTTAAGCCCAAACGTCTCCTCGGTTGGGATACGCACGAGCCGCCGACCCCTCACGGGCTCGGTGGTCGGATCGAACGAAGTCCGAAGGGTTCAAGTCCCTTCCCGGACATGGTTCAGATCCGGAAGAGATGAGGATTCCGCCCCTGCGGTCCGCCGCAAGACGGTATCTGATGTGAGCTTCGACAGTTCGGTGCCACCCGATCGGTGTCACCGAACGGACCGATAGCGATTCCGCCACCCGCCTCCACACGGAGGCACATTCCGGTTGATCCTGCCGGAGGCCATTGCTATCGGGGTCCGATTTAGCCATGCTAGTTGTGCGGGTTCAGACCCGCAGCAAATAGCTCCGTAACACGTGGCCAAACTACCCTACGGAGAGGAATAACCTCGGGAAACTGAGGCTAACACCTCATACGGCTTCGGCGCTGGAACGCCTGAAGCCAGAAACGCTCCGGCGCCGTAGGATGTGGCTGCGGCCGATTAGGTAGACGGTGGGGTAACGGCCCACCGTGCCGATAATCGGTACGGGTTGTGAGAGCAAGAGCCCGGAGACGGAATCTGAGACAAGATTCCGGGCCCTACGGGGCGCAGCAGGCGCGAAACCTTTACACTGCACGACAGTGCGATAAGGGGACCCCGAGTGCGAGGGCATACAGCCCTCGCTTTTCTGAACGGTAAGGACGTTCAGGAACAAGTGCTGGGCAAGACCGGTGCCAGCCGCCGCGGTAATACCGGCAGCACGAGTGATGGCCGATCTTATTGGGCCTAAAGCGTCCGTAGCCGGCCGAGCAAGTTCGTCGGGAAATCCACCAGCTCAACTGGTGGGCGTCCGGCGAAAACTGTTCGGCTTGGGGCCGGAAGACCCAAGGGGTACGTCCGGGGTAGGAGTGAAATCCCGTAATCTCGGACGGACCGCCGATGGCGAAAGCACCTTGGGAAGACGGACCCGACGGTGAGGGACGAAAGCTGGGGTCTCGAACCGGATTAGATACCCGGGTAGTCCCAGCCGTAAACGATGCCTGCTAGGTGTGGCACTGGCTACGAGCCAGTGCTGTGCCGTAGGGAAGCCGTGAAGCAGGCCGCCTGGGAAGTACGTCTGCAAGGATGAAACTTAAAGGAATTGGCGGGGGAGCACTACAACCGGAGGAGCCTGCGGTTTAATTGGACTCAACGCCGGACATCTCACCAGCTCCGACAGTGGGAATGAAGACCAGTGTGATGAGCTTGTCAGACCCACTGAGAGGAGGTGCATGGCCGCCGTCAGCTCGTACCGTGAGGCGTCCTGTTAAGTCAGGCAACGAGCGAGACCCGCGTCCCTAATTGCCAGCAGTACCCTTGTGGTAGCTGGGTACATTAGGGAGACTGCCGCCGCTAAGGCGGAGGAAGGAACGGGCAACGGTAGGTCAGTATGCCCCGAATGAGCTGGGCTACACGCGGGCTACAATGGCCGGGACAATGGGTTCCGACACCGAGAGGTGGAGGTAATCTCCCAAACCCGGTCGTAGTTCGGATTGCGGGCTGAAACCCGCCCGCATGAAGCTGGATTCGGTAGTAATCGCGTGTCAGAAGCGCGCGGTGAACACGTCCCTGCTCCTTGCACACACCGCCCGTCAAAGCACCCGAGTGAGGTCCGGATGAGGCCGTCTTACGACGGTCGAATCTGGGCTTCGCAAGGGGGCTTAAGTCGTAACAAGGTAGCCGTAGGGGAATCTGCGGCTGGATCACCTCCTACTGATCGGGACCAGGGCGACGCCCTGGCCCACCTCGTTCGGTCCGTTCGACGACGCCGATCGGGCACCTACGAACTGTCGAAGCTCGCCATCCCGCAGGGGATGGGCCCATAGCTCAGTGGTAGAGTGCCTCCTTTGCAAGGAGGATGCCCTGGGTTCGAATCCCAGTGGGTCCACTCAGTGGGTGTTCGGGACGAACCGTGCCCCTTATACGGGGCAAGGCAGTACCCGGATATCCAGACAAGACCGATGCACCACTCCGTGCGAACGTGAGTGGGAAGGGTTGAACTCGCGCCCAGTAAAGTGCTGGGGCGTGTGATGAAACCGTGTGTACGTGCAATCCAGACGTCAACTGGGCCCGTTTTTACGGGCTACAGTGTCATCATTGCTGGCTACTGTGCCAGCTGGTGGATGGCTCGGCTCGGATGCCGACGAAGGACGTGCCAAGCTGCGATAAGCTCCAGGGAGCCGCACGGAGGCGAAGAACTGGAGATTTCCTAATGGGAATCCCCACAGCAATTGCCACGCGCAATGGGGAACGCCCCGGATTGAAACATCTTAGTAGGGGCAGGAAGAGAACGCAAACCGCGATGTCGTTACTAACCGCGAGTGAACGCGACGCAGCCCAAACCGAAGCCCTCACGGGCAATGTGGTGTTCGGGCTGGTATCAAGTGGATTCGATCTGTGAGAAGTCTCCTGGAACGGAGCGCGACACAGGGTGACAGCCCCGTATCACAGACCGGCTCTACGGACCAGTTCCCAGAGTAGCGGGGGTTGGATCTCCCTCGTGAACGTCCCAGGCATCGACTGGGAAGGCTAAACACTCTCCGAGACCGATAGCGAACAAGTAGCGCGAGCGAACGCTGAAAAGCACCCCGAGAAGGGAGGTGCAATAGGGCCTGAAATCAGTTGGCGATGGAGCGACGGGGCACGAAAGGTCCCGGAAAGAACGAACCACCTGCGAGGGTGCTGTAGGGATTCTGGGAAGCCGGTGTTCCGTCGTACGTTTTGAAAAACGAACCAGGGAGTGTACTCGTTTGGCGAGCCTAACTCGATCATCGAGGAAGGCGCAGGGAAACCGATACGGCCGCAGCGTTGCCAGGGCCACCGTGTTCAAGCGCGGGGAGTCGAACGGGTACTACCCGAAACCAGGTGATCTATGCGCGGACAGGGTGAAGCGCACCGAAAGGTGCGTGGAGGCCCGTTAGGGTTGGTGTCCTACAATACCCTCCCGTGATCTGCGTATAGGGGTGAAAGGCCCATCGAACCTGGAAACAGCTGGTTCCGACCGAAACATGTCGAAGCATGACCTCCGCCGAGGTAGTCCGTGCGGTAGAGCTACCGATTGGAAGCGCCTCCTCCGAGAGGAGTAGGCCTTCCTGTCGAACTCCGAACGTACGGACGCCGTGGACGTGGGGAGTCCGGTGTCCTGGGGTAAGCCTGGGCACCGTGAGGGGAACAACCCAGAGCTGGGTTAAGGACCCAAAGTGTGGACTAAGTGCGATTGAAGGTTGTCTCGAGCCATAGACAGCCGGGAGGTGAGCTTAGAAGCAGCTACCCTCTAAGAAAAGCGTAACAGCTTACCGGCCGAGGTTTGAGGCGCCCAAAATGATCGGGGCTCAAGTCCACCTCCGAGACCCAGCGGCGCGGGTAACACCGCGGTCCTGTAGGTCGGCGTTCTGTTCGGGTGGAAGCACGGGCGAGAGCTCGCGTGGACCGTACAGAAACGAAAATCCTGGTCACAGTAGCAGCGAAACTCGGGTGCGAACCCCGAGGGTCTGAAGAGCAAGGGTTCCTCGGCACTGTTGATCAGCCGAGGGTTAGCCGGTCCTAAGTCACGCCGTAATTCGAACGTGACAACTGGACAACTGGTTAATATTCCAGTGCCATCACGCAGTGAAACCCGACGCTTTGGGGTCGGTCGAGCCGGGTTGTCGCCCGGTCGAATCGTCAAAATCCGTGGAAGCCGTAACGGCACGAAGCGGACGAACGGCGAGATCGCGAAAGTCGGCTCAACCTAGAGCCCGTGAAAAGGGGAGCGTGGTGCCCGTACCGAGATCCGACACAGGTGCTCTGGCGGCGAAAGCCAAGACCTTCGGGACCAATCGGCGTTAGGGAATTCGGCAACTTAGTCCCGTACGTTCGCAATAAGGGATGCCTGCCCTCCACGGGGCAGGTCGCAGTGACTCGGACGCTCCGACTGTCTAGTAACAACACAGGTGACCGCAAATCCGCAAGGACTCGTACGGTCACTGAATCCTGCCCAGTGCGGGTATCTGAACACCTCGTACAAGAGGACGAAGGACCCGTCAACGGCGGGGGTAACTATGACCCTCTTAAGGTAGCGTAGTACCTTGCCGCTTCAGTAGCGGCTTGCATGAATGGATCAACGAGAGCGTCGCTGTCCCAACGCTGAGCCCGGTGAACTGTACGTTCCAGTGCGGAGTCTGGAGACCCCCAAGGGGAAGCGAAGACCCTATAGAGCTTTACTGCAGGCTGTCGCTGGGACATGGTCGCTGATGTGCAGGGTAGGTAGGAGACGTTACACAGGTACGTGCGCCAGCACGCCACCGAGTCACACATGAAACACTACCCGTCAGTGACTGTGACCCTCACTCCGGGAGGAGGACACCGGTAGCCGGGCAGTTTGACTGGGGCGGTACGCGCTTGAAAAGATATCGAGCGCGCCCCAAGATCACCTCACGCGGGTCGGGAACCCGCGGAAGAGCGCAAGAGCAAAAGGTGGTCTGACAGTGTTCTTCCCAACGAGGAACGCTGACGCGAAAGCGTGGTCTAGCGAACGGACCAGGCCTCTCAATGGGGCCGGTTTACGACAGAAAAGCTACCTTAGGGATAACAGAGTCGTCACAGGCAAGAGCACATATCGACCCTGTGGCTTGCTACCTCGATGTCGGTTCCCTCCATCCTGCCCGTGCAGAAGCGGGCAAGGGTGAGGTTGTTCGCCTATTAAAGGAGGTCGTGAGCTGGGTTTAGACCGTCGTAAGACAGGTCGGCTGCTATCTATTGGGGGTGTGAGGCACCTGACGGGAACGCTCGTATAGTACGAGAGGAACTACGAGCGGTCGCCACTGGTGTACCGGTTGTCCGGAAGGGCAGATGCCGGGAAGCTACGCGACACGGGGTAAGAGCTGAACGCATCTAAGCTCGAAACCCACCTGGAAAAGAGGTGCCGTAGAGACCACTCGTAGAAGACGAGTTCGATAGACTCGGGGTGTACGCGTCAAGGCAACGAGACGTTCAGCCCGCGAGCACTAACAGGTCGAGCCACACTCATGCACTGTACCCGTGAGAACGGGCCCAGGCGGTTTCTGGATTGCACGTACGCACGGTTTCCAACCGACGTTGGCACACATCGGATCGTTCCCGATGGTCGGCCTTCGGGCGGCCACAGCGGTGGGGCGACACCCGTACCCATTCCGAACACGGAAGTTAAGCCCACCAGCGTTCCGGCGAGTACTGGAGTACGAGAGTCTCTGGGAAATCCGGTTCGCCGCCTACCACTCATACAGAGCCCGGCAGAGGACACCTCCTCTGCCGGGCTTTTTGCGTGTGTAGCGGTCGTCGTGGACCGCTACGTTTAATCCACTCCCACGATCACTAGCAGACGCGCCACGGTGGCAGAGTTCGGTCAGACGCGACGGCCTGCAGAGCCGTTCTACGCCGGTTCAAATCCGGCCCGTGGCTTCTCTCGATCGACGACCCGCACAGCGCCGGGTCCAGAAGGCTCATCTCGTGACGTGCCCACCGACGAGTGTGACGAGTCGAATTCGAGCGGCGGACTACCACGAGCTGGCGAAACCGGGGAGTGTCGATCTCCACGACGAGGAGGAGCGGGTAGCGTTCACCCGTGTGCAGCCAGAAGACGACGAGCAGTACGAGTCGACGGTGTACGTGGCCGACCTTGACGACGGAGACACCCGGCGGTTCACGCTGGCGGAGGGGCGCGACGCCGAGCCACGGTGGTCACCGTCCGGCGACCGACTGGCGTTCACGTCGACGCGCGGGGCAGACGACGACAGACAACAGTTGTGGGTCCTCCCGAGTGATGGTGGCGAGGCGCGACAGGTGACCGAGGTGGTCGGTGGCGTCTCGTCGATCGCGTGGAGTCCGGATGGCACGCGAATCGCGTTCTGTCAGCGCGTCCACGAGGACGATCGCGCGGCCGAGAGAGACATCTCGGTCCCGGACGAGTACGACCCGGAGGAACCGGACCCACGAGTGATCGACCGGACGGTGTACCGGTCAGCGGAGCGGTACTTCGACGGCGCGTACACACAGGTGTACACCGTCGAAATCGAGACGGGTGACGTGACACGTGTCACCGAGGAACCGCACGAGCACGCGGCACCAGCGTGGGGCGACGGGACGACGCTGTACTTCACTGCGGAGAAGGTAGGCGTGGACCCCGACGACAGCGACGAGTACGACATCGTCGCGTACGACACCGACACGGAGGAGACGACAGACGTGTACCGGGGCGCCGGCTGGGGAGCGGCGCTCGCGGTGACGACGGACCACCGGATCGCACACCTGTACACCGAGCCGGGGCGGGCGTCCATCGAACAGACGGAGTTGCACGTGTACGACCGGGAGACGGCCACCTGCCACGAGGTGACGGCGGACCTCGATCGGACGCTCGGCTACGAGGCGGCGCCACAGTGGGGTCCCGACGAGGAGCGGGTGTACTTCACCACGCCCGACGAGGGGGCGACGAGTCTGTGGAGTGCGCCGGGTGACGCCAGCGAGGAACCGGAGCGAGAGTACCGCGGCGGTGCGGTGTCGGCGGCCTCGGTGGGCGAGGACGCGGTGGCGCTCGCGCGCAGCGAGTGGGACCACCCGGGAGACGTGTTCGTCGTCGCGGACGGCGAGGAGCGGCGGCTGACGGAGATGAACGAGGCGTACCTTGAGACCGTCGACGTGCAGGAACCGGAGTCGATCACGATCACCTCCGAGCAGGGGGAGGTGGACGGGTGGGTCCTGACACCGCCGGCGTTCGACGAGACGGAGACGTACCCGTTGGCGGTCGAGATCCACGGTGGGCCACACGCGATGTGGACCACGTCGGGAACGATGTGGCACGAGTTCCAGACGCTCGCGGCGCGGGGGTACGTCGTCTTCTGGTCGAACCCGCGTGGCTCGACCGGGTACGGGGAGGCGTACTCGCAGGCGATCGAGCGGAACTGGGGTGAGGTGACGGCGACGGACGTGATGGCCGGCGTCGAGGCGGTCGCGGAGCGGTCGTACGTCGACGAGTCGAGCGTGTTCCTCACGGGCGGCTCCTTCGGCGGGTACATGACCTCGTGGCTGGTGGGCCAGACGGATCGGTTCACGGCGGCCGTCTCCCAGCGCGGGGTGTACGACCTGACGGGGTTCTACGGGTCGACGGACGGCGCGTACAAGCTGGTTGAGGGGGACTACGACACGACGCCGTGGGAGGAGCCGGCGTTCCTGTGGGAGCAGTCGCCGGTGGCGCACGCGGACGCGGTGGACACGCCGACGTTGGTGGTCCACTCGGACGACGACTACCGGACGCCGGCGAACACGGCGGAGTTATTCCACCGGATCCTCCGGAAACACGGCGTGGACACGCGGTTGGTGCGGTACCCGCGCGAGGGCCACGAGCTGTCGCGGTCGGGCGAGCCGGCCCACGTCGTCGACCGGATCGAGCGGATCGTCCGGTGGTTCGACGGCTACTCGCCGTACCACGACGGCGAGCGCGCGCTGGACCGGCCGGACGAGGACGGACTGAGCGCGGGCGAGGACGAAGAGGAGGGAGAAGAGGACGACGGGCAGGGTGAGGGAGAGTAGGGCGGCGAAGCGCAGTGTTCCCGAGCGGGCGGTGCGACACCGGGTCGCCGAGCCGTGTGGTCGTGGCCCCGCGTGGGGCCTCGTCCTCCCCAACCGCCGCCGGGTCGCGCGACCGCGCGCGACCCGCCGGCCCTCGCGCGGCTCGCGGCTCGCTTCGCTCGCCGCTCGCAGTCGAGACGCTCGTTTCACTCGCGTCTCGCGCGCGCCGACGGCTCTCGTCTCCCTGGGGACCGCGACGGGGTGCGTGGTGTGCCGTCGCGACTCCGGAGGGGCCGCGTCGTCCGCGCAGGCGCGACGTGCGGAGCCGTCCGCGCGGGCGCGACGCGCAGAACCGACACGCTCGTGACGCGCGAGCGACGACCGAGACGCGAGGAGGAGACAGTGACCGACTGCACGTACTGCGGCTGTGACGTGACGAGACACGATCCGGTGTACGTCGCCGAGGGTGATCCCGAGGCGGCGACCGATGCGTACTGCAACTACGGCTGTCTCGCGGCGCACGTCGAGGAGGCCGGACTCGCGGTCGACACCGCCTGCCGGTTCGACCCGGACGGTGCGTGAGCGGCGGCGGTGTCGCGGTCGCCCGTCGAGTCCGCGTCCGACCGCGGCGGGACGCAGGTCAGTCGACGATGATGTCCTCGTCGCCGTCGATGGTGACGCCCTCGGTCGGCTTCATCTCCGTCTCGTAGCGTTCGATCCAGTCGGCGAAACACGACGGACAGCGGCGCTGTTCGTCGACGGTGGAGCCGTCGACGGACAGCCGCACGGTCCGTGCGAGCGCGTCCTCGACGGCGTCCCCACAGTCGTCGCAGGCGTCGGGCATACCTCGGCGTCACGGGGCCAGCGGCTTAGTGGTTCGCCCAGGGTCTCCGGCTGCCGCCGCCCGACGTTGCCGGCGAGAGCCTCCTCACCGACACGCGCCGCCGCCGAGTGGCGACACTGTGGCCGATATGCCACGCCGCCGGGTGGCGACACTGGAACCGACTCACACGCACCCCCGGACAGTTACGGTCTCCGGGGGCGAACCCCCCGGTGTGCGCCCAGGAGAGCGACACGACGAGCCGGGTGCGTCGTCGCTGCGGACCGTCGGGGTCCTCGGCGGGATGAGTCCGGCGTCGACGAGCCACTACTACGACGGGATCGTCGAGGGAGTCACCGAGGCCCGTGGCGGCCACACGAGCGCGCCGGTGATCGTGTACAGCGTGAACTTCGCCGAGGTGAAAGACCTGATCGACGCGGACCGGTGGGAGGCGGCCGGGGAGCTGCTGGCGAGTCGCGCCCAGCGACTCCAGGCGGCCGGCGCGGAGGTCGTGGTGCTGGCGACGAACACGATGCACCGGGTGGCCGACACGATCGCCTCGGGGCTCGCGGTGCCGTTCGTCCACATCGTCGACCCGACGGCGGCCGCGATCCACGAGGCGGGCCTCGACACGGTCGCCGTCCTCGGGACGGAGACGACGATGGCCGGTGAGTTCTACCACGAGCGGTTCGCCGCCCACGGGGTCGAGACGGTCGTCCCAGACGAGAGCGCCCGTGAGACGGTCGACCGCGTGATCTTCGAGGAGCTGGTCCACGGCGAGGTGCGCGAGGCCTCTCGACACAGACTCCTCGCGATCGTCGCGGACCTCCAGGAGGCGGGCGCGGAGGGGGTCGTCCTCGGCTGTACGGAACTGGCGATGCTGCTCGACCACGACGACACCGACCTGCCGGTGGTCGACACCACCAGCCGGCACGTCTCGCGTGCGGTCCAGTTGTGTCTCGGCGAGGCCCCACTGCCGGGGGAGTGATCGGTGTCGTACTCGGGAGTGTGCTCGGCGCCACTACCGAGATCGGATCGGTGTCGCGGGCCGCCGCGGACCGCCAAGCATACCTCCGGGAACGGGCTACGTCGGGCGAGAACCGATGTCCAACCGCGACGAGTACTACAACCGTGCGAAACAGGAGGGGTACCGTGCCCGCTCGGCGTACAAGCTCAAGCAGATCGACGCCGCCGAGGACGTACTCGGTCGCGGCGACACCGTGGTCGACCTGGGAGCCGCGCCCGGCGGGTGGCTCCAGGTCGCCAGCGAGGCGGTCGGTGACGCCGGACGTGTCGTCGGCGTCGACCGCCAGCAGATCGAGCCGCTGGACGCGGCCACCGTCGAGACGATCCGGGGCGACATGACGGACGAACGCACCCGCGACCGGCTCCGGGCCGCTCTCGGCGTCCCCGGCGCGGCACCGAACGACCGCCGAACCACGTCCAGTCTCGGTTCGTCGAGCGAACTCCGCGCGAGCGACGAGATCGAGACCGGAGCGGCAGCGGCGAGCGCCGCAGACGACGGGGAGGACGCAGTGGGGACGGGAGACGCCGATGCGGCCGACCGCGACGACGCGGACGCGACGGGGGCCACCGCCTCGGGTGGGGCGGACGGCCCGCGTGCACGCCCCGCGGACGTGGTCGTCTCCGACATGGCGCCGAACATGACCGGCGAGTACGCGCTGGACCACGCGCGGTCGATCCACCTGGCGCGACAGGCGTTCGAGACGGCGCTGACGGTGCTCGGGACGGGCGGCGACTTCGTGGTGAAGGTGTTCGACGGCCGCGACCTGACGGACTTCCAGGCGGAACTCGCGGAGTCGTTCGAGTACGTCCGCTCGCTGGACCCGGACGCCTCTCGGCAGGAGTCCTCCGAGCGGTTCCTGATCGGGAAGCAACGACTCGACGCGCCGGTGGAGACGGGCGAGCGCCGCGAGGTCGAGGTCACCGACACCGGCGAGGAGGGTGACGGAATCGCCGTCGTCGACGGCTACACCCTGTTCGTCCCCGACGCCGAACCGGGCGAGACGGTCGCCGTCGAGGTGACGGACGTGAAGGCGAACTTCGGGTTCGCGGAACGGCTGGAGTAGTTGGTCTCGCCTCGGCCACCCGGCGCAGACGGCCACACAGCGCCCGTGCAGAAGCCTTACCCACGCTCACCGCCAACTTCGACGTATGACGGACGACGAGCCGAGGGACCACGAGTTCTCCTCGGGACAGGGGTTCGACGAGGAGTACGACGCGTTCACACTCGAACCGGAGGCACTGCAGGGTGACCCGTCGTCGGTGGACCCGGTGGACACGCGGGTGATCACCGACGCACTCGACCAGCGGAACGTCGCCGCCGACCAGGTCGATGTCGAGGAGCTGATCGACGTGGGGCTGTCGTACATGCAGATCAACCGCTTCGAGGAGGCGACGGGCACCTTCGAGCGGGCCGCCCAGTTCGCCGAGGACGACTCCCTGGCGGAACAGGAGGCGTGGACGAACAAGGGGGCGGCCCACGCCGAGTTGGAGGAGTACGACGAGGCCATCGGCGCCTACCGCGAGGCACTGCGGATCGACGAGGAGTCGGAACACGCCGCGACGGCACTGACGAACCTCGCGTACGCGCTGTGGGAGTTCGGCGAGACGGAGGAGGCGTTGGAGAAGGCCGAACGCGCCGTCGAGATCGACCCGCGCTTCCCGCAGGCGTGGTACAATCGTGGGTTCTTCCTGCTGGAGCGCGGGCTCGCGGAGGAGGCGGTCAACGCCTTCGACAACGCGATCCGACTCGGCTTCCGGAACGCCGACGTGCTCGACGAGAAGGCACGCGCCCTCGAGGAGGCGGGTGACCACGAGCAGGCGGAGGAGGTGGCCCAGCAGGCCGAGGACCTCCGCGAGCAGGCCGAACAGGAGATGGTCGAGGAGTACGGGGACCGCTAGATGACCGTCGTGGTCACGGTCCGCGAGACGGCGGAGGGGACACTCGTCGCGGCCGCGGACGCGGACTGTCTCGGCGAGACGTACGAGGACGGCGCGGTGTCGCTCACCGTCGAGGCGTCCTTCTACGACGGCGAGGACGCCGAGCGCGTCCCCGCGGAGACGGCCGTCGAGCGACTCGCGGACGCGGACACCGCGAACCTCGTCGGCGAGGACTGCGTCACGGCGGCGCTGGAGGCCGGCCTCGTCGACGAGGGCGGCGTCCTCGAGGTCGACGGCACGCTCCACGCCCAAGTCGTTTGGATGTGACACCCGGGGCGGCGCCGACACCCGGGGCCACCTCGACTCGCGTCTTCCGTGCCGTCGACAGCCGGGGCCACCTCGACTCGCGTCTTCCGTGCCGCCGACCCACGGACGGCGCCGACTTGCGAACACGAAGTCGGAGCGGGCACAACTTTCACTCCGGTCTGGACACGCTTTTACCGGCGTCGCCCCTGCACACGAGTCGTGTGACGGCGACCGCCCCGCGAGGGGTCGTCGCCCCAGACGCACGAGGGAACCGGGACCGCCAGTGACGACACTACGAACACAAGTACAGTTGTATCTACCAAACCACACCGGAATCCCACCGCTTATACTGGTGGCACCGGTAACGAGACTCCGTTCGATTTCACCATGACAAGCGACACGCCGACGACCGAGACAGCCCCCGCACACGGGGAACACGGGGAGGACTGACAGTATGAGCCAGCCGGACGTGACCGCGGAGGAGTTGGAACTGCCGATCAAACGAACCGACGGGGACACACTCGAGGAGCGGCTGACGAGCAACGCCTACGACAACATCCTGCCGGCGCGGTACCTGCGGAAGGACGCCGACGGCAACGTCACCGAGGCACAGGAGGAGCTGTTCGAGCGCGTCGCACACAACATCGCGCTCGCGGAGGCCGTCTACGAGGCCGAGCGGCGCGACACCGAGGTGACGGTGACGCCCGACCAGGTGAAGCCGGACCACCCGCGACGCGACGAACTCGCCGAGGAGGTGTTCGGCGCGGGGACGACCGTGGAAGACGACGCCGAGACGACGCTGACGGAGGCGAACGTCAACAAGTTCGCCTACGAGACGGTCGTGCCGGAGCTGCCGGGCGAGATCGCCCAGCACGTCCAGGAGACGGCCGCGGAGTTCCGCGAGCTGATGGAGCGGCTCGCCTTCATGCCGAACAGTCCGACGCTGATGAACGCCGGCGACGAACTCCAGCAGTTGTCGGCGTGTTTCGTCGACAGCCCGGCCGACGACATCGACGACATTCATCAAACGGCAAAAGAGGCCGCTCAGGTCTTTCAGAGTGGGGGTGGGATGGGGTATGCATTTTGGAAATTAAGGCCGTACGGCGACTCCGTCGGCTCGACCGGCGGCATCGCCTCCGGGCCGATCACGTTCATGCGGACGTTCGACCAGATGTGTGAGACGATCGCGCAGGGTGGCGCCCGACGCGGCGCCCAGATGGGCGTGATGCGCGTCTCGCACCCGGACGTGATCCAGTTCGTCCACGCGAAGAACAAGGACGTGTCCCTGGCCCGCTCGCTGCGGCTCAACGACCCGGACGACTTCACGCACACCTCCTTCGCGGACGCACTGGAGGAGGCCCGCGAGCTGATCGACGACGACGGGAAGGTGCCGGAACACCTCCGGAACGCCGTCGAGGGGCACCTCTCGAACTTCAACATCTCCGTGGGGATCACGGACGACTTCATGGAGGCGGTGAAGAACGACGAGGAGTTCACCTTCACCAACCCGCGGACGGAGGAGCCCCACGTCGCCACCCACGAGACGAAGGAACTGTACGAGATGTTCGGCCTCGGCGAGCACGTCGCGGTCGGCGAGGAACTGTCGGTGCCGGCGACGGAGATCTGGGACCACATCGTCGAGGGCGCCCACGAGAACGGGGAGCCGGGCGTCGTCTACCTCGAACGGATCAACGACCTCCACTCGTTCGACGTCGAGGAGCACCCGGACCACCGGATCCTCGCGACGAACCCGTGTGGCGAGCAGCCGCTCGAAGAGTACGAGGCCTGTAACCTCGGGCACATCAACCTCTCGACGCTGGCGGCCCGGGACGCGCCGGACTGGCGCGTCTGGAGCGACGAACACGAGTTCGACACGCTGGAGGAGGGTGTCGAGCGGTTCCTCGCGGAGGCCGTCGACTTCGAGGAGTTCGACCACCGGATCGCGACCGGGACGCGGTTCCTGGAGAACGTCGTCACGATGTCGGACTTCCCGGTCGACGAGATCGCGGACACGGTCTCCTCGATGCGGAAGATCGGGCTGGGCATCATGGGGCTGGCCCAGTTGTACATCCAACTCGGCGTGAAGTACGGCGACGACGTGGCCAACGAGATCGCCGAGCAGTTGATGACCCACATCAACCACGAGTCGAAGACGGCGAGCCACGAACTGGCCGAGGAACGCGGCTCCTTCGACGAGTGGGACGACTCGAAGTACGCCGACCCGACGGCGTACCGCGAGTGGTTCGAGCACCACACCGGCGAGGACGCCGACGAGTGGGCAGACGGCTACCCGATCCGCAACCACAACACGACGACCATCGCACCGACCGGCACCACCAGTATGGTAGGGAATACCACGGGTGGTTGTGAGCCGATCTACAACGTCGCCTACTACAAGAACGTCTCCGACGACGTGCAGGGCGACGAGATGCTCGTCGAGTTCGACGACTACTTCCTCCGGACGCTGGAGGCCAACGACATCGACGTTGCGGCCGTCAAGGAGGAGGCCCAAGAGCAGATGGCGACCAACGAGTTCGACGGCGTCGACGGGTTGGAGACGGTGCCGGACGCCATCGGCGAGTTGTTCGTCGTCACCGGCGACCTCGACGCCAAGGACCACGCGGGTGTCCAGGTCGCGTGTCAGGCCGGCGTCGACTCGGCGATCAGCAAGTGCCTCGAAGAAGGGACGCTCGTTCAGACAGACTCGGGTGTCCGTCCGATCGAGTCGTTCGCGGACGAGACTCCGGAGGCAGGGGAGTTCACCGAAGTCGAGGAAGACGTGACAATCGACGGCGTCGCCGTCGAGTCGCAGTACTACGCCGGGGAGAAGGACGCGACGCGGGTCCGTGTCGACAACGGGTCGGAACTCGTCGGAGCCACGGACTCACACAAGGTACTGACACCGGACGGGTGGACGGTACTGGGTGATCTCGAAGAAGGCGACTACGTGATCGGTCGCCACACGGAGTCACACGGGGACGGCCAGACCGAAATCAGCTTCTCGCGTCGGGGGAGTGCCGTGGCCGACGGCGGTGCGACGGTCGCCGCCGGTGGCGTAGACCCGTCGGTGTACGAGAAGGAGGTCACACTCCCGTCGAAGATGTCACCGGCCCTCGCGCGGTTCCTCGGAATGTACGCCGCCGACGGAAGCGCCATCGACGAGCGCTACGCCGTCGAGATCAGTACGTCCTCGGAGCGCGTTCGGGAGGAGGCACGCGACCTGTTCGAGGAACTGTTCGGTCGTGAGCCGTCCGTCGAGGCGGACACCCGTGGTGGCGAGAGCCGCGACACGGTGTACGGTGTCCGGCTGAACTCCAAACCCGTCTGGGAGTTCGTGACGACACTGTGCGGGTCCGGGTCCTACGAGAAGGACGTTCCCCGCTCGGTGTTGCGTGGAAGTCCCGAGGAGAAGCTCGCGTTCGTCAACGGGGTGACGCTGGACGGATACGTCTCGTCGCAGTCACTCGTCGTGTACGGCGGGATGTCGAGAGACCTCGCCGACGGCGTCGCGTCACTCGTCCGAAGCTTCGGCGTCCCGAAAGTGTACGTGGGTCGCAAGTGGGTCGCCGAGTCGGAGGCGTACGCATATCAGGTTCACCTCACGAACGAGGCACAGGAACTGGTGACACCAATCGAGCCACACAAGCAGGTGAGTCGGTTCGATCAGCGGTATCGCGTGTACGTTCCCGAGGATCGTGTCGACAAAACTGACTACGATTCGCGCTCACAGGCGTACTACGCGGCCCGGAGCGTCGAGTATCGGGAACAGAACTACATGTTCGACACGACGGCCGAGAAACTCGGGATCGACGACGCACCACCACTGCACGAGGTGACCGAGGTCGAAGACGCCGGGACCCGGGAGATGTACGACATCGAACTTGCAGGTCCCCACGAGTACGTCGTCGGTGGCGTCGTGTCACACAACACCGTCAACGCCCCGAACGACTCCACACTCGAGGACGCCCGCGAGGTCTTCGAGTACATCTACGACCACGGCGGGAAGGGTGTCACCTACTACCGCGACGGCACCCGTTCGAAGCAGGTGCTCACCACGCGGGCGGACAACACGGAGTTCGCCGACGAGACGGAGGCCGCCGAGACGATCGTCGCCCAGATCGACGAGGTGTTCGGCGGCGTGGAGGCGTTCCTCGACAACGAGGACGTGCAGGCCGCCGTCGACGCGGAGATCGACGAACTGTTGGCCGCGACGGAGCGCCCGCAGGTCGACTACACGGAGAAGCGGCCGCGGCCGGACTCGCTGACGGGTGTCACCCAGCTCATCGAGACCGGCTACGGGAAGATGTACGTCACCATCAACGAGGACCCCCAGACCGGCGAGCCGTTCGAGCTGTTCGCCAACATCGGCCACTCTGGCGGGTTCACCAACTCCTTCACGGAGTCGCTGGCGAAGGTGATCTCGACGGCACTGCGGTCGGGCGTCGCCCCCGAGGAGATCGTCGACGAACTCCAGGGCACCCGGTCGCCGAAGGTCGCCTGGGACAAAGGCGAACAGATCCAGTCGATCCCGGACGCCATCGGCACGGCGATGCGCCGCTACCTCGAGGGCGAGATCGACCGCGCGCACCCCGAACAGCAGAACCTCGACGAGATCGAGGACGCGACGCCGTCGGAGACGGCCGCCGACGCCGCGGCCGACCCGCCGGCCGAGCCGACGCCGGAGTCCGACGGCGGCGTCGCCGCCACGGAGGCGACGAGCGACGCGGTCGAGGATCTCATCGCCAACGGCGAGTCGCCGGAGTGCCCGGAGTGTGGCAGCATGACGCTGTACTACTCCGAGGGCTGCAAAACCTGCGAGAGTTGTGGGTGGAGCGAGTGCTGAGTGGCGTCTGAGGGGCTGAGACGCCCGATTCGATCTCGGATCGACTCTTCTATCCTCTCCGAACTCTCCACCTCCTCCGTCTCACACTCTCCGCCTCACACTCCTCGCGACAGTGAGGTCCACAGCGGTGACGACGGCGACGACGCCGGTGTGCCACGTTCTCGGGAGGACCGACAGAGGAAAGCCCACACGGCCGGTAGCGTGGTGTATGAGCGATCTCGACGCCGACGTGCAGACGGCCGACGAGTACGGCGGGGAGGGGCCGCCGGTCGAGGAGAAGCCCTACAAGATCATCTTCGAGGCGAACGCCTGTTTCGGCGCGGGCAAGTGCGCGGAGGTCTCCGACACCTGGGAGATGGACATCACGACGGGGATGGCGAAGCCGGACACCTACTACATCGACGAGGAGGACCTGGAGCACAACGTCCGCGCGGCGGAGGTGTGTCCCGCGAAGAAGGGTGACGGCTGTATCCACGTCGTCGACCGCCGGACGGACGAGGAACTCGCCCCGGACCCACACGGCGACGGCACACTGAGCGTCGACTGGTGAGCACCGACCTTTTTCACTCCTCGGGTGGCCGCCGACGGCGGCCACCCGAGGAAAAAAGCTCGATCAAAAAGGGCCGCGAGCGCGCCTCCGGCGCGCTCGCGGTCGGTGTGCTGGCGGGTGACCGCAACCGCTCCCCGCAACCGCACCGCCCGCGACCGCTCTGAATTCCGGTCGTCTGCCCGCCTCGGGAGGGACCGTCTCGCTCCACCCGCCACACATCCGCGGTGGCACCCGGGTACGGACGCGAGCGAGGCCCGTCGGGCCGAGCGAGCGTGTTTTTGGTCGAGCTTTTTTCCTCGGGTGGCGCGCCTCGCGCGCCACCCGAGGAGTGAAAAAGGTCGTAGTGCGAGGGAAGGGATTCGAACCCTCGAACCTCTACAGGAGCGGATCTTAAGTCCGCCGCTTTTGGCCAAGCTCAGCCACCCTCGCGCACTCCGAGTGTCGAACGGTCGCGGGCTTGTCGGTTTCGGTCCCCCACTCGTCGTCGGCGGGTGACTCTCTCTGTCGACTCGTCGGCTCACTCGCCGCCGGCAGGTGCCCTTTTGTGGCGGGCCGCCCCACGAGCCGGTGTGAAGTCCACCGACGGCACGCAGGCGGCGAAGCGAGCGGCGGGCGAACAGGCGGCGGCGACGGTCGCCGACGGCGACACCGTCGGGCTGGGCACCGGCTCCACCGCGGCGGCGGCGATCCGGGCGCTGGGCGACCGGGTCGCGGAGGGGCTCGACGTGACGGCCGTCGTCACCTCCCACCAGTCGCGAGCAGTCGCCCGCGAGGCCGGCGTCCCGCTCGCGTCGTTGGCGGAGACCGACCGCCTCGACGTGGCGATCGACGGCGCGGACGAGGTTGCCGTGCCGGCGCCCGACCGCGTCGCGAACGTCGCCGCGCACCCGGACGTGTCACTCGACGCCAGTCCCCCGCTGGTGAAGGGTGGTGGCGCGGCCCACGCCCGCGAGAAGGTGGTCGCGGCGGCGGCCGACCGCTACCTCGTCGTCGTCGACGACACGAAACTCGCGACCCGGCTCTCGCACCCGGTGCCGGTCGAACTGCTCCCCGACGCGGAGGCGTCCGCGACGCGACACCTCCGCGACGCGGGCGGCGACCCGACGCTGCGGACCGCCGAGCGCAAGGACGGCCCCGTCGTCACCGACAACGGGAACCTGGTGGTCGACTGCGCGTTCGGGGAGATCGACTCACCCGAGGGGCTCGCGACCACGCTCGCCCGCGTCCCGGGTGTCGTCGAACACGGACTGTTCGTCGGGCAGGCCGACGCGCTCGTTGTCGGGACCGCCGAGGACGGCGCCGCACTGCGTCCCGTCGAGTGAGTCCACGGCAGCCGTGACGACGGCGCCGCCGCTGGCGCGTGTCGAGAACGGAGGACGGTCGCTCCGCAGGTCTCTCGTCTACAGGTCGCGCGGCTGGACCGTCTTCCGGTCGTTCTCCTCGGCACGCCGTGCGGCGTCGTCGAGGATCTCCGCGACCTCCTCGTCGAGCGCGCCGTAGAAGTCCGACGCGACGTTCTTCTCGTCCAGGTACTCCTTGACGGCTGCCTTGATAATGTGGTCTGCCATGCAGTCGCGTCTACCGCGTGAGCACTTGTAAACGTTCTCAAATTCTGGCGGCGCGGCGCCTCTCACGGTAGTTTAGCGACCGGAAAGTGTTGTTAACAGTCCACATACACGTTCGTCACAGTTCGTCGTCGGCGGGGGATCACGGCCGACCGCGAAACGGGTGGTCGTCGGGTGGGTGATCGCGGGCTGGACCGACGAGTACGTCACGCTGGCGCCCGTCGGTGGGCGTATGCGCGAGACGCTGGAGGCGGTGCTGGCGGGGGAGTTGACGCCGGCGGAGGCGGAGACGCGACTCCGCGGGTACACGACGATCACGGACGGGGACCGAGAGGCGCGGTTCGACGCGGCCAGAGAGACGCGACGGGGCGTCCCCGAGGGGATCCTCGCGGAGGGGAAGACGCCCGCGGAGGTCGTCGCCGTCACCGAGGAGGCGCTGTCGACGAGTGGCCGTGCGCTGGTGACGCGTGCCGACGCGGAGACGGCCGCCCGTGTCGAGAGTGCCGTCGCGGAGTCGCACCCGGAGGCGACCGTCCGCCGCGACGACCGGGCGGAGACGGTGGTCGCACACGCCCCCGACTTCGACCCCCCGGACGTACCGGCGACGGTCGCGGTCGTCTCGGCGGGGCTGGCGGACGCCCGTGCGGCCGGCGAGGCGGCGACGGTGGTCCGCGAGGCCGGTCCGAGCGTCGAGCGGTACGACGACGTGGGCGTCGCGAACCTCGATCGGACGCTGGACGTGGTGCCCGCGCTCCGCGAGGCGGACGCGGTGGTCGTCGCCGCCGGTCGCGAGGGGGCGCTCCCGACGGTGATCGCGGGCCGCCTCGACACCCCCGTCATCGGGCTGCCAGTGGCGGCCGGCTACGGCGCCGGCGGCGAGGGCCACGCGGCACTGCTCGGCTTACTCCAGTCGTGTACCGTCCTCTCGGTGGTGAACGTCGACGCCGGCTTCGTCGCCGGCACGCAGGCCGCGCTGATCGCACGCCAGGTCGCGTCGGCACGGACGGAGGAGCGCGACGACCCGACACACACAGAGACGACCGACGACTGATCGGTCTTCGGACGGCACCGTCGTCGGGGTGGGCGAGGAGGACTGGATCGGCGCAACACCGACCGAGACGGTCGACACCGGCGTCGGGTGTGAACGTCTACCGAGGGTATTAGTGCACTCGTCCCGTACGGAACGACGCCGGTGACGGTGGACGCCGGTCGACGCATGCCACGCTGTGATCACTGTGAATCGCACGTGTCCGACCGCTTCGCGCGGGTGTTCAGCGACGGACGGGGTCGGTTGAACGCCTGCCCGTCGTGTTCGGCCAACGCGGGGATCGCGGAAGTGGCACGGACGCGTGCTCGCTCGGACGACTGAATCGCCGACAGACACGGCCACGAGGCCGACGACGCACAGACACGGCCACGGGGCCGACGACGCACAGACACGGCCACCGGTCAATCGGACCCAGACACGACCGCGGGGTCGACCAGACCGCACGGTCGGCGGCGGGCGCCGCTCCCACGCTCGCGTCCGACCGTGTTTTCTCGCCGCGACCACTGCCTCCAGCCGTGAGCGACCACTACGTCTACGTCCTCTCGTGTGCGGACGACTCGCTGTACACCGGTTACACGACGGACGTGCCCCGCCGCGTGGCCGAACACGACGCCGGCGAGGGTGCCAAGTACACTCGCGGCCGGACACCCGTCGAGGTGGTCCACGTCGAACGGTTCGACTCCCAGTCGGCCGCGATGGCTCGCGAGTACGCGATCAAACAGCTCGCCGCAGACGAGAAACGCCGGCTCGTCCGCGACGACGACGCCGGGCTCGACCCCGACGCCTTCCGCCCCGAGCGATGAGGCAGTGTGCCAACGGCTCGAACGGACCCGACACGCTCTTGCCGAGGGCGACTGAAAGAGCACTTAAATGATCGGCAGACAGTTCCTCCGGGAGAACCCGGAGACGGTCCGCGAGGCGCTGGCGCGACGCGGGGACGACGAGGTGGACCTCGACCACGTGCTCGCCGTCGACGAGGAGTGGCGCGAGTTGAAGGCGGAGGGTGACGACCTCCGCCACGAGCGCAACGAGGTGTCGAGCGAGATCGGCCAACTGAAAGCCGAGGGTGACGACGAGGCCGCCGAGGCGGCGATCGAACGCTCGCAGGAACTGAAAGAGCGACTCCAGACCGTCGAGGATCGCGCGGACGAGTTGGAGGCGGAACTGGAAGATGTCCTCCTGCGACTCCCGCAGGTGCCGGACGAGGCGGTGCCGGACGGCGACGACGAGGCGGACAACGTCGAACGCCGTCGCGAGGGGTTCGACGACCTCCGCGAGGTGCCCGAGGACGTGGTGCCCCACTACGACCTCGGGGAGGAGCTCGACGTGCTCGACTTCCAGCGCGGCGCGAAGGTGACCGGCGGCGGGTTCTACTTCACGAAGGGAGAAGGTGCCCGCCTGGAACACGCGCTGGTGCAGTTCATGTTGGACGTGCACCGCGAACAGGGGTACACGGACCTGTTCCCGCCGATCCCGGTGAACAGCCGGTCGATGCGCGGGACGGGGCAGTTGCCGAAGTTCAACGAGGACGCCTACCGCGTCGGCGGCGGGGAACACGAGGTGTACGACGACGACGACCTCTGGCTGTGTCCGACCGCGGAGGTGCCGGTGACGAACATGTACGCCGACGAGATCCTGCTGGACGACGACCTCCCGGTCAAACACCAGGCGTACACGCCGAACTTCCGGCGCGAGGCGGGCGAACACGGCACGGAGACCCGCGGGATCGTCCGCGTCCACCAGTTCAACAAGGTGGAGTTGGTGAACTTCACCCGGCCGGAGGACAGCGACGAGCGGCTCTGGGAGCTGTTGGACGAGGCCGAGGAGGTGCTCCGTCGCCTGGCGTTGCCGTACCGCGTGCTCGACATCTGCACCGGCGACCTCGGGGACAAGGCCGCTCGCCAACTCGACCTGGAGGTGTGGGCGCCCGCGGACGACACGGAGGAGGGGCCGGACCGCGGCGGGCGGTGGCTGGAGGTGTCGTCGGTGTCGAACTTCCGCGACTACCAGGCGCGCCGCGCCGGGTTGCGCTACCGCCCGGAGCGTCACGAGTCGGCGGAGTACCTCCACACGCTGAACGGGTCGGGACTCGCCGTCCCGCGCGTGCTCGTGGCGATCATGGAGTACTACCAGAACGACGACGGGACGATCACCGTCCCCGAGGTGTTGCGCCCGTACCTCGGCGGCCTCGAACGGATCACCGGCTCAGAGAAGATCGGCGAGGCGGCCATCGGGGCCGGCGAGCGGGAGTAGCTACGAGTTGCCGGCGAGTTCCGTTCTGATCGCGGTGAGTCGCTCCCCGATCTCCGTCTCGATCTCCTCTAGTTCCTCGTCGATCTCGTTGGCCGTCTTCTTGATCGACGTGGTCTTTGACCTGATCGTGCTGAACTGCCCGATCTTGTCTTCGACCTGTCCGATGTTCGCCTGAATGACCTCGAGATCGGTCCCGGAGTCGGCACTAGCGTAGTTCTGCACGGCGCGTGTCTTCGCCCAGTTGAACGCAATTCTGAGGAACCCTGGTTCGACTTCGTCCTCCTCTTCGTCCTCGCTCAGTGTGACGACCAGACGGTCGGTCTCGAACTCGTGGAAGTAGCCGACCTTGTTCGGCACGTACTCTTCACACTCGAAGACGATGATCCCGTAGTCTGCGTCTCGGTTCTCGATCGCGCGGCCGAGTTCCTCCTGGATGTCCGGCTGAGTGTATCCCTTGTCGCTTTTCGCTTCGACGACGATCCGCTGGTCGGTCTCGTCGAGCGTGAGGACGAAGTCCCCGACCTTCTCGTTCGCTATCTCGCCGGTCGTCTCTCCCGTGTACTCGAGACTGTGGCTCGTTCCGTAGACGAGATCCGACAGTAGCTCCTCAACGGTGTCTTCGAAGTCGTCTCCCTTGAGCCGTGTCCGGCCACGAATCTCCTCTCGGGTCTCCTCCTCGGTGGTTACCTCCTCGATCTTATCACGGAGTTGACTGATGTCTTCGCGGAGTTGGCTCCGAAGTCGCTGGATAGGCGTTCCGTCCGTGTCAGGATCGAGTGCCGCCTGAATCCGTTCGCCGTCCTCTCCCAACTCGTCGTCTAGTCGGTCGACGAAGACGCCGTCTTCTCCGAACGCGTCGTCCAGTCGGCTCCGGAGCGTCCCGTCTTCGCCGAGGTGTTTCTCGAACACCGCCGGCACCTCACCGTCCGTCCCGAACTTCTCTTCGACCTCCTCCTCGACGCGTTCGATCTCGGCTTCGAAGTCCGACCGCATCTGTTCGAACTTCCGTTCGACGTACTCCTCCTCGCCGGTCGTGGCGGCGAGTCCCGCCGTCTCGACGCCGAGTCTGAGCACTCGTTCGAGTTCTTCGGCGCGGTCGCCGTCGTCGAACTCCGCGAAGTGTGACGCGACGCTGGCGTCCTCCAGTTCGAAGCCGTCGATCGACAGTGTCTCGTCGTCGGCGTCGATCTCCGGGGTAGTCTGTGTCGACATCTCAAGCGCTAGCCCGAAGAGAGCGATATTGAATGCTGTGGGGAGAACAGACAATAACAACCGAAACGAACACTCCTCCCACCACACCGCTCGCTGTAACCGCCACTCGGGACGCGCCGTTTTTCACCGCCCACCCCCGACGGTCGGTGTGGAGTTACACGTCCGGTACGAGGGGGACGACGACCCCGAGAAGTGTACGGCCCGGAAGCTCTCGCGTCACGACCAGGTGACGCTCCACCGCACGGACCGCGAGACGCCGTACGGTGTCGTCCTCAACCCGCACGCCGAACGGGCGTTGTCGCCCGCCGACGCACCCGACACGGGCGCCACGTCCGCGACGACGGACGACCACGAGGGCGCCGCCGACGCCAGTGGCGACGCGGGCACGCTCGTCGCGCTGGACTGCTCGTGGGAGTCGGCCGGAGAGGCACGCTTCTCGTTGCCTGGCGAGCACCGCGCGTTGCCGTACCTCGTCGCCGCGAACCCGGTGAACTTCGGCAACCCGTTCCAGTTGACGACCGTGGAGGCGCTGGCGGCCGGGCTGTGGATCCTCGGCGACCGCGACGGGGCCGAGGAGCTGCTCGCGACGTTCACGTGGGGGGAGACGTTCGCGGAACTCAACGAGGAACCGCTCACCCGGTACGCGAACTGCACGGACTCCGCGGAGGTCGTCACCGTCCAGCAGGCGTACCTGGACCGCGGCGAGTGAGTCGCTCCGGTCACCCTCTCGCCCGCCGCCCGCCGACGAGGAGCGCCACGACCAGCGCGATCACTGCCGTGATCGGCCCCACACCCGGAATCGGGGTCTCCGTCCGGGTGTCGCGTGGGTCCGGTCCGACCGTCTCGCTCGCGGACGGTGTGGCCGGCTGCGAGGTGATCCCCGTCGCTGTGCCAGTCGGCGTGTCGTTCTCGGCCGCAGTCGGTGGTGTCTCCGTCGCGGTCTCCCGTGCGACAGTCACGTCGCCCGTCGACACCGTCTCGGGACCGAACGGGGGCAGGGAGGTGTTCGGCGTCGCGAGTCCGCTCGTCGTACTCGCCACCCAGTCGCCGAACACCGTCACGTTCCGTTCGGTCGTCCCGTTCACGTAGCGCGGAGCGGCCGATCCGCCGACAGTGACCGGTCGGTCCCGGAACGGCCCGTCGAAGCGGAGGTCGTCGTCCGTGTCGCGGTGGGCGACGACGAACAGGTACCGGGGCGAACTGTCGGGGGGTAATTCGACTACGTCGTCGGTGGTCGACAGGACGCCGACGAGTTCGTACGTCCGCGTCGTCGGATCGACCGCGTACACCCCGATGGATCGGCCGTACCGGTCGATCTGTGTGTACGAGACGGTCACGTTGCGGTCGGGTCGCTCGTGACCGAACACGTCTATGTTCCACCAGACCGACGGTACGTCGCCGACTGCCACCGTCGTCTGGCGACCGGCGACGTGGACGACGTACGCGTTCGGCCGCGACACACCACTCACGCCGACCGCCGCGGTGACACACCCAGTCGCCGAGGTCTCTCCGGGACGGACCGTGACCGTCTCGACGCGGTCGACGCCGGAGTCGACGCGCGAGGAGAGGGTCACGTTCACGCGGGAGCCGGGGAGAAGGTTCACACGCCCCTGGACCGTCGCGACCACATCGGTTCGTCTTCCCAGTGATCCTCCGTGCTCGACCCGCACGTCGTCGAGGCGGACCCCTCTACTCGTGAACCGGAACGGCGCGTCGAACCGCTCGCGGTCGGTCGCGTCCGTGTCGAGCCACCCGCTCGCACCGAGCGACGCCGTCTGCGACCCCACGTCGTAGCCCGCGAGTCGCTCGGTGTCCAACAGGAGCGTGACGACGCCCGTCCGGTGGTCGACGACCGCACGGAGACTGTCCTGCCGGGCGCTCTCTGTCGGGTCGATGCCGCCACAGGGGCCAGACAGCCGGAACGTCGCCGGAGTCGCGCGGTCGCGCCACTCGTGGAGCGCGAGGACTCGCTCCGTGACGTTGGCTCCGGACTGGGCCGCGACGACGCCGAGCAGACTCGGCGCCTCGAAGCGGACGAGGAGCGTCTCGCCCCTGGTGACGTAGAAGAGCCGATCGCCACGCGCGTAGTCGTCGGGTGCCGAGCGGTTCGACACGAGGCCGCGTGCACTCGCGGCGCGCAGTTCCGTGGCGTTCGCGCCGAACAGTCGCGGCACGCCGCGGCGGAGCGTGACGTTCTCGACGGCCGCTGGCGTCACCGTCAGCCGGTTGGAGTCTACGCGCTCGCCGTCGCTGCGGACCACCACGGTGTAGTTCCCGGCGTCGAACGCGCCGGAGCCGTTCCCACCGACGACGACGAGTCGGTCCCTGCCGGCGACTGCGTAGGCGTCGGCGCGGACGCCCGTCCCCGTACCGTCGGACGCGGTCCCATCACCCGTCTCGCCGTCCCCGTCGTCGGTCTCGTCCGGTTCGATCCCGCCACCGGCGAGGTACGTGTTCACGACGAGTCGCACTCGTCCGTCGCCGTCGTCGACGACGCGCGAGCGGGCGGTGTAGTTCTCCCCGACCACCGAGACGGTCGCGTTCGCGCCCGCCGGCACGGACAGCGGCACGACCGCCAAGTCGCCGCGAGGGACGGTCGTGTCGCGCCTCTCGTCGGGGATCGGCGGGCCGTCGGTGTTCGCTCGCTCGCTCCGCTCGTCGGTAGTGGTGGAGACGTTCCCCGTGTCGTCTCCGTGTGGTCGGATCGGACACGATCGTGCGCTCGCCGCGGATCGTCTGTGCGTGGCGACGGACTCCGTGCTCGTCGCCGAGTCGCCGTCGGGCGCGGCGGCCGGTCTGGGAGTCGTGTCGACGCCACCCGCCGGGGCGTCAGGTGTGGCGTCCGTCACGCGCTGGTCGGCTGGCGGCGTGCCGAGTGCCGTCGCCGGCGCGACGACGGCGGCGAGCGTCGCAAGGAGGGCGAGCGAGAGGGCTCGCGTGGGGTGACTGGGGGCCACGTCTGGACCCGTCTACTCCGAGCCAATGTGTCTTGTGGGCTCTCGCGGTGTCTCTCCGACGGCAGTGACGATCTCGACACGCGAGACACGAGGCGTGTGAGACACTGGCCGTGGCTTTAGGACCGGAGACGTGTCGAGTCGCGAGTGTGCGACCCACACGACCCTACGCCGACGGCGCGGAGGTGGCCGATGCCGGGGACGAGTAGCGACTCGCCGGTCAGGACGGCCGTCGGTCTCGCCGTCTTCGCCGTCGCGGTGCTCGGCAGCGTCGTCCTCGGCTGGGGCTACGGCGACTTCGACGACCCGGTCGCGGTCGTGATCGGCGTCGCGGTCGTCGCCGGACTGCTCTACCGACAGTCCGGCTAACCGGCGTCACGGGTGTCGCAGTCGTCGTAGTCGTCACGGGCGTCGCAGTCGTCACGGGCGTCGCGGTCGTCGGCGCCCCCGTGCTCGTCGAGACGCGTGCTCAGTCCGCACCGACGGGACGCTCGCGGCCGTCACGCCGCCGGACCGCACCGACCGCGGCGTACACCAGCGGCGTGTCGACCGCCGCGATCAGCAGCTTCAGGACGTACTGGCCGACGATCAGCGACCCGATCACCGACAACGGCAGCGCGCGGCCGACGCCGACGGCGGGCGCGAGGAGGAACGCGACGACGGTGAACAGCACCGTGTCCAGCAGTTGACTCGTCGCCGTCGAGCCGACGTTGCGGAGCCACAGCGCGTCGCCGCCGGTCGCCGCCCGGATGCGGTGGAAGACGAGCACGTCCCAGTTCTGGCTGACGAGGTAGGCGACGAGCGAGCCGGCGACGACGTTCGTCGACAGCCCGAGGACGGTCGCGAACGCCCCGGGGTCGACGGAGCCGCGCGCCGCCGGGAGTTGGATCGTCGCCCACACGAGCGCCAGCAGCACGAAGTTCGCCCCGAAGGCGACGTTGACGACGCGCCGGGTGTACGTCTCGCCGTACAGTTCCGAGAGACAGTCCGAGGCGAAGAACGTCACCGCGTACGCCAACGTTCCGCCGGGGGCGCTGACGACGCCGAGCACCGGCAGTGTCACCGCGAGCAGCTTCGCGGAGATCACCTGCGAGGTCACCAACGCCGTCACGAACAGCGTCGCGAGCACCGTCGCCGCGACCGGCACGTCGAGGCGACGCGGTTCGCTCGGCTCCTCACGCGTCACCGTCGCCCTCCCCGGCGGGCTCGTGTTCGGCTGTCTCCGTCGTGTCGTCGTCACGCCCGGCGACGCGGTCTCTCGCGTCCGTCGCGGCGTGGGTGGTGGTGGTCGTCTTCCGGTCCTCCAGTCGGCCGTGTCGGGCGTCGATCTCGTCGAGCACGTCCAGCGTCTTCCGGATCGAGGCGCGCACCGCGTCGCTCCGGTTGACGAACTTCCCGTCCTCGCCGACGTGCTCGTCGAGGTCCTCCAGCAACTCGCCCGGGATCTCGACGCTGATCTTCGTCACGTTCGCCTCTGTTCGCGCGAGGGTGAAACGTCCTCGGGTCGCGGTGTGGGTCTGGGAGAGTACTTACGTCGGTGTGGGGCGGACAGGGAACCGAGACGTTCCAAACGAGTCGAGGTGTGTGTCGACTCGTCCACCACCGAACCGGAGGAGAGTGACGAGATGACGGACGAGAACACTCGATCCGACGACGAATCGGAAGGCGAGACCGAACCCGTTCCGAACGAACGCGAGTCGCCGAGTTTCGGACGCGACCGCGAGGAGCGACTGCGTCAGATCGACGCGTGGGCGGAGTACGTCCGCACCCACCCGGACGACGTGTGGGGGCCACAGGTCAACGCGGTGATCGAGTCACAACTCGAACACGCCCGTGCCAACCAGTTCGACCGCCCCGATCTGGCACACATGCGCGATCCGGCCGAAGAAGACAACGACATCCGTCGTCCACCCATCGCCCGCGACGACGAGTCTCCGCCTCCCGACGACGAGCCCTCGTCCGACGACGCCGGCGACGACGACCCGAGCGACGCGACCAGTGACGAGTGACCGGCCGACGGACAGAGTGGACGAGACCGTTCTCGGAGTGTGACAGATCCCGAGAGTCGACCCGCCGTCACCCCTCTACGACGGGGTCGTCGTCGTCGCCGGCGAACGTCGGCTCCGCGAGGTTCCGACGGCCGCCGAGAGTGACGAAGAACAACACGAGGAGGCCGACCCCGTACATCGCCATCAGTGGCACCGTCACGAGCATCATCGTGATGATGTCGGCGGGGGTGAACAGCGCGGCGACGACCATCAGCCCGACCGTCACCTCGCGCCACCGTTTGCGCATCGCCTGATACGAGACGCCCGCGGAGTTCAACAACAGCATCGCCACGGGCACGTCGACGAGGATGCCGATCCCGAACGTCGTGAACACGATCAGCCAGAAGAAGTTGCTGATCCGGTAGCTCACGACCATGTTCGCGGACAACACGTCGGCGACGAGCCACGAGATGATCGCCGGCGCGATCGTCGTGTACCCCAACACGAACCCGCCGACGAGCCCGACGAGGAGGGCGGCGACCCACCCGAAGATCACCTGTCTGCGGCCACGGACGAACCCGCGATCGCGCAACGCCGGCCAGGCGTAGTAGGCCGCCACCGGCAGCGCCGCCGCGACGCCGATCAACGTCGAGAACTTCACCTCGAAGATCAGCGCCTCGACCGGGTGGAGCACGATCACGCCGAAGTTCTCCGCACCCGGTCCCACGACCTCGGTCGGGAGCCGGTCGACGAAGTTCTGCCGGAGGTCGCCGATCCCGCCGGAGTAGAGCCACGCGAACGTCCCGACCATCACCAGTCCGAACACGGCGACGATCCGGAACAGCCCACCACGCATCGAGTCGAGGACGAACGCCAGATCGTCGTAGTAGCCGCCGATGTCGTCCTCGTCCTGCTCGCCGTCGGTCAGGTCCGAGAGGAACGCACCGCCGGCGCGACTCACCCGGTCGCCGGTGTCGTCGGCCACGCCCGGGAGGTCGCCCGCGTCGGGTGCGTCCGGCGCCGCCTCGCCGGACGCGACCGCCGCACGCGCCTCGTCTGCCCTGTCGAGCAACACCCGCGCACGTTCCCGGTCGGTCTCGGCGAGTTCGTCCGCGAGGTAGTTGACACGCCGCTCCGAGAGCGCGGCGAACGTCGCCGTCGGGGCGCGTTCCAACTCCGCGCGCGAGAGTGCGGTCACGTCGACCGCCGTCGGGTCGGTACCGGCGAGGTACGCCGCCGTCAGCGCGATCACGCCGCCGAACAGCCCGGCGACGACGAGTCCCGTCGCCGCGAAGGCCGCGAGGGTGGCCGTCGCCGACAGCCCCAGCAGGGCGGGCACGTCCGGTCGCGCGAGACCGACGACCGCCAACACCTCGCTCGACAGTTCGGGGCGTTCGACGAGGGCGTAGCCGACGCCGAACACCGCGACGGCGACGCCCAAGAGCACGTTCCACAGCGCACGGAGTCGCGAGCCCCAGTCGACGAACCCGGCACCGCGTCGGATCGCCCCCAGCGTCCCCACGTCGGCCGCGAACAGGTCGCGTGCGGGACCGCTCGTCGCCGCGGCACCTCCGCCCGTGCTCCCGCCGCCCGCGGCCGATCCAGTCGACCCAGTCCCGTCGCCCCCCGACGCCGTCCCCTCGGCCGACTCGTCGTCGGCCGCCGTCGCGGCGTCGTGGCGGTCGAGGATCGCCCGCGCCTTCGGTTTCGCGCCGGCCTCGATGGCGCGCTCGGCGGCTGCCAGCGCCGCCTCCTCGGAGAGGTCCGCGAACGCCTCCTCCGGGGCGGCTCTGACGCCCGCCTCGTCGAGTTCGTCGAGGTCGATGGCGGTCGGGTCGCCGAACGCCTGGCTCCCGGCGGCGTCGTCCAACTCGGCGTACAGCGCCGCCGCCAGCGCGACCACCGCGCCGGCCAGCGCGACGCCCCCGGTGACGGCGGCGAGTGGCACGCCGACGAACACCGGCAGTTGTGCGCTCGTGAGGTCGGTGCTCGCGAGGACACCGTTGACGGCACTCGCGCCGCCCTGTGCGAAGAAGAGGTACGTCGCGCCGCCGCCGAGGACCGCCGCGGCGGCGATCCGGTTCCACGCGCCGCGTGCGGTCGCCGGGACACTGACGGACTCGCCGCCGCGCCTGGCGGTGACGACGACCTTGGCGAGGTACAGCGAGGCACCGTAGAGGAAGATCAGCGGCAGCGCCCACATGATCTGGGTGAACGGGTCCGGGGGAGAGAAGAACGCGCCGAAGACGAAGATGAGCGCGACGGCGTGGCGCCACTTCTCGCGGAACGTCTCGTAGGGGACGATCTCGGCGTACGACAGCGCCGTGACGAGCAACGGCATCTGAGCGGCGAAGCCGAACGAGAAGGTGAGCAGCGCGATGAACTGCGCCCACTTCACGATGGAGTAGGTGGGCTGGATCCCCGCCGACAGCGCGTTGTTGGCGAGGAACGCGAACATGAACGGGAAGAACACGCTGTAGCCGTACACCACGCCGACGACGAACAGGCCCGCCGCCAGCAGGACGATCCCGGCGAGTTTCCACCGCGAGACCGGGGCGTCGGGCCACCACCCGCGGAGTCGGAGTGCCTCCCGCGAGAAGTACAACAGCGGCGGGACGGCGACGACGATCCCGACGACGAGGCCGATCTTCGCCTGGAGTAAGATCACGTCGAACGGAGTCTGGGCGATGATCTCGACTTCGCCCTCCGTCTGTGCGTCGAGTCGCGCCTTCGTGACGGCCTTGAGGAAGTCCCAGACGTACAGACGGAGTGCGTAGAACGTCCCCATGAACCCGACGACGAAGACGACGAACACCTTCTGGAGATCCTTCTGGGCCGACCGCAGCATCGCCCCGAGGGTCTCGCGACCCTGGGCGATAGAGGCCCGGGTGTCCTCGTCGAGGGCGCTGGACATACGCGAAGGGAGCCGAGTGGCGATTATCAACCTTCTGCTCCGCGGAACCGTCTCGGCCCACGTGGCCACCCGTGACTCGTTTCGGTCCCGACCGATCGGAAAAGGCCTATAATGCACCGGGGGTGTAACTCGCAGTATGACCGACGGCTCGGACGGGGACGACACCCGGCCGCACGGGGACGCGGCCACACCCGAGTCGAGTGCCGACGCCGGTGAGACGAGCGGTGCCGCCGAGGAGACGGACGGCGGCACCGACGAGGGGCCGAGCGGTGCTGCCGCCGAGACGGACAGCGCCGCGACCGACGCCGGTGACCCCGCCGAGACCGACGACTCTCGCGACGTAACCGGCGACGAGACGGACGGAGCAGACGAGAGCGGCGAGACGGTGACCGGTGACACGGACGAGGGAGACGGGACGGACGGAGCAGACGAGACCGCCGTGGACGACGACGAGACGGACGCAGGTGACGGAGGCGGAACCGGAGACGCGGGTGACGCGGACGGCGGGAGCCTGAAGCGGGTCGCCGACGACGAGTGGGACGGCAGCGACGCACGCGGCGGCCCCAGCGTCGACGACCACACGACGGTCGGTGGGCGCCGCGACTACGACCGGCCGGGACGTGACGAGGCGGTCGACACCGACGGGTCGGCCGCGAGCGACGACTCGGCCGGGACGGACGACACCGCGATCGAGGCCGACACCGCAGCCCCCGCCGCGAGCGACACCGACACCACGGACGACACCGCAGCCGACGCCGACGCGACGGGAGCGAGTGACCCGGAGCCGGGTCAGGCGGAGGCGGACGGCGGCGACGCGCCGCTGGCGGAGGAGGCGCTGACCGACACTCGGGCCGGCGACGGGCCGGTCGCGAACCCGGAACACGTCCCTACCGAGACGATCGACGAGGCCGACGAGGGGCTGTTCGGCGAGGGACCGGAGTCGGACGAGGAGATGCCGCTGACCGAACACATCGAGGAGATGATGCGCCGGCTCGGCTACGTGTTCGCGGTCGCCGGCACGGTGATCCTCGCGGTGCTCGTGATCGGCAACTACGTCCCGGCGGTGCCCGACGCCGAGGCGATCATCACCTTCCTGTGGGACACACACGTCGACTTCGACAACTACCGGCCGTACGTCTACGGCCCGCTGGAACTGCTCTTGACGAAGCTGAAGGTCGCGGGCCTGGCGGGGCTCGTCGTCGCCCTCCCGGTCTTCGTCTACCAGACGTACCGGTTCATGCGGCCGGGCTTGTACCCCCACGAGCGGCGGTACTACCTCGCGGCGGTGCCGACCAGTCTCGTGTTGGCGCTGGTCGGGGTCGCGTTCGCACACTTCGTCGTGCTCCCGGCGATCTTCCAGTACTTCATCAGCTACACGGAGGCCAGCGCGAGCCTCGCGTTCGGGCTGCGAGAGACGTTCAACCTGATCCTGCTGTTGATGGGGTACATGGCGATCGTCTTCCAGATCCCGCTGTTCATCCAGCTCGCGATCATGATGGGTGTCGTCACCCGCGAGTGGCTCGAACAGCGCCGGCTGCTGTTCTGGGGGTCGTTCCTCGGGCTCTCCTTCGTCGTCTCGCCGGACCCGACCGGGATGTCCCCGATCATCGTCGCCGCGACGATGGTCGTGTTGTTCGAGGGGACACTCGCGCTGTTGCGGTGGACCGGGAACTGAGGGAGCCGACCGCGGACTCGCCACACTCGCGGGCGCTCTAGACTGCTCGCGGTGGGGCGACTACGAAGCGCCCGACGCCGCTCTCGTCACACCACCGAATCCACCGCGTTTATCCGCGCCAGCCGCCAACGCCGACCGTGAGCGAGTCGCGCGAGTCACGGGAGTTCTGTCCGGAGTGTGGGGAGACGGTGCCGCCGCGGTCGGAGCCGCTGCCCGGGCAGCCACGCGACCGCGACCGCCTGCTGTGTGACGACTGTTACTTCGAGCGGTTCGACCTCGTCGACGCACCCGAGCGGGTCGAGGTCCGGGTCTGTGCCCAGTGTGGCGCGGTCCACCGCGGCAACGCCTGGGTGGACGTGGGCGCTCGCGACTACACCGACGTGGCGATCGAGGAGGTCACCCAGGCGTTGGGAGTCCACCTCGACGCCCGCGAGGTGTCGTGGGGTGTCGACCCCGAACAGGTCGACGAGACGACGATCCGGATGCACTGTTCGTTCTCGGGGATCGTCCGCGGGTCCGCGATCGAGACGGAGACGACCGTCCCGGTGAAGATCTCGCGGGAGACCTGCGAGCGGTGTGGCCGGATCGCCGGGGGGTCGTACGCCGCGACGGTGCAGGTGCGGGCCCACGACCGGCGCCCCTCCCAGACGGAACGCGACGAGGCGGTCGCGATCGCCCGCGAGGTCGTCGCCGAGCGGGAGGACGCGGGCGACCGCGAGGCGTTCCTGACGGAGGTGAACCGCACCGACGACGGGCCGGACGTGAAGCTCTCGACGACGAAACTCGGCGGCCGGATCGCGGACCGGATCGTCCGCGAACTCGGCGGGAGTGTCTCCGAGTCCGCGACGCTGGTGACCGAAGACGGCGACGGCAACGAGGTGTACCGCGTCACCTACTCCGTCAGGCTCCCACGGCACCGCCCGGGCGACGTGATCGACCCCGAGCCCGTCGGGTTGACCGCCGTCGAGGGTGACGGCCCGGTGCTCGTTCGCACCGTCGCCGACACGGTCACCGGCGTCCGGTTGACCGACGGCCGGCAGTTCCGCACCGACGCGGACCTCGCGGAGGCGACACGGTTGGGCCACGTCGACGACGCCGAGGCGGTGACGCTGGTGACCGTCGAGGACGACAACGCCGTGCAGGTGCTCGACCCCGAGACGTTCGAGGCCCGGTCCGTCCCGAACCCGGACTTCTTCGACGCCGACGACGTCGTCGAGGGCGAGACCGTGCCGGCGGTGAAGTTCGACGGCGAGGTGTACCTGCTGCCGCAAACAGATGTCGACGAAGTGTAGGCTACCGACTATCTATGCACGGTATGAGGCAAATTTATACCTCTTAGGGAAACAGTAGTCTGGTATGACGGTAGGCATCGCAGCAATTTCCGCACATAGAACAGACGACCCTGAGGTGGTTGTGTCGTCTGATCGTATGGTCACGACGCGACAGCAGTCGGCAATTGAGCACGAACATCCAGAGACGAAGCTGAACGAGATTGGAGGCTTCCTGGAATCGACGCATTTAGTCGGCGTGGTAGCTGGTGGTGTTGAGCTAGGGGAACAGTATTTGAAGCTGGTGAATCAAGTACTCAAACTGTTTGTACAGGATAAAGACGAAGAGCCATGGGTACGAACTGCTGCAGAGATCGCGGCGAGAGAGTACAGACAGCTCGTGCAAGACAAGATTGAGACTCACGCTCTCAAACCCTACGGACTCTCGCTCGATGATCTCAGTCGACAGCACCAGTTCAAAGACAACTTTTTAGAAGACATTCTTGCAGAGTCTGACCAAATACGCCGCCAAATAAACCGTAATCTCAACCTCTTGATCGGCGGTGTCGGTCCAGATGGAGTCGGTGTGTACCAGATCAATGGTGGAGACCATAGCCCGCAGAATGATCTCGGCTACGCAACAATTGGAAGTGGATCACAGCCTGCCGAATCTGAGTTTATCAAACAGGATTACGCAAAGGACAATTCGATATCCGATACGTTCGCTACAGTTGCTGCTGCTCACCACCAAGCTTCAAAAGCCAGTGGTGTTGGCGGGGAACTTGACGCTATGATTGTTTCGTCTAACGGTGTGAGAGAAGTCGATAGCGAAACCATTGAACAGCTAATGGATAGGCAGCAGGAGATCGCAGACGAACAGGAGAGGGTGAGGGAAAACATTCTAAATGATGACCCCGTAGACTGGGGTGAACAATGAGTTTGGACAGATTCCGGGACGAACGCACTGGTGGATCGTTCGGACGGCCGACAGTCCCGCGACTGTCCGATGAGCAACGGGACGAACTGTTGTCGGAACTGACTGGGTCCACGGAGCCAGACCCGGCACAGGGGACCCAGGATGTTGGTGAGGCCGAAACGCCTGAGTTCACACAACTCATAGTCACTGACACAGGCGACGAGTAACTACCCCCACACGTCCGACAGCGGGTGGTCAGCCAACTCGTCGTCCTCGTCGTCCGCCCCCGCCCTACCATCCGACCCGTCTCGGTCGCGACCGCCCGACGAACTACCACCCGCCGAGCCACCACCTCCCGATCCACCACTCGCCGTCGACCCGCCGCCACCCGCCCCCGTCGCACCCGCACTGCCGGCCCCGTCCACGTCCAGTCCACCACGCGGCACCCGCCCGGCGGCGGGTGTCGCAGACACACCCGACAGCGCGGCGTCGGGGTCGAACGCGGGCAGCGACGGTTCCGAGAGCCGGTCGATCTGGTCCTGGAACCACGGGGGCATGTCCGTCGCGGCGCGGTCGAACAACTCCAGCAGCGAGGCGTCCGCGAGGTACGTCGCGCCGTAGTCGTCGGGCGCACGCACTACCCGTCCACAGGCTTGGATCACCGTCCGGAGGGCCGTGCGGTAGTACCACCCCCACTGGTCGTCCTTGAGCCGCCGGGCGACCGTCGAGTCGCTCGTGTTGCGGTACGGCGCCTTACACAACACCTGCCACCGACAGCGGTCCCCCTTCAGGTCCAGCGCCTCCTCCATCTTGACGGAGACGAACACCTCCGGCTCGTCGGCGGCCTGCCACTGCGCCAGTTGCTCGTCGCGGTCGTGGCGGCCGTGAGTCCGTACCCGCGGTCCGACCCCGGCGTCGGCGAACCGACTCGCGAGTCGCCGGGCGATGTCGTACGAGTGGGCGTGGATCAACCCCTTCTCGTCCGGGTGGTGAGCCATCAGCCGGACACACAGCCGGGCGATCTCCGGGGCCGTCTCGTCCCGGTGGTCGTAGGTCATCTTCCCACAGGTGGTGTCGAACAACGGGCGGTTCTCGACCGGGAACGTGTGCCCCACCTCGACGAGCGCCACGTCCGCGGGGTCAAGGCCGACGCCGCGACAGAAGGACCGTTTGTCGAGGATCGTCGCCGACAGCAGCGCGAACTTGTTCCCGCGGTCCCAGACGGTGTGTCGGAGGTACCGCGCGGGGTCCAACGGCGTGATCGAGATTGCGCCACCCGCGCCGTCGGGCTGGTCGACGACCCACGTCGTCGGCGACTCCGGATCGCGGGCGTCTCTGACGAACCACGCGAGCTCCGACTTCCGTTCCGCGAGCCGGTCGCGACGGGCCGCCTCCTGCGGGGAGAGTTCCTGCTGTGTGCGGAGCTCCTCGACGGCTCGCTCGCAGACCCCGGCCAGCGACTCCGCGAACCGGACGGTGCGCTCGACGGTGTCGTCGGCGTCGGTCACGTCCGGGACGCGCACGTCGTCCCAGACCGGGACGGTTCGAGGCGAGATGTCGATCGTGGCGTACATCTCCGCCCACTCCGCGAGGCCGTGAGCCTCGTCGATCACGACCACGTCGCGTTTGCGGAACACGTCCGAGCCGGCGGTGCGCATGAAGTACGCCAGCGTCGTCGCCGCGATGGCCCGGTTCGACGCCACCGCCCGCGCGGCGTAGTACGGACACCGGTGTTGCACCGAACAGTCGTACCCCCGCTCGCGGGCACACGGCGCGCGGTCGACCGGTGTCGTCTCCTCGCCCGGCAGGATACAGGTGTAGTTGGACTTCCCGCGGATCACCTGGAGGTGCTCGAGCAACTCGTCTTCCGCCACGTCGTCGAGCTGTGACACCTGCGGCGTGGTGTAGTACGCCCCCGTCGCCTGTGCGGGCTCGGCCTCCTCGACGGTGCGGGCCGCGCCGGCGACGGCCCGCGCGAGCAGCGACTTCCCGCTGCCGGTCGGCGCCCGCACGAGCACCACGTCGTTGCCCGCCGCGAACGCGTCGCGGATGTCCCGCAGCGCCTGCCGCTGGTTGCCGCGGTGGCTGGGTGCGGGGAACGACTCGGGGATCCGTGCGGGCTCCACTGGTGTCGGTGAGACGGAGGCCCGCGGTCGTAAGCGTGTCGTCGCCCGTTCGTCGCGGTGCACCACGACTTCCCGGCAGTAAGCGTGTCGTCGCCCGTTCGTCGCGGTGCACCACCGACTCTCGGCCGTTCGCGTTCTGTCGCCTACTCGTCGACGAGCGCCTCCACCAGCGACGCCTCGGAGTAGCTCTGGAGCGGCCGCGTCGTGTCCCGCTCGCGGGCGACGACGAACGTGGAGTTCGTCCGGTCGACGTGGTCGAGTCGTTCGAAGTCGGAGATCAGCCGCTCGACGTCGTCGCTGTCCGGCAAGCGTGCGATCACGACGAAGTCCGTCTCCCCCATCGTGAAGAACACCTGCGTCACCCCCTCCACTTCGGCGATCTCCTCGCCCATCGCCGCGTGCCCGTCGTCGTAGCTCGTCAACACCTCCAACACGACCGTCACACCCAGTCCGAGTGCGTCCAGATCCAGGTCGTACAGATCGTTGTCGATCACGCCCTCCTCGCGGAGGTTGTTCAGCCGGTAGTGGATCGTCGACACCGGAATGCCGGTGTGCTCGCTCACGCGCTCGATGCTCCCCGTCTCGAGATCCGAGACCGCCTTCAGGATCTTCACGTCTCGTTCGTCCACACTCCCACGATGGACTCGATCCTTGTAGTTCGTTCCAACTCTAGCGGCTCGGCTCGGTACGACTCGGAGTCGCTCCGACTCGGCGACGATCCGCTCGGAGGGTTGCAGGTTAGAGGGATACCTTACGAACTGGCTCACTACTCGAATCTGATTCGAAGATGTGCCGAAAGTCACAGAGTTCCGTGGAAGCGTCGGTGCTGGTTCCGTTCGCGGTGTTGGCGCTCGCGTGGGGTGGGAGTTTCGTGGGGATCGAGATCGCGGTCGCACACGCGCCGCCGCTGTTGCTCGCCGGGCTGCGGTACGCCGTGGCGGCGGCGGTCGTGGTGCCGTACGCACTCGCGACCGAGTCACGACTGGTGCCGCGGTCGTGGGACGACCTCGGCGCGGCCGGTGCGGCGGCCGCGTTCACGATCGCCGGCTACCAGGCGTTCCTCTTCGTCGGGAGCCAGTACGTCCCGGGGAGTGTCGCGGCGGTCGTCGTCTCCACGTCGCCGGTCGTGACCGCGCTGCTGGCGGGCGTCCTGCTCCACGAGTCGAGCGACGCGGCCGACGGCGTCGGGTTCGTGCTCGGGTTGGCGGGTGTCGTCCTCGTCGCGCGACCGGATCCGGGTGCGCTCGGCGGGACGGCGGTCGGCGTCGGGCTGGTGTTCCTCGGGGCGGTGTCGTTCGCGCTCGGTGCGGTCGGGACGCGCTCGTTCGACCCGACGCTGCCGACGACGGCGATCCAGGCGTGGGCGACCGTCGGCGGCGCAGCGGCGCTGCTCGTCGGCTCCGTGCTCCGTGGGGAGTCCCCGCCGGCGCCGTCGACGGTCCCGCTGGAGGCGCTGGTCGCGTTCGCCTACGTGGCACTCGTCGCCGGCGCGGGCGGGTACCTGTTGTACTTCCGTCTGCTGGCGACCGTGGGGGCGACGGAGACGACGCTGATCTCGTACGCCGAGCCGGTGGTGGCGGCCGCCGTCGCGTTCCTCGTGCTCGGGCAGCCGATCACGGCACCGACGCTCGTCGGGTTCGGCGTCGTCGCCGTCGGGTTCGGGGTGGTGGAACGTGACCGACTGCGGCGTGCCGTCGACCGCCGACTCGCCGCCCGAATCGTCGGCCGTGCCGACCACTGACCGCGTGTTGCTGTCGCCGGGGGTCTGTCGTAGTCGTGGTGGTGGTCGCAGTCGCCGCGTGGTGATCGCCGTCGTCGAGTGGCTCGGACCCGATCGGAATTCTCTCGCCGCTGGAGAACCGCTACCCCTAACCGACGGCCGACGTAACCGGAGGCGATGACCGAGCAGTCAGCGGTGGACCGCGACCTCTACGAGCGGACGAAGGCACTCCTCGAGCCGGGCGAGATCGAACTGGTCGGCTGTATCGTCCACACCGACCTGGGCGGCGACGAGGACCTCGAGATGCAGGACCTCGTGGTCGAGATCAACGAGGTGATCGCCGAGGCCGCCGACGCCGGCGAGACGTACATCGAGGCGGGTAACGACGACACGGACTTCTCCTCGAACCAGTACCAGGGGCTCACCGTCGCCGACGAGGCGTTCGTCTGGGAGTCACAACACCTCCTCCGCGACGGCACGTTCGACCTGGTGTTCTACTACGAGGCCGACACCGACCAGACGGCGGTCGTCGACGGGGTCGAGTCACTCGGTCCGGACGTGACGCCCGTCCCCGACCCGGACGTGGAAGACCGGCTCGACGGCGACGAGTCGGCGTAGTCGGTCGGCACGTCCCTCGCTGTCCTGCCGCTCGCGACCGACGAGGCGTCGGCGTGACTCGTGTGCGTCCGCCGCGTCGTGGGACGGAGTCGCACGACGGGAGCGGGGAGAGCGCGACGCTTATGTCCGTCACGCACCGTGAACGAGTATGAACACGGCCGAGTCCGACGTGACGCTCTCGACGCTCGACCGGGCGATCGTCAACGCGTTCCAAGGGGGGTTCCCGGTCGTCGCCGACCCGTGGGAACCGGCCGCGGCGGCGCTGCGCGACCGCGGCGTCGACACGACCGCCGAAGAGCTGCTGGCGGCGGTCCGCGAGTTGGACGAGGCGGGTGTGCTCTCCCGGTTCGGCGCGCTGGTGAACGCCGAGGAGATCGGCGGCACGGCGACGCTCGTCGCCACCCACGCCCCCGAAGAGTCGTTCGAGGAGCACGTCGAGCTGATCAACGACCACCGCGAGGTGGCCCACAACTACGAGCGAGAACACCCGCACCTCAACGTCTGGTTCGTCCTCTCGGTGGCTGACGAGGAACGCGTCCCGGAGGTGCTCGCCGATATCGAGGCCGAGACGGGCCAGGAGACGTACAACATGCCCAAGCAGGAGGAGTTCCACGTCGGGGCGAAGTTCCTGCTCGACGGGCCGATTCCAGACGGGGACTTGGACTGTTCGGACGTCGGTCCCGCGGTGGAGCCGACGGACGCCCAGTCGTTGACACCGCGCGAGCGGGACCTCGTCGTCGAGGTGCAGGGTGGGCTGCCGATCACCGAGACGCCGTACGCGGACGTGGCGGACGCGATCGACCAGCCGACGGCGTGGGTCGTCGAGACGATCGAGCGGTTCGAGCGCGAGGGGAAGGTGCGCCGCGTGGGCGTGATCCCGAACCACTACGCGCTGGGGTACTCCGAGAACGGGATGACCGTCTGGGACGTACCCGACGACCGGCTCGCAGAAGTCGGACCGGCGGTCGCCGAGTTGGAGTTCGTCACCCACTGTTACCACCGGCCGCGCCACGAGGGTGTGTGGCCGTACAACTTCTTCGCGATGACACACGGCCGCGACGAGGCCGAGAGCCGGCGGCGGATCGAGCAGGTCCGCGACGTGATGGCCGACCACTGGGACGTGGGCGAGGACGACTGGGACACGCTGTTCTCGACACAGATCCTCAAGAAGACGGGGATCAGACTCGACGAACGCGCCGACGCCCACACCGACGAGTCGGGTGACGCCCGCCCCGACACGGCGCGTGACGAGGCGGACGAGGCGGGCGACGACACGGCCGACGAGGCGGACACGGCCGCGTCGGCTGACGACGACGCGACGGGCGCGGACGACGACGCGACGGGTGCGGACGACGACGACGAGACGAGTGAGCGCGACGACCACGCCGCGGAGACGACGAACTGAGAGCCGTGATCCCACTGCTCCACGACTTCGACGGCGAGCGCGTGCTGATCGTCGGCGGCGGTGCCGTCGGGGCACGGAAGGCCCGCACCTTCGCCCGCGAGGCGGAGACGGTCGTCGTCAGCCCCGCGTTCGCGGACGACGACTTCGCCGGCGCGAACCTGATCCGGGCGGCACCCGACCCCGATGACCTCGCGGCGTGGGTCGACCGCGTCGACCCGGCGCTGGTCGTCGCGGCGACGGACGACGAGACGGTCAACGAAGCCGCCGAGACAGCCGCTCGCGAGCACGGCGCCCTGGTGAACCGCGCGGACCACTCGGGAGAACGCGACCCCGGCAGCGTCGTCGTTCCGGCGACGATCCGCGACGACCCGGTGGTGGTGGCGCTGGCGACCGGCGGCACCGCCCCGGCGCTGTCGCGGTACCTCCGCGAGCGGCTCGACGACGAGATCGCGGGTGCTGGGGAGATGGCGACGGTACTGGGGACGGTTCGCGAGGAGCTGAAAGCCGACGAACCGGACCCAGAGACGCGGAGACGTGCGATTACCAGGATCTTGGAATCCCCGGACGTTTGGAAGGCTTTACGTACGGAACCCGCGAAGGCTCGCGGCGAGGCGAGACGGATCGTGGAGGAGGTCACAGGATGAACACCTCGGGAGTGATCGGCGGCGTCAGCGTCGCCCACGGTCGCGCGACCGTCGACCAGATCGAGGCGGCCGGGGCGGACACGGCCGCCGAGACGGTCGCACGACTGTCGCGAGCACCGGGTGTCGAGGAGGCGTTCGCGCTCTCGACGTGTAACCGCTCGGAGGCGTACGTCGCCGGTGAGGACGCCGCGGCGCTGCGGACGGCGCTGTCGGGGTTCGCCCCGACGGTGCCGGACGGCGCGATCCGGCGGTTGGACCACGAGGAGAGCATCCGCCACCTGATGCGCGTCGCCAGCGGGCTGGAGTCGCTCGTCGTCGGCGAGGACCAGATCATCGGCCAGGTGCGCGACGCCGCCGACGAGGCCCGAGAGGCCGGAGCGATGGGCGACCGGCTGGACGACGTGGTGACGAAGGCGATCCACGTCGGCGAGCGCGCACGGACGGAGACGGCGATCAACGAGGGGACGGTGTCGCTCGGGTCGGCGGCCGTCGAGTTGGCCGACGAGGCGGTCGGCGTCGCCGGCGAGACGGCGTTGGTCGTCGGGGCCGGCGAGATGGGGACGCTCGTCGCGCGGTCGCTGGCGGCCACGGCCGTCGACGAGGTGCTCGTCGCCAACCGGACGCTGTCGACGGCCGAACACGTCGCCGCCGAACTCGACGCGTCGGCGGAGGCGCTGCCGTTGTCGGCGACCGGGCGAGCCCTGGAACGAGCCGAGATCGTCGTGACAGCGACGAACGCGGACGACCACGTCCTCGAGGCGGCGGACTTCTCTCACCGCGACGTGGCGCTGTGTATCGACCTCGCGCAGCCACGCGACGTGGCGCCGGCCGCGGAGACGACCGTCGACCTCCGCGACATCGACGACCTGGAGGCGGTGACCGCGGCGGCGCGCGACCGGCGGCAGTCGGAGGTCCGCGAGGTGGAGGCACTGATCGACGAGGAGTTCGACCGCCTGCTCGACCGGTTCAAGCGCGACCGTGCGGACGACGCCGTCTCGGCGATGTACGAGGCCGCCGAGCGGACGAAACGCCGCGAGTTGGACGAGGCGCTGACGAAACTCGAGGCGCAAGGCGAGTTGACGGACGAGCAGCGCGAGACGGTCGCGTCGTTGGCCGACGCCCTCGTCGGGCAGTTGCTGGCGGCCCCGACGAAGAGTCTCCGCGAGGCGGCTGCCGAGGACGACTGGAACACGATCCACACCGCGATGCAGTTGTTCGACCCCGAGTTCGACGAGATATCGCCCGAGGACGTGCCCGCCGGACCGCCGGACGGGGTCCCGGCCGACGCCGAGATGCCCGACGACCTCCCGTTCGGGCCCGACGGAGACTGACGCGGTGACGGCGACTCGACTACGTCGTCACGAACTCTCTCCAGACGTAGTCCCCTCCAGCCGACGGCTCACTCGCCGCCGGGCAGCGGGGCGGTGGAACCGGACCGGCGGATGTAGTCGGCGCCGATCCCGGCGAGGCCGGAGTCGGTGGCGGCGGCGTACGCCTTCGCGGCGTCGAGGTAGCGGTCGGTGATCGCGACGACGCGTTCGACGGCGGCCGCCTCGTCGTCGGCCAACAGGTACTCGGCGGTGACGGGGGTGAGTTGTCCCTCCGCGGCGTCGGCGTGGTAGTCGTCCACGTCGTCGAGCCAGATCTGTGCGCCGACGATGGCGAAGACGATCGACCGCTCGAAGGCGGGCTCGATCTCGATCCCGGCCGCGCGGTACATCTCGATCATCCCGTGGTAGATGACGCCGACGCGTCCGTACTGGGTGCGTAGGTACGGGAACTCCAACTCCGTCTCGTCGAACAACTCCGGCGGGTCCTCGAACGTCGCGTCGCGGTACTCCTCGGCGACGGCGGTCAGCGCTGCCTCGTCGCCGGCCTCGGCTCGCTCCATCAACTCGCGGAAGTACGGGTCTCGGTTCTGGTGAGCCTCAGAGCGCGCGACCGCCTCGTCGTACCGCTCGCGGACGGCGTCGGGGAACTGCTCGAACAACTCCTCGACGCGGCGTTCCAGTGTCGTCTGTGCGACCTCGGCGACGCGGGCGCGCTCGGCGTCGTCGACCGCGAAGCCGACATCGAAGTCGCCGTACTCCTCGTCGTTGATGGCGTCGCGCATGTCCCCGTCCAGGAGTGCGACGACGACGAGGCGTGTCACCTCGCGGATCGTCGACAGCCGCTCGCGGGCGTCGACCAACGCCGCGCGGGTGACGCCGTCGTCGCCGCGGAGTCCGCGGAGGAGCCCGAGCGGGCCGAAGTCGAGACGGCCGGTGAGTGGATGGAGTCGCGGCGTCGTCTCCGCGCGCACCCGACCGAACAGGTGGCTGAGCGTGAGCTCCGCGGGGAGCGTGAGCTTGGTGTCGTAGGCGAACGCCACGTCCGCGCGGGGCACCTCGAACGCCTCGGCGAGGGCGGCCTCGACTGGGTCGAACGCCTCCTGCAACACGCGGTCGAGGAACGTGTCGACGTGGCGTTTCAACTCCAGCGAGTCGACCGCCAGGTCGCCGGTGTCGGCGTAGTAGCCGAGCACCGCCCGGACGGCAGTCGGCAGCGGCTCCGTCGCCGCGGCGCTGCCGGCGACGCGCCGCCGGAGGCGTGGCGATCCCTCGGTGGTCGGTCGTCGTGTCGCGTCCGACATTGTCGGTGGTGGGCCGATCGGCCCGTCTCGCCGTGATTTCCGCCACTCGCGTATTGAGTCTTGTCGTTGGATGGCGGGCGGTGTTCAGATAAGCTGGCTGTTGCGGGTGGCGCGCGAGAAACACGCGAGGGTCTCGCGAACGGAGTGAGTGAGACCTCGTCAGAGCGTGCTCTGACGTAGGAGGAGCGAGCGGAGCATGCGAGGCGCGGCGGAGCCGCGCCTCGCTGTAACTGTGGCGAGACCGAAGGTCTCGCTACGTGCCGGGCGGTTGCACCGCCCGGCACCGGCGGAGCCGGGCACAAGTGACGAGGCTGGGGAGGGTGAGGCGCTGTGCAGGACGGATCCGGGTGGGACTGGAGCGGGGCTTCTCGAGTAGTAGCCTCGTCCCGCTACTCACCCTTATCCGAACACCGCCGATTCGACGACCATACGATCGATCAGTGCGAGACACCACACGGTGAGGCTGACGATGGGATCTGGACTCTCACTCAAGATTCCAGAAGCGGACCGAACGGTGGAGACTGGGAGACGGTTCTACCAGTTCCACGTGGAGCGGTCACAGTACCACGACTCGCTCGACGACTACACACCGTACCGAAACTTCGTGCGCACCTTGGGCGAGTCGGACCTGTTCTTGATCTATCACGGCATCAACAACGACATCGTCGCCGCCGCACCCCCCGGGTTACGGGAGATGCTCGACGAGCACACCGAGAACGGCCACCGATTCACCGACCGCGAGGGGATGGAAGCGCTCTCGGCGTGGCTCGAAGACGCTCGTGCGTCGCTGGCCGCCGCCGACGAGTTGGACGAGGGTCTCGACAAGACCGTCTCCGTGTGTCGGCACATGATCGAGTTCGCACTGGAACACGACTACGACGTGGCCTACAGCTTCTGAGCCGTGACCGATTCGACCGACCCTCGCGTGCGAACGAAGCCGTCGACCCACTCGCTGTTTCGCCACGAAACTGACCCGTTCTCCGTGTCGTTCCGCCGTGAACTGTCGACACGGGCCGACGCGACCGCTCCGGGCCGCATAAGTACGCGGCCCGAGTCGGTGCGTGTATGTCTCTCCGCCGGTCACTGTACACGGCCGTCGAGGCCGCCGGGGTCGTCGGCCGACAGTTGTTCGGCGACGCGACGAATCCGGTGCCGGCCGACTGGACACACGTCACGAAGGTCGACCCCGAACCGGACAAGCGGCTGCCACTCCTCTTCCCAGCCTACCTCGCGGCGACGGACGCCGTCAGCGTCGGCGGTTCGCGCGGCGTCACCGCGGCCGACACCGCCGCGACGTTCGCGGCGCTCGACCCCGCCGACACACCGGCGATCCTCGAACCCAGCGCCGCCGAGCACATCACCCCCGAGACGCGCTCGGCGGCGCGACTGCTCGCGCTCCCCGAGGTGTTGAACGGCTCCGACGAGTCGCTCGTCGGGACCCTCGGCGAGGGTGTCGCCGGCCTCCACGACGAGATAGTCCCCGGCGTGCTCCGCGATGCGGTGCCGTCGTGGGCGCGACGACTCGCACCCGCGCGGCTCCGACGGTGGGCGGCGTCGACCGTCGGCGACCCGCTGGCGGACGTGCTCGTCTCGTGGCTGGTGACGCGTGCGGTCTCGGAGGCGTACGTCGTCCAGAACCCCGACAGTGCGGCGGCACGCGAGGCGAACGTCGCGCCCGAGGACGTGCTCTCTCCGGCGGCCGCCCGCGAGCGGGCGCTGGCGGCGGAACACCGCCTCGGCAGCGAGATCGTCTACCTGGAGTACTCCGGGACGTTCGGCGACGAGGCGGCGACGGAGACGCTCGCGGCACTCCAGGAGGCGACACAGTGGGCTCGCGTGTGGTACGGCGGGGGCGTGCGGTCGGCGGCGGCCGCCGACGCGGTGTTGTCGGCCGGCGCCGACGCCGTCGTCGTCGGCGACGCGTTCCACGACGTGGCCGACGAGGAGGCGGAGTTGGTCGCGCGCTACCTCGCCGACCGCGGGGTGACGACGCCCGCGAACCTCTCGGCGGCCGACGCCGAGCCGGCGACGATCGCGGCGTGGCTCGACGACGCGGTCGATCTCGCAGAGACGGCGGCGGCGGGGTACCTCTCGACGCAGCCGACGGTCGACGACCACGTGGGGCTCGCCCGGCGGTACCTCACCGCGACGGTCGCGACCTGGCTCTGGCTGGCGAGCGACCGGGCGGCGGCCGACGCCGACGACCGGACCGACGGGGTCCAGCCCCCGTGGACGACCGGCGCGTACGACGGCGTGTTCGCCGCGGGCGGCGAGGCGTTCGCCGAGACGCTCCGGACGGCGGTCGCGACCGCCGCCGACCACGAGGCATCGTCCGGTGACGAGACGACGGACGAGTCGGCGGAGCCGGCGTCGATCGCTCGCGTCGCCGCGGACCCGACGGAGCGAGCGACGGCACTGGCCGCCTCGCTCGGGGTCACGGCCGCTCGGTCTCCGTTCCCCGCCGAGCGATCCGACGACGAGGCAGTGCCGCCGCGACAGTGAGCGGCCGCTCGACGGCGGGGCGGCAGCTCACGGCGAGTTAGCGAGAGTCGGTGCTCGGGTGACGGAGTACGACCGGGTGCAGTGGTGGCTCGACGCTCGGGTGACGGAGTGGGACCGGACGCGGCGACGACTCGGCCGGCGTCAGGCGACGCGTGCGAGCCAGGCGTCCGGGTCGTCGAGTTCCTCGTCGGTCGGGAGGTGTTCGGCACGCTCCCACACCAGCGAGGCGGTCTCGATCCCGCGCGCCTCGGCGACCGCCGCGAAGAACGCCGCGCCGCGCTCGTACTGGCGCCGTTTCATCCCGAGCCCCAACACCCGCCGCAACAGGCGCGTCAGCGGGTCGCCGCCGCCGCGCCGCTCGTCGAGTTTCCGTCGCAGGTCGGCGTACTCCGCGTCGAACGCCTCGTCCATCAGCAGCTCCGCGTACCCCTCGACAGCCGTCATCGCGGTGTTCAACTCCGCGAACGCCTCGCGTTCGAAGGCGCCCTCCGCGAGGGCGGCGACGCCGCGTTCCATCCGCGTCTCCAGGTACTCCGAGAGCCACGGCGCGGCGCCGAACTCGGCCGCGTGGGCCACCTCGTGGAACGCGATCCAGCGCCTGAACCGCGGGTACTCCACGTCCAACTCCGCGGCCACCCGGCGGACGTTCGGACGGACGAAGTACAGCCCGTGGTCGTCGTCGTCGGCCATCAGCAGTGGGTCGTACTGGCCGAGGACGTTGCGCGCGAGGAACGCGAGCGTCACCGCCATCGTCCCGGTGTTCACCGACCGGGCGACGCCGGGGAGGAACCCGCCGGTCTGGTCGTCGAGCGGCGCCATCAGCCGGGCGAACGTCTCGACGTTGGCGTCGATCCAGTGGTGGCGGTTCTGGACCTCGATCCGGTCCGGCAGCGGGAACGCGACCCCGCTGGTCTCGCGCAGCCCGGTGCGAGCGGCACGCACGTCCTCCGCGAACGCGGCCCGCTCCGCCTCCGAGAGGGTGAACGCCCCGGCGTCGGTCGCTCCCTTCGCCGCCTCCGCGACCCCGTCCCAGTCGACGACGCCGCTCTCGGCGCCGGCGGCGTCCGCGACCGCCCGTACACTCCGGGCCAGATCCGTGCTCATAGCTACGCTGGGGCGTGAACGGTGATACGTCTTGTGCGCGGTCTCGCGAGTGGACGAGGCGTGTCTGCGCCCTCGTGGGTGTGCGGCGGGAGCGTCGTGGGTATCGCGGACGGTGCGACGGTATCTTCGACCGTCGCGGGTGCGGGACACTCCGGGACGTTTAATACCGACACACGGCGCGTGTGAAGCATGGACCGAGTGGACGTCGCGGTCGTCGGCGGTGGGCCGGCCGGCTCGTCGGCCGCCTACGAGGCCGCACGCCGTGGGGCCGACGCCCTGGTGTTGGAGAAGGGGGTCCCGCGGGCGGATCGGACGGAACTCGGCCCGGACTCGACGGACGCCGCGGGCATCCTCGACTACTGGGTCGACATCATGGGGATCCACCCCGACGAGTTCCCCGACGGGGTGGTGGAGACGACGCTGGACCGGGCGGAGTTCGTCGGCCCGACGGAGTCGGTGACGATGTACGGCACCGGGATCGAGTCGTCGTACGACCACTTCGGGTACACGATGCACCGCGCCCGGTTCGACGACTTCCTCCGGAGTCGCGCCGAGGACGCCGGCGCACGCTACCGGACGGGCGCGTCGGTGAAGGCGGTCGACACGGACCTCTCGGCCGGGGACGGGCCCCGCCACGTGCTCCACGTCGGCGGCGGCGAGGAGGTCGGCGCGGAGTCCCTGATCCTCGCGGACGGGCCACAACGCACCGTCACGAACGGCGTGTTGGACGCGTACCTCCCCGACGGCGAGTCCGCCAGCGAACGCCTCGCCTCCACGCGCACGAACCACATCGCCTACCAGGAGTACCGACGCTTCCCCGAGGAGGCCTACGAGGACGTGGCCGGCGCGATCCGGTTCTGGTGGGGCGTGATGCCCGGGCACACCGCGTACCCGTGGGTGTTCCCGAACCGCGACCGCGTCTGTCGCGTCGGGTTGACGATGCCGATCGGGCTGGATCTGGACACGGTGGAGGACCGCGAGGCGTACGCCCTGTTGGAGTCGGACGACGAGCGCGTCCCCAGCGGCGGGGAGTACGTCAGGCGACTGCTCGAACGGGAGTACGGCGACGAGTACGACGTGGAGTCCGACTTCCCCGTCGTCGAGGACGCCGGGAAGTCCGGCGGGACGGAGACGTACCCGATCTCCTCGACGCGACCCATCGAGTCACCGGTCGAGGCGGGCGTCGCCGTCGCCGGCGGCGCGATGGGGTCGACCTCGGCGTTCCACGAGGGCGGCGACCACACCGCCGTCCGTACCGGCGCGATCGCCGGAGAACTGGCCGCCGAGGGGGAGCTGACGGCGTACAACGACCGCTGGCAGGCGGCCATCGGCGAGGAGGTGCGCCGCAGCGTGACGATGGCGGAGATGGTCCGCGACTACGGGCCAGACGACTGGGACCGCGACTTCCGGACGGCCCAGAAGATGCTCGCCGACGGCGGCGAGGACGGCTACGACCTCTTCGAACGGAAACTCACCGGCGGACTGAGCGCCGCCAAGCTGTTCTTGGGGTACAAGTACCGCAAGTGGACGCTCCGCGACGGCGCCTACGTCCAACTGCGCGAAGACGAGTACGTGTACTAGCCGGGCGCTCCCAGTCTCTCGTCCGGCACGTGACGTGATTTCGGTACACGACGAGACCGCCGTGTGTGACGCGGTCGCCTCACACGGACGAACAGATCGGCCGTCTACGGCTCCAGCGCCGTCGTCCTCGACCGAGTGAGACAGATTTTTGTATCTCTATATACCACTATTGGGTCCTATGCAGTCGGTAGTGGCACAGAGCACGACGCTCGTCGACGCACCGCTGTCGGTGCCGGCGGTGCGGTTGGTGTTGGCGGCGGCGTTGGGGTTGTTCCTCGGGTTGGAGCGGGAGTGGTCGCGCCGGTCGGCGGGGATCAGGACGTTCTCGTTGGTCGCGCTGGTCGGGGCGGTGTTCACGCTGGTCGCGACGGAGACCGCGGTCGGGAACGTGCTCGTCGCGGTCGGCGCCGGCTTCGTCGTCGTCCAGGGGGTGTTGCTCGCCGTCCGAGGGTTGATCCCCTCTGCCGACCGCGACTCGCTGTCGCTGACGACCGGGGCGTCGCTGCTGGTCGCCTACGGCGTGGGCGTGCTCGTCGCCGCCGAGTACACGCTGGAGGGGGTCACCGTCGCGGTCGTCTCCTCGGGACTGCTCCTGTTGAAGCGGGAGCTCCACTCGTTCGCGGGGGAACTCTCGCGGGCGGAGTTGCGCTCGACGACGGAGTTCGCGGTCCTCGCGTTCGTCGTCTACCCGTTGCTGCCCGCGGGTCGCCAGACGGTGTACGGCGTCCCCATCGAGCCGCGCGTGGCGTGGCTGATGGTCGTCACCGTCGCCGGGATCGGCGGGCTGAACTACGTGTTGATCCAGCGGTACGACGGCCGCGGTGTGGCGGTGACGGGGTTCCTCGGCGGGTTGGTCTCTTCGACGGCCGTCGTCGGGACGATGTTGGACCACGTCCGAGACCGCGAGGCGTTGACGCCGGTCGCGGTGGCGGGCGTGCTGTTGGCCGACGCCGCGATGGCGCTGCGGAACCTCGGCGTCGTGCTCGCGTTCACCGTCGCCGCCGAGCGCCCACCGTTGGTCGGCGCGGTGCTCCCGTTGGGGGCGCTCGTCCTCGGAGCCGCCGCGGTGGCGCTGTGGACCGCGGACTGGAGCGAACCGCTGTCCGTCGAACTCTCCTCGCCGTTCTCCATCCGGAACGCGGTCGCGTTCGGCGGCGCGTTCCTGGTGGTCCTCGCCGCGACCGAACTCGCACGGACGCTGTTCGGGACGGCGGGACTGTACGCCTCGGCGGCACTGTCCGGGCTGGTCACCTCCGCCGGTGCGACCACGTCGGTGGTCCTCCTCTACCGCAGTGGTGCGGTCGCCGGCGAGACGGCCGTCACCGCCGTGTTGCTCGCGACCGGCGCGAGTGTCGTCGTGAAGGCGGGGCTCGCGACCGCCGGTCCGAGTCGATTCTCCCGGGGTGTCGCCGTCTACAGCGTGGCGACGCTGTTCGTCGCCGCCGTCGGCGCGGTCGCCGCGGTGGTGTGACCGGGGACGGCTCGCGTCGTCGCGACGACCGGCCGTCGGCTCCTCGCGTCGCCCGCTCGTCGCGGAGCCGCCGCCGGCGTCGGGGTGGCCGGCAACACTCGCACGAGCCGAAAGCGCTCTCACCGGATTTATCCCGAGGGCTGTCCTTCCGGTGGTATGGACCGACACCGTGCCGAACCACGGGTTACGGAGATGCCCGGCGAGCGGGCTCGCGAGTGGGCGGCGTACCACCGCGAGCGCGCCGCGACGAGCACCTACGTCTACGACTTCGTCTGGGACATCACCGACGAGGCCGAGGGGCCGTTCGTCACGGACGTGGACGGCAACGTCCTCCTGGACTTCACCTCCCACGTCGCCGCCGCGCCGCTCGGGTACAACAACCCGAAGATCACGGAGCCGATGAGCGAGTTCGACCTGCCGGACCCCTCGAAGATCGCCGGGCAGGACTTCTACCTCTCGGACGGCTCGACCCCCGGCGACTCCGAGCTGCCCGGCCCGACGGACCTGATGGCGGAGTTGACCGACACGACCGAGCAGTACGGCCTCGACACCGTCTTCCTCTCGAACTCCGGCGCCGAGGCGGTCGAGAACGCGATCAAGATCTGCTACGACGACACGGACGGCGGCCGGTACGGCGTGACGTTCCACGGCGCCTTCCACGGCCGGACACTCGGCGCACTGTCGTTGAACCGCTCGAAGTCGGTGTACCGCCGCGAGTTCCCGGAGATCTCGGGGATCCACGACGCGCCGTTCTGTGACGACCGGACGTGTACGCCGGAGACGTGTTCCTGCGGCTTCTTCACCGACGGCGGCGACACCTCGGTGTTGCGAGAGGCGCTCGACCCGAAGACCGGGTGGGTCGACCCCGACGAGGTGTCGTACGTGATCGTCGAGCCGATCCAGGGCGAGGGTGGCTACCGCTTCCCCTCGGACGCGTTCGTCGACGAACTCGCGGCGTTGACCGAGGACCACGACATCAACCTCGTCGCCGACGAGATCCAGTCCGGTGTGGGCCGGACGGGCGAGATGTGGGCCTCGAACCACTACCCGTACGAGCCGGACGTGATCACCTCCGCGAAGGCGCTGCGCGTCGGCGCGACCATCGCCAGCGAGGACACGTTCCCGGACGAGCGACTCCGGCTCTCCTCGACGTGGGGGGCCGGCGACGTGGTGTCGGCGATGCAGGGCGTGTTCACGCTCCGCGCGATCCACGAGTACGACCTGCTGGACAACGCCGTCGCTCGCGGCCGCCAGTTCCAGGAGACGCTGCGCGACGCCGACCCGGACGGCGTGACCGACGTGCGTGGGAAGGGACTGATGTTGGCGGTCGACTTCGAGAGTGCGGACCTCCGGAACCGCGTGAACGAGACCGCGATGCGTCGTGGGCTGCTCACGCTGTCGTGCGGGTCGACGGTGATCCGCGTGTTGCCGCCGCTGGACGTGACCGAACGCGAGATCGACATCGGCGCGCGGATGCTGATCGACGCGATCGACGACGAGACGTGAGTCGACCTGCTCACCGAGTCGGCTACGTCTAGCTGCGTTGACAGGCTCGTCGCGACTCGAAACGTTTTCTTTCGATCTTCTCCGACCGGGTTCCGTGTTGTTGGTCGTGACGTACTCGACGGCGGCACGGACGACACTCAGGAACGTCTGTCGGAGCCACGAGGAGACGGTCCGCAGGCGGCTGGGACGAGCGGCACTGTTCCGCGAGACGGCCTTCGCGGGCTTTCTCGCCTGTCGACTCCGCGCGAAACACGGCGACGCCGTCCAGGTCGAGCGCACGGAGCCGTTCAACGAGTTCCGCGCGCTCCGGCCGGCGGTTCGAGAGGCCGCGACGGCCTACGAGGCGCGCGAGGAGCCGAGCACACCCTACGACGCGTTCGCGGCCGGGACCGACCACCCGTCGCAGGCGGCGATGCGGGAGGAAGAGCTGTGAGCCGCTGCAGTGGCGATCCGCTGCCGTCGGGGCCTGGCGACGGCGGACGGGCGGACGACGGACGCCCCGACGCCGGACGAGGGACCGGGGAACGGACGGACGACGGACGGGGTGACGACCGGACCGGGACCGTTCGGCGCGTCGCGGCGGACCCGGCGGCGTTACGGCGACGACTCCCGCGGGACGCGACGTGGCGCTCCGATCCGGCGTTCGACGCCGAGACGGCGTTCGCGACGGTGACTCCCGACCCGCCGTCGGTCGTACGACTGTTGGCCGTCGCCGCGCGGACGCGAGGCGTGACGACACCGGCCGACGAGTCGCTGCGTGCGGTCGTCGGAGCGGAGCGTGACGAGGTCGCCGAGACACGGAGTGGTGGGGTGCCCGGAACTGCGAGCGACGAGGGTACCGAGACGCCGACGGCGGACTCGTCGGGACTCCGTGCCGCACGGGAGGCCGTGGCGGAGGCGGCCGCGACCGTCGACGAGCGGCGCGAGCGCGTCGCGAAGTTGCGCGGGCGACTCAAGGCGTGTCGCGAGGTGGACGGGAACACGGAGGCGGTCGGTGACGACCTCGAGGCCGCGATGCGGTCGTTGACCGAGGCCGAGACGGCACACCTCGCGGCGAGAGAACGTCTCGCCGCCGCACGGCGCCGGGCTCGCGAGACGCGCGACGCCTACGAGCGGTCGCTGTCGCGGCACGACGCTCGACGCAACCGCGCCCGCGAGGCGCGTCGCACGCTGGCCGCCAGCGTCGTCCCCCTCGTCGGCGAGGCGCTGGAGCGTGTGACCACACGCACCGGTCGTGGCCCCGCACGACTCGCGGGCGGACTCGACTCGACGACCGAGCACGCGTGTGGCGACGGCGCTGGTGTGGACACCGTGGACGCCACAGACATCGCGGACGCCACAGACGCCGTGGACGCCACAGACGCCGTGGACACCACAGACGCCGTGGACGCCGTCGCCGCGACGACCGCGCCTCGGAGTGCGGTGCCGTCCGTCGAGGGGGACCCCGTCGCGGTCCACCTCGCCGCGTTGGCCGTCGCCACCGTCGAGGAACCGCTGTTGGTGCTCGTCGACGACCTCGATCCGGCGGCGGTCGCCGACCTCGTCGACACGACTGTGGTCGTTCCAGAGCGGTGACGACGAGACGACGGTGACACGACGCAGTGGAGACCGCCCGCGACCGGCGGGACAGCCCGTCGACGGCACGGACGCTTATACCAGATCGGGTGACCACACTCCCAGTGACCGACCAGCGACGCGACACACTCGGCGGGGAGCGTACCGACGAGGAGACGGCGGCCGACGGGATCGGAGACGGTCGAGCCCCGCGGACCGCGAGCGGCACACGCAGCGACGAGTGCCACGAACTCCCCGGGCCCGGTGGTGCCGGTGAACGCGACCAGTCCGACGAACGCGAGCCGAGGGTCTCTCTCGAGACGGACGCGACCGTCCGCGACGGGGTCGCACTCGTCACCTGTCGGCTCGCGAACGAGACGAACGTGCCACGCGGTGTCCGGATCGTCGACCGGCTCGACGGTCCGACACTCCCGCCACGACGGGACGGCGTCCCAGAACACGGGTGGGACGACGACACGTACACCACGGTCGTCGGTCCGGGCGAGACGGTCGCCGTCGGGTACGCCTGTCCGGTGGGAGAGCGACCACTCGCCGACCCACCCGCAACGGTCGCGGCCGTCGGCGACCCCGAGGTCGTCGCACCCGACACCGGCGTCGACGCGACCGTCGCCGCCGCGAGACGCTCGCTCGACGGGTGGCAGCCGCCACGGGACGCGGTACCGACACCGGCGCAGTCCGTCGACGACGGCGACCAGACGGCCGGCGCGGCCGATCCGAGTGCGACGGCCGAGGGAACTGCGGGGATCGCTCCGGACGCGGTGACTGCAGAGACCGAGGCGAGCAGCTCGGGTGCGGCGGGTCGTCCGGAGCCGACCGCGACGGAGCCGTTCGCGGACGGCGTCCTCCCCGCTGGCGTGGCGGAGTACCTCGACGTGGCGGCGGACAGGGTCGCCCGTGCGGAGGGGACCGGCGACTCGGTCCCCGAGACGACGGCCGCACTCTGGGACACCCACCACACCCCGGTGACGTTGGAACAGGCGGTCGCGCGTGACGCCGCGGCACTCCGCCGACTCGCCGAGCGCGCCGAGGCACTCGCGACGCGGGCGGCCGCCGCAGACGTGCCGGTCGACACCCTCCGGAGAGTGGCGTGAGTCGCCTCGCCCCGGCTCCCGAGACTCTCCTCGGACCGGCCGCCGTGACGCGTCCCGGGTCGACTGTCGCGACGCGTCCCGAATCGACCGTCGTCGCACGCTCCGCGTTGACACTCGGCGGTGGACGGTGATTCTCGCCGTCTGCGGTGGTAACGGGGGGGTCGGCGTCTCGACGCTCGCGTACGAGGTGGCGGGTGCACTCGACGCCGTCGTGGTCGACGCGGACCTCGCCGTCGCCGACCTTCCCGTCGGCCGCGGGCCGGATCTCCACGACGTGTTGGCCGGACGCGCGGCGCCGCTGGAGGCGATCCGTGGCGGCCCGGTGGCGGTGCTCCAGTGCGGGCGCTCGCTGGCCGGTGCTCGCGGCGTCGACACGGGGCGGCTCGCGGACGCGATCCGAGCCGTCGCGAGCCACCACGACGCCGTCCTCGACTGTCCGACGGGCGTCGGGAGCGACACCGGGGTGCCGCTCGCGGTCGCGGACGCCTGCGTGGTCGTCGTCGCCACTCGTCGGTGGGCGGTGCCCGGAGCCGTCCGCGTCCGCGCACTCGCCGACGAGGTCGACACGCCGGTGGTCGCGGCCGCACTGTGTGGCGCCCGTGGTCGCGACGGATCGGTCCCGACGGGTGACGCGGAGCCGTCGACCGGCGACGGGGACGCCCCGGGGTCTGGTGCGCCCGCCGGAGGGCCCTCCGCCGGCGTCGGGCCAGCGACCGTCCGCGAGTTGTTGGGCGTCCCAGTCGTGCGGGTGCCGAGCACCCCGACGCTGTCCGACTCACTGCGGGGCGGCGAGCCAGTCACCGACCGCCGGCCGGAGAGTACGGCGGCGGAGGCAGTCGCGTCGCTCGCGGGCCGCGTCGAGCGCACACGGCACGCTCACGAGGCGGTCGACGAGCGAGTCCCGACACACTGGACCACCGCGAACGAGTAGCTGTCAGTCGAGTTCGGAGTAGGTGTTCCTGATCGTCACCGGCGTCACGTCGGCCACGTCGGCTGCCTCGCGCTGTGTACAGTGGGCGCCCACGTCTGCTGCGGCGGCGTAGACGCACGCTGCCGCGACACCGCCGGGGTTGCGCCCCGTGACGAGGTTCTCGTCGCGAGCCGCGTCGACGTACTCTCTCGCGCGGCGCTCGACGGCCGTCTCCAAGTCCAACTCGGAGACGAACCGTGGCACGTACTCTGCGGGGTCGACGGGGCCGACGGGGAGTCCCAACTCGCGGTTCATCGCGTCGAAGGCGGCGACCAGCTCGTCGCGGTCCGCCTTCGCCGTCGCGACCAACTCCGACCGCGTGCGTGCGACCCCCGCGACGCGACAGGCGGCGTAGACGACGGCGGCGGCGAACCCCTCCAGCGACCGTCCGCGCAACAGGTCCGCCTCCTGCGCCTGCTCGAACAACGAACAGGCGTGGTCGCGGACGCGCTCGCCCAGCGACTCCGCGGAGGTGATCCGTCTGATCTCCGTGAACGCGTACACCTGGTTGCGTTCTCGTTTCGTCGAGATGCGTGCTCGCGTGTGCTGGCGGCGCATCCGTGCCCACTGGCGTCGTTTGCGCCCCGTCGTCCGACTGTGACCGATCTCCGTCGAGAGTCCCCTGTCGTGGCGCGACCGCGTGAGTGGCGCGCCGGTCCGACGCGGGTCCGTGTCGTCGTCGGAGAAACTCCGCCACTCCGGGCCGTGGTCGATGCGGTCCGCGCGCACCACCAGCCCACACTCGCTACACACCGTCTCGTCGCCCGCTGCGGTCAGTCGTGCGTCACACTCCGGACAGGCCTCTGTGGCCGTGCTCATACGCGAGACTCGCGCCCGATCGTACACTTAAACTGGGGTCGCGAGCGGCCGTCTGGTGGCCGACGCGCGGCCGGAACGTACCGGTTACCGGTACGTGGTTCCGTCCGACCGGGACGTTCACGAGAGTTTACACGAATCTTAAATCGGGTAGCGCGTCACCACGCGTATGCCACTGTCGGAGATCGCTGCTGGAATCGAGACCGTCACCGAACAGGAGGACCACGGCGTCGCGGCCGTCGACGCGACGGACGGGCGGCTGTCGGATCGGCTGGCGACGGCCGCCGAGGCGTTGCCGTGTTCGGCGGCGACGGCGGCGACCGTCGTGGAGTCGTACGACGGCGGTGCGAGTGTGGCCGAGGCGGCCGAGGCGGCCGGGATCGCCTCGATAACGGCCGCGAAGCTGCTGTACCGATCCGGCGTCGCGGCGGTCACACCGTCCGATCCGTCGGGGTACGAGGCCGTCCAGCAGTGGCTGGCCGGTGACCTCGGTCGCGACGACGCGCTCGCGTTGACCGACTGGGACGAGGAGACGTTCGCGCTCGCCGCCTATACGGAGACACACGACCCCGTCCCGGAACTGGTCGAGGCGGTCGCCGCGGCACGGACACCAGAGGGGAACGAGAGTGTCAGGAAACGCGACCGGCTCGCCGACGCCGTGAGTGCGCCGGACGACCTCCGGTGACCCCGACCCGTCGGGCCACTTCGGGTTTTGTGATCGAGCGGACTCGTCACTCTCCGCGACCGCCGACTGCCGAGAGGCGCCGTCGCACTCCGTCGAGTGCCCCGTCGGTGTCGACGGTGACGCCGGTGTCGACGTCGAGCAGTGTCTCGACGGCGGCGACGGTGGCGGCGGCGGACTCGTCGTCACCCAGTGCGGCCGGCGTCGCAGTCGGTGGCCGCCCGGTGTCGGGGAGTGTCGCGTCTGCCGCCGCTAGTCCGTCACCCGTCGTCGCGTCTGCGTCCCGTTCGGTCCCGGTCGCCGCGACCGCGTCCGTGGCGGTGTCGAGGTCCGCCAGTCGGTCTCGGAGCCGGCGGAGCCCGTCGGCGCCGCGGTCGGTGCCGGGCGCGACGGCGACGACTCGGTCCACCGCCTCGACCGCCGCGACGTGTTGGTTGGCCGCGACCGGTGGAACGGAGAGCAGGACGTGGTCGGCTCGCTCGCGCAGGTCCGCACAGACTGCGCCGAGCCGCCGGGCCGCGTCGGTCGTTTTCGCGCGGACGAGTCGCTCGAACGGCGCGCGAGCTGGCACTGCCACGACCGAGCCCGGTACGTCCCACTCGTCGGCCGAGTCCGTGGCGTCGACCGGCCGACCGCCGTCGATGTCGGCCGACCGGCCTCCGTCGGAGTCGTCTCCCGCGAGTTCGGGCGTCGTGTCCGCCCGTCTGTCGCCGCCACCGGACGACAGTGGTCCGGCGAGTTCGTACGTCGCCGCCGCGGTGTCGGTGCCGTCGGCACACACCGCCGTCAGGTCCGTGTCGATCCGCCCAGTGACGTACCGCGCTAGCGGTTGTGTCGCGTAGTTCGTGTCCACGACGACTACACGGCGTCCGTCACGTGCCAGTGTCGCCGCCGTCTCGATCGCCACTCGTGTCGTCTCTGTGCCGCCGGTCGCCCCGACGAACGCGACGAGTGCTGTCACGAGACGGCGTGGTCACCCGATCGTACCTAAGGGTTCGGCCGGGACGACGAGTGGTGGTCGGCCAGTCGGCCGCCCGGATGCACGGGGCGACGCGCCGGACGGTTCTCGCCGCCTCGCGACCCACTCACCGCACCCGTAGTTTTAGGTTGGAGACCGCCGTACGTCTCTTCGATGGAGGTCCGCGACGCCGTCGAGACGGACGCCGAGGCCATCGCCGCCATCGCCGACGCGCCGGCGGAGGCGATGCGGCGGACGGTCCACGACCGGACGGTCCGCGTCGCGGCCGGCGACGAGACCGCGACGGACCCCAACGCAGACACCGATCACGAACACGACTCCGACCTGTTGGGGTTCGTGAGCTTCGACGTCCGCGACGACACCGTTCACGTCACCCAACTCGGTGGCACCGTCGAGGCGTGTGAACGACTCCTCTCCGAGCCGATGCGGTTCGCGGCCGGCGAGGGGATGGGTGTCGAGCTCCTCGTCGTCGACGGCGACGACGCCGTCCGCGAGGCCGTCGAGGCTGCCGGCTTCGACCGCGTCGGCACCGGGCCGCGGTTCGACGGCGCCGAGACCACGAAGTACCGCGTCGACTCCCCGTGAGGCGTCGCCCGTCCTCTCGGTGTTCACCGTGAGGTGCCGCCTGTCGCCCGTCGACTCCCAGTGAGCCGCCGCTCGTCGACGCGGGACCCGTCGCGCGGTGACGACGTGTGGCTCACCTTTATACGTGCGTGCCACCGACTGGCGTACGATGCCGGACGTGTACGCCATCTCCTCCGCCAAAGGCGGGGTGGGGAAGACGACGACAGCCGCCAACCTCGCGGCGACGCTGGCGGCGGCCGGACACAGCGTGGTGGCGGTGGACGGCGACATCGGCACGCCGAACCTGGGGCCAGCGTTGGGCGTCGAGCCGGGGCCCGACGACCCGACGGTCCACGACGTGCTCGCTGGAGAGGCGGCGCTGCCGGAGGCGGCCTACGAGGGGCCGCACGGGGTGTACGTCGTCCCGGGCGCCGACGACCTGGAGTCGTTCCGTCGGGCCGATCCCTCTCGGCTCGCGGACGTGCTCGCGAACGTCTCTGGAATCGACTACGTGATCGTCGACACCAGCGCCGGGCTCACCCACGAGAGTGCGCTCCCGCTGTCGCTCGCGGACGGGGTGCTCCTCGTGACGACGCCGGACCGCGACGCGCTGGCGGCGACGCGGAAGTCCCTGCGACTCACGCGGCAACTCGGCGGAACCGTCGCCGGAGTCACGCTCAACCGTGCCACCGAGGAGACGACGGACCCCGAGGTGGACGCGCCGATCCTCGGACGGATTCCCGAGTCGCGGGCGCTGGCGACCGGGAGCGCCGCCGGGGAGCCGATCACGGCCCACGACCCGCGTGGCGACGTGGCGCTGGCGTTCCGACGACTCGCCTCGCGGCTCGCCGTCGAACGCGTCCCGCCGCCGCCGGGCGTCGAGGACGTGCCCGCCGGCGAGACCGGGAGCGGCGCGACGGCCGAGCGGACCGAGTCGGGGCAGTCGCGTAGCGCCGGTGGCGGGGGTGCGTCGACCCAGACAGACACGACCGGTCGGACGCAGGCGGACACCGCGGACCCGAGTCGGACGGCGGGGGCCGACCCGAACCCGACAGGCGGGACCGATCCGACTCCGACGGACGCGACGGACGGCGGCCCCGGACGCGGCGACGTGCCGCGCGGTGCTCCGGGTGGCGTCGCCGGTGGGTCCGAGGCGTCGTCTGGCCGGCCGGACGACACACGAGCCGATCACTCGGAGCCGAACACCGGGGCGTCGCCGGACCGAGGTGAAGCGAACACCGGGGCGTCGTCGGATCGAGGTGAAGCGAACACTGGGGCGTCGCCGAACCGACAGGAACCGGGCACGATTGTGTCGCCGGATCGGCGGGAGCCAGACGCCGGTACGACACCGGACCGCACGGAGTCGGACACCGGAGCGGCACCGGACCGCTCGGAGCCGCGTGCCGACGAGCAGTACGACGACGACGCGGTGATCATCGAGGAGGACGAGGACAGCCCCGAGGAGGACCCGGCGGCCGCCGAGGCCCGGACGGTGCTCGGCGAGACGGTGCCCGAAGACGCCATCTCCCGCGAGGAGACGGAGCGTGGCAACGCCGTCGAGTACGAGATCGACCGCGACGCGATCCCGTTCTCCGAGGACGAGGCCGACGACGACGACGAGGACGACGGCGGTGGGTTCCTCGGACGGCTGTTCCGCTCGTGAGTCGCGCGGCGCTCCACTGCCTCGACCCACCCGAGTCTCGAATCGGGACCTTCTTTTACGCGGGTCGACCCTGCCCGGACATGAGCGACGCAGAGAACGGTTCGGTGCCGCTGTGGTGGATCCTCGTCTTCCTGCTGTTGGCCCTCGGCGGTGGCGCCTACGTCGTCACCGCGGTCGGCGGATCGCTCGTCTCCCCGGCGGGTGCCCTGCTCCCGCCGCTGGTCTGAGGCAGTCGGTTCTCGTCCGCGTCGTGGCCGCTCACATCGACTCGGGAGCGGCGACGCCGAGCACGTCCAACGCGTTCGCGACGGTCGTCCGTGCCGCCAGCACCAGCGCGAGCCGCGCCGCGGCACGGTCCTCGTCTGCCGACAACACGGGACACTCGCGGTAGAACGCGTTGAACGTCTCCGCGAACCGCCGGACGTAGGAGGCGACGCGGTGGGGTTCCAACTCGTCCGCCGCCTCCTCGATCACCGCCGGGAGGCGCGCGATCTCGCGGACCAGCGCGCGCTCCTCGGGTGTGTCCAACAGGTCCGGGTCCGGCGTCGTCGCCGGCTCGACGCCGGCCGCACGCGCCTCGTCGGCGATGCCACAACACCGCGCGTGGACGTACTGGACGTACGGCGCCGACTGCGCCTCGAAGTCGAGCGCGCGGTCCCACTCGAAGGTGATCGTCTTCGTCGGCTGTTTCGCGACCACGTCGAACCGCACCGCGCCGACGCCGACCTGCTCGGCGATCCGCTCGACGTCCGTCTCGTCCAACTCGTCGTCGCGCTGTCGGTCGTCGAGTCGCCGCTCGACCTCCGCGCGAGCCCGGTCGACCGCCTCGTCCAAGAGGTCGTCGAGGTCGACGCCGGTCCCCTCACGGGTGCTCATCCCCTCGCCGCCCGGGAGGTTCACCCACGAGTAGAACACCTGCTCCAGCCGGTCGGTGTCGTTGCCGAGCAGTTCGAGTGTCGTGTCGAGCTGCCGGAAAGTGAGTTCGTGATCCTCGCCGATGACGGTGACGGCGCGGTCGAACTCGTCGAACTTCCACTCGTGGTGGGCCACGTCGCGGGTGGTGTACAGCGAGGTGTCGTTCTCCCGGAGGAACACGAAGTTCTTGTCGATCCCGTGCTCGTGCAGGTCCAACTGCCAGGCGTCCTCCTCGTACACCGCCTCCTCTAACGCCTGGAGACGCTCGACCACGTCGTCGACGGAGCCGTCGCGCATGAACCGCGTCTCCTTGACGAACTCGTCGAACGACACCGGGAGGCGGTCGAGTGTCTCGCGCATCCCGCCCAACACGGTGTCGACGACCGCGGTCACGCGCTCGTAGGTCGCCTCGTCGCCGGCCTCCAGCCCCTCCATGATCGCCTCGATCTCCGCCTCGGCGGCCTCCCGCTCGGCCGCCGTCGACGCCCACGAGTCGTCGTCGGGGTCGAGGTAGGCGTTGCCGGCGCGGTAGTACCGCACCAGGTCGTAGTCGTCGCCGTCCCGCTCCGGCTCCGGGAGGTCGCCCTCGTCGAACGTCTCGTAGGCCCACGTGAACACGGCCATCTGGCGACCGGCGTCGTTGACGTAGTAGTGGCGCGCCACGTCGTAGCCGGCGTACGAGAGCGTGTTCGCGACCGCGTCGCCGACGATGGGGTTGCGGGCACGCCCGACGTGGATCGGACCGGTCGGGTTCGCGGAGGTGTGTTCGACGACGACGGACTCGCCGCGGTCCGGCAGCGTCCCGAACGTCTCGTCGGTCGCGGCCGCGTCGACGGTGTCGGTGAGGTACGTCCCGTCCGTGTAGAAGTTGAGGTACGGCCCCTGCGTGTCGACGCGGGCGAGGTAGGTGACCGGCTCGGGGTCGATCGCCTCGGCGAGTTCGGCGGCGACCTGCGGCGGTGGGGCACCGGCCTCGGCGGCGAGCCGGAAGGCGACACTCGAGGCGAGCGTGGCGTCTACGTCGTCCGGCGGCTCCTCGATCCCCAGGTCGTCGGTGGGGTAGCCGGCGTCGGCCAGCGCCGTCTCCAGCGCGTCGGCGACGGCCGCCCGGAACTGTCTGAACATGTGCCCCGGTTCGGTGAGGCCCGTAATGTCGGTTCCGGACGCGAGTGACGTCGTGTCACCCCAGCGAGATTCGTCACGTCGGGAACACCCGCGGCGGTGATTCGTCACGTCGGGAACCCCCGCGGCGGTGATTCGTCACGTCGGAAACCCTCGCGGCGGTGGGACCAGTACCCCGTGACACGCACACGGGTCGCCGCCGTCCCGCGATCGAATCCCCCACGCTTTTCCCCGCGCCAGCCCCGTACGCGTGTATGTACCGGGCGGGACGGGGGCAGCCGCACGACGGGGGGCGGGAGGCGTGACCCTCCCGTATCTCCTCTTTCACGTCCTGTTCGTGCTCCCGCCGTTGGCGCTGTTGTTCGCCCGGCGGCCCTCGCTCCCGCCCAGACGACGGCTCCTCTCGGGGGTCGGGCTCGGCCTGATGGCGACGGTCGCGTTCCTCTACACGACTCCGTGGGACAACTACCTCATCGAGTTGGGGGTGTGGTGGTACGGCGACGGCGTCGTCACGGCCCGGGTGTGGGCGGCGCCGGTCGGGGAGTACCTCTTCTTCGTGCTCCAGACCGTGCTGACGGGGACGTGGCTCTACCACGTCGACTTCGACCCGACGCCGGTGCCGGGCGACTTCGCGGCGACACCTCGCGTCGTGGGGGCGCTGGCGTGGCTCTCGTTGGCCGGCGCCGGGGCGGTGATGCTGCTCGTGCTCGGGCAGCGGTGGACGTACCTCGGTGCGATCCTCGTGTGGGCCGCACCCATCGTCGCGCTCCAGTGGGCCGTCGGCGGCACCTACCTCCTCCGGGCGTGGCGGCCGTGGGTCGTCGGCGTCGGCGTCCCGACGCTGTACCTGTGGGGGATCGACCGCCTCGCCATCGGCCTCGGGGTGTGGACTATCTCCGCGGAGTTCTCGACGGGCCTGAAACTGCTCGGACTCCCGATCGAGGAGGCGGTCTTCTTCCTCGTGACGAACCTGCTGGTGGTGTACGGCCTCGTCCTCTTCGAGTGGGTGATGGAACGATGGCTGTGAACACCGACGGGGCAGTGGTAGTATGCCAGTGAGTGTCGACCGGGTGGTGAGAAGATGGCCGTAGGCGTCCCACGACCCGCCGCTCTCGAGGGTGCGCTGCGGCGGTGGGGGATCCGCGCCTCGTGGCTCGCGTTGCTCGTCGTGTTGCCGTTCGCGCCGGTGGCCTCGCAGGTGCCGCCGGCGGTGCGGTACGCGCCGTTCGTCGCCAGCGTCGTCGTCTTCGGGTTCCCACACGGCGCCTTAGACCACCTCGTCTTCGACCGGATGGACCGCCTGTCGTTGCCGCGGTCGCTGGCGCTCGTGGGCATCGCGTACGCCGTTCTCGGCGGGCTGTACACCGGCTGGTGGTTCCTCGCGCCCGTCTCGGCGTTCGCGTTCTTCATCCTCCTCACGCTGGCCCACTGGGGGCAGGGCGACCTGTACGCGCTGTTGGCGTTCGCGGAGGCGGAACACCTCCCGACGCGCGCCGAGCGGGCGCTGACCGTCGTCGTCCGCGGCGGGTTACCGATGCTGGTCCCGCTCGTGTCACACCCGACGGAGTACCGGCGCGTCGCCGCCGCGCTCGTCGGACTGTTCGCCCCCGCGGACGCCGTGTTGGCGGGGCTGTTCACCACGACCGTCCAGTGGGGTGTCGGCGTCGGCTTCGCGCTGGTGACGCTGACGGCGCTGACGCTGGGGCGGTACCGCGTCCGACTCGGTGCCGACCGGCGGGCCTGGCGCGTCGACGCCGGCGAGACGCTCCTGTTGTGGGTGTACTTCCTCGCCGTCCCGCCCGTGGTCGGGATCGGTCTCTACTTCTGTTTCTGGCACGCGACGCGGCACCTCGCCCGTCTGGCGCTGATCGACGGCGCGGAGGGTGGCGCCCGCGAGCGATTGGCGAGTGGGGACCTCGGCGGCGCACTCCGGCGTGTGGCACGCGACGCGACGCCGATGACCCTCGGCGGGTTGGTGATCGTCGCCGGCTTGTACCTCGCCGTCCCGCGGCAGGCGACCGGGTTCGAGGGGTTGCTGGCGCTGTACCTCGTCGGCATCGCCGTCCTGACGCTGCCCCACGTCGCCGTCGTGACGTGGATGGACGTGCGGCAGGGTGTGTGGTGACTGCTCTGCGCGACCGTCGAGTGCCCGGCGAGTGAGATTTGTATCTCGTGAGCAAGTTCTCGTTCGACCACTGTGCTTGGTGTGCCGTGGTTGCGTCGCGTTCCCACGCGACCGGAGCCGGCGGTAACACTTAGCACGATGGTCCGAGACCGTGCGAGCATGAGTCGGGACTCAGAGTCGCACCTGCTGGAGTGGGCGGAGCTGTTGGATGCGTCCGTTCCGAAATCTGTACACAGCAGGACCCGCCGAGTACGGCGCCGCCGAGGGAAGAGCGTGACACGGGTCGAGATCGAAGGAGAGGGAGGGTGATACAGTTGGTCGGTTCTGATATTTCCTCTTAGAAATATCAAGAATACTTTCAAAACCACTTTGATCCGTCTTCTACCGACTAGTCTCTGGTGTCAAAAGTGGCGGAGGAACACGGGTTAGATCCTATCGATGTCGGACAGCTTGTCGAGTCAGTCAACAGTAACCGGCAACACGTGTTTCTGCTCGGTGCGGGTGCGTCACGCCCCGAGCCTGCAGGCGTCCCGACCACGAGCGAGTTGATCGACGAGTGGAAACAGCAGTGCTACGAGCGAGCTGACCCCGACATCGACAGTGTCGATCGTTGGGCGACAGGCGTCGAGGAACGGGACATGGATCCCGAGCAATCCGAGTACGGATTCTGGTTCGAAGAGTTCAGACCGAGCCGTGGTGGGAGGCGAAACTACATTCGAGACCTCGTCGAAGACGCCCAACCGACCGCCGGTCACGTCATCCTCGCGTCGATGATGAGTGACGACGACGGACGCAGGAACATCGTCCCAGTGACGTTGACGACGAACTTCGACGACCTGTTGTTCGACTCGTTCTACCTGTATCTCGAGAAGACGCCACAGCTCATCAACCACGGGGCAGTCGCACCGGCGTTCAGACTGACGCGAAGTGACCCTGCCGTGGTGAAACTCCACGGCGACTACCTGTACGACAATCTCCAGAATCTCAAGACCGAGACTGCTGATCTTGAGAAGGGGATGGAGCGGCTGTTGCAAGACACGATCAGAGAGTGTGGACTCGTCGTCGTCGGGTACAGTGGTCGAGACGAGTCGATCATGAGTGCGTTGCGGCAGGCAGACGAGTACTCGGACTACGAGATATTCTGGTGTGTCCACAGTCCCGACGACGAGACAGATCCAGTGGACCAACTACCGGAGGAGGTACGAGAACTGTTGGCCGAGACGCGCTCACACGTCGTCCCGATCGACGGGTTCGTCCCACTGATGTTCGAGTTCGCCACCAGAATCGACGATATAGAGATCCCACTCCGAGAAGAGATGGAGGAACGGACAAACGACCGCGTCGACAACCTCATTGACGAGATCGCCCGACAGACGGCGGACCGATTCTCTCCGTCCGGGGGTCAGTCCGAGGATCCGACCAGAGTCGCTCGTTCGGTGATTCAGGACCCGACGCGAGAGGAGATAGCGGACTTCGTCGGGAAACTGTGTGCCTGTCTGATCGAAGACTGGATCGAAGAGCTAGATCCGACCGAGTTCCCAGAGTACCTCCTCGCGGACACGACCGCCGGAGCCAGAGACGATCAGGAAGGAATCGCCATCCGCATGGTACAGGACATGATCTCCCACTACAATCTACTAGACCTCGCAGACAACGTGCCAGACAAGACGGTCCGAAAGAACTTCAAGTCGGCACTGGAGCGAATCCTCGCTCTGGACCCCGAGACTGACGATATCGACGAGTACATCGACGACGTACAGTCTACAGACGAGTGGTCGTCGTGGGACCACGAACACACGGATCGAGATACGACCGAGGAAGACGAGGACGACGCAGAGGACGATCGCGACGAGGAAGACGAGGACGACGCAGAGGACGATCACGACGAGGAAGACGAGGACGGCGTAGATCAGTGAGTGACGGCGTGTGGGCGATACGTCTGGTGAATTGACGAGCCCGAGCCCATCTCACTAGCTACAAACTGTCGTTGGTACAGACTGGCACTACACAGAATCCTTACAAAAATCATATTCCCGGTACGACACAGTATCGAACTGATGCCGGAGATAGGACTCGGGGAACGGATGGACGAGCTTCTCAACAACCTTCCGGTGTCCGAGCAGAAGAAACGAGAACTCAGGTCCGACATCCAGGCCGATCTAGAGGAGCCGGTTCGACTCATCGGTGCTGGCCAGACGGGTGTCGGGAAGTCGACACTCCTTCGGTCGATCTTCGCGGTCAGAGACGAGGACATTCCCGAGGAGATCACTACGGACGCGACGCGAGCCGAGACGGAGCGATTTCGATCGTTCCAAATCGAGAACGAGGACGGGTTCAAGATCGAGTTCACCGACGGTCCGGGACTCGGTGAGTCGATGCAGAAAGACGAGGAGTTGATCCCCGAGTGGATCGAACAGGTACGACAACACGACCTGTTGTACTGGGTGATCGACGCATCGAGTCGTGACATCCGTCACATCCAGGAGAACATGAAACGAATCCTCGACGAGACCGGGTACCGTGACCGGATCGTCGTGGTTCTCAACAAGGTCGATCAGATCGAACTCGAACGGAGCGAGCGTGAGGACGATATACAGGGTTGGAACGAGACGTACAACGTCCCGACGGACGAACTGGAACGGCAGATCGAGCGTCGTACGGACGACATCGTCGACAAGCTCACTCGGGTCGGTGTCCCAGAAGACCAGATCGTCGCGTGTTCGGCACTCAAGCGGTGGAATCACGGAAAGGTACTCGACACTATCATCCAGAACCTCCCCCCAGAGAAACAGATCAAAGCCTCGGCGAACCGCGACGTCGCAGACATCAGAGAACTCGTCTCCGACGAGGTTCTCGAAGAGATCGAGTGACAATCCACCACACGGAGGTTTCCCAACATGTCCGACGCCAAGAAAATGAAACGGAAGTTGAAGAGTGAGATAGACGACATGGACAAGAAGGAGTTGGAACGGATCGAGAACGACAAGAGTCGCCTACGAAAGTGGGCGAAGCGAGTTCTCAGTGCCGCGTGGAGCACGATCAAAAGCGCCATCGGCGGATGGATCTCTTCGCTGTTCCTGTAGCTCACTCCACTTCCACCGTCCGCGGCGAACCTTTACCCACGAACCCGACCAAGAGTCGTCGATGGCAGAGGCCGCCGACACGGACCCCGACCAGCAGTACGTCGCCCACCCACTCCTGACGCCGCAGGTGGTCGAGGATCGCCGCTACCAGGGACTGCTGGCGGACGCCGCCGCCGACGCACACACGCTGGTCTGTCTCCCGACCGGGCTCGGGAAGACGACGGTGTCGCTGCGCGTCACCGCGCGGCGGCTCCACGAGGTCGGCGGGAAGGCGCTGTTCCTCGCCCCGACCAAACCGCTCGTCCAACAGCACGCGGACTTCTACCGCGAGGCGCTGGAGGTGCCCGACGAGGAGATCGTCGTGTTCACCGGCGAGGTGGCACCAGAGGACCGCGCGGCGGTGTGGGACGACGCCCGGATCGTGATCGCGACGCCGCAGGTGATCGAGAACGACCTGATCGGCAACCGGATCTCGCTGGCCCCCGTCTCGCACCTCACCTTCGACGAGTGTCACCGCGCAACCGGCGACTACGCGTACGTCTACATCGCAGAGCGGTACCACGCGGACGCCGCCGAGCCGCTGGTGACGGCGATGTCCGCCTCCCCCGGCGGCGACGAGGAGGAGATCCGGATCGTCTGCGAGAACCTCGGCGTCGACGAGGTGGAGGTGATGACGGAGGGGGACGCCGACGTGGCGGAGTACACCCACGAGACGGACGTGGAGTGGGAGGAGATCGAACTCCCCGAGGAGGTGATCCAGATCCGCGACACCCTCAACGAGGTCATCAGAGATCGCCTCCAGAAGCTGAAGTCGCTCGGCGTCGCCGACACCACCCAGCCGGACGTGTCCCAGAAAGCGCTCAACGAGATGCGCCGACAGCTCCAGGGGATGATGGACGCGGGGCAGTCGGACGCGTACAAGGGGATGTCCACCCACGCGGAGGTGATGAAACTCCGGCGTGCCGTGGAGTTGGTCGAAACCCAGAGCGTGGAGGCGCTGGACCGGTACTTCGAGCGCCAGCGGGAGGCGGCCCGGTCGTCGGGGGCGTCGAAGGCGAGCCAGCGGATGGTGTCGGACCCGAAGGTCCGTGAGGCGATGCGGCTGACGGACGCGTTCGACGACCTCCACCCGAAGTTCAGGCGGACGCGGGTGTTGCTCGCCCAGACGCTCGGCATCGGCGGCGGCGAGCGCGTGATCGTGTTCACGGAGTCGCGCGACACCGCGGAGGCGCTGACGGAGTTCCTCGGGGAGTCGTTCGAGGCGCGACGGTTCGTCGGGCAGGGCGACAAGGACGGCTCCGACGGGATGACACAGACACAACAACAGGAGACGTTGGACCAGTTCCGTGCCGGCGAGTTCGAGGTGCTCGTCTCCACGAGCGTCGCCGAGGAGGGGTTGGACGTGCCGGAGGTGGATCTCGTCTTGTTCTTCGAGCCGGTACCGACGGCGATCCGCTCGATCCAGCGGAAGGGCCGGACCGGCCGTCAGGAGGAGGGGCGCGTCGTCGTGTTGATGGCCGAGGACACCCGCGACGAGGCGTACTTCTGGATCTCCCGCCGGAAGGAGAAGAAGATGGAGGCGGAACTCCGCTCGCTGAAGAGCGTCGCCGACGAGATGTCCGAGGAGTTGAGCGGCCAGTCCGCACTCGACCAGTTCGACGACGAGGCGGATTCGGACGAGGCCGATGGAGAGTCGACGAGTCCGGACGCGGCGGGAGACACGAGAGCAGGAGACGCGACGGCGGCCGGCTCCGACGAGACGGGCTCGGCAGACGAGACGACGGCGGGACAGCCGGGGCTGTCGGACTTCGACGCCGAGACGGAGCGCGACGACTCGTCCGCTGGCGACCCGGAGACCGTGGACGCAGATGCGACGGCAGACGGAGACGCAGCAGCGAGGACGGACACCCCCACGGACCCGGACACGACCACAGACGGCGCGGACACCGACACTACCGCGGAGGAAGACGCCGGCGCGGAGGAAGACGCCGGCGCGGAGGAAGACGCCGGCGCGGAGGAAGACGCCGGTGCGGACGCAGACGACGCTGTGGGAGACGCCGACTCGGCACTCGCCACGCTGGACACGGACGAGGCGACGGTCGCGACGGCGGGCGAGCACACCGACACGACGGAGATTGTGATCGACCAGCGGGAACTCGACACCACCATCGCGCGGGACCTCTCGACGCGGGAGGGCGTCACGACGCGGCTGGAGACGCTGGCGGTGGGTGACTACGTGCTCTCGGATCGTGTCGCGGTCGAGCGGAAGTCAGTCGCGGACTTCCTCGACACGCTGCTCGGCGGGGACCGCTCGCTGTTCGAGCAGGTGGGCGACCTCGCACGGGCGTACGCGCGACCGGTCGTGATCGTCGAGGGAGGAGACCTGTACGGGGAGCGGAACGTCGACCCGAACGCGATCCGTGGCGCGCTGGCGTCGCTGTCGGTCGACTTCGGCGCGTCGATCCTCCGCACCGAGGACACCGACGGCACCCGCGACATGCTGGCGGCGATCGCCGAGCGCGAACAGGGGGACAACGACCGCGAGGTGTCGGCCCACGGCGAGAAGGCCGACAAGACGCTCGCCGAACAACAGGAGTACGTCGTCAGTTCAATCGCCGACGTGGGGCCGGTGACGGCGCGGGCGCTCCTGACGGAGTTCGGTACCGTCGAGGCGGTGATGACTGCTCGCGAAGACGACCTACTCGAGGTGGACGGCGTCGGCGAGGTGACCGCCGACCGCATCCGCGAGGTGATCGGCAGCGAGTACGTCGGGGAGTAGACGCCACGAACCGGTCTGTGACCACCGGACGAGCGAGTGGTCGCCGTCGCGGATACCCTTTTCCCGCTGCCGACCCTCGCGACTGGTATGTCCGAGACACTGACGGACGAGGAGATCGCGGATCGACTGCCGGCCGAGTGGACGCGCGACGGCGACGAGATCGCCCGCACCTACGAGTTCGACTCGTACCTCGCGGGCGTCGGCTTCGCGGCCGGCGCGGGTGGGCTCGCCGAGGAGGCGTTCCACCACCCGACGATCACCGTCGAGTACGGCGAAGTGACCGTCGAACTCACCACGCACGACGCCGGTGGCATCACCGAGAAGGATCTCGACCTCGCCGAACGACTCGACGAACTCGCAGACTGAGTCGGTCGCCGCCGACGCTCCCCGTGACGGCGACGAGAGTGAGAACGGCGGACCGGGGACCTACCGTCGCGCCGCGGCGGCGGCGACGGTGTCGCGTGCGTCGTCGAGATCGGCGAGGACGCCCGTCGCCGTCGACAAGACCGGGTGGGCGACGTCGAGGTCACCGTAGAGGTAGTCGAACCAGTGCGGGTACTCTCGCTCGTGGCTCTGGATCGTCTCCTGCCGGTCGGCGAGGAGGCGTTCGACGTTCGACTCGTGCCACTCGATCCGTTCGGTCGCCGCGACGAGGTCGACGAACCCACCGTCGGTCGCGTCCTCCCGGACCGCGTCGACGGCGTCGGCCGCGGGGGCGAGCGTCTCGCGTGCACGGTCGAGCGCCGTCTCCTCGGTGTCGAGTTTCGAGAGGAGCTCCGTCCGTCGACGCTCGGCCTCCTCGGCGCTGCGAACGAGCGCGGTCTGGAGCGCCGGCGTGAGGTGGCCGCCGCCGACGACCGTGCCGGCGATTCCCTCGGTGAACTCGGCGGCCATGCTCTGTCCGAGCGTCTCGTCGTACTCCGAGGCGTGGTGTGGGGTGCTCATCACCGTCTCGTCGTAGGCACGTCTGACGGCGACGAGTCCGTCTTCGTCGACACCCCTACTGGCGGTCGCGACGGCGCCACCGCCGGTCGGGGGCCCCACGTCCGGCGTCGCCGGGGTGTTTGTCTCCAGTCGGCTCACGCGCCGACGGAACTGTTCGAACGCGTCACGCTCCGCGGTCGCACGGCGGTGCTCGACGGCGACGGCCTCGCGGGCGTCCCGCAAGCCGACGAGCGCCGCGCCAGCGAGGAGGAGGGCGACGACTGTCACGAGGAGTACGGCCAGCGCGGTGAGTAGTTCCGGGTGTCCACAGTCCGCGACGCGACAGACTGACTCGACTCCGTCTGCGAGCCCGCGCGTCGACATCCGTCCCGCACCGCCTGGTACTCCGGCCTGTTCGACCATCCGTGCTACCCTTTCTCGCTCCACCCCACAAGACCCTTGTCCCGGTGTCGAGTGTGTGAAATGTTACCACGGAGACACGTCGGCCCGTCGGTCGGCCGTGGCGGTCCTCCACCGACGCGACGAGTGTGGCCGTGTTCGAGTGTCGCTGGCGACGCCGTCGTGCTCGGACGTCGCTGGCGACGCAGTCGTGCTCGGACGTCGCTGGCGACGCAGTCGCGTTCGTCTTCGGCTACGGGCGACGGCTCCGGACGTGGTCCGGTTGCATCTCGCCGAGCCACTGCAGGACGAACCACAGACAGCCGGTTCCGACGAGCGCCCCGGCGACGACGGCGACGGCCAGCTGGACGGGTGTCGCGTCGGCTTGGAGCGCGACGAGTCCGCCGGAGGCGGCGACGGTCGCGACGAACCCGATCTTCAGCCGGGTCCGTCCGGCGTCGCGCTCCTCGAGACTGTCGGTCGGGCCCACCATCTCACTCCTCCGCCGTCGGCCCGGGCACGGAGACGTGGAGTCCGAGGAACTTCCACTCGGCCTCGTCGTCGTCGCGGTCCGTCCCCTTCGGCCCGTCGCCGCCGCCGTCTTCGGTCTCGTCGACGCGGGTGAGTGTCCCGCTCCAGCGCGTGTCGTAGGCGTGGTCCTCGTAGCCGGTCGTGTCGTACCACTCCAGTCGCACCGCGTCGGAGACGGCGGCGTGGTCCCCGCGGTCGACGACACGTAGATCTCGACTCTCGACCGTCCAGTCGCGCGTCCGGGCGGTCTGGTCCGAGAGCCCGTCGGCCAGGTCCGCGTACCCCACCAACTGCTCGCCGATCCCGAACTTCACCACGTCCGGCGACTCCACGAAGAACGACGCCAGCGGCTCCCCCGACCGCAACGCCTCGTAGTACGCCTCCACGGTCTCCTCGGGTGTCATACCCTCCCGTTCTCGGTCGGTGTTTGTAACCTGTGCCCTTTCTCCCCGCGCCGGAACACCGGCTCTCGGAGACGGTCGTCGATCGCTGCGTCCGCCGCCGGACGCCCCCGTGTCGAAAGGCGAAAGCACGCGGGCCGCGTGGCACACACGTGAGCTACTCGGTCACCTACTACTGTCCGCGGTGTGGGGCACTGGTCGACCTCCAGCGCGAGGGGTACCTCGACGACAAGTCCGTCACCCCGTACCCGCTGGAGGGGTGGACGTACGCCGAGGCCGGCGAGTCGTTCGACGAGACCGACGGCGTCCGGTTCGTCTGCGGCGAGCCCGCGGACGACCTCTCGTGGCGACACCCTCCGGACACCGAGGCGGCGGGTGACGTTGCCGCCGCCTCCGGGTCGGAGTCGGCCGGCACCGAGTCGACGGGGGACGCCGCCGATCCCGAGCCGGAGCCGGTCGGCTGCGGCGAGGCGTTCTACCTCTCGTTCCTCCGGTTCGCGGACGGTGAGGAACTGGACCCGCGCGGTCCGACGGAACCGGAACACGTCGAACTCGCGGAGGGACGCGGCCCAGAGTCTCCGTCCGGGCCGAGCGGTCCGAGCGGGTCGACCGACACCGACGACTCCGGCGGCGGGTTCTACTGAGAGACCGGTGCTCCCGCCCCGATCCACTCGTCGGTGCCCCACGCCCGACGGTGGAATTATATTCCTCACGCGCCAACCGGGTGCCAGTGAGTATCGAACTCGAACGGCGGACAGACGCGCCGGGGGACGCGTCCCACGAGGGGGCCGCCTGGGCGCTCAAAGAACGCATCCGACGCGAGGAGGGGGTACTCAAACAGCGACGCGGGTTCTTCTCGGACGCCTACCGGCGCTCGGAGACGCACCTCCTGTTCGAACACGGTCCCGACGGTCGCCGACGGACGGACGGGACGACGGACGGGGACCTCGTGGGGTTCGTCTCCGCTCGCCGCGACGGCTACATCCTGTTTCTCGCCGTGAGTCCGGACGCCCGCGGCCGCGGCTACGGGAAACGACTCGTCGCTCGAATCGCCGACGAACACCGGACGGTGACGTGTCACGCGCGGGCGACGAACCGCGCGGCACTGGAGTTCTACGAGGCGATCGGCTTCGACGTGGAACGCCGGATCGACGGCTACTACGAGGACGGCGGCGACGCCTACTACCTCAAACTCGGCGAAGACGGCGGCCTCACCGACCGGCTGTCGAGTCTCCTGCGGTAGCTCCGTCGACCGCGGTCGAGGGACGCCACCGAATCCACGAGCGGTCGAGGCACGCCACCGATTCCACGAGCGGTCGAGGCACGCCACCGATTCCACGAGCGGTCGAGGCACGCGACAGAGTCCCGAGAGCGGTAGCCGTATCCCGTTGGCGACCGAACCACGGGTGCGCGCCTTCAGTCCCCGTCCGAGTAGACCCACACGGGTGCGATGACGGTACGGCGAACCCGGGCGCGCGACACGACGGCCTCTCGCCGGCCACGACGGCGAGCGCCCGGCACGAGGGTTAGCCGGCCGACCAGGGCACGCTGCCGGGAGTGACGCCGGTCGTTAGTGTTCCGGGCGACACGACACCCCACCAGCCGTGGCCGTGGCGGTTCGACCGGCACGACTCCTCGCGAGCGACGCGTCTCGACCGCGGCGAGTGACGCGTCTCGACCCCCATCACGCGGACCGTCGTCGTATCACCGACTCGATACGAAACGGTCGTGAAACGGTAGCCGTCCCGCCACTCTCGTCTCCCGATCACCGAACGACTCCGACGACCGTTTCACGAGCGAAATCACCAGACGGCGGCGGACTGTTTCACACTGTTTCGAACCGTTCGACACCCCGGTCGTCGTTCCACACGCCGCCGAGAGGTGGGTTTCGAGTCGAACCGAGACCGGTCTCGACGAGGGTCACGACGGGGGTGTCGCCGTCGTCGCGAGCGACGCGGCGTTTCGACGCGTTTCACGCGGTGGCGGGTGGAACGGTCGCCCGGGTCGATCGAACGAGTCGGAACGATCGACGGCCACACACCCGCCACACGAAACGGCTACACCCGTTTATGTGGGAGTCTCCCCACCGAGTGAACGCCATGTCAGGTACGTCGAAGCGCCCGTCGAACGACGGACGCACGTCCGTAGAGTCGCCAACGCCGACGGTCGTCCTGGAGCTCCGCGAGGGGGAACTCGCGGACGCCGCCGAGACGACGCCGACCCTGGGGGAACGACCCGTCGTCGTCGTCGGCTTCGCCCGTGGAGACGCGGAGCTGGCCGAGCGGCTGGCGCGAGATCGCGACGTGTGGTACGTCGACGCCGCGCGCTCCGGCGGGACGGCGACGGTCTCGGGAGCGACCGTCGTCGGTGCCGCGTCGCCCACGGACCACACGGGCGTCGGCGTGGCGCTGGCGTCGTGTTGTGAGTCGGCCGCGACGACGGGCGACCCCGTCTGTCTCGTCCCCTCGCTCACGGCGCTGCTCCAGTACGTCGACGCGCGTCGTGGCTACCGGCTCTGTGACGCCGTGGCCGCGCGGGTCGCCCGGGCGGGCGGGGAGACTCGCCTGTGGCTCGACCCGGCGGCCCACGACACACAGACGGTGGCGACGTTCCAGACGCTGGCGGACGCGGTCGACGACCGCACCGCACGCGACACCACGACGGAGCGGGGCGGCGACGGGCACGCGTAGCGGTCCCGCCCCCGCCACCGGCGTCCACCCGCGTCCCTGACGTGGCCGGTCCCCGGTCTCGAACGCACGGACTGTCGGCCCTCCACGGTCCAGTCGTCCGGACCGGCGCGGACCCGGAGCGATTCTCCCGACCCCTCGCCGAGAGTCACCACCCAGCGGTGTCGCCGTCACGACCCGAGTCCGGGTCGCCGTCACAACCCGGCGGTGCCGACGACGGCACCCACCCGGCGGTGCCGACGACGACACCGTACCCCTACCCGTTCCTCGACGCTCGACCCACGACGCCACGTCCTCCGAGTCGCGTCCCACGGTCTGCGAGTCGCGTCTCACGGTCTGCGAGTCGCGTCGCCGACGACTCGCGCGTGCGAACTGTTTAACTGCGAGAACGGGAAGAGAGTACACACGTCGATGGACAGGTCGACACGGCGCGTGACGACGGCACTCGTCGTCGCCGTCGTCTGTCTCGGACTCCTCGCGGCCGGTACGGTGCCGGCGGTGACGGGGGAGTCTCCGGACGGGCGGGCGACGACGGCACTCGACGGTCGGGTCGCGGACCCGATCGAGATCACGACGAGCGGCGTCCTCGCCGAGGACGTGTTGACGACTCGCGAGTCGGTCGCGTACCTCTGGGCGGACGACCGCGTCCGCGTCCGTGTCGAACTCTCGACGGCGGCCGGCGAGGGTGACGGCCACTACGACGTCTGTGTCGGTGCCGGGCCAGCGGACGGCGACGCGACCGCCGAGGAGTTCGCGTGTCGTTCGGTCGTGTTGTCGGCCAACACCACGCAGTCGTACACCTTCGCGTTCGACGAGTGGCCGGGCGACCGCGGGCGCCAGAGTCTCGGCGTCGTCGTCTCCGCGGACACACTCAGCGGCGAGGTGGAGGCGCGGGCCAGCCACCCGGTTCGCGTGCTCGTCCGCGAGGGCGACCTCGACGGCGACGGCCTGGACAACGAGCGCGAACTCGACGGCGGGACGGACATCGACAGCGCGGACACCGACACCGACGGCCTCGCGGACGGACTGGAGGTGCGGACCTACGAGACGGACCCGACGGCGGCGGACACGGACGGTGACGGCCTCTCCGACGGGGCCGAAGTGTACACCCACCGGACGGACCCGACGGCGGCGGACACGGACGGGGACGGTCTCTCCGACGCCGCGGAAGTGACGGAGCACGGGACGGACCCGACGGTGGCGGACACGGACGGTGACGGGCTCTCGGACGCGGCGGAGGTGACGGACCACGGGACGGACCCGACGGTCGCGGACACCGACGAGGACGGGTTGGACGACGCGGCGGAGGTGACGAACTACGGGATGGACCCGACGGCCGCGGACACGGACGACGACGGGTTGGACGACACCGCCGAGGTGCTCACCTACGAGACGGACCCGACAGTCGCGGACACGGACGGTGACGGTCTCGCGGACGGCCGCGAGGTGAAGACGCTGCGGACGGACCCGACGGCGGCGGACACGGACGGGGACGGGCTCGCCGACGGGACGGAACTGTCGACCGGGACCGACCCGCTGGTGGCGGACACTGACGGCGACGGGCTCCGCGACGGCCGCGAGGTGAACGACTTCGACACGGACCCGCTCGACCCGGACACGGACGGCGACGGGATCGGCGACGCACAGTCCGTCCAGCGTGCTCCCGTCTCTCCGCCGGTGTTGGCCGGCCTGTTGATCCTCGCGCTGCTGGGGACCGTGCTCGTGATCACTCGCGACCGGTGGCTGTCCGAACTACTGGGTGGCCCGGACGACCGCGAGGGCGGTCCGGCCGGTACGGTCGACGGTGACGACGGCGATCCGGACGACGGAGCGCCCCCCGCGGTACGGTTCGGCGACGACCCGCTGGGTGCCGTGCGGAGCCGCCTCCGTCGGTCGCCGGCGGTCGCGCGGCTCCGCGCACTGCTCGACGGGCCGGCGACGACCGGCGAGCGCACGACCGGATCGGCGGTTCGGGACCCGACCGACGAGCGCGCCGCCGGACCGGCGGTCCAGGACTCGACCGGCGGAGGCGGCAGGACCACGGCGAGTGCGGCCGACGCCACGCGCGGTGACGACGGCGCGGCGCGTGGTGCCGACGACACGGCCGGCGCGTCTGCGACGGCGGGAGAGTCGTCGCTCACCGAGACGGTGTGGGCCGCCGCGGTCGAGGCTCGTCGGCGGGCGCGTGCCGCGGGTGCGGCGTTGGCCGGCGAGTCCGTGTCTCCGCAGCGAGAGGGGTCTCCCGACACGGCGTCCCCGGACACGACACCGGCGACGAGAGCCGAGCGGGCGGACGACGAGTCCGACGACACCGGTGTCCCGTTCGATCCCGCGAGTGACCCGACACCGGCGGAGGGATCGGCGCCCACCGCTCCGACGGAGCGCTCGACCACTGCGACCGACCCGCCGACGACGGACGCGGACGGCCGTACACGACCGAGCGGCGTCGGCGACGAGACCCAGCCGGAGCGAGCGCAGGGTGCCACGGTGGTCGACGGCGTGACGGCCGGTCGCGACGGCCACCCGCCGGACGGAGACGTGGCGGCCGCCGACGAGACGGCGGACCCGACGGCGTTGGACACGGAGACGATGCCGAACGAACGAGTCGTCGAAGTCGTACTCGCGGCCAACGACGGCCGGATGCGGCAGTCGGCGCTGGTCGACGAGACCGGCTGGTCGAAGGCGACGGTGAGTCGCGTCCTCAAGCGGATGGACGAGGACGGCGCGGTGACGAAGATCAGCGTCGGCCGCGGGAACGTCGTCGCGCTCCCCGGCTCGGAGCCGGAGGGTGCCGCCTCGCCGTTCGACGACGAGTGAGGATCGGGCTACTCTGCCGGTGCGCCCTCGTACTCGACGGTCGGGACTTCGACGCGGTCGAGGACACCGGCGAGCACGTCCCCCTTCGCGACCTCGTTGACCTTCGCGTCCGGCGTGAGCACCAGCCGGTGTGCGAGGACGGGTTGTGCCACGCGCTTCACGTCGTCCGGCGTGACGAACTCGCGGCCGGCCAACACGGCGGCGGCTCGCGTCGCCTCCAACAGTCGTTGTGTCCCACGTGGCGAGACGCCGACCTCCACCCGCCGGTCGGTGCGGGTCGCGTGGGTGATCCGCGCCATGTACTCCAGCAGGTCGTCGTCGACGCGGACGTCCTCGGGAGCGGTACGCACGTCCCCGACCGTGTCGGGGTCCAGCACCGTCGCGACGCTCGGGTCGCGGTCGGTGCGGCCGACGCGGCGTCGCAACAACTCGACCTCGCCGGCCTCGTCCGGGTAGCCCATCGCGGTCTTGACGACGAACCGGTCGAGTTGCGCCTCCGGCAGCGGGAAGTTCCCCTCCTGTTCGACCGGGTTCTGGGTGGCGATCATGAAGAACGGCGACGGGAGGTCGTACGTCTCGCCGTCGACGGTGACCTGTTCTTCCTCCATCGCCTCCAGTAACGCCGCCTGCGTCTTCGGCGGCGCGCGGTTGATCTCGTCGGCCAACACCACGTTCGCGAAGATGGGGCCCTCCGAGAACTCGAACTCGCCGTCGCCCTCGTTGTACACGTTCGTCCCCGTCACGTCCGACGGGAGCAGGTCCGGCGTGAACTGGACCCGCGAGAACGACAGCCCCAGCGCCGTCGCGAACGAGCGGGCCGTGAGCGTCTTCCCGGTCCCGGGCACGTCCTCGATCAGCACGTGGCCCCGAGAGAGGAGTCCCAACAGTACGTTCTCGAAGAAGGTGTCTTCGGCGACGATCGACTCCGAGAGGGTGGAGAGCACGTCCGCGCAGGCACCACTCGCGTCGGTCACGTCCATGGACCACCCTCCGGGAGGCCACCACTTCAACCGTGGGGGTTCGTCTCACCCCTCGGACGGCGACGCGGAGACGAGCCGCCGGCGTCGTCGACCGTCTGGAACCGAAACGGACTAAAACGCAGACGGGGTAGTTGTGACCGAGCCGAGGTAGCCTAGCCCGGCCAAGGCGGTTGATTCGAGATCAACTGTCCGTTCAGGACACAGGAGTTCAAATCTCCTCCTCGGCGCTCCTCTCGACGACGACTCGACCAGCGGCGGTGCCGCTTCGACCGACTCTCTCCGGCTCCACCGGCGACGCTCTGCCCGACCCCTGTCGACAGACTGACACGGTTCCACACGACCCCTCCGTTTCGGGTGGAACGGACCCGTCGACAGAGGCCGATCACATCGTCGCGAGACGGCAACGGGACGGTGTTCTCACTCTCGACAGGTCTCTCACCGGGTCTCACGTCGGCGCCGACGAGGGACGGTGGTCCGCCGAGCCTCACGAGCGGTCTCACCCGTCGTAGTTGCCGAGCGTGTCGACGGGTGCGTCCGTGTCGCGGAGGCGACGGCGGCGCTTGTCGTAGGCGCCGTCGAGGTCCAGGAGTTGGCGGCGCCGCGAGACGAGGTAGCCGTCGACTTCGCTGCGGTCCTGCGGGTGGGCGGCCCGGATCCACACCGGCCGACTCCCCTCCGAGAGCCCCTCGGCCCACGCCTCGGCGCTGCGCCGGTCGGGGAACGTCCGTCGCGGCCCCTCGCGGTTGACCAACCGGCCGACGGCACCGTTGGCCTTCCGGGCGGACGGCTTCACCTCAACGACGTACTCGCGCTCGCCGCTCACGACACCGACGTAGTGCCCACCCGTACAAAAACGTGAACAGACGGAAACGTGAACAGCCGCGGGCGCGAACTCGTCGCCGTGACGGACGAGGACACACGAGCACGCGTGACCGCCCTCACCGAACGACTCGTGGCGACGCCGAGTCACGAGGACCCGACGGCCGCCGGCGACGTACTCGTCGAGTGGCTCGAGACGGAGACGGACGCCCGGGTCGAGCGCGACGCTCACGGTAACGTGGTCGCGCGCCGTGGGCCGCGCGACGCCGCGGCGTCGCTGGCGCTCGTCGGCCACCACGACGTGGTGCCACCCGCGCCCGGACAGACACGGGAGGGGGCGGCGGACACCGAGTACGTCGTCGAGCGACGCGACGGCCGACTGTACGGGCGCGGGACGGCGGACATGAAGGGGAGTCTCGCGGCGGCGCTCCTCGCGTTCGCGGACGCGGAGCGGGCGACGCTGCGACGCGCCGGTCTCGAACTCCACGTCGTCTCCTTCGTCGGGGAGGAGCAGGGTGGCGTCGGCTGTCGGGCGGCCATCGACGACGGCTACGCGCCCGACTACGCGGTCGTCGGCGAGGGGTCGACCGGCTACTCCGCGCCGGGCGTGACGGACGTGGCGGTCGCGCACAAGGGACGGCGCGGGAGTACGATCACGGCGCGGGGGACGGCGGCCCACGCCAGCGAACCCGCGGCAGGCGAGAACGCCATCTACCGGGCGAGTGACGCCGTGGACGTGGTCCGAGAGCTGTCCGCGCCGACGGCGACCGTCCAGGGCGAGTCGCTGTCGGGGAGCGTCGCCGTCACGGAGATCGACGGCGGCGAGGCCTGGAACGTGATCCCGGAGACGTGTACCGTGACCGTCGACGAGCGCACCGTCCCCGGCGAGCGAGCTCCGCTGGAGCGCGTCGAGCGACTCGACGGCGTCTCGTTGACGGTCGACCAGGATCTCCCGCCGATGGCCTGTGACGACGCGGCGTTCGCCGACGCGGTGTTGGCGGCCGCACGGGCGGTCCAGTCGGACGCGTCGGGGGTCACACGAGACGCAGGCCAGTCGGACGCGTCGGACGACCCACACGACGCGGTCCAGTCGGACGCGCCGGACGACGACCGGTCCGTCCCCCAGCACGTCGTGAAGCCGCACGCGACGGACGCCGGGTGGCTGGCGCAGGCGGGGACGACCTGCGTGGTGTGTGGCGCCTCGGAACCGGGCGAGGCCCACACGGACACGGAGAGCGTGTCGCTGGACGTGCTGACACGGTGTGTCGATCTGTACGGTGAGGCGGTCGCCCGCGTCGCGGCGGTCGTCGGCGACGACGAGGCCGCGTGAGGTGCGGTGCGGGTGCGCCGTCCGTCACGGGCGGTCCGCAGCCCGACGAGATTCGGGGCGACTCTCGGTCGGGCGCGACGCCCGGTTCAGTACGTCTTGGCGAAGTAGGCGGTCCGCTCGGCGGACTCGCCACACACCGCACACTCCCCGTCCTCGTCGTCGCCGTCGGGGTGGTACGGGTCCTCGTCGGCGAACGGCACCATCGCGATCTCGGCGGCGATCTGGTCTTTGATCTCGTCTTCACAGGCCTCCTCGCCACACCACGGCGCCTCCACGTAGCCGCCGTGCTGGCCGATGGTGCCGAGGATCTCGTCGCGACCCTCGGCCTCGCGGATCTCCCCGTCGAGCGTCTCCTCGGCGGCGGCGTACAGCTTCCCGAACACCGTGTCCAGTTCCGCCTGGACGGCCTCGCCGAGGTTCTCGCGTGCGAGGGTGGTCTGCTCGCCGTCCGGGCGGTGGACGGCCGTCACCTCGTCGTCGGCGACCTCGTTGGGGCCAATCTCCAACCTGACGGGGACGCCCTTCAACTCCCACTCGTTGTACTTGAAACCGGGGTTGCGGGTGTCGCGGTCGTCCAACTCGACGCGGACGCCGGCGTCTTCGAGGTCCTCGGCGACCTCCTCGGCGTACGCCAGCACCTCCTCGCGCGTGTCCGCCTGCCAGATAGGGACGATCACGACCTGCTCGGGGGCGACGGTCGGTGGGAGCACGAGCCCCTGGTCGTCCGAGTGGGTCATGATCAGGGCGCCGAGCGCGCGCCACGAGAGTCCCCACGAGGTGGTGTGGGCGACCTTCTCCTCCTCGTCCTCGTCGGCGTAGGTGATGTCGAACGCCTCCGCGAAGGAGGTGCCGAGGTAGTGGGAGGTGCCACCCTGGACGCTCTTGCCGTCGGGCATCAGCGCCTCGACGGTGGTGGTCGTGTCCGCGCCGGGGAACTTGTCGTGTTCGGGCTTCTGCCCGCGCAACACCGGGATGGCGAGTACGTCCTCGTAGATGGACTCGTACTGGTCGAGCCGCGTCATCGTCTCCGCCCAGGCGTCGGCCTCCGTCTCGTGGGCGGTGTGGCCCTCCTGCCAGAGGAACTCCTTCGTCCGGAAGAACGGCTTCGTCTCCGTGGCCTCCCAGCGCACGACGGAACACCACTGGTTGACCCGCATCGGGAGGTCGCGGTGGCTCCGGATCCACTGCGAGAGGTACGGGTTGATGATCGACTCGCTGGTGGGACGGACCGCGAGTCGCTCCTCCAACTCCTCGGTGCCGGCGGTCTCGACCCACGCCACCTCGGGGTCGAACCCCTCGACGATCTCCTTCTCGCGCTCGAGGTAGCTCTCGGGGATGAACAGCGGGAAGTAGGCGTTCTGGACGCCGGTGTCCTTGAACATCCCGTCGAGGTACCCCTGGAGCCGCTCCCAGAGTTCGTACGCTCGGGGTCGCGTGACGATGAACCCGGACATCCCGTCCGGCCCGTAGCTGGCGAGTTCCGCCTTCTGGACGACCTCGGCGTACCAGTCGCCGGTCGCGTACTCCTTGCTCTCGGTGATCCCGAGTTCCTGTCCCTCCCCGTCGTCGGACTGTTCGGTGTCGCTCATGGGTCGTGGGTCGTGGGGCGCGGGCTTAAACGCCGTGTGTCGACGGAGTCGGCGACGCAGCCACTCGAAACCGCCGGTTCCTCGTGAGTGTGTCTCGTGGTGACGAGTCACGACCAGCGCACGCGCGGTGCGACACGATCCCGGACGAACGGGACCGTCGCGTCCGGTAGGCTCTCGGCCCACCGGACGGCGACGATCTCCTCGTCGTCGGTCGTCGCGGCGTCGACGGACGGGCCGACGCCGTCGTACGCGCCGACGAACGACACCGTGAGGAGACTGTAGCGTCGTTCGGGGTCGGTGCGGTCGACCACGCGCTTGCGCCGTGCGAACGCCACGTCGACGAGGGAACACGCGAGGCCGGTCTCCTCGCGCACCTCGCGGCGCGCCGTCTCGGCGAGCGTCTCGCCGGGCTCGTGGCCGCCGCCGGGCGTCCCCCACCGGTCGGAGGCGTCGGCGTGTCGGATCAGCAGGACGCGTCCGTCGTCGTCTTCCACCCACGCGCCGGCGTCGCCGAGGAACCCGTCGCGGACGCGTGCCAGTCCGCTCGCGAAGTAGTCCGGGTCGTTCTCGACGGTGTCCACGGCGACGGGGAACGCTCCGAAGCGGTCGCGGAGTCGTGCGAGGGCGTTCTCGACGGCGGCACGCGAGGCTGCGGCGGGGGGCTGGCGGGACGAGTCTGTCACGTCCTCACCCGCGTCCGGGTCGTCACCGCTGGTCACTGTCCCCGCTCTTCCCGGTCCACCGGCGCAACACCACCAGGCCGACGAGTAAGACGACGATCATCCCGACGGCGATCCCGACGGAGCCGTCCGTGGTGACGTTCGTCGTCCCCGTCTGGAGCAGTCCGAACACACTCCGAGTGACCCGAGCACCCACAAAGTCCTTCGGGGGACCGGCACCCGATCCGGGCGCGCGGCCCGCTCCGACCGGGTTCACATACCGGCGGTCGCTCGCGACCGCACCCGGCGTGGGGTCCGACCGGCGACCGCCGAACCCCTCCGTTTCGGGTGGAGTTTGCAACCAGAACCGGCCGAAAGTCGCCTCGTGCGACGCGAGCGATCCGTCCGGACACCCAGTTCAGCCCGACGAGCGACCGCCACCGTCGCCGGCCGTCTCGGCGGCCGCGTTCGACGCACCGGTGGCACCGGCGCCGGCTCCGCTCGCGGCCGCCCCGGTGTCGTCGGGAGCGTCCCCGCCGGCCGCCGGCAGCGACAGCGTGACGACTGCGCCGCGGGGGTCGTTCTCGCCGAAGGAGAGACTCCCGCCCGCCGCGGTGATCGCCCACTGTGTCGTCCACAGGCCGAGTCCGCTGCCGTGTTCGAGCGGGTCCTCCTCGCCGCGTTCGACCACCGCGCGCTCGTGGTCCGGGATGCCGGGGCCGTTGTCCGCGACGGCGACCTCGACGCCGTCGCCCGTCGCGTCGACGGAGACGACGACGAGCGGGTCGTCGGCGTCGTTGTGTGCCGCGGCGTTCTCGACGACGTTACGCAGCGCCACCGCCACGGTGTCGCGACTCGCGTCCACCGTCACGTCGTCCGGGACGGCCGTCGAGACGGACACCTCGGGGTACGTCTCGCGCACCTCCTCGACCACGGCGGCCACGAGCGGGGCGAGGTCGGCCGTCGCGTCCGCCGGTGCCTCCACGATCTGGTCGAGCTCCCGTGCTCGCTCGGCGGCTCCGACCAACTCGCGAGTCGTGTCGACGATCCGGTCGGCACACTGCTCGGGGTCGCCGCCGTCGCCGATGAGCCGCGCGTTGCCGATGATCTTCGTCGCGTCGTTGCGGAGGTTGTGTCTGAGAATGCGGTTGAACACGTCGAGCCGTTGCTCGCGAGTCTGGCGGCGCGTCACGTCGCGCAACACCAGGGCGTACCCGCGCTCCGCGTCGGTGCGGTCTCGGACGGTCGAGCGCGTCACCGCGAACGTCCGTCGACCGTCGGTCGTCGGGAGCGTCACCGTCGCGCCGTCGGTCAGCGCCGCCGGGCGACAGTCGACGACGGACACCAGCGGCCCGCCGGTGACGGTCGCCTCGTCGACGCCGAACGTCTCCCGTGCGACCGCGTTCATCCGCAGGACGTGTCCCTCGTCGTCGACGACGAGCACGGCGTCGTCCATCGAGTCCAAGACCACGTCCGGCCCGACAGTGCCGGCCATCGGCGACGACTCGAACAGCGACAGCGGGCCGACGGCGACCGCCGCCGCGAGCGCCCCGACGGTGTACCCGCCCGCGACGCCGGCGACACCCACGCCGAGACTCGTCGCCGCCGTCACCGTCGGGACGAACAGGTTCGCGACCCACGGCCAGACGCCGACGAAGGCGATCACCGGCGCGAGACGTGCGTCGAGGTGGTCGTACCGGAGGACGCTCCGCCCGACCAGCCCGACCGCGACGAGCATCACCGCCGTCGTGTAGTAGGTCCCCGCCTCGTACAGCGTCCCGGCGAGTCCCACTACCGCCGGTGGGAGTCCGGTGAGTGCGGGAATCGGTGCCGTCGTCCCCGGACTCATCGCGGGGGTCCCGAGGACGACCACGGTGCCGCCGACGGCACCGGCGACGGCCGGGGCGAGTGCGGCCAGCCGTCGCGTCCGGTCGCCGACGCCGACGATGCCGTAGTAGTCGAACGCGAACAGCGCCAACGCCAGCGGGATGGCGAGACCGGTGTACAGCCACACGAGTTTGTACGGCGTCCCGGTGTGAGCCGTCGCCGCCGCACACAGCGCCGTGACCGCCAGACTCACGAGGAGGACGGCGTAGGAACTCGCCGCCGGTCGGTCGCGCCGCCGGAACGTCCGCAGCGCCAGCCACCCCAGCGCCACGCCCGCACCCGCGGCGACCGCTCGTCCGAGTGCCAACAGTTCCACCACGTGGCGCACCTGTGGAACGAACCGACAAAAGGGTTCTCCGGGAAGCGACCCGACTCTCACCCAACTTCGCTGTGCCGCCGCGCCGCCACGCCACTGCGTCGCCGCGCTGCACCGCTGTGCCACGCCGTCGCCACGCCGCCGCGACCGATCTGGTTACGGCCCGACTACAGCGGGGAGTCGTCGTCCTCGTCGCCGAACTCGGCGATGGCGTCGTGGACGTTCTCGACCCACTCGTCCAAGGCGTCGTGGAGCAGCTCTTTCGCCTCCGGCAGCGGCGTGGCGGTGTACTGGTAGACGTAGCCGCCGGGGTCGAGGAGCCGTCGCTCGCGTCGGGTCAGTCCCTTCTCCAACAGCGTCGTCAGCGAGCGGTTGACGTTCGAGCGGTCGCGGTCGAGCTCCTCGGCCAGCTCCTCGACGGTGCTGCCGGGGTTCTCGAGCAAGACGAGGTACGTCCGACTCTCGTGTTCCTGGATGCCGAAGACGCACGCCATCACGTGCTGGAAGCTCGGGTCCTGCGTCTGCACCAGGTCCTCCATCTCCGGTGTGTCGGCCATCACACGCCACTACGTGACACTGTGTCCTAAACCCCCTCCTTGCGGTCGTGCTCGCGGGTGGACTCGCGGTGTCGTCGGCTCGATTCGCGTCGCTGCCCGCGTTCTCCCGGTTCAGTCGTCGGCGTCGGCCGTGTCGGCGTCGTCTCCCGCGGTCCGACCGTACCCCATCTTCTCGATGCAGGCGCGCATCTCGTCGGGGTCGTCGTGTTTGTGGAGCCGCGTCGGGGTGTCACAGTAGAACGTCTCCCCGTCGTGGCGCAGCGTCATCTCGCGTTCGGCTCCGAAGAGGTCGGCGCGGACGACGATCCGCCGTCCCTCCCCGAGCGCGTCGAGAATCTCCTCCGTCGTGAGTTCGCCAGCCTCGATCCGGAGTGGGTCCATCGTCACGCCGTCCACACTGCGGACACTAAAACCACCCGAGCGACCGCGCGAGTCGGACACGGGCGTGGTGGCGAACGGACTCAGTATTGCCACCACCTCTGCGTCAGTGACATCGACTCAGATCAGCAATCGCAACGCCCCACGTGTGACGACTCCGACGACGAGCGAGTACACGAAGTTCGTGATCGTCCCGGTCAGGTAGTACGACGAGTCGTTCCCATCCATGTCTTCGACACGGACGAACGACTTTCCGGCGAAGATCACGCCGAGTGCAGTGTACCCACCGACGAGTGTGAGGGTGACGACGAGAACGTTCTCCACCTTCCCGATCACTCTGCCCGTGTCGACACGTCGTTGGGTCGCTTCCGAGTCGTCACCACCTTCGCTACTGTCGGCTCTCGGGGTCTCTGGATCGACCCCGGCCAACCCGAGTGCGGCGTTGACCACCACACCACTCGTCACGAGCAAGACGATCAGCGCGACAGAGACGATCAGAACCGCTGCGACCGGGGCGGTGACGACACTCTCGAACAACAACGACGGAGGCATCGGTACGGCTGCTGCCAAGAATAGTCAAATTTCTGTCGAACTGGTGGCAGCCAGCGAGGACAACTCCTCGGAGAGCGTACGTTCGACCGCATCGACCGTCTTGACCGACTCGTCGGTGAGGTGTCCGTTGATGGCCTGTCGAGAGACGCCGAGTTCCGACGCTGCCGCTGCCTGACTACCGTGCGTCTCGACCGCGCGGAGCACCTCGACGCGTCGTTCGGTCCACGTGCTCCGGACGTAGTCGAGCAAGTTCACCGTCGCCGACAGTGACGCTGCCCGTCTCGGGAGCCCGACGAGCGAGAACGTCTCTCCCGCCGCCTCGACGCGGTCGAGTTCGTCGGCGGCGTCGGCGAACCCGGCCCCACGCATCTCGGTCACGTCGCCGGCGCCGACCCGTTCCACGTCACCACGGACGACGACGAGACGGATTCGTTCCGGGTGAACGCCCAGCGAGATCTGTCGTTGGACGCCGACGACGTTCTCCACGGAGCCGAGCACGCCCGCGATCTCGTCGATCCCCTTGATGCGTCTCGGCGCCTCGATCACGTCCTCCTCGTACTCGTCGGCAACCCGCCGAAGTGTGCCCGTGAGCCTCGTCTCGAACGCATCTCTGTCGGCTATCTCTCGGGAGTCGATCACGTCGCCGAGCAGGATCCAGGCAGTCTCCGTCATCGTGAGCGTGTCAACAGAATACACTTTATATCCGGGCTGTAAACCACTTTGGGTTGACAGACGACACGGCCTAGAGACAGATTGTTGCGCGTCGCGCCCCGACACGGAGCCGTGAACGTCACAGCCATCGACCACGTGAACCTCCGGATTCCGGCGGACGGCGTCGACGACGCGCTCGCGTTCTACCGCGACGGGTTGGACCTCGAGATCGAGGGGTTGGACCGCTACCGCGACGACGAGAAGCCGTTCTTCGACGTGCGACTCGCGCCGGCACACGTGATCCACCTCTGGCCCACCTCGGAGTTCGACCGCCCCGAGGCGACCAACTACGACCACGTGGCGCTGCTCGTCGACGCCGGGATCGACGAGATCGTCGCGACGCTCGAAGAGAACGACCTCGCGGTCGAGAGCCGACTCGACGAGCCGCTCGGCGCGACCGGCACCGCCGACGCGGTGTACCTCCGGGACCCGTTCGGCTACCGCGTCGAGTTGAAGGCCGGCGCGACGGCGTGACGGTGAGAGCCGGCGTGACGGCGTCCGGGGGTCGTCCCTCGCGTTCTCGCCGGTGCCACAACCGCCCGCTCGGGTCGTCGTCGACTCCGAGCGGTCGCCCGCTCAGTTCGTCGTCGACTCCGAGCGGTCGGCGGTGCCGTCACCGTCGGTGCTGTCGGTCGGCGGTTCGACACCCTCGGCGGCCTCGGCCACGTCGACGTCCTTCTGGGTGTCGACGTGCCAGCGGTCGACGGTCTCGTCGAACTCGGCCAACCGGTCCGAGACGGCGGCCTTGAGGTCGTCGTCGTTGACGTTCACCTCGAAGACGAACACCGGCCCGTCCTCGTCGCCGCGGGTCGTCTTCTGGACGTTCGCGGAGACGAGCGCGTTGTCGAAGTAGTAGGGGGCCAACTGCGTCATCACGCGCCGGTAGACGGTGTCCTCGACGGACCGGACCGCCCGCCGGCCGGCCGAGTCGGCGGCACGCACCACGTGGTCGATGGAGTCTTGCCACCGTTCGAGCGCGCCGCGGTCGTCCCCGGCGGCCACCTGCTCGTACGACTCCGAGAGCTTCTCGCCCGCGGTCCGGAGGTCGTCCGACGGCTCCTCGCCGGCCTTCTCGCCCTCACCCTCGGCGACGCTGGCCTGCTCGGCGGTCTTCTGTTCGACGTCCTCGCCGAGTCGCTCGTGTGCCTTCGGCCGCCACTCGTCCCACTCTTCGAAGGCCGCGGCGTAGTCGGTCTCCGCCTCGTCCCACTCCCCGTCGGTGACACCGACCTCTCTGAGCGCGTGGGTGATCCGCTCGCCGTGTTCCACCACGTCGCCCCAGTCGCCACGAACCTCGAAGCCGGAGATGCTCTCTTCCATCGCGTCGTACCGTGTGCGTGGCGCCCGACGGGTAAACCCCTTCGGGCCGGGGGCTGCGGTCCGGCGGCTACTCGTGGCTCGACTGCCCGGCGAGACGACAGACTCCCGGGCTCGTCACGAGACGAACGGAGTTCGGGATCGTCGGGCGAACGAGGCTCGGGATCGTCACCGCACGAACAGCCCCCATCCGACTCACCGAACGAACAGGCTCTCGACCCACGCACGCACGTCGCCGGTCGTGTCGCCGTCGGCAGACGGTTCGCGGACGACCCGTCCTCGTGTCTCCGTGTGGTCGTCGGTTCGTGTCTCGGTCGCCGCGTCTCCGCTCACCCGTTCCATGTGGATCGGTAACACGGGTCAGTATCTAACGGTTTCGGTCGTACCGGTCCCGTGTAGCCCGTCGGCGGTGGAGGGCGGTCGGTAGCGAGTACGTTCCGAACGGACGATCCCGTTGGATTCGCTTTGGCCGTCTGTAGGATCACACGAGAGCGAACCACAAAGAGTTCCACACCGTCGTGAGTTGAGAGAAATGTGAGTCTCACAAGAGACACACTCCTGTTCGGGTTGGCGGTGCTCGTCATCGGGATGAACAACACCCCGGAAGGAAACGGACTACTGGTCCTCGTCGGCGGTCTCACGGCAGTATTCGGCTACCTTGGTTCACTGATCCAGACGGTCCGTGCCGTTCGAGATGGATAGGTCAGTTACCCACGACTGAAGTCGTGGGCTTCCTCCTTGAGTTTGTGAAGTCCCTGCAGGTCACCGACGACACAGCCCCTCCGCATCGAGTCGTCGACGAGATCTCCGTTCACCGACACACCCTTCGCTGGAACGTTCTGGCACCCCACGACGACCACCGAGCCCGCGAACGGGCGGTCGACGAGCGACGACAGGTGATCGTGACGTGATCGTGTGAGAGCCAGATCGAGCCAACGATCATCGGCCCGTGGTGTACGGAGAGGAGAGATGCACTCGACCGTCCGGGGACGACACCTCGCGTAGCCGCGGACGGTTCCCGGTACACGGACTCGCCGCCGCCTCGCCTCGTCGCACCGTCTCGCGACGCAACAAGACTTACCTCACCGGCGACACCCCACTCCGGCAGAGCCCTCCATGTCCACGCCTCCACCGGATCGGCGGAGCGACGGCGATCCGACCGACGACGGCGACCGCGACACCACCCGAGACGCCGGTGACACCACCCGAGCCACCGGCGACGACACCGCCGGGTCCGCCGCCGCGCCCACCGCCGAGTCCGCCGACGCGGCCACCACCGAGGCCGCCGACGCGCCAGCACTCGAGATCGACGGGCTGACACAGCGGTACGGCGACCTGGCCGCGGTCGAGGACCTCTCGATCACGGTCGAGCGTGGGGAGGTGTACGGGTTCCTCGGCCCGAACGGGGCGGGGAAGTCGACGACGATCAACGCCGCGCTCCAGTTCGTCTCCCCGACGGCCGGCGACGTGCGCGTCCTCGGACTCGACCCGGCGACAGAACCGGTCGCGGTCCGCCGGCGCGTCGGCCTCCTCCTGGAGGGGTTCGGCGCGTACCCGCGGCTCACCGGGCGCGAACACGTCGAACACGCCACCGAGACGAAGGACGCCGCCGACGACCCCGACGAACTGCTGGCCCGCGTCGGGTTACGGGACGCCGCCGACCGCCCGGCGGGCGACTACTCGAAGGGGATGCGCCAGCGGATGGCGTTGGCGGTGGCACTCGTCGGCGACCCCGAGTTGCTCGTGTTCGACGAACCCTCCACCGGACTCGACCCGAACGGCGCCCGGACGCTCCGGGAGATCGTCCGCGAGGAGGCGCGCGACGGGACGGCCGTCTTCTTCTCGTCGCACATCCTCGACCAGGTGGAGGCCGTCGCGGACCGCGTCGGCATCCTCGCCGACGGGGAGTTGATCGCGGAGGGGAGTCTCGCCGACCTCCGCGAGCGGTTCGACACCGGGACGGAGCTCACCGTCACCGTCACGGGGACGCCCGACGCGTTGTTGCGACGACTCCGCCGACAGGAGGGCGTCGCCGCGGTCCGTGCGCGCGACGACCGGATTCGCGTGCGGTGTCGCGGCGACGGGGAGACGAAACTCGCCGTGTTGGAGACGGTCGCGGACGCGGGCGTCTACCGCGACTTCACCGTGGATCGCGCCTCGCTCGACGACGTGTTCTCGCGGTACACTGCCGAGGGTGGTCCAGTGACGGCGGACGGGACCGACGACGCCGTCTCGTCGGCGGGCGATCCCGTCTCGTCAGCCAGGGCAGACGGTGACGACGAGACGGCGGCGCAGCGAAAACCGGCCGCAGACGGGGGTGATCGCGCGTGACGTGGCGGACCGTGATGGAGCGCGACCTCACGAGCGTCTACCGGTCGCGGATCGGCGCGGGCGCGGCGGCGGTGATGGCGCTGGCGACGGTCGTCGGCGTCGGCCTGCTCGCGCTGTCGAACGAGGCGGCGATCCTCGGCGGCGTCGTCGGCGTGTTCACGCTCGTGACGCTGGCGGCGCTCGTCGTCACCGGCCGCCCGCGAGCCGTCGCGGGACTGACGGTGACGTTCACGCTGGCGGCGACCGGGTTCGTGTTGCTCGCCCCGACCGGCAGTCCGCTGCGCGACCAGTACACCCCGGAGGTGTCTGGGGCGGTGACGGCCCTCGGCGGAGCGCTGTCGTTCCTCGTCCCCGTCGTCGCACTGTTGGCGAGTTACGGCGCGTTCGTCCGCGAGCGAGAGACGGGGAGTGTGCGGTTCCTGCTCGGACTCCCGAACTCGCGCGACGACGCCTACCTCGGGAAATTACTGAGTCGGACGCTGGTCGTCCTCCTCCCGCTGTTGGGTGGGCTGTTGTTGGCCGCCGTGCTGGTACCGGCGTTCTTCGAGGGCGGCGGGGTCGTCGCCGCGCTCGGGATCGCGGTCGTGTCGGTGCCGTACGTCGTGTTGTTCGTCGGGATCGGGTTGGCCGCCTCGGCGTACGCAGAGACGACCGCTCGTGCGGTCGCGGTCAGCGTCACGGCGTTCCTCGTCTTGCGCGTCGGCTGGACCGCGGTCCGGTTCCTCGCCGTCGCGCTCCTCGACAACCCGTACCCGAAGCCGACGTGGTTCTACTGGACGGGCCGTCTCAACCCGATCAACGCCTACGTGAGACTCACCGCCGGCTTCGGCGGCGCGCTCGAGTACCACCCGCTGTTGGCGCGCCCCGACGAGGGTGTCTCGACGGTCGCCACTTCGCCGGGGTTCGCGGCCGCGGTGTTACTCGCGTGGGCCTGCGTGGTCCCCGTCGTCGGGCTCGTCCTGTTCCGCTCGCGCGATCTGCTGTGAACGTGGGGCTCGGGGTCGGCCGTCGCCGCCGTTCCGCCGCTCTCCCGACGCCACCGTGGTGTCGCCGGTCGACAGCCGACAGTGCCAACACCGGCGCGCCCGAACCCGACGGTATGAGTCACGACCGCACGACGACCGGGTTCAAGGAGACTACCCGGGTCGCGGACGCGCTCGCGACGCTGCGCGAGCACGTCGACCCCCACGGCCGGACCGAGCGGGTGCCGCTCGCGGCCGCCGACGGCCGGACGCTCGCCGCGCCGGTCGCCGCGGACCGGCCCGTCCCCCACGAGGATCGCGCCGCGATGGACGGCTACGCGGTGCGGGCCGCCGACACCTTCGGCGCGAACGTCCGGTCTCCGGCGACGCTCCGTGTCGTCACACGACCGGGAGAGACGCCCGACGACACCACCGGACCCACAGTCCGTTCGGGGGAGGCTCGCCGCGTCGACACCGGCGAGCCGCTGCCCGCGGGTGCCGACGCCGTCGTCCGTGTCGAGCGCGTCTCGCGACGCGACTCCGCCCCGACCGCGGACGACGCGACAGAACTCGCGGTCGAGACGGCGGTGACGACGGGTGCGAACGTCGCCAGCGCTGGGGAGGACGTGACCGCCGACCAGCCGCTGTACGACGCCGGCCACCGGCTCCGCCCGGCGGACCTCGGCCTCCTCCGTGCCACCGGGGTCTCGCGTGTCCCGGTCGCAGAGCGCCCCGCGGTGGCCGTCATCCCCACCGGCGAGGAGCTCGTCGCCGAGGACCCGGGCTCGGGGGAGACCGTCGAGACGAACGGCCACACCCTCGCGCAGTTCGTCGCCCGCTGGGGTGGCGTGGCGACCCGCCGCGACCCCGTCCCCGACGACCCCGAACGACTGCGGGCGGCGCTCGCGGCGGCGACGGACGCCGACGCCGTCGTCACCACCGGCGGCTCCGCCGTCGGCGAGCGCGACCTGGTACCCGAGGCGATCGCCGAGGTGGGCGAGGTGTCGGTCCACGGCCTCGCGCTGGAGCCGGGCCACCCGGCCGCGTTGGGTGTCGTCGACGACACGCCGGTGGTGTCGCTGCCGGGCTACCCGGTCGCCTGTCTCGTCGTCGCGACGCAGTTCCTGCGACCGACGGTCGGGCGCCTCGCCGGCGGCAGCGTCGCGCGGTTCCCGATACGACGCGCGACGCTCACTCGGAAGGTCGCCTCCGAGCCCGGCACGCGGACGTTCGCACGTGTCCGGCTCCAGACGGCGGACGGGGCGGAGCGCGACGGGACATCCAGTTCCGGCTCGTCGACGGGCGACTGGACGCCGACGGACTCGACGCCGGCAGACGACAACTGCTCGGCGGAGCCGGTGCGGGCGGCCGGCGCGGGGGTGCTCTCGTCGGTCGCGCTCGCGGACGGCTGGGTGGTGGTGCCGGAGTCCCGAGAGGGGTTCCCGGCCGGCACGACGGTGGACGTACAACTGTGGAGCGGGCCGGACGCGGCGACGGCGGTCGCAGGGGGTGCGTCGGCGTGAGCGACCGCCGCGAGTTCCGCGACCTCGCGGAGCCGGAGACGCTACGGGAGACGATCGCCTCGCTGGACCTCTCGGGGACACCCGAGCGTGTCCCGTTGGCCGAGGCGCGCGGTCGCGTCCTCGCCGAGCGTGTCGACGCCGACCGCGACGTGCCCGGCTTCGACCGCGCGTCGATGGACGGCTACGCGGTGCGAGCCGCCGACACCTTCGGCGCGGACGAGGCCGCCCCGGCCGTGCTCCGACAGGTCGGGACCGTTCACGCCGGCAGCGAACCCGACGCGACCGTCGAGTCGGGCACCTGTGTCGAGGTGTCGACCGGGGCGGTGCTCCCGCCCGGCGCCGACGCCGTCGTGATCGTCGAGGAGACGGACGAAGTTCCCGCCCACCGGCTGCCGGACGAGGGCGGTGCCGACGCGCACGGTGCGTCCGGTGGCGACGACGAGGCGTCCAGTGGTGACGGGGGAGTGGCCGGTGACGACGAGGCGTCCAGTGGTGACGAGGGAGTGGCCGGTGACGGCGAGGCGTCCAGTGGTGACGAGGGAGTGGCCGGTGACGACGAGGCGTCCGGTGACGGGACGGCCGTCGCGGTTCGCAGCGCCGTCGCACCCGGCGAGAACGTGATGTTCGCCGGTGCGGACGTGGCGGCCGGCGCCCGCGCGCTCGGCCCGGGAACGGAGCTCACCCCGCGCGAGATCGGGCTCCTGTCCGCGCTCGGGGTCGACGAGGTGCCCGTCCGTGGTCAGCCCACGGTCGGCATCGTCTCGACCGGTGACGAACTCGTCCGGCCGGGGGAGCCGCTCGACGACGCGCGCGGGGAGATCTACGACGTGAACAGCTACACGATCGCTGCCGGCGTCGCGGAGGCGGGGGGCGAGCCGCGACTGTACCCGCACGCGGGCGACGACTACGAGGAGATGGAGCGACTCCTGATCGAGGCCAGCGAGGAGTGTGATCTGGTGTTGTCCTCCGGGTCCACCTCCGCGAGCGCCGTGGACGTGATCTACCGCGTGATCGAGGACCGCGGGGAGCTCCTCTTGCACGGCGTCGCGGTCAAACCCGGGAAACCGACGCTCGTCGGCCGGATCGGTGACGGCGCGTACGTCGGCCTCCCGGGGTACCCGGTGTCGGCACTGACGATCTTCCGGACGTTCGTCGCGCCGGCGATCCGCGAGGCCGCGGGGCTCCCGGCGCCGGCGACGGCGACGGTGACGGGCGAGATGGCCGTCGAGGAGCGGTACGAGGGTGGGCGTCGCCGGCTCGTCCCGGTCGGGCTCGTGACCGACGGGGACGGGGAGACGCTCGTCTACCCGGTCGACAAGGGGTCGGGGGCGACGACGAGTCTCGTCGACGCCGACGGCGTCGTGCCGGTGGATCCCGACACGGCCTTCCTCGCGGCCGGGGAGACCGTCGAGGTGGAACTGTTCTCGCCGAGCGTCCGTCCACCGACGCTGTTCGGCGTCGGCGAAGACGACCCGGCGCTGTCGCGACTGCTCGACCGACTCGACCGCCCGCGGTACCTCCCCGAGGGGAGCCGTCGCGGCCTCCGCGAACTCCGCGCGGGCGTCCCGGACGTCGCGGTGACGGCCGGGCCACTCGACCGGGAGCCACCTGGCGTCGAACTCGGCGGCTGGCGCCGCGAGTGGGGGTTGATCGTCCCGCCGGGCAACCCGGCCGACGTGACGGGCGTCGCGGACCTCGTCGACCGCGAGTTACGCTTCGTCAACCGGGACGGCGACTCCGGCCTGCGGACGAGTTTCGGGAACGCGGTCGCGGACCTGGCCGACGAGCGCGACACCGTCCGCCGCGCGCTCGTCGCGTCCATCGACGGCTTCGACCGCGCCGTCCGCGCTCACGAGTCGCCCGCCCGTCGAGTGCTGGCCGGCGACGCCGACGTCGGGCTGGGGTTGCGCGCCACCGCCGACCGCCTCGACGCCGGGTTCGTCTCCGTCGGCACCCAGCGGGTCCGGCTGTGGGCTGCCACGGACCGCCAGTCGAAGCCCGGTGTCGACCGGCTGCGCGCGGTGCTGGCCGACAGTGACGCGATCCTCGCGGCCCTCCCCGGCTACGGACTCGACGCGACCTGAGTCGGGTGGCGACGAGCGGAGCCGTCTCCGAAACCCTCTCCGCCGTCCGCCCCACACCGCGGGGCGTGCGCCGTCTCGCGCGGTTCCTCGTCGGACTCGGCGTCGGGCTCGCGGCGCTGGTGGTCACCGTCCAGTTCGTCGGCGTCGCGGACGTGGTGGCGCGTGCCCGCCGCCTCGCCGCGTGGGCGCTCGTCGCCGTCGTCGCGCTCGTCGTCTCCGAGGCGCTCGTCGACGGGCTCGGCGTGTGGGCCTCCACCCAGCCGCTCGGGTCGGGGCTCGACGGCCGCGACAGCCTCCGGTTCGCGCTCGCCGGCGACTTCTTCGACACCGTCAGTCCGGCCGGCCCGGTGAGTTCCGAACCCATCGTCGCGCGGTTCCTCTCCGTGGCGACGGGGACCGGCTACGCTGACGCCCTGGGCGTGCGCTCGACGGCGAAGTACGTCAAGTCCGGCTCGCAGTTGGCGGTCTCGGCTGCACTCGGCGTACTGGTGGTCGCGACTGGGAGCGTCCCGACGGGGACCGGGACGACTACCGCAGCGGACGCGACGGCGAGCGGGACGAACACTGCGACGGCGACCGCCCCGAGCGGCCCCTCGGCGGCCGTCATCGTGGGCACGCTCGTCGCCGCCACGGTCGGACTCATCCTCGTCGGGATCGCGGCGGTTCGGGCGCGTGGCGCGCTGTCACGACTGGTCGTCGCCGTTCTGACACCCGTCGTCCGTCGACTCTCCGGACTCTGGCGGGCGGAGCCGTACGGGCGCGCGGCGGTCGTCGCGGCGGTCGACCGGTTCTGGGGACGCGCACTGGTGTTCGGCGAGCGGCCGCGGCTGCTGGGCACCATCGCGGTCGCGGGCGTCGCCGAACAGCTGCTCACGGCGGGGGCGCTGTGGGTCGCTCTCGCCGGTACCGGCAGCACGGCCGCGTACGTCCCGCTCGTGGCGTTGGTGCCGCTCCCGCAGGTCGCCAGCGTCGTCCCGATCCCGGGCAGCGTGGGCGCGTACGACCTGTTGCTCGTCGGCGCGATCGTCGCCGTCGTCGCCGTCCCGGCGAGTGCGGCCACCGCCGCCGTGCTCGTCGTCCGGACGACCGCGCTCCCGGTCGCGTTCGTCGTCGGTGGCGTCGCCGCCGCCACGCTCCGGGGCTGGACGCCGCGTAGCGCGGACGGGTGACTCTCACCTCACGCCGCCGTCCGCGGGTCGTCCGCGAGAACGTTGGCGTTCGCTGACTCCCGAGGGTGCCGCCTTCCCCGTGACGCCGCCGCTACCACTCCTCGTCGAGGAACGCCTCCAGTCGCGCGGTCGCGGTCTTCAACTGGTCGAGGCCGGTGGCGTACGACACTCGCAGCCGCCCCTCGCCGCCGGCACCGAACACGTCGCCGGGGACGACCGCGACGCCGGCCTCCTCGAGCAGCGCCTCCGCGAACGCCTCGCCGTCCCCGCCCGGTGCCGCCGGGAACGCGTAGAACGCCCCCTTCGGTCGCGGACAGTCGATCCCCAACTCCGCGAACCGGGACAGCAGGTACTCCCGGCGGCGGTCGTACGCCGCCCGCATCTCCGCCACCGCGTCGTCACACGAGCGCAGTGCCTCGACGGCCGCCGCCTGGGCCGTCGTCGGGGCGGACAGCATCGTGTACTGGTGGATGCGGTTCGCGGCCCGCACCGCCTCGGGTGGGCCGAGGAGGTAGCCGAGTCGCATCCCCGTCATCGCGTACGTCTTCGAGAACCCGCCGAACACGACGGTCCGCTCGCGCATCCCCGGCAGCGTCGCGATGGAGGTGTGCTCGCCGTCGTACCGCAACCCGGCGTAGATCTCGTCGGCCAACACGAGGAGGTCGTGCTCGCGGGCGAACGCCGCCACGCCGCGGAGTTGTTCCTCGCTCGCCGCCGCGCCCGTCGGGTTGTTCGGGTCACAGTACAACAGGACGTCCGCCTCTTCGGCGCCGGCGGCCGCCAGCGCCGTCCGCGTCGGCGCGTAGTCGTCGGCGGGGTCCGTCGGCACGTCGAGCACCTCCCCGCCCGCGAACGTCACCGTCGGGACGTAGGAGACGTACGTCGGCTGGACGACCGCGACCGTGTCGCCGGGGTCGACGAACGCGCGACACGCGAGGTCGATCCCCTCGCTCGCGCCGGCGGTCACCAACACCTCCTCGGCGGGGTCGTACGAGAGGTCGTACGCCCGCTCGACGTGGTCGGCGATGGCCCGCCGGAGGTCCGTGCGGCCGCGGTTGGCGGTGTAGGCCGTCCGCCCACGTTCCAGTGCGGTCACGGCCGCCTCGCGAGCGGCCCACGGCGCCGAGAAGTCCGGTTCGCCGACGCCGAGCGAGATCACGTCGTCGCGCTCCTCCGCGAGCTCGAAGAAGCGTCTGATCCCGGAGGGTGGTACGCGCTCGACGCGTTCGGCGGGATCGACGGTCATGGCGTGACGGAGCGGCGGTCGTCGTCGTCACCGTCGCCGAACAGGATCCCCGCCTCGGCGTAGGTGTCCATCACGTAGTGGGTGACCGTGTTCGTCACCGCCGGGAGGCGTGCGACGCGCTCGCCGACGAACGACGACACCTCGCTCATCGAGTCCCCCTCGACCTCGACGAGCAGGTCGTAGTCGCCGCTGACGAGACGCAACGCCTCCACCTCGGGGAACCGCGCGATCCGTTCGGCCACGTCGCCGTACCCCGTCTCGCGGTCCAACTCCACGTCCAACTCGACGGCCGCACGCACTCGCTCTGCGTCGGCGGCGTCCCAGTCGACGACCGCCCGGTAACCGCGGATCACGTCCGCGGCCTCCAACTCCTCGATCACCGTCTCGACGGTCGCCTCGTCGAGCCCGGTCTGTCTGGCGAGGTCCGCGACGCTCGTCCGGGCGTTCTCACGGAGGATCGACAACACCGTCGCCGTCTCCGCGGCGGTCGCCGTGGCCGCCGCCGTCGCCTCTCCCGGCGTCTCACTCTCGTCTCCCGATTCGTCAGCCGCCTCGCGGCCGGCTCCCACCCCCTCGTCGGCGGCACGCTCCTCGTCGGTCATGTGATTGACTCACACTGTCGGCGGCGGGGAGGAAACGCTGTCGGTCGTCGTGGCGACGGCGTCGCCGTCGAGGGGGACGGTCACGAGGTCAGGCGTCGCTGTCGGCGCAGATCTCGACGAAGTTCTCGAGGATGCGGAGGCCGGTCTCGCCGCTCTTCTCCGGGTGGAACTGCGTGCCGAACACGTTGCCGGCGTCGTTCGCGACGATGGAGGCGAACGGCTCGCCGTCGTAGTCGGTGGTCGTCACGACGGCGCCGTCGTCGTCCGGCACGGCGTAGTAGGAGTGGACGAAGTAGGCGTACTCCCCGTCGACACCCTCGACGAGCGGGTGCTCCCGTTCCACGTCGAGTTCGTTCCACCCCATCTGCGGGATCGGCTCGGCCTCGCGGAAGCGGACGTTCCGCCCCGGGATCAGGTCGAGTCCCTCGGCGTCACCCTGGCCCTCGCGTTCGGCCTCCTCGCTGGTGGACAACAGCATCTGCATCCCGAGACAGATCCCGAACAGCGGGCGGCCGGCGGCGGCGTACTCCGCGAGCGCCTCGCGGTACGGCCCGGCGTTGTCCATCCCCTCGCGGAACGCGCCCACGCCGGGGAGCACCACGCCGTCGGCGTCGTGGATCGCGGCCGGGTCCTCCGAGACGGTCACGTCCGCGCCGGCCCGCTCCAACCCGCGGGTGACGCTCCTGAGGTTCCCGAGCCCGTAGTCCACCACGACGACCGCCACGTCACTGTCGCTCATCGCCTCGTCGTTGCCACCCCGCCGGTAAGTAGCCGCCGCTCTCGGTTACACTGCCGTGTGGGACACTGCGACGGGAGCGCTCCCCGACAGGCCACCCGACGGCACTCGACGCCACACAGCCAGCGCCGACGCAGCTCAGGCGAACCGCTCGCGCAGTTCCGCGTCGAGGTCCGCCAGTGTCATGTCCTCCATCGCCAGCAGGACGAGCAGGTGGTAGACGATGTCGGCGCTCTCGTGGCGGATCTCAGCCTCGTCGCCGTCCTTCGCCGCCAGGACGAGTTCCGTCGTCTCCTCCCCGAGCTTCTCCAACACCGCGTTCGCGCCCTTCTCGTGGGTGAACAACGACGCCGTGTACGAGTCCTCTGGCAACTCGCGTTTGCGGTCCTCGATCGTGGCGAACAGCTCCGCCAGCGTCTCGTCGGTCGCCGTGTCGGTGTCTGTATCCGTGTCGGTGTCCGGGTCCGAGTCGGCCGTCTCGCTCGCGTCGGTCACGTCGACACCTCCGGGCTCGCGTCCGTGTCCGCCGCGTCGGCACCCTCGTCCCCGTCGTCAGACGACGCACCCTCGCCGTCGGCGCGTTCCTCGGCGAAGAAGGCGAGGTCGTGGATCCGGTGGTCGCCGGTCAACTCGGGGTGGAAGGAGGTCGCGAGCACGGGACCCTGCCGGACCGCGACGGCGTCGCCGTCCCACCGCGCCAGGACAGTCACGTCCTCGCCCACCTCGTCGATCACGGGGGCGCGGATGAACACGGCGTGGAACGGTTCGTCGAGCCCGGCGACCGGGAGCGGTGCCTCGAAGGAGTCCGCCTGCCGCCCGAACGCGTTGCGGTCGACGGTCACGTCGAGCACGTCCAACTCCGTCACGCGGTCGTCCTTTGGGTCCGTCGAGGCGACGATCAGCCCCGCACACGTCGCCAGTACGGGCTTGCCGGCGGCGACGTGGGCACGGATCTCCTCGTCGATCCCCTCGTCGGCGAGCAGTCGCGAGATGGTCGTCGACTCCCCACCCGGGAGGAGGAGCGCGTCACAGTCCGGGACGACCCCGGCCTCGCGCACCTCGACCACCTCCGCCTCGATACCGTGGGACGCGGCGGCGTCCCGGATCGCCGTCGCGTGCTCGGACACGTCGCCCTGCACGGCGATGACGCCAGCTCTCATACCGAACGCTGGGCGGCGCGCGGGCGAAAACCTTCCGACGAGTGCCGTCCGTGCCGGTGTCGGTCGGGCGTGATCCACGTCGACGTCGGTGACGCGCCGCAGAGTGGCGCGTTGCGGTGGCTCGTCGGACGCGACCCGAACGGCGAGGAGGAGACGGCCACGGCTCGTCGGACGCGATCCGGACGGCCACGAGGAGCCTCAGACCGTGGCCTGGAGGATGATGATCAGGATGCCGAAGAGGATGCCGACGGCGACGACCGTCCGCGGGTCGAGTTTGATCGCGTTCCGGTCTTCGGCGTCGAAGTACCGGACGAGACCGGCACTGGACATCAGGCCGCCGCTGTTCTGGCCGCTGCTCATACCCTCTGGTTGACCGGATCGGTGCGTAAGCCTTTCGGAGTCGCCGTCGCGTGTCGCGGCGCTCGGCGCGTCTCGGTGGTCACGAGCCGCTCGCGAGCCGCTCGTCCGGGCGGTCGTGCGCCCCCGTGTCCGCTTGAGTAACGCTTATCGGCGGTCCAGCGGTAAGGACTGGGTATGGCTGTCCGACTCAAGGACTTCTACGCGGACTGGTGTGGCCCGTGCAAGACGCAAGACCCGATCCTCGAGGAACTCGAGGAGGACTACCCGGACGTGAGCTTCGAGAAGGTCGACGTCGAAGAGGAGCAGGACGTCGCCAACCAGTACTCCGTCCGCTCGCTGCCGACGCTGATCGTCGAGAACGACGACGGCGTCGTCGAACGGTTCGTCGGCGTCACACAGCGCGAGGACCTCGAAGAGGCGCTGTCGAACGCCGGCGCCTGACCCCGAGATCCCGCTGGTCACACGGCGTCGCCCGGAACTCGGCCTCGGCGGTGTCGCCCGTCGCTGCGCGTGTGTCTCGCAAGCGTTAACAGCCGGTAGCCCGCTGTGTCGGGTATGGCGAAGTTCGAGGCCGCAGAACAGCGGACGTTGGACCGACAGATCTGTATGCGGTGTAACGCACGCAACTCCCCGCGTGCGACGAGTTGCCGGAAGTGCGGGTACAAGAACCTGCGCCCGAAGGCCAAAGAGACCCGCGCGGCCTGATCTCGTCGGTCCCTTCTCGGCACACAGTCACCGACGAGCGGTGCGTCTCGCCGCGGCGCCGTCGTCTGACCGCGATGCTGTCGTCTCGCCGCGGCGCCGTCGTCTGACCGCGATGCTGTCGTCTCGCCGCGGCGCCGTCGTCTGACCGCGATGCTGTCGTCTCGCCGCGGCGCCGTCGTCTGACCGCGATGCTGTCGTCTCGCCGCGGCGCCGTCGTCTCGCCGTGACGGTGCCGCGTTGTGACCCCACCGCACCGCCGCTGCCCGTCGTCGCCACCGCGTCGCCCTACTCGTCGGGGTACTTCGGTTCGCGTCGGTCGGCGCGTTCCAGTGCGCGCTCGATCACGTCGCGGACGCTCTCCGCGCTCTTCGTCGCGTCGAACGGGTCGCCGTGCCCGGCGTACATCGTCGTCACCGACGCCGGCAGCCGGTCGAGGAGTGTCCGGAGGCTCTCGATCAGCGTCTCGCGCGACTGCCCGGCCATGTCCGTCCGGCCGAAGGAGCCGTCGTCGAAGGCGCCGTCCTCGTAGACGACCACGTCACCCGAGAACAGCGCCGTCTCCCCGACCAGACTCACGTGGTCGGCGGCGTGGCCGGGCGTGTGGACCACCTCCGCCGTCTCCGGGCCGACGGCGATCTCGTCGCCGTCGGCCAACGCGACGGCACGCCGCGGGTGGTCGCCGAAGGCGTACAGCTCCGCGTCGAACTCGTCGAGAACCGCGTCCAACTCGCCGACGTGGTCCCCGTGCTGGTGGGTCAAGACGACGCGGTCGAGCGTGTCGACGTGGTCGGCGATCACGTCCGTGACCCCGGGCATCGTGCCGGCGTCGATCAGCGTCGTCGGCTCGCCCGGCAACAGGTACGCGTTACAGGTGAACTCCGTCGCATCGGCGGTGACGGTGTGGACCTCCATGTCCCAATCGTGGTGCGCCGCCGCCGAGAGTGTACCGACCGCGGCGAGTGGATCGAGGGGAGGCCACGGCGAGTGCGCCGGTGGGTGACCGGGAGAGGAGCCACCACGTGGACGCGTCGGAGGGAGACCGCACGGACGATTTAACCCCTCGCGCGTCGACCGTGTGGGTATGGACGACATCGAGGAGACGGAACTCGCGGACGGCCACGTCGTCGACGACGCCAGCGACGTGGCCGAACCGGACGAGATCGACCGCGACGTGGACAGCCTCGACGAGCCAGTCCGGGAGCTGATCGACCGCATCCTCGAGGAAGGCGGCGACACCCTCCGACTCGTCGCCCGCTACGACCGGGGCGACTACGAGGTCGTGTACGCCCGCGACGACGTGACCGAGGGGTTCTCCGAGCCGGAACTGACCACGCGCGTCGAGACGTTCGTCATGCAGGGGATGGGCGAGCCGGAACGCGAGGGAACGCTGTACGACTTCGGGGAGTTGGACGCAACCGTCCGCTGGTACGACGAGGCCGTCGTCGCCCACGTTCCCGTCTCCGAGTGGACCGGACTCGTCTTCACCTTCGACCGGACGACGGAGTCGCTGGCCGCACTCGCGAGTCAGTTCTTCTGAGTGCGGCGGCTGGCGCGGCGTTGACCTGTGCCCGAAGCCGCACGTCTCGGCCGGCGTGTCGACCGAACCAACACAGGACTCGTGAAGCGAGAGGCGAGATCCGGGGGTGTACACGACTCTGGTCCGTTCACGAGATCACCCGTCGACGCACGACGTCTCAGACGCTCGATTGTTTTGACAACACTGCGCAGACGCCGACCTCGAGTAGTTCCGTCGACTGCGTTTGTGTCGAATCACACGGTCCGAATATCACGGCTGTGCCTCCGTCAACTAATAGTACCTCGACTGTGATCCGTAAGCACGTGGGGGGTACATGCGAGTCGAACGGTGTCGCGAGGGGTGTTTCGCCAGTGGTCGCTGTGGTACTACTCGTCGCGGTCACGGTCGTGATCGCGGGCACCGTTGGGGCGTTCGTGTTCGTTCTCGGTGACACGTCCGAACCGCCGCCGACGGTGTCGTTGACATCCGAGCAGACCGAGGCGTTCGTCGTCGCGACCGGTGGGTTGAACCGGTCGTTCACGGCGGTGACGATTACGCACAGAGGCGGCGACAGTATCCGACACGACCGACTCGAGGTACTCGTCAACGGTGAACCAGCGTACGGCGTCAACGCTAGCGACGACCCCTGTGCCGCTGCCGGACCGAACGGGTGGGTCACGGGGGCGAACTGCGCGCGGACACTCTGGAACGACTCCGAGACGGTCACAGCCGGTGACTCGATCACGGTCGTGCACAAGAACTCCTCGGCCACGGCGGACGGAGTCGGCTACACCGCACCGGATCAAGACGTGTTCCCAAGCGTTCCCGACGACGTGGACGGCTCACTGTACGTCCAGAACCGTGATCCGTTCTTCGCAGGTGTCGACGGTACGGCGATTCAGTTGACGACCGGTGACACGATCAAAGTAGTCTGGACTCGCGAGTCAGACGACGGCGGCGTCGTCTTACTCGAGTACACCGTGACGTGATCAGAACGGCGTCCACGCCTGCGGCCCGAAGTCGGCGCCGCGGACGCGCACCTCCGGCCGCTCGCCCTCGTCGCGGACCTCCACGAGCGCGTCGAACACCTGCGTGAGGGTGTCGAGCACCTCGCTACTCCCCGTGTTCGTGTCGAGGGTGTACGCGCCGACGCCGTCGACCACCCGGAGGCGGCCGGTGACGACGTAGAGGAACCGGTACACCTGTTTCAGACTCGCGTACATCAACAGCGTCGACAGCGAGTGGACCGCCAGCCGCGGGTCCCGTACCGCGTCGGCGTGCCACCCCGAGAACAGCCGCGTCAGCTCGATCCCGATCCCGGTGAGGTCCGCCGGCGAGGAGACGTAGGCAACGTCCGGCTCCGTCTCGCGTTCGCCGAAACTCGTACTCTGTGCGACGCAGTCGACGACCGAGAGGTCCCAGTCGCTCGTGTCCCCGACGACCGCCTCCACCCACGACCGCACCCGCTGGGCGCGCGCCTTCGTCGTCACCAGACAGCCCGTCCGCGAGGCGGAGCCACCGAGCAACTGGAAGGCGAGCCGTCGCTTCCCGGTCATCGCCGGCCCGGCGACGAGGACACTCGTGCCGGGCGCGACCGCCGTCGGGTCCAGCGGCGAGGGCGTCGTGTCCGTCCGTCGCGGCGACTCGACGGCTCCCGGGTCCGGCGCGTCGTCTGTCACACCCTGTCGTTCGGGCGGGGAGGGTTTAGCTTGTCCGTCCGCGTGCCGAGAGTGGTCGGTCGCCATCGAGTGCCGACAGTCGTCGGTCGTCACCACTCGCTCCCAGTCGCTAGTGGCTCCCACTCGTCGCCAGCGACCAGTCGTCGCCAGCGACCAGTCGTCGCCGGAACCGACGCACCCTTCGGCGCGGGGTGTCTCGCACGGCTCGTGACCAGCGTCCTCCTGACGAACGACGACGGCGTAGAGTCGCCGGGACTGGCGGCGCTGTACGAGGAACTCCGAGCGGTCGCGGACGTGACCGTCGTCGCGCCCGCCGAGGATCACAGCGGCGTCGGCCGCGCCCGCTCGCGCAGCGTCGCCGTCGACGACCACGAGTGGGGGTACGTCGTCGACGGGACACCCGCGGACTGTGTCGCCTACGGCGTCGACGGTCTCGACACGGCGTTCGACCTCGTGGTCTCCGGCTGCAACCTCGGCCCGAACTGCGGCGCGTACGTGATGGGCCACTCCGGCACCGTCGGCGCGGTCGTCGAGGGGGCGTTCCTCGGGGTACCCGGCGTCGCCGTCTCAGGGTACCACCGCGAGGAGTTGTTCCCGCCGGAGGGGTTCACCTACCACGTCCCGGCGACGGCGACTCGTCGACTGGTCGAGCACGGCACCGACCGCGGCGTCTTCGACCACGTCGACTACCTGAGCGTGAACGTCCCCGTCGAGACGGAGGCGACGTACCGGGTCACCCGACCGCTCGCGGACTACGCCGTGGCGGCCGAGTCGACGGCCACGGAGGCGGGAAGTGACGGCGGTGAGGCTGCCGACGCCTCCGCGGCCGACGACGGGGGTGACGCCGCGGCTAGTGACGAGAGTGACCGGCAGGACGCGTCCGCTCCGGCCGACGACGTGCGACTCGCGAACGACTACTGGGCGGTCGTCTCGCGCGAGGAGCGGTTCCCGACGCCCGCCGACACGGAGGCCAACTACCCCCCGTGGTCCGACCGCGCCGCGGTCGTGGACGGCGAGATCGCCGTCTCTCCGCTCCACACGCCACAGCGACCCGCGCAGGTGTCGGTCGTCGACGAGTTGGTGGCCGTCTGCAACGACGCGCGCTGAGGACACTGCTGCGAGTCGGGTAGCAGACACGTCGTGATCCGTGTGCACGTTCTCGGCACGTACGACACACCCGTCGGAACGTTTTGTACCAGAACGCCGCACGTCACGCGTGGACTCTCTGTTCGCACGTCTCCGTGGTGTCACGGACCGCATCTGCGAGACACGACACGACGGCCGCGCACGATGGCGGAAAGCATATTGCCTCCGCGTCTCGTATCTTCGACCGAAGACAGAACCGTCGAACGAAGGCGCCGAAACTCACCACACACAGATGGAAGCCAAACAGTTCCTGCCGCTGGCGCTGTTGTACACCGCCGGCGGAGAGATCCGCGGCAAGACGCGGTTCCAGAAACTCGCGTTCCTGAGCGAGCGGGAACTGGATCGGTGGGACGTCGACGCGTACGACTTCGTCGCGTACGACTACGGCCCGTTCAGCAAGTCACTGCTTGAGGAGACGGAGTCCCTCGAAGCGGAGGGCCTCGTCGAGATCACGCGCCGGAAGACGTTCGGCGGGAAAGAGCGGTACGACTACCGGCTCACCCAACGCGGTCACGAGACGTACGAGGACAACAGACCGAACGAGGAGTGGGACGAGTCGAACGAACCGGAAGACGTGTCGGACGGGACGGACCGGTTCCGGTGTATCGAGCACGTCGCAGACCGCGTCACCGGCGACTTCGCCGAGATGCCGGTGTCGAACCTCATCGACCACGTATACGACGAGTACCCGAAGTACGCGGAGAACAGCGTCTTCTACTGATCACTGTCGTCGTCGCTGGAGTCGTCACCGAGCACACCGACTCGTCTGACAGCGGTTGACCCTCTCTCCCACTGTCTCACGAGCCAGTTGGCCTCCCGTCCGATCTCTTCGGGGCGCATCCGTTCGAAGTGAACACGAGCGACATCGTCGTAGTGGTGGTAGGTCATCCCGAGCGATTCGTCGTCTCCACCTCGCACGACACGGACGGCACCAGAGAGGAGCAGGTCGTAGTCTTCCGAGGGAGATCCGACTCGGTACAGTCGTCCACTGATCTCGACACCGTCGTTCGTGACGACCGTCACGCGGTCTCCGAGTGCGGTCTGTCTGACGGCCGTCTCCCACGGTTGCTCTAAGTCCTCTTGCGACTTCTCGCGGTCGTTGTAGCGAACGTGGACGACGGTCCCGAGTCCGTACCCCAACACGTACCCGACGACTGACTGGCTCGCGATCACGGCGAGCAGTGTCAGCGCCGGAGTCGACCCGACCGTCCGTGCAGTGATCGTCCGACTAGCCCGGTACCCCAGGGGGTCGAACACGAGCCAGTTCGACCCGCCGGTCCAGAGTGTCTCGACCGACCTCAAGACTGTCTGCGGAATCCCGAACCGGTACGCGAGCAGGAACACGCCGAGCGTGACGCTGCCGCCGACGACGGCTCGGAGGATCTTGTCGAGCCGGGAGACGGTGTCCAACTGGACGGTCGACCAGAGGTAGCCGACCAGCGAGGCGTACCCCGGAACGAGGAGAAAGACGAGGTACAGGGCATTCAGTGCGAACGGGGTCCCACTCGACATCGTTCCGGAGCAGGATACTAGGACGAATCACTGTTTCGATACCAACAGCAGTCGATCACCCGGAAACTCCTCGACGACACCCCGTATCGGAGGTGAGACTGTGTCCAGGTCGAGGAGGTGAGACTACGCTTCTGACGCCGGCCCACGGTACGTCTCGACCACCTCTAACGAGTCGTCGACGACCAACTCGACCGCCTCGTCGTCGACGACGTAGCGCACGACGGCCCGCAGCGGCTCCGTCTGGACGATCCACGCCCGCGTCGGGTCGAGGGTGAACACGTCGACGAGCGACGCCTCACGCACGTCCCGCCCGTGATCGTAGTACAGTGATCCGACGAGCGGGTGGTCCAACAGCGACACGCCGAGTCCGGCCTGGAGCGCCTCCCCACATCGCTCGCACGTGAACTCGGCGTGTGGGACACTCGGGGTCGGTGCCGTCTCGGGTCGCTCCTCGTGGTCCGTGTCGTCCGCGCCGTCGGTCGGCGTGTACGGCACGCTCGTCGCCGCGAGTGACCGGTCGGCCTCGTCTGCTCGCCGCTGGGCGTCTCGCGGACGTGTCACCACCTCGTCCTCGTCGTACGTCTCCACGTGGACCGTCGTCGTGGTCGGGCCGTGACAGAACGGACAGAACCCGCGTCGCGCCGTCTGGAGCGTCGCGTCGGCGTGGTCGATCGCCACCTGCGGGACGCTCTCGGCCTCGTAGTCCGCGAACACCCCGCCCGGGACGGGCATCTGTGCGAACGGCTCCGGCGACTCGCCGTCCGCCACTCCGTCTGGGGCCTCGTCGTCCGGCGTCTCGCCGTCTGGGGCCTCGTCGCTCGCAACGTCCCCGTTCCGCGTCTCGCCGTCTCCCTCCTCCGTCCCACACGCCGTACAGTACAGTCGGAACCAGTCGCCGTCGTACTCGAAGGTCGCCTCCGCGCCACACTCGGGACACGACTCGCCGGCCGGACGTGGGCCGACGGTACGGTCGTCGGTGTACGTCCCCGCCAGCAGGGAACCGACGGTGTAGAGCCCGGCCATCCGGAGTTCGTAGGTGCCCGCCTCGGTCTGGCGGACGAACGTGTCACACAACTTCCCGAGGTGGTAGTTGAACTGTCCGGAGTCGCGCATCCCGACGGCGTGGCGCAACTCCGAGAACGTCGCCTCGTGGCCGTCGGCGTCCCACAGCGCCCGCAAGACGGCGACGCGATTCGGGTCCGACAGCGCCGCGAACGCCGCCGCGTACTCGTCCGGGTCGTCGCCGTCGTCGACGTCCGAGTCGCTCATCACACACACCTCCGAGTGGGACCGACAAAAGTGGTTCCGCCCGGTCCCGCTCTCCGTCACTCCGGATCGGCGTCGAGAGTCTCGCATCCGGTCACTCCGAGTCGGCACCGGCGGTCCCGCTCTCCGTCACTCCGGATCGGCGTCGAGAGTCTCGCACCCGGTCACTCCGAGTCGGCACCGGCGGTCCCGCTCTCCGTCACTCCGGATCGGCGTCGCGGGTCCCGGTCCCCGTCACTCCAGGTCGACGCCGACGGCCTCGCGTACGGAGTCGAACCCGTCGCGCTCCAGCAACTCCACCAGGCCGCGGTTGATGTCGCGGGCCACCGTCGGCCCCTCGAAGACGAGCGCGGTGTACAACTGGACGACGCTGGCACCGGCGCGGATCTTCGCGTACGCCCCCGCGGCGTCGCGCACGCCGCCGACGCCGATCACCGGCACGTCGACGCGCTCGGCGACGAACCGGACCAACTCCGTCGCGCGGTCCTCGATCGGCCGTCCGGACAGGCCCCCGCGCTCGGCGGCGTCCAGGTCCGACAACGACGACGGCCGGTCGGTCGTGGTGTTCGTCACGACCACGCCGTCGAGGTCCAACTCCCGGACGACCGCCAGCGCGTCCTCCGTCGCGTCCGTCGAGAGGTCCGGCGAGAGTTTCACCAACAGCGGGTCGGCACCCGCCTCCCGGAGTTCTTCGAGGATCGCGGTCAGACTGTCGCGGTGCTGGAGCGACCGCAGTCCCGGCGTGTTCGGACTGGAGACGTTGACGACGGTGTAGTCGACGTGCGTGCCGACGCGCTCGTAGGTGTAGCGGTAGTCCGCGGGTGCCTCCGACAGCGGCGTCGTCTTCGACTTCCCGACGTTCAACCCGACCGGCACGTCCGGCGCGGGCTCGGCGGCGAGTCGCCGGCCGACGGCGTCGGCGCCCTCGTTGTTGAACCCCATCCGGTTGACGACCGCCTCGTCGTCCGGGAGCCGGAACATCCGCGGCCGCCGGTTCCCCGACTGGCGCTCGGCGGTGACGCCGCCGATCTCGACGTGGCCGAACCCCAGTGCCGCGAGGAACCGCGGCACGTGGGCGTTCTTGTCGAACCCCGCCGCGACGCCGACCGGCGTCGGGAACTCGAGGTCCCACAACTCCGTCCGGAGCCGCGGGTCCCGCACGGACAGCCGCGACGCGAGCGCCGACTGGACGGGTGTGTCCTGGACCGCTCGCATCAGACGGTGGGTGAGTCCGTGGGCCGTCTCCGGCGGCAACGCGAACGCCGCCGGCTTCACCACGTCGTAGAGGGTCACCGTCGACCACCCCGGGAACGGCCACGCTGGCGGGCCTGCGGCGGCTCCGGTGTCGTGGCGTCTTCTGGCGCTGGAGTCGCGTCCGACGGCGGGGAGTGGTCGCGCGTCACGTGCCTCAGAAGTCGTGTTCGACGTCCTCGGGGTCGGCCTTCTGGATGATGATCTTCCCGTCGCGGACGCGGACGAACACCTCGTCGCCGATGTCCATCCCGGCGACGGCGAGCTCGTCCTCGTGGATGTTGACGTGTACGTTGTGGTACTCCCCGTCTTCGTCCTTGGCCCCACTCGGGCTGAGCGTCTTCTTCCGGACCATCGACCTGAGTTGCCTTGATGTTCGCCGTACGAGATACAAAAGTGTTGGTTTACGACCTCTCGCGCCGCCCGGCGCGTCTCCCGTCCTCCCGCCACACGGACGTGCCTCCCGCCACACACCACACGGACACGACGGACCGTTCCGGTGGTGGTCGGCCACGAGGCATAGAAACGGTTTTCCGCAAAACCTGCCACCGGATCCGTATGCGAGTCCACGTCGGAGAGGGTGCGACCACGGAGGAGGCGTCCGCCATCGCCTCGGCGCTGGCGGAACACCTCGCGGTCGACGTCGAGGTCGTCGCGGGCGACGGCGAGGAGCCGACGGCGACGGCGACCGCGCCCGAACCTGACTACCCCGTCGACGACGGGGAACGTCCCGGTGAGCGCGAGCAGCGACTCCGCGAGGAGATCGCCGACATCCTCCAGGGTGGCCCCCAGAAGTACAAGGACCGACTCCCCGACCAGGGGAAACTGTTCGTCCGCGACCGACTCAACCTCTGGTTCGGCGACGCGGACGGCGACCCGGGCGACGCGCTCACCTTCGAGGACGGCCGGTTCGCCAACTTCGACGAGTGGCACCCCGACTCCCCGGACGGGGACGACTACGACGAGAGCGACCGGATCCCCGCGGACGGACTGATCACCGGCGCGGCGGAGTTCGAGGGCCGCGACATGCACGTCATGGCCAACGACTTCACCGTCAAGGCGGGGTCGATGGCCGCGAAGGGAGTCGAGAAGTTCCTCCGGATGCAACAGCGCGCGTTGAAGAACGGCAAACCCGTCCTCTACCTGATGGACTCCTCGGGCGGCCGGATCGACCAGCAGACGGGCTTCTTCGCCAACCGCGAGGGGATCGGGAAGTACTACTACAACCACTCGATGCTGTCGGGGCGCGTCCCGCAGATCTGTGTGTTGTACGGGCCGTGTATCGCCGGGGCGGCGTACACCCCGGTGTTCGCGGACTTCACCATCATGGTCGAGGGGATGTCCGCGATGGCGATCGCCTCCCCGCGGATGGTCCAGATGGTCACCGGCGAGGAGATCGAGATGGACGAGTTGGGTGGGCCGGCGGTCCACGCGAAGTACTCCGGCAGCGCGGACCTCGTCGCCGACGACGAGGAACACGCCCGCGAACTCGTCGCGCAGTTGGTGTCGTACCTCCCGGACGTGGCCGGCGAGGACCCGCCACGCGCCGACCCGACGCCGCCCGCACTCGACCCGCGTGGGACGGACGCGGTGATCCCCGACGAGCCGAACCGCGCGTACGACGTGACGGATCTGCTCGACCGCGTCGTCGACGCCGACTCGGTCTTCGAGTTGAAACCGGAGTACGGCAAGGAGATCGTCACGGCCTTCGCGCGGATCGACGGCCGGCCGGTCGGGATCGTCGCCAACCAGCCCGCCCAGCGGTCGGGGGCGATCTTCCCGGACGCCGCCGAGAAGGCCGCGGAGTTCGTCTGGACGTGTGACGCCTACGAGATCCCGCTGTTGTACCTCTGTGACACGCCGGGGTTCATGGCCGGCTCCTCCGTCGAGAAGGACGCCATCCTGGAGAAGGGGAAGAAGTTCATCTACGCCACCTCCTCGGCGACGGTGCCCCAACAGACCGTCGTCGTCCGGAAGGCGTACGGCGCGGGGATCTACGCGATGGGTGGCCCGGCCTACGAGCCGGAGTCGGTGATCGGACTCCCGTCGGGCGAGATCGGGATCATGGGCCCGGAGGCGGCGATCAACGCCGTCTACGCGAACGAACTCGCCGACATCGACGACGAGGAGGCCCGCGCCGAGCGCGAACAGGAGCTCCGCGAGGAGTACCGCCGCGACATCGACATCCACCGGATGGCCAGCGAGGTCGTGATCGACGAGGTGGTCGAACCCTCGCGACTCCGCGAGGAACTGGTCAACCGCTTCGACTTCTACGCCGACATCGAGAAGAGCGTGCCGGACAAGAAGCACGGGACGATCCTGTAGCGCTCTCCAACGGACCGATTTCCGTCGACGCAGATCACGAGTCTCGCCCGCCTACGGGAAGGTCGTCGATCCACAGTCCTTCGAGTTCGAGCGCGTGTGGATCTAGCGACCCGTCGGCGACCGTCTCGTCGGTGATACAGCCCTCCAGGCGGTCGATCCGACCGTCGTCCGTTGCCATGTGTGTACGTGGGCCGTCTTCGGGTACAAATACTCGCCAGGCACGACTGGAAGTCGACCGCGGTGACGGGACGCCCGAGCAGAGTCCAGCAACGCGGCCTGTCGGCGATCACGACGACGCTCGTACTGCGTCGGCGAACACGACGAGGGCCAGCGCGAGCAGGCCCACGTCGCGGGCGATCACGTCCCCGAACCGGCCGGTGGTGACCCACACGACACAGAGGTACGCGATCGTCGCGAGCAGCGACACCCACGCGACCGTCGCGGCGACCGCGGTGTAGCGGTCCGCGAGTAGGAGCGCCGCGAACCCCAGTTCCAGCCACCCGTTGACCAACATGAACGTGACTGGCGAGACGACGAGCCACGGCGCGAGCCAGTCGGTGACGTACACCGCCCAGTCGGCGGGCTGGAGCAGTTTGTGGACGCCGGCGGCGACGAGCATCGCCGCCAACCCCCACCGCGCGAGCGTCGCCGTCGCCGGGAGGCGAGCGGCCAGCGCCGCCGCCACGCGCGTCGCGAGGGTGGTGCCGTGAACCCACAGACGGGCGGCGGTTCCGGACTCCCTACCGTCGCTGCGACGGGACACGGGCGTCTCTCGAACGCGTCGGGTGAAAAACGGCGGCGGTCCCAGCCCACTCGTCTCAGGGCGAACTGCAGAGACACCCACCACAGGTGTCGTAACAGCTCTCGGGACAGTCGTCACAGTCGTAGACGGTGCACTCGATTTCGTCACAGGCTGCACGGGCCGGCCCGTCGCGGTCGCGGAACTCCGCGACGGGCACCACTTCACGGTCGCCGGCTTCGGTCTCGTAGACGACGTGAGAGTAGTCGCCGTCGGACGCGGCCGCCAAGCCGGCCCCGCCGACCGCCAGTGCGCCGAACTGTCCGGTACGTCGGAGGAGTGTTCTCCGTCGCATACGACCTTCGAGGCACGGAAACGACTTGTAGTAGAGGAAAAATTCTGTTCACTTGTGATAATGTAACTGACAGGTTGACGACGGGGACGGGAGGGCAGCACCGGTCCGGGGGGCGCCCCCGGTGGTGTCCCCGCCACTCCTCATCGTGCTCGGGACGAGAGTCGTGGTCCCGACCGCCACCGACCCGACTCGACCACGACCACCCGGACGACACCCGACTCAGTCCGCGTCCGCGGCGGGCCGCTTCAACGAGAGGACGGTCCGCTCGAACTCGCACACCAACACGTCGCCGTCGTCGGTCACCTCGTCGGGATCGACGGCGTCGCGGGCGGCGTCATCGCCGACCGCCCCGGTCTCCGGGTCGGCGTCGGCGACGACGAACGCCTCGACGCGCATCGTGACCACGCCGCGCTCGCCGTCGCTGGTCTCCCGCTTGTCCGTCACCGTCGAACGGGCGTAGATCGTGTCGCCGTGGAACACCGGGTTCGGGTGGGTCACGTCGTCGTACGAGAGGTTGGCGACGATGGTGCCGTCCGTCGTGTCCGGGATCGAGAGCCCGACGGCGGTACTCATCGTGAGCAACCCGTTGACCAGACGCTCCCCGAACTGGGTGTCGGCGGCGAAGTCGGCGTCCAGGTGCAGCGGCTGCTGGTTCATCGTCGTGTCACAGAACACCTGGTTGTCCCGCTCGCTGATCGTCCGCCGCTTCTCGTGGGTGATCGTCTCTCCGACCGTGAACTCCTCGTAGTACTTGCCGGTCACACGCGAGCCGTCGGCGACGACCGCCGAGAGTCTTCCGGGTCGCCGCTCGGTAGTGTTCAGACACGGGTGACCCGTCGGGTGAGACTCGCACTCGGGGACCCCCGACCACATGGTTGAAGCCGTCACCGGCACACACCCCGGGTGTGCCCAGACGTAGTCTCCTGTTCTCGCCCGGCGACCAGCCCGACCTGGTCCGCAAGGCCCCGCGTGCGGACCCGGACGTGATCGCGATCGACCTCGAGGACGCCGTCGCACCCGACGCCCGCCCGGCGGCCCGCGAGGCGGTCGCCGCCGTCCTGACGGACCCCGAGTTCGACCCGGACGCGGAGGTGTGCGTCAGACTCGGCGGGACACCCGAGGCTCGCGACGCCGACCTCGCGGCGCTGGCAGACGCCGACGCGGTGCCGGACTCCGTGATGGTACCGAAGGTGGCCGACGCCGAGACGGTCGCGGAGACGGCCGACCTGCTGTCGATCCACGGCTTCGACTGTCCGGTGCTCGCACTGTTGGAGACCGCACGCGGCGTCGTGAACGCCGTCTCCGTCGCCGACGAGCCGGCGACGGACGCGCTGGTGTTCGGCGCGGAGGATCTGGCGGCCGACGTGGGCGCGACCCGCACGGACGCGGGGACGGAGGTGCTGTACGCCCGCCAGCGCGTGGTGACCGCCGCCGCCGCGGCGGGAATCGACGCCGTCGACACCCTCTACACGGACTTCTCCGACGAGGCGGGACTCCGCGAGGACACCCGGACGGCCGTCGAGTTCGGCTACGACGGGAAGATGGCGATCCACCCGTCGCAGGTCGGGCCGATCAACGAGGCGTTCACCCCCGACGACGACCGGATCGCGTGGGCCGAACGGGTGTTGGCGGCCCGCGACCGCGCCGCCGCCGAGGGACGCGGCGTCTTCGAGGTCGACGGCGAGATGATCGACGCACCCCTGATCGCACAGGCCGAACGCGTCCGCGACCGCGCACTCGCCGCCGGACGAGCGTTCGAGCCGGGAGAGTAGGTCCCGACGTACCAGTGGAGTAGTCCGCGACGTACCACCGGAGCAGCCCCCGACGGACCGCCGGAGTAGTCCGCGAGTGCCGACGGAGTAGTCCCCGACGTACCACACTGTTGACACACCTGCCGACCCGTCGGACCCAGACGACTACTCGATTCCGAGTCCACGATTCGGCGGTCTCCGGCGCCGAGCGGGGCGGTCTCCCACGAGACAGGTACACGAGGGGAAGGCAACTAAGGGCGTAATAGGACTGGGTATGCTATTGATTCGACACGCTTACGGGGGGTGGTCACTCTCCGTGAGGTATGTCCGACGAGGCGAACCCGTTCGAGAGTCTCCAAGAGCAGATCGACGACGCGGCGCGTCACCTCGACGTGGCCGACGACGTGCTCGCGCGGCTGAAACACCCCGAGCGCGTACTGGAGACGAACCTCTCGGTGGAACTCGACGACGGCACCATCGAGGTGTTCGAGGCGTTCCGCTCGCAGTTCAACGGCGACCGCGGGCCGTACAAGGGCGGGATCCGCTACCACCCGGGCGTCACGCGCGACGAGGTGAAGGCGCTGTCCGGCTGGATGGTGTACAAGTGTGCCATCGCGAACGTCCCCTACGGCGGTGGGAAGGGTGGCATCGTCGTCGACCCGTCGGAGTACTCCGAGAGCGAACTCGAACGGCTCACGCGGTCGTTCGGGAAGGAACTCCGCCCGCTGATCGGGGTCGACCGCGACGTGCCCGCGCCGGACGTGAACACGGGCCAGCGGGAGATGAACTGGATCAAAGACACCTACGAGACGCTGGAGAACACGACCGCGCCGGGCGTCATCACCGGCAAGGCACCGGACAACGGCGGGAGTGCCGGTCGCGTCGAGGCGACCGGCCGCTCGACGATGTTCGCCAGCCGCGAGATCTTCGAGTACCTCGACCGCGACCTCGCGGACGCGACGGTCGCCGTGCAGGGGTACGGCAACGCCGGCTGGATCGCCGCGAAGTTGATCGAACGGCAGGGCGGCACCGTCGTCGCCGTCTCCGACTCCAGCGGCGCGATCCACGACCCCGACGGACTCGACGCGGTCGCCGTCAAGGAGTTCAAACGCGAGACCGGGTCCGTCAGCGGCTACGAGGGTGCCGCCGAGGAGCTGACCAACGAGGACCTGCTGACGCTGGACGTGGACCTGCTGGTGCCGGCGGCTCTCGAGAACGCCATCGACGGTGACCTCGCGACGGACGTGCAGGCGGACGTGATCGTCGAGGCCGCCAACGGGCCGCTGACCCCCGAGGCCGACGACGTGCTCGCGGAGTCCGACACCTACGTCGTCCCGGACATCCTCGCGAACGCGGGCGGTGTCACCGTCTCGTACTTCGAGTGGGTCCAGAACCGCCAGCGCTTCTACTGGACCGAGGAGAAGGTCAACGAGGAACTGGAACGGCACATCACGGACGGCTTCGACGACATGATCGACGCCTTCGAGGACACCGACGCGCCGAACCTCCGGACCGCGGCGTACGTCGTCGCGATCCAGCGCGTCGTCGACGCCTACGAGAACTCCGGCAACTGGCCCTGAGTCGTCACTCGGAGCGACCGACCCCACGAGCGGGACGTCTCGACTTCTCGCGGCTCCGCGAACAACGCGACATTTATTGCAGTTCTCACTCTTCCGGACGGTATGTCTCGAACTGGTCGCACCGGGGGCGACCCACGGACGGACGGCGGGACCACCGCCGAGTTGAGCGCGGTCGAGCGGTTCTTCGTCGACCTGGGACTCGAACGACTCTACCCGGTCGCGGTCCAGCGGCGGATGGTCCGACAGGTGGTCGTCACGTACCTCGCGGCCGGGGGACTCGTCGCGGCGGTCGTGCTCGGTGTCGTCTACCCGCCGGGGACGGCCGGGTTCGTCCCCGCGCTGGTCGCCGGGACGGCCGTCTTCGCGGTGTTGTTCGCGACGCTCGTCGTCGTCGCGCTCACACTCATCGGCGCCTCGAACCAACTCACCGCACGGGTCCACCGACTCGCAGACGGCGACTTCGACGTGACGTTCGACGAGGGACGGCGCGACGAACTCGGCTCGCTGGCGGACGCACTCGACGGCTTGCGCGACGACCTCCAGGCACGGATCGAGGCCGCCGAGGACGCCGAGCGCGAGGCGGAGGCGGCCCGCGAGGAGGCGGAGCGGCTGGCGGCGGAGATGCGGACCGTCGCCGACGAGTTCGGAGAGACGTTGGACGACGCGGCGGCCGGCGACCTGACCGTTCGCCTCGACGCCGACACCGACCACGAGGCGCTGGCGCGGCTCGCCGACGAGACCAACGAGACGCTCGCCCGGCTGGAACGGACCGTCGGCGAGGTGCGGGCGTTCGCGGAGGAGGTGGAGACGACGGCCGACACCTTCGAGACGGAGACGGACCACCTCGCGAGCGACAACGAGCGGACGGTCGTGGCGGTCACCCAGATCAGCGAGGCGGCCGACGAACAGGAGGAGCGACTCGCGCAGGTGAGCGACGAGGTGAGTTCGCTGTCGGCGACGGTCGAGGAGGTCGCCGCCTCGGCGGGCGAGATCGCCGACCGGACGGCGACGGCGGCCGACCGCGGCGAGGCGGCCGCCGAGGCGGCCGGCGAGGCGATCGACGAGATGGACGCGATCCGCGCGGAGATGGACGCGACCGCGGCCGAGGTGGAGCGGCTCCAGACCACCGTCGGCGAGATCGGCGAGTTGGTCGAACTGATCGAGGACGTGGCCGACCAGACGAACATGTTGGCGCTGAACGCGAACGTCGAGGCGGCCCGAGCCGGCGGGGACGGCGGCGTCGACGACGGTGCGGCCGACGGGTTCGCGGTCGTCGCCGACGAGGTCAAGAGTCTCGCGGAGGAGGCGAGCGACGCGACCGAGGAGATCGCCGCCACGGTCGCCGACACGCGGGCGGCGACGGAGGCGACGGCGGCGGCCATCGAGCGGACGGACGACCACGTCGACGAGGGTGTCGCGACGGTCGAGACGGTGGTCGGGCGCCTCGACGAGGTGGTCGCGACGGTCGAGGAGGTCCGTGCGAGTGTCGACTCCGTCGACGACGCGACGGACGATCAGGCGGCGACGGCCGAGGAGGTCGCCAGCGTCGCCGAGAGCGTCGCCACGCTCGCCCGCGAGACGGCCAGCGACGCGGACGACGCCGTCGCGGCCGGCGAGGCGCAGGCCGACCGGGTCGCCCGTCTCGCCGACCGCACCGCCGACCTGACGGACGCCGTCGACGGGCTCGAAGACCGGCTCGACGCGTTCGAGTTGTCCGAGCACGCCACGACGGGGGGCACGCAGGGCGGTGGTCCCCCAGCGCCGACGGCCGACGACTGACTGCTCTCGGATCGGGGACGAGGTGACTCGTCGTCGTGTCTGGCGTTCTCGCCGACTCCGAACTCGGGTTCACCGTCCTCGCCCAGACCACTCTCGACGCTCGCCGTCCGCGGGCGTCGCCCACACGACTCTTCACACTCGCCGGCCGACGACGAGTGTGCGCGCCTACCGCGTGGCGTACGACGGCCGGCCGTTCCACGGGTTCCAGCGCCAGCCGGACGTGCCGACGGTGTCGGACGCGATCCTCGACGCACTCGTCTCGCTGGAGTTGCTGGCGTCGCCCGACGACCCTCACTCGACAGCCGCGAGCGACGAGTCCGACGCGCCGCCGGCGGCCGAGACCGCCGACGCGCCGTCGGCGTCGTCCGCCTCCCGCCCGACGCCGTCGGGGTACGCGGCGGCTGGACGGACGGACGCGGGCGTGTCGGCGGTCGCACAGACCGTCGCTTTCGACGCGCCCGACTGGCTCGCTCCCCGCCCGCTGAACGCCCACCTCCCCGACGCGGTCCACGTCTGGGCGGCCGCCGACGTACCCGACGACTTTCACGCCACACACGACGCGACGCGACGGCGCTACCGCTACCACCTCGTCGGGCCACACGGCTCGCTCGACCCGACGGCGGAGCGGCCCACCGGCGAGACGACACCCGAGTCGGGACTGTCACTCGACCGAGCACGGGCCGCCGCCGAGGCGGTGTCGGGCACCCACGACTTCGCCGATCTCACGCCCGACGAGACGGGGACGGAACGGACGCTGTCGTGTTCCGTCGACCCGGTCGGCGGGATCTCGCGGGCAGACGCGGTGACCAGTGGAGACACGGCGACGCGAGGGAGTGACACGACCGGCGGCGAGGCGGGTGCGGTCGACGGACTCGTGCTCCGGGTCGCGGCCGACGGGTTCCCCCGGCAACTCGTGCGGCGACTGGCGACCGTCGTCCGCGGCGTCGCGACCGGGGAGACGACGCTCGACCGCGTCCGACGACTGCTCGACCCGGAGCCGGTGGCGACCCACGAGGGTGTCCCACCCGCGCCGCCCGAGCCGCTCGTGTTGACCGGCGTGGACTACCCGGACGTGGCGTTCGAGCGCGACGACTACGCCGTCGCCGACGCTCGGGCAGCCTTCGAGACGCGTCGCCGCCGGAGTCGTGCCGTCGCCCACGTCGCGGAGACGGTGCTCGACGGCCTCTGACGACGGTGTCGCGTCTCCCGTACTGGGTCTCGCGTCTCCACTCACACCGACCGCTCGGTCGGGTACGCCGCCGGCACGTCGAACCCCCCGCCCAGCCAGTCGCCGGCGACGAGCGTCTCGAAGACCGCCCGCGTCGCGGGCCGCTCGTGGCGCAGCGTCGCACCGTACGTGATCGGCGCCCCCCGAACCACCTGCCCGTCTGGGAGTTCGTACGTGTACTGGCGGTACTCGGCGGCGTGACGCGGTGTCGAGAGGTCGACGGTCGCCGGGAGCGTCCGGAACGGCTGGTCGTGGTCGACGGCCATGTTGCGGTAGGCGACGACCGCGTCGAGTGAGCCGGTCGCGAGCGTCGCGAGCAACTCCGTCTCGGGGACCACCTGCTCGGGCGCGAGCAGCGACGGGTAGTCGCGCCCCCACCGGTCGCGGGCGAGTCGCAGCGCGAACAGCGTGCGGTAGCCGAGTGGGTCGGCGTCCGGGTCCGTCCGGCCCAGTCGTGCATCGGCGGAAAACAGCGGGTCGAACGGCACGTCGGCCTCGGCGACGCGCGCCCCGACACTCGTGTCGGGCGCGTACGCGACGACCAGCGCGTTCGTCGCGAAGGCAGTGTACCGCGTCGCGAGCCCGTCGAACAGCCGCGGATCGGCCAGCGCCAACACGTCCGGGTCGCGCAGCCCCTCCGCCACCATGCGTGCACAGGCCGCCGAGCCGCGCGTCTCCACGCTGAGCTGCCGGTCCGTCCGTTCGCGGAGGCGCGTGTCGAGCGCGTACTGGAGGCTCCCGGCCGCGAGCACCGACACCACCGCGTCGCCGCCCCCGACGCAGCCGGCGAGGGTCGTCCCGGCGCCGACGCCGAGACCGGTGCCGAGTCGTCGGAGTGCCCGGCGTCTGGTGGTCGTATGCTCGGTGGTGTTCGCCGTTCCTCCCGCTGTGTCCGCCATCCGTCCGGCGTACCGGCCGCCGCGGCATAACGGCACCGCCGGCAGTGTCTCGCGGCGAGACCCGCTACCCGAACGACCAAGTGAGCGACCGCCCGACGGACGGGGCATGGACGAGATCGACCTGACTGCGGTACACGACCTCCGACCGGTGACGGAGGTGTCACTCTCGCCGAGCGGCGACCGCGTCGCGGTCGTCGTCGAGGAGTCCGACCCCGAGGCCGACGAGACGCGGACCGCACTGTACGTCGCTCCGACCGACGGCTCGCGCGACCCGCACCGTCTCTCGCGTGCGTCGAGCGCCGCGAGCCCGACGTGGGGGCCGGACGGTGACCGCCTGGCGTTCCTCGCGGCACGCGACGACGACCTCGGTCACGAGTGGGGCAACGGCGACGGTGGCGACGGTGACGACGGCGACCGCGGTGACGCCGACGCTGCCGGTGACGACGAGATCGACGCCGCCGGTGACGCCGACGCCGGCGACGAGACCGACGACGGCGACGAGCGGATCGGCGAGGGACCGCGCCCGCAGGTGTGGGTGTACGACCTCGCGCTCGGGGGCGACGCCAGACGGGTGACGGCGTTCCCGGAGGGTGTCTCCGGGTTCGACTTGGCCCCGGACGGGGAACGACTCGTCGCGGCCGCCCGCGATCCGACGGCGACGGACCGCGAGTACCTCCGCCAGCGTCGCGAGGACGACGGGCCGATCGAGGTGACACGACTCCAGCACAAGGCCGACGGCGTCGGGTGGCTCGACGACGTGACGACGTACCTGTTCGTCTGCTCGCTCGACGACGAGTTCGACCCGACGCGACTCGACGACGCCTACGGCGCCGGCGCGGTCGAACCGCTGGCGGGCCTCCAGCCCGCGTGGGGGCCGACCGACCGAATCGCGTTCTGTCGCAACGCCGCCGCGTGGCCGGACGACTCCGGCGCGTACGACGTGTTCACGATCGCCCCGGACGGCACCGACGCCCGCCGTCTCACCGACGGCGCGCGGGCGTTCGCCCAGCCGACGTGGTCACCCGACGGCGACACGCTCGCCGTCGTCGGACGCGACCACGAGAACTGGTACCGTCCGGCCGAGGTGTTCCACCTGACGGACGACCCCACCCACGCGGTCGGCGACGGCCCCGAGGACACGAGCGTTGCGCCCGGCGACGGCCCCGAGGACACGGGCGTCGCGCCCGGTGACGGCGACTACGAGTCGCTGTCGGCGGCCCTCGACCGCACGGTGGCGCGGGAGGGGACGCTGGCGTGGCTCGACGACGAGACGGTGGTCGTGCCGATCGCCGACGAGGCGTGGACGCGACTCGCGGTCCTCCCGGTCGACGGGGAACCGCGACGCGCGTACGACCGGCAGGGGCGCCACCGCGAGATCGAGGCGTTCGACCTCACCGGCGACACGGTCGCGCTGGGACTGGCACGCCCCGACGCCCCGCCGGAGGTGTACGCGTTGGACGCCGGGGAGTTGCGCCCCGACGAGACCGGCGGGCCGCTCGCGCGTGTCACCGCGTTCAACGAGGACTGGGCGACGGATCGCCCGCTGCCGGACGCCGAGGTCCGGCGCTACGAGAACAGCGACGGCGAGGAGATCGAGGCCGTGACGTACTACCCGGCAGACTACGACCCGGAGACGGACGACCCGCGGCCGACGGTGGTCGCCATCCACGGCGGGCCGATGAGCTACGACGCGCCGACGTTCCGTTTCGACGTGGCCTACTGGACGAGCCACGGCTACGTCGTCGCGAAGCCGAACTACCGCGGCTCCACCTCCTACGGCCGCGCGTTCGCGGAGCAGTTGGCGGGCACCCGCGGCGAGTTGGAGACGGACGACGTGGTGTCGCTGACGGACGAGTTGGTCGCCGACGGCGTCGCCGACCCGGATCGGCTGTTCTGTACCGGCTTCTCGTACGGCGGGATCACGACGGCCCACGTCGTCACCCGCACGGACCAGTTCGCGGCGGCCGCGCCGGAACACGGGATCTACGACTTCTACGGCAACTTCGGCACGGACGACAACCACAACTGGCACGACTGGGAGTTCGGCGTCCCGTGGGAGAACCCGGAGACGTACCGCGAGATCTCCTCGCTGTCGCGGGTCGGCGCGGTCGACACCCCACTGCTGATCACCGCCGGCGAGGAGGACTGGCGGTGTCCGCCCACGCAGGCCGAACAGCTCTACGTCAGCGTCCGCAAGCAGGGTGTCGACGCGAAGCTGGTGATCTACACCGGCGAGAACCACGACGTCGACGACCCGAGTCGGACCACCAGACGCATCGAGGAACTCCACGACTGGTTCCGCGCGCACGACCCCGCCGTCGAGACGGACGACGCGGACGAGACGGCGTGACGGGGTGGAAGTCGGGAGCGGCGACGCGACGTGGCGATCGTCGGACGACCCGACGACTCGTCTCTCGTCCAGGGCGCCGTCCGGCCACCGTCTCACGGTGTGAGACACACGCCGACGATTGAACACACCCTCCGAACCGAGTGACGGTATGAACCTCCTGACGGATCCGGACGCGTTCTTCGCCGACCAGGCACGCGAGACGGACTGGCTCTCGCCGGTGTTGTTGTTGCTGGCGACGACGGTCGTCGGCGCGCTCACGGTGTGGGTGACCATCCAGCAGTTCTTCTCGGGGCTCGGCGGCGCCGGAGCGGTGTTCGCACTCGCGTTCGGGATCGGTGCGGCCGCACTCAGTCCGGTGGTCGTCTGGCTGGTGATCTCGGTCTGGCTGTACGCCGTCACGGCGGTCTTCGACGGCGAGGGGTCGTTCTGGGAGACGCTCCGGCTCGCCGGGTGGGCGTTCCTCCCCGCACTGGTCTCGTCCGTGATCGGGCTGGGTGCCACCTACGTCGCGCTCGGCTCGATCGCGCCGCCGGCGTCGATCCAGCAGTTCGGAGCGGCACAGGCGCGCCTCCAGTCGCACGAACTCGTCCGGCTGTCGAGCGCCGCCGGTGTCGGGTTCACGCTGTGGCAGGGTGTCCTGTTGACGTACGCGACTCGCCACGCCCGCGACGTGACGACGAAGGAGGCGGCGATCGCCGCCAGCGTGCCCATCCTCGTCTCCGTCGGGCTCACCGTGAGTAGCCTGGTGTAGTGGGTCGGAGGTGAGCAGTCTGTCGTCGTGTTCACCGCCGTAGATTTGACACGCTGAACGAACACACGTCGAAACGTGAGAACCGAGGAGATTGAGTTCGAGGTGGTCGGACGAGGCGGGAACCGCCTGTGGCTCCGTGTTCTCCACGGCCCCGACGAGGGGATGCGCCGCTCCGTCCCAGTTCGAGATGTCGACCACGAGCCGGGAGTGATCGCCACACTCGACGAACTAACCGACGGTGACTGCTTCTCTGCGGTACTAGAGAGTGAGGGTGTCGACTACCCGGATTGGCGTGTCTCCGACCTCGATCCGATTCCCTCACTGGACGACAAGTCGCGTGGCGCGCTCGGGAACTAGTCGTTCCTCTCGGCGTCCGACTCGTCGTCTCTCCCCGACTTTCACCTGCCTCCACCCACGTCCCACCACCCACACCCGTCGTGACACTTAACCACACACCTGCCGTCGGTCGATACGTGACAGTCGCCCGCGACGCGAGTGGTCCGGTCGCCGCCCTCAGTGCGTTCGCCTCGCAGGTCCACCCGGTCTTCATGCTCCCGCCGCTGGCGGCGTCGCTGTTCGGCGCGGTGTTGGCGGCCGACGCGGTGCCGGCACTCGACGGCTCGTTCGCGCCGCTGGCGGCGGGCGTCCACGCGCTGGCGATCTTCTGTGCGGTGTACACGGCCCACGTGAAGGACGGCTACGTCGACTTCTACGTGCGCGGGGAGGACGACGCCCACCCGATGAGTCGCCGCGGCTGTCTCGCCGGCCTCGTCGGCGCAGGGGTCGGCTTCGCGGCGGCGACGCTGGGCGTGGTCCTGCTGGCGGGGCCGCTCGCGGCGGTGCTCACGCTGCCGACCTGGGTGATCGGCTACCTCCACGCGCCGCAACTGGACACGAACCCCATCACGGCGACCGCCGGCTACCCGGTCGGGATCGCGCTGGCGATCTGTGGGGGCTACGCGACGCAGGCCGGCGCGCTCGCACCGGCACCGCTGGCGTTCGCGGGCGTGTTCCTCGCGGTGTTGACCGGCGTGAAGGTGATCGACGACGCGACGGACTACGAGTACGACCGATCGATCGACAAGCGAACCGTCGCGGTGGTCCTCGGTCGGCGGCGGGCGCGGCGCTTGGCGTACTGGCTGATGGGCGGCGGGCTGTTCGCCGTCGTGGCGTTCACCGTCGACGGGCTGTTCCCGCCGTCGGCACCCGTCGGTGTGGTCGCGTTCGCCGCGGTGGCGGTGCTGGCGGCAGACCGCGACGCCGCGACGGCGACGATGTTGCTCGTCCGCGGGGCGTACCTCCTGTTGGCGGGGCTGGTCGTCGCCGTGTTCTTCCGCCCGCTCGCCGGGGTGCCGCTGCCGGACGTGACCGTCCTCGGGCCGTACACCTACCTCGCGACGGAGGTCGTCTTCGGGAGTCTGGCGGTGTGGCTGCTCGTGCGGGCTCGCGCGCTCCGCCGTGCGCTGGTGACCGTCGCCGTCGTCTACCCGCTGGCGTACGTCTGGGACTGGTACACCCTCGAAGTCGGCGTGTTCGCGATCACGATGCGAACCGGCGTGGAACTCCTCGGGATTCCGCTGGAAGAACACCTCTTCATGTTCGTCGTCCCCGCGCTCGTGCTCGGCGTCCACGAGACCGTCCACGGGCGCGTCGCCCCGCCTGCCGACGCCGGCGAAGAGCCGACACCCGCCGACGACTGATCGTCGGCCCCCGGACGGCCGTCACTCACCCTCTCCACTCGGTCTCTCACCGACCACTCACACACGCACCTCGATGTGAACCGCTACACCACTCTCGAAACGTCACCCCCGCGCCGTACTGCGGTTAGTGGGCGACAGGTTCTTATACCTACGACTGTTACCTCTGGTTAGCGAAAGATGACTCAGAGACACAGACAGACTGGCGACGGGCGGCTCGTGCGGCAGTACGACTACCCGGACCGGTCGGTGTTCGCGGTGGACGTGACGGGTGGTGAGGACGGCGTCGGGTCGGTGTCGGTCGACACGGTCGACGGCACGGCCATCGTCGTCGTCGAGACGGCGGCGGACAGCGAGACGTTCGAGTTCGAGGTGCCCGGGGAGGTGACGGAGACGACGGCGAACAACGGTGTCGTCACCGTGGAGGTGGCCCGATGAAGCTCACCGTCAAGCCGCTGAAGCAGAAGGACGCCGGCCGTCGGCTGGCGGCGGTCGACCGCGCGGCGGCCGAGGAACTCGACCTCTCGGCGGGGGACTACGTCACCGTCGAGGGTGACGAGACCGCCATCGCGCGGGTGTGGCCCGGCTACCCAGAAGACGACGGGACGGGTGTCGTCCGGATCGACGGCCAACTCCGGAAGGAAGCCGACACCGGCATCGACGACACCGTGGCGGTCGAACCCGCCGACGTGTCCCCCGCAGAGCGGATCACGGTCGCGCTCCCCCAGCAGTTCGGGGTGCGCGGCGACATCGGCTCGCTCATCCGGAGTAAACTCTCCGGGCGGCCGGTGACGACTGGCCAGACGCTCCCGTTCTCGTTCGGCCTCGGCATGATGGGCGGCAACTCGCAGGCGGTGCCGCTGAAGGTCGCCTCCACCTCCCCGTCGGGGACGGTCGTCATCACCGACTCGACGGAGGTGCAGATCAGCGAACAACCCGCCGAGCAGATCGCCGAGGAGACGGCGACTGGCGGCGCCGAGACCCCCGACGTGACCTACGAGGACATCGGTGGGCTCGACGAGGAGCTAGAACAGGTCCGGGAGATGATCGAGCTGCCGATGCGGCACCCGGAGCTGTTCAACCGGCTCGGCATCGAGCCGCCGAAGGGCGTGTTGCTCCACGGCCCGCCGGGGACCGGGAAGACGATGATCGCGAAGGCCGTCGCCAACGAGATCGACGCGCACTTCGAGACGCTGTCGGGCCCCGAGATCATGTCGAAGTACTACGGGGAATCCGAGGAGCAACTCCGCGAGGTGTTCGAGGAGGCCCAGGAGAACGCCCCCGCGATCATCTTCATGGACGAGTTGGACTCCATCGCGCCCAAACGCGAGGAGACCTCGGGTGACGTGGAGCGGCGCGTCGTCGCGCAACTCCTGTCGCTGATGGACGGACTCGAAGAGCGCGGCGAGGTCGTCGTGATCGGCGCGACGAACCGCGTCGACGCCATCGACCCCGCACTCCGGCGTGGCGGGCGCTTCGACCGCGAGATCGAGGTCGGCGTCCCGGACCGCGAGGGCCGCAAGGAGATCATGCAGGTCCACACGCGGAACATGCCGCTCTCCGAGGAGATCGACCTGGACGCCTACGCCGACAACACCCACGGGTTCGTGGGTGCGGACCTGGAGTCGTTGGCGAAGGAGGCCGGGATGAACGCCCTGCGGCGCATCCGGCCGGAGATCGACCTCGAAGACGACGAGATCGACGCCGAGATCCTCGAACGGATCGAGGTGACCGACGACGACCTCAAGGAGGCGATGCGCGGCATCGAGCCGTCCGCGCTCCGCGAGGTGTTCGTCGAGGTGCCCGACGTGACCTGGGACCAGGTCGGTGGATTAGAAGACACCCAGCGGCGGCTGACGGAGACGATCCAGTGGCCGTTGGAGTACGGCGAGGTGTTCGACGCGATGGACATGGACGCCGCGAAGGGGGTCCTGCTGTACGGCCCGCCCGGCACCGGGAAGACGCTGCTGGCGAAGGCGGTCGCCAACGAGGCCGACTCAAACTTCATCTCGGTGAAGGGGCCGGAGCTGCTCGACAAGTACGTCGGGGAGTCCGAGAAGGGGGTCCGCGAGATCTTCTCGAAGGCTCGGGAGAACGCCCCGACGGTGGTGTTCTTCGACGAGATCGACGCCATCGCGACCGAGCGCGGCCAGAACACCGGCGACTCGGGCGTCTCCGAGCGCGTCGTCTCCCAGCTGTTGACGGAGCTCGACGGGCTGGAGTCGCTGGAGGACGTGGTGGTCGTCGCCACCACGAACCGGCCGGACCTGATCGACGACGCGCTGTTGCGTCCGGGTCGGCTGGACAGACACGTCCACGTGCCGGTGCCCGACGAGGCGGCGCGCCGGAAGATCTTCGAGGTGCACACCCGCGAGAAGCCGCTCGCCGACGGGATCGACCTCGACGAGTTGGCGGCCCGCACGGAGGGGTACGTCGGCGCCGACGTGGAGGCGGTGTGCCGCGAGGCGTCGATGAGCGCCTCCCGGGAGTTCATCACCTCCATGCAGGAGGCGACGGACCCCGAGGACTTCGAGCGCAGTCTCGGCAACGTCCGGATCACGCAGGCGCACTTCGACGAGGCGTTGGAGGAGGTCCAGCCCTCCGTCACCGAGGAGACCCGCGAGCGCTACGAGGAGATCGAGTCCCGGTTCCAGCGCAACGAGCCCAGAGACGACCCGACGGACGCCCGCGCCGCCTTCCAGTGAGGCGGTCGACGGACCCGACACGAACGTCGTCTCGGCAGGAGATGGACTCCTCGGTTCGCCACGCCTGTCGACCGGCTGACACACGGGCGCGTCGGACGCCACTCTCTCCCCGTGACTCGTTGTCTCTCGACCGGGTGCCCGGGCGACGACACCCCCAGACGCGGCCCAGACCCGGCGGTTCGGACGCCGTCCCGGTGGCCCCGTAGCGTAACCTACAACAGGTGTCTCGTCGCAGGGGGTGTCGTGGTAGCGAGACGCACGGTCCTCGTGGGTGTGCTGGCGGTGCTCGCGGTGGTGGCGTTGGGACTCGCCGCGGCGGCGCTGGAGACGACGGTCTCGGAGTCGAGTCCGGGTGGCAGCGGCGTCGGCGACCGGACGGACGTGGTGGGCGGCGGGGACCTGGCGTCCGGTGGGCTCGAACTCACCGAGGAGTCCGGACGGACGGTCGTCAGACCGCCGTGTCTGGTCGTCGTCGAGGACCTGGGCCCACGGCTGCTCGCACTCGGTGCCGCCGTCTACGTGCTGTTCCTGTGGCGTGACGGGTCGCACGGCCTGGCCGGACTGGCTGCGCTCGGGGCGGTGCTCCCGCTCGCGCTGCTCGTCGCCGGGCTCACACAGTGTACGACCGGTGACGTGCAGTTCAGCTTCGGGTTCACCGGTGCCACACCGGAGGGACTCGTCTCCGGTGGGGGTGCGACCGGGATCGCCGGCGGCGAGACGGCGGTGACGACACCGACGCTCGGGCTCGGTCTCCTCCTGGCCGTCGCGGTCCTCGCCAGCGTCGTCCTCCTGTTCGTCGCCACGGGCGACGACGAGCGGCCCGACGCCGCGTCGGCGGCCGACCCGGACGCCGAACCCGACGGGCCGGACTCGTTGGCCGCCGCGGCCGGTGTGGCGGCGGACCGGCTCGAGGACGACGCGGCCGTCGACAATACGGTGTACCGGGCGTGGCACGAGATGACGGCTCACCTCGACGTCGACGACCCGCACACCACCACGCCGGCGGAGTTCGCGACGGCCGCCACCGAGGCGGGCGTCCCACGCGAGGACGTGACCGCGCTCACGGAGTTGTTCGAGGAGGTGCGGTACGGGGACCGGGACGTGACACCCGAGCGACGGCGGCGTGCCGTCGCGGCGCTGCGACGCGTGGAGGCGACCGACGCGCCCGACGACCGGGTTCCCGACGCAGCGAGCGTCGAGACGACGGAAGAGTCCACTCCGACAGAGCGGGAGACGGACATCTCCGAGGACTGAAGCCGGTCCCTGCCCGTAGCCGCTCACTGGGGTAGCGACCTCACCGTCCGCTCCGTGTGACCGGCCACACCGACGGTGCCGGAGCTGTGACGGTGCCGCGAGCGTGTCGACGCGGTGACACACCCGCCGACGACCGCCGCGGTCAGACGCGGCGACGTTCGCCACTCCCGTGTGACTCGGGGAGTGTCGGGTGGTCGAGGGGGCGGAGTCCCCGACTGCGACGGTCTCCGTTCGCGGACACGTCGAAAGGTCTAAGCGGAGTTTCCTGCTAACCCGTGTCGTGGTAGACAGACGCACTGCCGCCACCGCCCTCCTCGCGGTCGCCGCCGTCCTGGCGTTGGGTGTCTCGGCGGCGACGCTGACATCGACGACGAGCACCGACACGGCGAGCGGGTTCGGTGTCGGGCCCAGCGGCGACCAGGCCGGCACGGGTCCCTCCGAGTCCTCGAGTGCAGGGGCGAGCGAGGACGGCGCCGAGAGTCCGTCGTTCTGGCTGTGTATCCCCCTGTTGAACACGCTCCCGGCACGGATCGCCGTCGCCGGACTCATCGGTGGCGTCCTGTTGTTGTTCTACCGAGAGACCGGCTCCCTGTTCCTGTCGACGATCACCGTCGCGTCGATCTCGGCTCCGTTCCTGTTCTTCTACTTCACGTTGACTCGCTGCAGCGGGCCGACGGAACTCGATCTCGCCGCCGGCACACAGCAGAACGCCTCCGGGTTCCTGCCGGAGGGTGGCGGTGCGGCGGGCGCCGCCGGGAGCGGGACGAGTGCCTCGACGCCGACGGTCCTCCTCGCCGTCCTGTTGCTGTTGGCGGCCGCCGGTGCGGTCGGACTCCTGTTGTACTCGACGAGTGACGACGTGGTGGCTGCGGACGACGACGAGTCCGACCAACTCTCGGAGACCCGCGCCGCCGCGGTCGGCTCGGTCGCCGGCGAGGCGGCGGATCGACTCGAAGACGACGCGGACGTCGAGAACGAGGTGTACCGTGCGTGGCGCGAGATGACGACACACCTCGACGTCCCACGCCCACGCTCCTCGACCCCGGCGGAGTTCGCCGCGGCGGCCGTCGACGCGGGGATGGCTCGCGAGGACGTGACCGCGCTCACCGAGGTGTTCGAGGAGGTGCGGTACGGCGACCGGGACGTGACCACCGACCGCGAGCGGCGTGCGGTCGAGGCACTGCGGAACCTCGAGGCGACGTACGCCGACGAGTCGGGGGCCCCCGAGGACGGAGCCGACGGTACCAGTGATCGAGACGGCCGCACCGACGGAGGTGACCGACGGTGAGACGATCTGCGATCGTGGGCGTCGTGTCGGTCGCGGTCGGATTCGTGGCTCTGTTCTCGCGCGGACTCGCGGGACTGTTCGACCTCTCGTACCTGTTCGTCACCGTCGTCGGCGTCGTGGCGATCGTGTTGGGGTTGAACGCGATCACGGAGGCACGCGAGGGCTCACGGGAGGCTGCGGACGTGCCGGACGTGGAGCTGCGGTACGAACTCCCGACACCCGGCGAGGACGTGGACGGCCTGTTGGCGGACGCGGAGGGATTCTCGCGGGCCAGTGTGACGCGGCGGCGCAACTTCCACGAGCGACTGCGAGCGGCGACGCTGGAGACACTGGTCGCCCGCGGGGAGTACCCGACGACGACGGCGGCGGAACGGGCCGTCGACGCCGGAACGTGGACGGACGATCCGGTCGCGGCGTGGTTCGTCGGCGAGACGCCGGAGCCGCCGTGGGCGGTCCGCGCCCGCGGCGTGCTCGGTTCGAACTCGAAGTTCTCGTTCGCGACGCGGCGGACGGTCGCCGCACTCCGGCGCGTCCAGACTGGCGGCGAGGACGCCGAGGCGGTGGCGACGGCGAGCGAGCGGGGAATCGCAGACCGGCTCGAACGCCGGCTCGCGACACAGATCGGCCGTCTCGCCGAACGCCTCCCGAGTACCGGCGGTGCCGGCCCGACGGACCGGCCCGACGGCGCGCTCGCGGGGCAGTCGGGCCGGATCGCCCGTGCCGACGAGTCGACGGCCGACTCGTCGGGAGCCGCGGGGGACGCGGCCGACGGACCGGCGCGACGAGCGGACCCCGGACCCACCGACGGTGGTGGTCGGTCTCGGCGGCCCGGAGCGTCGCGCGACGGTGACGGGACTGCCGAGGGGGCGCCGGCGGGCGGTGCGGGTCGTGTGGCCGACGCCGGGGCGACGGGGAGCGACGCGGTGTGGCCCCCCTCGGAGGTGGACGAGTGAGCGACCCCGACGGTGTCGCGGCCGACGCGTCGCGTCCCGACGACGAGCGAGCAGTGCGCGAGACGGCCGACGAGACGGCGACTCGACAGACGGAGGAGAGCGTGTCGACGACACACGAGACGGACGAACGGACCGAAGAGACGAGTGGAACCGAGCCGGGAGACGAGACGAGTGGAACCGAGCCGGGAGACGAGACGAGTGGAACCGAGCCGGGAGACGAGACGAGCGGAACCGAGCCGGGAGACGAGACGAGCGGAACCGAGCCCACGGCGGAGACGGGTGCCACGCCCGACACCAGACCGGGTGTCGTCGAGCCGGCGGTGACACCGGGGACGGGTGGCGACACCGGCCCCGGCGACGGCGGCGACGGACCGGTCGACACCGAGGGGAAGGGTGTGGACTCGGACGGCGTCGGTGAGGACGGAGCGACCCCCGACGACACCGAGACGGACGACCGGACTCCAGCGACCGAGCCGGGAGCGGAGACGACGGACGCGAGCACCGCGACGAGCGCGGACACGCGCGTCGAGGAGGTACTGGAGACGGGACGGTGGACCGGCATCGCGGCGGCGGCGCTGTTCCCGGTCGGTGCGGGACTGGTACTCCGACAGCCGGGACTGCTGTTGGCCGGGATCGTCGGCGTCGCCGTCGCGGCGTACGCACGCGGCAACCGCGACCCGGCAGTCGACGTGCGTGTCGAGCGGACGGTGTCGCCACCGGACCCGGACCCCGGCGACGACGTGACCGTCACCGTGCGCGTCCACAACGACGGCGGGTTCCTCGCCGACCTCCGCGTGATCGACGGGGTGCCGCCGGCGCTGGCCGTCGAGGGGTCGGCACGACTCGGGACCGCTCTCCGCTCCGGTCGGACGGCGGCCTTCGAGTACACCGTGACTGCGGTGCGGGGCGAACACGACTGGGAGCCGGTGACGGTCGTCGCTCGCAACGCCAGTGGTTCGCGGGAGACGACGGCTCGCGTCGACACGCCGACGACGCTGCGGTGTCACCCGGACCTGGCGGCGAGTACGTCGCTCCCGCTGCGTGGGTTGACGACACAGTTCAGCGGGCGCGTGCCGACGGACGTGGGCGGCAGCGGGCTGGAGTTCCACGCGACACGCGAGTACCGCCACGGTGACCCGGTGCGGCGGATCAACTGGGCGCGTCTCGCCCGGACGGGGGAGTTGTCCACGCTGGAGTTCCGCGAGGAGCGTGCCGCCACGGTCGTGTTACTCGTCGACGCGCGGGTCCAGGCGTACCAGGCGCCCGGCCCGGAAGAATCGAACGCCGTCGAGCGGGCCGTGGAGGCGGCGACCGTCTCCTTCTCGGCGCTGTCGGACACCGGCGACCGCGTCGGTGTCGCGGCGATGAGTCCCGACGAGTGTTGGCTCCCGCCGGGGACCGGCGCGGACCACGAGGCTGCCGCTCGCGAGCTGTTCACCAGCCACCCGGCGCTGTCGGCGACCCCCTCGGAGGACCGGTTCCTCCCGACGGCGTGGCTCACGCGGTTCCGGCGTCGCATCCCGGCGGACGCACAGGTGGTGTTCTTCTCGCCGGTGCTCGACGACTTCGCGGTGACCGTCGGGCGGCGACTCGACGCCTACGGTCACGCGGTGACGGTGGTGAGTCCCGACCCGACGACCGAGGAGAGTGCCGGGCGACAGTTCGCCCGTGTCGAACGCGCGAACCGTCTCTCGGAGTTGCGTGGTGCCGGACTGCGCGTGGTCGACTGGGGGGCGGAGACGGCGCTGGAACCGGAACTGGAACGCAGCGCACGGCGGTGGTCGCGGTGAACGTCGACCACTCGCCGCCGGTCGCGGGCGTCGCGGCGACCGCCGCCGCCGGCACGCTCGCGACGGTGGCGCTGGTCGTGGCGTCGCCGGCCGGCGCGGGCGTCGCCGCACTCGGCACGCTCCTCGCGCTCGCCGGCCTCCTCCGGCCGAGTCGACGGACTGTCGGGTGGGGTGCCGTGCTCGCCGGTGCGGGCGTGGTCGTCGGCGGCGCGACCGGTGGGACGCCGCTCCCGCTGTTGCTCGGTGCCGTCGGCGCGGTCGCCCTCTGGGACTTCGGCGAGCACGCACTGGGACTGGGCGAACAGCTCTCCGGGGACACGGACGCGACGCGCAACGTCGCCGTCCACGCGCTCGCGACCCTCGGCGTCGGGGTCGCCGTCTCGACGGTCGGGTTCGGCGTCTACACCGGCGCGACCGGCGGGCAACCCGTCGTCGCCGTCTTCTTCCTCGTCGCTGGGGCCGTCGGCGTCGCGGCCGCGCTGCGGTGACGGCGGCGGCTCGCGACGGACACCGCCGGGCGCCTCCTACGATGGCGGGGCCGACCCGCCACACCACCTGCGACTGCCGTCACCGACCCGTTTTTCACGCTCGCGCGGCAGGTGCGGGTATGGATCGACCGTCCGCAGCGGACCTCGACGCGGACGACCTCGGCTTCCGGCACACCCCGGAGACCGACCAGTCGTTCGAGAACGCACTGGCGAAGGCCCGGGACGGCGTGCGCCTCGACGTCGACGACGCGACGGAACTGCTGACGACCGGCACGGACACCGCGGGGATCGACCGCGAGCGGATGGAGGCGGTGCTCACGGCCGCCGACCACCGCCGGCGCGAGGTGGTCGGCGACGCCGTGACGTTCGTCGCCAACCTCAACAACAACGTCACCACCGCCTGCAACACCGGCTGTCTGTTCTGCAACTTCAAGGACACCGCCAGCAACTTCGAACGCGACAGCGACGTGTCTCACCCGGGGTTCACGAAGACGCCGGCCGAGTCCCGCGAGATCGTCCGAGACGCCGTCGCGATGGGCGTGTACGAAGTGTGCTCCGTCTCGGGCCTCCACCCGGCGTTCGCGCTCGACGCGGACCACCACGAGATCCTCCGGAGCTACGACCACCCCGCCCGCGAGGTGAACTACAAGCCGCCGGACCGGTACGAGACGGACCCGGGGACGTACGTCGAACAGATCGACGCGATGTCCGTCGACGGGGTTCACGTCCACTCGATGACGCCCGAAGAGGCGTACCACGCCCGCCGCGGCACGGACTGGTCGTACCGCGAGGTGTACGACCGCCTCGCCGACGCGGGCCTCGACTCCGCGCCCGGCACCGCCGCGGAGATCCTCGTCGACGAGGTGCGCGACGTGATCTGTCCGGGGAAGATCGACACCGACGGGTGGCTCGACGCGATGGAAGCCGCCGTCGAGGCGGGCCTGGACGTGACGGCGACGATCATGTACGGTCACGTCGACAACGAGCGTCACCGTGCGCTCCACCTGGAGCGGGTCCGAGACCTCCAGGATCGCACCGGCGGGATCACGGAGTTCGTCCCGCTGTCGTTCGTCCACGAACGGACGCCGCTGTACGAGCAGGGGGTCGTGACCGGTGGCGCGAGCGACGCCGAGGACAAACTGCTGATCGCCGTCTCGCGGCTGTTCCTGGACAACGTCGAGAACGTCCAGACCTCCTGGGTGAAGTACGGCGACGAGAAGGCGCTGGAGACGCTCGCCTGCGGCGCGAACGACTTCATGGGGACGATCCTCTCGGAGGAGATCACGAAGCGAGCGGGCGGCGACTACGGGGAGTTCCGGTCGTTCGACGACTACGTCGAGTTGATCACCAGCGTCGGCCGGCGCCCGGTGGAGCGCTCGACGGACTACCGCCAACGGCGCGAGATCGACCCCGACGACGGTCCACACGGCCCGCGACTCGGCCCGCGTGCCGACGGGACGCCGCTCGTGGCCGACGCCGACGCGACCGGCGAGGAGTCGTCGGCGACGGCGGACGACTGAGTGCGCCGACGAGGAGCCACCCGCGACCGCAGACGACCGACCCGTTCGCACGTGCAGCGACCGACCGTCCGACCCGTCGTGAGCGGACAGAACTGTCCGTTCGGTCGGGACTGAACACCGAAACCGGACACGTATCCGGCGACGGCGCACAGAACTGTCCACTCGCGTGTGTGGGGTGGTGCCCACCCGTGCGCTTTTTGCCGAGAGTCGGTAAGACCGTGATGTATGGGATTCGGCAGCTACGACGAGTCCGAACAGGAGAACCAGGAACTCGATTCGGACATCGCCGACGAGGACACGGTCGACGCGGGTGCGGCCGCACACGAGGGGGACGTCGAGTTCGAGATCGGGGCGTCGAACGACGAACTCCTGGACAAGCTCCAGGACATCAAAGACGAGTAGCCACGAGCGGTGCGATCCGGGACGCGGGCGGCGGGAATCGCCGTCTCGGACGGGGAGACGACGGCGACCGTCTGTGGTGCGGTCGTACGCGCCGACCGCGTCCTCGACGGACTTGCCTTCGGTGAGTGTACCGTCGGCGGCACCGACGCGACCGCGACCGTCGCGTCGTTGTCCGTCGTCGCCGATAGACCGGACGTCCAGTACGTCCTGTGTGCCGGGCTCGCTCCGGCGTGGTTCAACCTGCTGGATCTCCACCGACTCCACGAGCGTGCCGACTGTCCCGTCCTGTCGGTGTCCTTCGAGGCGAGTCCGGGGCTCGACCCCGCGCTCCGCGAGCAGTTCGACGGGGACGCGCTCGCCGAGCGACGCGCGATCTACGAGCGCCAACCTCCGCGGCGGCGCGTCGTCCTCGACGCCGACGCGGCGGAGACCGGCACGGGCGAGGGCTCCGCAGACGCCGCCGACGCGGTCTGGGTGCGCGCCGTCGGGTGTGACCACGAGACGGCCGCCGCGGTCGTCCGAGCGTACACGCCCGCGGGGAGCGGACGGCCGGAACCGCTGCGGGTGGCGCGGCTCGCGGCGCGTGCCGGTCGTACGTACGGCGGCGACGACGAGTGAGTGAGTGATGGGTCCGGTGCGAGCACGTGACGGAGTGACCGAGCGACTCGGTGACGTGGCGTGCCCGCCGCCCTCGCGAGGCGAGGTGTCTTTGGTGGCGGCGTCCCAGGGGGTCGTATGGAACTGGACGAGGGGCTGTGCGTGACCGACTGCGAGCGGTGTCCGCGACTCGTCGACTCCCGGTCGCGGATCGTGAACGGCGTCGGGCCGGCGGACGCCGAGATCGTCTTCGTCGGGGAGGCGCCGGGCGCAGACGAGGACGAGGGCGGCGAGCCGTTCGTCGGCCGCTCGGGGACGGTGTTGGACGACGCCTTACGCGACGCCGGACTCGCGCGGGCGGACGTACGGATCACGAACAGCGTCCGGTGTCGCCCGCCGGAGAACCGCGACCCACACGTCGACGAGCGCGAGAACTGCCGCGGCTACCTCGCCGCCGAACTGGCGGCGATCGACCCCGAGATCGTCGTCGCCCTGGGGAAGGTGCCCGCCGAGAACCTCCTGGAGCGGTCCGTAGCGGTCACCGACGAGGCCGGCGAGGTGTACGACGCGCGCCTCGGCGAGACGAGTCACCGCGTACTCGTCTGTGTCCACCCGGCCGCGACGCTGTACGACCGCAGCCAGCAGGACACCTTCGAGTCGACGATCCAGCAGGCGGCGACGCTCGCGGGCGAGGGTGACGGCGACGGGAGTGGGCAGGCGCGACTCGGCGAGTGGTGAGTCGGTGCGTCACGGCGGACGCGAGCCACTCAATCGTCCGATGATGTCGCCGTGTTCACGACGTCGAGTCCGTCGACGGTCCCGAAGTCGCTCGTGTCGTCGGTGACCACGGGTTCGTCGACGACCAGTGCAGTCGCGGCGACGACGGAGTCGGCGAACCCGAGTGCAGGCTTCGCCTCACTGGCGACGTGTTCACCCTCCGTCATCCGAGACCGAGTGCCGTTCGAGACGTTCCTCGACGGCCTCGGCTCCCGCCGCCTCCGAAGCCTCGATGGCCTCCCGGTGGGCGTCTGCCTCCGCCGGATCGAGTGTGTCGGCGAGGTCGAGGAGCGACCACCCGTCGATGAGCCGGTCGATGGCCTCCGAGAACGTCTCGTCGTCCCGCTTGTAGGCCTCGATCCGCCGGTAGAGGTCCTCGTCGATCCGAACGGACTTCGTCGCCATGTGTACACGTCCTTCCACAACCCGATTCAGTGTTACGGGACCGAGGGTGACGGCCGTCACCCGTCCCGCCGGACGCTCGCCGGCAGCCGTTCGAAGTGGCCCGCCTCGCGTGCCTCCGCGAGCAGCGTCTCGACGGTCGCCCGCTTCGCCGACTGGTACGACTCGAACTCGTCGTGTTCGTCGGCGGCCGACCGCTTGACGCGCTCGTACCGTCGGCGTGCGTCCGCGTCCGCTCGGAGGTACTCGCGGACGGCGAGCTGCTGGCGCACGGCGTCGTCGGCGACCGTGTGGAGTCGCAGGAACTCGCCCGCCGGCGGATCGCGCCGGTAGACGACCACCACGTCGTCGGCGTCGGTCCGCTCCCACTCGTCGCCGCCGGCGACGAGTGCGTCACCCGCCGCCCGCACCGCGTCGACGTCCTCGTACACGCCCAACACGTCGAGTTCCGGCTTCCCCGCCAGGTCGGGGATCGCCGTACTCCCGATGTGGAACACGTCCAGCGGGTCCGTGTGTGTCTCCACGTACTCGCGTGCCCGCTCGAACCGCTCCGTCCAGACTGGGTCGTCCGCTAGATCCACGCACCCACGTTCGGACGGACTCTGTTGAGCGTTTCGGCGGTCGCCGCTCCCGCCAGCGACTCGTTCCCGACTCGCGCTCGACCCGTGACCGAGGAGCGCCCGACTCGCCCCCACTCGGCTCCACGCGACGGCGCGTCCACCGTCCACGTTCCTGTCGGCGTCGAAACACAAACGCGCTCTCGCTGTCGCTTAAGCCGTTCCGGCGGCTCCCTCGACGTATGCTGTTGGTCGGAACCGACGACGGCGTCTACGCCGTCCGGGAGGCGAGCGGCTCGCGTACCGCCCGCGTTCGCAAGCGGCTCGGAGTCGGGCGCGTCCACCGACTCCGGCGGTTCGACGGTGTCGAGGGCGTCTTCGCGGCCACGTCGAGTGGCCTGTACCACGGCGGCGACGGCGACGAGTGGACGGCGCTGTCCGTCCCGCGAGAGCAGGTGTACGCGGTCGGCTGTGACCCGGCCACCGGGCGACTGTTCGCGGGGACGCGACCGGCACACGTCTACGTCGCGGACGCGGTCGCCGCCGACGGCACGGTCGCCGACACCCCGGCGTGGACGGAAATCACGGCGATCCAAGAACTGCCGTCGCGCGACGAGTGGCGCCTCCCGCGACACGACGACCTCGCACAGATCCGCGATGTCGTGTACGACGGGGACCGCCTGGCCGTCGGCGTCGAGGTCGGCGGCGTCGTGGTCGGCGAGGACGGCTCGTACCGGTCGACGGAGGGTGTCTACGACGACGTCCACGAGTTGTCCGTCACCGGACCGGGTGCGTACGTCGCCGCCACCGGCTCGGGACTGTACCGCACCGACGACGCCGGCGAGACGTGGGACCGACTCGACGAGGACGTCCCGCAGCGGTACTTCCGGCGGGTCCACGCGGTCGGCGACACCGTGTACGCCGCCGGGGCGCTGGCGAACTCCTCGACGTGGAACGACCCGGACGCGGACCCGGCGCTGTACGCCGTCGACGGCGACGGGCTGCGACACGTTCCGCTGCCCCGCGACGACGAGACGGTGACCGGGATGACGACGGTCGACGGCTCGCTCGTCGCGGTGACACACCTCGGAGGCGTCTTCCACCGTCGCGGCGACGGGTGGCGAGAACTCCCCGCCGTCCCGGTCGTCGAGGGTCGTGTCGCCGGTCGGTACACGCCCGTGACGCCCGCCTGAGTCGCCCCCGGCCGGCGGGGTTCGACCCCCGCCGCCCCGCTCCGTCGGGTGGATTCCACTTCCACCGTCCGTACGGCTCGGTACTTTGAGGCTCCGGCCGTACCGATCGGACGATGATCACGGACGCCCGCGTCCTCCGGGAGGGGTTCGTCCCGAACGACGTGGTCCACCGCGACCACGAGGTCAACTCGTTGTCGCGGGTGCTCCGCCCGATCACGGACGGGGAGCCGACGGAACCCGCACTCGTCACCGGCCCGTCGGGGACCGGAAAGACGACGATCACGAAGTTCGTCGTCTCGCGCCTCCGCGAGACGGTCCGCGACGTGGCGGCGGTCCACCTCAACTGCTGGCAGTCGTACAGCCGGTTCAAGGCCACCTACGAGATCCTCGGCGCGCTCGGCGAGAGCGTCGACGTCCGGCGGCGCTCGACCCCCCACGACGAACTACTCGACCGACTCGCCGCCTACGACGGCCCGCCGGTGATCGTCACGCTCGACGAGGCCGACCAACTCGAAGACTCCCGGCTCGTGTACGACCTCTACCGTCTCCCGACGTTCTCGATCGTCCTCGTCACGAACGACGAGGCGGAACTGCTCGCCGGGCTCGACGAACGCGTCCGGTCGCGGCTCCACACCGCCGAGACGGTCCACGTCGACGCCTACCACACCGCGGAGTTGGTCGACATCCTCGCGGCGCGCGTCGAACACGGGCTGGTCAGAGACGCCGTCACCGACGCGCACCTCCACAGGATGGCCGACGCCGGCGGGGGCGACGCCCGTGTCGCGCTGTCGATCCTCCGGAGTGCCGCCCGCCGCGCCGACCGGGCGGGTGTCGACCGCCTCGCGGACGACCACGTCGAGGCGGCGATCCCCGAGGGGCACCGCGACGTGCGGACGAAGAACCTGAACGCGCTCCGTCCACAGCAACGCACGGTGTACGAGATCCTCGTCGAGGCGGGCGAACTCGCCCCGAAGGAGCTGTACGACCGCTACCGCGAGCGGGTCGAGGACCCACGGACCAAGCGGACGGTGCGCTCGTGGCTCCAGAAGCTCACTCACTACGACCTCGTGGCCGCCAGCGGCGAGGGGCCGAGTCGGACGTACGCGGCCGTCCCCGCTCACTCGACCACGGAGTGAGGAGGGCCACGGCAGGTGTGTCTCCGGTCGCCGTTTGGACCCCCGAGACTCGGCGCCGTCGTCTCCGGAGACGACCCGGAGAACCCCCGTTTCCGGAAACGACCCGGAAACCCACCGCGCGTCCGAGACGCGGCGGCTCGTCGGGGTCACACCCGACGGCCGGTCCTACGCGGAAAGCCGGCGACGGCCCGGTCGCGGTTATGTGCCCGCCGCCGAGACGGTTGCGTGTGCAGATACAGACCGACGGCACCCGTTCCGAGACGGGTGCTGCGAGCCGACGCACCGACCGCCCGCCGGTGGCGACCCGTGGTGACTCGCGGCGCCTCGGCCCGAGTCCCGAAACCCTGCTCGGGAGTCACGCCGACGACCGACGCACCGCCGACGCCTCGCCGGTCGTCGGCGACCTCGACGCGGAGCCACCGACGGCCGAACTGCCCGAGTTGGACGCCGAGATCTACCGGCTCGATCCGGACGCGGAGACGCCACGCGAGCGACGGCGGGACGTCCTCACCGCGCTCGACACCCTCGCGGTGGACACGGCGCTGGACGAGGGTGGTGACGTGGTCTGGATCGACGCACAAGGGTACGCGACCACGCAGACGCTGGTGCGGGTCGCACCGACGGACCGCGTGTTGGATCGCGTCCACGTCGCCCGTGCGTTCACCGCTCACCAACACCACACGCTCGTCGCCCAGCTCGCACGCTGGGTCGACGACGGCGCGACGAGTCCGTTCGGTGGTCCGGCGACGGAGCGTCTGGCGGTCGTCGTCGCCCCCGCACTCGACGCGCTCTACCGGGCCAGCGACCGCCCCGAGGCGGCGTGTCGCCGACTGTTCGTCCGGGCGGTCGCGCTCCTCCGTCGCGTGGTCCGGGCGCTCGACGTGCCGGTCCTCACCACACGGGCGCGGCCGACGACGTTCTCCGAGCCGCTGGCGGCCGCGAGCACGCGGATCGGCGTCGAGCGGACGCCGTTCGGGCCGCGGTTCCACGGGGACGAGGTGGCGTTCGAGACGCTGGCGTACCCGGGTGCGGACGGGACCGTCCAGACGACGCTCGCCTTCTGGCGGGAACTGCTCCGGGCCCGCCACGCGACGGTGACGGAGAGTGACCCGACACGTGCGTCGCCGGGGTCGCCGGCGTCCCCGAGGACACCGACGCCGGGAGCGGGGTGGTGATCGTGGGCCGGACTAACCCCACCTACCGCGATCTCCTGCAGGCGTTGGAACACCGTTGGGGCCCGTACCGGCGCGCACTCCGTCGGGGCGACCAGGAGCGGTTCGACCGCCTGTTCCGGTACGGCCGCGACCACGCCGACGCCGCGAGCCACCTCAACCACGAGTCGCCGGTCGTCCCACTCCTCGTCGGGATCTGTCTCGCACAGGAACAACGGATCGACGAACTGGAGACTCGTCTCACCCAGCCGGTCGAGCGCGGCGAGACGACGGACGAGGAAGAGACACAGACGACCCTCGACGACGCGCCAGCGGACGCACCAGACGACGCACCAGACGAGGCTCCAGCCGACACACCCACCGACGGACCCGAGTGAGGATGCCGTACGCCATCGACGTCCTCGACGGCGACCCCGTCGCGTGGTCGCTGACCGGGACACCCACCGACCCGGGCTGGGCTGCGACCGTCCACGAGTCGTACCGGCCGGCACTGTTCGTCGTGACACGCCACGGGATGACCGCCGCGGATCCCGACCCGGAGCGGTGTCGGACGGCACTCGCCGACCTGCGCGAGACGCTGGCCGACCACCCGGCGGTCGTCGACCAGCGCGTCGAGACGCGTCGCCCGGGGTACCGCTTCGCCGAGCAGCCGACGCTCCGTGTCGCCGTCGACCGGATGCGTCGCGTGCGACGCGTCGCGACGTTCGTCGAGGATCGGGGACCGCCCGGACGGGTTCCTTACCGCGCGTTCGACGTGGACCTCTCGCCCGGGTTCCGGTTCTGTCTGGACCGGGACCGCTCGCCCGTCCCCGACCGCCTCCCGACGGTCTACGAGCTCCGACTGCCGTCCGGCGCGATGGCCGACGAGGACCTCTCGCGGCTCCGTCTCGGCACCACCACGACGACCGGCCCGGACGCGGTCGCCGAGGCCCCCGACACCCTGACGACGCCAGCGGAGACGGCACGAGCGGCACTGGAGACGCTCGCGGCTCGCCTCGACACGCTCGACCCGGACGTGCTCGTCGTGAACCGCGCGGCGGTCGTCCCGCTGGTGGCCGACAGCGCCGAGCGGCTCGGCGTCGACCTCGGACTGCCGCGGGTCCCGACCGGGCTCGACCGCGAGGTAGTCCCCACCTACCGGCAACTCGCCGAGCGATCGACGTTCGAGTCGTACGGGCAGCGCCACCACAGTCCGGCGCGGTACGATGTCCCCGGGCGCGTCCTCCTCGACCGGTCGAACACGTTCTTCCTCGACGAGACGAACCTCGCGGGCTGTCTCGACCTCGTCGCACGGTCGCGCAAGCCGCTCCAGGAACTCGGGTGGGCGAGCATCGGCAACGTGCTCACCGCGATCCAGATCCGCGAGGCGCGAGCCCGCGACGTACTCGTCCAGTGGCACGCGTGGCGCCCGGAACGGTTCAAGACCGCACGCCAACTCCACGCCGGCGACCGCGGCGGGACGACGCTCGCCCCCGCAGTGGGGCTCCACGAGACGGTCCACGAGTTGGACTTCGCGTCGCTGTACCCGAACGTGATCTGCCGACACAACCTCTCGCCGGAGACGGTCCGGTGTCGGTGTCACGACCGCGCCGACGTGCCCGAGCTCGGCTACTCGGTGTGTGACCGCGACGGCGTCCTCCCGGACGTGTTGGAACCGATCGTCGACGACCGCGCGGCGGCGAAGCGACGCCTCCGTGAGGACGATCTCTCGGCGACCGAGCGCGACCGCCTCGCCGGACGGTCGCGTGCGCTCAAGTGGATCCTGGTGTCGTGTTTCGGGTACCAGGGGTTCTCGAACGCGAAGTTCGGCCGGATCGAGGTCCACGAGGCGATCAACGCCTACGCTCGCGACATCCTCCTCACCGCGAAGGAGACGCTGGAGGCGGCCGGCTGGCGCGTCCTCCACGGGATCGTCGACTCCCTGTGGGTGACACCCCGCGAGGGGGCCACGCAGGAGCCGCTCGACGCCGTCGCCGCACGGGTGTCGGCCGACGTGGGGGTCGACCTCGAGTACGAGAGCGCCTTCGACTGGGTCGCGTTCTGTACTCGCCGGGACGGCGACGCCGGCGCACTGACGCGGTACGTCGGCCGCCGGGCGGATCCCGGGCCGGACGAGGATCGATACAAGACACGCGGGATCGAGGCCAGACAGCGCTCGACACCCTCGTGGGTCGCCGACGTACAACGGGATCTGATCGAGACGCTCGACGAGACGCGCGACGCCGACGCGGTGGTCGGGTGTCTCGCCGAGCACCTCCGCAGCCTCGCGGCGGGCGACGTGTCGGCACGGGCCCTGCTCGTCCGCCAGCGCGTGACGAAGACGGCCGACGCGTACGACCACCGGACGCGGGCGGTCGCCGCACTCCGCCGGGCCGAGCGTCTCGGGCGCTCGGTTCACCCGGGGCAGGACGTGCAGTACCTCGTCGTCGACGACGACGCCGCGACGAGCGACCGGGTGCGTCTGCGGCCGGAGGTCGAGCCGGGGACGCGGTACGACGCGGCGTTCTACCGGCGACTGGCGCTGCGTGCGACCGCGAGCGTCCTCTCGCCGCTCGGGTGGGACCTCGGCGACGTCGAGACGGCCGTCGCCACCGGGCGGAACGACTCGCTGGTGCGGTTCTGAGGTGCGTCCGTGTCGGTGCGAGAATCTGTGTGAGGTGGGCGTGCGGTTCGGGAACGAACTCGGCGACGTAACTACCGTGGTCGTCTTCGGGAGGAAGGACAGAGCCGGTGGAGGGATTTGAACCCTCGGCCTATTCCTTACGAAGGAATCGCTCTACCAGCTGAGCTACACCGGCGCGTCACCACGACGTACCGCCGTATCGGAGTTAAGGATTCCGGATGCGTGGCGTCGTGGAACGCGTTCACACGCTCACCGCGACGACTACGGGACGCGACGGCGAACAATTTTGTGAGTGTGTGCCGACCCCCCTACTATGTCCACCGTCTCCGACAGGGGACCACTGGTCGCGTGGGGGGTCGCGGGTGTCCCGCTCGTCGTGACCTTGGTCCAGACGCTGATGGCGTTGTTCGGCTACACCTCCGAGTCGGCGGGGGTCGAACCGGTCGCCGATCCACTGTTGTCCGTCCCGGTGTTGTTCGAGGCGGCGGTGGTGTTCAAGTCGAGCTCCGGCGTCGTGATGGCGCTGTTCCTGTTGATCGTCGCCGCGTGGGCCGCACAGGGCGCGGGGATGTACCTCTTCGAACACCGCGAGGCGACGTACGGTGCCGTCGGACTGGGGGCGGTGTTGTTCGCGGCGTTGTTCTTCGGCGTGTACGCGCCGTTGTACTCGGCCGACGTCCCGGCAGTCCAACTGGTCGGGTTCACGCTCGTCCCCGTCCTCGCCGCGGGGGCGATGGTGTACGCGGCCTACGACTACCCGTGGGAACGGGTCGTCGAACAGGAGGCCAACGCCGACCTCGCGACCGTCGAGGCCGACTTGGAGGAGACCGAACGGACGTTCGACACGGAGTTCGACCGTCGGTTCCCGGCGTCGGCGCTCGACACGCTCGCGGACGTGGCACCCGACGCCGTCCGAGACCTCCGCGGTGAGCGCTCCGACTTCGAGTCGGAGGCGACGGAGCTGCACGACCGGATCGAGACGTGTCGGTCGCTGTCCGACTCCGAGGAGCGGTACCGACGCGTCGCGGAGGTGGAGACGGCGGTCGACCGTCTCGACGCGTCCCGCCGGCTCGACCGTGCCGAGCGGACGTTCCGTGACCGCCTCGCCGACCGCCTCGCGGACCGGTACGACGACCCGACGGTCACGTCGACGTTCGGTGGCGTCTACCGACTGGAGAACCTCCCGACGGAGCACAGAGAGTTCGACCTACCGGGCGTCGACGGGCCGGTCCACGTGAACCACCTCGGCGAGACGCTGACGGACGCGGCCCGTGGCGACACCGAGGTGGGGACACTCGCGGAGGCGGTCGCGGCGGCCGGCGAGGCGTTCGACCGTCTGGAGTCGTACCTCGACCGGCGGGAACAGCCGGTCGCGACGGCCGTCGCGGACGCCACCGACCACCTCGCGACCGCCGAGTCGCGGATCGAGGACGACCGACTGCGGTTCGCGGACCGACTCCGCGAGGTGGTCGTCGACGGACAGACGGAGGCCGCGACCGGCTCGCGTGAACTCCGTCGCCGGATCGAGGAGGTGAAGCGCACGCTCCACGACTGCCAGTTCGACGCGGCCCGACGCGACGCCGAGGAGATCGTCGAGGCGGCAGACACCCTCGCGGTCGCGGTCGAGTTCGCGACCACGCTGTCGTCGACCCTCGACGACGGCGGGAGTCTGGCGGTGCCGGCGGAACTGTCGACGGACCTCGTCGAGACGGTGGCGACGGCGGCCGAGCGGGCGACCGGCGACGTGCGAGTCTCCGTGGCGGAGGGACGCGTCGAGGTGACGCGGCTGGACGAGCCGGACACCGACGCGGACACCGACGCGGCGGCGGGAGACGACACCGCGGACGACACGACCACCGGGACCGGCGGCGACCAGGTGGAGTCGGCGGTGCCGACGGACGAGGTGGTCGACGAGGTGTTGTACGTCCTGCGAGAACTGGAGACGGCCGCGGACGACGACGACGTGTTACAGTACAACCTGGCGGACCTCCCGGAGGTGGTAGCGGTGCCGGACGTGCTCGTGAACGTCCGCCGGTTCGTCAGACGACAGTCCGACCTGTTCGCGCGGGTCGACCTCCAGAGCCCGGAGCCACCGGGGTGGCTGGAACTGACCGCGGCCGACGACACGACCGTCGCGGCCGCCGTCGACACCGCGACCGAGCGGTTCCGCGACCAGTACACCTAACGACGGACGGCCGGTGTGCCCGGCGGCGACACTTCTCCCCCGGTGGTGCGAGGAGGCGGGAAAGATACAGGTACCACAAGCCAGACGTTGAGTACGACAGCCGATGCCACAACAGTGTAAGATCTGTCTGACGGGAGCCTCGGAGTGGAGTACCGACCGCCTGGAGGACCACATCCTCACCGAGCACGGCGACCAGGAGGCGTCGGTCTCGGCGATGTACGACGACCGGTTCGACCACCTGTTCGACGGCGACGCGACGAGCCGCGAGCCGGAGCCCCCGGACGACGGGGACCACGCCGACCCGACGCCGACCGCCAGCGGCGGGACCGGCTCCTCGATGATCGGCGAGAAGTGGTTCATGATCGGGGTGGGTGGCGCGGGGAACAACATCCTCGACGCGGTGTTGTTGCGCCGCGACACGCTCGCGTCGAGCGACGAGTCGCGTGCCCGGATCTGGAACGGTGGGCTGGCGGGGTACGGACTGCTCAACACGAACATCGCGGAGTTGGAGGAGACGTACTACGCGACGGAACTGAAAGACTACTCGCGCAACGACCTGCTGTCGAACGCGATCATCGGGCTCGGGGTCCACGACTACGCCGGGATGGGGTACCGGTGGGACAACGGCGAGGAGGTGGCGGCGGCGGACTTCGCCGACGAGAAAGACCCGTTCAGGGAGCGGTGGGACATGACGAAGCCGGACGTGCGGGACGCACAGGCGGTGATGATGATCCACAGCGTCACCAAGGGGACGGGCTGTGGCTCGACGCCGGTGATCGCGGAGAAGATCCGCAACGAGGTGTTGACCGGCGACTACATCGTCGACAAGCCGCTGTTGAGTTCCGTCGTCATCCCCTCACAGGGGTCGAACCAGTCGGAACTCGGCGGGCGTGCGAAGGTGAACGGCGTGGTCGGCCTCGCCCGGATCGCGCAGTCGGTCGACGCCATCGTGCCGTTCAACAACCGGCTGTTGGAGGAGGCGAGCGCCGACATCACGCCCCGGATCAGCGGCCTCTCGCGGTACACGACCGAGCGGTTCGCACAGTTGAACAAGCCGCTCGTCGCCTTCCTCGAGGCGTTCACGATGTCGTCGACGCCGGGGTTGATCGACAGAGACGCGACGAAGTCGATCAAGGGCGACGTGTTCGACGTGGCGGACGGCTTCAAACTCGTCGAGGACAAGTACCCGCGGAGCATGGACGACGACCGCCGCCCCGCGGTCGTGTTGGCGCCGGCGCTGGGACGGCTCCGCCTCGACGACATCACGGAGTCGAAGCTGGAACTGCTCGCACAACAGACGATCAACCAGAACCGGTTGGCGGACTTCGACCCGTCGACGGCGTGGGGTGGGAACTTCATCGTCTACGGGCCCCCCGAGAAGATGGCCGACGTGTCCACGCACGTCGACGACGGGACGCTCCACGACATCCTCCGTCGGCCGTCGCTGTTGGACGCCGACGCCGTCCAGGGTGTCGGCAGCGTCGACATCCAGGTGTACCAGATCGTCACGCCACACGTCGACGACCTCCACATGTGGGGGACGCTGTGGAACCCGGAGATGCCGTCGCTGGCGAACATGTACGACCACGCCGAGCGGCTCCAGATGGAGGGGAACAACCGGCGGGCCGAGCAGGTCGAGGCCGTCTGGGACGACGTGGAGGCGCTGTTCGAGTGTCTGGGGCGCGACGGACTGTCGTGAGATGACCGCCGACGACACTGTCGAGGCGCTCGCACGCCTCGTCGGGACGGAGCCCGACCCGTCGGCGGTCCGTGCGGAACTCGAGGCGGTGAAGGCCGGAATCGTCCGCGCCACCAGTCAGATCGACGGCGGCGAGACGCCGCCCCCCGACGCCGACCTGGGCGAGCGCGTCGACTACCTCGCCGCCGCGGCGGAGACCGACCGACTCGTCGTGACCGACGACGGCGACGCCGCCAGCGAGGCGAGTCGCTCCGTTGGCGGTGGGTCGGCGGGCGGACGATCCGACACGGGAGCGGGACGAGCCGGCGACGCGGACGCCGCCGAACCGGACCGGGGAGCCACCTCGGCGGACGCGGCCGAGGGGTCGGACGCGGTCGCGACGGCCGCCAGACGAGTCGCGGAGCGGCGCGACGGACTCTCGCGAGACGCGACACGACTGCTCGACGCGCTGGACGGCGGCTCCCGGGAGACGGTCGAGGCGGCGCTCGCGGACGCCGTCGACGCGTTCGACGCCGCCGGCGCGGTCGCCTCGCTGGACGCGAGTCGCGAGAGCGCGCGTCGGGCCGTCGCGGGGGCGACGACGGAGGCCGAGGCGCTCGGCGACACGCCGGCCGCGACGGCGGTCCGCGACCGGCTCGCGGAACTCCAGTCGCTTGCCGAGCGCGTCGACGAGACGAACCGCCCGCTCGCGTACGCCGTCCAGACGGAGGCGACGTTCTACCGCGAGACGCTGATCGACGCGCTCGCGGCGACGGAGGGCGACGAGGTAGCGGCGGACGACGCGTACACGCGAGACGACGCCGACGACGGCCCGGCGGACACCGCGGCAGACGCGACTCCCGACACCGCTGCAGACGCGACTCCCGACACCGCGGCAGACGCGACTCCCGACACCGCGGCAGACGCGACTCCCGACACCGCGGCCGAGCGGGCCACCGAGGAGGCGACCGGCCAGCCGACGGCCGACGAGACGACGGCCGACGAGACGTGGAGCGACGGGACGGACGGGGCGGCGGCGGACGCCGACACGCCCGTCTCCGAGCGGGTGACGGACGTGGCCGAGCGGCGGCGGGAGATCACGGAGCTGTACGTCAACCGGCGCGAGGACCACAACCACTCGATCCCGCTGTTGTTCCTGCGGACGGCGGACACGCTCCGGGAGCGGGCCGAGACGGCGATGACAGACGGCGACGCGACCCGCGCGGCCGCCACCGCCGAGGCGGCCGCGGAACTGCTCGACACCGTCGAGTCGCTGTACGAGCGCAACGAGTACAGCGTGATGCTCCGACGACTCCGCGGGTGACTCACCTCGGGGTCGTGCCCCGGAGTACTCGGCCCGTTCCGTCCGTAGACTGCCGGCTCGGTCGAGGCGGCGAGTGGGTCGAGGCTCGACCGACGCCGTGCGTCGGGTGGACACCACCGCGCCGCTCGCGAGCACTCGGCCGGTCGTTGACGAGCGACGCCTCGGAGACTGTCGCGGGTCGCGTCGACGGCTGCTCGTTGGGCGTCGTGCCCTCTCGCGGTTTCCCGACACGTCTCGGCGAAAGGATACGGTAGAACTAAGAGGATTTTGCCCCGGGTACCAAGTTGTAACAGATGGCGTACCTCTTCGTCGGCGCGGGACAGGCGGGGTGTGCTCTCGTCGACAGTGTCTTCGAGGTGGATCGTGTGTCGACACTCGCGACGCCGGTCGCGGTGAACTCGACGATCCGGGACCTCCAGAATCTCTCGAACGTGGGCCAAGAGTCGTGGATCGGCATCTCACAGCGCGAGGGGCTCGTCCCGGGCGACGAGGCGGGGTTCGAGGAGAAGGTGTCCGGCGGCTTCGGACGCGACCCGAAGGTGGCCGACGAGACGGCCTCGGACCTCGTCGGGCCGTTGGCGTCGGCGTTCGCAGAACAGTTCGGCGAGGGGACACCCTCGTTCGCGTTCGTGTTCGCGGGGCTCGGCGGCGGGACCGGCTGTGGGATCGCGCCACACGTCGCCGAGGCGGTGACGGAGTTCGCGGGGGAGACGACGGACGTGATCGGCGTGGCGGTGTTGCCCAACACCAGCGGCGACATCACGCGGCAGAACGCCGACGACGAGGAGACGGTGTCGGCGGGGCGGCAGGCGTCGAACGCCGTCTACGGACTCGACAGACTCGAAGCGGTAGTCGACGGGATCCTGTTGGTCGACAACCAGCGACTCGCCTACGAGGAGGCGGCCGAGGGGCGGTTCGACGACTTCAACGAGTACGTCGCGGCGGGGATCAGGGACCTCGTGTCCGGCCCGGTGTTGGAACGGATCGACCCGGGGACCTACGAGGACTTCCAGCCGCAGACGATCGACCTCCAGGACGTGGTGACCTCGTTGTCGGTGCCGGACGGCACGGGGTACGCGGCGATGGGGCGGTCGGTCGTCCAGACGAAGTCGTTGCCGGGCTACCTCGTCCCGTTCCTCGGCCTCGGGCGACAGTCGGTCGACGGCGACACGCTGGCGCAGTTGGCGATCTCCAAGCGGTCGGTCGCGGACCTCTCGCCCGGCCTCGCCAAGCGAGCGATCGGGCAGATCCGCGCGCCGGCCCCGTACGTCAGCGGCGACGACTACCGGATCGAGATCTCGCTCGTCAGGAGTCGCCTCGACTCGTACTGTCCGGAGGTGAACCTCGGGATGATGCTCACGGAACGCAACCTGGCGTCGTTCACGACGCTGTTGACGTTCGAACGCGAGGACGTGGACCGGATCGAACAACTGGAGTCACAGGCCGCTCGCTACGGCCCCTCGACGACAGTATGACCGGTGGAGTCGACACGTCTACCGACGAGGGGACGCGCGACACCGCTCGCTCGCGAGGGGCGTCCGGCGGCGTCGGACGCCTGCTCGTCGCCGGCGTCGCCGCACTGGCGCTGACGCTGGCCGTCGCGACCGGCGGCGCGGCCGGCGCGACGGCAGATGGAGTAGGGGCGACGGCAGATGGAGTGGAGGTGACGGCAGATGGAGTGGAGGTGACGACGGGCGGAGCTGGCGGCGGCCTCCCGGCGGTCGCACAGAGTGACGCGAACGAGACGGCGGCCCCCAACCAGACGACGACGCCGGCCGCGCCGGACGAGACGGCGACGCCGAACGTCTCGGTCGCGGCGACGGAGGCGAGCGACGCCCTCACAGACGCGCAGCCGGCCGTCCAGTTCGCGTCGAACCCCGTACCGGCGGTGGCGCTCGGCGGCGGTGTCGGCCTCGGGATCGGGGTCCTCGTCGGGGTCGCGGTCGCCCTGTACGGAGGTGGTCGCGAGTGACGACGGCGGGTCGCGGAGCGGTGTTCGTCTGCGTCCTCGCCTGTCTGCTGGCCGTCGGTCCGGCGGTGGCGACACCGGCTGTCGCTTCGGCAGCGGCGACACCGGCAGTCGACGGTCACGGCGCCGTGCCGACGGCGAGTGGTGTCGGCGCAGCCGACGGGACGGTCACGGCAGTGACGACAGCCGACGGCGACGTGGCGACGGTCGACGGGACGGCGACTGCGACGACCCCACCGGCGGCACAGTGTGAGCGGACGAGCCGGGACGGGGGCGGGACGGCGCAGGTGTTCCTGCAGACCGGCGAGCGACTCTCACAGACGGAGCCGACACGGCTCCACACGGGGACGCGACTCACCGTCTACCTCTGTGTCGACGGGGAACCGCTGTCGCGAGCCGGCGGTGACGCCTGGGATCTCTCCGGTGGCGCCGCCTACCAGATCGCGGACCGGACCGAGACGGCGGTGACGCTGGAACTCGTCGGCGCGGGCCAGACGGTCGACGTCGCGACGCAGATCGACAGACGCGAACCGACGGCACCGACGATCCGGGTGGTCGGCCTCGAGACGGCCGTCTACAACGAGACGGCCACGGACGGGCGTGTCCACCTCCGGTTCGCCGCCGCCGCCGACAGACGGGCGTTCGAACGGGCCGAGTCGAACTTCACGGCGGCACACGACGCGTGGGAGCGGACCCTCCGACGGGTCCCGACGAACGGAACTGCGGTCGACGTCACGGGGGAGACACAGACAGTGACGACACTCACGGACCGGTACGAGACGGTGGAACGGCGCGCGAACGGACTCCAGCAGACGGCCGTCGCGGCCAGCGCGACGGGCAACGACTCGGCGGCCGCGACGGTGGTGGCGGACGCGAGCGCGACCGCCGACACGGCACGTGCGGAGACGCGCCGTCGACTACTGGCGTACGCGGCGGCGGTCCGCGAGCGCCGCGCGAGTGCCGCCCAGACGCTCAGACTCCTGACCGTCGGGAGTCTCGGCGGGGGTGTCCTCGTCGGCGGGCTCGCGGCGGGACTGGTCGTCCGCCGGAAACTGGACAACGCCGCCTACGACAGCGGGTTCGACAGTGACGCCGGCGCGTCCGTCACCCGCGAACTGCTCGCGGGCGGGCTGTTGGTCGTCGTCGGCCTGGCGGTCGGACTCGGACTCGGCGGCCTCGACTTCCTGGAGGTGCTCGTCGGATGGTGAACCGCACGCGGAAGGTGGGACTGGTGTTGCTCGGTGTCGTCGTGACGGCAGCTCTCGGGACCGGCGTGTTGCTGTTCACGGGATCGTCCGTCGGTGCCGGAATCGTCGTCGTCGGCGTCCCCGTCCTGTTGGCGACCGGAGTCGCGGGGTACGTCAGGTTCGTCGTCAACCGCGGCTCGGTGGGGGCGACGGAGTTCCAGGCGGACCGCGCACGTAACGTCGCGACGGAGTTCCGGGAGGAACTGACGGCACTCGGACAACTCCAGCGTCGGTACCCCGGCTGGGACGCGAGCGAGGTCGAGACACGAGCCCGGCAGGTGGCCGACGACTTCGAGAGCGCCGGTGTGCGGGTCGACGTAGACGCGGCGACGTTCACCGTCGCGGACCCGGACAACCCGCGAACCTTCGACGAGTTGGAGCGGTCGGTCGCCGGCTTCGCGACCGCCAGAGACGAGTCGTTCACCGCGTACGCCGAGACGGAACTCGAACGGACCCGGGCGGCGGTGCGTCGACTCGACCCGGACGTGTTGTCGAGCGACGAGGTCGACACGGTGTCGCCCTCGGCGCTGCCGGACGACGGGACCGACGCCGAGGGGGCGGCGGAGACACTGGACCGCGCTCGCGACCGCGCCGCGGAGACGGTCCAGACCGCGGTCGACCGGATCGAGTCGACGACCGCCGAGTACGACGCCGACCCGACGACGATCAGAGAGCGGCTGCGCGAGGCCGAGCGGCTGGCCGACGAGGGGGACGTGCCCGGCGCGGTCGAGGAGATCCAGCGGGCGACGGACACGGTGGAGTCGGCGACGGAAGACGAGTTCGGCGAGACGCGCACCGCCGTGACGGCACTGATCGAGACGGTTCGCGACTCCGTGGTCGACGACTACGTCGACCGGGAACACGTCGACGCCGTCGACGACGTGGCGGCGGACGTGGAGTCGATCGGGTCGGCGATGGAGACGGCCCGACTCGACGAGGCGCGCACGGAACTCCGCGAGCGGTGTCGCACGATGGTCAGACAGCTCCACGAGGACTTGGACCGCCACGTGGACACCATCGCCGCCGCCGACGTGCCCGTCGGGTTCTACTCGGTGCCGCCCGCCGCCGGCACCGACCACGTGGGACAGCTCCGCGAGGCGGAGGATCTGGAGGCGTTCCGACAGACGTGGGTCGCTGCCGTCGGCGAACTGACGGAGGCCGTCGCGGAGGCCGAGCAGAAGGCGAGCGTCGCCGACTCCTACGAGATGGTCGCCGACGAGATCGCCGGCGCGCTCCAGACGAACGGGCGGGTGACCGGCGACGACGTGCCGGTCCGACAGCCGGCACAGTTCATGGAGCTGTACGCGGAGACGAACGACGAGGTGACGTACGACGCCGCCGGGCCGACGCTGACGGTGCCCGGCGGCGGCCAGACGTACACGGTGTCGGTGACGGCGACGTTGTCGGACCACGACGGCTCCCAGCAGACGTTCACCGTCGCCTTGGACGACGGCGACGACCGGCGTGTCGACCGAACGGAGGCGCCGGTCGCGACCTCGACGACGTTCGAGTCGGTGTCGTACGGGGAGTACGACCTCGAGGTGTCCGTCGACGACGACGCGTACCTGCCGGTGTCGCGCTCGTTGTCGGTGAGCGAGGACACCACACTCGACGTGGAGTTGGAGCGGCAGTCGGTGATCGACCGGGTCTGTGACGACCGGGCGGCCGTCGAGGCGCAACTCGACACCGTCGCCGACACGCTGGCCGAGCGGTACGACGAGGCGAACCACCTCTCGCCGGAGATGGACATCCCCGTCGCCGACGCGTACGTGCCGTGTCTGTTGGCCGTCTGGGCGGAGTCGGCGAACTGCGACGTGCGGATCGACGACGGACGGGTGCTCGTGTACGACCACGAGGCGGTGACTCAAGAGGTCGTCTTCGCCGTCCGCGAGACGGTCGTCGAGGGCGGCGACGCGCTGTCGTACGACGCACTCCGGAGTCGGTACCTCGCGGTGCCGGTCTCCGACGAGTTGATCCGGCAGGTGATCCGCGACTCGGAGTTGGACGCCGCCGCCGGCCCACGGGAGGTGACGCCGGCGTGACCCGGTGCACGCTCGCCGCCACGGGCGAGTTCCGCGACGCCCTCGGGGACGGGGCGTCGCACGACGGTGTGGCGAGGACAACACTCACCACGGTCGGTACCGTTGGGGGTGACGAGTGATGTCACGAGGAGACACGTACACGCGGTGGGGCGTCGTCGCGTCCGGCGAGGGGGGCAACCGTGTCGCGGCGGAACTGCTGGGCCGCAGCGAGAACCCCGGCATCGCCGACCGGGTCGCGCTGTTGAACACCAACCGCGCCGACGTGCGGAACACGGTCGAACAGAGCGACGTGGACGGCGACCTCGACGAACACGTCACCATCTTCGGCGACAAGCGTGGGGTCGGCAACGAGTTCCTCGAGGGGGAACGCCAGACCGAGGCGCACATCGAACAGATCGCCAGCAACGTCGAGGAGAACATGATCAACGGCGACGCGCTGTTGTACCTCACCACGGTCGGCGGCGGCACCGGCAACGGGTCGGTGCCGTACCTCGTCCGCGAGTTCGAGGCGGGCGAGACGATCGACCCGACGAACTACGGGCCGTGGATCGACGACGCCGTCCACATCGCCCTGGGGATCTGGCCGTACTACAACGAGCCCGCCCAGCGACAGTTCAACGCGATGTGTGGGCTCTCTCGGCTGTTGTTGACCCGCGACGGGCGCCAGAACGCCGACATGGTGTTGTTGGTGAGCAACTCTCACGTCGACGACAGCGGCGACGGGCGACGGGGGACGTACGACCGCGTCAACGAGCGGATCGTGGAGGCGATGGACCTGATGATCGGCGCGGGCCGGGAGGCGCAGGCGGTGATCGACGTGGAGGACTACGTCGCACAGCCGTCCGCGATCGGCGCGTACCACTTCACGCCGGCCGTCGCCACGGAGTTGAACGGGCAGATGTTGGAGTACGAGTTGATGTTCGACAAGGCCGCGGACAACGCCTTCGTCCCGATGGACGTCTCCTCGGCGCGTGCCGCCTTCGCAATCGTGCGTGTCCCCGATCGGATGCTCGAACGCGGCGACGTGACCGGTGCCCAGATCGAGCGGGCGTTCAACGACTGGAAACGCGACAACGGGATCGGCGGCGCGGTCGGGATGACGACCGTCACGGAGACGGAACGTCGCGGCAACGACGTGGACGTACTCCTGTTGCTGGGTGGGTTCGACCTGAACCCGCTGTTGGACCACGCGCGCGACGACTTCGAGATGCACAAACAGAACCTCGCGACGACCAGACAGTTCGGCGACGCCGACGCCGGGATCTCGCAGCGGCACCTCGAAGACATCGAGCGAAACCTCGAGGAGTACGTCGAGGCCAACGCGAGGTGACCACACGTGGTGTCTCTCACCCGGACGGTGCGGACGCTCGCCGTCGCCGTGATCTGTCTCCTCGTCCTCACCGCGGTCGTCTCGCAGGCGAACGTCGTCGCCGCGGGAGCCGCCGTCACCGGAACGGCGACCGGGGAGGACACCGGAGCCGTGGCGACCGCGTCGGTCGCCACTCTCGACCCCCCGTCGATCCGCCAGCGGGGTGACGGCGCGCTCGTCGTCACGCTCTCGAACGCGAGCCACGACACCGGCTCGCGGGTCCAGGTCGCGGTCGACGGCGGTGACGGTGAGCCGGTCTCGTACAACGTGTCCGGAGCGTCGGCGGGAGACAACACGACCCGGTACGTGGTCACTGCCGCCGACCTCCCGGAGTTCGACGCGACACAGGCCGAGGTGACGGTCACACAGGGCGACACCCCGCTCGCGACCGAGACACTGTCGCTGCGGTACGTCCGTGCCGTCGGCGCTCGACTGAGTTCGACCGGTGGGGTCGTCGTGAACACGACGGAGACGGCCGGACTCGGCGGCGGTCCGGTCACCCTGTCGCTGACGGCGAGCGGACAGACCGTGACCGCCGACGCTCGCGTCGTGAACGGCACGCTCCGCGTCGCGCCGGGTGCGGTGCGGTCGTTCTACTACCCGCCCCGGAACGCGACCGTCGAGGCCGCCGACGCGACGATCCTCGACACCTCGGGGGCCCTGACCGCCTCGTTCGGCCGCCTCGCCGGGACGGTGTCGGCGACGGCAGACGGGGGGACGCTGACTGTGTCGAGTCCGGCCGTCGTCCCCGGGACGGAGTACGACGTGATCGTCACGACGGCCGACGGACGCTACGAGAACGTGCTCGTCGCGGGTGGTTCGAACGGCTCGGGACGCGTGACGGTCTCCTCGTCGACGCTGGCGGCGGCGACGTCGGCGACGGTGACGCTGCGACACGCACCCTCGAACGCGACGGTGATCGACGCGGCGACGGTCGCGCCCAACGCCGTCGCGACGGCGAGCGTCGCCGCGGTCGACCGCGCCAACGGGACGACGACACTCGACGTGAGTGGCGTCACGCCGCTGTCCGGGAGCGTGACGAGCGTCACCGTCGTCGGTGCCGACGAGTCGGCGACCGTCTCGACCCCGACGCTGACGGGTGACACGCTCCGACTCGACGGGCTGGTGTTGGAGACGGGCGCCGCGTACGACGTGGTCGTCGAGCGGGCCGACGCCCCGTCGATCACGCTCGCCGTGGGGAGCGGCGACCGCGGTGCCGTGACGGTCCCGTCGACCGGCGGCACCGCCGGACTCGGAGAGGCGGGTGGCGTCTCGCCGCTGATGTTGGGTGTCGGTGCGGCCGGCCTGACACTCGTCGTCGGCAGTGTCGCCTTCGTGTACGTGTTCGGACGGCGAGACGCCGAGACCCCGGGTCGGAGACAGTACTCTCTCGCGGTCGCGGTCCGGGACGCCGAGGGGCGGACACCGGACCGTTCGGTGACGGTGACGGCACGACGACGCCCGGACGTGACCGGCGACGGCGGACTCGGTGACGGTGCCACCGGTGGTGGCGGACTGGCCGACGACGAGGGACTCGGCGGCGGTGGCCGCTCGCCCGGTGGCCAACGCGGCGCGTCTGGCGGCCAGTCGAGTGATCCCGGGAGCGGTCGACAGTCGAGCGGTGTCGGTGTCGGTCGGCAGTCGAGCGGTGCTGGAACCGACCGACGGTCGAGCGGTGCCGGGACGACGGCGGGACCGACGCCCAGCGGCGGCGGAGAGACGACACAGTTCCAGCTGCTCGGCGGGGAGGGGGAGATCGAACTCCCGGAGGGGCAGTGGGAACTCGACGTGGGTCCCGAGACGGACGGCGGTCCGCGGACCGTGTGGGACGGCGTCGAGGAGCCGGTCGTGTTCCGGTTGTCCCCGCTGCCCGCGACGACGACGGTCGTCGACGAGACGGGCCGTGCGGTCGCCGACGCCGAGGTGACACTCGAGGCACCGGCGGAGGCTCGGACGCGGGACACGGGACACGACGGCCGGGTCGAACTCGGAGAGGTGTCGCAGCTCGCGACCGACCTGACACTCCGGGTCACCCACGACTCCTACGAGACGTACGAGACGCGACTCGACAGTGTCCGTGACCTCGCCGACGAGGTGACACTGACGGCGGCCCGCGGCGACCTCGTCGTCACCGCACCGGTCGACGGCGCCCACACGGCCGGCGTCCACGTCGAGGCGACGCCCGTGACCCCGGACGCCGTGCCGGGTCGCGAGACGGTCGCGGCCGAGACCGGCGACGACGGGGAGGTGCGGTTCGACGACCTCGTCGTCGGCGAGTACGAGGTGACGGTGTCGGTCGACGGCGCGGAGTACGAGGGGTCGACGACGACGGTCTCCGTCCGGCCGGACGAACGGACGACGGCGACGGCCGGCGTCTCGTTCACCTACCGGCTCTCCGCGAGCCAGCGCGAGCGGATCGACGACCTGGCCGGGAGTCCACGCGAGATGCTCCCGCCACAGCGGATCGACGGCGGCGTCCACTACTACTACGGGACGGTCTTCGAGTCACTCGCGGCCGTGATCGAGGCGGTAGAGGAGTCCGGGGCTCGCTTCGTCGGCACGGGACTCTCGCCGGACGCGGTCGTGACGGAACTGCTCGACGTCGGCGAGGCGACCGTCGACGCCGTCGGTGTCGCGCTCAACAGCAAGCACAACGTCGACCTGTTCAGCGCGTGTGCCGACATGGACGCCGTCAGGCGGTCGTGGGCGGACGACGCCGACGGCGGGTTCGCGTTGGAGACACTGTTCGCCGCCGCGGAACGGACGCCGCGAGCGCTCAACACGGAGTTGCGCGAGCGCCTCGACGAGGCCGAGGCGCTCGTCGCCGAGCGTCAGAGCGAGGTCACCGTCGTCTCGCCGGTGAAAGAGCCCCTCGAGGAGGTGCGCTCGTTCGCCGACGACGAACTCACACCGGTCCCCGACCACGAACGACAACTCGCCCTCTCCGTCGTCCTCGACGGCTACCTGGACGCCCTCGAGGCGACGTTCGACGACGACGCCCTCCGCGACAGACTGGACAGAACAGTGTACTGACGGAGACACCGAGACACGATGCGCACGGGGACCACACCACGGACGACCGACGGGGCGAATCGGGGCACGACCGACGACGACGGGGGTACTGCGGTCGGCAGCGACGGGCGTACGGCGCCCGGCTCGGGTCGGCGAGCGGCGCCCGGCTCGGATCGGCGAGCGGCGCCCGGCTCGGGTCGGCGGGCGACGACTCGGCGGGCACTGCTCGCGGTGGTGGTGGCGGCACTCGCCGTCTCGGCCGTCGCCGTCCCGGCGAGTGCTCGACTCGCCGCGCCGACCACGGACCGGGTGACGCCGACCACGGACGGTGTGACGACGGTTGCCGACGCCGTAACGAGGGCGGGCGACGGTGCGACGAGGGCCGTCGACACCCACCCGGCCGCGGTGGCCGACAACGAGTCGACGCCGGAGACGGCCGACGGCTACCTCGACGCGTTCCGCTCGCTGTCGGGCGAGCCGGCGCTGTCGGAGTACGCCGAACTCGACGTGTTGCGGAGCCGTGCCGTCGCGGCACTCCAGGTCGGCACGTTCGGCGACCGCGAGCGGCGTCAGATGCGGTACACGCTCGCGACGATGCGGTCGTTCGTGTCGGCCTACGAGGCCGCGCAGGCGGGCGACCGGCGGCGGAGTCTCCGGCTCGCAGACGAGACCGGCGACGCGGTGACCGCGCTACGCGACGCCGGTGCGACGGAGTACGCCACGTTGGCACGACTCGCACTCGAACGGTTCTACGAACGACAGGGCGACAGCCTGCGCGCCAGAGCCCGCAACACCACGCGGACACCCGAGAAGATCCAGCTGTTCGAGGGGGCGGTGCAGGCGTACCGCGACGGGAACGCGACCGGACGACTGTCGAGTACCTCGACGAACCTCGAACGGATCGCGGCGGAGTACCGCAGAGACAACCGCAGCCTGAACGCGTCGTTGGCGGCGGTCGCGTCGTTCCGTGCGTCGTGTGACGGCCGGTGTGACGGCGCCGTCACGGTCGCCGAGAGCTTCGGAGTCGGGACGTTCTCCCAGTACGTCGCGGCCAGACGTGCGGTCGCCGACGCGACTCGCGCTCGTCGGCTGGCGGCGGAACACGGCCTCTCGGGACGCGTCACTCGTGCCGAGGAACAGCTCGCGTGGGCACGGACGGCGTTGCGGTCGGCGACGCTCGCGGCCGCCGGGCTCCTCTTCGGGTACGCGCTGGCGCTCGGTCTCGTCGCGGCGCTGGTCGTCTACCGACTGACTGCGTGGGACGCCGACGTGGCAGCCGCGAACGTGGGGTCGATTCTGCCCCGCGAGCCACTGGAGGTGGAGAAGTGACCCGGCACACCGCGGCACGGATCGCGGTCGTCCTCGGGGTCTGTCTCCTGCTCGTCACGGGGGCAGCCGGGACGGTGACGGCGCTCGAACGGACGACGGTGGCGGTCGACACCGCCGTCGAAGACGAGTCGACCGAGACACTGGCGTTCACCTTCACCGCCGACAGCGACGCGACCGTCTCCGCGCCCGACGAGATCACTCGCGACGGCGGCGCAGTGACGTTCGCGTTCGACAGCTGGGAGGCGACCGACGGGAGCGACGACGGGACGAGTCGCGAGTGGTCCGTCACGTCCGGCACCGAGTACCGCGTGACCTACGAGGTGACGGCGACGGACGACGCGGGCGAGCAGACGTACGACGCGGACGTGGAGATCACCGACGAGGCCGGCGGCGTCGTTCACTCCGAGCGGTTGGAGGGAGACGTCGACATCCTCGAGCCCTCGTTCGGTTCCGCGCCGTCGCCGGACACGACGGTGGAACTCGCCGCCGGCCGGGACAGTGACGAGACGGCGACCGTCACCGCGACGGTCGAGAACGACGGCGACGGGACGATGGTGGTGTCGGACGCCTCCTTCTCCGGACTCCCGGACGGGATCGAGCCGGCCGGTGACCCGCTCGGGGGTGCCGGGGAGATCGCCCCTGGCAGGGCCGGTTCGGTCGAACTGCGCGTGTCCGTCGGTCCGGACGTCTCGGAGGGGAGCTACGACTTCCAGGCGACCGTCGAGGACAGCCTCGGCAACACGCAGACGTTCCCGGTGACCGTGACGGTCGACGAACTCCGGCCGGAGATCACCGCCGTCGACGGGGACACGACGGTCGAGATCGACCGTGTCGGCGAGGGTGACTCGGAGACGGCTGGTGTGTCGCTGGCAGTGACGAACGGTGGTGACGGCGACCTCTTCTTGGAGGACGTGTCCTTCACCACGCCGGACGGCGTCACGGCAGCGCCAACCGATGTCCCCGACAGAATCGAGGCTGGGACGACCGGACAGGTCGGGTACGACCTCTCCGTAGACCGGACGACCTCGACGCGCTCGATCACCGTCTCGGGGACGCTCACGAACTCGCTCGGGGAGTCGCGCCAGTTCTCGACGGAGGTCGACGTCGACGTGTTGTTCCCGGAGTTGGGTGACCCGACACGCCCGAGTGAGCGAGTCGTGTTCGACAGTCCGGACGACTCTTCGTTGACGGTGGCGGTCGGTCCGAGACAACCCAACACCGGGAACGGGAACATGCGACTGGCGTCGGTGTCGGTCGACGGACTCCCGGATGGGTTCTCCGTCGAGGACACCGGGGTCGAGCGGGGTGTGATCGAACCCGGCTCGTCCGGACGGACCGCAGTCGAACTGGCCGTGGCCGACAGCGTCGACGAGGGGACGTACGACGTAGACGGGACGATCACGGACTCACTCGGGAACACGCGCCCGTTCACCGCCGAGGTGACCGTCGTGCGGCCGCCGATCGTCGGCTTCGACGAGACACCGGTCGACCTGGGGAACGTGTTGGTCGGGAGCGAGCAGTCGGTCACCGTCGGGGTCCGCGAACTCGGCGGTGCGTCGCGGATCGACGACCTCTCCGCGACCGTCCGTCCGCTCACCGCCAACGGGTCGCTACGTGTCGAGCCGCTCAGAACGCTCCGCGTCGCTCCCGGCGGTCGTTCGGAGGCGCCGTTCACGGTGGCGGTGGCCGGTGACGCACCACAACACGAGCGACTCGAGTGGGAACTGTCGGTCGAACCGGAGGATCAGAACGCCCAGCGCCGGACAGTTCCGGTCACGGCCCGAGTGATCTACCCACCGGAGTTGACCGACGTGCGGACCGGACAGACGACCTTCGAGTTCGACAGACCACGACCGACGGACGACTACACGCAGACGCGGACGGTGTCGTTCGCCAACGCCGGCGACTTGGAGATGGACGTTCGGGACGTGTCCGCGAGTGTCAGTGGGACCGCCACGGTGGACGCGACGGTGACGGACGTGCCGGCGACGGTCGAGGGGCTGTCGAACGGTTCGGCGACGGTCGAGGTCGTCGCGCCGCCGGAGACGGCCGAGGGTGAGTACACGCTCACGGTCACCGTCCGGACGGCGGAGGGTGGCACGGAGACGATCACTCGTCCGGTCACGGTCGACCACCGGCGCGAGCTCGCCGTGGAGACGACGACGGTGTCGTACGGCGAGGTGACGATCACCGACGAGCGGACCCGGACGCTCGACGTCGGGGAACGACTCGGCTACGAGGACCTCACCGGCTTCTCCATCGAGCGCGTCTCCGGTCCCGACCGGTACCTGACGCTGACGAGTCGGCCGGACAGCCCCGTCACGGCGGGCGAGTCGGAACCCGCCGTGTTCACGCTCCAGTTCGACACGAGTGCCCAGCCGTACCGCGAGTACGAGTGGGCGTACCGGATCTCCGGCGACCGCGTGGAGAGCCGGACGGTCACCGTCACGGCTCGCGCACGCCCGTTCTCGTTCGACAGTCTCCGCGAGAACCTCTCGGCGGCTGCCGACGAGGGTGCGTGGCGCGAGCCGCTGGCCGGCGGAGTGACGACGACGCTCGACGAGTTGGAGGGGCGACTGCGGAACAACGAGTCGGTGAGCAGCGACGCACTCCCGACGACGCTGTCGGTCGCACGCGCGACGCTGCTGTACGTCGACGCCGTCGAGCGGGCACAGGCGGCGCAGGCCGACGGCGACTACGCGACCGCTCAGCGGTTCGTCGTCCGTGCGGCGGTCGCTCGCAACCAACTCGTCCGCGCGGCGAGTGACCTCTCGTCGTCGGTCGGGGAGCCACTCGAGCGCACGACACGGGTGGCCAACGAGACGCTGGCGACGGTCGTCGCCGACCAGCGTTCCCACTACGTCGGACGGCTCGACGAGTCGAGTCCGTTCGACCGGCGTGCGAACGCCCGCCGGGCGCTGGCGCGGCTCGACGCCATCGACGGGGCCGAACGCGCCGCCGCACGCAACCGGTCGGCCTCGCAGACGGCGACCGAACGGTACCTCGGACTCGTGACGAACGCCTCGCGCGACCGCGCGGCGGCCGAGGCGGCCTGGCAGTCCGTCCGAGACAACGCGACGGTCGTCGTCGCGGGACAGCCGCTGGTGTTGAACCCGACCCGGTTCACCGCGGTGACCGACCGCCTCGAACGGATCGACGGACTGTACGCGACGGCGGTGTCCGACTACCGAACGGCCGGTGCCGCGAGCGAGGCCGACACCGTCGCCGACAGACGCGGGACGGTGGCCGGTCGGGCACAGCTGCTCCGGTACGGGCTGTACGGCTCTGCCGGCGTGTACGGACTCGTCACGCTCGCCGTCGTCGTCGGGCTCGGGAGACGGGTGATCAGCTACTACGAGGACACCCGCGAGGCGACGCTCGGGGACTTCCTCCTCGAACCCGCCGAGGCCTGAGTTCTCACTCGCCTCGCCCCCCGGTCCCGGTGTCGACACTCCGCCGCCGCGACTCGACGCCTCCGTGTACCCGGTCCGTCCCGTCCGACGGGGTCGCCACCGTTCGGTTCGTCGTTCGGCCGAACGCCGGCGACCGAGTCTCGGGACCCGGACGGAGTTCTTCGAGAACGGAGATCCGAGTGGCGTCCCCGGCGACGCGGGTCGTCGGTCGTCTAGAGCGACTCGAACACCAGATCGGGGACGGTCGGGAGCACGCGCTCGCGCCGTCGCGGCGTGAACACGGTCTCGTCGTCGTCGACCGTCGGGTCGGTCAACTCGAACGCCGCCAGTCGCTCGTCGCTCTCGGTGTCGACGACGTGGACGACCACCGTGTCGTCCGCGGGATCGAAGCCGTCGACCGAGACGGGTACCTCGTAGTCGTCGCCGGGCTCGACACGGCCGAGTTCCTCGCGACCGACGACCGTGCCGTCGCTCGCGACCTCGAAGCCGACGTCTTCGACGGGGCTGTCACCCTCGTTGTCCAGCGTGACGTAGAGGTACCGCCCGACGCTGGCGGCCGCCGTCACGTCGACGGGTGTCGTCTCTCCGCGGTCCGGCCGCACGCCCAACGACAGCGTCTCGAGTTCGCGGCGCTCGCCGTCGACCTCGCAGGTGACGGTCGCCGGCACCGGCTCCGTCGGCGGGTCGGGGACCGTCGTCGTCTCGCGGACGACCTCGCCGGGGGTGAACCCGGCGTCGAACGTGACCGTCGCGTCCGGCAGCGTCACGCCGGTCAGCCGACCGCCGGTCTCCGCGTCCGGGCGGACCGCCACACAGAGTCGGCCGTCGCCGTCGAGCCAGACGTACGGGGTCACGGGTGGTGTCGCGACCGACACCGGGTGGTCCGACGCGACCGCCTCGCCGCCGTCCGTCTCGGCGACCGCCGACGGCAACGCCCCGTCGGCGAACGCGACGACACCGCGATCCAAGATCGGCACCGACGTGTCGGTCTCGCGTGTCACCCGTCCCGTCCGCTCGCCCTCGTCGGCTGTCACCGCGATGTCGACCGGGTCCGCCGGGTCCTCGGCCAACCCGACGGCGAGTCGCTCGCGGAACCGGTGACCGGCCGACGGTTCCGACGCCGACACGGTCCTGTCGATCACCGGCTCGGGAACCGTCGGCGTCCTCGCCGGCGGTGCGTCCGGCTCGTCGTCCCCGGCGTCGATCACGATCCCACCGGACCGATCCGCCTCCTCCGGTGGGTCGTGGTCGCTCCGATCGGCCCCCGCCGGATCGGCTCCGGCCGCCTCGCCCGCTCGCGGTTCCGTCTCGGTTCTCCGCGACTCTGTCTCACCCGCGCGTGAGTCACGACGACCGGGTGAGCCCGCTCCCCCTCGACTCCCGCCGTGTGCGGGTGTGTCGCCGCCGTGTCGATCTGCCGGTGGGTCGGCGTGTCGGTCTGCCGGTGGGTCGGCGTGTCGGTCTGCCGGTGGGTCGGCGTGCCGGTCTGCCGACCGCTCCGACCGTCCACCGCCCGTCCCCGCTCGATCTCGACGGGGCTCCGTCCGACCGGCACCGGCCTCCGTCCGAGTGGTGTCGGCGCCGGTTCGCCGAGGGTCCGAGTCCGCTCGGCCGCCGCCCGGCTCCGTCCGACCGCCGCCGGTCGCAGACCGCCCGCCACCCGCGGCTCCCCCGCCACGCTCGTCGCCGGGGTGGCCGTCTCTCCGCTCGTCGTGGCCGGCCCGTCCACCACGCTCGCCGCCGTGTGACGACGCACCTCGCCCACCGCGGCCGGATCGCTCGGCGCGCTCGCCGCCGGTGGCACGTGCCACCGCGTCGACGACTCCCGGATCACACGTCGTCTGCTGGGTCGCGGTGTCGCTCTCGACGGTCACCCGGCGTCGGCCGGCGGCGACGGACGGTAGCGTCCACACGACGGTGCCGTCGGCTGGAATCTCCACCTCGCGTGCGACGGTGTCGTCCGGCGTCGGGACACCCCCGACGACCAGTTCCGTCCGGACGGGACAGTCGACCGTCGCCGTCGCACGGACCGTGAGGTAGCCGTCGCCGTCCGTCTCGAGCGCGAGCGACACCGGTCGCGCCGGCACGTCGAGATCGAGTCTCGTGTCCGGGAACGGCGCCAGTGCCACGGTCGGGTCGGTGACGGGCGGCGCGAACGTCGCCTCGACGCTCCGCTCGCCACCCGGCTGGACCGCGCCGCCGTCGACGCCGCCGACCTGCCACGCCTCGACGGGCGTCTCCGTCTCGTTGCGGAGGCGAACCTCGACCCGAACCTGTCCGTCGACGAGTGCGACGGCGGTTCCGGTCACCGTCGGCGTGCGGTCGGGGTCGACCGTCTCGACCGTCGTCTCGGCGACGCGCTCGTCGTCGACGACGAGTCCCAGCGAGACGGTGTCGTCGGCCACCTCGGCGACGCCGACGGTCACCCGCTGTCGTGCGCCCGGCTCCAACGCCAACGAGAACGGCTCCGCACCGACGGTCACGCCCGTCCCGGTCACCGCGACGGTCCGGTCGACGGTCGCGTCGCCCCCGTTCTCGACGACCACCGACACCGTGTCGGCCGTCTCCGGAACCGGCGCGTCGGGCACCGAGAGGCGCAGTTCCTCGGCCGGATCCTCGACGGCGTGCGACACCGTCGCCGTCCCGTCTGCGACGCGACAGGCGACCGTCCCGTCGACGGAGACGACGTGACTCCCCGTGTGTGGGACGGACTCGACCGTCTCGCCGCCACCGTCGGGTGCGATCGCCACCACTCGCTCGCCGTCGCGGACCCACAGGTGGCCGTCGCCGGCGTCCGCGATCCAGTCGACGTCCCCGTCGCGCTCCCAGCGACACTCCCCGTCGGCGTACCCCGCCACCGAACCGTCTCGCAGCGCCACGACGACCGTCTCGTCGACGATCCCCACGTCCGCGACCGCACCGTCGAGACTCACTGCCCCCTCGCCCCACGCCTCCCCGTCCTCGTCCGTGACGAACAACGAACTCCACCGCCCGACCGCCCGGAGTCCGTCGTAGACGGCGACGTGTGGGTCCCGTGGCAACTCCGCACCCGGAACCGGGTCGCGTCCGACGGTCGTCCCGCTGTCGCCACGCACCCGGACGAACGCCTCGTCTGCCGTCCGGACGAGGACGGTCCCACCGACGGGGTCCGCGGCGAGGCCGACCGGCTCGTCGATCTCCGCCGCCGTCCACAGTCGCGTCCCGTTCGTCCCGAACGCAGTCACCGCCCCGTCCGCGAGCGTGTACACCTGCCCGCCGACCGCCACGTCCGCGACCGCGTCGGCACGCTGGAGCGTGAAGTGTCCCTCGCCGTCGACGAGCACCACGTCGCCGTCGCGGCCGGCCACGGCGACGGTGTCCGTCCCGGCGGCGGCCGCCGCGGGCGCCGCCTGCTCGAAGGAGTCGACCTGCGCGAGGACCGGCCGGTCACCCGCCACCGTCCCCCTCCTCGCCCGTCCCGCCGGGTGCGCCGGGGAGCATCCCGAACTTCCGTGCCTGGTCTTCCACGTACGTCTTCATCTGCGGGAACCCCTCCAACTCCTGGGCCTGTTTGGTCACGCTGGAGACGTACTGTCTGACGGTCTTCGGATCCGTCTCCGAGAGTTTCTCCAGCAGGTACTCCGTGTCCGGTTGGATCGGCTCGCGGTCGTCTAGGGCGACGCTCTCGACGAGTTCCCGCTGGAGGTCACTCCCCAACACGCGGTCGGCGATCTCCGCCGGGGTGTAGCCGACGGACTCCTCGCCGAGTCGCGTACAGTCCACGTCGTCGCGCTCGGCGATCTTCCCCAGCGAGGTCTCCCACACCTCCGCCATCACCTCCGGCCCGGGCTGTGGGATGAACTGCTGGATCGGGAACCGCCGGGTGGCCGCCGGGTCGATGGAGAACGGCATGTTGGTCGCGCCGATCACGAGCAGGTTGTCCTCCACGTCGTTCATCTGCTGGAGGAAGGCGTTCGTCAGCGCCCGCTCGTGGCGCTGGAGGTTGTCGTCCGACCGGTCCGGGATCAGCGTCTCCACCTCGTCGAAGAACAACACCGCGAACCCGCCGCTCGCGAGTTCGTGGGCCTGGTCGAAGGCGGCCTCGACGTTCTTCTCCGACTCGCCGGCATACTTCGACACCACGTCGCTCCCCCGCACCTCGAGGAACACCACGTCGCCGTACTCCGCCTCGATGTCCGTGTTGTGTTTGGCCTCGTAGGCGATCGCCTCCGAGATCAGCGTCTTCCCACACCCGGGCGGACCGTACAGCATCATCCCGCCGCTCCGGTCCGCGAACGACTCCCCGTACTCGTCGACGACGGTCTCGCTCACCGACCGGTCGAACAACGACAGCATCATCTGGGCCGTCCGCTTGACCTCCTCGAGGCCGGCCACGTCCTCCTCGAACGTCTTCTGTGGCTCCGTCGGCTGGACGTTGATCGAGGCGTCCTCCTCCTCGTCTGCACCGCCGCGGCCGCCACCACCACCGCCGCCGGCACCGCCTCCCGGACCACTACCACCCGGACCGGGCGCCGTGTCGGCGCTCGTCGCGTCCGGCGCGGCGGGTTCGGTGGCGTCGGTGTCGAACTCGAAGGTGGTGTCGTCGTCGACCCGGACGGTCACGCGGTCCGGCTCCACGTCGGCGACGACGAAGTCGACGGTCCCCTTCCCGTAGTCGTACGTCTCCTCGATCGGGTGGAGCAGGGCTCCACGGTCCTTGAGGATCGCCGCCAGTTGCTCGGGGTCGACACCCATCGGGTTGATCGTCACCGTGTCGGCCGTCGGCACCTCCAGCGGAGAGGCGTCGGCCTCCACGTAGAAGGGGTCGTCGCGGTCGATCTCCGGGAACAGCGCCGCGGCTCGCTCGTTGATCCAGATGTCGCTGCTGTCGCTCCCGCTGAACAGGTCCTTCTCCGCGTCGACCGCGAACGTCACGGTGAAGCCCTTGTGCTCGACGTGGGCCATGTCCGTGTCCACCCCCGGCGGGAGTCGCTTCTTCGCGACGGTGACGTGTGAGGTCGGCTGGTCGCTCGTTACGATCGGTTCGAAGCTCACTCGGCTCATCTCTGTGTCTCCTGGTTCTCTCGACGCCGCTCCGGGTCACGACCACCCGGTCGAGTGGCGGTACCGCGTGTCACACCCGTCCGCGACGGCGTCGGCACGGCGTCGGGCGTCGGTCGGCTCACTGCCACGCGTGACTCCCCTCGGCTCCCGCCGCCAGGACGCGTTGCAGGAACGATTCGATCTCCTCGAACTCCGCCGCCGCCAGCGCGTCCGGCGGGTCGAGCCACAACGCGACGGCCGGGAGTCTGTCGAGGACCGACGCCAACTCCGTCAACATCCGCGACAGGTCGGCGAACGCCTCGGTGACACGGCCGGCGTCCGTCGCGTCGAGTCGCTGTCGACACCGGCGACAGTCCCGTTCGAGCGCCCGGAGTCGCTCGGCCAACCACGGGTACAGGACGTACCAGTTCGCCGCCCGCGGCCACGTCTTCCCCAACGGCACGGCGTGTCCGTCCCCGTCCGGCGCGAGTCGCTCCGCCTCGACCACCGCAGTCTCGTCCGGAGCGGTCGTCTCGGTCTCGTCCGGCGAGACGCTCCCGGGGTCGTCGCCGGCGCCCGGGCCACCGTCGGTACGGAGTCCGTCGTCCAGCCGCTCGTCCAGCCGCGCGTCGAGCGCGTTCGCGACTCGCTCGTCGGCGGCCGCGGGCGGCGTCTCGGGCAACGACGGGACGTGATCGACGGCCGCGAGCGTCTCCGTGAGCGCGACGAGCCGCTCACACACCGTGTGTGCGGTCTCCCACGGTCCGCTCGCCGCCGGCCGCCCCCCGTCCAGCAGCTCCGCGAGGGCGCGGTCGACGGCCGCCAGGTCGCTCAACAGCGAGTCGGTCTCCATACGCTACGACTGTTGTGTGAGTGGTTGGTCGGCGATCGACTCGGCCTGCTCGGTCACCTCGTCGAGTTCGTCGTCGGTGCCCAGGTTCTCGAAGAACTCGTCGTCGGACTCCTCCTCCATCTTCTCTTCGGGCTCCATCACCCCGCTGATCGACGAGAGCAGTCCGGCGTACTGTTCGGACAACTCGACGAGATCTTCGGGGAAGATCGCCTCGCCGAGCGCGAGTTCGCGGAACGACTCGCGCTTCTCGACCATCACACCCCGCATCGCCTCGAACTTCTCCATCACCGTCCCGAGTTCCTCGGCGCGGTTGCCCGCCTCGCCGATCTCCGTGTTCTTCGTCTCCTCCAAGTTCTCGTAGAAGTGGTACTGCTCGCGGAGCTGTTTGAACCGCTCGCGGTCCTCGCCGGACAACTCGGACGGCGACCGACTCCCGACGAGGTTCTGCATCTTCTGTTCGAGTTCCCGTTGTCGCTGGACCGGGTCGACGTTCCCGCCGCGCTTCTCCGTCTCGCGTTCGCGGTTCTCGAACCGCTCTTTGGCCTCCTCGACGCGGTCGTGGGCGTAGTCGATCCGGTCGATGCAGGTGTCGAACATCGCCGCCCAGTTGTTGTACATCCGCGGGTAGTCGCTCTCGGCGATCTGGTCGAGCGGCTTCAACACCGTCACCTGCCCGGCGTCGTCGACCTCGACGACGTTCTCTCTGTCGAGGAACTCCAACACGGCCGTCGCCTGCCACTCCGTGGAGGCGTCGATCTCGGACTCGTCGGCGTCGAGCAACGCGCCGACCGCCTGGTCGCGGTCGATCACCGCCTGCCCGTCTTCGTCGATCTCCAACGCCTCGCCGAGGTCGTAGTCCATCAACTCCGAGACCAACTCCTCCCAGTTGCCGATCTCCTCCTCGTCGCGGCGCTCGACGATGCTGGCGTCGAACCTGACCGCCTCGTTGTTCGCGCTCTGTGGGATCGCGGTGACGATACCGTCCTCCTCGGTGAACTCGCTGAACTCTCTCATGATGCCTCACTCGCGAAGTCGTCTCTGATCAGTTCGTCGGCGCGCTCCGTGATCCGCTCGCGCAGGTACTCGTTGGCCGCCGTCGTGCTCGCGAGCCGCAGGTCCTCGATCTCCGGCCGGACGGAGTCGAGGAGACTCGACGGCGTCTGTGCGGTCGTCTCGTTCAACACCGGGCGGACGACCTCGTCGGCGTGTGACTCGACGGTCTCGTCGGCCGGGTCGACGTGGACGGCCAGTCCGCGCGTGTCGTCGCGTTCGATCTCGGGGTTGTCCGTCCCGTCGAACCGCTCGCGGACCCCACGCAACACGTCCCGCTCCGAGAGGTCGCCGCGACTCGACCGGACCGCCGACAACACGTTCGAGCGACGCTCGATCTCCTCGGTCAACAGCGAGTCGTACTCGGAGACCGGCATCACGTACCCCGCGCTCTGGAAGGCGTCGACCACGTCGTCGGCGATCTCGCCGGCCAGCCACCGGGTGTACTCCTCGATGGCCGCCGGGACGAGGTACTCCCCGTCGAGGTCGACGACGTACCCCTCCGTCTGGAGGTAGCCGATCACGTCCGACACCGCGGAGACGGAGATCGCGTCCTCCAGTTCTCCGTGGGAGATCTTCCCGTCGAGACTCTCGTGGACGAGTTTGTCCTCCAAGTCCTCGCCGCCCCCGGCGACGTGGTCCTTCAGCTTCGGGCCCACCGTGTAGTAGCTCCGGTTCCCGGCGACGATCCGCATCACCAACCCGCGTTGGCCCGACCGGAGTTCCTCGGCGAAGAACTCCGCGTCGTCCAACGCGAGGTCGAAGTGCTGGCGGAGGTCCTCCGTCGTGACGACGATCTGGTTGCGGAACAGTTCCTGCAGTTCCTCGGCGACGCCCATGTCGATCCCGCGACCGAACGGATCGACGTAGAAGACACCGTTCCTGATCCGTTCGATCGAACTGGTCTCCTCGCTCGCGACCGTCGAGAGCGTCTCCTCGATGTCGGACTTCGACAGCGAGTCCGCGTGGACGAGACTCTTGTCGCTCGACTCGTACTCGCTCTCGATCCGCTCGCGGTCGCGGTCGACGTAGACGAAGCCGAACTCGTCTTGTGCGACCGACCGACACGCGTCCGCCAGCGCGTCTCGGTCTACTGGTCGTATTGGCATCGTCCGTGTGCACGGAACTGTTCGCCGTAAACCTTTGCCCGGCGCGGGTGTCGGCTCGTGGGACCGCTCCCACGAGTCTCGCGCGTCACCCGTCGACTCCGACCCGTCTCGCCGTCGTCACTCGTCACCCAGCAGCGACGGGTTGGAGGCGACGACGGACTCGTTGTTCGCGACCCACCGCAACAGGAGGAACGCGAACAGGTACTTCGCGAGGATGTCCAGCCCGGAGTAGCCCCACGAGGTGAGCCCGACGCCCAACACCGCGAGCCCCTCGGAGCCGAGTGCCCACAGGATCGGGTAGCCGAACCACAGGACGACGGTGAGGTTCCGGAGCCCGTCGAAGATCTCGCTGGTGCCGGCACGCGCCGCGTCGTCGGACCACTCCACCAGGATCACGTACACCACCACGAGGAAGAACGCGGTGCTGATCCCGAAGAACACCCAGCGGACGAGCAGGGAACTCGTGATCAGCGCCGCGGCGAGCCCGGTCACACACATCCCCACGTCCATCGTGATCGCGGTGAACAGCTTCGTGAAGTCCGTCCCGGCGACGAGCCCGAGCGCGGCGAGGATGGCCGGCGTGGAGAACGTCCACGTCAGGTACCGGCCCCACGGCGAGAGGATCTCACCCTGTCCCGCGAGCGGGTGGCCCGCCGGCATCTCCAGGAAGCCGACGGTGAGCCCCGACACCAGACTGGCGTACGACGAGATGGACACCAGCGGGACGAGCAGCGCCGCCACCCAGATCAGTTTCGCCCGCGACTCCGTCAGGTCGCGACCCATGTAGACGAACAGGAGGATCGAGAGCCCCGCGAGTGCGACGTTCACCCACAGCGACGAACTGAGCAGGAGGCTCTCCCTGATCGCGTCGACTGTGTCCGCCTGCGTCTGTAGTGGAACGGTACCTCGCGCCGCCGTGTCGAGTACGTTCGCTAGCATCATGGTCGTGTCACGGATCGCTACCGGTGACGATCCGGTATCGGTAGTAAAACACGCACCGACGTATCAAGAGTATACCGGTGTTCTCCAGACGGTTACCGGGGTCACCCGCGCGGACGCCCGTCGCCACGTCCACGCGCTGTGACACACTGTGTCACCCCACCGCCACGCGCTGGGACGACTGTCGCCGTCACGAGCCGGCGGCTCACAGCGGAGCGAGGCGGAAGCCCACCGCTTCAGGGGTGGGTAGCTGACTCTCCTGGAGTCGCACGTGGGGAAGGCTCGCTCACCGCCGCAGTCGCACGTCGAGACAGACGTTCAGTTCGTGTGGCGCGTACGAGCGGACGACGTGTTCCGTCTCGACGGAGACGGTGTAGTCGGCCTCGCTCGCGGCGACCGCCTCGCGAATCGCCCGTTCGCCCGGGCCGAACGGGTCGTCCTCGTGTTGGATGTCGTAGTAGTGGAGTACACAGTCGTCGCCCGCCAGCGCCACCGCGGTGTCGAGGAACTCGTCGGCGGAGTGTGGGAGGTTCGCCACCAGTCGGTCCGCCCAGTCGCAGTAGCCCGCCCGCACCGCCGGCCGCGGGTCCTCCGGGAGGCCGTCGGCCACGTCGCGTACGTCCGCCTGGATCGCCGTCACGCGGTCCGCGACGCCGTTGCGCTCGGCGTTGGTCTCGAGGTACGGGACGGCGGCGGGGTTCGCGTCGACGGCGACCACCTCGGCACCGCGGGTCGCCATCGGCACCGCGAACGGGCCGACACCCGCGAACATGTCGAGTGCGCGCTCGCCGTCGGTCACCTGCTCGATCACGCGGTGGCGTTCCGTCGCCAGTCGCGGCGAGAAGTACACCTCGGTCGGGTCGAGGCGGAACGCGTGGCCGTACTCGCGGTGGACCGTCTCCGTCTCCGTGCCGGCGAGCACCTCCCACTCGCGGACGCGGTACTCCCCGTTGACCTTCGAGGCGCGGTTCAACACGGTCTCGCAGGGCACGTCCGAGGTCGTGATCGCGTCGGCGACGGTCCGGGCGCGCTCGGGATCGTCCTCGTCGATCACGACCACGTCGCCGAGTCGCTCGTAGGTGGGGTCCCAGCCGAGCACGTCCGCGGGTGTCGTCTGGCGGTCTCGCTCGCCGGTCGCGCGGTCGACCACGTCGTCCGACGACGGGACGGCCGCGGCGTCGGTGACCGGGACGTAGATCTCCCCGTCGACCACCTCGATCTGGCGGTCCCCGTCCAACAGCCCCGCGTCGGCGAGCCGCTCGCGGGTCGCCTCCCCCTCCTCGCGTGCGACGCGGACACACGGGGCGGTGAACGTGTCGCTGTCCGTCGCCGTGTCGTCGTCGGCTGCCGCCGACTCGCCACCTCTCTCGGCGTCGGCCTCCGTCGTCTGCTCGGCCCGATCCTCTGTCACACACCTCACTCGGCGGCCGGCGGGCAAGGGCGTGTCGGATCTGCCGACGACGTGTCGAACGGCGCGTGTCGGATCTGTCACCGGAGACTACCGCTCCGATCCCGTTGAATCCCCGCCGCGTGGTGCGGAGCGAGTGCCGGGATTTTTCCACACGGAATCCGTGACCCGATTCGAATGGCACACGGTGCGGTCGACGAACGAGACGACGCCATCAGCCTGTTGTGCGTGAGCGGCTGGTCGGGTGCGGCCGCGGAGCTGACCGGCCGGCTCGTCGCCGCTCGCGACCGGTTCGAACGGACGTTCGAACGAGACCCGTACGTCGCTCTGGAGACCGTCGGCGACGCGGAGATCGACTGTGTCGTCGCGAGCTACACGCTGAGTGATCTCGACGGGCTCTCGCTGCTCGCGTCCGTCCGTGCGGAACACCCGGATCTCCCCTTCGTCCTCGTCGCGGCCGACGGCTCGGAGGCGGTCGCGGCGCGTGCGGTGTCGATGGACGTGACGGAGTACGTCCGCGTCGACAGGACGGGGACGGACGCGACGGACCTCGCGGACCGGATCGCGACGGCGGTGTCCGAGCGGCGGACGGACCCGGGGCAGTTCTCCGGCCCCGGCAACCCGCTCACGGCGGTGTTCGAGGAGTTCCCGGAGCCGACGTTCGCCTACGAGTTCGACGAGACGCGTGGCGCGGCGGTGATCCGGGCGGCCAACGACGCCTTCGTCGAGGTGTTCGGCTACGACCGCGAGCGGGCCGTCGACAGCGAGGTCGACGAGTTGATCGTCCCGCCCGACCGGCAGACGGAGGCGGACGCCGTCGACGAGCAGGTCCGCGCGGGCGAGCGCGTCGACGCCACGCTCGAACGGCAGGCCGCATCCGGGCTCCGCGTGTTCCGGTTCCGCAACATCCCGCTGGCGGAGGCCGACCCCGTCGACGGGTTCGCGGTGTACGCCGACGTGACCGAACGCCAGCGACGCCAACGCGAGGCCGCCGAGCGCCGCCACCAGTTGGAGCGGCAGAACGACCAACTCGAACAGCTGATCTCCGTCATCTCCCACGACCTCCGGAGTCCGCTGAACGTCGCAGCCGGCCGCGTCGACATGGCACGCCGCGAGCGGTCGGGCGAGACGGAGAGTCTCGACACCGCCGCCGAGGCGATCGAACGGATGGACACCATCGTCGAGGACGCGCTCTCGCTGGCCCGCACCGGCCGCACCGTCACGGAGACGGAGTCGGTCACTCTCGCCTCGCTCGTCGACGCCTGCTGGGGCGTGATCGACGGCCCCGACGCGACGCTGGAGTCGGCGGTCGACGGCCTCCGCGTGGAGTGTGACCGCGGGCGGCTCCGCCACCTCTTCGAGAACCTGTTCCGCAACGCCGTCGAGCACGGCGACGGGGAGACGACGGTCCACGTCGGCACCGTCACGGACGCCGAGGGGGAGCCGGTCGGCTTCTTCGTCGCCGACGACGGGCCGGGAATTCCCCCCGAGGACCGCGAGGCCGTCTTCGAGCCGAGTTACACCACCTCCGAGTCCGGGACGGGACTCGGGCTGTCGATCGTCGCCGGCGTCGTCGACGCCCACGACTGGTCGATCTCCGTCGCCGAGAGTGCGGCCGGCGGCGCCCGCTTCGAGGTGACGGACCTCGACGTGGTCGACGACTGACGGGTGGGGTCCCGACTCTGGGAACGAGGTGCCTCGCCGGGAGTCGTCGGCCTCCGATCAGTCGTCGTCGGTCTCCGGTCGGGTCTCGCCGGTTCCACTCGGGTCCGACTCGTCCTCGGTGACGGCGGTCACGCGTGGCGAGCCGGTGGTCGGGTCGTGGCTGAGTTCCGTCGGGACGCCGAAGGCCGTCTGGAGCGCGTCACTCGCCAGCACCGTCTCCGGCGTGCCGGCGGCCTGGACCGCGCCGTCGGCCAGCAACACGAGCCGGTCGCAGTACCGCGCGGCGAGGTCGAGGTCGTGGATCGCCGCGAGTACACCCTTCCGCCCGGTGTCGTCACGCTTCGAGCCGGTGTCGTCGCGCTCCGGACCAGTGTCGTCACGCTCCGAGCCGGTGTCGTCGCGCTCCGGGCCGGTGTCGTCACGCTCCGGACCGCCGTCGACGGCGTCGCGGACGAGTTCGAACGTCCGCACCTGGTGGTTGATGTCGAGGTTCGCCGTCGGCTCGTCCAACAGGAGCGCGGGCGTCGACTGCGCCAGCGCCCGTGCCAGGAGGACGCGCTGGCGCTCGCCCCCGGAGAGACTCGTCACGGAACGGTCCGCGAACTCGGCGACGGCGGCCCGCTCCATCGCCCGCTCGACCGCCGCGCGGTCGTCGGCCGTCGTCCGCCCGAACCGGGAGACGTACGGCGTCCGGCCCATCTCCACGACGTCCGCGACGGAGAACTCGAAGGAGAGCCGCGTCTCCTGTGGCACCGTCGCGACTCGTCGGGCGACCGCACGACGACTCCGATCCGCGAGCGGGACGCCGTCCACCCGGACGGTGCCGCGATCCGGCGTCAGTGTCCCGTTGAGCACCCGGAGCAGAGTCGTTTTCCCCGCGCCGTTCGGTCCGACGAGACCGACCAACTCGCCACGTGCGACCGACAGCGAGACGCCCGTCAACACGGCCTCGCCGCCCAACTCGACGTGGACGTCCGCCGCGGCGACGACCGGCGACGTTGTGTCGTCCGACTCGTGATCCGTCTCGGGGTCGGTCGCAACCCCGTCCGACCGACTCACAGGTCGTACACCTCCCTGGTCCGCAGGAGGTACAGGAAGAACGGCGCACCTGCGGCGGCGGTGACGATCCCGACGGGGAGTTCCACCGCCCCGGAACGAGCGAGCGTGTCGGCCGCGACGAGGAACGTGCCGCCGGCCAGCGCGCTCGTCGGGAGGAGCACGCGGTGGTCCGGCCCGACGAGGAGGCGGACGCCGTGGGGGACGATCAGCCCGACGAAGCCGATCACACCTGAGACGGCGACCGCCGCGCCGGTCAACACCGACGACACCGCCAACAGCGCCCGCTTGGAGTGTTCGACCCGGACACCCAGCGCGCCGGCGTCCGCCTCGCCGAGCAACATCGCGTTCAGGTCGCGAGTGTACGCCCCCAAGACGACGACGAGCGGGGGGATCACCGCCGCCGCGACTACCACCTCGTCCCAGGAGGCGTTCTGGAGGTGGCCCATCAGCCAGTAGACGACCCGCCGCATCGAGTCGCCCGAGAAGAGGATCACGAACGAGACCACCGCACTCGCCAGCGTCTGGACGGCGATGCCGACGAGCAACAGCGTCGCCGTCGGCGTCCGCCCGTCCCGCGTCGCGATCAGGTACACCGCGAACCCGGCGACGAGTCCACCGAGGAACGCCGCCCCCTGGAGCCCGAGGCCGAACGGCACCGCGAACGGGAGGACGATGGCCGTCACCGCCCCGACCGCCGCCCCGGAGGAGACGCCGACGACGGAGGGGTCCGCCATCGGGTTCCGGAAGAACCCCTGCATGACGGTGCCGGCCGCCGACAGCGCGACGCCGACGAGTGCCGCCAGCAGGATCCGCGGGAGGCGGACGCTCCGGACGATGACGGCGTGCGTCTCCGGGACGACGAACGAGAACGGGTGGTGGAGCCGCACGCGCACCTCCGGGACCACTAGGAGACCGCCACTGCCGCCGCCGACCGTCTCGACCCCGACCGGGACGACGACCGCGTTCAACAACACCGCGACCACCTCGCGAGCGGGGATTGACACCGGTCCGATCCCGGCGCTCACGGTGACGGCCACGACCAACGCGGCGGCCAACAGCAGCGAGTACACCGCCGTCCGACGCCACACTCTCTGCACTGCTACAAACCTACTTGATTTAGACAATCCTTTATTGTCTTCGGTCCACCGACACGACGTGAGCGACACACGGACACGACGGACGCGACGGACACGACGACTGCGGCGACTGGCGACGGTGCTCGCGACCGTCGCCCTGCTGGCGCTCGCGCCGGTCGCGGGCGTCGCGGCGGCCGACGCGACGGGTGGACAGACGACCGACCAGACGAGCGCGGACCACGGGAGTCTCGCGGCGGTCCAGGAGACGGACTGTACGTTCCCGGTGACGCGGACGGACGCGACCGGGACCGAGGTGACCCTCGAAGAGCGCCCCGAGCGGGTGACGACGCTCCAGCCGAGCGCCGCCCAGACGATGTGGGAGATCGGCGGGAAGTCACAGGTGGTCGGCGTCTCGAAGAACGCCGACTACCTCGCGGGCGCCGACGAGCGGACGAACATCTCGACCGGCGGCTTCGGCGGTGCCAGCGTCGAGAAGGTCGTCGGTACCCAGCCGGATCTCGTGTTGGCGCCGAACCTCGTGCGCAACGAGACCGTGCGGGCGCTGCGTGACGCCGGCCTGACGGTGTTCAAACTCTCCTTCGCGGGGACCATCGACGACGTGGCTCGGAAGACGACGCTGATCGGGCGGCTCACCGGCAACTGTGCCGGCGCGGCGGAGGCGAACGCCTGGATGACCGCGAACGTCGAGGCGGCCGGCGAGGCGACCGCCGACGTCGAGCGTCCGACGGTGTTGTACCCGCTGCCGGGACAGTTCGTCGTCGGCCAGGGGACGTTCATCACGGAGATGCTCGTCGCCGCGGGCGGCGAGAACGTCTTCGCGGGCGAGATCGCGGGGTACAAGGAGGTCAACAGCGAGACGATCCTCGCCGCACAGCCGGACGTGGTCGTCTTCACCGACTCGTCGTCGTACCTCGCGGCGAGCGAGCCGTTCTCGCAGCTGGAGGCCGTCCAGGCGGAACGGACGGTGCAGGTGAACACGAACTGGATGAACCAGCCCGCGCCGCGATCGGTGGTGTACGCGGTGCGGAACCTGACGCGCGGGTTCCACCCGGACGCCGCCGCGTCGGCGACGTTCCCGACTCGCGAGGAGGCCGTCGCGGCGATGGCGACGCCGACACCGACGGAGACGGCGACGTCGACCGCGGTGAACGACGACCCGACACCCGAACCGACCGACGACACGGCGACGACGACCGAGACCACACAGAACGACACGGAGACGGCGACGACCGCGCCCGGACTCGGTGCGGTCGTGGCGGTGCTGTCGGTCACGGTCGCGGCACTGCTCGCCCGTCGGCGACGGTGAGCGCAGATCGATAGCGGGAGACGCGAACTCGCGGTCGCGGTGCGATCTCTCTTCGACGATCTCGCCCTCACTGCGGCGAGACCGACGGGGATCCACTGCGGCGAGACCGACGGGGATCCACTGCGGCGAGACCGATGGTAATCCACTTACCCCTGGCCCCACCGAGTGACGGGTATGGTCGAGAACGTCCTGTGGCCCGCCTACTTCGACGCGGAGTTGACCCGCGCGGAGGGGCGCCGCCTCCCCGCGGACCAGGCGGTCCCGGCACCCACCGTCGACGAGATCGCACAGGCCGTCCAGCAGGTGGGGTACGACGCCACCGTCGAGCGGGGGAAGGCGTACTCTCGCGAGTACGAGCCACGCGGTCGCGTCCTCGCGAAGGGGACGACGGACACGACGAAGAACGATCTCGTCCGTGCCGTCGGCGCCTACGTCGCCGTCGTCCGCGGGGAGTGACCGTGCGACGCGTCGGCTCCGTCGTCCGGACGGCACAACGCCTCGCCGTGGTCCGGCTGCCGGACGACGAGACGGACCGCCCCGACCCGCCGGATGTGGGGACCCGCGTCGTCGACGAGTCGCTGGACGGCGTCGGCGAGGTGGTCGACGTGTTCGGGCCGGTCGACCGCCCCTACGTCGCGGTGACGCCCGACGACGGGGTCGCGCTCCCGCCGCTGGTCGGCGAACGACTGTACGCGCGGTGACGCAGTCTCGGTCTCGACCCTCTCTTCGACGCGGTCGCGTGTCGTGGCTCGCCGCCGTGACACGACTCCCGGCGCCGTGACACGACTCCCGGCGTCGACTCAGTACCGTCGGTCGGCCAGCCGAGCGACCGCGACACCGGAGGCGAGGAGGCCGACGGCGGCGACGGCGACGACCAGCGCGCGACCCGTCGCGCCCGCCTCGAACGCGCGGACGGCGAACGGTGCCAGTCCGGCCGCCGCGCCGACGTGGAGTGCGACGACCAGTCGCGGGAGTGTGAACGGACCGGGGAGGTCGTCGTCGCTCGACTCGCCGACACCGGCGATGGCGGCGTCCAGTTCCGGGTCGAGGTGCTCGGAGAGATCGTCGTCGGTGGACACGCCCGTGTGTCGTCGCTCCGGCCACAAAACCGTCCCGGGACTCGTCGCTATCTGCCGTCGGGGCCCTCGTCTCGATCACTCCCATCTCCGTCCGCCGTCCCCGTCTGCCGTCTCCGGTTGCCGTCGTCACCGGTGTGCCACGAGTCGGTCGGTCTCCTGCACTGTGTTTCAGTAGTCTTCCGGACAAAAACGTAGTTCAGATTACACTTTACTCGGTGGCGACCCTCCACTCGTGTGTATGCGACGCCCACCACGCCCCGGTTCGACACGGACGGACGACGGACGACCACCGACAGACACTCGGGGACGACTCCGTGGGAGTCTCGCCCTCCTCGCACTGCTCGGACTCGCCGTCGCGGTCGCCAGCGCGCCCGCTGTCACCGCGCTCGTGCTCGTGACGGGGCTGGCGGTGACGGCCGTCGGCCGTCGCCTCCGCGACCGCGGTCGGTTCCGCCCCGCGCCGCGGCGCGTCTGTATCCCCGGCACCGACACCTGCGTGACGTTGTAGCGTCTCGATGTCCGTCCCGCTGGCGTGCTCCTCTCACGGTGCTCTCGGTCTCCGTGCCGTCGGACTCCGGCGAACCGTGTCCCACTCGACCACTGCAGTCGCAGTGTCGTCGCTCTCGACCGTCGAGACACGCACGGCGCGAGCGGCTCACTCCTCGAACCGATCGAGGTAGACGCCGACGGCACCCATCGCGAGGACGAACAGCGCGAACAGGCCGACGAAGATCGTGCCGCCCGGTTCCTGCAAGACGACGCCACCGGGCTCACTCGGCGTCGGGTCCGTCGTGTACTCCAACCCGACGAAGATGAGGAGTACGACGAACGCCGCCGACGTGCCGAGCGAGACGGCGATCTTCCGACGCATCCCCGCGTCGATGTCCATGCACCTCGGTTCCGCGGGCCGCCGCAAAAGCGCTTCGAAGCGGTCGTGTCGCCGTCTACCGGACACCCGTCTACCGGCCACCGGTTGTCGACCACCGCCCCCAGCCGCCGACGCCGGGGCGGCTGCGATCGCCGCGCCCGCCGTCTCGCCCGCCTACAACACGTCGGCGGCCTCCTCGACGGACATCGTCCCCTGCTGGACGGCCGTGAGGATCCCCTCGACACCCTCCGTTGGATCGTCCGGCTCGTCGACGCCGTCGGCACCGAGACTCGCCTGTTCGGAGTGGCCGGCCAGTGCGGCCACGTCCTCCCCGTCCGACAGCGCTCTCTCCTTCTTGACGCGCTTGTTGCCGCTGTCGGTCGTGTGGAGATCCGCCGGGTGGAAGAACGCCCAGTCTTCCCGGTCGAACCGGGCGCCGATGCGGGCCTTCGCGCCGAAGTTCTGTGCGAAGTAGATCAGCGCCTCCACCTCCTCGGCGTCGAGGTAGATCGGGTCGCCGCCGGAGGCCTTCGCCTCCACGGCGTAGAACCGCTCCCCGTCGCCCGCGAGCACGTCCGGGAGCTCGCGGTCCGTCGCGGAGCCACTCGCCGGTGCCCGCATCACCGCGAACCCCGCCTCGTCGAGACGGTTGACCAACTCCCGCTCGCGACGGTCGCCCTTGGGGTTGCCTGGCATCTGTCTCGTCGCTCGGAGTGTCACGCAGTTAAACGACCCGGGTGGCGTCGCCCGACGCCGCGGCGACTCGGTCGGGACACGCACGGGGTCCGTTCGGCCGTGTCGAGCGTGTCGTGCCGTCAGGGGGTCGTGCTCGGCGTCGACGCGCCGGTCTCGTCGTAGATGACCGTCACCAGGCCTCCGTTCTTCTCCATCTGGACGGTGATGCGGTCGATCTCGTCGCCGTCCGTGGGGAGCCTGACGAACACGTGCTTGATCCCCCTCGCTTGGGAAGGCATCGTCCCGACGCGCTCACCGCGGATGGCGATCTCGGGTGTACCGACGCCACGGATCGACTCGATCTGGGGCTTCAGCCCGTAACCGTAGTCGCGCTGGAAGATCACGAGTGTCTCGGTGCCGAAGTCGGTCTCGACGACGAAGTCGTTCCCCTCGAACGCGTCTACGACCTCTGGATCACTGTTCGTCAAGACTCGCTGCCACTCGGCTTCCGAACGAATCGGCCGGACACTGGCCGCGATGTCGCTTCCGGAGCCTCTCTCCTGCACACCCGAGAGCAGTCCCCAACTGAGCAGGGTGGGGCGCGTCTGAAACGGCAGTTCGACATCGTACTGGGTCTGGTTCAGCGCGGGCGTGGGAGTCGGTGTGTCCGGGTCGTCGGTCGGTGTGTCTGTGGCCGTAGGTGTCTCGGTTGCCGTGGGCGTGGGCTGTGCCGTTCGCGTGAGCGTCTCCGAGCCGCTCGCCTCCGGCGGGGTGGGCGTCTTCGCGCCCGATCCGGTCGCACCGGCTCCGAGACACCCAGTGAGGCTCACGGCGGACGCCAACGCCGCGGCGACTGTTCTCCGGGTGGTCTCCGGTCGGTCGGTCGTGTCGTCTGTCATGTGTTCACGTGCTCGGTGTGCTCGGTGTGGACGAACAGGCGCAGTCGTACACGAGGATCGAGCCGGTGCCGTACCCCGAGATCCAGGCGGTGATCCGTTCGATCTCGTCACCGCCCGTCGGGAGCCTGACGAACAGGTACTCGAAGTCGGTCTCTCGGTCTGCTGCCGCGTCGACACGTCGGCCATCGATCACGATCTCGGGAGAGCCGACACCGTCCACTGACCTGAGTCGGAGCCTCACTCCCGTTCGGTCCCGTTGGATGACGACGATGGTCTCGGTGTCGAAGTCGGTCTCGGCGACGAACTCGTACCCCTCGAACGCGTCCGCGACCGCTTGGGTGCCGTCCGTCCGGACTCGCTGCCACTCGGCGGCCGAACGGATCGGGGCGACGCCCGCCGCGACCCCGTACTCGCCTCCGAGGAGCGGTCCACTACTGGTATCGACTCCACTCCTCCGAGCCGGCATCCCGACGTCGTACTGGGTCTGGTTCAACGCGGGCGTGAGTGTCGGTGTGTCCGGGTCGTCGGTCGGTGTGTCCGTGGCGGTGGGTGTCTCGGTCGCCGTCGCGGTCGGTGGTGCCGTTCGTGTGGACGTCTCGGAGGGGCTCTGCGTGGCCGTCGCCGGTCGGGTGGCGGTCGACTCGCCGTCGCCGAACCCGAGACAGCCGCCGAGACCGACACCTGACGCCACCGTCGCGAGGACGGCTCGTCGACTGCAACGGGGACCACCTGAACCTGTTCCGCTAGGCATACAGTTGAATGCGAACCCAATCAAATAAGTACTTTTTGTCTGTGTAGCTCCGTGAGAGGCCCCTACACGAGGGTGGGTGTGTAGAGAGCGCCGCCGAGTTTCGACGTGTCACTCGGGTACACTGGGTGTGTGTTCATGTCGTGATAGCGACTCAGGCGGTTGTAGTGACTGTCTGCAGGATTCGACGAAACGTCCAACCCGCCTGCTGCTCCGACGACCGGCGCGGCCATCGACGTTCCTCCCAGCCCACCGCCGTCGGGCGCACTGAAGTCACCACACGAGTAGATGTCTGGACAGAACTTCGCGTCTCCACCGTAATCGTGACACCAGGGACAGTACGCCCGACTGGCTGCGTCGGAGTAGTAACTCACAGTGCAGTACTGTGACTTTTCGTCGCGTCCGAACCCGTCGTTACTCGCACCGTTGTAGGCACCGACTCCGACGGTGAAGTACGACCCGGCAGGGTAGTCGACGTTGGTGTCGTTGTTTTGAGTCCCACTGGCGACGGCCATGGTGTAGCCAGCAGTAGCGTACGACTCTAGTTCTGCACACACGGAACTCGGGCAGTACGAGACGTTACCGGTGACGACGAGTGAACAGACGCCTGCCGCGATGTCGTTCTTCAGCGCGTAGTCGACCGCGTTCGAGAAGTCACTCGCTTGCGGGTCGTCCGTGCCGTCGGCAGATGTATCCCAAATGCGAATCGGTACCATATGATCGTTACGTTGAGCAAACGGTTTCAACATGTATGCAGCCGTGTTGAGTACGTCCGATCCGTGGTCTGCGTGCGTGAGATCGTCAGAGACTCGCCACCCGCCTGCGCCGCTGAAGTCCTTCGCGAGGTCGGTGTCGATCCCCACCTCCTGTGCCCAATTCTTTCCGTAGGCGGTCGCTACTCCGTCCGGTTCGTATCCGGCGACGAACCCACCCACTTTCACGTCGAGCAACTGTGAGACGGACTCGAAGTCGCTGTGGGCGCTCGTCCGGAGGTCGTCGGCCGTGGGCGTCGACGACGTCGTGACCGTCGCACTCGTCTCCCGAGTCGCACCGTTCACGCCCGCGATCTCCGGGTCGTGTCCGACTTCTAGCACGAACGGGAGATCGACCAGTTCCGAGAGGTCCTCGACCGCCACGTTCGACACCGCGACCGCCGTCGAGGCGACGGACATCGTCGCCCCGACGTCGCCGTACTCGCCGAGCCGTCGTACCTCGGCTGGTGTCGGTTGCCACCCGAAGAGACGCCGACCGAACTGGCCCGAGGTGCGGACCCGTGCACGTCGACCGGTCGTCTGTACGGTCACGTCGACCGTTCCGTCGTCCGTCGACGCTGCTGCGCGCTGGAGCGCCGGGGTGATGAGCGCCTCCGTACGACCAGTGCGCTCGTAGGTTCTGACGCGCTCCCGCGCCGACCCCATGTCGAGCAGGTGATTGAGGTACGCCGGGTCTCGGAACGACGATCCACGAGTTCCACTCTCACCGTACCTGTTCGGCCGGCCCTTCTCCGTCGGCTGTGCCCGAGCAGACCGACTCCCGAGCACAGTGAGCGAACCGACCCCGAGCAGTGATCCGACGATACGCCGTCTGCTGGTTTCTCGATCCGACATGCGTGAAAACCACCTGAGAGCCACAACTTATACATTTTGAAATAGAAATATCCACCGAGATCTGTGGACGATGAATACAAAAGACGAACCACAGAAAACTCACTTGATCGAGGGTCTATCTGTATTTATGTAGTTGTTCGGGCGTCTATCCGATCACCCCGGACCGTTGCCTGCTCCACCCGACGACCGTCGACCGTGCGTGACCGTCGACGTGCTACCACCAACTAATACAACCAACTATTAGTCCGTCCGGCACGGACCACGCCGACGACACGATGTCACGGAGCGACGACGCGTCGAGACGACTCGCTCGGATCGCACGGCACTGGCCCAGAACCAACGCCGCTGGAGGTGTGGTGTGATCGCACCCACGACCGCACTCGCGACCGCCGCGCTCGTGTTGGGCGCGCTCGCGGCGCTGGGTGTCTACTACTCCAGAGAGGTCGACTCCGTCGAGGACTACCTGCTCGCACGTGGGTCGGCCGACGGCCCGCGCACGACGGCGACGCTGGTCGCCTCGGTGATGGGGGTGTGGATCCTCCTGTCGCCCGCCGAGGCCGGAGCGGTGTTCGGCGGTCTCTCGGCAGTGTTGGGGTACGCCGTCGGCGAGGCGCTGCCGATGCTGGCGTACGCCCGTCTCGGCCCACGGATCCGCGAGTTGGTGCCGGCGGGCCACTCGCTGACGGAGTACGCCCTGGCGCGGTACGGCCCCGCGATGTACGTGTTCGTGCTCGTCGTGAGCGTCTTCTACATGTTCGTCTTCCTCGCGGCGGAGCTGACCGGGATCGCCTCCGCGATGTCGTTCGTCGCGGGCGTCCCACGCTGGCAGACGGCCGTGCTCGTCGGCGGCGTCGTGCTCGCGTACACCGCCTACGGCGGACTGCGCGCCAGCATCGTCACCGACACGGTCCAGACGGTGTTGCTCGTCCCGCTGGTCCTCCTGACGGGTGTCGGAGCCGTCGCCGCGTTGGGTGGGCCGACGGCGGTCCACAGCCACGTCGTCGCTGCCGACCCGACGCTGTTGGACCCGACGTTCCTCACGGGGTTGCGGTTCGGCGTGTGGGTCGCCGTCGCCATCCTCGGCGCGGAGTTGGTCAACCAGAGTTGGTGGCAGCGGGTGTACGCCGCCAGCGACCCCGCGACGCTGCGACGCGGGTTCCACATCGCCGCGGTCGTCAACTTCCTGCTCGTGCTCGTCGCCGGGCTGTTCGGCGTGCTCGCTCGCGGCTACGTCGACCTGACGCTCGATCCCGCCGCCGCAGGGTACGACGGCAGCGTCGCGTTCTTCGTCTTGTTGCAGGAGGCGTTCCCCGACCTGCTCGTGTTCGCGGTCGCGTTGCTGGCACTGCTGTTGGTCTCCAGCAGCGCCGACACGCTGTTCAACGCGTTGGCGAGCCTCGTCACCGCCGACTTACCGCGGGTGCTCTCGGACCCGGACGACCGCACGCTCACCGTCGCGGCGCGACTCCTCACCGTCGTCGTCGCCGTCGCCGCAGTGTCCGTCAGCCTCCGCGCCCGGAGTGTCCTCCAACTGTTCCTGCTCGCGGACCTGTTCGGCGTCGCGACGATGGTCCCGCTGCTGTCTGGCCTCTACCTCGAACGCGTCCGCGGCGGTGGGGCACTCGCCGGTGGTGTCGCCGGGCTCGCCGTCGGGGTCGCGTGGTTCCCGAACGCTCTCGTCCGCGGCACGCTGACCGCCGTGCCCGGACTCGCGGGACTCCTCCCGACGCCGGACTTCCTCGTCGCGTTCCTCGGCGCACTCGCCGTCTCGACGGCCGTCACCGCGGCCGGCGTCCCCTTCGCCGACCGCTTCGACCTCGACCGACTCGACCGCGACGTCCGCCGACTGGGCGCGAACGACGCGACCGGTGACGGGGAACTCGCGACCGACGGTGGTGACCACCAGACAGACGGCGGTGAACTCTAAGCCGACGAGAGCGCCGCGGATCCCGGACAGGGAGAGGGCTGCGTGACCCGCTCCGTCGACGATCAATCGGTGTTACCACCGAGTGAAAACACTCTTGTCGATCGCCGGGCTCCGGTGGCTCGTGAGCAACGAACGATCGGGGATCGGCGCCGCGGTGTCGCCGGGGCGGTGGCGTGGCTACCTGTCGGCGATGGGCCCGTCGTGGGTCGCGGGCGCGGTCGCGGCCGGGCCGGCGACGATGGCGAGTCTCGTGACCGCGGGGGCGACGTTCGGCTACGACCTGCTGTGGGTCGTCATCTGCTCGGCGCTGTTCGGCAGTCTCGCACAGTACCTCGCCGTCCGGGTCGGACTGGCGACGGAACGGGGGATCGTGAGCGCCGTCCGGACACACCTCGGCCGGCGGTGGGCGTGGCTGCTCGTCGTCGACACGGTGCTCGCAGCGGGGTTGGCACAGCTCGTCATCACGAAGGGGCTCGCGGACGTGTCGGCGGCCGTGACGGGCGTCGACGGCCGTGCCTGGGGTGTCGTCTGGGCGGTCGTCCTCGCGGTCGGGCTGGCCGGACGCGGCTACCGGTTCGTCGAGACCGTCGCGAAGCTGCTCGTCGCGGCGGTCGTCGTCGCCTTCCTCGCGTCGCTGGCCGTCGTGCCGGTCGACCCGGTCGCTGCCGCCGGTGGAGTCGTCCCGTCGCTCCCGGGCGGTGTCGACGGCGCGCTCGTCGCCGCGGGCATCCTCGGCGGGGCGGTCCACGTGACGCTCGTGACGATGCACACGTACACGATCCGTGCTCGCGGCTGGACCACTCGCGACGCCGGACTGGCGACGTTCGACGTGGGCGCCTCGATGCTCGTCGCCTTCGGCGTGTACAGTCTCGCCGTCTTTCTCGTCGCCGCGAGCGTCTTCGCCGGTGCCGACGTGGCGCCGAGCGAACTGACGGCGCTGTCGGCCTCGCAGGCGCTCGGGCCGCTCGTCGGCGCGAGTGCGGAGTGGCTGTTCCTGCTCGGGCTGTTGGGCGCGGCGCTGTCGACGCTGGGTGGGAACACCGTCGCCCCGCCGTTCGTCCTCGCGGACGCGCTCGGCTGGGACACCGACGTGTCCGACGATCGCTACCGGGCGTTGCTAGCCGGGTTCGCGCTCCTCTCCGCGCTGGGGCCGTTCGTCGGCGGCGCGTTCTTCCCGCTGTTGGTGCTCGTCCTCGCCTTCGGGCTCGTCGGCACACCGTTCGCGCTGGTCGTCGTCCTCGCCGTCCTCCACGCCGACGGGGTCCCGACCGACCCGTCCCGGTCCCTCACCGCCGGTGGGGTCGTGCTCGTCCTCGTGACCGCGGTCCTCGCCGGGAACTTCGCCCGTGGACACGTCACGCCCTTCCCCCCGACGGAGCCGTTGTCCGTCGCCGTGACGCTGTTCGCGGTCGGGCTCGGACTCGCGACGCTCGGACTGGTCGGCGACCGCCTGCGGCGACGGGTCGTCGACGCGTGACCGATCCCTCGTCGTCGTCCTCGGGACGGGCGTCGCAGTCGTCGTCCGGGTCGGTGTCGCCGTCCGCGGCGGAGACGGCGACACCACCGCCGACGGAGACGGCGTCACCGCCACCGACGGGGCGGACGCTGCTCGTCGGTCCCTCGAACGTCGGGAAGACCCACCACACGGCCGCCGCGCTGGCGGCGTGGGTGCGACGGCACGGCCCCGAGGGTGTCGTCGTCCTCGAGTTCGCACCCGCGGTCGTCCGCGACGGGCGGCTGCTCGGCGGCCGACTCGACCGCTTCCACGAGCCGTCCGCGTCCGCCTGGCGGGGGACGCTGGCGGCACACGCCCCGCGCGCCGACGCCGACGACGACGCGGCGGCGCTCGCGCTGGCACGGGACAACGCGACGCGGGCGGCGACGCTGCTCGACGCGGCGCCGACGGACCCGCGTGCGGTGTTCGTCAACGACGCGACGATCCCGTTCCAGAGCGACCGGGTCGCCGTCGACCGCCTCCGCGACTACTGTGTCGACGCCGACTGCGTCGTCGCCAACGCCTTCGAGAGCGACGAACTCGGCACGGACGACCCCGTCTCGACACACGAACGAGCGGCGCTGCGGGCGCTGGGAACCTGGGCCGACCGTGTCGTCCGGCTTCCCGACGAGCGGCCACCGTGGGAGCGGTGACTGCCAGACGGGCAGCCGCCGTGGGAGCCGTGGCTGTCGGAGTATCGAACACGGAGAGTGTGTGACGAGAGAGAGACCGGTGAGTCGAGTTTCGAGAGCAGAACGGAGAGCGAGTCGTCGGTCGTGCGTCTACGGCCGAGCGACCCGCGGGTGTGTGGTGTCGCGTGCTGCGGGGTGTGTGGTGTCGCGTGCTGCGTCGCGTCTGTGGTCGTTCTGCTCGGTGGGCTAGAACGAGACCGGCGTGGGCCCCTCCTCGCCGACGGCGGGGGCGTCGCGGTCACTGTAGCCGCGACGCCCGACCGCACCGGCCGGGAGCCCGCACAGGAGCGCCGCACGCAGGTCCTCGTAGGTGGCGTACTCCTCGCCGCCGGCTCGCTCCAACACGTCCGTCACCGTGTCGCTCCCGTCGGCGAGCTCCACCGTCACGTCCCCGTGTTCGGCTAGAATGTCGTCGCGGGTGATCGGGAACTCGTGCGTCCGGAGCTCGGCTGCCGTGTCTTCGATTCGCATCACCCGTAGTCAGCACTCCGCTATCCTTAACGATTGTCCATAAAGGACGTTGGACACGTGGAACACCTTCGACTGGTGGGTATATCGGACCGTGTCCTTGTACACGTAATAGGTCGAGGGCCGCGACGTGCCCTCGCCTCGATCACTCCTCGTCGACGGCGTGCGGGTCGTCGATCCGGCGCGAGACGTAGACGACGCCCGCGAGTGGGACGCCGAGGACGACCGCCATCGTCACGCCGCCGAAGACGGCGAACCCGACCGCGGTCGCTGGCAAGGGGACGACTCCGAACAGCTCCGGCCGCGAGAGGCCGTCGACGAACGTCGCCACGAGGACGCCGGCGGTCGCGCCGACGCCGACCAAGAGCACGTACAACACGACCACGAGTCGCCGTCCCGCGAACCCCTGCTCGTCGGTACCTGCTGTCACTCCCCAGCGTACGGGCGCCGGCCGATTAGGGGCTTCGCTCTCCCCCGGCGAGCCGACGGGTCTTAGGCGTCCGAGCCCGGAAGACGACTATGGACGAGACGGACATCCTCGGGCTCGTGTTGGGTGGGATCGCCTTCCTCATGTTCGCCACCGGGCTCGTACTGGTCTTCCAGTAGGCCACGGCGTCGCGTCGCCACTCGTCGGCGTCGTGCGTCGCGAGAACTGCAGGTCGTGTCGAGTCGAGGGTGCAGCGCGGTGCCGGGCCCGGGAGTCGTCAGTCGTCGGACTCGGGCTCGCCGCCGTCCGGCAGCACCGTCTCGCCGTCCTCCTCGTCGCCGCCGTCCGCGATGGCGGTCTTCAGCTTCTGGTCGAACCAGTCCCACTCGGCCGTGTTCAGGTCACGGTCCGCGAGGTTCCACGGGTCGCCGCTCTCGACCGTCGGCCCCTCCAGCCAGGAGACGACGAAGTTGTACACCCACAGGAACCCACCGATCAGCAGCAACACGGCGCCGAAGGTGGCGATCTGGTGGAGCGTGATGAACTGTGGCAGGTAGCTGGCGTACCGGCGCGGCATCCCGCCGTACCCCAACAGCACCATCGCGAAGAACGTCACGTTGGTGCCGACCATCCACAGCCAGAAGTGGACCTTCGCCAGCGACTCCTGGTACCACCGACCGGTGTACAGCGGGAACCAGTAGTACAGCCCCGCCATACCGGCGAACGTGATCGCACCCATCACGATGTAGTGGAAGTGACCCACGACGTAGTAGGTGTCGTGGAGCACCAGGTCGACCGGGATGGAGGCGAGGAACACGCCCGTCACGCCGCCGATGACGAAGTTGGAGACGAAGCCGATACAGAACAGCATCGGCGCCGTCAGGCGCAGTTTCCCGTTCCACATCGTCGTGATCCAGTTGAACGTCTTCACCGCACTCGGGATCGCGATGGCCAACGAGACGGCCATGAACGAGGCCCGCAGCCGCGGGTCGATCCCCGTCGTGAACATGTGGTGGGCCCACACGCCGAAGGAGAGCACGCCGATCGCGAGCGTGGAGTAGACGACGAACTTGAATCCGAACAGCTTCCGGCCGGAGAACCGCGGGAGCACGTAGCTCACGATCCCCATCGGCGGGAGCACGAGGATGTACACCTCGGGGTGGCCGAAGAACCAGAACAGGTGCTGCCAGAGGATCGGGTCACCGCCACCGACGGCGAAGAACGTCGTCCCGAAGTTCCGGTCGAGCAGCAGCATGATCAGGGCGCTGCCGAGCAGCGGGAACGCGAACAGGATCAGTCCGGACTGGGTGAGGATCGTCCACGAGAAGATGTCGAGGTTCGCCCACGTCACCTTCCCGTCGCGCTCCGTGACGATGGTCGCGATGAAGTTGATCGCCCCCATCGTCGCCGAGACCCCCGAGAGGTGCAGCCCCAACAGCATCAGGTCGACGCCGACGTTCCCCTGCGTGCCGACGCCGCCGCCGGCCGACAGCGGCGTGTACATCGTCCAGGCCGTCTGTGCCGGGATGATCCCGTCGACCGGGAAGAAGCCGGCCCAGATCAGCAGGGCGGCGGGCGGGAGCAGCCAGAACGCGATGGCGTTGATCCGCGGGAACGCCATGTCGTCGGCGCCGATCATCAGCGGCACCAGGTAGTTCGCGAACGCCGCGATGATCGGCGTCCCGAAGAGGAACAGCATCGTGATGCCGTGACTGGTCAACAGCGAGTTGTAGAACGTCGCCGAGCCGAGCACGTCGACCTCCGGCGTGATCAACTCGACGCGCATCGCCATCACCATCAGGCCGCCGACGACGAAGGCGATCACGGCGTACAACCCGTACAGCATCCCGATGTCCTTGTGGTCGACGGTGGTGAGCCAGCGGATGAGCCCCGCGGGCTTCTCCTCGTCGACGTACCGCTCGGCGGTGTCGCCGAGACCGGCGGCGCCCGACCCCATCGGCGTGTAGGAGTACCAGTTCTCCACACGCGTGAGGAAGCCGGCGACGGCGAGGAGGAACACCCCCATCAACACCGTCAGGACTAGTTGCGAAGTGACCTGCATGTGCGTCTCTGAGGCACCCACGCACAAGAATGATTCGAGTCCTGTCCGGTGGATTACCAATGTCGTAGCGCCCGTCGCCCGGCGTTCCCCGACGCCGTCGGCGACCCCCAGTACCACCGGTAGTCGACGGTCCCGACCGCGTCGGCACTGCCGGCAGTCGTCCGTCAGTCGTCGTCCGTCTCCGCCGCCTCGGTGTCGTCTGCCTCCGTGTCTGTCTCGTCTGCCTCCGCCGCCTCGGTGTCGTCTGCCGTCGTCTCCGCCGTCTCCGCGTCGTCCACGTCCGCCTCGGTGTCGGTGTCCGTCTCCTCGTCCGCCTCGGTCGTCTCCTCGTCGGCCGGCGCTTCGAGTTCACCCTCGGCGGTCTGCTCCGCCTCGAGCTCGTCCTCGTGGCCGTGTTTCGGCTCGGCGTCGGGCAGTGTCGCCTGCCCCTGGTGGTACACCTCGGCGCGCTTCTCGTCGCCGGCGATCGCCTTCCCGGAGACGTACGTCAACACGGCGAGCGCGACGAACGGGGCGAGCAACAGCAACAACTGGATCGCCCGGCCGAGACTGTCGCCCTGGAAGGGGTCGAACAGCGCGAAGGCACCGACGAAGAACGCGATGATCACGAGCGGGATCACGTTGACCAGGAGGTCCAACAGCGTGTCCCTGTCGAACGTGGCTACCATGCGCGGCGATTGCTCGTGACGGGTTAATACCTTGTCCCTTCGCCGCCAGCCCTCGAACCTCGCTGCGCGCCACCTACACCGCCGCGTCGCGCTTCGAGAACGACACGACCTTGCCGACGACCGCGCCGACCACGAGGAGAATCCCGGCGGCACCGACGGCCTGTCCGCGGACGACCAAGCCGAGGCTGCCGAAGAAGAACCACGCACCCACGCCGAGACAGGCGACGCCCGACACGGCGACCGCCGGCCACGGGGTCGCCGCGTACCCGGACTCCGCGACCATCCCCGCGACGCTGCCACAGAACAGCAACAGCCCGGCGACGGCCACCGGGAACAACCCGAAGAGGATGCCGAGCTCCGAGACCGGCAACCCCATCGCGACGAACAACGGCCACGGGCTCGCCGTCCGGTACTGCTCGCTCAACCCCGGACTCTCACTCATACACGCCGTTACGGACGGCCACACGCCTAAGCGCGTCGGTCTCGTCGGTGATCGACACGCGTGGGGAATACGACGCGTGTCGGTGGGTATCGGCGCCGCTGAGGGTCGACGGTGGACGGCACGACACACCGACAGATCACTCGGGTGCTCCGTGGTTGTCGACGTACCGTTCGAGCCACACCTGCCAGCGGTCGCCGTCGGTGACGTACACGACTGCCTGTTCTGGTGTCTCGATGGCGATCTCGTCGTGTTTCCGTCGGTCGTGCCCCTCGGGAAGGTAGTACCTGTCGACGTGCGTGAATCCGTGTGCAGTGTCGATCCGCGCGATGTCGACGTTCTCCCCGCTGCCGGGTCTCACGTAGAGGTTCACTGCGAAGTCGTCGGGGTTCGGTTCACCCTGTGGGTCTCGCCGAACAGCCATCAGCACTTCGTAGCCGAGATGTGTACCTAGCGTGGGGTTCTGTGTACTTCGTCTCTCTGCCGCTTCGATGGTCTCGTCTAGTGGTGACGTGTCTCCGTCTGTCATCTCCCAGTTTGGTCGGAGGTGCGTTCGTGATCGAGAGCGACTGCTCCGGTTTCCTCGGCTCTATCGAGATCCCGCGAGGATAAATGCGGTGAGAAAACTGTCGACGGATAGTAGTGTGTCGTGAACACCAGACAGCGAGGTGGTCGCCAGTCTTATATATTGATACCACGCACAACGTTGTACGAGAAGAAACATGAGCGAACCAGTCGACCACGAGCCATCCGAGAGCGGCCGGTCCGTCCCGACACCAGACGAGTCCAGTACCGACAGGACGCTGCTACGAACCGAGTACGCGCGACTCCTCTCCGCCGAGGGGTACGGCGACGTTCGCGTCCTCTCCCACGAGGCAGCCGAGCGCGTGTTCACCGAGCGCCGGCGAGAACTCCTCCGGGTTCTCGACGAGTTCGACGTGTCTTCACAGCGCGAACTAGCGCGTCTGGTAGATCGAGATCCGGGTGCCGTACAGCGAGACCTCCAGACACTGATCGAGTTCGACCTCGTGTCGCTCGCCGACGACGGGCGTGCCAACCGGCCGGTGCTCGCGTACGACACCGTCGTCGTCGAACCACTCGTCGCACCCGACACCGTCGTCCCCGAGGCGTCATTCACACCCGACGACGAGCCGTAATCCAGACACCCGCCCGACACACCGGACCGGGAACGCTTTGCCGACCCCGGCGCAAGAGCCGCTCGTGCCCGAGTTCGGTCAGTTCTTCGAGCGGCTCCGCGAGCGGATCGAGCGCCACGACACCGTCGTCTCCGTCGGTCTCGACGCCGACCCGGACAAGCTCCCCGCGCACCTGTCGGACCACGACCTGCCGCGGTGGGCGTTCAACCGCCGGATCATCGACGAGACCCACGAGTACGCGGCCTGCTACAAGCCCAACGTCGCCTTCTACGAGGACGCCGACGGCTGGCGTGCGCTCAGGGAGACCATCGCCTACGCCCACGGCAAGGACGTGCCGGTGTTGTTGGACGCCAAGCGGGGCGACATCGGCAACACGGCGCGTCAGTACGCGACGCTGTTGGACGAGGCCGACGCGATCACCCTGAACCCGTACCTCGGCCGTGACTCCCTGGAGCCGTTCCTCTCGCGGGCCGACAAGGGTGTGTTCGTGCTCTGCCGCACCTCGAACCCCGGCGGAGCGGACCTCCAGACGCTGGCGCTCGACTCGGGCGAGCCGCTCTACCGCCGTGTCGCGGCGCTGGCGGAGCTGTGGAACGACCGCGACAACGTGGGACTGGTCGTCGGCGCGACCGCGCCCGAGGAGCTCGAGGAACTCCGCGAGGCAGTCCCGGAACTCCCCTTCCTCGTCCCCGGTGTCGGCGCACAGGGCGGGGACGCGGAGGCGGCCGTCGAACACGGGTTGGCCGACGGTGTCGGACTGGTGAACTCCTCGCGCGGGATCATCTTCGCCGACGAGACCGGTGGCGAGCAGTTCCACAAGGCCGCCGGCCGCGCCGCACGCCGACTCCGCGACCGACTGAACGACCACCGCGAGTAGTCACCGCTCGACCGACCCGGCGGTTATTCACGCCCGGAACTGGGGCGAGTCCCCGCCGCCGGCACAGGTGCGACACAGCCCCGTCCGGTCGTCGTAGTGATCTGGACACACCGCCGAGCCGCAGGCGTCGCAGGCGTACCGGGCGGTGGCCGCCTCGCACTCTTGACAGAGTCCCGCGACACTCATACCCACGCGTTCGGACGCACGCCGCTTCAGCGTGCCGGCCGTCCGCGGGTCGCCCGGTACGACGGATTTAGGCGGGTGTGGGCCCCACACGGGGTGTGGACCGAGACACGCTCGTCTTGGGGATCGCCGCCGTGTTCGCCGGGACGTTCGTCACGATGAGCGTCTTGGCCCTGACGTACTCGTGGTTCCTGCTGTTCGTCGCGGTCCCGTTCGGTATCGCCGCGTACTTCCTCTGGTACCAGGTCTCGGGGGACCTCGAGGAGCGGTTCCGTGGCCGACGGGCGGACCCGGCGGCGGCGGAGCGGCGGCGCGCGGCCGCGGCCCGCAAGAGCGCCGCCGAGGGGGCGACGGGTGGAGAGTCGCGGTTCGCGGAGGAGGCCCGCCGTGCGGCCCGCGAGGCCCGCCGCCGTCGTGCCGAGGGCGCCGGCGTCGCGGGAGAGGGTCGCGTCGGCGGTCGTGGTCGCGGTCGGGGACCGGGCCAGAGTCGCGGTCCCGGCGGTGCGGCGGGGCGACGCGGCGGTGGACCGGGTGGTCGCGGTCCCGGGACGATCGGCTCGCAGGGGATGCCACCGGCGGAGGCGTACGACGCCCTCGACGTGGAACGGGGCGCCTCGCAGGAACGGATCAAGGAGGCGTACCGCGAACGGGTGAAGGAGGTCCACCCGGACAGCGGTGGCGACGAGGAGGCGTTCAAACGGGTCAACGAGGCCTACGAGACGCTGAAGACGGAGTAGTCGTCCCCGTCGCCACGTTCCCCAGGTGACCCTCCCGGTGTGACGTTCGGCCGAGGGGTGACACCCGACGACCCACGCCCCCGGACTCCAGACCACTCCCCACCACTCCGGAGAGATCGGGTGTGTGGACGGGGTGTAGACCGTGAAAAGACTCATGTCTGCCCGTGACCCACGGAGACACATGTCCGCGGACCGGGCCCCGCTGCAGCGGGCCATCCAGCGCGGCGAGGAGGAGGGTGGCAACGTCGAGTTCAAGACGAAGCTCACGCGGGACGTCCACCTGGGCGAGGGCCGGATGGAGAGTCTCGTGGCGCAACTCCGCCACCGGGTGTTGTCCGGCGACGGGGAGGCGCTGTACGTCGTCGGCGTCACCGACGAGGGTGGGATCGCCGGGATCGCCCCCGACGAGTTCTCCGAGACGATGGACGTGCTCTCGCTGCTCGCCGAGGAGGCGGACGCACACATCGAAGACGTCGAGACGTGGAGCGGCGGCGACGGATCCGCCGACGAGGAGGGGCTCGTCGGGCTCGTCGAGATCCGCGAGGGGGCGATGCTCGACACGGACGACGAACACATCGTCGTCGGCACCGCCGGCCACGTCGACCACGGGAAGTCGACGCTCGTCGGCTCGCTGGTGACGGGGCAGGCCGACGACGGCGAGGGTGGCACCCGGTCGTTCCTCGACGTGCAACCCCACGAGATGGAGCGGGGGCTGTCGGCGGACCTCTCGTACGGCGTCTACGGCTTCGACGACGACGGGCCGATCCGGATGGACAACCCACACCGCAAGTCCGACCGGGCGCGGGTGGTCCGGGAGGCGGACCGGCTCGTCTCGTTCGTCGACACCGTGGGCCACGAGCCGTGGCTGCGGACGACGATCCGCGGACTCGTCGGCCAGAAGCTCGACTACGGGCTGTTGACGGTCGCGGCCGACGACGGGCCGACGAAGACCACCCGCGAACACCTCGGGATCCTACTGGCGACGGACCTCCCGACCGTCGTCGCGATCACGAAGGTGGACGTGGTCGACGGCGAGCGGGTCGAGGCCGTCGAGCGCGAGGTCGAGGGGATGTTGCGCGACGTGGGGAAGACACCGCTGCGGGTGGACCGCCACGGTGTCGCCACGGCCGTCGAGGAGATCGGCGACGGCGTCGTGCCGATCCTGCGGACCTCTGCGGTCTCCGAGCGCGGGCTCGGCGAACTCGACCAGCTGTTCGAGGCGTTGCCCAAGCGATCCGACGACACGGACGGTCGGTTCCGGATGTACGTCGACCGGACGTACGACGTGAAGGGTGTCGGCGCGGTCGCCTCGGGGACGATCCGCTCCGGGACGGTGGAGACGGGGGACGAACTCTTGCTCGGGCCGTTGCCGGACGGCTCCTTCGAGCCGGTGGAGGTGCGGTCCATCGAGATGCACTACCACCGGGTCGACGAGGCGAAGGCGGGTCGGATCGTCGGCATCGCCCTGAAGGGGGTCGACGAGGCCGACATCCACCGCGGGATGGCGCTGGTCCCACGGGACGCCGACCCGACGCCGGTCCGCGAGTTCGAGGCGGAGGTGGTCGTGTTGAACCACCCGACGAGCATCCGCGACGGCTACGAGCCGGTCGTCCACCTGGAGACGGTGAGCGAGGCGGTCGTGTTCCACCCCGAGGGTGGTCAGCTCCTCCCGGGCGACAACGGGAACGCGACTGTCGAGTTCAAGTTCCACCCGTACCTCGTCGAGGAGGGCCAGCGGTTCGTCTTCCGCGAGGGCCAGTCGAAGGGGGTCGGGACCGTCACCGGCGTCGAGCGCACCGACCCGCCGGAGTGATCGGTCGCTCTCCTCTGTAACCGCCGCGTCCGCCCCGTGGCTACCGCTCGACGCAGACCGCAGTCACCGCTCGACGCGAACCGCACGCGCACCGGCCGCGAGCGCACTCGCCGTGTCGGTCTCGGCGTCGCCGACGTGGACCGCCCGCGTCGGGTCACAGTCCAGGGCCGCCAGCGCTCGCTCGACGGGCTCCGGACTCGGTTTCGCCGGACAGTCGTGGCTCGCGAACACGACCGTCGCGATCCGCTCGTCGATGCCGACCGCCGACAGTTTCTCTCGTTGTGCGTCCGGCGGGCCGTTCGTCACGACCGCCGTGGGCACCCCTCGCTCGGCGAGCGTGTCGACCAGTTCCCGTGCGCCGGGACACCACGCGACGTTCCCGTGGTCACGCTCGTCGGCGAACGCCGCCGCCACCTCCCGACCCAGCGCCGGGTCGTGGCCGCGGTCCGCGGCGAGTGCCGCGAAACACGCCCGCCGGAGTTCGGCCATCGAGTCGGTCCGGTCCGCGAACTCGGCGAAGCGGTCGTAGTACGCGTCGACGGGGAACAGCGGCGCGACGCCGACCCGCTCGAACGCCCGGTCCAGCACCGCGCCCGGCGACCGCCGGTAGTCGACGAGTGTCCCGTCGAGGTCGAGCGTCACCGCCGCGACGGACGCCGTCGACGAGTCACTCCCGTCACCCTCGCCGGACTCGGTCGTCGCCTCGTGGTCGTCTCCCGCGTCCGCCCAGTCGAGCACCGCCGCGACGAGATCCTCCTCCGTCGGATCGACCCGTCTGACTCGGGACTCGTCACGCGGTGTCGGGTCGTCGTTCGGCGGCGCCCCCGCGTCACCAGACGCCGACGTGGCGTCGTTCGGCGGTGCCACGCTCACTCCTCCGTGGCGTCGGCTGTCGCGAGCACTTCGTCGAGCGCGGCTGTCCCGCGGTAGCCCGCGGTCCCCTCGCCTTCGACCCCCTCGCCTCCGACTCGCTCGGCCAGCTCGAGCGCGACGAACCAGTCGAACAGTCTGGTGACGCGCTCGCGCCACACCGTCTCCCAGTCGTCCGTCCGGGTACGCTCCCAGCGGGGGACCAGCGGCTCCACGGCGGCGAAGCCGTCGGCGACGCCGAACGACTCGTCCGCCGCGGCGAGCGCCGTGCCGAGTTCCGTCGCCCCGAGTACGCCCCCGAACAGGCGCTCCCGCAGTCCGGCGGCGTCGGCCGACTCCCGCGTCCGCCGGAACCCCTCGTCGGTCTCGACCGCGAGGTCGATCCCCCGCAGGAAGGTGAGCCACGTGCGGGACACGTCCCGCGACTCGTACCCGAGCCGGCGCTGGAGTCGGGCACAGCAGTCGTCCTCCGTGCCGGGGACGAGCGGGACGGCCGCCTGCACGTCCGCCACGTAGTCGGCGGTCGCGTCCGGCGCGGCACTCGCGAGTGTGCCGTCGGCGGCCGTCTCTCGGTCTCCGTCCCCGACGCCGTCGTCACCGGCGGCTGGCGTCTCGCCGTCCCCGCCTGCGACGGCGTCGTCACCCGACTCGGTCCGCGTCCCCGCCCGCACCGCGACCGGGGTCCCGACGAGCGACGGGACGTGTTTCACCCGCACGACGGCTCACGCCTCCGGGAGGTCCCACGACTCCGCGAGCAGCTCCTCGTGGGTCTCGCCGAGCACGTACGTCGGGCCGTCGATCACGTCGACGGTGACCTGTGCCGGCGCGAACACCGCCTCGTCCACGTCGTAGAAGTCGTAGTCCGCGTCCGCGAAGATCTCGACGAACGGCGTCCCGTACTCCGCGGCGGCGACGCTGGGCACCTGTTCGAACAGCTCGGGGTCGTCCTGGTCGACGGTGAGGTGGACCTCGCCGCCGTACGCCAGGGCGTCGTTGGTCCGGCCCATCGCCTCGTCCTCGTCGTACGAGACCGGCGCGACCGGCGCGGAGCCGGCGACCGACCGGATCGACCGCGGCTCGTACCCCAACTCGAACAGGCGGAACACCGCCAGTTCCGCGGCGCGTGCCGCGGTGGTCACGCTCCCGGCGACGGAGCCGGTGGCACACGTCGGGAGGAACACCGCCTCCGTGTTGACGTTCGCCGTCTCCGCGACGTGTTCCGCGACGGCGTCGCCCGGCAACTCGGCGCTCTCGACGCTCAACACGGTCAGGTCGAACTCGTCGAAGTAGTCGACGGCGGCGAACTCCGCCTCCTCGCCGACCAGCGCGCGTGCCGGGCCGGAGCCGAGCCCCTCGAAGCCGTCGACGGCCACCTCCCAGCCGGCCTTCTGTGAACACAGCGTCGCAACGGCCGGGTGGTCGGTCGCGAGTTCGACGTGTGGGCGCGTGCCACCGCACACGTCGTCCATCCGAGTCTGGATCGTCGCTAGCCCGGCCGTCTGGATCTCCGCGAGCAGCAGTCCTGCCTCCAGTCCACCGCGGGCGTCCACGCCGAAGTCGAGGACGGTCGCCCCAGAGTCGAGTTCGTACGGCGTGACGCCCAACTCGTCGGCGAAGTCCAGCGCCTCGTCGACGAGTTCGACCGCCATCCGGTTGACACTCTCCATACGCGACCGTTCGGCGGCTCCGGTGAAAGGGTTTGTCGAGTCGGGGCGCTCGTGTCGTCGTGGGGAGGGTGGCCGGGTCGGCCTCGGGTGCGCGGTCCCGTCGTTGCCCGCCCGGTGAGAACGTCGGCGCGTCCCGAAAGACACTTGCCGGTTTTCGCGGAAGCAACACGGGCATGACGAACCTCTGGGAGGATCTCGAGACGGGACCGGACGCGCCCGAGGAGATCTACGCCGTCGTAGAGTGTCTCAAGGGCGAGCGCAACAAGTACGAGTACGACAAGGACGTGCCCGGCGTCGTCTTGGACCGGGTGCTCCACTCGAACGTCCACTACCCCTCGGACTACGGGTTCATCCCACAGTCGTACTACGACGACGAGGACCCCTTCGACGTGCTCGTGCTCGTCGAAGACCAGACGTTCCCCGGTTGCGTGATCGAGGCGCGCCCGGTCGCCCTGATGAAGATGGACGACGACGGCGAACAGGACGACAAGGTGATCGCCGTCCCCTCGGAAGACCCGCGTTACGATCACATCGAGGACTTGGACGACGTGCCACAGCAGGAACTCGACGAGATCGAGGAGTTCTTCGAGACCTACAAGAACCTCGAAGAGGGCAAAGAGGTCGAGACGCAGGGGTTCGAGGACCGCGAGGCCGCCCTCGACGCCATCGAACACGCCCAGGAGCTGTACGAGGAACACTTCGGGTGACGCGCGCCGCGTGATCGCCGGCGCTCGCGGGTGATCGGTTCACCCCGTGATCGCGCGACTCGCGACGTTCTCGACACCACACCGCGGAGCCGTCGGCTCGTCGTCTCTGGCTCCGTTCCCACTAGTCTGGTCCCGTCGACACCACCTCGACTCTCACTCGGCGACACCACCTCGACTCCCGCCCGCCGACACCGACCACTCCCGTCGCATTCGTGGGAGGCATCCGCACCCGCCGAGAGATTCGTTATGCCTATGGGTAATCTCTTGAGGAGTGACGGCGTACGTGGTGGTGAGATGGCAACCAGCGACCGAGAGGCCGCCCGCGTCGGTCTCGACCACCCGACCGTCGTCCCGACGAACTTCGAGCCGCCGAGCGACGCCGACACTGCCGACGGTGTCGACGACGCCGCGGACGCCGACGACCCTCGCGAGTGAGGCGTCGCGTCCGGTACGACGCCGGTCGAGGCGTCGCCGTTCGTCCGACGGCGTGTGAGACGCCGCCGCTCGTCCGGCGTCGAGACGGCGAGTCGCGGCCGACACCGACGCGCCGCGTCGACGAGCCGAAACGATATACCGGCGGGCGACAAAGACGTGTGCAATGGCCGAGTGTGACGAGTGCGGCGAGTACGAGAACTTGCCGTACCAGTGTCACCGGTGCGGACAGACGTTCTGTGCGGAACACAGACTCCCGGAGAACCACGACTGTCCGGGACTGAACGAGGAGTGGAACGACCCGGAGGGGGTGTTCGACTCGGAGTTCGACGACTCCGTCCGGAGCGGTCGGTCGGCGGGTGCCACTGGCGGCGGGCTCGTCGACTCGGTGAAGACCTCCGTCGGCGGCGCGACGGAGACCGGCGGACTGTTGGGGTACTTCCGTGGGAACGCCACCTACACGTTCCTCGGGGTGATGTGGATCACGTTCGCGATCCAACTGCTGCTCCGGGGCGTCGCGCCCGGCCTGGAAGACGAGTTGTTCGTCCTGACGACGGTCCACCCGGAGTACGTCTGGACGTGGGTCACCTCCGTCTTCGCCCACGGCGGGTTCACACACATCGCGTTCAACAGTATCGCGCTGTACTTCTTCGGGCCGGTGGTCGAGCGGCGCCTCGGCACCAAGCGGTTCGTCGCCCTGTTCCTGATCGCGGGCGTCTTCGCCGGTCTGGCACAGGTCGGGACGACCCTGCTCACCACGCCGGGTGCGGTGACGGGCGTCGTCGGCGCCTCCGGCGCGATCATGGCCGTGATGGGGCTGCTCACGGTGTTGCAGCCGAAGCTGACGGTGTACATCTACTTCGTGATCCCGGCGCCGTTGTGGCTGCTCACGTTCGGGTTCGCGGGGTTCTCGGTGATCGCCGGCTTCTCCAGTTTCGGCGGGGCGAGTCAGGTCGCGCACCTCGCGCACCTCGCGGGGCTCGCGGTCGGGCTGGCGTACGGCACCCGCGTGAAGGGTGAGCGGAGTGCGCCACAGGAGCTCCGGCTCGGCGGCGGACCGGGCGGCCCCGGCGGCCCGGGTGGACCGGGACGCGGTCGGTTCTGACCCGTGGTCGCGCCAGTCCACTCGCGGTTCCTGCCGGATCCGGACGCGGATCGGGAGACGATGGAGCGACTCCAGCGCGACATCGCGGAGTGGGCGACGTTCGAAGACGCGTTCGCGTTCGACGCCGACGCCGTCGGCCCGGGTGGTGGCGCGGACGCGCCGCTCGTCGCGGGTGTCGACCAGGCGTTCCGCGACGACCGGGCGATCTCGGCGGTCGTCGTCTCGCGCGGCGGCGAGGTGATCGAGCGGACGCACGCGGTGACGCCGGTGTCGATCCCGTACGTGCCGGGACTGCTCGCGTTCCGCGAGGGAGGACCGATCCTGGAGGCGCTGGCGACGCTGGAGACGGAGCCGGACCTGTACCTGTTCGACGGGAGCGGTCGGATCCACTACCGGCAGGCGGGGCTGGCGACACACGTCGGGGTGCTCGTGGACGCGCCGGCGGTCGGCGTGGCGAAGAGTCTGCTCTGCGGGACGCCGGCGGCGTCGCCCGACGGCCGTCCCGAAGGGTGGCGGACGCCGATCACGGCCGACGAGGAAGTAGAGGCAGACGCGGGGACGACACTCGGGTACGCGGTGCAGACGCGGCAGTACGACTCGGAGCCGATCGTGAACCCGTTGTACGTCAGTCCGGGCCACCGGGTGAGTGCCGCCACGAGTGCGACGCTGGTCGAGCGACTGTGCGAGAGGTACAAACTCCCCGAGCCGACGCGGCGGGCGGACGCTCACGCCGACACAGTTCGCGAGCGGTTGGCAGCCGACGAGGAGGGCGACGACTCGACGTAGACCTTCGGTGCGGTGCAGGGCGGTGGCGGAGCGGTGCGGTAGCGGTGTGGTGGCGGTGCGGTGGCGGAGCGGTGCGGCGGCGGAGCGGTGCGGTGGTGGCGGTGCGGTGGCGGAGCGGTGCGGCGGCGGAGCGGTGCGGTGGCGGAGCGGTGCGGCGGCGGAGCGGTGGCGGTTGTGGAGCGGTGCGGATGCGGTGGCGGAGCGGTGTGGTGGCGGTACCGCAATCCACCGCGAGCGCGCCGCCAGGCGCGCTCGCGGCCCTTTTTGATCGAGCTTTTTTCCTCGGGTGGCCGCCGCAGGCGGCCACCCCGAGGAGTGAAAAAGGTCGGTCGCAAGCTATAGAAGCCTCCACCCGATAGTCTCCCGTAATGGCTTTTGAGGACCTGCTCGAGGACCCGGTGATCCAGAAGTACCTCCACGAACTCGTGGGGCCGACTGGGATGCCGGTGGCGGCGGCACCGCCGGACGGCGAGGTGACAGACGAGGAACTGGCCGAGGAGTTGGGGCTGGAGTTGAACGACGTGCGGCGGGCGTTGTTCATCCTCTACGAGAACGACCTGGCGGCGTACCGGCGGGTCCGCGACGAGGACTCCGGGTGGCTCACGTACCTGTGGACGTTCAAGTACGAGAACATTCCCGAGAACCTCCAGGAGGAACTCGGGCGACTGCTGGAGGGGCTCGAAGAGCGGCGCGACTACGAGCGCGACCACCAGTTCTACCTCTGTGAGGTGGACTCGATCCGGTTCGAGTTCGAGGAGGCGATGGAGTTCGGCTTCGAGTGTCCGGAGTGTGGCTCCCCGTTGGAGTCGATGGAGAACTCGCGGCTGTTGGAGTCGGTGGAGGACCGGATCGACGAACTACGTGACGAACTCGGCGTCGACCGCGAGACCGAGGACCGAGCCGAGGCGTAGCGATGGTCGTTCTCGCGACGAAGTGTTACGTGGCCGGCGAGGCGCGCGAGCGTGCCCTCGACGGGATGGGATCGTTGGTGGCGAACGCACTCGAGGAGTTGGCCGTCGAGTACGACGTGGGTGTGCGGGGCGACGAGTTCGTCGCCGTCACGCTCACCGGCGAGGACGCGCCGGTCGCGCGCAACCTGTTGCGTGAGGAGTGGGGGACGGTGACCGACCACTTCGACGACGGGGAGACGTACACCGGCACGCTCGACGCGTGGGACGAGGACGCGTTGTACCTCGACGCCGGCGAGGAGATCGCCGTCGACACGGACGGACTCGGACTGGGTGTCGGGACCGCCGACCAGATCCGCGACCGGTTCGGACTGGTCCAACACCTCCCGTTAGAGTTCGTCTACGACGCGGACGGGGACCACGAGCTGGCCGAGACGGCGCGCGACCGGCTGTACGAGTGGACGCGCGGTGACGGGCGACTCAACGTCAACAGCGCGACGCGGGCGGAGGTGCGGGCGACGGTGAACCGCGCCGGTCACGCTCGCGACATCGTGACCGTCGAGCGCCTCGGTCTGTTGGAGCAGAGCGTGCTCTGTGAGCCGGCGACGGACCCGCCGGGACTCTTGGCCGCCGTCGGCGAACACCTCCCCGCGGAACTGAAGTGTGTCGTCCCCCAATAACGGTCGACTCCCCGCACGATGATCGGAACACGACGAACGCGCGCCGCCGTCGCGCTCGGATTACTGTTGCTGTTGTCGGGGTGTACCGGGTTCCTCGGCGGCGAGGTTCGCGACGAGCAGTTGGACCAGACGCCCCCGGGTGGGAGCTACGCGTGGAACACGAGCGCCGACGTGCACGTGACGATCCACGAGAACACCACCTTCGAGGGGGTGTACCGCGCCGAGGGCGAGCGGATCGAACTGTTCCGCCGGGACGGGTTCGGCGGCCGGAACCCGCTGTCGGCCCGGGCGATCCGCTACCAGTACCCGAACGGGACGGTGATTTCGGGGACGACACTCGCCGAGCGCGGCGAGGTGCGTCGGACCCGCGAGGCGGTGATCGTCTCCTTCCCGGAGGGGAACGTCTCCGGCGACAAGGTGGCGTTCACGGCCGGGAGTTCGCCCAAACGATTCGCGCTACCGGTGTTCGTCGAGGGTGACTACGAGGTCCTCCTCCCACCGGGCCGGCGCGCCTCGCTGCCGGTGTTCGGCCGCGTGTCGCCGGCCGGTGACCTCTCGGCGCCGGACGCCGACGACCGCGTCCACGTCCAGATCGACGAGGTGACACGCGACTCCGTGATCGTCCAGTTCTACCTCCCGCGAGACGTGCAGATCCTCGCCGGACTGCTGGGCGTCGCGCTCCTCGTCGGCGGCGGCGGCGTCGCCTACTACCTCCGGCAGATCCGCGAACTCAGGACGCGTCGCGAGGAGATGGGGCTCGACGTGGACACCGAGGACGACGACTTCGGCCGTGACCCGCCGCCCGGGATGGGCTGACGGACGACCGGTGCCGTCACCGGCGGCACCCGACGACGGGTGTCTGGAGTAGCGTATCGCCTCGGAGTGGTGTGCCGCTTCGGAGTGACCTGCCGCCTCCCGCTGCCGCGGTCAGGCGGCGACGACCTCGGCGTCGTTCGAGACGACGCGGACGATCACGTCGGTCGCACTCTCGAACGTCTCGGTCACGTCGACGTCACCCACCTGGACGGTGATCTCGAAGGGACCACTCGCCGGGAGCTCCGGCGCCTCGCGCTGTTCGCCGCTCGCGAGCGTGAGGTCGTACTGGAACTGCACGCCGTCGTTGGTACGACACTGGACGCGACAGGTGACACTCGCCTGGTCCTCGTTCGAGAGAGCGATGATCCGGTTGCCACCGCCGCCGTCCAGGACGCCGACCGCCGCCAGGAGACTCCCGACGAGCCCCTCCAGCGTGGCGACGAGCGTGTCCGCGCCGACTGTCTGTGTGACGAGGTACCCACCACCGAGCAGCACCAGCACCCCGACGATGCCGGCCGCGACCTGGACGAGTGGGAGCCCACTCCCGCCAGGTGCCTCGGGCTGGTAGGCGGGCGTGTTGTCGCCGAAGTCGACCGGCGGCGTACTCAGCGGATCACCGCAGTCGACGGCCCCGATACAGTCGCCGTCGGTCGGGACGCCGCCGTTCCAGTAGTTACCGGTCGCGTTCCCGGCCGGATCGGCGTTCGTCGCGTCGATCACGGGGTCGTCGTTGTTGCCGAAGACGGAGGCGCCGACCGTCCAGTTCCCGCTGGCGTTCCCCGCGTAGATCGCGGTGCCACTCCAGTTGGCCGGGATCGTCGTGCCGGCGGTCGTGTTCCGGACGTCGGCGTTCCGGACACGCCAGTTCCCGCTCGCGAAGCGTGCGTTGATCCCGACACCACGCGTGTTCCGGACCGTCGCACGGGTGACACTCCAGTTCCCGCTGGACTTGAACGCACCCACGGCGACGCCGGTCGTGTTGGTCACCGTGAGTTGTGAGACGCTCCAGTCGCCCGTCGACGCCGCGGCGTACACGCCGACGTTGTCGGCACCCTCGATCGCGACGTCCTGTAGCGACCAGGCGCCGCTGGAGCCGCGTGCGTCTACGCCGATCCGGTAGTCGACGAGTGTGAACCCGCGGATCGTCGGCGCGGCGCCCTCGGTGATCGTGATCCCGGTCGTCACGCCGTCGCCCCCGCCGTACAACAGCGCGCCGTCGGGCGCGACGAGCGTGATACTCCGGTTGACGACGACCGCCTCCGTGTAGTTCCCCTTCAGTACGCGGACCGTCGTCCCCGGCTGTGCGGCCGCGACGGCGGCGGAGATCGTCCGGTAGTCCGCCCCGCCGTCGTCGTCGACCACCACCACCGACGCGTCGCCGGCGGTCTCCGTGCTCGCGCTCGTCGCGGTCTCCGTGCCGGTCTCCTGTGCGAACACCGGCGCGGTGGCCGCGAGCCCGAGGAGGAGAACCGCGAGGACGACCGCGAACCGACTCGGTCCATCGGAGTCGCGTGACGGCATCTGTCCGGACGCTCGCGCCTCCGACACATAAATCTGATCGGGTCGCTACCGATTCTGATTCTCTCGGGGGACCTTCGCCGGATGGTCGACGGAGTCGGGTGGTTCGCGGCCGACTGCGGCGAGTGGACGCTACGCGATGGTCGGGAGTGGATCGCAGTGCGACCGGAGGAGTTAGTCCGGTGGCCGCCAGACTGGCGACGATGTCGCTCGTCAACCCGCAGCGCGTCCGCCGAGTGAGTCGTGTCGGTGTCGTGGTCGTCGCGCTCCTCCTCGCGGTCGCGTCACTCTGGCCACGACCGCCCGGGACGGGTCCGGGAATCCCCGTCGTGACGGACAAACACCTCCACTTCGCCGGCTACACCGCCCTCGGCGCGGTCGCCGTGTGGGCCGTCGGGCGCGAGCCCCGTCGGATCGCGCTCGCGGTGGCGCTGGCGGCCGGCTACGGGCTGGCGCTCGAAGTCGGGCAACTCCCACTCGCGACGCGATCGTTCTCGCTGCTCGACCAACTCGCGAACACGGCCGGCGCGCTCGTCGGCGGGACGACCGCGTGGCTGACACGACGGCGACTCGTGGGCCGACGGGAGGCGGCGCGCCGCGAGGGGTCTGTCGACTGAGAACGTTCACCCGCTAGACGATCTCCGAGACGTGTATGAGACGGTACTCGTCTTTTTCGTGACGCCCGATGCCGAGGAGTTCCAGACTCTCACTCTCGGCTTCCGTGGCACTGTAGTCGTCGAACCGCTCGACGATGTCCCGTGTCTCGGTGTCCGTATCGAGACGCTCGACGACTCGTTCTCCCCGATCAGTCAGCGACACGTCGTTTCGGCGATTCCCTCTGAACGTCAACTCCGTCTGCTCGTCGAGTAACCCACGGTCCTTGAGACGGTCGAACGCCTCCATCAGGTCCCTACTGAACGGACCGTGGTCGTAGATCACGAAGTCGTCGAACGCGCCGACACGCTCCGTCGAGCGGAGACCGTCGTTGTCGCGGTCGTAGAACTCCCCGAAGAAGCCGAGTTTCATCAGCTTCGTCCGACCGCGAACCGGCCCCGAAGACCCCGCCACCAGCCGGAGGAGCTGTGACTCCGTCTGGTCGAGATCTTCGAGGGAGCTACTGTGCGTGTCGGCTTCGGTCATACCTGTTGATAGCCCTTCGCAGGATAAGAATCCGGTGGTGCCATTCACAACTCACGGACGAGATTCTCCGTCGTTTCCAGTGGGCCGAACTGGCCGCCACTTTCGAGTGGTGCTGGGATAGTCCGGACGTACATCCAATCCTCGTTCCACTTCGGTTCCCTCTCGATCAGACTCTGGTACCCCCGGACCAGCTTCTGTGCGCGCCACGCCGGTGTCTCACAGATGAGTGGGAAGTAGATGACCAAGACCGAGGGAGTCGACTTCTCACTCTCGTGCCAGTCCTTCGCTGTGAACTGTGTGACGTAGTCGGAGACGTTCCCGCTGCTCACAGTTCGTTTGACCTCCAGCTTCGCCGTCTCGACACCGTTCTTCGAGACGACGATATCGGGCTCCGAAGCAGTGTTTTGACTCTCTGTCTCACACGAGACGCCAGTGATGTTGTCGGTCAAGTGTTGTGCGACGAACGGTAGGGTCAGATTGTCGCCCTCAAACAATACGTTCTGAACGTACTCTTCGTCTGTGTCGTGGTTACTCTGCTTTCGACGCTGACGCAGTCCCTCGGGGAGCAGTTCTCGCATCAGATCCTGCCCTCTCTGTGATATCTCTTCGCGTCTCTCGTCCGGTAATTGTCCTTGCTGCCAGATTTGATTGGTACTCAGACAACTGAACGCGAACAGTTGTTCTCTGTTCTCGGATAGTCGCCGAAACTGACGCCACCAGTAACCCGACACGACTTTAGTCAGCATCTAACAGCCAGTCGTAATATGATCTTCGCATGCCGGGTACTGTACGAAGGCTGTCGGAGTGGGATTAACGACTGATATCTCTCACCGTCTCGAAAGAACGGAGAACCGAACGGCGCGTCGGTTCAGATGACGCGGTTCTGGAGGTAGTCCAGGTGCTTCGCGTTGTAGACGATCTTCACTTCGTCGGCGGTCGGCGACCCGATACAGGTCAGCCGGACGTTCTTCTCCTGGACCTCCTCGTCCGAGAGGATCTGCTGCATGTCCATGTCGATGTCACCCTCCTTGACGATGGCCGCGCAGTTGGCACAGGCGCCGGCGCGACACGAGAACGGCCAGTCGTAGCCTTGGGCCTCGGCGGCCTCGAGGATGTACTCGCCCTGGTTCACTTCGAGAGAGCCGTAGTCCTCGTCGCCGAGGTCGGCGTCTCCGGCCTTCTCGAACAGGTCGTCGTCGTCCATCGACCAGCCGTGGTCGTCTAGCACTTCGTAGTTGAGGTACTCGACAGTGGGCATCGACTCTCGATTGGGTTCCCGTACAATTAGATGTTGCTATCCCACGACACCGAACCCCCGTCCACGGACGCGAGAGCGTGTTACACCGGCACACGACTACGTCGGTACGCAACGCGGTCACTCCGACTGCCGCCGCCACCACGCGTCGCCGTCGCCACGGCTGCCGAGGGCCGATCTCCGGTGTCCGACCACCTCGGAACGTCTTCCGCCACCTCACAGCGGGACGAACCGGAACAGCGCGTACGAGGCGGCGAACGACAGCGACGGCGTGAGGATCCAGAAGAAGATCACGCGCCCGGTCGTCCCGGGGTCGAACAGGTCGTCGGCGAGCAGGTCCTCGTCCGTCTCTCCCAACTCCGGGACGCCGTCCGTCGTCGCGGCGCCGCCGTCACCCTGCGCCTGCCCGTCTGCGGTCGGCGTCGACTCTGCCTCGGCCGCGAGCGCGTCGACGGACACGTCGGGGGCGTCACCGCGGACGGCGTCGCCGAGGGTGGCGGTCCGCGTCGCACGCCCCCACCCGAGGCCGACGATACTCATGGTCGCGGAGACGGCCAGCGACGCCGGCACGTCGATCCACGAGAGGAACGTGATGAGACTCGCCGAGACGACCTCGACGATCAGCGCCGCCAGGATCGGCAGGTCGGTCAGGTCGTTCCCGACGGTGTCCAGCGTCCGCCGGGCGATGGTGAACGCGCCGAGTCCGATGGCGCCACTCGCCAACAGGATCCCGGCGTCGACGGAGACGTTCGCCGCCGGGGAGCCGACCAGCGGCCCGACGGCGTTGGCCGCGTTCGACGCCCCCGCGGAGAACGCCATGTAGCAGGCGACGACCACCACCGCGACGGTGCCGACGAACTCGCGGCGCGTCGTCCCCTCGGCCAGCGACACGGAGAGCCCGTCGCGTTCCAGCACCGCACCCGGCGAACGGTCGATCCGGAAGCTGGCGTCGAGGTACGGGTAGAGGTACCGGCCGACGACGGCACAGATCCAGAACGCCAACACGGGCGAGACGAGCCACCAGCCGACGATGCGCGCCATCTCCGGCTCCTGGAGCGTCCCGGTGGCGACGCCCAGTCCCGCGATGGCGCCGACGGCCGTCATCGACGTGGATGCCGGGACACCGAAGGTGTTCGACACCAGCAGCGCCAACCCGACGAACAGCAGGATGATCACGCTGACCAGCAGCGTGAACTCCGAGGAGGGGACGATCTCGCCGCCGAGCGTCTGGATCACGCCGCGACCGGCGGTCGCGGCTCCCAACAACACGAACACGGTCATCAACGCGGCAGCGGGGAGCTTCGCGAGCAACCCGCTCCCGACCGCCGGGCCGAACGCGACCCCCGTCGAGGAGCCGCCGATGTTGAACCCGACGAACACCGCGACCGCGACCCCGAGGACCAACAGCAGACTGACCACACCGACGCCTGACGTGCCGTCGGTGATAAGTGTCACCGTTCTGCCGTCGTGTGGTGTTGCGGGATCGTGTCGTGGTGACTCCGGTGTCGCGTGACGATGTCGGTCGCGTCGATCGCGCCCGCGCGTCGGAACCGTTTCCTACGTGCTCGTCCGAGTCGCTGGCGTGAACCGACGCCGACTGCGGGGCATCGTCGTCCACGGGCTCGTCTGGCCGCTGGTGACACTCGCGGTCGTCGCCGGCGGCGCGACCCTCGTGGGCGCCTCGCCGGGACTCGCCGTCCTGACGCTCTCGATGGGCGCGGCAGCCGGCAGTGCCGGCCTGCTCCTCTCGCAGACCCGCGAGATGGAGCCCGACGACGACCCGGTGGGTGGCGCGACCGGCCGCGACGAGCGGACAGCGGTCGGGCTCCGCTCGGCGCTGTCCGGCGGGACGGACCCCGACGGGCGAAGCGGTGTTCCCCGCGGTCGCGTGGTCGTCACCCGGTACGCGAGTGGGCTGTTCGTCGTCTCCGCGCTCGCGGTCCTCTACCTCGGCGGCCTGTTCGGCTGAGTGGCCGAGGCTTCGGCCGCGGCGCCACGAACTGTCTGGGCGGCTCGTATCGTCGGAGATACACCTATCCGGCCGACGAGCCACCGGCTCGCGGGTCGCGAGAAAGTGTGAGAACGTGAGGTCGTCGCGTGCGACGGTGGTCGAGCTACGGTGCGGTCGGGGTGTGGTGGTGTGGCGTGACTCTGGCCGGCGTCACATCGCGCCGCCCATGCCACCCATACCGCCCATGCCGCCCATGCCGCCGCCCATGCCACCGGCACCGCCGGGGCCGCCCGCGGCGTCGTCGTCGTCGTCCGTGCCGCCGCCCTTCAGGTCGCCCGCGGCGATCACGTCGTCGATGCGGAGGATCATCGTCGCGGCCTCCGTCGCGCTCTCGATGGCCTGCGTCTTCACGCGCAGCGGCTCCACGACGCCGTCCTCGTCCATCTCGACGACCTCGCCCGTGTAGGCGTCGAGGCCGGCACCGAACTCGCCGCCGTCGTGACGGGCACGCAGGTCGACCAGCGAGTCGATCGGGTCCAGTCCGGCGTTCTCGGCCAGCGTGCGCGGGATGACCTCCAGCGCGTCGGCGAACGCCTCGACGGCCAGCTGCTCGCGCCCGCCGACGGAGTCGGCGAAGTCACGCAACTGCAGGGCCAGTTCCGTCTCCGGGGCACCGCCGCCCGGGACGACCTTCCCGTCCTCGAGCGTGGTGCGCACGACGCCCAGCGAGTCCTCGACGGCGCGCTCGACCTCGTCGACGACGTGCTCGGTGCCACCGCGCAACACCAGCGTCACCGACTTCGCGTCCTCGACTTCCTCGACGAAGATCCGCTCGTCGCCACCGATGTCCTTCTGGGCGACGGAGCCGGCGAAGCCGAGGTCGTCCTCGGTCAGGTCGTCGAGGTTCGAGACGATCTGTGCGTCCGTGGCGCGAGCCAGCGGGCGCAGGTCCGTGTTCTTCGTCCGGCGGACGGCCAGCACGCCCTCCTGTGCGAGGTAGTGCTGGGCCATGTCGTCGATACCGTCACCGACGAACACGACGTCCGCGCCGGCGTCGACGATCTGGTCGACCATCTCGCGGAGCTGTTCCTCCTCCTGGTCGAGGAACTGCTGGAGCTGGTCCGGGTCCGTGACGTTGACCTCGGCGTCGATCTCCGTCTCCTTGACCTCGAGGGCCCCGTCGAACAGCGCGACGTTGGCGTCCTCGACGGCGTACGGCATGTTGTCGTCGACGCGCTCCTTGTCGACGATGACGCCCTCGACGAGCTCCGAGTTGCCGATCGAGCCGCCGACGACCGTCTCGACGGAGACGTCGTCCGTGTCGATGCCCTCCTCGTCGCGGACGGCGAGGACGGCGTCGACGACGAGCGCGGCCAGCGTGTCGCGGGCGGACTCCGCGCCCTTGCCGGTCATCGCCGTCGCGGCGATCTGCTCGAGGGTGTCGCGGTCCTCCGCGGACACGTCGATGGCGGCGTCGGTGACGATCTCCTTGGCCTTCTCGGCGGCCTGTCGGTACCCCTGTGCGATCGTCGTCGCGTGGACGTCCGAGTCGAGGAGGTCCTCGGCCTGTTCGAGGAGTTCACCGGCCACGACGACCGCACTGGTCGTCCCGTCGCCGACCTCGTCCTCCTGCGTCTCGGAGACCTCGACGATCATGTTGGCCGCGGGGTGGTCGATGTCCATCTCCTTGAGGATGGTGACGCCGTCGTTCGTGACGACCACGTCGCCCGCGTCGGAGACGAGCATCTTGTCCATCCCCTTCGGTCCGAGTGTCGTCCGGACGGACTCGGCGACGGCCTTCCCTGCGGTGATGTTCATCGACTGTGCGTCCTTCCCGGAGGTCCGCTGGCTGTCCTCCGAGAGTACGATCATCGGCTGGTTACCCATTCGCTGAGACATGTACTCTCTGATTGTCCACACTTCTATAAATACCTTACGACACTGGCACGAGAACGGTCGCCTGTGGCCGTTCTGGGTGTTGTGAAGATGTCTCACACTGGGATTTTTATACTACTTCTCGCCCGACGAGCCGGGTGCCGGGTGGGTTCGGACCCGCCGCCGTCAGAAGTCGGTCACACGGGCCTGGATACGGCCGTCGTCGACCGCGCGGTCGTCGCCCGTCTCGGTCGGTCCGTCGACGGTGTCGGTCACCGCCGCGAGGTCCACCTCGTCGGACCGGTCGGCGAACGCGACCTCGGTGAGCGACAGCGACTCGCCCTGTCGTGCCTTCCGGCGGACTGTCTCGGCCGTCAGTCCGTGGAACGTCACGTCCAGCGAGACGGTCGCGGACCGCTCGTCGTCGGCGACTGCGAGGTTGATCCCCTCCGCGAGCACCGTCTCGAACGGGAGGTCCGTCTCCTCGAGTCCGTCGTACAGGAACGCGACCGTCGCGACGAGCGCGTCGAACGCCGCCGGCCCGGCGGCGTCGAGTCGGTCCCCGAACACCAACTCCCGGTCGCGGTCCGAGAGGTGTTCGACCAACACCGGGAAGTCCAACAGTGCGTCGTGGACGCGGTCCCGGATCCGTGCTCTCGTGTTCCGTTCCACCTGCGTACTCGACGGCTCCGTCTCTCCACGTAGGTACGCGCGGTCGGCCGCCGTGAGGACACCGCGATCGCGGTCGTCGCCGTCTCCGCCTTTGCTGCCAGACATAATCCAAAAACGATTACGATCGTCATACTATTTGTATATTTGTAACCTGATACGGGTTACCTACCACTCGCGTTACGAAAACCCTCTTGCCGTGGACGACCCTGTGGTCTGGTATGAGCGAGTCGGAGTCGAGCGGTGACGGCGGCGTGCAGCACACGGCGACGGACGGGACGGCGACCGGCGGCGACACGGCGGTGAACGGGGCGATGTCCGGTGGGGACACGACGACAGACGGCGACGAGCACAGGCGCCCGCCGGTCACGGCGACGCTCCCGGTCGCGCGGCTCGAACGGGCGTTGGCCGCGGTCGAGGCGGTCGCCGAGGAGTGTCTGTTCCACTTCGAGCCGGGTGCGTTGCGGGTGGAGGCGACGGACCCGGCGCAGGTGGCGCTGGCGACGGTGACCGTCGACGCCGCCGCGTTCGACCGCTACGAGGCGGACGGGACGACCGTCGGGGTCGACGCCGGCCGACTCTCGGAGTTGGTCGGCGTCGCGGCCGGCGACGACCCGGTGACGCTCGCCGTCGACCCGGCGACGTGGCACCTCGACGTGCGCCTGCCGGAGCTGTCGTACGGCGTCGCTGCGCTCGACCCCGACAGCGTTCTCTCGCCGCCGGACCGCGAGGAGTTGGCGTTCCCCTACACCGCGGACTGTACACTCCCCGTCGCGGAGATCGAGCGGTTCGTCGGGGCGGTCGACCTCGTCGCGGACTACGCCACGCTCGCGGTCGACCCCACGGAGCCGGCGTTCCTCGTGCGCGCGGACGGAGACACGGACGAGGTGTCCGTCCGACTGGCCGAGGAGGATCTCCCGGCGCTGTCGCCCGGCTCCGCCGAGTCGCTGTTCTCGCTGGTGTACTTGGACGAGGTGACGCGTGCGATCCCCGGCGGGACCGACGTGGCGCTCCGACTGGGTGAAGACTGTCCGGTCAGGTTCGAGTACGGGTTCGCGGACGGAGACGGGACGGTCGAGACGTTGGTGTCACCGCGGATCCAGCGGTAGGCGAGACTACGGCGAGCCGTCCTCGGGACTCGGCGGCGAGAGGTCCGGCGTGCCGTGGATCTCGTTGTGTTTCCGTTCCAAGAAGGAGTACACCGCGCCGTGTGGCGCGCCGTCCAGGATCATCCCGGCGGCGCGCCGGACGGCCTGGACCTCCTCCGGCTGGCCGATCACGCCCAGTGTCGAGCCCTTGATGACGACCTCGGCGCCGGACAGCTCCTCCATCAGTTCGCGTGTCCGGCCGTCCTCGCCGATCAGTCGGCCCTTCTGGCGGCGGAGGTCGTTCTTGTTGCGGGTCTTCTCCGCGAGGTCGATCAGGTCGAAGCGTCGCAGGTCGTGGTCCAACAGTGTCAGCGCGGCGTCCGGGGTGAACCCGCGGCCGATGGCGCGGATCACGTCCGGGGCGACCATCCCGGCGACGGGGTCGCCGACCGTCTCGATGCCGACCGAACCGGTCTCGGAGTCGATGTCGAGTCGCACCTCGGCTCGCTGTTCGATCCGTCGCATCGTCTCACCTCCCTCGCCGATGAGAACGCCCACGCGGTCGTCGGGAACCTTCACGTGTTGCATAACTCCGCGTACCTGTCGGACGGAGTTAAGCGTTCTCTCCACACGTTCGCGGTCGCGTCGCGTGGTCTGGTCCGTAATCCGCCACACGATCACGGTCACGCGGTGGCTCTGGATCGGCGACCGGCGACGGCTCCGAGGCGACGGGCCCGACTCCGAACTGAAGGGTTTAAGCCCGCTCCGGCGGCACGCGAGAGTATGTCGCAGGCTACGAAGATCGTCGCGGGTGTCGTCGGTGGTGCGGCCGTCCTCGCGATCGCGCTCGTCCTCGTCATCGCGTTCCCCTGACCGACGGTCGCTCCTCGCTCCGCACCGGGGACCACTCGTGTTCCCCCGTCGGGCCACTCGTGTCCCGCCCACCGGGGCTGCTCGTGTCCCGCCCACCGGGGCCGCTCGTGAGCGGAGCCGGTGGTCGGTCCTCGGCCGTCACCGCCGGTGAAGCGGTGCGTTTTCGCCGTCTCGTCTCCTAGCACGTCCGTGTTCGAACGTCGCTCACTCTCGGAGCCGCTGGCCGCCGTCCGCGACGCGTACGCGCCGGACGCGCTCGTCCTCGACACGGACGCCGACTTCGAGACACTCCCGCCGGAGACCGCAGAGGAACTCGGGCTGCTCGTCGACTCGCTGGACCCGGTCGCGTACCCGACCGACTGGCTCCCGCCGAACGCACCAGAGCCGCTGCGGCGCTACGCGGGGACGGACTTCACCGTCGGCTTGCCTGGCGACGGAACGGTCGTGTGGACGCGCCAGACGGACCCGCCGACGGTGTTGGTCAAACACCGCGCCGATGGGACGCCGGACGCGTTCCTCTCGTTCCTGCTCGCGGAGGCGTTCGTCGAACTCGGCGTCGGCGCTCCCGAGAGTTTCCTCCCCTTCTTCGGCGAGTCGTACGCGAAGTTGGCGGCCGCGACGCCGGTCGGGCCGGCCGACACCTACCAGCTCGCCGCGGCGCTGTGTGACGCCTGGGTCGGGCTGTACACCCGCGAGGTGTTCCGGTCGTGGGGAACGGGTGAACGCGCGGGTGACCGCACGGCACAGACTGTACTCGCCGATCTCGTCGACCCCGGTCCGGCGGCGGCGGTGTCGGACGCCGGTGCCGGCGCGTCCGCGACGCCGACGCTGGCGGCACTGGACCGGGTCGTCGGAGACGCGCCTCCCGACGACCGCGACGGCCCGACGAGCGGCGAACCCGAGGGTACGGCCGGCGAATCGCCGACGTTCGGGCCGTACCCGGAGCTGTACGACGCCTGGCGCGACGCGGGCGAGCGGCTGTCCGGTCGGCTCGGCGACCTGTCGAGCGAGGTGGCACACGGACGGACGACGTTCCCGGCCGCGACGGAGTACGCCTGCTCGGCGGTGAAACACGACCTGTCACTGCCGGCGCCGTTCGGCGCGCTCGCGACCGCCGCCTACCGCGAACACGCCGCGCCGTTCGCCGTCGAGTGGGCGAAGAAGACCTACGAGCGACTCGAAGAGGAGGCGTAGCTGGACGCACGACCGTCGCGGTGGGTCGCGACGAGTCGCGTCGTCGTGTCCCGGCCGTCACTCGTCGTCAAGGTCCGCCGTCACTCGGCGTCGAGGTCCGCCGTCACTCGGCGTCGAGGTCCGCCGTCACTCGGCGTCGAGGTCCGCCGTCACTCGGCGTCGAGGTCCGCCGTCACTCGCCACCGAGGTCGACCGTCACGTCGCCGTCCTCGGAGAGGTCGATCACGCCGTCGAACTGGGCGCGGAAGCGGTCGAGGGTCTCGGCGTCGTGGACCTCCTTCGAGAGGTGGAACAGGCCGACGGCGTCGTACTGATCGAGTAAGGCGAGCATCGCGCCGGCGGCGTCGTACACGCGGTCGTCGTCGGCGTAGTAGGCCATCTCCGTCAGCGAGTCGACGCTGAGGCGTCGTTTCCCCTCGTGGTCGGCGAGGAACGTCTCGACCTGTTCGACGACGCCGTCGAGGTCGTCGGGCGCGGAGACGTAGTGGAGGTGGTCGCTCCCGCGACGGGAGTAGCCGCGGTCGACGGAGATGGTGTCGAGGATGTCGGCTGTCGACTCGTCGACCTCGTAGTGTTCCAACTTCTGTTCGACCTCGCGTGCGGTGGTGCGCGTGGAGACGACGAGGAAGTGGTCCGTGTCCGTCCGCAGGAAGTCCGTGTCGATGCGGTCCGTCTCTCCGATGCTCGGGTGGAGCAGGAGGATACCGGTGCCACCGGGTACTGTCGTCTCCGTGTCGCCGACCGCGAGGCGGTAGTCCATACGGTGCGGTGGGGGCGACGCCGACTTGAATGTGCGGGCAGCGGTTCGACGCGGGGGTGTCCGCCGCGGCGACCGGCGTGGCGACGCCGATCGTCCCCGTCTGCCGCGTCGGGCGCGGGCGGCGCGCTGCCTCGGGCACAAGACCGAAATCGGTGGCTCCCGACACACGACCGTGCCACTGGAGACGACGGTCGCGGTGAGGTACCGCGACTTGGACCCGATGGGTCACGTGAACAACGCGGTGTACGCCACGCTGTTCGAGGAGGCGCGCAACGCGTTCTTCCGGGAGGTCGTCGGGACGGAACTGGCGGAGACGGACGCCGTGTTGGCGAGTCTCTCCGTCGAGTTCCACGCGCCCGTCGACGGGACCGACCCGGTCCCGGTCGCCGTCTGGGTGCCGACGCTCGGAGAGACGAGCTGTACGTTCGGCTACGAGGTCCGTACCGCCGACGGCGACCGGGCCGCGACGGGGGAGACGGTACTGGTGACGCTCGACGACGACGGCGAGCCCGTGCCGCTCCCCGACGCGCTCCGGGAGGCCGCGGCCGCCTACGACGACCCCCCGACACCCACGGAGCGATGACGACCGACACCCCCGACACTGCCAGTTCGACGACCGGAGACGACGACACTCCCGACACACCGACCGTCGCGGTCTTCGGGAGTGTCAACCTCGATCGGACGCGGCGCGTCCCAGACGACGAGGTGGCCGCCCTCGACGCGGACCCGGCGGTGCCGCCGCGGGGGACGACCGCTCCCGCCGAGTCGCCGCCGGACGACTTCGACGCCGACGCGATCCGACTCGGTGGGAAGGGCGCCAACCAGGCGGTCGCGGCGGCGCGTGCCGGTGCCGCGACGACACTCGTCGGTGCGGTCGGATCGGACGCGACGGATCACGCCGTCCGCGAGACGCTCGTAGACGAGGGTGTCGAGACGGCGCTGGCGACCCGCGAGACGGAGACCGGCGCCGCGTTCGTCTGGGTGACGCCGGACGGCGACAACCGGATTCTGGTCCGTCCCGGGGCCAACGACACACTCGACGCGAGCGACGCCGAGCGTGCACTGGCCGCCGCCCGCGAGGCGGACGTGGTGCTCCTCCAGAACGAGGTGCCGGTCGCCGCCGCCGAGGCGCTGTTGGACGCGCTCCCGTCGCGCTCGGCGGGCGGCGAGGCTGCCGACACCACCGACACCGCCGCCGGACAGCGGCCACTCGTCGTCGTCGATCCGGCACCGGCACCGGGTGCGGTGCCGCTCGTCGACCACCCACGTGTCGACGTGTTCGTCCCCAACGAGACGGAGTTCGCGGGGCTGTGTGGGCCGCTCGCGGCGGCACGCGAGCGCGGCGCGGTCGTCGTCCGTACCGACGGTCCCGACGGCGCGACGGTGTTCGCGGGCGACGACGCGGCAACCGACGACGAGGTGGCAACCGATCCGCTCGCGACTCCCTCGTTCCGCGTGTCGGCCCCGTCCGCGCCGGTGGTCGACACGACCGGGGCTGGCGACGCCTTCGCGGGGTACTTCGCCGCGACGCTGGCCGCCGCCGAGACGAGGACCGTCGCCGACACCACGACCGCCCGCGGCCGAATCGGGACGGCGACGCTCCGTGCGGCCGTCGAACGGGGTGTTCGTGCTGGCACGCTGTCGTGTGCCGAGGCAGGGGCGATGACCGCACCGCGTGCCGCCGACGTGGACGACGCCCCGGACGGCGACGCCCGAGGCGACGGGACTCACCGCGACGCCACCGACGAGTCACCCTGACTCGACCCGGAGGCCGTGTCCGACCGCTTACCACCCTCCGGTCCCGACGCCACCCCGTGATCCACGCGTGACAGACGAGGGTACCGGAGCGACGAGTCCGGAAGACAAGGACGCGCTGCGAGAGACCGTCTGGGACCACCTGGAGACGAGTGGCGAGGCGCGCTTCCCGTTCCCGCCACACGGCCGGATCCCGAACTTCGCGGGTGCCGACGCCGCCGCGGACCGACTCGCCGAGACGACGGCGTGGGAGACCGCGACGACGGTGAAGGCGAACCCGGACGCGCCACAGCTCCCGGTCCGGCGAGCGGCACTGCGCGCCGGGAAGACCGTGTTCGTGGCCGTCCCGCGGCTCCGCGAGCCGGAGCCGTTCCTCCGCCTCGATCCGGACGCGATCCCGTCCGAGGAGGTCGACGACGCGACCACCGTCTCGGGGATCTCCGAGTACGGCGAGCCGGTCGCGCCCGAGGCCGTCCCACACGTGGACCTGATCGTCTCCGGCAGCGTCCTCGTCACGCCCGCGGGCGGCCGGATCGGCAAGGGTGAGGGGTACAGCGACCTCGAGTTCGCCGTTCTCCGCGCGTTCGACGCCGTCGACGAGACGACGACCGTCGCGACGACGGTCCACGAGTCGCAGGTCCGCCCCGCGGACGCGACGCTGTTCGACGCTCACGACGTGCCGGTCGACGTGGTCTGCACACCCGAGCGGACGCTGACACCGGGCGAGCAAGAGCGGTCGCTGTGCCGTCCCGAGGGGATCGACTGGGCCGCCGTCGACGACGAGCGACTGGACGAGATTCCGGTGTTGGCGCGGCTCGCGGACGAGCGTGGCGAGGGGTGACGAGTCGAGTTCGTCCCGACGGGGCGGAGTTTATACCGGGAGACGACGAACTGCCGAGTGAGAGCCGTGAACTTGACTCGTGTCGAGGTTGCCGACTTCAAGGGAGTCTCCTCGCTGTCGTTCGACCCCGGCCAGGTGACCGTCCTGACCGGACGGAACAACTCCGGGAAGACCTCGCTGCTGGAGGCCGTCGAACTCGCCGTCGACCCGACGCGGATCGAACAGTACGGTGACCGCGTCGAGTCGGTGGTCGCGGCGGGCGCGGACACCGCCGAGATCACGCTGGAGTACGAAGACGACGGGGAGCGTGGACGGCGGGAGGTGGAACTGTGGGTACCAGAGAAGGTGAACGAGGGAACGCTCGTCTCAGAGCTACTGGCGCGACAGGAGCTGCGGGAGTACAGTCACACGGTGGCTTCGAATGCCGTCACACCTGAATCAGAATCAACTGAAGACGCAGTCCTTGCGATCATGAGTGTGGTGGAGTCGAACGTTGAGTCGGAACTCAGAGCGCGATGGTCCGAGGAGGTCTCGTCGCAGCTAGTTAGACTCAGTATCAACGAGGAGTCGTACACCTTTGTCTACGTCGACCAGACTCCACGAGAATTCGTCACAGAAGTCACGACTGCGGTCACATCTTCCCTCTCGGCTGACATAGCTGCCGAGACTGGCATCAACCAGGGTGCCCTTCCGGAGGAATTCGATGACAGCATGGGACAGTTTGTCGAGGGTTCTCTCCACCGCATGCTCAGTGGTGGTCACTTGTTCACCGACGACCCGGAACCGATCGGCACCGTCGACCTCCGCGACGACCTCGCGCTCACCGCCGCCGACGTCGATCTCGCCGAGAACGGCGCCGCGGTCAGACTGTCGGACATCGAAGACTACCTGATCGAGAACGATCTCGTCGACGACCTCGACACCCTCTCGCTCGACCAGGTGGTGTACGAGGAGGACGGCGAGAAGTACCAGGTCCCCTACGAGTTCACCGGCGAGGGATTCAAGACGCTGCTCGGGCTCCTGTGGGAACTCTGGGGAGACGACACGCCGGACGTGTTGCTGTTGGAGGAACCGGAGAATCACATGCACCCTGGGTACATCCGTCAGTTCGTCTACTGGGTCGTCGGTGTCGTCCAGGACACGGAGACGCAGGTGTTCCTGACGACACACGATCTCGACTTCGTCCGGTCGTTCTTCGACTTCGTGGACGATCCACGCGAGGCGTTTCTCACCGAGGAGTTCCGACTGTTGAAGCTGGACCCGGAGGTTCCGGAGACGTACGACTACGACGCTGCACGCGAGACGGCGCTGGATCTCCAGATCGACCTCCGAGGGATCTGATGCGCGAGCGAGTGATCCTCTCGGAGGGGCGACGAGACACGGAGTTCCTCGAGGCACTCTTCGCGACACACGACCGCGAGTTCGACACAGCCAGACTCGACATCGAGAACGAGCCACCCGACAGAGTCGTCGACCGGGAGACCAACCGGATCGCGCGGTTCGACGCCGAGTGGAACGACACCGACGTACTGCTGAAGTCCGAGGGCGGTGTCCAGAACCTGCTGGCCGGGGTTCCGCGACTCCTCTTGGACCTGCGACGGCGGCGTCTCGCACTCGACGTACTCGTCGACCTCGACGGCCGCGACTTCGGGTGGTTCGCGGGGCAACTCGACGAGTAACTGACGGACATCGGTGGGAGACCGATGTGCGTCCGACCGGTCTCCGAGGTACGACGGCACCACTACCTCGTCCGACGACGGTACGAGTTCGTCGTCGCCGAGACGCCGCAGTCCGAGTTCGGTGTCGTCGCGTTCAGAGACTCGCTCGAGACCGTCGCCGGAATCGACAAAGACGCAGACGACCGCGACGAGATGGACCGGAAGGCCAGGCAACTCGCCACCGACCGACGGATCAGAGAGCCGGTGCTCGCGACACTGCTGTAGTCGATGGTGATCGGCAGGAGACGGACTCTGCCCCCGGGACCCGAGCACCTTTGCCGGCGGCGTCCGACGAGTCGGTATGGAGATCAGGGCGGCACGGCGGGCGGACGCCGAGCGGATCGCGACGGTCGCCAGACAGACGTGGCACGCCGCCTACGGGGAGTTCCTCTCGACGGACGCGATCGACGCGACCGTCGACGAGTGGTACGATCCGGCGTCGCTCCGCTCGGCGGTCGCCCGCGAAGACGACGCCTTCTTCGTCGCCGTCGCCGACGAGATCGTCGGGTTCCTGCAGGCCGGCTACCGAGAGTCCGTGGGCAACGTCGTCGTCACGCGACTGTACGCCTTGCCGGACTACTGGGGCGAGGGTGTCGGCTCGGCGCTGTTGGAACGGGCCGCCGAGCGGTTCGTCGACGCGGGCTACGAGCGCGTCTCGGCGGTCGTCCTCGCCGACAACGAGGTCGGCCGTGCCTTCTACGACGCCCGGACGTTCGAGGTCGTGGACCGCCAGACGACCACCTTCGGCGGCGAGGAACACGACGAGGTGATCGTCGCCGCCGACCTCGACGCACTCACGGACGCGAGTGACACGGGTGACGCGGCCGACACGAGTGACACGACCGACGCCGCCAGAGCGGACGGGACGGACGCGTCCGACGAGGCGTGAGACGCCGCGACCGTCCGAGACGACTCCGACGGGCGACGGGAGTCGACCGGGACCGACGCGTTCTCGTGTCGTCGCCACCCACGGCTCGGTGTGCACTTCCCCGAGTTCGAGGTGATCCCGGCGGTGGACGTGAAGGACGGCGAGACGGTGCAACTCGTCGGCGGTGACCCAGACACCGGCACCGCCTACGGCGACCCGGTGGAGGTGGCCGAGCGGTGGCTGGCGGCCGGCGCCGAGACGCTCCACCTCGTCGACCTCGACGGCGCGTTCGCCGGCGAGCGCGTCAACGACACCGCGCTCGGGCGGATCGTCGACGCCGTCGGCGACGAGGTGTCGCTCCAGGTCGGCGGCGGCATCCGGACGGTCGCGGACGCCGTCGACCTGCTGGACGCGGGGGTCGATCGCGTGATCCTCGGCACCGCGGCGGTCGAGACGCCCGAGATCGTCGGCGAGATCGACGAGCGGCGCCCGGAGACGGTGACGGTGAGTCTCGACGCGAGAGACGACGAGGTGGTCGTCTCGGGCTGGACGGAGGGGACCGGACTCGACCCCGCCGCGGCGGCGGCCCGCTACGAGGAGCGCGGTGCCGGTGCGATCCTGTTCACCGACGTGGACGTGGAGGGGCAACTCGCCGGCGTGAACACCGACGCGGTCCGGGCGGTCGCGGAGGCGGTCGACATCCCGGTGGTCGCCTCCGGCGGCGTCGCGACCGTCGACGACGTGGTCGCGTTGCGCGACGCCGGTGCCGCTGCGGTCGTCGTCGGCACCGCGCTGTACGAGGAGCAGTTCACCTTGGCGGCGGCGCGGGAAGCTCTCACGGACTCGGCGTGAGGTGACCGAACTCCACTCCGCCGGGAGCCGTGTGACACCGCCGGAGACCGAGGGCCGTCGTCCAGAGCCAGTAGCACAACCACCATGTAGCCCCCGCCCACACGCTCACACATGACAGACGACAGCGATGAGGAGACGCCGCCGCCACGTAGCGCGACCGTCACGCGCCAGACGGCGGAGACGGAGATCACCGTCGAGCTCACCGTCGACGGCGACGGCGACGCCGACGTGTCCACCGGCGTCGGCTTCTTCGACCACATGCTCGAATCCTTCGCCAAACACGGGCTGTTCGACCTCCGGGTCGAGTGCGACGGCGACCTGGAGATCGACGACCACCACACCGTCGAAGACGTGGCGATCACACTCGGCGACGCCCTCGCCGAAGCGCTGGGCGACAAGCGCGGCGTCCGGCGGTTCGCGGACCGTCGGGTGCCGCTGGACGAGGCGGTCGCGAGCGTCGTCGTCGACCTCTCGGGACGCCCGCACGTCGAGTTCCGCGGCGAGTTCTCACAGGACGCCGTCGGGGAGTTCACCAGCGACATGGCGCGGCACTTCGCGCGGTCGCTGGCGACGAACGCCGGGATCACGCTCCACGCCGAGATCGAACGCGGTCGGAACGCCCACCACGAGGTCGAGGCGCTGTTCAAGGCGCTCGCCCGGACGCTGGACGACGCGACGCGACGGGACCCGCACCGCTCCGACACCCCGAGCACGAAGGGCGAACTGTAGACTGCAGACGCCACCGCACACGCGACCGGCTTCGGCAACCGCCGCCGCACACGCGACCGGGGAACACACGCGACCGGGAAAGTTCATACCGCGGCGTGGTCTCGACCCCGACGTGTTCAGACGTCTGCGCGAGACCGGACCGGGACTGCTGGTGCCGCTGGCCTGGACGTTCGCCGCGACGGCCCACGAGGGCCTCGTCGCGACGCGGACGGTCCTGATCGCACACGTCGTGATGTGCGTGTTGCTGGCCGCCTTCGCGGTGACCTCGTGGCGCGACATGCGCGAGGGCGTCCTCCACGCGTGGCTGTGGGTGATCGTCGTCGGGTTCGGTGTCACGCTCCTCGGAGCGGTCTCCTTCCTCGCGAGCGAGGCGTTCGCGGCCGACACGCTGGCCGCGATGCGGGCGACGACCGTCGCCGGCTGGATGGCGCTCCCGGCGGTCGCACTGGCGTACACCGGCCACGAGACACCCACCGGCGAGCGCGGGTGGGTGTACACCGCCGGCGGCGTCTGTTCCGCGCTCGGGCTGGTCGTCTACCTCGGCGGCCCCGTCGTCGCCCCCGCGTCCGCGGCGCGACTCCTCGGCCTCGGACTCGCCGGGCTCGGGCAGACCGCCGGAATCCTCCTCGCCGTCGCGGAGAGCTGATCCTCACCGTTCACGCCGCCACTACGTCCGGACTCTCACCACCCGAGTAGTCGGGCGACGAGGCCGGCGAGGATCGCGAGCCCGCCGAGGACGAACGTTCCGGGAACTGGGAGCACGAACAGTGCGACGCCGCCGAGGATCACCAGTGTGGAGTTGCGCACGGACTCTCTCGGGTCGCGACGGGGGTAGTCGTACCGGCCGGCGACGACGTTCGACCGCACGTCGGGGTGGGTGTCAATCCGCGCTGGTCACTCGGCGTCGCCGTCGTCGGCTCGCGCGTAGCGGAGCGCCCACGCGACGAGTACGGCCTGCAACGGGAGACGACCCCACAGTGCCGCCTCGGAGGGCTCGCCGACCGGTCTGGGGAGGTCGAGGCCGGGGTCGCCGGCGGCCATGTAGACGTTCGCCGGGAAGACGGCCGCCAGCAGGAGTGCGATCCCGACCGCCGCGGCGCGTCTGGTCCGCGGGTGGAGCACGCCGAGGCCGAACGCGACCTCGGCGGCGCCGGAGACGTACACCAACGTCCGCGGCTGCGGGAGCTGTGGCGGGACGATCCGCTCGAACGCCCGCGGCACGAGGAAGTGCGCCACGCCGGCCACGAGGTAGACGCTCGCCATCGCGACGAGCGACAGCCGGTCGACGGTGCCGAGATCCTCCGCGTCGAGTGGGAGTCGCATCGTCTCGCCGGTCGGGACCCGTCGGCAAGAGGATGACTGTCTGCGGTGGAGTGTCGGTTGCGGACGGTTCGCGTCGCTCGCGGTTTCGAAGTATGCCGCCTCCCCGATTTGAACTGAGGAAGACGTTCCTGCTCGCTTCGCTGCGCGGGCTGCGACTTCCGAGCTCGAATCGGCTCGGCGTCGTTTTCTCGACGGTTCGCGTGGCTCACCGTCTCGAAACATGCCGCCTCCCCGATTTGAACGGGGGACAGCTCGATCTTCAGTCGAGTGCTCTCCCAGTCTGAGCTAAGGCGGCGCAGTCGGGTAGTCGTGGCACCGAGTGAAGAGGATTACGAAACCGAGCCGGGGGTCAGTTCGCCCGCCGGCGCGTCGTCGACCGCTCGCTCGTCTGGTCCGACTGGACGATCGTCACGACGGTCACCCACCCGCCGGCCTGGTCGACCGCCAGCGCCTCGCTCGCGGACAGGTCCACGTCGCGGGTCGTCCGTGTGGTCTCGCCGGCCGCCAACGCCCCGACCTCCTCGGTCCCGGTGTAGATCCGGTCGCTCTCGGCCGTCGAGTTGCCGGCGTACAGCCGCGTCTCGACGACGACACCCGTCGCCGTCTCGTCGCCGTCGTTGGTCACCGACGAGGTGACCGTCCGACAGGTCCGCCCGCACTCCGTGATCTCCTCGACCACGAACGCGAACTGTGCCGGGGTCGCGGTCGGTGTACTCCCACCGGCCGCCGTCTCGGTCCCGTCGCCACCGCTCGCGGTCGCGGTCCGCGTGTCTGGTGCCGCCGTCGCGGTCGCCGTCCCGCCGTCACTCGCCGGCGTCGGCGTGCCGTCGGACGTCGACCCGTCGTCGTCCGCCGTCGCCGTCTCGCCGCCGGTCTCGGTGCCGACGGCGCTGCCGTCCTCGATGCCGGCGAGTTCGTTCCCGCCGACGGCGTCGTCGACGGTCTCGAACGGCTGCACGTCGAACGCCACGACGAGCCCGCCGGCGACGACGCCGAGCAGTACCCCCAGCGACAGCACGACCGCGTACTCGCGTCGTTTCACTACCGAACCCCCCTCTGTCGACGTGACACGCCCCACCGTTCACGACTGGCGAGTATAGTTCTGGTGGGGAACGCGGCGGTGGTCGGCGGCACCTCGCCGGTGGTCGGCGCGGACGCGACGGGGACCCGACGACCGCCGCGCCCCAGGAGCCGTCGGTCACGCCCCGTCGACGACGGTCACCCGTTCGTCGGGGCGGCCGCCGTCGGCCACCGCGGCGACCGCGCTCGCGACGGTCGCGAACAGGTCCTCGCGCGCCTCGACGGAGTACCAGCCCGCGTGGGGCGTGACGAGCACGTCCTCGCGCCCGACCAGCGGCGAGTCGACCGGCGGCTCCGTCGGCAACACGTCCAGCCCCGCCGCGGCGACGGCCCCGTCCGCGAGCGCGTCGGCCAACGCCGCGTCGTCGATCACGGCCCCGCGGCCGACGTTCACGACGACGGCGTCCTCGGGGAGTCGTTCCAGCGCCGCCGCGTCGACGAGCGCGCGCGTCTCCGGCGTCAACGGCGCGAACACCGCCAGCAGGTCCGCTCGCTCGGTCACCGTCTCGAAGTCGACGTGCTCGGCGCCGTAGTCGGCGACCGTCTCCGCGTCGACGTACGGGTCCGACACGACCGTCTCCCCGACGAGTCCGTCCGCCATCGCGACCGCCTCGCGGGCGATCCGTCCGAAGCCGACACAGCCGAGCGTCGCCTCGCTCAGTCGCCGCGGTGCCGGGGTGTCCTCCCACCCCCACGCGCCGTCGCGGACCGCACGGTCGAACCGCCCGAGCCGTCGCGCCGCCGCCGTCAGCAGGGCGACGGCGTGGCTCGCCACCTCCTCGGTGCAGTAGTCCGGCGCGTTGGTCACCGTCACGCCCGCGTCACTCGCCGCGTCGAGGTCGATCGTGTCGACGCCGACGCCAGCCCGACTCACGAGCGACGGCTCCGTCTCCGCGACCACCTCGGCGGTCACCGGCGTCTGTGCCCCCGCGACCAACGCGTCGGCGTCTGTCTCCCGACAGGCGTCGATCACCGCTTCCGGCGTCTCCGCCACCCCGGTCTCGACGGCGACTGGACCGTCCGCAGCCGCCTCGATCGCCGGCGCGATCCCGTCCAACATCGCCATGTCGTCGCTGACGAACACTCGGAACACACGAGACGCTCCGTCCGCGAGGTGTCTAAACGTTTACTCGATTCTCGGTACGTAGGAGACGAGTCCTCGGGGAAAGCTCTCGACGGGGTGCGCGAGGGGGCCGACGGACCCCGACAGTCAAAAGGGGAGGAGTCCGCGGAGGCGGGCGACGATGGAGGCACCGGCGCGGTCGCGGTACGCCTCGAACACCGGGTGGAGCAGTTCGAGCAGTTCCTGTTCGGACTCGAAGCGGTCCCGCGGGAGTTCGTCGATCGCCGCCCGGAGCCGCAGGGTGTTGCCGGCGGCGTCGTAGGGGATCGCCGGCTCGTCGAGCGCGGCGACGAGCTCCTCCGTCGTCGCCGGGAACGACACGTCTGCCTCGTCGAGTCGTGCGTCCAACGCCGCGATGCCGAACGCGATCGCCTCCGGCTCGTCGTCCCCGCCCTGCGGTGGTCTGACAGCCATCGTGAACCGGTACGGCCGGCGTGAGGAAAAGCGGTGCGGGACGCGACGGTCCCGAGCGGCCGACGGCCGCACGGGAAACGACCACCGGCGAGCGACGGGACAGAGCGTGGGACGTGGCCACCCCGACCGCGGCGTTTATCGGCGCGCCAGCGCCACGGGCGTGTGTGACAGACTACACCACCGTCTCGATCCCGAAGGACCTCGCGGACCGGGTCGACGAGACTATCGAGGGGACGAGTTTCTCCTCGACGAGCGACCTCGTGCGGTTCCTCCTCCGGAGTATCGTCATCCAACACCAGCAGTCCGAGGAGACGCTCACGGAGTCCGACTTCGACGAGATCACCGACCAACTCCGCGATCTGGGGTACCTGGAGTAGCGTCCGGGGTCTCCCCGTTCACTCGACGGTGAGTGCCGTGGTGACACCGCTCACAGATTCGCGAGCGTCTCGGCGACGCGGTCCCAGTGGCCGCCCTTCCAGAAGTGCCGCCCGCAGTCGACGCAGCGCCACACGTCCGTCCGCTCGTCGGGGACGTACGCCGGCCGGTCGGCCGACGGCTCGACTCGCTCGACGGTCCCGTTGCAGTCTCCACACCGTGCCGGCCGTGCCGCCAACGTCACCTCGTACCCCGCCGCCTGCACCTCTCGGAGTTGGTCCTCGACCTCCCGCGTCTCCAGGAGAATCGGCTCCGGCGGTCCGTCGGTGGTGGTCGCCGTCGCGTCGCCGTCCGTCGACTCTCCCCGAGACACCGCCTCCCGACGGGGCTCGTCGCTCGCCACACCACGACGTGTCCGTGCCGCCAGATCCACGTCTCGTGTGAGCAGTCGCCGGCCCTCACTCGCGGCGATCTCGCGGAGTCTGTCGTCGGCCTCCACCCCGCGGTCCAGCGCGTACGCCGCGTCGTACCCGCACATCCGCAGGTACGTCGCCAGCTTTCCGAGCATCGCGTCACAGAGGAACCGCTCCGCGCGATCCGTCTCCCTCACGCTGTCACCCCAGCGAGTCTTCCCGGCACGGCGTCACCCCAGGAACGCCTCCAGCCGTTCTGTCTCCCAGGTGTTCACCACGTCCGCGGGTTCGGCCCACCCGCGTCGCGCGGTGTGGATCCCGTACCGGACGTTGTCGAACTCGCCCGGCGAGTGGGCGTCCGTGTTCACCGCGACCGGCGCACCCGCCTCGACGGCCGCGCGGACGGCCTCCCCGTGGAGGTCTATTCGCGCGGGGTTCGCGTTCACCTCCAGCGCCGTGTCGGCGGCCGCAGCGGCGTCGGCGAGCCGCTGGAAGTCCACCTCCAACCCGGCGCGCTCGTTGATGAGCCGCCCGGTCGGGTGGCCCAACACGTCGACTTCCGGGTGCTCGACCGCCCGGATCAGGCGGTCGGTCGCCTCCCCCTGCCCGAGCGCGGCGTGGGGCGACGCGACGACGAGGTCCAACTCCGCCAGCAGGTCCTCGTCCGTCGTCACGTCGCCGTCGGCGTCGACGTTCGCCTCGACCCCGTGGTACACGTCGATCTCGGCGTCCGCCCGGACCGACTCGACGGCGGCCACCTGTTCGCGGATCTGCTCGTCGGTCAGCCCGGTGTCGCCGAACACGCCCGGTCCGGCGGCGTGGTCCGTCACGCAGTGGAACGCGTAGCCGCGCTCCGTGGCCGCCGCGACCATCTCCGCGACCGTGTTCCCCCCGTCCGACCAGTCCGTGTGCGTGTGGAGGTCGCCGCGCACGTCGTCGGCGGTCACCAGTTCGGGGAGGGCGTCGGCGTCGGCGGCCTCGATCTCCCCGGTCCCCTCTCTGATCTCCGGCGGGAACGCCGGGAGATCCAGCGTCTCGTACACGTCCGCCTCCGTCCGGCCGGCGACGCGCTCGCCGACGCGCTGGTCTGCGTCGGGGTCGTCGACGTCGGACACGTCGAAGACGCCGTACTCGTTGAGTTTCAACTCGCGGTCGATGGCGCGGTTCCGGAGCGCGACGTTGTGATCGAGCGACCCGGTGAAGTACTGGAGTGCGGCCCCGAACTCCGCGGGGACGACGGTCCGTACGTCGACGCGGACCCCGTCGGCGCGCACGCTCGCCTTCTGGGCGCCCGCCTCGATCACGTCGTCGGCCGCGGACCACTCGGTGAACCGCTCGACGACCGCCTCGCCGGCCGTCGTCGCGACCAACACGTCCACGTCGCCGACCGTGTCGCGCCACCGGCGGATCGACCCCGCGGTCGCCGCCCGTTCGACCGCCTCGCTCTCTCGGAGGTACGCCAACAGGTCGTCCGCAAGCGGTCGCGCCGCGCCGAGCCGCGTCCGCTCGGCCGCCTCGCGGGCGAACTGGACGTTCTCCAGGATGTTCTGTTCCGTCTTCGCGCCGAACCCCGTCACCGTCTGGATCTCGCCCGCCTCCGCGGCGCGTTCGAGGTCGTCGAGGTCCTCGACGCCGAGTGCGTCGTACAGCGAGCCGACGGTCTTCGGTCCGACCCCCTCGACGCGGGTCAGCGCCGCGATGTCGACCGGCAACTTCGCCCGCAACTCCGCCAACTCCTCGATCTCGCCCGTCTCGACGTACTCGACGATCTTCGACGCGATGGCGTCGCCGACGCGGTCGATCTCCGCGACGGCGTCCTCGCCGTCGGCCGCCAGATCCTCGACGGCACCGGGGTACTCCCGGACGTTCTCGGCCGCGCGACGGTAGGCGCTGGGTTTGTACTCCACGCCGGTCGCCTCCAGTCGGTCGGCGAACTCTTCGAGCAGTGTCGCGATCTCGTCGTTGCGCATCTGTGGTCTGTGTCCGTGTGGCGTCTGCGTCCGTGGTGGTCGTGTGGTGGTCGTGTCGTGTCCGCGTTCGTGGTAGTCGTGTCGCGTCCACGTCCGTGGTCATCGCGTAGTTGTCGGGTGCAGTCCGTGTCCCGGCCCCGACGCTCGTCACCTCACCGCGAGCCGCGCCGACTCCCACGCCCGCCGTGACTGTCGCCGTCGTCTCTGCCCAGCGCCTTCCGGAGGAAGTTCATCCAGCGCTGGCGATCGGCTGTCTCCTGTTTGCGCGCCTCGGCCTCGAGGTCGACCGGGCGGAGCTGTTCGAGCGCGTTCAGCGCGCGGTCGATCCCGACGATCCCCTCGACCAACTCCTCGCCCTCCGCGAAGGACACCTCGTTCTCCTCGATCAACTCCAGCCGCTCGCGTCGTTCCCGCCGGAGGTTGCGCTTGGCCCGCTCGACGCGGTCGCGTTCCCCGGCCGGGATCGTGTCCCGACGCTTGATCTCGAAGACGAACTCCTGGAGGTCGATCTCCTCGCCTTGCACCTCGACGCCGTCCGGGAGTGTCCGCCCGACGGTCGCGGAGTCGCGCTCGACACGTTCCAGGAGTTGTTTGCGTTCGAACTCCCTCACGGAGCGTCGTTGGGTCTACGCCGTCTTTGCTCTTCGGGGTCGTCTGGCGGTCGTGTGTGGAGACGGCCGCGTCGTCGTGTCGACGGAGTGATCAGTCGACAGCGTGGCGCCGGACGACGCCACGCACGAGACTCGTGAACAGGAACAGTGCACTCCCGATCCCACTCACGATCAGGAGTGTCCCGATCCAGACCGGCGGGTCGCCACCACCCGTGGCGACCGTCGAGAGCACCTCGACGAGGACGAGTAGTGCGCCGACCTGTACGACTGTCTCTCGGAGCCGCTCGATCTCGGAGGGCACACGTCCGGAGAGTCGAGCCGGCGTGGTAGCTGTTCCGGAGGCCGATCCGACGCGACGGGCGGCGGCTGCGCCGTGGACGGTCGCCTGCCGCGGCGAGCGGTGGCTGTGTCGTCGACGGTCACCCGCCACGTCCTCCGGCGAGACTCGCGGCCAACGTGAGCGCCGCGCCGGCACCGGCGAACAGCAGGACGGCCAGCGCGGCCCCGACGGCCACGCGGGCGGCGACGAGACCGACGAGACACTGGACCAGCACGATCACCGCCCCGACGCGGATCACCGTCGCGTACAGGTCTTCGTCCGTCGGTCCCACCTCTCGACTCTGCGCTGCTCTCGTGGCTCCGCCGTCGCCGTCTGACACACTTCCGGGGTCGTCCCGGACCGAGGAGTGTCTTCGGGGAGCGCGACGTGACTGCCCAGTCTCGACACCACGCAGACGGGAGAACGTTCAAGCCGTCACCCGTTCCGGGTAGTACCGTGCCACCGAGTCGACAGACGGCGTTGGCGGCGACGCTGCTCGCGTTGAGTGCGGTGACCGCCGTCGTGCTCGCGGACGTGCTCGCGACGGTCGTGCTCGCCGTGACGCTGGGGTACGTCCTGTTGCCAGTTCGCAACGAGGCCGTCGCGCGCGGTGCACCGCGGCGGGTGGCGGCGGGTGTCGCGACGGCACTGGCGTCGCTGATCGTCGTCGGCTTCGTCGCGCCCGTCGCGTTCGTCCTGTACGAGCGCCGTGCCGCGGCGGTCGCGCTCTTCGAGTCGCTGCCGGACGTGTTGCCGGTCACCGTCGGCGAGGTGACCTACGAGATCCCCGTCGAACCGCTGATCGCACTGGCCCGCGAGACGCTCACCGGCGTCGCCATCGAAGTCGCGGCGGTCGCGCCGGTGATCGCGCTGAAGGCAACCGTGCTCGTGTTGCTGTTGTACGGCCTGCTCTACCGCCCGGACGCACTCCGGACCGCGGCGGTCCGCGCGGTCCCACGGGCGTACCACGAGCCGCTGTTCGCGCTCCACCGACGCGCCGGCGAGACGCTACGGGCGATCTACGTCCTCCAGGCGGCGACGGCCGTCGGCACCTTCCTCCTCGGGACGGGGACGTTCTGGGCGCTGGGGTACGACTCCCCGGTGGTGTTGGGCGTCCTCTCGGCGGTGCTCCAGTTCGTGCCGATCCTCGGCCCCAGCGTCGTCGTCGTGGTGTTGGCCGGGCTGGAGGTGCTCGCCGGGGACCTCACCGGCGCGATCCTCGTCACCGTGTTCGGACTCGTGATCGTCGGGTTCCTCCCGGACGCCGTGATCCGGACGCGACTGGCGGAGTACACGACGGAACTGCCCGTCTCGTTGTACTTCGTCGGCTTCGTCGGCGGGGTGCTCACCGTCGGCGCCGTCGGGTTCGTGCTCGGCCCGCTCGTCGTCGCCTTACTCGTCGAGACGGTACTGTTGTTGTCCGACGGCGTCGAGCGCGCCCAACGACGGCTCGACGACACGCCGGACGGAGAGCGGTCGGCCGGCCGGGGGTCGGCGGCCGGCGGGGCGGTCGGCGAGGAGTCGGTGGCCAGTGGGACGGCCGTCGAAGAGTCGGCCCCTGGAGCGACGGTCCCACCCGATCCGGCCGACGAGGACCCGCCCCGTGGGAGCACGTCGCCGGCGACTGGCACGGGGGGACACACCGCCGGCGACGACGGAGACGGTTCAGAGTCGTGACTCCGGGTCGGGGACGGCTCGGCGTGGTGACTCCGGGTCGGGGACACTCGAAAGAACGGGTAGTCGTGACGCTCGTGGCGATCAGTCGCCGCTACCGGTCTCGATGGGGGCGCGCACGAGGTTGCCCCACTCCGTCCAGGAGCCGTCGTAGTTGACGGTCTGATCGGCGCCGACGAGCTCGTGCAGCGCGAACCAGGCGACCGAGGAGCGCTCGCCGATCCGGCAGTAGGCGACGATCTCGTCGTCACCCTCCGCGAGCACGTCCTCGTACAGCTCTTCGAGCTCTTCCTTCGTCTTGAACGTCCCGTCGTCGTTGGTGACGGAGGCCCACGAGATGTTGCGAGCGCCCGGGATGTGACCGCCGCGCTGGGCGGTCTCCTGGAGGCCCGGCGGCGCGAGGATCTCGCCGGAGAACTCCTCGGGCGAGCGTACGTCGACGAGTGGCGTGCCGGCGTCGATGGCGTCCTCCACGTCGCCGCGGTACGCACGGATCGACTCGTCCGGCTCGTCGGCCTCGTACTCCGTCTCCGGGAACGACGGCACCTCGTCGGTCAGCTCGTAGTCGTTCTCGACCCAGTACTCGCGGCCGCCGTCGAGCAGGCGCACGTCGTCGTGGCCGTAGTACTTGTACTGCCAGTAGGTGTAGGCCGCGAACCAGTTCGAGTTGTCCCCGTACAGCACGACCGTCGAGTCGTCGGAGATACCGTGTTCCGCGTTCAGCGCCTCGAAGTCGTCCTTCGAGAGCACGTCTCGCTGCGTCTGGTCCTGGAGGTCGGTCTCCCAGTTGAACCCGATGGCGCCGGGGGCGTGGCCCTCGTCGTACGCCTCCGTGTCCACGTCGACCTCGACCAGGCGGTGTGCGGGGTCGTCGGACTGGAACTCGTCCAGTCGCGCCTCGACCCAGTCCGCGCTCACGAGTACGTCTGTAGCGTAATCTGACATCGCACTCGACGGTACGACTGCCGTCGGCATAAAGACCCCTCACGACGGCCGTATCGGCCGTCCGTCCCACGTACCGACAAATATTACTGGTTCCGTGTCCCCCCGTCCCAGTGGACAGACGGAGGTTCCGGAGGCGCGCCGGAGATGTGTCGCGGCTCCCGCGAACTACCAGCAACATTTGTCGCTTCGACGGACGCGCCTCCGGCGTCTCGGTCGCCGGTCGGTCGCCGTGGACCGCGACCGGTTCTTCACCCGTGTCTACCCGACGGCCGTCCCCGCCCCGTCGGACTCGCCGCAGTCGTGGTACGTATGTGGACCGCGTGGCAACTGGTGGTATGGACGTGTTTCTCGACCACGAGACGGTCGCGGACCGACTCGGGGACGACGACTTCCGCGTCGTCGACGTGCGCGACGCCTGGGAGTTCGACGGGATCGGACACCTCCCCGAGGCGGTGTCGATCCCGTTCGACGAGTTCCGGAGCGGTGACGGCGAGGCAGACGACGCGACCGACGGGACCGACGAAGCGGCGGACGGCACGACCGACACGGACGACGCGGACGACGGCGACCGCACCGACGACACGGCCGACGTGGGCATGCTCCCGGGCGTCGCGGCGTGGCAGGACCGACTCTCGACTGCCGGGATCGAGACGGACGACACCGTCGTCGCGTACGACGACACCCACGGGGTGTTCGCGGCGCGGTTCGTCGTGACGGCGTTGCTGTACGGTCACGACCCGGACCGACTGTTCGTGCTCGACGGCGACTACAGCGCCTGGAGTCGCGACCGCGCGGTCGCACGCGAGACGCCGACACCGACGCCGACGACGTACGACGCCCGCTCGCCGGAGACGGTCGCAGACACACCGTTGGTCGACTTCGAGACGGTCCAGGCGGCGCTGGACGACGACACACTCCTCGTCGACACGCGCGAGGCGTGGGAGTACGAGGAGGGCCACCTCCCCGGTGCCGTACAGTTGGACTGGCTCGAACTGGTCGACACGGACGGGACGCGGGGGCTCCACCCGCGCGAGCGACTGCGGACGATCCTCTCCGAGCGCGGGATCGACCCGGAGCGGCGGATCGTGCTCTACTGTAACACCGCGCGCCGGATCAGCCACACCTACCTCGTCTTGCGGCACCTCTCGTTCGAGCACGTGGGCTTCTACGAGGGGAGCCTCACGGAGTGGGAGCGACGCGGCGGCCGCGTCGTCACCGCGGAGTGACGGCCGTTCTCGACCGACGCGCGGTCCGCCTCACGTCGACGACGCGACGACGCCGTCGGCTCCGTCACGCCACCGGTTCCACCCGGTGGCATCTAGAACCCAGTAGACGACTTCTTCTACTTACGACTTTGTCGGCACTTTCTCTCCACAGTAGACGAACACAAGACGGAGTCCGAACGCTGTCGGGCGGTTTCGTCGTCCCCCGGTGGCGTCGTTGCCAGCGGCTGGGAACGGGGGATCGGGGCCGAGACGGCCGTAAAGAGTCGGACAGTTTTATTATCCAGTCGTCCCTGTCTTGTCTCACCCGGTGACGGCCGGGTGACCCGCCACGGTGAGCGGGTGTGTGGAGCGACGGACCGCAGCGCGTGACCGGGGATCGCGTAGAGTCCGTCGGCAGAGTCGCCTCCCCGACCGTGGGAGGCCGTGTGCTAGCTGCGCGGTTCGTCGGCGTCCTCCGGGACGCCACTTCGAGACACGACACGGAGTGACGACGCCGTGTAGCGTCGACTCGGAGTACCGCAGGCGACCCCTCCCGTCGCGTCAGACGTGGTCGTCGAGGAAGGCAGCGATCCGCTCGAACTCCTCGATCAGGTTCGCGCGGCTGGTGGTGTGGTGGCCCTCGTCCTCGAAGATCAGCGACTCCACCGGCACGCCCTGTTCGCGGGCGGTCTCGACGACCTGCTCGGCCTCGCCGACCGGCACGCGCGGGTCGTTCGCGCCGTGTTGGACGAACAGCGGACACGACACGCGGTCCATCTGGTGGAGCGGGCTGATCTCGCGCAGGAGCTCCCGGTCCGTCTCGAGACTGCCGTACTCCGCCTCGCGGTGGCCGCGCCGCCACTCGCCGGTGTTCTCGAGGAACGTCTCGAAGTCCGCGATGCCGACGAACTCGACGGCCGCGGCCCACAACTCGGGGTACTCCGTGATCGCGGCGAGTACCATGAACCCGCCGTACGAGCGGCCGTACGCGACGATCCGGTCGTCGTCGACGGCCGACCGGTCGTGGAGCCAGTCGACCGCCCGCTCGACGTCGCGGACGGAGTCCATCCGCCTCTCGACGTCGTCGAGCGCGGCGTACGCACGACCGTACCCCGAGGAGCCACGGACGTTCGGTTCCAAGACGGCGTACCCGCGGTTCAGGAAGAACTGTTTCGTCGGGTAGAACCACGGCTGGCGCTGGTGTTCCGGCCCGCCGTGGATGTCGACGATCGCCGGCACCGACGCGTCGGGGTCGTCCGGATCGACGCCGGCCGGCAGCGTCCAGTAGGCGGGGATCTCCCGGTCGTCGAACGTCTCGTAGTGGATCGTCTCGGGCGTCCGGAACGAGGACTGTGGGACCCCGCAGGTCCCGACCGGCGTCCACTCCGTGAGTTCGCTCGCCTCGCCGTCTCCGAACGCGAACGTCCACACGCCGTACGGCTCGTCCGGGGCGGTGTGGACGACCGCGACACGCTCGCCGTCGGGTCCGAACGTCGGCTCCCCGACGACACCGCCGGGGTCGGGAACTGGGACCGGCTCGAACTCCCCGCCGAGGTCGTCGACGGCACCGCTCGCGTCGCTCGCTACATCGCCGCCTCCGCCTCGATCGACACGACCGCCGTGGAGCGCCGTGTACCCGCCCTCGTTGCGGGTGTAGACGAGTCGGCCGGTGTCGCGGTGGAACGCGAACGCGTCGACCGACCACGTGTCGGTCTTGGGGCCGCCGGGGGTCTCGCCGTCGTCCGTCTCGCCCTGGATACGTTCACGAGTGTCGCCGTCGTCGCCGGCGACGGGGGTCAACTCCCCGGTGTCGAGGTCGAAGCGGCCGACGTACGACGTGTCGCGGCCCTCGTCGGTGACACAGTACAGTCCGGCGGCGCCGTCGAACTGCGGGTGACTGTACGTCGCCGGGTCGTCGCCGCCGAAGCCCTGCGTCGTCCCGTCCGCGCGGTCGAGGATCGACAGCGTCACGTCGGTACTGGAGTGGGGTTCCAGCAGCGCCAGTCGCTCGCCGTCGGGGCCGACGGCACCGACGTGGAGCCACCCGCCGGGACCCTCGAACTCGACGACCGGCTCGGCGTCGGGGTCGGTCACGTCGAGACTGTACACGTCGAACCGCCCCGGGTCCGCGCGGTTCGCGACGAAGAAGATCTCCGTCCCGTCGGGGTGCCAGCCGCCCCAGACGTGTTTGTGTTCGGGGGCGTCGGTGAGCCGTCGCTCGACACCCGTCTTCAGGTCCAGGTGGTACAGCTGGTCGCGTTCGTCGCTGCCGGCGTCCATCGCGTACACGACCGCCTCGTCCGTCGGCGAGGCGGCGACCGTCGAGACGCGCTCGTCGGTGGCGGTCAGGCGGTCGGGCCACCCGCCGGGTTCGTCGACGGTCCACACCTGCGGCGTCCCGGTGGTGTCCGCGAGGAACAGGAGTCGCCCCGCGGGAGTGATCGTCGGCGTCGACACCTCGTCGATCGCCAAGTACCGTGCCACGTCGTAGTGGCCGCTCGTCGTCGGACTCGTGTCTGTCACACCACTGCCCGGTGGCCGCCGCACAAAGAGTGTTGGCTCCCCGGCGATCCGTCGTCTCGTCTCCGCGTCCGCTCCCGAACCGAGCGATCTGGTCGGTCTCCTGCGGTGTCTGGGCGGGTGTGGGTGCGGTGGTGGTGATCGACGCACGAATCGCAAGACGGGGCGAGGATTCGGAGCAGATGACACTCACTACGGAGTGGTGATACGGCTCGCTCCGACGGGTGGTCTCCCGTGTCGGTCGCGGGACTCACTCGTCCGCCCGTCCGCCACCGCTCCGCACGGCCTTCGCGCCTCCCCGACCGCCTGCGCGGCTCGCGGGTCGCTTCGCTCCCCGCTCGCTCCGCTCACGCCTCGCAACTCACGGGTCGCTCGCTCCCCGCTCGACTGCTCGGCCCTCGCACGCGCTCGCGACCGCGACTCGTCGCTCACTCCGTTCGCGGCGCCCCCCGGTCGCTCGCCACGCGCGCTACCGCCGTCGATCTCCTCTCTCGTCTCCCCAGTGGGCCGTGTGAGAGCCTCTCGAACTTCGTATCGGGCGCGACGGCCCCGACGAGATGTGGCGACAGCGAACCACCAGACGGCGGCGGGAGACGGAGAACGAGTCCGTGGCTCAGGCCACTCCCCGGTCGTCGTCCGCGTCCGCCGCCGCGACCCGTCGGAGCACGGCCGCGGTGGTCCGGATGCCGTTCTCGAAGCAGGCCAGGTCGAGGTGTTCGTTCGGCGAGTGGTTCCCCTGGTCGTGGTTCGCGTACGGCACCACGAGCAACGGTGTCTCCGCGAGCGCGTCCGCGGTGCGGAAGAACGCCGCCGGCAGCGAGCCGCCCATCACGGGCAGTTCCACCGGCTCCTCGCCCCAGACCGCACGCAGCGCGTCCACGACCGGCGTCGCCAGCGGCGTGTCCACCGGCGTCTGCATCGGCGGGAACGCCGTCCCGCGCTCGACGGTCACCTCGGGGCGGTGTGCGTCGACGTGTGCCTCGATCGCCTCGAACACCCGCTCCGGCTCCTGTCCCGGGACGAGTCGGCAGTCGCACTTCGCCGTCGCGGCCCGCGGGATCACGGTCTTGCTCCCCTCACCCTGGTAGCCGGCCTCGAGCCCGTTGACGGTGAACGTCGGCTCCGCGAGCAGTCGCTCGTAGTAGCCCGTGTCGCCGACGAACCGCGAGACGCCCAGCTCCTCGCGTAGTGCCGCCTCGTCGACGGGGATCTGCTCGATCAGCTCGCGTTCGGCATCGCCGACGGCGATCCCCTCGTGGAACCCGTCGATCGTCGGCCGTCCGTCCGCGACCATCGTCCCCAGCAACTCCACGAGTTCCGTCGCCGCGTTCGGCACCGGGCCGCCGAAGTTCCCGGAGTGGAGATCCGTCGCCGCCGTCTCGTGGTGGAGTTCGAACGTGACGATCCCGCGGTTCCCGTACAACAGCGTCGGCCGCCCGCTGCGGTGTTGGGGCCCGTCGGCGACGTACACGAGGTCCGCGTCCGCAATCTCGGTCGGCGCGCCCGCAGTCTCGCCGGTCCCGGCGTCGTCGTCGAGGTACTCGCGCAAGCCGACGCTCCCGGACTCCTCGCCGCCCTCGATCAGGAGTCGCACGTCCACCTCGGGGAGTGCGTCGGCACGCGAGAGCGCGTCCACGGCGAACGCGTGACAGGTGAACTGCCCCTTGTTGTCCCCGGCGCCGCGGGCGTAGATCGCCCCGTCGCGGACGGTCGGCTCGAACGCCGGCGTCTCCCACGCCGCGGGGTCGTCGGCCGGCTGCACGTCGTAGTGGCCGTAACACACCACCGTCGGGCGCTCGGCCGCCCCCTCGTCGCCCCCGGTCGCCGCCGTCGCGGGTCGTTCGGCGTACACCAGCGGGTACCGGCTCGTCTCGATCCGGCGCGCGTCGAATCCGAACCGCTCGCAGAAGTCGACCACGGCGTCTGCACCCGCGTCCATCCCCTCGCCGCGTGTCGAGATCGTCGGCCGCGCCAGCAGGTCGAACAGCGCCTCGCGGTAGTCGTCGAGTCGGTCCGCGACGACGCCGTCCACGTCTGTCTCTGTCACACGACGCCCGTGGCTCCGCGTGGGCTTGCCTCTTCGGGCCCCGGCGACCCAGTCCGTGACGGGGGTACCGCTCCCCGTGGAGCCACCTCGACGGCTCGGCAGTCACTCCCCGCGGAGTCGCCCGAGCAGGTCCGCCAACCGTTCGACGGACGACCCGGTCAACAGTCGGACGAGACGGTCGCTGCGCTCGTACGTCTGCCGGAGCTGTCTGACCCGCTCGCGGTCGCGGGCGGCCACCTCGCCGTCGGTGTCTTCGAGCGTCTCCTCGGCCTCCGTCAACGCGCGCTGCATCGTGTTGATCTCGCGTTGGACCTCGCGCCGGAGGAACTCCTGGAGGACGGTCCAGAAGTCGCGTTCGGCCTCGTAGAACGCCTTCTTCCCCTCGCCCGGCACCGACCGGCGGTAGACCAGGTGGAGTCGCTCCATGTCCTTCAGTGTCGTCGAGACGGTCGACTTCGCGTACCCGCTCGCCTCGACGAGGGCGTCCAGCGACGCCGGGCCGTCGGCGAAGTACAACAACCCGTACAGCCGCCCGTAGCTGCGACTCAACCCGTAGATCTCCGCACTCTGCTCGATCGCCTGGATCACCCGCTCGCGCGCCTCGCCGGCGGGTCCGTCCGGGGTCAACTCCTCGGCGGTCTCGGTGTCGCTCACACCCCGCGGTCTTGGGCGAAAGGACTAAATCGCTTCGTTCGGAATATTCGCTTGATGCCGAACATATCGAACACGGACGGTACGAGTGGTGTCGACCCGCCAGACGGGACGGTGACCGATCAGCCGTTCACCGATGGGGGTGTGGCTGCCTCCGCAACGAGAGACGGGACCGGCGAACCGGACGACGCCGAGCGCGGTGTGTGGGGAGACGACGCGGTCGCGTCCGACGACGCCGGACCGGTGTTCCGTGCGAGCGGGATCGAGAAGTCGTACGGCTCGCGGCTGCCGCTCGTCGGCGAACCGGTCTCGGTGTTGGCGGGCGCGGACCTGACGCTGTGGCCCGGCGAGATCGTCGGGATCGTCGGCGCGAACGGCTCCGGGAAGTCGACACTGTTGCAGATTCTGGTCGGGACGCTCGAACCGGACGCGGGGCAGGTCGCCACTGCCGGTCGCGTCGGCTGGTGTCCACAGGAGTCGCTGTTGTACGACCGGCTCACCGTCGCGGAGACGTTCCGACTGTTCGGCGAGGCGTACGGGATGGACGCCGATCGGGTGCGCGAGCGACGCGACACGCTCGCGGAGCGACTCGACTTCGAGCGGTTCCTCGACTACCGCGTCGCGGCGCTGTCGGGCGGCAACCGGCGGAAAGTGAACCTCGCCGTCGCCGTGTTACACGATCCGGACGTGCTGTTGCTCGACGAGCCGTACACCGGCTTCGACTGGGAGACGTACCTCGCCTTCTGGGAGCTCACCGAGGACCTCGTCGCCGACGGCACCGCGGTCGCGATCGTCTCGCACCTCGTCAGCGAACGCGAGCGGTTCGACCGCGTGTTGGAACTGCGCGACGGGGAGCTCCACGAGCGCGACGACCCCGGACGACAGCCACGCACGGCCGCACACGACACCGCCGACGACGGGAGTCCCGGACACGACGACGCAGCCGCGCCGGTGGATCGACCCGAAACGGGCACTGCCGAGCCACCGGACCGCACGACCACGGACACACGGACGACGACACGAGGTGACGAGTCGTGACGAGCGGGTCCCCAGAGGCGGCACCACTCGTCGCCGGCCTCCGGCGCCTGTGGGTCGTCACCGCCGTCGAACTCCGGGCGCTGGCGCGGCGACGGGCGGTCGTCGCCGGTGCCGTCGTCCTCCCGCCGGTCGTCGTCTGGGTGTACGGCGTCGCACTCGCGAGCTTCCCCGGACTCCCGGGACTGTCCGCAGATCCGGCGACGCTCGGTCGCGTCACCGGCGCACTGTTCGCGGCGGCGTTCCTCGCCGGGCTGGTCGGGCTGTTCGAGACCGTCGCGGCTCGCAGCGGTGACGAGCGCGCCGCCGTCGCCGGCCTCCCACGCTCGGTGACGGTCGTCGCACGCGTCGCGACCGTCGGCTGTGCGGCCGCCGTCGCGTCGATCAGCGCGCTGGCGACGCTGGCGGTCGGCGTCGACGTGGCCGCACCGCTCGTCGCCGCCGCGGTCCTGCTGCTCGCGGCGTCCGTCTACGGCCTCCTCGGGGTCGTCGTCGCCACGCTCCGTCCGACCGAACTCGAAGGGTCGCTCGTGTTGGTGTTCCTCGCGGACCTCGACAACGCCCTCTCGTCGGGACTGTTCCCGATCGACGCGTCGCTGTCCGTCCCGTGGCTCGGCACGGTCGGCGTGACGGACCTGCTCCCGCTGGCGCACGCCAACGCGCTGTTCACCGCCGCGGTCCTCGACGGCTCTCTGCCCGACGGCCACCTGCTCCCCGCGCTCGCGTGGCCCGCGGCCCTCCTCCCGGTCGCGCTGGTCGCGTACAGTCGCGCGACCGGCGGGCTCTCGGCAGCTAGCCACACCGACGCGGCCGTCGCCGAGATCGATCGGGGGTGGTCGTCGTGATCGCGACGCTCCCGGCGACCCACCTCCACGGCGTCGCCACGCACGCCGTCTCTCCGGCGGTGGTCGTACTCCTCGTCGTGACTGCGGTCACGACGGCCGTCGGCCTCCTCCTCGCACACCGCGTCGGCCGGCTCGATCCAGAACGGAGGTGGGCGACGTGACCCGGCGGTCACACACCACCGACGCCGACGCGTCCGCCGAGGCCGACGGTGGCGTCGTGGCGACCCGAGGAGCGCGGCGTGGTCCGATCCGTCGACTGCGTCGCGTCGCGACGGCGACGTGGTACGGACTCGTCGACCTGCGGCGGACGCCGACGCTGCTGGCACTGCTGGTCGTCGCCCCCGCGTACGTCGTCGGGCTGTTCGGCGTCGTGGCTCCGACGGGTCCGGCACGGCTCCACCTCGGTGGCGACACCGTCCAGACCACACTGGAGACGGCGTTCCCGGCGTTCACGACCCCGATGACCGCGGCGCTCGTCGCCGGTGTGGCCGGGTTGTTCGTCGTCCGGTCGGCGGCGGCCGCGGACGCGCGACTCGTCGCGGCCGGCTACACGGCCACGGAGGTGGTTGCGGCGCGTCTGGGACCGCTGGGACTGCTCGCGGTGTGTGCCGCGGTCGTCCCGGTCGCGGTCTCGTTGGCGACCGTCGAGCCAGTGTCGCTCCCGGTGTTCCTGCTCGGGACGGTGCTCGCCGCGCTGACGTACGCCGCCGTCGGTGTCCTCGTCGGCGCGACGGTCGGGCGCCTCGCGGGCGTCTACGTCGTCTTGTTCGGCACGATGATCGACCTGTTCGTCTTCCAGAACCCGCTGGCGACCGACCCGCCGGCACTCGCGGCCCTCCTCCCCGGTCACGCCCCGCTGGCGATCGCCCTCGCGGGCTGTTTCGACCGTCCCGTCGCCGTCGAGACCGCCCTCCACGCGGCGGCGACGTGTCTGCTCGCGACGACCGCCGCCCTCCTCGCGCTCGTCCGCGAGGCGGACACGAGGTAGCCCCGAGCCGGTTCTGTATCGCAAACAGTGGTTTACGAGGTCGATCGTGGCGCGACAGACTGGACCGAGTGACCCGCGTGTCGCCAGAGTCGACTCCGTTCGCGCCGGATCTCCCCGCTCGACCGGTCGGACGGCGACCCAGATGGGTCTGGCCAGCTCGGCACCGCCCGTCGTCCGTCCGGGCGTCGAACGTGGACGGCGAGGTGAGTCGCCGGGTGCGAGCGACACAGCCATCTCGTCCGTGTGGAGTGGTCGTCCGGATTCACTCGGGACTCGTGCTCGCGCGGGTCGGTGGTGGCCCGACCACGTCGACGGGCGGACCGGGCGGTCCGTGTCGGGTCGGCCGGACCGAGGACGGACCGCGGTGAGACACGAGGTCAGCCGGGGTGTCCGACGAGCGAATCGGGGATCACCTCGCCGAGGCGGCTCCGAATCGGAGGGGCGGCCGGTCGGCCGTCGCCTGCCGCGTGGTGACTCGTCTCTCTTCCTCGGGGCCGTCGACCGTCCACCCACGCGTGATCGTCGAACGATCCCGATCTCCGGTCGTCGTTCGGAGGGGTGAGTCGGTGACGTGGTCTCCCGTCGTCTCGGCGGTGCCTACCGGAGGCTCGTCGACGTGGAGTGCGCCGTCGAGGTCGGACACTCCAGTCCAAACCTCTAGACTCTCACTGGGGGTGCGCCGACCACTCTCGGTACCCGACCCGCGGGCCCGCCGTGTCACTCGTCGGTCGCCGTCCGCCCGGCGCGAGTGGCTGCCCCCGGGGCTCACTACCGCTGCACACGGTGCCGACGCCGTCCACGCCGATCGCCGCCCGGCACTGCGCCGTCTGTGGGGTCGTAGACGAGCGTAAATGGAAGAGTGCTATATCGAACCGGCTGGGTGCGTCTCTCGTCGTCCCGACGAACCACCCGACGCGGCACAAGACACACCGGCGGCGGGTGTGTACCGACGGGCGATGAGTCTCGTCTTCGGGCTGGACATCGTCGCCCTGTTCGCCCTCCTGTTGGCGCTCGCGGGCGTCGTCGGGAGTCTGATCCCGTTCGCGCCGGGGGCAGTGTTCTCGTTGGCGGGGGTCGGACTGTACTGGTGGTCGACCGGCTACACCGACCCGGGGCCGCTCGTGCTCGCGGGACTGGTGACGCTGGGCGTGGTGACGCTGCTCGTCGACTGGTTCGGCGGCGCGATCGCGGCGGAGGCCGGCGGTGCCTCGACACGGACGACGATTCTCGCCGCCGTCGCGGGCGTGGCGCTGCTGTTCGTGGCGGGCCCCGTCGGCGTCTTGGTGGGCGTCGCCGGCACGGTGTTCCTCGCGGAGTACCTCGGCGGCGCGGACCGGGAGGCGAGCCTCCGGACCGCACTCGTCACGACGGCCGGGATGCTCGCCTCGAACGTGGTCCAGGCGCTGCTGACGGGCTGTATCCTGCTCGGACTGGCGCTGACGGTGTTCCTGTGAGTCGGTGGGTGGATCAGTCCAGTTCCAACCCCATCATCACCTCGTCGACGTACTCGTCGTCGATCCGGTAGTGGTCCGTCCGGCGCGCCTCCTCGTGCCAGCCGTGGTCTTCGAGGAACGCGACGGCGCGCTCGTTGGTCGCCGGGACGCTGTTGTACACCTTCTCGTACCCCTGGTCGCGGCTCCACTCGACGCCCCGCGACAGCAGCGCGCTCCCGATGCCGTGGCCGCGGTACCCCGAGAGCACCCCGACCGTCAGCTCCGCGGTGTGCGAGAGCTTGTCCAACTCCGGCGCGGAGACGTGGACCCACCCGACCACGTCGTCGTCGACGCAGGCGACGAAGAACACGCGCGACTCCACGTCGTTGTGGCGGAGCAGTACCTCCTCGTGGTCGAGCATGTCCGCGACGCTCTCGGCGACGACGTAGTCCTCGTCCATCGCGGTCCGCATCAGCCCGACGAGTCCCGTGATGTCCGCCTGTCGCGCGCCGCGGACGGTGAAGGTGACCTCGTCGCTCTCGTGTGTCTCCTCGTCGGCCCGCGTGTACCCCACGCGGAGCCGCCCGTCCTCGGTCTCCGCGAGTACCCCATCGCGTTTGAGGACGTTCACGTGGTGGCCGAACTCCGCCGGGTCCATCCGGAGGGCCGCCCGTGCGTCACGCTCGCGGACGACGCCGTTGCTCTCGACGTACTCGTAGATGTCCTTGCGCCCACGGTGATCGAACTCGCGCTTCGGGGAGAGTTCCATGCTAACGTGTGACAATCGCAGATACTTAACGATTGTTGGTGATACAGTTCGGCAGTCGTCGACTGCGTCCGTCGGGGTGGGGGCGAGGGCGCCAGTCGGCCGAGAGAACCGCAAGACTGGGAAGAGAGACGGAAGCGGACAGAGCGGCTGGTAATGTGAGATCGAACGACGGCTCGGCGAATCGGAGACCTGTGTGGAGTAGTTCGCCGACTCCCCTCGGACGACTCCGTGGGCCGCTCGCGGCGACCGGCGTCGGCTACTCGGAGACACCAGACGGAGCGGCCGAGCGCGCCGGCGTCGCCGAGACCGCACGACTGCGTGACGAATCGGAGCGGGTAGGGTCCGAGTCCGAAGAGCACGGCGACCCCGGCGTCCGACGAGACGACCGATCCGGAATCCGTCGTCTTTTGTACAACGGGCTACGACCACTGGGTAATGAAGCGACGAACCTACCTCGGTGCGGTCGGTGCGGGTGCCGCGGCGCTGGTGTCGGGGTGTCAGGCGGAGCCGGTCGCGACGGAGTCGGAGACGGCGTCCGGATCTGGGAGCGGCGAGACGGAGACAACCGGCGCGACGACGGGGACGGCGACGGAGACGGCCGACACGCTGGTCGTCGCCACCTACCCGCCGTTCGTGAACGCGCCGAGTTCGAGTCCGGGCGCGTGGCTCAAACGCCGGTTCGAGGAGCGGTTCGACGCGACGCTGATCTACCAGACGCCCGAGAACGAGCTGAACTACTACCTGGAACGCGCGATCCAGGGGGTCGACTTCGAGACGGACGTGTACGTCGGACTCGACACGGAGATGCTGTTGCGCGTCGACCGGAAGCGTGGCTCCGGGCAGTTCACCGAGCCGCTGTTCCGGAGCGCCGACGGGATCGGCCGCCGCGACACGGTGCAGTCGGACCTGGAGTTCGACCCGGACGGGCGTGCGGTGCCGTTCTCCTCTGGGTACATCTGTCTCGTCTGGGACGCGACGGCCGAGGACGGCACGTTCACGGCGCCGGAGACGTTCGAGGAACTCGCGACTTCGGGGACCGCCGCACAACTGCTCGCACAGAACCCGACCTCCTCGTCGACCGGGAAGGCGTTCATGCTCCACACCGTCGACCGGTTCGGCGCCGACGGGTTCCTCGACTACTGGGACCGTCTCCGGGAGGACGGCGTCACCGTGCTGGGCAACTGGTCGGACAGCTACGCCGCCTACGGCGAGGGTGAGGCGGCGATGGTGGTGTCGTACTCCACCGACCAGGTGTACGCCAACCGCTACGACCAGAACATGGACCGCCACCAGCTGCGGTTCCTGAACGACCAGGGGTACGCGAACCCCGAGGGGGCCGCGGTGTTCCGCCAGACGGACAGCCCACAGTTGGCCGAGCAGTTCGTCGACTTCCTGCTCGAACCGGAGATCCAGGCCGGGATCGCCAAGCGGAACGTCACGTTCCCCGCGATCCCCGACGCGCCGCTGTCGGACACCTACGACGAGTACGCCGTCGCACCGCCGGAGGCGGTGACGTTCTCGTACAGCGAGTTGAAGGGGAAGGTCGGCGAATGGACGGACCAGTGGTCGAGACGCTTCGCGAACGGCTGAGGCGGTACCGTCGACGAGCGGCCGCCGCGGCGCGACGAGTTCCCGGTCTCCGGACGACGGGCGGGGACACCCGGACGGCGGGCGACAACCCCCGGACGACGAGCGACGCTGCCTCGGACGCGACCCAGTCGCTCGCCGGGCGTGTCGAACGGTTCACACTCCCCGCACTCGCGGCCCTCACCGCCGCCTTACTCGTCGTCGTCTTCTACTACCCGGTCGCGACGGTGTTCGTCGAGGCGGTCACCGTCGACGGTCGGCCGTCGCTCGCGCCGCTGGTCGGCGTCGCGACGGACCCGTTCTACCTCGGCTGGCTGGGCGACCTCTTCGCCGATCCCGTCGGCACACTCGCCGACGTGTTCGGCGAGCCGGGCGAGACCCTCGCCGCGGTGGTCGCCGACCCGGTCGGGGCGCTGCTGGCGCTCGGCTCACTCGGGCGGTTCGGGTTCACGGCGTGGCAGGCGGCGCTGTCGACGGTCGCGAGCGTGCTGCTCGGCCTGCCGGGTGCGTGGGTGCTCGCGCGCTTCGAGTTCCGCGGGCGGGAGACGATCCGGTCGCTGACGATCGTCCCGTTCATCCTCCCGTCGATGCTCGTCGTCGTCGGCTTCTACGCGGCGTTCGGCGCCAACGGCACCCTGAACACGGTGTTGGCGGTTCTCGGACTCGCCCGCCTCGACCTCCTCCCGTCGCTGCCGGCCATCGTGCTCGCACACGCCTTCTACAACGCGCCGTTGGTGACACGTGTCGTCGCGAGTGCGTGGGAGAACGTCGACGCCGGTGCCGTCGAGACGGCGCGGTCGCTGGGTGCCTCCCGACGGCGGGCGTTCCGCGACGTGGTCGCGCCGCAGCTGCTCCCGGCGGTGTTGATGGGCGCGACGCTGACGTTCGTCTTCACGTTCGCCTCCTTCCCGATCGTGCTCGCGTTGGGCGGCGCGCGGCTGGCGACCGTCGAGGTGGTGTTGTACTCCGCGATCCGCCAGTTGGAGTACGGGGAGGCGGCGGCGCTAGCCGCACTGGAGTCGGGGATCTCGCTGGCACTGACGGCTGCGTACCTCCGGTACGAGCGGCGCCAGCGGACGGAACGACGCGGCGGGCGCCCGCTCTCGCGGCGGCGACTGCTCCCGGACGGGTGGCGCTCGGCGGCCGCGTGGACTCGCACGCGACTGCTCTCGCGGGCGGCGGTCGCGGGGTACACCGCGATCGTCGCGGTCGTCTTCCTCGGGCCGGTCGCGAGCGTCCTGTACGAGAGTGTCGTCGTCGACGGGCAGTTCACGCTCCGCGCGTACCGGTTCCTGCTCGACCGCCAGACGACGGGGGCGTCGTTCCAGGTGAAGCCGTGGCCGGCGGTGCGGAACTCGTTGGTCTTCGCCGCGACGACGCTCGTGATCGCGCTCCCGACCGGCGTGGCGATGGCGGTGGTGACGACCCGCTCGTACCGCGGGTCGACGCTCGTCGACGCGGTGACGATGGCGCCGCTGGCGGTGTCGGGTGTCGTCGTCGGACTCGGACTCCTCCGCGGGCTGGTGTTCGGCGTGACGGCGTTCGGCTACCGGCTCTCGGCCGCGGGCCCGGTCGCCGTCGCGGCGGCCCACGCGGTCGCGGCGTACCCGTTCGTCGTCCGGAACGTCGCCCCGGCGCTCGGGGGACTGGACGGGCGACTCGTCGAGTCGGCACGCAGTCTCGGGGCGAGTCGCGTCCGCGCGCTCGTCGACGTGGAACTCCCGTTGGTGTGGCCGGGGGTGCTCGCCGGTGCGGCGTTCGCCCTGGCGGTCAGCGTCGGCGAGTTCGACGCGACGGTCGTCCTCGCGGAGGGGAGCGGGGCGTACACGATGCCGATCGCCGTCGAGCGGTACGTCGGTCGCCGACTCGGTCCGGCGACCGCGATGGGAACGGTGTTGTTGCTGGTCACCGCAGTGTCGTTCGTGCTGGTCGACCGCACGGGAGGTGACGGCTGGTGACCGACGACGCCGCGACCGTGTCGTTCGACGCCGTCCGGAAGGAGTACGGCGACACGGTGGCGCTCGACGGGGTGGACCTCGCGGTCGAGCCCGGGGAGTTCTTCACGCTCGTCGGCCCCTCGGGGTGTGGGAAGACGACGACCCTGCGGACGCTCGCGGGGTTCGAGTCGCCGACGAGCGGGACGGTCCGCATCGACGGCACGGACGTGACCGGCGTCCCACCCGAGGAGCGCGACATCGGCGTCGTGTTCCAGAACTACGCGCTGTTCCCGCACATGACCGTCGGCGAGAACGTCGGCTACGGGCTCCGGTTCGCCGCGCCGCCGGGCGACGTGTCGCGCGACGAACGGGTCCGAGAGTTGCTCGCGCTGGTCGACTTGGAGGGGTTCGCCGACAGGGAGCCGGACACCCTCTCCGGCGGCCAGCGACAACGGGTGGCGTTGGCGCGGGCGCTGGCACCCGGCCCGCGGCTGCTGTTGCTCGACGAGCCGATGTCGGCGCTGGACGCGCGACTGCGCGAGCGCCTGCGGACGACCGTCCGCGGGATCCAACGCGAGTTGGGGATCACGACGGTGTACGTCACTCACGACCAGGCGGAGGCGCTGGCGATCTCCGACCGCGTCGCGGTCGTCAACGACGGCGGCGTCGAACAGGTCGGGACGCCACGCGCGGTGTACCGCCGTCCGGCGACGCGGTTCGTCGCCGAGTTCGTCGGCGACAACAACGTCTTCACCGGGGAGGTCGTCGCCACCGGCGCGCACGCCGACGAGCGGGTGAACGACGTGAGGGCGACCGACGAGCGGGTGAGCGACGAGCGGGACGGAGACCCGACGACCGACACACTGGCCGCCGCCACCGACGCCACGGCGGCGACCGTCGCGGTCGGTGAGCGACGACTGACGGTGGCCGTCCCCGGAGACGACCCGGTCCGCGTCGGCGACCGGCTGACGCTGTGTGTCCGTCCTGGTGCGCTGGCCCGCGACGCGACGACGAACCGACTCCAGACGACGGTCGCGGAGGCGGAGTTCCTCGGCGAGACCACCCGTGTCCGGTGCGACTGGAACGACCGGACACTGACCCTCAGACTCGCCGACCCGCCGGCGGTCGGCGAGCGGGTGACCGTCGGCTTCGCTCCCGCGGCGGCACACGTCGTCGCAGTCGGACGACCTGGGTGAGCGGCCTCGGACCGGGCTGTGCCGTCGGGGACGGTCCCGACCGACGTGTGGGTACGGCCCCGCCCGGAGGGACGGCGTGACTTACTGCCCGCCCGAGCAGCCGTGCGCCCCGACCGTCTCTACCGCCGGCGGAGTTAGACGACCGGTGTTGTATTTATTTGTAAATAGCAGTAGGAAAATGTACGATATGAGTTACTTTGATTGTGTCGGGATTGGTACTACACCGGTAAGACAATCTAAGTGATCTCGCTCCGTGGTGCCTCTGTGCCGACGTTCGAACCACTGGACGACGGGGTAGAGGTTCGGGGGAGTGCGATCCTGTCGATCGTCAACGGCGTGCCGGACGCGTTCACCGGGCAGGCGAGAGAGCTGCTGGCCGAGAACGGGATCGAGGACCCACAGCCGGACGAGTGGTACTCGCAGGCGGCGTACCTCGACGCCTACCGGGCGGTCGCCGACCGGGTCGGGGAACGGACACTGGAGCAGATCGGCCGGTCGACGCCGGAGAACGCCGAGTGGCCTCCCGGTGTCGACACGCCGCTCGCGGCGCTGGAGTCCGTCGACGACGCCTACCAGATGAACCACCGCGGCGGGGAGATCGGCTCGTACGAGGTCGTCGACGGCGACGACGGCCGCGCGACGGTCCGGTGTCGCAACCCGTACCCGTGTGTCTACGACCAGGGGCTACTGCAGGGGACCGTCGAGGTGTTCTCCGACGACTACGCGTCGATCGACGAGACGAGCGACCGCTGCCGCGAGGACGGCGCCGACGCCTGTACGTACGAAGTCACCTGGTGAGACGCCGCGTACGGCCGTCGCCCCGGCGTGTCCACGTCGTCGTCGCTCAGTCCGTCTCGGACAGCCGTCGCAGCCGTGTCTGTGGCGGGACGACCCACTCGGTGCCGTCGTCGGTCACGCGGACCATCTCCTCTTGGCCGACGTACCCCCACTCCGTGTCGACACCCAACTCCATCGTGTACATCTCGCCGGCACGCACCTCGCCGCGCGGGGCGTCGCCGTACCGCTCCCACTCGGGGCCCAACAGCGTCCCGCCGTCGTGGGCGACGCGGCCCACCTGGTGGCCGAAGGCGTGTTGGAACGCCGGGTGGCCCCGATCCGTCAGCGCCGCGCGCGCGGCGGCGTCCACCTCGTGGCCGACCACGCCGGGTTCCAGTACTTCGTGTCCCGCGTCGATCGCCGCCCGCACGTCGCGGAACACCGCCCGCAACTCCGCGGACGGCTCGCCGCGGACCCACAGCCGCTGGATGTCGGCGGCGTAGCCGTCGCGGCGCACGCCGAAGTCGACGTGGAGCAACTCTCCCTCCGGGAGCGTGTGCTCGCCGGGGAGGGTGTGCCCCACCTCGCTGTCGCCGCCGAGGTGGACCGTCGGACAGTAGTCGCGGGCCCACGCAGTCCCCAAGCCGCGGTCGTCGAGCAACTCGTGGAGTGTCGCTGCGAACGCCGCCTCGGTGGTCGCCGGGCCCCACGTGCTCGCCGCCGTCTGGAGCAACTCCTCGGTGGTCTCGGCGGCACGACGCACCCGCTGGCGTTCCGTCTCCGACTTCAACCCCCGGACGCGCCGGACGATCGGCCCGGCGGAGACGAACTCTCTGTCGGGGAGCAGCGACTCCAGCCGGCGGAACAGCCCGTGTGTGAGCCCGTCGGCGGTGTCGTCGTCCGCGTCGTAGTTGAGCGCGAGTGTCTGTGGCCCGTCGCCGCTCGTCCCGATCTCGTCGAGTGTCGTCCGCAGCGGCTCGGCGATGGACTCGTCGTACGCGCGTACCTCGTGGACCCCCAACTCCTCGGCGTTGGGTGCGTCGTGGCGGCCGAGGACGACCGTCGAGTCCTCGGGGCCGATCACGACCGCCGTCGGCCACACCACGTCGAACCCGAGGACGTACGGCAGCGCCGGCTCCGGGACGGCGTCCGTCTCTCGACAGAACGTCACCCAGGCGTCGACGCCGTCCGTCTCTGCCACCGCACGGCGCGACTGCGCCACCTTCTCCGCGACCAACTCCGTGTCCAGTCCGTTCACGTCGAGTCGTCACGACCGACCCGCCAATGAACGTGTGGGTGAACTCCACCGGGCCCACTCGCCCGTACTCGACGTGCCGCGGTCACTCGGGTACGAGGGTGGCGCTCACTCCGGTACGTCCGCGGTCGACTCGCGGATCTCGGCGACGGCGTCGGGCACGTCCGTCGGCGTCGCGACGTGGGTGGCGTGCCACCCGGCGGTCCGAGCGCCGGCCACGTCGGCGTCGCGGTCGTCGCCGACCATCCAGCGGTCGGCCGCCGGGAGCCGCTCGGCGGCGAGGTCGAACGGTGCGGTACGTGGCTTGTGGGCGCCCGCCTCCTCGCTGACGACGACGGCGTCGACGTACTCGTCCAACTCGTGGTGCGCGAGCTTCGACCGCTGCCACGTCGTCACCCCGTTCGTCAGCACGCCGACACCGACGTCGTCGCTCGCCTGCAACCCGGCGAGTGTCTCGACCGTCGCCCGCGGGACGTGTGTCTCGGCACACTCAGCCTCGTGGAGCGCGTCGACGAACGCCGCCGGGTCGGCGCCGGCCTCGGCGGCGTCGATCCCCGCCCGCGCCGCCTGCCGGTACGGCTCGTCGGCGAGCTCCTCCAGCAACGTCATGAACTGCTCGTCGTACGCCTGGACGAACGTCGTCCGTTCCTCGCCGTCGAGACCGACCGTCTCGCAGGCGCGTTCCAGCACGACGCCGTAGCTGTCGAAGTCGAGCAACGTCCCGTCGAGGTCGAACCAGATTGCCGTGTCGAACATCCTGTCTGATCGCGTCGCGTGGTGCGGCCACCGGCGACCCGCGTGTCGTCACGCCGGTGACGGGCCGTCACCCGGTCGCGCCGCCGCCCGGACTCAGTCGCTCTGAATCCGCGGCGCGAGCATGAACGTGACGTGTCCGAGCCCCTCGGCGAAGTCGTAGTGCATCTTCACCGGGAAGTCGTCCCCGAGTTCGACGCGGACCTCCGCGTCGTTCGGGATCGCCTTGTTCATGTCCTTGAGGTAGTCCAGCGAGAACAGCGAGTCCGCCGCGCCGGCCTGCAGCTCGATCAGGTCCTCGCGACCGAGCACGAAGTCGACGTCGTCGGTGTCACCCTCTGCCTCGATGACGAACGTCTCCTCCGTCTCGTCGACCCGCAGTCGGATGTAGTCGCTCACCATGTCGGCGGCGGTGATCCCACGGTCGATCTGGGCACCCTCCGGGACGATCTCCGCCGGCAGGTCCAGGTCCGGGATGTCCGGCTCCTCGCGGATCGAGTCCGGGTCGATCAGCGCCAGCGTGTACGACAGCCCGTCGATCTGGATGTGGAGCTTGCGGGTCTCCTCGTCCAACTCCATGTTGATCAGATCGCCGCTGTCGGCCATCGAGGCGATGTCCTCCAAGCGACTGAGGTTGACGCCGATGACGCCGCCGTCCGCCTCGTACGACTCGAAGGCGGCCGCCTCCAGCGAGAGATCCACCATCCCGACGTTGGCCGGGTCGACGGCCCGGATCACGAGTTCGTCCTCGTTCAACCGGATCTTGCACTCGTCGACCAACACGCTCACCGAGTCGAGCGCGTCCCGGAGGGTCGACGCGCTCACGATCGCCGTGAACATATGGAGTCACCTACGGTCGGTCCCGGTGAAAATACCGTCGATTCGACCGGCAGTGTGCCGTCACGGCCGCCCGCTTCACCCCACGCCGGCAGGTGATACAGGTGTTCCAACCCACAAAATCATTACCCGTGGCACACGTACACTGATCCGTGACGAACACCCCCGACAGCCCCGGCGACGACACGGTGGTAGCGGACGCGGCGTCCACCGACGAGTCGGCGCCCGGCGAGGCGACTGCAGCCAGTGACGAGGCGGCGGCGCCCGGCGAGGCGACTGCAGCCAGTGACGAGACGGCGGCGACCGGTGACGGCGCGGCGGTGAACGACGGGGTCGCGACAGACGGTGGCGTGGGAGACCCCCTGGAGCCGTCGTTCGAGTACCCGGAGGAGACGTACCTCCGAGACGGCGAGACCGTGCGGATCGTCTGTACGGACGGTGTCTTGGACGGGAAACCCCGGATCGACGGCCACCGCGTCGCGGTCCACTACGTCTACGCGAAACACGAACGCGGCCGGACGGTCGCACAACTCCGCGACGGGATCTACTCCGAGCTGACGCGCGCCGAGATCGAGTCGGCGCTGGAGTACGCCGAGGACCACCCGGACGTGCTCCAGGACGTGGCGCGGATCGAGGAGGCCGAGTGGCGACGGATCGGCGCAGAGTCGGCCGACGAGACGTAGATCTCACAACCCCGAACAGATTTATACTGTACCGACGGCAACCCGACACACGATGGAGTCGTCTCGCACCAAGGCGTCCACGGCTCGTGATCACGAACTCCCGGAGTCGGTGAGCGCCGACGACGTCGGACGGATCCAGTTGACGTTCTACGACGACCGAGTCGCGGACGACGACGCGTTCGATCAGCCGTCCGACTCCGATCGGTCGTAGATCTCGACGTTCGACGCTACACGCTGGAGTTCGTCCTCACCGTACCGCTCTTCGACACCGGCCACGGTCTCTTCGACTGGAGCCAGGTACCGCGTCTCGCTGTTCTCGACGATCGGTCGAACGACGAGCAGGTCGTCCGCAGAGTGAAAGAACGTCTCGAAGCTCGGGTTCCCCCCGCCCCACGACCCGTGTCTCTCGACGCTCTCGAGTGGAATCCCGACCACCGGGTGTGGCAACCCTTCGGCACTCGCCACCTGTGCTCCAACGAGTCCGTTGTGGTGGATACAGTGCCGCAGTCCGATCAGACGCGGGACGGCGTGTCTGATCGGACGTGCCTCTGACAATCGTACGCCACACTGGTCTCGAATCGTCGCGAGAACTTCCCCCAGCATGTGGAGCAAACTGGTAAACTGGTACAGCGACCACTCGAAGTCGTTCAGATCTCGCCAGATCTCTCGCTTCCCGGCGTACGGCGTGTCGTACGACTCGGCACAGGCACGTGCCTTCCCGACCACCTCGATCCGTCTCTCCGTGAGCTGGGTGCGGACCGTCTCGACTTCGACGAGTTTCCTCGCAGCGAACCCCACGTCGGACATCGTGGACAGACTGCCCCCACGATACGGTATAAGCATCCGGCGTCGGCTACGGCGGTTCCGTCGGAGACGCTCGGCTACACGGTCACCGTCTCGCCCAACTCCGGGGCCGAGGCGGTGTAGCCGTCCTCGCGGAGCGTGTCGGCGAACGCGACACAGTCGTCGCCGTGGTTGACGAGGACGGTCGCGTCGCGGTAGGCGTCGAGGAACGACCTGATCCCGGCCTCGTCGGCGTGTGCCGAGAAGTCGAACTGATCGACGCGGGCGCTGACCCGGAGCATCCGGCCGTCGATCTCCGCACTCCCGGTCTCCAACAGTTCCCGACCGGGTGTCCCGGCGACCTGGTAGCCCGTGAGTGCGATCTGGTTCGTCGGGTTCGCGCGGACCGCCGGCACGTACGTCATCGCCGGCCCGCCCGAGAGCATCCCGCTGGTGGTGACGACCGCGACGGGTTGGTCGGCGATCCGTCGCCGCTGCCCGTCGCGGCCGGTCACCTCGCGTGCGTGCCCCGCTGCCCGGTCGAGTGCGTCCGGGTCCCGGACGTACTCCGGGTGTCGCCGGAGCATCGCCGTCACCTCCACGCCCATCCCGTCGACGTAACACGGCACGTCTGCGCTCGCACAGACGAGCAACATCTCCTGTGTCCGCCCGATGGCGAACGCCGGGACGATCACCGTCCCGCCCTCCCAGATCGTCGTCTGCACGCGGTCGAGGAACCGCTCCTCGACGTGTTCCCGGGGGTCGTGCGAGACGCCGGCGTAGGTGCTCTCGCACACCACCACGTCGGCGTCCGGGCGTGCCGTCGTCCCGGCGACGAGTCGCTGGTCGTCCGTGTGGAAGTCGCCGGTGTACAGCAGTCGGGTGTCGCCGTCGTCGACGAGGACGTGTGCGCTCCCGGGGATGTGGCCGGCGTCGAAGAACGTCACCTCGTACCCCGCCGCGGTGAACGACTCGCGGTAGCCGTGTTCGACGGACACCTCGCCGAGTCGGCGGACGGACTCCTCGCCGAACGGACACTGCGGACTGTTGCCGTGGAGTTTCAGCGTGTCGCGTGCGAGTCGGCGCGTGAGCTGCCGTGTCGGCGGCGTCCAGTGGATCGGCGGCCGGTCGGTCCCCGAGAGCAGCGCCGGAACGGCACCGACGTGGTCGAGGTGACCGTGTGAGACGACCACCGCGTCTGGGTCTACCTGCCGGGCGCTGGCGACGGGGTACGAGGGCGGCGTGTCCGCCTTCATTCCGTAGTCGAGGAGGAGCGTGTCGTCGACCAGGAGGGCACTCCGCCCGACCTCGCGTGCCCCGCCCAGGAACCGAATCTCCATCGTGGACCGGTACGGTCGCCGTCGGTTTCACCGCGTCGGTCCGTCGACTGCGTCCGGTGACGGCTGCTGCGGCGGCCGCCGGCTCCCTCCCCGTGGCGACCCCCGAATCCAAAGACCCGAGTACGTTCGGTCCCGTGTGTCGCGTGTGAGCAGCGAGACGTACGTCTGTCCGGAGTGCACGACCCCCGTCGAGCGGGACTACCGCGTGAAGTACCTCGTCCGGACTTGTGACGAGTGTGGGACGAACGGCCGGTTCCTCAACGAGTCGCTGACCGACGTGGTCGAGGGCATCCCCGAGGAGCAACGCCCGGACGACTGGGCGGACACGCCGCTCGACGAGCGCGTCCGGTACGCACTCGAAGAGGGCCTGATCGACTGGGCCGACCTCGACCCCTGATCGACTGGGCCGACCTCGACCCCTGATCGACTGGGCCGATCTCGACCCCTGAGCGCCCGGTCCCGGTCGACACCTACGGGGCACTCTCCCCACGCTTGTTCTCTCGGCGGTCGCTCACTCGACGGTCGTTCTCCCCGGTCCGGCGACGCCGGTCGACCGCGCGCTCGTCGCCCGAGCCGTCCGACCACCGATGTACTCGCGGGCTCGGGCGTGATCCCGGTCACCTCTGCGGGTGTACGACCGACACGACGAGACGCACTCAGATCGAAGCGTAAACTGTCTAACTGCCTCCGAACTGTTCGTAAAGAGTCGGTCGTCGTGGAGAACCGGCCGTAAAATCACGTGAGTCGGTGGAAAGACACCCGAATCTCCGGCAACGAACGACCCCTTATACGGGGGTGCCAGTCCAGGGATCGGGTGGAGCGATCCACCGTGTCTACCTCCGACACCCCGACGACGTTGGTCCGCACCGCGACGCGAGCACTGCCCTCCCTCGGGGCGGCGACGAGCGAGCGCGTCCCGACACTCGACCGCACCACGCTGGCGGCACCCGTGCGCGCCGTCGCCTTCTGGACGGCGGCGTTGGTGCCGTTGGTGTACCTCCCGCTGTTGGCCAGCGGGTTGACCGCCCAGCAGATCCCGACGCTGCTGGGGCTGATGACGCTCAACGCGGTCTCGCTCGTCGTCGGACACGGTCACTGACACGCGGGACGCTCCCCGCCCTCCACCGGTCCCCGCGACGCGAGCCCTCCACCCGACCCCGCCGCGGTCCCCCTCCACGCCCGACACCCGACCCCACCCGACGCCCGGACTCCCGATCCGGGCCCCGACACCCGACCTCACCCGACGAATCCGACACGGCACACGACCCCGCGCCGTCACCCTCCACACAGACGCCCTCTGCACCGTCGATCCCGACGGAGACGACCCAGTTCTCGACGACACTCTCCCAGCCCGGTGACACTCGTGTCACCTGCTTGTGTCCCGGTCCCGCGGGTTGCTAAGTGCGTCCCGCTCGTAGGAGTGATGTGACGAACACGGACTCCGACACCGCGGACGAGGCCCAGACGGGAGCCGAGCGATCGACCGACACTGACGGCCCGCCGGTCTCGGCGTCGCCGCCGGACACGACCGTTCAGACGACCGGGACGGACCACGTGACACTCGTCGGCTCGAACGCGGACGACACGGTCGCGTTCTACCGCGACGTGCTCGGGATGCGACTCGTGCTCCGACAGCCGAACCTCGACCGGCCGGAGGTGACCCACCTCTTCTTCGACAGCGGCGACGGCCGACTGGTGACGTTCTTCGTCGACGAGTCGCGCGACTCCGAGCCGGCGGATCAGGAGCCGGGCGTCGGCGCCGTCCACCACCTCGCCTTCCGGATCGACCACGAGCGGCTCGACGCCGTCCGCGAGCGACTCGCAGACGGCGGGTACGGCTACAGCGAGTACGACCGCGGTGCGTTCCACGCGCTGTACACGACGGACCACAACGGGCTCACGATCGAGTTGGTCGTCGACAAGTACGCCATCCCGGACGACCGCCGCGCCGAGGTGCTCGCACACGCCCAGTCGGAACGCGTCGCCGCCGACGACGACTTCGTCGACGACGACCACGTCGAGGCCGCTCTCGACGCCCTCGACCTCCCGGTCGAACGTCGCGACGTGCCCGACGCGCCGGCCGGGCGAGGCTACACGGAGTGACACGTAGCGAGCGAACGTTCGCCCGTCTCACTACCGTGAGGGGGCGTCTCACCGCGGCGCGGATCGCCCGCGGTCGGCGACCTGCGCGGCGAGTCCCGCGACGGCCATCGCCGCCTCGCGGGGGTCCAACTCGCGATCGACGGACCGGGTGTCGAAGCCGACCCAGCCGTCGGCGTCGGGCCCGTAGCTGAACTCTCCCGGCACGTCGAGTTCCCACAGGAGTTGGAGCCGATCGAGCTCCGGCGGCACCGAGACGAACCCGTAGAACACGTCTCCGATCCGCCCGAGTTCGCAGGCGTACCCCTCGTGTTCGAACGCGCTCACGAGCGCCGCGTCGTGGCCCCGTGCCGACACGCGGTCGACGGGATCGGCCGTCTCGCCGCCGCCGCGCCGTCTCGTCCGGTCCGACTCCGTCGCCGGTGCGGTGTCTCTATCCTCTCGCTGTGCGCGGCCGGTGTCACCACCAGGCTGTGCGCGTCCATCGTCACCACCAGGCTGTGCGCGGCTGGCGTCGCCATCACCCTCGACGGGCCGCTCCGACCGATCGGTCGTCGACTCGGGTGTCGCTGACTCGCGAGACGGAGCGTCGGATCGCCCGCGTTCCGCTTCCCTCTGCTGCCGGTCGTCGTCTCGTCGCCGGGGCTCGGACGCACCCTCCCGTCGCTCGTCGTTCGACTCCGCTCCCGAGTCGGGTGGCCGTTCGCGGCTCTCTCGTCGGGAGTCGCTCGACCTGCCACCGGTGTCGGCAGCACGCGCCGCGTCGAGCGCCTCGGAGAGGCGCTCGTCCAACTGGCCGTCGTCGTCTCGCCCCGTCCGCTGCTCTCTGCCGACTGGCTCCGACTGTCTCCCACCGCTCGCCGCCTGCCGGTCGTCACCTCTGTCCGGTCGTCGCTCGCCAGCCCCGCCTGTCCGCCCGTCACCGTCGCCACTCGCACGTCCGTCACCGTCGCCACTCGCACGTCCGTCACTGTCGCCACTTGCTCGCCCGTCACCGTCGCCACTACCGCGCCGGGCGCCGGCGCCGACCTCGTCTGCGCGTCCGAGGTCGTAGGTCCGTTCCTCCCTCGTCCCCCCACTGCCCGGGTCGACGGGTGACCGTTCTCCGCCCGTCCGCGACGGTCCCTCGGCCGGTCGGTCGCGCCGTCGGTCTCGCCGCTCGCGCCGACGTGCGTCCTCCGCGTGTCTGTCGGCTCCCCGCTCTCGTCTGTCGCCGTCGCTCGTCGTTCGTCGCCGCCGTTCGTCGGACTCTCGCCGCTGGCCGTCCGAATCTCGTCGCCGCTGCTCGTCTGATTCTCGCCGTCGCTCGTCCGCGTCTCGTCGCTGCTCGTCCGCGTCTCGTCGCCGTTCTGCGTCCGAGTCTCGCCCTCGCTCGCCACTGGACTCTCGTCGTGACCCGTCACCCTCGTCGCTCTCGCGTCGCTCGCGGTCGGTCACGGACGACCCCCCCAGCGTGTTCCACGGCGATCCGACGGAGCGCGTGTCACGGGCTCCTCTACGGCGTCCGGTGGTAAAACGGTCCGGTCCGTCGTCGCGCGTCGTCGGGTCGTCCCGGTCGATACCGGGCTCCGTCGGGTCGTCGTAGTCGCCGCCACCTCACTCAACGTACCCGAGGTCTTGGAGCCGTTCGCGCGCCTCGTCGTCCATCTGGTCCAGCGAGTCGTCGGACACGTCCGCGTCGTCCGGTTCGGTCCAGGCGCCGCCGACCGCCTCCTCGAAGGCCGCGAGCCGCGACTCCGTCTCTTCGATCACCGGATCGTCGCCGTCGGCGAGGTTCTCCGTCTCGTCCGGGTCCTCGTCGAGTCGGAACGCCTCGTCGTCGATCCGCGTGATCCGGACGTACTTGCCGGCCGTCCCACGGGCGGCACGCATCCGCGAGTAGAACCGCGAGTCCTCGGGTAAGGCGACGCCGGCCGCGCTCGCCTTCTCCTCCAACTGCTTCAACTCGACCACGGGCCGGGAGTACTCAACGAACCCGTGTTCGCCGTCGACGGCCGCCGCCTGGCCCGGATCCGGCTCCGTCGCGTCCGCGAACGCCCGGTAGTCGTCGGCCAACAGCGACCGAGTGCGGTCCAGCGGGACGCTGTCCTCGTCGGGCGCCACCGGTACCCCCGCGGTCACGTCGAGGGTGTCCAACACCGTGTGGTACAGGTCCAGCAACTCGACGGTGTCCTCGCGGCGGTCCCCGTCGATCTCCGGGTGTTTCACCAGCAGCGGGACGTTCACGAGCTGGTCGTACAGACAGAACTCGTGACCGTACAGCCCGTGTTCCCCGTGGAGTTCGCCGTGGTCCGCACAGACGACGACCGCCGTGTCGTCCCAGCGGTCCGTCTCGCGGAGCCAGTCGAACAGCCGCGTCAACTGGGCGTCGATGTGGGCGATCTCCGCGTCGTACAGCCCCTCGATCGCCTCCCACTCGTCGACGTCGATGTCGCGTGCGCCGGCGTTGAACTCCTTGGAGTTCTGACACACCTCCGTCGAGTCGACGCCGGGTGCGAACTCCTCGGCGTACTCGTCCGGCGGGTGGTACGGGAGGTGTGCGTCCATCAGGTTGACGAACGCGAACCAGTCGTCCCCGCTCGCCTCGGCGTCGTCGACGAACGACTGCGTCCGGTCGATCACCGCCGGCGTCTTCGAGTCCGACCCCTCGCCGGAGGCGAAGTACTCGTGGGCGACGTTCCCCAGCGAGACGAGTTTGTCGGCGACGGTCCGCAGCGTCTCGTTGTCGTTCATCGTCTTCCAAGCCTTCGCCAGCGGCCCCGACAGCAGGTCGCCGGGCATCACCTGGAAGAAGTTGTCCTGATCGTCGAACCCGTCCGTGAGGTGGGTGTACGGCGTGATCCAGGCGTTCGAGGAGTAACACGCCGTCGCGTACCCCTCGCGGGAGAGCGACTCCGCGAGCGTCGTCGCCCCCTCCAGGTAGGGGTTCTCCTGGTCGGCGCCGTGGTGGCTGGGGTACATCCCGGTGAACAGCGAGGCGTGAACCGGGAGCGTCCACGGCGCGGGTGCGACCGCCTCCTCGAAGACGGTCACGTCCGACTCGGCCGCGAAGGCGTCGAGTCCCGGGGTCGTGTCCGGCTCGTAGCCGTACGGCCCCAGGCGGTCCTTCCGGACCGTGTCGAGGACGACGAACAAGACGTTGTCTGGCGAAGCCCGACTCATAGAGATGCAAGGCGGATACCCACCCGTTCAGGGGTGGGAGGAAGCCGACACGGGCTTCCACTTGCTGTGTTTACCGCGCTATACTGGCTTCCGTGTGATTTTAGTGTCATTCGTGTGTACATTCGGTTACACTCCGAGGTGGCCAAACTGGACGCTTCGGAGGGGCTGTCGTAGGCCAGCCCCGAACAGCGGGACGCCGACCACACCGCTCCGCCCGCCAATTCGGTGGCGCGACGTGTGTGAGTCCACGCTGAATTAAAGCGACGCGACACGCCAGCGCTCCTCACCGGATAAAGCCTGGTGAGAGTACGCCCGAGAGAACCACACAGTTCGCTCTGGCAGAACCGGCGTGGTGCAGTCCGCCACGGTCTGTCGCAGGTCGGTGGTTGGAAACCCATCATGGGGGAAATGCCACGGCCTTCAGGCCGTGGTAGCTTACACCCGTAACGCGGACCGCGCGCGAGGAAACCTCTTCTGGTTCTCGCCGTCGCCGTCGCCGCTCGGTGAACTCTCCCCGTCGGCGCGGCTACTCCCAGGGGTGTCCGCCGGCCCGGTCGGGCCACAGCGCGTACCAGTACTCCTTGTCCGACTCCACGTCCAACTCGCCGTCGAGGACCGACTCCAGCTTGAACTCGAGTTGCCCGTCGCGGTCGCCGTTCCGCGGCGCGAACGGGTAGTACGCACCTCGGCGGAAGGAGTAGATCCAGTAGGCTCGGTCCCCGTCCGGTCGCTCGAACCCGAAGACGGCCGCCAGCAGCCGGGAGCCGTAGCCGCGTTCGACGAAGGTGTCGGCCGCGAAGTGGATCGACGTGACCAGGTCCTCCTCGTCGTCGTCCTCGAGCACCACCCACTCGTAGCCGTGACTGTCGCTGTGGAACGCGAAGCTCGTCCCGGTCTCCTCCTCGCCGGCGTGGAGCAGGTCCGCCACCTCGTCGACGGTGTCCGAGAAGTCCGTCGAGTCCACCCCGGAGAAACACAGCGCCGCCTCCCCGACGGACTCGAAGTCGAGGTCCGCGTACATCGTCACGTACGCCGTACTCATCCCGAACAGGTCCTCGGGGTCGGCCGCTCTCGTCGCGTCCGCCTCCGCCTTGATCCCCAAGGCGGCCTTCACGCCGTCGAACAGTCCCATACACGACGGTGGGAGGCGAGCGGTGAAAAACCGCGGGGGAGTGTCACCCCGACAGCTCCGGCACCCACCGCGTCGACTCGACGTCGGGCCCGTAGTTCACGCCGATCTCGAGGTCCGATCGCTCGAGGTCGGCGTCGATCGTCGCCACGTTCCAGAGTGGTCCCGTCTCCCTCGCGTCGAGCTCGTAGCCGACCTCCGGTAGGAACTGGTCGAGGTGACCGACGCGTTCGAGCTTCACCGCTCGAACTCGATCGTAGTAATCACCCGTGCCTATCCTGGGCCGGAACTGGTAGTCGTCGGTGACACACCCGGGGAGGATCAGCGTCACACCGGAGTCGAACCACCACGTGCGCTCGTCGGCGGTGTCGTTGGTGATCTCACCCTCGACGATCACCAACTGCTCGCCGTCGGCGGTCCGCTGTGTCCCCGGTTCGTCTTCCAGTCGGTACGTCTGTGTGAACTCCAGCGACTGGATCGTCACGGCCCAGCCGTCGAACCGAACGGTCGTTCCGAACGGGACCCGCCGTCCCCCGTCACCGGGACACAGCGGTGTCGCCGTCGGGTCGTCGGTCTCCGGCTCGGCGTCGGTCGGCGTGGACGAGTCCGTGTCCGTCGGCGTGTCGCTCGGCGTCGGTGACTCGGTGGCGGTCGGCGTGGGGCTCGGCCGCTCGCTCGCCGTCGGCGTGGGTGACCCGTCGTCCCCGCCGAACACACTCAGACACCCCGAGAGCGACACTCCGACTGCGGCCGCGAGAACCGATCTCCGTCGCACACCCCCGGCCTCGGTCTCGTCTGTAGTGTGTTTTGTGCTCTCGATCACGTGTGAACCCACCACTCTTTCCAACACGAGCACACCAGACGCGACGCGCCCCGCGACCCACTCTTTTTAGTACCACCCAGCGTCACCTGCGAGTATGCGAGTCGTCATCGCCGGCTACGGTCGCGTCGGATCGCGCACTGCACGCGTCCTCGACGAGGAGGGCCACGACGTGACACTGGTAGAGAACGTGCCGGAGAAGGCCGAGACAGCCCGCGAACGCGGGTTCACCGTCGTCGAGGGCGACGCCTCGAACCCGAGTGTCCTGGAGGAGGCGGGCATCGAGGACGCCGACGCGGTCGCCGGACTCACGGGGAACCCGACGACGAACTTCGAGATCTGTTCGCTCGGGAAGGAGTACGGCTGCCGGACCGTGATGCGGCTCTCGGAGGACGTACCCGACGAGATCTACGACGAGTACGAGGCCTCCGTCGACGAGGTGATCTACCCCGAACGGCTCGGTGCCGCGGGGGCGAAGACCGCACTGCTCGGGGGGAACTTCAACGCCATCGGCGAGTTGACGGAGGACCTCCAGTTGACCACCGTCACCGTGACCGAGGACGCCCCCGTCGTCGGTCGCCGCGTCAACGACCTCTCCGTCGACGGCGCGCGGATCTACGCTCACGGCCGCGAGCGCGAGTCGCTCACCATCCCGCTGCCAGGCACCGAGATCGAGGCCGGCGACCGCCTCGCCATCGTCGTCGAGGGCGCACAGATCGGCGACGTGCGCGACGCGCTGTTGGGTGCGTAGGGGTACGACTTCTCGTCGTCTCGCCGTCGGTGTCCACCGACAGACACCGTCCGGCACCCTCGCGAACGGTCCCGTTCGCCCGGCTCGACTACATCGTCTACGGCCTCCTTCGTCCGTGCTCTCCGAGATGCCGTCGTGAGGTTCGTCCGTCGAACTCGGTACACGAGGGTACGACAGTACACCCGTACAGTGTCCCATCACTGACGGGTGTCGCGACGACGCCGGCAGAACGCCGTCGCTGTCGTCCCACAGTGTGCACCGTGTACGATGTCGTCGACCAGAGATCGAGACAGCACACCAGTACACTCTTACGACCGCACGACCGACTCGAACGTGTGCCAATCGCTATCGAAGAGTTCGAAGCCGTCTCCGAGCAGACGACTCGACCCACGAGCGAGGTGATCGTCGAGTTCCTCTACCGGAACCGTGACGCCGCCTTCACCCGTGGGGAGATCGCCGAGGCGATCGGTAGAGAACCGAACACAGTCGGGACGAACCTCACTCGGTTGAAGGATCGCGGTCTCGTCCGACACAGGGGAGACTACTGGGCGATCACGTCGGACCACGACCGACTCGTCCGCGACAGTCGATTCGCCGACTCCCTCTCTCGTCTCGCCGAGACACACGACGCGACCGTCGAGAGTGAGTCGGACGCCGAGGCGTGGAGCGAGGCACAACCGGACCGGGCCCACCCGAGTGAGCCGCCAGACGACGCGAACTGATGTCGACAGACCGTCGGTACGAGGCTGGCGACGTGGTGTGGACTGCCGATCCGTTCAAGACCGGTGACGGACTCGAACGGCTGTTCCTCGTCGTGAGCAGACGAACCCACCCGTTCGACGAGGAGCAGTTCGTCGGGGCGACGGTCACGACGACGGACCACGGGGTCGCACACCCGCTCCGCGACGAGTACTGGGAGTACGGTGGCACCCCGAGACAGTCGTACGTCCTCCCGCTCTCGTTACACACACCTCGCCTGTCGAACGTACGTGCCCCGGCGGGGTACGACGCCATCGAAGACCCGTGGCAGGGACGAGTGACCGAGGCGTTCCTCACGAACGTGATCGACGAGATCGTCTGGACGCTCCGGCGTCCTCGACGCCCCGTCGGGTGATTCCCCCGATCTTCGTGCGTGTCGAGCGTGGGTGGTGATCACACGGTGGACGCGGACCACACCCGTCCCCGTCGATCCACCACCGATCACGATCACACCGGTCTCCGAGGAGTGGTCCGGGTCGCCTGTGCCCGCGTACGACCGCTTTGCGCCACCCGTCGACACGTCGTCTCACGGTGACGGGAGTCGTCGATCGCTCCTCCGCCGGTAGAGTGACAGCGCCGAGACACGCGGCGACTCGGTCCGACCCCCGTGGCCGACGACACTCACCAGCCGTTCTCGATATCCTCCCGTAACGCCCTCAGAATCTCGTCGGTCGTCTCCGAGACGATCTCGGCGACGGCGGCGGGGTCGCCGTTCGTCGGGTCGCCCAACCCACCCTGCTCGGTCACGTCGTCGAAGTAGCGGTACGTCCGCGTCTGCGGGAACGAGCGGGTGTCCTGTGGCTCCGTCTCTGTCTCGCGGACCAGCTCCGGCCGGAACAACTCGACGACACTCGTCTCGTGGTCGCCGGCGTGGCCCCACTCGTCGCCGAACTCCTCCTCCAACGCGTCGCGGGCGAAGTCCGTCCAGTGGAGCAGGTGTGTCGTCACGTCGTGGTCGCGGCCGAGACGGTCGACGGCCATCGACAGCGGCTCGCGGTTGCCGCCGTGGCAGTTGAGCAGGAGGAGTCGGTCGACGCCGTGGTCGGCCAGCGACGCGCCGATCTCGATCACCGCGTCGCGGTAGGTGTCTTGCGACAGCGTCACCGTCCCCGGGAACGCCATGTGGTGTTCGGAGTAGCCGTACGAGAACACCGAGAGCCGGACGAACGCGAGGTCGTGGGCGGCGGCCGCCTCGCACAACTCCGCGGAGAGGTGGTCCGCACGGAGCGAGTCGACGGACACCGGGAGGTGTCTCGCGTGTTGTTCGACGCTCCCGGTCGGGAGGACTGCCGCGTCTGCCGTGAGCAGTGCGTCGCCGGCCTCCGGCCACGTCATCCCGTAGAGGTCGTCGTCCGTCTCCGGTCGCTCCCCCGTCGTCCCGACGTGGTCGCGGAAGTCGGCGGCGGTGTCGTCGGGGTCGCTCGTCGCGTCGCCGTCCGTACCGGTCGTCGGATCGTCCGTACCGGTCGTCTCGTCGTCCGTACCGGCCGTCGGATCGTCCGTACCGGTCGTCGAATCGTCGTCCGTGCCGGTCGTCTCGTCGTCTGTGTCGGTCACGCCCGGACGAGCGACCGGCACCGTGTAAGAACTACGGGTACCGGAGCGGTCGGTGTCCGCGTGCCAGTCTCGCGGCGGGGCAGGCGCCCTACCGCGTCTCCATCTCCTTCTCCAACTCCTGGAGTCGCTCGACGCGCTTCTCCGTCGACGGGTGGGTGGCGAACACCTTCCCGATCACGCCCTTCCGGATCGGGATGACGAAGAACGCGTTCATCTCCGACTGCCCCCGGAGGTCGTCGTCGGGCACCTTGTCCATCCGGCCGTCGATGGTGACCAACGCGGACGCGAGCGCGCCGGGCTTCCCGGTGATCGCCGCGCCGCCGCGGTCGGCCGCGAACTCGCGGTACCGCGACAGCGCCCGGATCAGCAGGAACGAGAGGATCCACACGACGAACGAGGCGACGATGGCGACGATCGCACCCCCTCCACCCTGTCGTTCGTCGCCCCCGGCGAACAGCCACCCCCAGCGGACGACCAGGAACGCGATCGTCGAGAGGAACGACGCGATCGTCATGATCGCCACGTCGCGGTTCTTCACGTGGGCGAGTTCGTGCGCGAGCACACCCTCCAGCTCTTCGTCGTCCAGCGTGCGGAGCAGCCCCTGCGTGACACAGACGGTCGCGTTCGACTTCGACCGCCCGGCCGCGAACGCGTTCGGGACGCGCGTGTCCGCCACGGCGACCGTCGGCTTCGGCAGGTCCGCCTGCTGGCTCAGCCGGGTGAGTTTCCGGTGGAGCTCCGGGTACTCCTGTTCGGACACCTCGTGGGCGCCCATCGAGTACAGCGCGAGCCGGTCGCTGAAGAACAACTGTGCGGCCATGAACAGCCCCATGCCGAGCACGATCCCGAACAGGTTGACGCCGTACAGCGTCAGTGCCCCGAGGAACCCGGCGTACAGGGCGGCGAGTAACACGACGACCACGACCATCCGCGTGCGGAGGCCCCAGTCGGTCTCCCAGTCCATACGAGAGTAGAGGTGGGCGAGCAGTTAAACGGTGTCGCACGCTCTCGGAGACGGCGACCGTGACGGGACACGCCACACGACCGGGGCAAAACGTTACCCGGGCGGGGTCCGACGATCGAGATATGTCGTCCGAGGAGACGAGCGACCCCGTCGAACGGTCCAGCGACGCGCGCGACGACGTGGATCTCTACGAGATCGCGACGTGGGAGGAACGGAGCCGACTCGACGGGTTCGCCGTGGCGGTCTACCGCCTCCTCTCGGCGAGCGCGCGGTGGATCGTGATCCTCGGCGGATCGCTGTTGCTGCTCGGGATCGGCGGGTTCTCGGCGGTGACGGACCCGGCCGTCGGCGTCCTCACGGCGCTGTCGGCGCTGCCGGCGTTCGGACTGGCCGTGTACGTCTACCGCTCGGACGTGAGCCGCGAACCGGCGACACTGTTGTTCGGGACGTTCCTGTTGAGCGTGATCACCGCCACGTTCGCGGCCGTCCTCAACGGCGCGACACAGGGACTGTTCACACAGTTCGGGTTCCTCGGGCTCGTCGCGTTCTTCTTCCTGTTCGTCGGGCCGGTCGAGGAGACGGTGAAGCTGTTGGCGGTACGGCTGTACGCCTACCGCGACGAGCGGTTCGACGCTGTCCTCGACGGCGCGGTGTACGGCGCCGCAGCCGGGCTCGGGTTCGCGTTCATCGAGAACGCGCTGTACATCGAGCGGGGGCTGATGGGGTCGGAACTCGGGACGGGACTGGCCGTGTTCGGCGCCGGCGCACAGATCACCGCCACGCGGGCGCTCGCCGGCCCCGGACACGTGATCTACTCGGCGTTCGCGGGCTACTACCTCGGGCTGGCGAAGTTCAACCCCGACCACCGCGGACCCATCGTCGTCAAGGGGTTGTTGATCGCGGCGGTGATCCACGCGATCTACAACAGCACCGTCGGCATCGGCTCGACGGCCTTCGAGGTGCTCGGCCTCCCGCCGCTGGTCGCGAGCTTCGCGTACATCCTCCTGTACGACGGCCTGTTCGGTGCGCTGTTGCTCCGGAAACTCGGCCGGTACCGTCGGGCGTACCGATCCGTCGACGCCGACCGGCCGGCACGCGACGGCGACCCCGTGGCGGCTCCGACCGGGCCGAGCACCGTCGACGAGGGCGTCCCGGTGGACTACGACGCACAGTCCGACGACACCGCCGAAGCGAGTCCGAACGCGGAGTCGTCTGTCGACGGTGGACCGTCCCCGGACGCGGGACCGACGACGGACGGAACGGAGCGTCGCGACGACGGTCACGACACGCACCCCGGCACGCCGACCACGTCTCACCAGTCCGACCACCCGACGGTCCCGGACGGCGAGGGGTCGGACGCGGCGGAAGACGGCGACGGGAGTGACACGTCGTGACTGCCCTGCACCACAGAGAATCAGACGTGATAACCGAACCACCTCGACGACACGGCACTTCGCCGCCGTCCGCCCGCAGGCGGTCTATTATCGGGTCCGATAACCGACGGGGAGGTATTAAGTGGAGCGACGGAGAGAGTGTTCGGTAATGAGTCTCCTCACTGTACTGCCGGAGGCGGGGAGCGCGGTTCCGTGGGGTGAGGCGTGGCTCCTGGCCTCGCTGGGACTCCTCGGGAGCAGCCTGCTCGACCGCTTCCGCGAGGAAGACGAGGCCGCCGACGGCGGTGGCGGGTCCCTGCTCGACGACGACGACGGGGGTGGCGGTGGCCTCGGTGGCGGTGGCGGCGGTGGCGGTGGCTTGGGCGGCGATGACGGCGGGGGCGGCGGCGGTGGTGCCCTCGGCGGGATGGACGACGGCGGCGACGGTGGTGGTGACGACCTCGGCGACCTCGGCGGGATGGGGGGCGACTTCGAGGACGATCCCTTCGCCGAGGACGAGGACGACCAGACGGCCGAGTTGGCCAACCGCGTCGACGAACTCGAGAACGAGGTCGCGAACCTCTCCTCGACGGTCAACACGGTCCGGTCGGAGAACGAGGAGATCTCCGAGCAGGTCGAGGACATCGCCGAGGACGTCCGGAACCTGCTGGACATCTACGAGATGGTCACCCGCGGGATCAACCCGTTCGTCGACGAAGGGGGCGGCGGCGGGATGGGTGGCGGCGAGATGGGTGACGGCTCCTCGTTCGGACTGTTCGACGACGACGACGAGGAGGGGTCCGACGACGGGCTCGACGACGACGTGGCCGACGCCGACGCCGAGGGGTTCTTCGACGAGGACCTCGCGGAGGAGGACCCGGTCGAGGAGCCCGAAGACGAGTTCGCGATGGACGACGAGGACGAGACGGACGACGAGGACGAGGCGGACGCGGCGTTCGAGGACGACCTCGACGGCGAGTTCGACGATCTCGACGACGAGGACGACGCGTTCGACGAGTTCGGGGAATCGGACGACGAAGACGACACAGAGGAGGACGACACCATGGCGAGCGACTCAAACGGCAAGAGCTTCAGCGAACTGAAAGACGAGTACGAGTCCGGTGACGCAGAGTGGGCCGAGGAGGGCGAGGAGCCCGAGGAGGAGGCCGACGACGGACTCGACGAGATGGACGAGGCACCGATGGACGACGACTTGGGGATTCCCGAAGACGACGGGGACGACCCGCTCGGCGGGATGGACGAGATGGACGACGGGCCCGGCGAGGAGTTCGGCGCCGACGACGGGTTCGAGTCCGCCGCGGAGCCGGAACCGGCGACCGAGCCGGCCGACACCGCTCGCCAGACCGACCCGACGCAGGCGCAGGGTGGCGACGAGAGCTTCGAGTTCGTCGACGGCCAGAACCTCTCGGGGGACCGCGAGAAGCCGTACCTCCGCCAGTTGCCCGGCGACTACGTCGGGGACCTGGTCGTGATGGAGTGGCTGGAGTACCTCGTCGAGGAAGGCGACACCACCGACGCCGTCCGCGCGATCAACTACTACGAGCGCGTCGAGTGGCTCTCGCCGGAGGTGGCAGAGCAGTTGAAGTCGTTCCTCTCCGGGTTCGGGGAGATCGACCGCAACCTCATCGACCGTCCGGGCACCGCGAAGCTGGACCTCCAGCACCACACCCAGAGTCTGAAGTACATCATGCAGCTCACGAACGCGACCGCGGAGTCGGTCGTGCTCGACCGGTGGCCTCAGCTCTCGGAGGGTCGCCATGGGAATCAGCCATAGCGCCTCCGCGGCCGTGATCTTCCTCGGCGTGTTCGTCGCCGCCGGCTCGCTGTACCCGGCCGTGGCGAACGGGACCGAGCGGGTGACGGACGCACAGCAGGCCGCTCGTGACAACGCCCTCGCCGAGAAGAACACCGAGATCAACGTCACGCGAGCGGTGTACTACACCGGCAAGAGGGTTGAAGTGAACGTGACGAACACCGGGACGACGACACTGGATCTCGAGGCGGTGAACCTGCTGGTGGACGGCGAAGCGACGAACCCCACCGGGACGATCGACGGCGTCGAGCGAGAGACGTGGCTCCCGGGTGAGACGGCGAACTTCAGTGTGGACTTCGCCAACGAGAAAGACCGTGTCGTCGTCGTCGTCGACTACGGCGTCAGCGGCGCGAAACCGGTACGGGTGGTGACGTAACGATGGCCGGTGCCTCCGTCTCCGAGATGATCCTGTTCATCGCGGCACTGGTCGTGGCGGCCTCCGTCGCGGGGACGCTCACCACCCAGGTCGACCGCGTGAGCGACTCGCTGTCGGCGCGGTCGCTGGACGTGTCCAACGAGGTGCGGGCGGACGTGGCGATCATCTCCGACGCCGGCTCGCCGGGGACTGTGTACGACTCCGGGACCGGTAACGTGACGCTGCTCGTCCGCAACACGGGGTCGTCGGACCTCCCGGCGAGTAGCGACGCCGTCGAGGTGTTGGTCAACGGGACCTACGTCACCGACTTCACCGTGACCGTCGAGTCGGGTGGCCCCGGCTGGACGCGCGGCGGCGTCGTCAGCTTGGAGATCGACCAGCCGTTGGCGGCCGACACCGCCCACAGGATCAAGATCGTCGTCCGCGGTGACGAGGAACTGTTCGAGTTCAGGACCCAACCATGAGTAGCAGAAACGCACAGTCGAACCTGTTGTCGATCGGGATGCCGGACAGAGACCAGCTCAACAAGGAGCTGGGTGGCGGCATCCCCCGCGGGAGTATCGTCCTGATGGAGGGTGACTACGGTGCCGGGAAGTCGGCGATCACCCAGCGGATGAGCTACGGACTCGTCCAGGAGGGTGCACAGGTGACCTTGCTGTCGACGGAGCTGACCGTCTCGGGGTTCATCGACCAGATGCACTCGCTGGACTACGACGTGACGAAGCCGCTGTTGGAGGAGGACCTGTTGTTCCTCGCGGCGGACTTCGACACCGGCGGGGCCTTCTCCGACGACGACGGCGACCGGATGGAACTGCTCAAGCGGCTGATGGACGCCGAGGTGATGTGGGACTCGGACGTGATCTTCATCGACACGTTCGACTCCATCCTCCGGAACGACCCGACCTTCGAGGCGCTGGTCCGGCAGAACGAGGAGCGACAGGCTGCCCTGGAGATCATCTCGTTCTACCGCGACCTGATCTCGCAGGGCAAGACGGTCGTGTTGACGGTCGACCCCTCGGCGGTCGGCGAGGAGGCGATCGGGCCGTTCCGATCGATCGCCGACGTGTTCTTGGAGCTGCAGATGGTAGAGGTCGGCAACGACGTGCGCCGGAGTATCTCGGTGAAGCGGTTCGCCGGGATGGGGAGCCAGGTGGGGGACAACATCGGGTTCTCCGTCCGCTCCGGCACGGGAATCGTCATCGAGTCGCGGACGGTGGCGTGAGACCCGTGCGCGTCCACACCCGTCGCTCGGCGAGCACGCGCCCGGCCACGACGGCCGGCGTACCGTCGTCGTGTGGTGGGACGTGCCACGGACCGACCGTCGCGGGAGCGGACACGGCGACGGTCCGACGAGGCGACACGGAGACGCTCAGACGAGCGGACACGGCAACGAGGTGACACGACATGACCGAGCAAGGCAACGCGAACCCGTCGAGCCAACTCCAAGAGCTCGCGATGCGTCGCCCGCACCTCCGGGAGCACCTCCAGAAGTTCAAACAGATCACCGGAGAGTACCCGATGTTCGTCGAGGAGCCGGACGACGAACACGAGGTCCGGCGACCGAACCTGTTGTACCCGGTCGGTGGTCCGATCTTCGTCCACGTGTACGGCGACTACGGACAGGACACCACCTACTACGCCATCGAGCCGACACTGTCGGGTGGCGAGGAGGAGGTGCTGGAGGGGGTCAAAGACGAACTGCTGCGGAAGTCCGGCCACGCGCCGGCACCCGAAGACGAGGGTGAGTACGACGACCTGATCGAGGAGTTGCTGGAGGAGGTGACGGTCATCGAGGACGAGTCGGCGGGCGTCGGCGCCCTCGACCGAGTCCGCAACTGGGGCCAGATGGCGGTGTCCCGACAGATGTACGAGAACATCCGCTACCGGCTCAACCGCGACATCGTCGGGTTCGGCCCACTCGAACCGATCATGCGGGACCCGGCCAACGAGGACATCCACGTGATCGGCCCCAGTGAGTGTCACGTGGACCACGCCGTCTTCGGGATGTTGGAGACGACCGTGGACTTCGGGACGCCCGAGGAGTTCGACAACTGGCTCCGGAACATGGGCGAGCGGATGGGGGATCCGGTGTCCGACTCGAACCCCATCGTCGACAGTACGCTACCGGACGGGTCGCGTATCAACATCATCTACTCCGACGACGTGTCGCTGAAGGGGTCGTCGCTCACCATCCGCCAGAGCGAGGACACGCCGCTGTCGATCAACCAGATCACGAAGTGGGGGACGCTGTCGCCGAAGCTGGCGGCGTACCTCTGGCTGTGTCTGGAGAACGAGCAGACGGTGTTCGTCGTCGGGGAGACGGCCTCGGGGAAGACGACGACGCTGAACTCCTCGCTGTCGTTCATCCCGCGGGACTCGAAGATCTACACCGCGGAGGACACCGCGGAGGTCGTCCCGCCACACAGCACCTGGCAGCAGTTGCTCACCCGCGAGGACGGCGGCGAGGAGGAGGGGTCGGACGTGGACATGTTCGATCTGGTCGCGGCGGCGCTGCGGTCGCGCCCGGACTACATCATCGTGGGGGAGGTGCGTGGTGCCGAGGGGCGGATGGCGTTCCAGGCCGCCCAGACGGGGCACCCGGTGATGCTCACCTTCCACGCGTCGGACATCGTCTCGATGATCCAGCGGTTCACCTCCGACCCGATCAACGTCCCGGAGACGTTCATGGGGATCGCGGACGTGGCGCTGTTCCAGAACCGTGTCAAGCAGGGGGACGACGTGTTGCGCCGGGTGACGAGCGTCCAGGAGATCGAGGGGTACTCCGACGAGATGGACGGGGTCGTCACCCGGCAGGTGTTCGACTGGGACCCAGTGGAAGACGAGATCGTGTTCCGCGGGATGAACAACTCCTACGTGCTCGAAGAGCAGATCGCGACGCTTCTGGGGTACGCCGACACCCGCGACATCTACGACGACTTGGAGTTCCGGGCGGAGCTGATGGAACGGATGATCCAAGAGGGGATCTTGGAGTACCACGAGGTCAACGAGACCATCGAGGCGTTCCAGCGCGACGGGGTCGAGGGGCTCCCCTTCGACATGCACCGGTCGACGAGGTGACGCGCGTGTCCGACTGGAGGTGTCGTGACGTGATCGAGATCGGGGCACACACGCGACGGCGCTCGGAGGCGACGAGGAGTCGTGCGTGTGTCACGCGGGAGGTGGGCACGTGAGCACCGAGGTCGGGGAGGTGGACGGCGAGGACACCTTCCTGCCGAACTCCGTCGGCGACTTGGTCGAGGAGATCTCGGACGCGTACGACCAACTCGACATCTCGCGGCGGAAGTACGTCGGCTACGTGTTGGTGCCCGCAGGTGTCTTCTTCCTCGCGACGATCCTCGTCGCCGTGTTCGTGGACCTGGCGATGATGATCCGTGGTCCGGTCGTCGGGCTGGGTGGGTTGGTGTTCGGGACGGCTGCCATCTACCCGAAGCTGTACCTCAACAGTCGGAAGGTATCCATCGAGAACAAACTCCACCTCGTGATGACCCACATGACCGTCCTGTCGACGACGAACATCGACCGGATGGAGATCTTCCGCACGCTCGCCGAAGAGGAGGAGTACGACGCCGCGGCCGACGAGTTGGCACAGGTCGTCCACCTCGTCGACACCTGGAACCAGTCGTTGGACGACGCGCTCCGACGGCGCGCCCAGGAGGTCCCCTCGGACAACTTCGCGGACTTCTTCGACCGGCTGGGGTACACGATGGGTGCCGGCCAGGAGCTCGGCGAGTTCCTCCTGTCGGAGCAGGACAGCGTCATTCAAAACTACATCACGGTGTACGAGGGGGCGCTCGACAACCTCGACGTGATGAAGGACCTGTACATGTCGATGATCCTGTCGATGACGTTCGCGTTGGTGTTCGCCATCGTCCTGCCGATCCTCACCGGCAACAACCCGACGCTGACCGTCTCGGCGGTGATCGTCCTGTTCATGCTGATCCAGTTGGGGTTCTACATCGCCATCCGGGCGATGGCGCCGTACGACCCCGTCTGGTTCCACAGCGAGGAGGGTGCCCCGAACGACCCGGTGTTGTACGGGAGCTTCGCGGCTGGCGTCCTGGCGACGTTCGCCACCATCGCGTTCGTGGGGATGGGTGTCTTCGACATGGGGCCGGGGATCCGTGGGATCCTCTTCTTCATGGACGACATCCCGCTGCCGATGTACATCGCGGTGCCGATCACCCCGATGGCGATCACCGGGATCGTCGTCCGGATGGAGGAGAGTCGGATCAAGGACCGCGACTCGCAGTTCCCCTCGTTCATCCGTGCGCTGGGGGCCGCCGAGAGCGCCAAGCAGTCCACGACCGGCGACGTGTTGGAGACGCTCCACCGCAAGGACTTCGGCTCGCTCACCCCGGCCATCGTCCGGCTCTACCGCCGGCTGAACATCCGGATCGACCCGGAGATGGCGTGGTACCGCTTCGCCTCCGACACGCGGTCGTACCTCGTCCAGAAGTTCTCCGGGATGTACCTCCAGGGACGCGCGATGGGTGGCGACCCCAAGCAGTTGGGTGAGTTGATCTCGAACAACATGACCACGGTGTGTCAGCTCCGCCAGCAGCGCGATCAGGCGACGGTGACACTCGTCGGCCTGTTGTACGGGATCACGGCCGCCTCCTCGTTCGCGTTCTTCATCGGGCTCCAGGTCGTCAACATCCTCGCGGACTTCTCCGAGGAGTTGAACATCACCAGCGTCGGCAGCGTCGGCCAGATCATCTACGCGGGTGTGTACAACATCCCGCTGATCGAGTTCCTCCTGCTGCTCGTCATCCTGTTCAACGCCCTGCTGTCGTCGGTGATGATCCGCACCATCGACGGCGGGAACAAGGCCAACGCCTACCTCCACTTCGTGCTCCTCACCTGGCTCGGGGCACTCACCGCGATGGGGACGAAGGAGATCGTGACGGCGGTTCTGTCGATATAAACCGACCTTTTTCACTCCTCGGGGTGGCCGCCTGCGGCGGCCACCCGAGGAAAAAAGCTCGACCAAAAAGGGCCGCGAGCGCGCCCCGGGGCGCGCTCGCGGTCGGTGTGCTGGCGGTGGCCGCACCGCACCGCCTCCGCGACCGCACCGCTCCCGCCTCCGCGACCGCACCGCTCGTGGGTGATCTCCCACACCAGTCGCCGCCCGCCCGAGTGCACGCCTGCCTGCCCGCGCGCAGTCGTCTGTCCGCCTACACCACCACGGCCGGCCACCGACGCCACCCGGCGACCCACCGCCACCACTCGACACACCGCCGCCGGCTCTCGGAACTGCGAACTGGGGAGTTAACGTTAAATCCTGACAGTCACCAGTACTCACTAGCGGCGACGGCCCGTCGTTCCCCACGGTCGCCGTCGTCCGTGTCGCGGTCGTGGCCGGACTCACACGCTCCGGCCCTCCCCCGAACACGAGACGACTACCGTGGGGCGGCGCGCTCTCTCCCGACTCACAACTCCTCGTCGGCCAACTCTTCGTCCGCGACGATCTGGTACGGCTCGTCACCCCGTCTGATCCCGTCGAGCAACCGGAACGCCTGGTCCGGTGCGAGGAAGTGTGTCGTCACCGCCCGCCCGAGGTCGGTCGGTTCGAGCCCGTCGATGAACCCCCACTCCAGCAGCTTCCCGACCGCGTGTTTCGTCGGCACGTCGCCGATCATCCGGTCGTTGAGTCGCTTGGCCCGTTCTCCGGCGACGGTGACGTTCGCCAGCGTCTCCTCGGCGGCGGCCGGCCCGTCGTACACCGTCGTCACGTCCTCCATCTCTCCCTTCAGGAGCTTGAACGACACCTCGTCTTCCGTCATCTCCATCGAGTTGTGGTACGTACAGTCCGGCTCGACGAGGACGTACACCTTCCCCTCGTCGTGGTAGTCCGGCCGCCCGGCCCGGCCGAGCATCTGCTCGAACTCCTGGACGGAGAGCCACTCGATCCCCATCGCCAGCGAGTCGAAGATCACCTGCGAGGCCGGGAAGTCCACCCCGGCGGCCAACGCCGCCGTGGTGACGACCGCCGCCAGATCCTGGTCGCCGAACTGCCGCTCGACCCGTTTCCGTTCTCCGTAGTCGAGTCCCGCGTGGTACGGCGCGGAGTCGTAGTCCAGTTTGCGACTGATCTCGTGACAGCGCCGTCTGGAGTTGGTGAACACGATGGTCTGGCCGCGGTACCCCTTCGAAGACTTCGCGTCGAACTCCCGACTCACCAGTCGGTTCTCGATTTGGACCTTCTCGCGGGCGTCCGCGAAGGTGACGTGCCGTTCGATCGGCACCGGACGCTCCTCGAACTCGACGAGACGGGCCTGGAGCCGCTGGGCCAACCACTCCGGGTTCCCAACGGTCGCCGAGAGATACACCCACTGCGCGCCGGTGCCACGGCTCTCACAGTAGTGTTTCAGCCGCGAGATCATCCCGTCGAGGCGGTGGCCCCGTTCACCCTCCTTCAGGGTGTGGATCTCGTCGATCACGACGGTGCCCACGTCGCCCATGTCCTTGCCGGTCCGCAGCGCGTGGTCGATCCCCTCGTAGGTGCCGACGATCACGTCCGCGCTCGGGTCGAACCGCTCGCCGGAGTCGTTGATCCGCGAGGCACCCACCCGGAGGGTCACGTCCACCACGTCGCCGTACTCCTCCTCGAAGTCCTCGTGTTTCTGGTTGGCCAGCGCCACCAGCGGGACGAGGAACAACAGCTTCCCCTTCCCGTTCAACGCCCGGTTCACCCCCGCGAGTTCGCCGACGAGCGTCTTCCCGGTCGCCGTCGCGGAGACGACGAGCTGGTCGTCGCCGTCCAACAGGCCGTTGCGCACCGACAGCGACTGCACCGGGAGCAGTTCCTCGAACCGCCCGGTGAGTCGGTCGGCCAACGCCGGGTGCAGATCGAGATCGGCGGTGGCGACGGGGTCGACCTCGTCGACCGTCGCCGAGATCGTGTCGAACTTCGTCAACTCGGGGTCGAGGTTCCCCTGCAGGAGGTTGGTGATCCGTTCGAGGTCGCCCGTCTCGTACAGCAACTCCTCTAAGCGGTCGGCGGCGGCGCTGGTGAACTCACCCTTGTAGGCGAGTTCCCGGTCGAGTTCCTCCTTCGCGCAGTCGCGACAGATGTAGTCGCGGTCGGCTTTCACCGCGGTGTCGGCGGTGATCGGGGAGTACCGCCCCGCGTTGGCACAGTACCGGCAGGTCCGCACCTGGACCGCCTCCAGTTGGTAGGCGTCGAGTGTCGCCTGCAGCCGGTCGCGGGCGCCGGCGCCGGTCTGCTCGGAGATGCGGATGCGGTCGGCGGCGCGGACCAACTCGACGAACTGGTCGGGCTGGCGGGGTTCCTCGCCGGAGCCGCGCTTCACGCGGAACTTCCGCGGGCGCGGGCCGGCGTCCGTCTCCTTGAGTTCGAGGACGCCACGGAGCCGCCGGTCGCCGTCCGACTGGACGACCACCAGGAAGTCGTCGTCGCGCTCGTGGAGGAACACCGTCCCGACCGCTGGGAGTTGTTCGGACACGTGTCGTCGTCTCCGGTACGCGCAGCGGCCACTTGATACGTTCGGGTCGCGAGCGGTGTGGTGCCTCCGACCGTCGTCTCCACGACGGCGACCGGACGGTACACCCAGTGAGCGACGAAAGTGTGAAGACTGGTGCTGGCCAACTGGCGTCCGTATGGGTACCGGAACTGGGGAGACGGTGTCCGTCCTCGTCGTCGACGACGAGCGGGACGTGGCAGAGACGTACGCCGGGCACCTGTCGACGGACGAGACGTTCGAGCCGACGGTCGCCGCCGGAGGCCAGGAGGCGGTCGCGGCGGTCGACGAGGACGTGGACGTGGTGTTGTTGGACCGGCGGATGCCGGGGTTCTCGGGCGACGACGTGTTGCGACACGTCCGTGACGCCGGCTACGACTGTGCCGTCGGGATGGTGACGGCCGTCTCGCCCGACGAGGACGTGGTGTCGCTGCCGTTCGACACCTACCTCGTGAAGCCGGTCCACCACGAGGAGCTGCTGGAGGTGACACACACCCTCGCCCGGCTCCGGACGTACGAGGACGCCGTCCGCGAGGAGTTCACGCTCGCCCGGAAGTGCGCGCTGTTGTCGGAACACCTCTCGCCCTCGGAGTTGGCCGACTCGGAGGCGTACGACCGACTCCGCGAGCGGTACGAGGCCGTCGCCGACGAGACGGACGCCGCCTTGGACGAGATGGACGTCGGCGACATCCGGCGGACACTCGGCCGGATCTGACCGCGACCCGCCACACGCGTCGACGACGGGTGCCGCTCGTGGTTCGCTCGCGGACTACTCCTCGACGAGTTCGATGGTGTCGTCTCCGTTCGGGACCGCACAGAGGAACGCGCCGGGCTCGTCGCTCTCGTTGCGGTACCAGTGGACGACACCCGCGGGGATCAGGAGTGCGTCACCGGCCGTCACGGTGTGTTCCGTGTCGTCGATCCCGACCGTGTACTCGCCAGAGAGCACGTACTGTTCGTGTTCGACGGCGTTGGTGTGGCGCGGTACCTCGGCGCCCGGGTCGAGGACGAACCGTCGGAGCGCGAAGTGTGGGGCGCCGTCCGACTCGTCGAGCAACACACCCTTCGACAGCCCCGCCGCCGCGTCGACGGCCTCGTAGGTCACGTCGTCGCCGTCGACGACGACCGGGGTCGGCGGTGTGGTCGACCTCCCACCCGCCGTCGTCTCTGCTCCCCCCGTCTCCGCAGTCGTCTCTGCTGCCCCCGTCTCCGTAGCCGTCTCTGCTCCCCCCGTCTCCGCAGTCGTCTCTGCTCTCCCCGTCTCCGCAGTCGTCTCGGCTCCACCCGTCTCCGTAGCCGTCTCGGCTCCACCCGTCTCCGTAGCCGTCTCGGCTCCACCCGTCTCTGCGGGCCCCGTCTCGCCGGTCGTGTCCGTGCCGTCGTTCGTGTCTGCGGTGTCTCCCATACCCGTCGATGGGTCGGGCGACCGTTTCAAGCCCTGGGTCGGTGGGAGCGCTCACACGACAGCCGAGGACCCGACTCACCACACGAGTTTATCCCCCGCCGGGACGGAGTTCGAGGTATGCGTGGCATCCGTGTCGGCCGCGTCGCCGGGATCCCGATCCAGTTGAACTGGACGTTCCTGGTGATCCTGCCGGTGTTCGCCTGGCTGATCGGCCAGCAGGTGGGCGCGCTCGTCGCCCCGCTCAACGACCTGTTCGGGCTGTCGATCGCGACGGGGACACTCGACGGCGGCCTCCGTCCACTCGTGCTCGGCGCCGTCGCCGCCGTCGGGCTGTTCGTCTCCGTGCTGTGTCACGAGTTCGGCCACTCGTTGACGGCCCGCCGGTACGGCTACGGGATCGAGTCGATCACGCTGTGGCTGTTCGGCGGCGTCGCGCAGTTCGAGGAGAACCCGGACGACTGGCGCGCGGAGTTGGTGATCGCCGTCGCCGGCCCGGCAGTGAGCGTCCTGCTCGGCGTCGGCTTCGGGGCAGTCGTCCTGGCGGTCCCGTCGCCGGCTCCGGTCGCGTTCGTCCTCGCGTACCTCGCGGCGACGAACGTGGTGCTCGCGGCGTTCAACATGCTGCCCGGCTTCCCGATGGACGGCGGTCGGGTGTTGCGCGCCCTGCTGGCCAGCAGCTACTCGTACCCGAAGGCGACGAAGATCGCCGCCGACGTGGGGAAGGTGTTCGCGGTCGGACTCGGCCTGCTCGGACTACTCGGCCGCGACTGGCTGATCGTCGGACTGGCGTTGTTCGTCTACGTCGCCGCCTCCGGAGAGGCCCAACAGACCGCGATCCAGGCCGCACTCCAGGACGTGCGTGTCGGGGACGTGATGACGCCCGCACCGGCGGTGAAGACGGTCTCCCCCGACACCTCCGTCGCGGCGCTGCTCGACAAGATGGTCCGAGAGCGTCACACCGGCTACCCCGTGATCGACGGCGGCCACCTCGTCGGGATGGTGACACTGGAGGACACCGAGCGCGTCCGCGAGGTCGAACAGAGCGCCTACACGGTGAGCGACGTGATGGCGACGGAGGTCGCGAGCGTGCGGCCAGACACGGACGCGATGGACGCGCTCCAGGCGATGCAACGACGTGGTGTCGGCCGACTGGTCGTCGTCGACGAGCACGGGGACCTGACCGGCCTCGTCTCGCGGACGGACCTGATGACCGCGTTCGACATCATCCGTCGCGGCGGTCGCGTCGGCGGGGTCGGCGAGCGACCGACACCGCCCGGGAGACGGTAGTCGGTGCGCGGCCGACACCGCCCGGTAGGTGGTAGTCGAGACGCGACACGCCGGACGACGAGCGTCGGCACACCCACGACTGACCGAGTCGCGTCGAGAGGAGGTCCGGGTGCGAGAATTGAACCCGCGTCTCAGCCCCCACAAGGCTGAAGGATACCACTACCCCAACCCGGACACACTCACCGGTACAGCCGTTCCGGACAAGTACGTTACGACTCCCGACGAGGGCGAGACGGACTCACACGACGGGCGTCCACCCAGTGTCGCGGCGTCGTCTCGACGGCGACGATCGGCCACGTGGCGGACGCATCGCCAGCTTTTCGACGGCTGCCCGAGTCTGTCGATCGAATGGGGGACGAGCGGGGTACACGAGACGACGAGCGATCCGTGCGGGGAGCGGACCCGCGCGAGCGACCGGACGCGGACGGCCCGTCCGACTCTAGTGACAGACACGCGACCGCGATCGACGACCACGGGCACGCGGGTCGGATCGGGTCCGGCACTCGCGGGACGGACGACGGGGTCTGCCTCGACCCGCCAGTCGCCGTGACGCTGTTGTACGGCGTGACGCTCGTCGGGCTGACGGCGTACCACCACCTGGTCCGCGAGACGGTCGCCATCGACCAGTTGTCGGGTCCGCTCGCGGCGTTCGCACTCGACGGGACGCTGGCACTCGGCGTCGTCGGCGTCGGCGTCTGGCTCGCGCGGTCGGCGTTCGACACGACGGACCGCGGCACGGTGACGCTGTTCGGCGTCGGCGGCAGTCTGGCGTTCGGGCTGGCGGTGACCGGGACGATCCTGATCCGGCTCGCCGAGGGACGCGTCGTCTCGGAGCCGACGTTCCTGCTGGCGACGACGCTCGGCGCGGGCTACCTCGCGGGCGCCGTCGGCGGCGTGTACCGAGCGCGTGCCAGACGCGAGGCTCGCGAGGTGGCGCGCGTCCGGGACGCCTTGGCGTTCGTCAACGGGATGTTACGCCACGACGTGCGCAACGACGCGAACGTGATCGCCGGCTACGCCGAGCGTGTCGGCGAGCCGGAGACGGCGGCGACGCTGAAGGAACGGGCCCAGACCGTCGTCGACCGGACGGAGCAGGCCCGTGCAGTCGTGGAGGCGGTCGCGGGCGACGCCGAGCAGACGCCGGTCGACCCGGCCGAACTGCTCCGACCGGCGGTCGACTCCGCACGCCGCTCGTTCGGTGGGCTCACCGTCGAGACGGCGCTCACGGAGGGGTTGTCCGTGCGAGCCAACGAGTCACTGCGGCCGGTGGTCGACAACCTGCTGGAGAACGCCGTCGAACACCACGACCGCGACGATCCGGTCGTCCGCGTCGGGCTCGAGTGCGTCGACGACGTGGCACGGATCACCGTCGCCGACGACGGCCCCGGGCTCGGCCCCACAGCGGACCGCACGCTGTTCGACCACGACGAACCGGGGACGGCGGCGGGACTCAACGTCGTCGACACGATCGTCGACGGACTCGGCGGCGAGGTGTGGGCGCACGACCGGGAGGGTGTCCCGCAGTTCGACGCGGAGCGGGCGAGTGACGGTGGCGCCGTGTTCGTCGTCGACCTCCCGCTGGTCGAGGCGGCCGGCGCAGACGCACAGACCGCCGACACGGACGGTCCGTCGACGGCGGACGACACCGAGGACGCGGACGTGTTCGGCGGGTCGGCCGCCTGAGTGCGACGAGGGTCCGATCACCCGAGATCGGCCGCGAGCCTCGCGACGGCCCCCGTGGCCGCCCGAGCGACGACACCGTCGCGTTCTTGTACCGAACGAGCCTATCGAGTCCCACCAGTGGCGATCACGGACAAGATCTACCTGAAGAACCACCGACAGATCGCCTCTCAACTCGACACGAACGTGCCGAAGGGTGCGTTCAAGGGGGCGACGCTGGATCTGGTGTTCACCGGCGACGGGCTCGCGGAGGTCGACGAGTCCACCCGCGACCGGCTGCTCGAGTTCGCCGAGGACTTCCTCGACTGCGACTGTCAGGACAACCCCTACTGCGGCCACCCGGAGCGGAAGTTCGTCCAGTACCTCCTGGAGTTGCGCGCACAGGGGTTCGGTCCGGACGCCATCGTCGACGTGATGGGCGACGACTACATGCTGTACGCCTACTCCGGGGACGTACTCTCCTTTCTCGACTCGGCGGTCCGCACGCTGGAGGCCGTCGAGTCGCTCGCGGAAGTGGAGGGTGACGACGAGATGGCCCGGAAGGCCCGCGAGGCACGCGACGCGCTCACCGGCTGAGTCCTCGGCCGTCGTCGACCACGCGGGTGAGACGGTACGGCGTCCCGCGACTCGCAGTGCGACTACTCGCGCCCGACGCGGTAACGCTCGTCCGTCTCGATCTCGAAGCCGTCGTCGAGTGACTCCTCGTCGCCGCCGTCGCCGTCCAACTCCTCCAAGAACACCACGTCCTCGTCGTCCTCGTCGTCGAGTCTGTCGTGGAGGTGCGTGACGTACTGGCGGTACTCCTCCAGTTGCTCGCGGAGGTGGTCGGCCTCCAACTCCAGCCGTTCGTGTTCGCGGACGAACCCCTTCGGGACGGTGACGCGCGGCGGGAACGTCGGCTCGTCGTCCTCGGCCGCCGACTCGTCGACCGCGTGGTCTGGCACCACCTCCACCTGGCCGTCGTGTGCCACCAGCGCGTCGACGTAGTCGCGGAACAGCGCCGACAGCGACAGGTCGCGCTCGTCGGCGATCTCCTGGAGTGACTCGAACGCCTCCTGGCTCACCCGGAAGGAGATCGTCTTGTCCTTCTTGCCCATTTGGCACACGTTGTGGTCGCTCGCTACTTCAACGTTCGTCAGACGACTATCGGCGGTGATAGCGCCGTTCGGGGGTCACCTCACGGCGTCGGCTCGGGTTCCGTCTCGTCGGCGGCGTCGGTGTCGCCGCCGAGTTCGTCCCCCTCGTCGAGCGACTCCAGGGCGGCGACGGTCGCCTCCCGGTAGCGTTCCGTCGGGAGATCGTATCGCTCGCGAGCCATCCGCCCGTACTCGTTGGCCTCGTCGTCGTACGCCTCGATCCGGTCGAGGGTCCGCTCGGCGGTCTCGACCACCCAGCGGTCGCGTGCGGCCGCGGACACCTCGGAGATGGACTCCGGACGGACGGAGACGTTGATCGTCCCGTCGTCCGCCTCGAACGTCCGGGGCTTGCCGACGACCGCGACGTACGCCGGCGGCTCCAGGTCCCGTAGCGCCGAGGCCGCCTCGGGCTGGTACTGGCCGGCGTACACGAAGAACGTCCCCGTGGGGTCGACGATGCGACCACGCCAGTACTCGCTGTCGTCGCCGAGATCCTCCGTCTCGGTGAGCGTCCCCACGAAGAACACGCGGTTGGCCCGCTCCCCCGTCGGGAGCAGCAGGTACAGCGGCGCGCGCTCGTCCTCGGACTCTTTGAACGTGTGACTCCCGTCGTTGTACTCGGTCGCGAAGACGCGGCGGGCGACTTCGCGGGATGGAACACTGCTCATGTCAGATCGACCTCGCTCGGATCAGCGTCTGTTCGGCGTCCGGTGCCTCGCTCAGCTCGGTGAACTCGTCGGCCAGCACGTACCGGCCGAACTCCGGGCCTCGCACCCGGTAGTAGCGACCGGTGATGGTGGTCGCGATCTCCTCCTCGACGACGGTGGTGTCGAGTGCGTCCTGGGCCATCTGTTTGGCCTCCGCGAGGTCGATCCCCGCGAGCCGCTCCGTCGCCTCCTCGTCGAAGATCACCTCCTGGACGGTGTCGCCGTCGTCCAACACCGCCTTGACGCGGAGGTCGAACTCCCCGTCGACCTGGCCGTGTTCGGAACACCGGCCGTTCTGGAGGGTCCGCGTACACCCCTCCTCGGGACACCGCTTGATCAGCCCCGAGCCGGACTGGAGGTCGACGAGCGCGCCCTCGATCTCGACGGCGTCCTCGCCGATCTCGACGGGCTCGTCGAGCTCCGTGATCGTCGTCGTCCGGTTGAGCTTCACCGAGTAGTCGCCCTCGTACTCGTCGGTGACGACGTTGCCGAGCGCGTAGCTGGCACCCTCCTCCAGTTCCGGGAGGTCGCTCGTCGCGAACGCGACGAACTTGATCGTCCCCGACTCGTCGCCGAGCAGGCCGACCTGTGCGATGGACTCGTGGCGTGGCTCCCAGAGGTCCGCCACCTGGACCTCCAGGTCCACCCACTCCTCGTCCGCCTCGATGTCGCCGACGAGCGTCTCCTCGCTCCCGCCGGGTGCGAGGTCGTCGCGCTCGAGTCCCGCCTCGTCAAGGTAGGAACTCGTGACACTGCGACGCGCCTCCTCGACGGGGACGCTGTACTCGTCGACGAGCGTCTCCAGTCGTTCGTGTACCTCGTCGGGACCGACGTCTATGTGGTCCGAGAACTGCGCACTGATCTCTTCCGCGTGGGTTCGCAAGTCTGCCATGGTTCTCCTGCCTCCTGGTGTTTCGAGTGGGAGGCGTACGGTGGTTGGTTCCCGATGGTATTTAAGATGGCGGTGGCACGCGGAGTGGAAGTGGAAACCCGGGGACGACGCGGGGACGCGGCCGGATGCGGCCGGTTCCGGGCCCGACGCTGCGGTCGTCGCACTGCTCCGACGCGACCGGTCTCGACAGTGACGTGGTGTCGCCGCGAAGGTGGTGGCGGGCGTCGCCCGAGGCACACGACTTTTGTCGAGGCGGGGCGCAGTAGGCTGACGTGACACGACGAGAGCCGGCGACGCCGGTGGGTGTCGTCCGGGTGTCGCCGGTTCCGGGGGAGACAGCGTGAGACCCGACGACGAGCGCTACTTCGAACGGATCGAGGACGAACTGGACGAGGCCTTCGCCCGCGCGACCGCCGCGAAGGAGCGCGGCCGCGACCCGGAGACGGAGATCGAGATCCCGGTCGCCCGCGACATGGCCGACAGAGTCGAGAACATCCTCGGCATCGACGGCGTCGCCGAGCGCGTCCGCGAACTGGAGGGCGAGATGTCCCGCGAGGAGGCGGCGCTCGAACTCGTCACGGACTTCGTCGAGGGGACCGTCGGCGACTTCGACTCTCGTGCCGGGAAGGTCGAGGGGGCCGTCCGGACGGCGGTCGCGCTCCTGACGGAGGGTGTCGTCGCGGCCCCCATCGAGGGGATCGACCGCGTGGAGATCCTCGAGAACGACGACGGGACGGAGTTCGTCAACGTCTACTACGCCGGGCCGATCCGCTCGGCGGGCGGGACCGCACAGGCGCTGTCCGTGTTGGTCGCCGACTACGCCCGCTCGCTGTTGGACGTCGAAGAGTTCCGGCCGCGCGACGACGAGGTCGAGCGCTACGCCGAGGAGATCGACCTCTACGACTCCGAGACGGGCCTCCAGTACACCCCGAAGGCGAAGGAGACGAAGTTCATCACGGAACACACCCCGATCATGCTCGACGGGGAGGCGACCTCCGACGGGGAGGTCGACGGCTTCCGCGACCTGGAACGGATCGACACGAACGCCGCCCGCGGCGGGATGTGTCTCGTGCTCGCGGAGGGGATCGCGCTGAAGGCCCCGAAGATCCAGCGGTACACCCGCCAACTCGACGAGGTGGAGTGGCCGTGGCTCCAGGACCTGATCGACGGGACGTACGACGACCACGCCGACGAGGACGACGGCGGGGAGGAGGACGCGGACGGAGAGGACGGGGACGACACCACCGACGAAGCGGACGAGACGGACGCCGAGGGAACCGAGAGCGGCGACACGGACGCCGAGGGGTCGGGCGACGGAGACGACGGCGACGAGAGCGACGGCGGAGCGGCCGACACACCGCCGCGTGCGGAGCCGAGCGAGAAGTTCCTGCGGGACCTGATCGCGGGCCGCCCGGTGTTCGGTCACCCGTCGGAGTCCGGGGGGTTCAGACTCCGGTACGGTCGGGCGCGCAACCACGGGTTCGCCACCGCCGGGGTCCACCCGGCGACGATGCACCTCGTCGACGACTTCCTCGCGACCGGGACACAGATCAAGACCGAACGCCCCGGGAAGGCGGCGGGCGTCGTCCCCGTCGACTCCATCGAGGGGCCGACCGTCCGACTGGCGAACGGGGACGTGCGTCGGATCGACGACCCACAGGAGGCACTCGACGTGCGCAACGGCGTCGAGGAGATCCTCGACCTGGGCGAGTACCTCGTCAACTACGGGGAGTTCGTCGAGAACAACCACCCGCTCGCCCCGGCCTCCTACACCGTCGAGTGGTGGGTCCAGGAGTTCGCCGACGCGGGCGCGGACGTGCAGGCGCTGCGCGACGACCCGACGGTCTCCGTTGACGAGCCGACGCCCGACGAGGCGCTGTCGTGGGCGACCGACTACGACGCGCCGTTGCACCCGGCGTACACCTACCTCTGGCACGACGTGTCCGTCGCCGACGTGGACGCGCTCGCCGCGGCCGTCGCCGACGGGGAGGTGACCGGCGACGTGCTCGTCTTCGAGCGGACGGAGACGACACGGCGCGTGCTCGAACGCCTCCTCGTCGAACACACCCAGACGCCGGACGCGCTGCGCGTGCCGGGGTTCCGCCCACTCCTGCGACAACTGGGCGTCTCCGACGGACTCGCCCGCGAGTGGACGCTGGCCGACCTCTCCGAGTCGGCCCGCGAGTACGACGGCGGCGACAACGCGATCCGTGCGGTGAACGAGATCGCGCCGTTCCGCGTGCGCGAGCGGGCGCCGACGCGGATCGGTAACCGGATGGGCCGCCCGGAGAAGTCGGAGTCGCGCGAACTGTCGCCGGCGGTCCACACGCTGTTCCCCATCGGCGAGGCCGGTGGGAGTCAACGGTCGGTCGGCGAGGCGGCGCGCACCCGCACCGACGCCGGCCGCGGCGTGATCGAGGCGCGGGTCGGCGAGCGCGCCTGTCCCGACTGTGGCACCCACACCTACCGGGTCGCCTGTCCGGACTGTGGCGCGCACACGGAGCCGTACTACGAGTGTCGGGAGTGTGGCACCGTCCACGAACCCGACGAGTCGGGGCGGGTCGTCTGCGACCGGTGTGACCGCGAGGTCGAGAGCCCCGACCAGTTCACCATCGATCTCAACGAGCGTCTCGCGGCGGCGCTCGACGAGATCGGCGAACGCGAGGGGAGCTACGAGATCCTCAAGGGAGTCAAGGGGCTCTCCTCGGCGGACAAGACGCCGGAACCGCTCGCGAAGGGTGTGCTCCGCGCGAAACACGGCGTCTCGGCGTTCAAGGACGGCACCGTCCGGTACGACATGACGGACCTGCCGGTGACGGCCGTCCGACCGGAGGAGTTGGACGTGACGGCCGACCACTTCCGACAGTTGGGGTACGAGACGGACGTCGACGGTGAACCGCTGCGCCACGACGACCAACTGGTGGAGCTGAAGGTCCAGGACGTGGTGCTCTCGGAGGGTGCCGCCCAGCACATGATGCGGACTGCCGACTTCGTCGACGACCTCCTGGAGCGGTTCTACGACCTGGAGCCGTTCTACGAGGTGAACGAACGCGACGACCTCGTCGGCGAACTCGTCTTCGGGATGGCCCCCCACACGAGCGCCGCCGTCGTCGGCCGCGTCGTCGGGTTCACCTCGGCCGCCGTGGGGTACGCGCACCCGTACTTCCACGCGGCCAAGCGGCGAAATTGCGATGGTGATGAGGATTGTGTTATGCTTCTCATGGATGGACTACTGAATTTCTCGAAGACGTACCTGCCGGACCAGCGAGGGGGAAGTGTCGCCGAGGATTCCCGGCTCGTGGCGGTCGGGCCAGACGGAGATGTCGAGTTCACTACGTTCGACGAGTTCTGGGACCGACTCAACAGCCCTGTCGAACGCGACGGCAAGTTCCGAAAGAAGACGTGCCGCAGTGAGGGGTGGCGAACGTACGCATTCGACGACTCACACCGCGCCTCGCTGCGTCCGATAGAGAAGGCAATCCGTTACGAGGCAGCAGACGACACGTCCCTCGTCCGTATCGAGACGCAATTCGGCCGCTCGCTCGAAGTCACAGAGCATCACAGCCTGTTCCGGTACGACGGTGAGATTGAGGAGGTCGCTGGCGAGGAACTGTCTGAGGGAGATCTGATCCTCGCGCCGGAATCGCTGGATATCGGGACGGAGTCGAAGACACTCGACTTACTCGACCGTCTCGGTGACCCCTACGTGTTCATCGACGACGACGTTGAGGAGTACTTAGAACACGTCTGGAACGACGCAGAGTGGGGAAGTGACACGCGCGAGGCGTTCGACGGTGGTCTCGCCTACCGGCTCTCGAAGCGCAAGGTCCACGCTGACACGCTCGACGACATTACCGACGAGTCGGGAACCACTCTACCCGAGGACCTCACCGTCGGGATCAAGGGTTCCTCCGACGGAATCGACCGCCACGTTGAGGTGGACGAAGAGTTTGCGTGGTTGCTCGGGCTGTTCGCGGCCGAGGGATCCACATCGAGCGTTCAACCGACCATCAACAATGCAGACGAGGAAGTGATTGAGCGGGCACGGGCAATCACCGAACGAACGCTCGGTCACGACCCGAACGTGAGTTGGTCGAACGACGCGTACAGGCTAGGCCTCCCGACGGTGTTCAGAGAGCTCCTGTACAGTCTCGGTTTCGTCGACGCAGACAGCTACGACTCTTCTGAGAAGGTGGTTCCACAGTGTATCCGTACAGCTCCAGACCGAGTTGCGCTCGCGTTCCTCCGCGGATTCAAAACCGGTGACGGGAGCGAGACGAGCGACGACAACCACACGACCGTCGCGTTCCACACGACGAGCGAGCAACTGAAAGACGGGATCGTCTTTCTACTTCACCGACTCGGTATCGTCGCCAACATTTCCTACCGGGAACGGGATGACCCTCGTCAGCCGATCTACAATATCAATGTCTCTGGCGGGCGCGACGACAACCCGCTCCGTCGCATTCTCGATGGCGAGGAACCGTACCGTCCGAAGAGTCTCACAGTTACGATTCCCGACGCACTACGCGAGATCAGAGAGTCGGGTCTCGACGGAGTGAAGCAGGCGATCCCGAAGTACCTCAAGCGTCGAGAGAACGTCTCGCTGGAGAAACTCGACGAGATGGTGGCGGATGTCGAGACACTCGTCGCTCAACGAGCCAACGAAGAGACGGCAAATCGAGTTAGGAAGCTTCTCGACGAGATCCGACCTCTCGTCGACGGCGATCTCGCGTACCTCAGAGTCGAGAACGTCGAACGCTCCGACTACGAGGGGTACCTGTACGATCTCCAGGTCGGCGGGGACCCGGTTTTCACCGCAAACTGGCTGTACGCCCACAACTCGATGGACGCACCCTTGGTGATGTCCTCGCGGATCGACCCGACGGAGATCGACGACGAGGCGCACAACATGGACGTCGTGGATCGGTACCCGCGCGAGTTCTACGAGGCGACGCGCGAGCAGGCGGACCCGGAGGCGGTCGACGTGCAGATCGCCGAGGAGACGCTGGGGACGGACGACCAGTACCACGGGTTCGACCACACTCACGACACGACGGACATCCACATGGGGCCGGCGCTGTCGGCGTACAAGACGCTCGGCTCGATGATGGACAAGATGGACGCGCAACTGAACCTCTCGCGGACGCTGCGGGCCGTCGACGAGACGGACGTGGCCGAACGGGTCATCGAGTACCACTTCCTCCCGGACCTGATCGGCAACCTCCGGGCGTTCTCCAGCCAGGAGACGCGGTGTCTCGACTGCGGCGAGAAGTACCGCCGGATGCCGCTGACCGGCGACTGCCGGGAGTGTGGCGGCGACATGACCCTCACCGTCCACCGCGGGTCGGTGAACAAGTACATGGACACCGCCCGCGAGGTCGCCGAGGAGTTCGGCTGTCGCGAGTACACGAAACAACGACTGGAGATCCTCGACCGCTCGTTGGAGTCCATCTTCGAGAACGACCACAACAAGCCGACGAGCATCGAGGACTTCATGTAAACGACCTTCTTCGGCACCGACCTTTTTCACTCCTCGGGGTGGCCGCCTGCGGCGGCCACCCGAGGAAAAAAGCTCGATCAAAAAGGGCCGCGAGCGCGCCCCGCGGGGCGCGCTCGCGGTCGGTGTGCTGGCGGTGACCGCGCCGCGCCGCCACCGCAACCGCCCCGCCTCCGCAACCGCACCGCTCCGTGACCACGCCGCTCCGTCCCACTCCGTCCCGCAACCGCAACCGCACCGCTCCGCGACCACGCCGATCCGTCCCGCTCCGCCCTGCCTCCGCGACCACGCCGCTCCGCACCACGCCGCACCGGCCGACCACCGCTCCGACAGTCTCTGCCCACGAGCGTCGCGCTCCACCCGAAACGGATCCCTGACCGCTGCCGCCCACACACGTCGACTGCCCTCCACGACGCTGCGGCTCTCTCCGCCCGATCCACACCTTCATGTCCGGTGACGGTGTTCACTCGCGTGTGAGTACCGACACCTTCGACGCGATCCGAGAGAGTGGCGTCGTCGCCGTCTTGCGGGGCGTCGACCCGGAGACACTGGTCGAGATCGGCGAGGCACTACTCGCGGGTGGCGTGACGGCCCTCGAAGTCACCGCCGACAACCCCGGCGCGGCCGAGATGGTCGCCACGCTGTCGGACGAGTTGGGCGAGGAGGCCACCGTCGGCGCGGGCACCGTCATCGACGGCGACACCGCCGGGCGGATGCTCGCCGCCGGCGCGGAGTTCGTGGTCTCCCCGTCCTCGCACGACGACGTGATCGACACCTGCAACCGCCACGGTGCGCTCGTCGCACCGGGTGTGATGACCCCCACCGAGGCCGTCGACGCCTACGAGCAGGGGGCCGATCTGGTGAAGGTGTTCCCCGCGAAGACCGTCGGCCCGGACCACGTCGCCGCGATGAAGGGCCCGCTCTCGCAGATCCCGATGCTCCCGACTGGCGGCGTGACCCCCGACAACGCCGGCGACTTCCTCGAGGCCGGCGCGGTCGCGGTGGGTGCCGGCTCCGCGCTCGTCCCCGACACCGCCGTCGAGGCCGAAGACTACGCCGAGATCACCCGCCGCGCCGAACGGTTCCGCGAGGCCGTCGCCGCCGCTCTCGACGCGGAGTGAAGGGCCTCCGACGAGGAGGACCACGGGAGTCGCGCTCGACAGCCGACGGCGACGTTTTGTACGCCGCGACCGAACGACGCGTGTGCAACTTCCCATCGACCCGACACAGGTCGCGGCGGCAGACTACGGCGAGAAGCGGGCGACGCTGGCGATGGCTCACGAGCCGGCGGTCGAACACGTCCGCGAGGCGTTCCTCGACGCGGGGTTCGGGATCGCGACCGAGTTCTCGCCCTCGAAGATGCTGGCCGAGAAGATCGACGCCGACCGGGACCCCTACTACGTCCTCGGGGCGTGCAACCCGGAGATGGCCGACCGCGCGCTCGACGCCACCGACGAGCAGATCGGCGGCCTGTTCCCCTGTAACGTGATCGTCCGCGAGGTCGAGCCCGATCGCCAGGAGGTGTACCACGTCTCGATCATGCGGATCGCGCGCCTGCTCGGGCTGGACACCGACACCGAGGCGATGGACGCGATCGTCGACGAGACCGGCGAGTTGGTCGCCGAGGCGTACGCGAACCTCGACGCGGAGTAGTGGCTGTCGGCCCGCTCGTGGATCACTCCCGGCCGAGCAGTTCTCCCTCACTCCGTGTCGCGGTTCGTCACCGACGCGGTGGGGTCGACGGCCTCCGTCTCGTCGTCGTCCGCCGACTCGCGCACCTCGCGCTGGAGGGCGGCCACCTCGCGTTCCAGTTGCGAGAGCCGCTGTTCGTGGTCGTTGCGTCCGGCGACGAACCGGTAGACGACGACGAAGATTCCCAGCGGGACGAGGATCACGACACCCAACAACAACAGGATCACCAGTACTTCCGGCCCACCCGGCAGTTGTCCGACGACGCGCTCGGCCGCGAACGGTGCCATACCCGTACCGTCGCCCGCCCGGGGTTAATCGGTTCTGGCTCGGCGCACACGAGAGCGGGGCGACCGCCGTCGGACGACTCACTCGTCGTGTGACGACGACTGGTCAACTCAGTCCGTCCGGGCGTCGAACGCCGACAGCGTCGACTGGAGGCCGGCGACCATCGTCGACTTCTGTCGCAACGCGGTCAGCGGCACCGGGAGTCGGTCTGCGACGCGCCGGACCGCCTCGGCGAGCGTCTCCGCCTCTCCGACGCGCCCCTCGAAGGCGTGCCGTACCGACTCGCGGACCTGCCAGACGCCCGCCGGCCCCCAGTAGTCCGGCGAGACGTACCGCACGACCAGCGCCTTCCCCGACCGGCCCCGTTCCGCGAGGTGTTCCAGGACGCCGAGTCGCGCCGCGTGGTACGCACCGGCCGTCTCCTCCGGGTAGCTGGTCCGGCCCTCCCGCCCCTCGCGGTCGCTGGCGTACCAGGCCTCCTCGTTGTCGGGGTTCCAGATGCTCCCCGGCGCCTTCGCCTCGACGAGTTCGTACTCCCACGAGCCGGGTGCCAGCAGGACGAAGAACTCGTTGCCGAGGTAGCTGTCGTGGTACACCTCCACCGTGTCGACGGACGTGTTCGTGCGGATCGACCCCCGCAGGAACTGCCCGACGGTGTCGTCGACGGCGGTGATCGACCACCGCGTCGGGACGAGGCGGCGCTCGTCGGCCCGCCCGAGTGCGCCCGCCGAGAGGATCGTGTTGATCTCGTACACGTCGAACCCGCGGTTGTAGAGGTAGTTGATCGCCCCCTCGGCGCGCCAGTCGTCGTCCTCCAGCGTCTTCTCGACGGCCGGCGGGACGTGTGGGTTCTCGCCGAGTCGCGCGTCGGCCGCGGCCGCCCGTGGGCCGGTCGGCGTCGAGATGTCGTCGCGTCCCGGATCGAAGTCCACGTCGGGGCCGTCCGCGAGTGCCACCTCCACGTCCACCGGCCGGTCCGCGATGGCGACCTCGCGTTGGGTGCCCAGGAAGCCGTTCCACGCGTCGTGGACGTTCGGGAGCCCGTCGTCGTCTCGGCGAGTCGACGTGTCGGCCGCCCGCGCCGCCTCGTGGACGTTCCGCTCGACGGACTGGTTCGCGTTCAACAGACTCGTCCGTCGTTCGAACACGTCCGAGATCGAGACCCCCTCCTCGTACCACGCGCCGGAGGTCTCGTAGCGGGCGGCGTCCCCCTCGCGCCCGACCGGCGAGAGGATGCCCGTCGAGACGTTCGGGTAGTTCGCGGTACCGACGAAGATCGCCGGCGAGACGGAGCCGAAACTGCTGCCCCCGTCCGTCGCCTCCGCGAACCGGTGTTCGAACGACTCCAGGTGGTCGAGCAGTTCGTACGACTTCTCCTCGGCGAGGCGACGACGCTCGGCGTCGTCGTCGACCTCGTACTCGAGGAAGTCGTCGAGTCGCATCGGAGTCACGTAGCGGCCGGGCGGGCATGAACGTTCTGTGCGCCAGTGCGGCTCTCCTGTCGGTAGGCACTTCGGGTGCTCTCGTCGTGACGCAGTGCTCCGGCGAGCGCGGCACTGCCCGTCGGCGTGGTCTCACACGGTGCCACCACCGGGGTCCCATCTCGGCCCGTGCATCTCGAATATCCGAGAAGCCACAAGATAGATAGAGACGCAGCGACTACGACGAGACGTGACAGCGGATCACGACACCGGAGACGACACCGAGGATCGGGACGGCGAGCGTGGCTTCGCCTCGTGGACGGCGGACACGACGGCCCGAGAACGCATCAGAGCGGTCGCGACGACGCTCTCGGAGCCGCGGTCCGTCGAGTGGATCCGCGACCAGGCGGACGTGGGGTCGTGGGAGACGGTGGCGGACGAACTGTCGACGCTGGCGGAGTTCGGGCGTGTCGCGACCGTCGAGGGTGACGACGGGCACACGAAGTACGCGCCGAACTACCAGCGGCGGTACTTCGACGAACTCGCCGCGTTGATCAACGATCACACCCGTCGGGAGCTCCGGGATCAGGTCGCCGAGATCCAATCGCAGGTCGACGAGTGGCGGACGGAGTTCGACGTCGAGAGCCGCGAGGAACTGGAGTCCACGCTCACCGACGCGGCGCAGTCCGGTGAAGAGACGCGTCGTCGCAACGCGGTGCTCCGGCGGTGGGAGCGACTGGCGGACGACAGGCGACTCCTCCGCCATGCACTCGAACTGTACGACGACGCCCGGTCACTCCACCCGGACGCGAGCGAGCAGACGGACGTTCCGGAACGACTCTCTCAGTGATGCTGTTCCTCGCGAATCGCGCGAACCTCGACAGGCGACGACTGCTGCGGCGGATCTTCGACACGTTCGACACCCGCGCGACGACGGCGGAGTCGCCGGTCGAGCGCGTGTGGTACCACCCGTCTGCTGGGACTCGTCGGGAGGTCCGGGTGCGAGTCGACCCCGACCGGTTCCTCGACACCACGTGGCCCGTCGACCGGGCACAGTTGCAGGTCTCGTTCGACTTTCCGGCGGCGTACGACCACGAATTCTACAGTATCCAGTGGGTCGAACCCGAGCGGAACCTGATGGCAGGCTGGCACCAAGACGAGACACACCCGGAACTGGGTCCGTGCCACTTCCAACTCGACCACGGCGGTCGGACGGTCGATCGACTCGCGGCGACCCACCTCGACAGCCACCCGTTGAACGTCCTCGACCGGCGGACGGACCGACTGGTCGACGTACTCGACGCGCTGCGCTGGACCGACGGAGAGCCCGCTGTGCCGGCGTCTGTCGTCGAGTGACCGCCTCGTCCCTGCAGTGTACGAGGACTCCGCGAGTGATCGGTCGTCACTGCAGGTGGGCGACGCGACGGCCGCACGGCTCGACCGTGTCGAGAGGGGGAGAGATAGGGCGCGTGATCCGGGGGGATCACGGCGGGGTTCGGGGCAGTCTCCACCCAGCGCGGTGCAGGGGCAACGGCACCGCGTCGGGCGATTCGACGTAGCGCCGAGAGGGTATTGAAGACACCGGACGTTCAAACGCGCGTTACAGTCACTCGTCGGCCGTCGCGTCGTCGAGCGCGTGCCACGACAGCTTCGGGTCGCGGGCGGCCGACACCTGGTCGATCCGGCTCGCGGCCGTCTGCGTCGGTGCCGCGGCGAGCGTCTCCTCGTCGTCCGTGACCGCCCGGTTGAACGCCGCCGCGAGGTCGTCCAACTCGGCGCGGCTCTCGACCTCCGTCGGCTCCGTCAACATCGCCTCCGGGACGAACTCCGGCCACTTCGTCGTCGGCGGGTGGACGCCGTAGTCGAGCATCCCCTTCGCCACGTCCGCGGCGTCGCGGTCGCCCGCCGTCGCCGCGAACTCGTGGTGGAACGGCTCGTAGGGGACCTCCAGGTCCAACTGCTCGGCGAGGTAGTTGGCGTTCAGCGTCGCCTTCGCGCTGGCGTCGCGCAGCCCCTCGTCACCCAGCCGGGCGATGTAGGCGTACGCCTTCGCCAACACGAGCCAGTTGCCGTCGAACCCGTGGACCTTCCCGATGGACTCCGGTGGGTCGTACCGCTCGTAGGTCAGGTCCTCGCGGTCCGCGCCGTCCGCGACGACCTCGCCGTCCTCGTCTCGGGCGCGGACGTGCGGTCGCGGGAGGAAGTCGGCCAGATCCGAGACGACGCCGACCGGGCCCGCGCCGGGGCCGCCGCCGCCGTGGGGCGTCGCGAACGTCTTGTGGACGTTGTAGTGCATGATGTCGAACCCCATGTCGCCCGGCCGCCCACGACCCAAGAGAGCGTTGAGGTTCGCGCCGTCGTAGTAGAGCAGGCCGCCGGCGTCGTGGACCAACTCCGCGATGTCCGCGATGTCGCGCTCGAACAGCCCGACCGTGTTCGGGTTCGTGAGCATCAGGGCGGCGGTCTCCTCGGAGACGGCCGCCTCCAGCGCCTCGAAGTCGACGCGGCCGTCCTCGCCCGACGGGAGTTCCACGACCTCGTAGCCCGCCATCGCGGCGGTCGCGAAGTTCGTCCCGTGGGCCGAGGCGGGGACGATCACCTCGCTCTTGTCGTTGTCGTGGTGGTCGTGGTACGCCTTCGCGACGGTGATCCCGGTGAACTCTCCGGCGGCGCCGGCCGGCGGCTGGAGCGTCACCGCGTCCATGCCGCCGATCTCCGCGAGGTACCGCTGGAGGTCGTACCGGAGCTTCAGGTTCCCCTGGACGGTCTCGTCCGGGCGGTCCGGGTGGACGGCCGCGTTCTCGTCGGCCGCCACCTCCTCGGTGAACTTGGGGTTGTACTTCATCGTACACGAGCCGAGCGGGTACGACCCCGACTCGACCCCCCAGTTCATCTGCGAGAGCCGCGTGTAGTGACGCGCCAACTCCGGCTCCGACAGCGACGGCAACTCCAGAGAGTCGCGCGTCAAGTCGTCGGGGAGTGCCGATCCCTCGCCGGGCTTGACCTCGGTCGTGTCCTTCTCCGACAGCAGGGGTTGGTACCGCTCGTCGTCGCCGTAGCGTGCCTGATCGTACCTCATGTGGCCACCTCCCGGACCGCCGCGACGAAGTCGTCGACGGCGTGTTCGTTCGTCTCCGTCACGCAGACCTGCAGTCGTGTGTCGTCGAGCGTGTGGACGGCGAACCCACGGTCTCGCAGCGCCGCCGCGGCGGTCTCGGCGTCCGCGACCGCCGCCTCTCCGACGCTCACGGGGAACTCGCGGAAGTGGTGGCGGTCGTGGACCGGCGCGGTCACGCCGTCGATCTCGTCGAGTCGCGCCGCGAGGTCACTCGCCCGCCGGACCGACGACTCCGCCAACTCGGCGAGGCCGTCGGCACCCAGCGACGCGACGTGCATCGCCGTCCGCAGCGCCACCCACGCCTGATTCGTACAGATGTTCGAGGTGGCACGCTCCTTGCGGATGTGCTGTTCGCGGGTCTGGAGTGTCAGTGTGAACGCCCGCCGGTCGCTCTCGTCGGTGCTCGCGCCGACGAGCCGTCCCGGCACCTGCCGGAGGAACTCCTCCTTACAGGCGAACAGTCCGGTGCCCATCCCGTCGGCCGTCGGCAGCCCCAGCGAGGCCGCCTCGCCGACGACCACGTCCGCACCGACCGCGGCGGGTTCTTCCAGCAGGCCGAGCGCGACCACGTCGCTGCCGTAGGTGAACAGCGCGTCGGCGTCGTCGGCCACCTCGCCGACCGTCTCCAGTGCGGGCTCGATCGCGCCCGTCGCCGTCGGCGTCTCGGCGTACACGAGTACGGTGTCCTCGGTCGCCGCGCGGGCGAGTGCGTCGGTGTCGACGGTGCCGTCCGCGTACGGGTACGTCTCGACGGTCAGGTCCGAGCCGTCGACGTAGTTCTCCAACACCGCCCGCTTCCCGTCACGCAACTGCTCGGGCACCAACACTTCCGTCCCGGAGACGGAGCGGAGTCGTTCGGCCAGCAGCGCCGCCTCGCCCAGCGCCGTCGCGCCGTCGTACATCGAGGCGTTGGCGACGCCGAGGCCGGTCAACTCCACCAGCATCGACTGGTACTCGAACAGTGCCTGCAGGAACCCCTGCGTGATCTCCGGCTGGTACTGGGTGTAACTCGTGAGGAACTCCGACCGCAGCGAGAGGTTGTCCACCAGCGACGGGACGTAGTGGTCGTAGTGGCCCCGTCCGAGGAACTCCACGAGGTCGTCGTTGTCCGCGAACGTCTCGCCCAACTCGGTGACGACCTCGCGCTCCGAGCGCTGCTCGATCCCCAACTCCCCCTCGAAGGCGACATCGTCGGGGATGTCGAACAGCTCGGCCTCGGTCTCGACGCCGAGTTCCTCGAGCATCGCCCGCGTCTCGGCGGGGGTGTGCGGTGCGAACGGCGTCCCGTCTCGGCGGCCGTCACTGCTCACGCGCCCCACCTCCGAACGGCGGCGTCGCGGTCGTCGAGAACGAGTCTCCGCGTCGGCGTGTGTGCATATTCGTCCAAGCGGCCGCTCGATAATGAGTGGTTCGTTACCGGCCGCTGACGGACCCACGGCGCTCGGATTGACTCGTCTGTGAGTTTCCGACTGCACGAGACGCTACACCGGAACTTCGGTCTCGGTATGCACGAACACGTACAGACGAACGTGTGCGGTGCCGGGGAACGCCCACGGACGCGGGTGGCTCTCCGAGCGGACCCGACGGCGTCGTCGTGTCTCGTCACGCACTCTGTCTCACCTACTCGTCACACACTCCATCCCACCCACCTCGCTTATGCCGTCTCGGCGCGAACGTCGGACGAATGACGCCCGCGCTCCCGACGGTCAGGTCACGGCTCGCCGCGCTGTGGGAGCGGGTGAGCACCGTCCGCGAGCGGCCGGGGGCGGCCCGCGAGCGACTCGCCGCGGGACTGGAACGGGCCGTCGTCGGCGACCACACCACCGTCGAGGTGGCGGCGACGTTCGCGCTCGGGACGGTCGTCGTCGCCTTGCCCACGGCCGGCGGCGCGATCCCCCTGTTCGCGGCCGTGGCGTACCTCTCCGAGCGCGCGAGCAAACTCGCCCTGGCGGCGACACTGGCCGTGTTCAACCCCCCGGTGAAGTGGGCGATCTACGGGGGGAGCTACTGGATCGGCGAGCGCCTGCTCGGCCCGGTGCCGGGGGCGCGGCCGACACCCGAGACGCTGCGCTCGCTCGACCCGGCGCTGGGGACGGACGTGCTCGTCCGCCAACTGCTCGGCAACGTCGTCCTGGCGGTCGCCCTCGCGGTCGTCGGCTACGTCGTCGTCTACGCCGCCGTCGACTGGTACCGACGGCGACGCGTCGAGGGGTAGGGACGGCAGTTCTCGGCCGTCACGAGAGAGCGGCGGTCGTCAGTCGTCGCCTGGCGAGGTGGCCTCGGCGGTCGCCGTAGCGGGGAGTCGCGTCGGCGATCAGTCGTCGCCGAAGGAGGTGGTGTCGTCGACGCCGTCGATCTCGCGTTCGAGCGCGCCGCGTTCCCAGGTTCGGGTCGCGTCGCCGTTCACCTCGGCCTGGAGTTTCTCCTCCAAGAGGTTGATCGCGACGCTGTTGGCGCCCTCCGGGATGACGAGGTCGGCGGCCTTCTTCGTCGGCTCGATGAACTGCTCGTGCATCGGTTTCACCGTCGAGAGGTACTGGTCGATCACACCTTCCAGATCTCGGCCGCGCTCGATCACGTCACGTTCGATCCGCCGGAGGATGCGTACGTCCGCGTCCGTCTCGACGTACAGACGCAGGTCCAGCATCTCGTTGATCTCGTCGTCGTACAGCGAGAGGATCCCCTCGAGGATGATCACCTCCGTCGGCTCGACGGTCTCGCGCTCGTCCTTGCGGTTGTGGATCTCGAAGTCGTACTGTGGCATCTCGACGGGCTGCCCGGCGAGCAACTGCTCCAACTGCTCGCGCAACAGGTCCCACTCGAAGGCGTCCGGGTGGTCGTAGTTGACCTGCTCGCGCTCCGCGAGGTCCATGTGCGAGAGATCCTCGTAGTAGTTGTCGATCGGGATGCGGGTGACGGACTCGCCGACACTCTCGGCGATCAGTCGCGACACCGTCGTCTTCCCCGCGCCCGTGCCCCCTGCGATCCCCACGACGAACGACGGGTACGAACTCATCGTCTGCACGTGGCTGAGACACCGAACGGTTTGAGGACACCGCTTCGTCCCCTCCGTGTGGACCCACGACAGGAGTCCCCGCCGTCCGGCTCACACGGGTCGGCGAGGTCTCCTGCGGGCTCGCGAGACGGCTCCCACGACGGAGAGTCTCCTCTCGGAGACGGCCGCGACGGCCTACGACCTCGGACGCCCGAGACGACACCCACCGAGCGGCCGCGAGACGCCGTCCGGACGGCGACGAGCCCCGCTCGGGTGGCCGGTCGGCCCCGCTGGCTCCCCGGGAGAGGCCGCGGGATCGACGGACGGCGGCGGGACGGACCCCACCCACCCGTGCCGGGGTGTTTAAGACGTGTGAGTATGTTACGTACGAGTGAGACACACATGGGCGTGACAGAATCGTACGATCGGGGTCGGGAGGTCGTCGAGGCGAACCCACTCGCACTGGTCTTCGGGTTCCTCGTCGTCCTCTTGTTCGTGAACCTCGGCACCCGACTCCTCTCGGGATCGGTCCAGGTCTCCGAGGTGGCCGTCCTGGTGAAGGACGGCCTGATGCGGGGGCTGGTGATCGGCCTCGCCGGGATCGGCCTCTCGATGACGTACAGTATCCTCAACTTCGCGAACTTCGCACACGGCGACTACATCACTGCGGGTGCCTTCTCCGGGTGGGCGACCACCTACCTCGTCGCGGGCGGCTTCGGCTCCTCGGCCAACGTCGGGTCGTTGCTGTTGGTCGGCGCCGGTGGCTCCGTCTTCGGGGGCGCACTCGGGATCAGTGCCACCCAGACGCCGCTGGCGGTCGTCGCCGGGATGCTCGTCGCCGGTGTCGGGACGATCGCACTCTCGCTGGTGGTCGACCGCCTCGTGTTCGAGCCGGTGCGTGACCGCTCGGGGATCACGCTGTTGATCACGAGCATCGGCGTCGCGTTCGCGCTCCGGTACGGCATCCAGTTCGTGTTCGGCCCGGCCAAGCGCGGGACGACGGCGGCCGGCGCCGTGCCGACCGCGTCGATCCCGTTCGTCGACGGGACGCTGCGCGTCACCGCACACGACGCCGCGTTGACGCTGGTCGGTGGTGGACTGATGCTCGGCGTCCACCTGCTGCTCCAGCGGACCAGACTCGGGAAGGCGATGCGTGCGATGGCCGACAACGAGGACCTCGCCCGCATCACCGGCATCCCGACCGAACGGGTCGTCCGGTTCACCTGGATCATCGGCGGCGGACTGACGGGCGTCGCCGGCTACATGTTCGTGCTCTGGAAGGGGACGCTCGGCTGGTTCGACGGGTGGATCCTGCTGTTGCTCATCTTCGCGGCGGTGATCCTCGGCGGGATCGGCTCGATCTACGGCGCCATCGTCGGCGGCCTCGTCATCGGGTTGACGGCGTCGCTGTCGGTGCTGTGGATTCCCTCGAGCTTCTCGCGGGCCGCCGCCTTCCTCGTGATGATCCTCATCCTGATCGTCAAACCGACGGGGCTGTTCTCCGGGAGGTCGACGGCATGACGAGCGACGCGTCCGACGGCGTCGCGACCGACGGTGGGACCGCGGCCGACGAGCAGAGCCCGCTCGCGGCGGTGTGGGAGGAGGATCTCGTGAAGATCGGCGTCTTGCTCGCCGGGATCTACCTCGCGTACCTGCTCGTCGGGGTCCTGCTCGACTACGGCGTCCGGGGGCAGTTGAACTCCGTCGCGACGTTGACGTTCTACGTCGCGCTGTTCGCGCTGCTCTCGCTGGCGCTGAACCTCCACTGGGGGTACACGGGGCTGTTCAACATCGGCATCGTCGGCTTCATGGCGGTCGGGATCTACGTGATGGCGGTCGTCTCGAAGGCACCGGCGACGGAGGCCGCCGCGGGCAGCGTCGGCGGGCTCGGGCTCCCGCTGTGGGTCGGGGTGATCGCCGGCACGGTCGCCGCCGGGCTGCTCGGGTTGGTCGTCGCGCTCCCGGCGTTGCGTCTCCGGGCGGACTACCTCGCCATCGTCACGGTGGCGACCAGCGAGATGGTGCGGTTCACGTTCCTCTCGGGCACCTTCGAGCGGTTCGAGGTCGGGGACCTCGTGATCGGGTTCGGCGGCGGCTCCGGCCTCCTCTTGGACTTCGGTAGCCCGGTGGAGGCGCTGTTCGACGCGTTGTTCCTGTCGGCGGTCCACGACGCGTTCGTCGGGCTCGTCGGCGCGGTCATCGAGAACAACCCCCGGCCGGTTGCGAACAGTCTGTTGTACGGTGGGCTGTTGCTCGTCGCCGTCGCGGTCTACTACCTAGTGTTGACGCGGCTCGGCAACTCCCCGTTCGGCCGGGTGCTGAAGGCGATCCGCGAGGACGAGGACGCGGCGAACGCGCTCGGGAAGGACACGAACGCGTTCAAGACGAAGGCGTTCGTCGTCGGCTGTGCGCTGATGGGGTTGGGTGGGATCCTCTGGTACATGACCAGCGGGGCGATCACGCCCAACACCTACCGGCCGCGGCTGACGTTCTTCATCTGGATCGCGCTGATCATCGGTGGGGCCGGTTCGAACACCGGCAGCGTGATGGGTGGGGCGCTGTTCGCCGCCGTGTTGTTCCAGGGGCCGCGGTTCCTCCAGAGTGTCGTCGCGAACTTCGTCGAGGTGGAGGCGCCGTCCAGCTTCGGCCAGGCGCTGGCGCCCATCTCCGCGAGCGGGGACCTGGTGCCGCTGGGGTTCTACGTGCTCGACAGTGTCCGCCAGCTCCAGTTGATCGTGATGGGGCTCGTGTTGATCTTCCTGATGCACCGGCGCCCGGAGGGACTGCTCGGCCACCGGAAAGAGCCGGCGGCCGGCGTCCGACTCGACCGCCGCGGCGGAGACAGTGCCTACACCGACGGGGGTGAGACGGATGAGTGACGACGTGGACGTGACCGCCGAGACGGCCGCGAACGAGCCGACGAGCGCCGGGCGTGCAGACGCCGAGTCGACGAGCGCCGGGCGTGCAGACACCGGAGCGGCCACGGACGGCGAGACGGCGGTGGACGAGCCGTCGACGACCGGCGGCGAGTCGACGACCGCCGACGACGGGTCGGCGACTGCGGGATCGGAGGCGGCGGAGTCGACGGAGAGTCGTGGTGCCGGCGCACCCGGCGGGACGGCGGCGACGTCGGACGACCTCGTCGGCGGGGAGGCGGCACCGGACGCCGACGACGTGCCGCTGCGTGTCGACGGGCTCCGCAAGGAGTTCGGCGGGATCACGGCGGTCGACGACGCCACGTTCCAGGTGGAGGCCGGGACGCTCACGGGGTTGATCGGTCCGAACGGCGCCGGCAAGTCGACGACGTTCAACTGTATCACCGGCGTCCACGAGCCGACCGCGGGGACGGTCACCTTCCGCGGGGAGGACATCACCGGCTTGGCGCCCCACACCGTCGCCCAGCGCGGGCTGGTGCGGACGTTCCAGATCGCCCGCGAGTTCTCCGAGATGACCGTGTTGGAGAACCTGATGCTCGCGCCGGGCGGGCAACGCGGGGAGTCGCTGTGGCGCAGCGTGTTGCCGTTCGTCCGGGACTCCGTCGTCGACCAGGAGTCGGAGGTGTTGGAACGCTGCTGGGAGACGCTGGAGTTCTTCGAGATCGACCACCTCGCTCACGAGTACGCGGGGAACCTCTCGGGCGGGCAACGGAAGCTGTTGGAGCTGTCGCGGGCGCTGTTGACGGACCCGGACGTGATGCTGTTGGACGAGCCGTTCGCGGGCGTGAACCCATCGCTGGAGGAGCGACTGTTGGAACACGTCCACGACCTCCGCGAGCAGGGGTACACGTTCCTCATCGTGGAACACGACATGGACCTGATCATGGAGAACTGTGAACACGTGATCGTGATGCACCAGGGATCGGTGCTGACGGAGGGGAGTCCCGAGGCCGTGAAGTCGAACGAGGACGTGATCGAGGCGTACCTCGGAGGTGACGTGTGAGCGAGACCACCGCGCCGGACGACGCCGCAGAGGCGACGGACGCCGCCGACGCCGGGGACGCGGCGACGACCGACGATCCGTCGGGCACGGGTGGCGCGCCGAGCGGAGCCGACGGGACGAGTAGCGAGCACGCGGGTGCGGCCACGCAGATCGACACGTGGGAGGACGCCCTGTTGCAGGTGCGCTCGCTCGACGCCGGCTACGGCGACCTCCAGATCCTCTCGGACGTCGACATGGACGTTCGCGACGGGGAGTACGTCACCATCGTCGGCCCGAACGGCGCCGGCAAGTCGACGGTGATGAAGTCCGTCTTCGGGTTGACGAGTCACATGGGTGGCACCGTCACCTTCGACGGGACGGACATCACCGGGATGAACCCCGAGGAGATCATCTACGAGGGACTCGGCTACGTTCCGCAGAACGACAACGTGTTCGGCGCGTTGACCGTCCGCGAGAACCTCGAGATGGGTGCGTACATCCTCGACGAGACGCCACAGGACGCGTTGGACGAGGTGTTCGCCCGCTTCCCCATCCTGGAGGAACGGCAAGACCAGAAGGCGGGGACGATGAGCGGGGGTCAACAGCAGATGCTCGCGATGGGGCGGGCGCTGATGTTGTCCCCGGAGATGCTCCTCCTCGACGAGCCGTCCGCCGGGCTGGCGCCGGACCTGGTCGAGGAGATGTTCGACAAGGTCGACGAGATCAACGACACCGGGACGGCGATCCTGATGGTCGAGCAGAACGCCAAGGAGGCGCTCCGGCGGTGTGACCGCGGCTACGTGCTCGTGAGCGGGGAGAACCGCTACGAGGACGACGGCGACGCGCTGCTGGCCGACGAGACGGTCCGGCAGGACTTCCTCGGCGGGTGACACCGCGCCGCGGGAACCGGTGGCGACTCCGTCGCGCGGTCTCTCCCGTTCCGTGTCTCGGTGACGATCACCAGGTCTCGACACGGCCCTCACACACGTCCTCGCGACACCCCTCGCAGTCGGGGTTCCCGGCCTCGAAACAGTCGGGACGGCCCGCCTCGTCGACGGGGACCGCGCGCCGCTCGACGTGGCGCCGGCAGACGATCCGTGCGGCGCCGTCCCCGTCGTCCGGCAGGTCGAACGTCGCGGGCGGGACCCGTTCGGCGTCCTCCGGCGGCGGGTCGGCGCCTGCACCGCCGTCTCTCCCGTCGCTGCCCTCGCCGCCGTCGTCGCCGTCGCCGCCGGCGCCGTCGCCGTCTCGCCCCTCGCGGTACGCCCGGACGCTCTCGGCGTACTGTCGCCCGGCTTTCCGGGCCTGCTGGCGGACGGCGCGACGTAGGCGGTCTCCCAGTGGCACGGGCACACTTCGGTGTCCACGAGTGTAGGCGCTTCGCCACCCGCGGCCGCCGTCCGGTGTGGCATCACAATTTCGATGGTCCGACCGCGTCGAGGTGGTTGACGGTCGCCGTCGGACACGCGCTTCGACACGCTTAGGCGCGGCAGGCGGCGACCGTCCGGTATGAGCGAGGAGCCGGTCGTCCGCGCCGCGGGGGTGCGGAAGACCTACGGCGACACGGTGGCACTCGACGGCGTCTCCGTCGAGGTGGCCGCGGGCGAGGTGTTCGGCCTGGTCGGCCCCAACGGCGCCGGGAAGACGACACTCGTCCGGGCGCTGACGGGGACGACGCGCGTCGAGGGGACGGTGTCGGTGTTCGGCACGCCGCCGGCCGAGAGCGACCGCTCGCGGATCGGCCTGCTCCCACAGGAGTTCGCCCCCGCGGGGCGACTCACGGTCCGCGAGCTGCTCGCCTACTACGCCGGCCTGTACGACGAGTCGCGCGCCGTCGCGGACGTGCTCGCCGACGTGGGGCTGACGGACGCCGCCGACACCTGGTACGAGGACCTCTCCGGGGGCCAGAAGCGCCGCGCATGTGTCGGTGCGGCCCTGGTCAACGACCCGGACCTGCTGTTCTTGGACGAGCCGACGACCGGGATCGACCCGGCGGGCCGTCGCGCCGTCTGGGGGTTGGTGGAGTCGCTCGCAGACGCCGGCACCGCCGTCGTGTTGACGAGCCACTCGATGACGGAGATCGAACGACTCAGCGACCGCGTCGGACTGCTCCGGGAGGGGCGACTCGTCGCCGTCGGCCCGCCGGCGGAGTTGGTGGCCGACCACGCCGGGCCGCCGCGACTCGTGATCGGCGTCCGTGACCGCGAGGAGACCGACCTCACTCCCGGTGCAGACACCGACCGCGCTCCCGGCGACGACGCGCCCGACGCCGTCGCGACCGACACGGCCGCGTCCGACACGACTGCGACCGACACGGCACCGACCGACCCGGCCGCGGAGGCACTCCGGGCGGCCGACTTCGCGGTCGCCGTCGGCGACGGCGAGGTCGCCGTCGAGGGTGTCGGTCCGGACGAGATTGCGGCGATCGTGGACACGCTCGAGGCGGCGAGTGTCGACTACGAGTCGCTGACGTGGGCCGAACCGGGGTTGGAGGACGCCTACCTCCGGCTCACCGGCGAGACGTTCGCGGGACTGTCCCGTCCCGGCGCGAGCGCGGTCGCCGCGACGGGTGTCGACGCTGCCGAGGGTGACCCCGCCGCCAACGACACGTCAGACGAGCGTGGCGACGTGGCGGGTGGCGGTGACGACGCGGCCGAGGAGGTGGACGCGTGACCCGCGTCGGACGGGTGCGTGCGGAGGCGACGGCTGCAGCGCGGTCCTTCCTCCGGCGGAAGACCGCCGTGTTCTTCACCTTCTTCTTCCCGGTGATCCTCGTCGTCGTCTTCGGGGCACTGGTCCGGACCCAGCCCGGCGGTGGCGGGCTGTTCGCCGCGCCGGCGTCGTACTACGTCCCGGGCTACCTCGCGACGGTGGTGTTGTTCACGCCGCTGTCGCGGGTCGGCTCCGAGATCGCGCGCCACCGCGACGACCACCGCTTCGAGAAGCTCGCGACGACGCCGCTGTCCCGCGGGGAGTGGCTCGCCGCACACACCCTCGTCAACCTCGGCGTCATCGGCGCCGCCAGCCTGCTGATCCTCCTGCTGGTGGTGTCGCTGACGGGCGCCGGGGTCCCGCTGACCGTCGAGACGCTGTTGCTCGTCCCGTTCGTCGCGCTCGCCGTCGTGCTGTTCTGTGGATTCGGCGCGATCCTCGGCCGCGTGGCGGACTCTCAAGACGGCGTGATCGCGGCCTCGAACACCATCGCCCTGCCGTTGTTGTTCCTCTCGGACACGTTCCTCACACCGTCGCTGTTGCCCGACTGGTTCGGCACCGTGGAGTACCTCTCGCCGCTGACGTACTTCGCTCGCGGCGTGCGGACGCTGACGTTCGACCCCGCGGGGACGACGCTGTCGACACCGCCGCTGGGGACCGTCGGGAACCTCGCGGTGCTCGCGGCGCTGGCCGTCGTCTTCTTCGCCGTCGGTGCCGTCGCCGTCCCGCGGACGGAGTGACGTGATCCACTCGACTCCGTCGGCGCCCACAGGTTTATCGCCGCGTACGGCGGACGGAGAGACGAGATGCGAACGCGCGGCGCGACACGAGTGGCGGTCGTGGTCCCCGTCTGCTGGCTCCTCGTCGGCGTCGCCGGTGCCCACCAGTTCGTCGCCTTCCAGTCGCCACCGGCACCCACGACGAGCGGCGACGCCGTCGCCGTGGACGCGAACCTCCACCGTGTCGACGCCGCGACGCTGCGTGTCGCCGGTCCCGAGGCGTTCGAACTCGTCGTCCGGTTCGCCGACGACGAGGACGGGCGCGTCCGGCTCCGCCTCGACACCGCCGCCGTCGCGGACGGACGCGACACTCCGCCGGTCACGGCCGAGAGCGGGCGCGTCACCGGTGTCGAGACGACGGCGGCGCCGGACGGCCCGCTCCCGCCCGGCGAGTACGACCTCTCGCTGTCGATCCCACGTGGCGTCGGCGACCGGGTGACCCTGGCGGTCCGCGCGGCGCCCACCGACGCGGGGACGACGACCGAGGCGCGGTCGAGGACCGAGTCGGGCGACGCGACCGCCGGAGCGGCGCGAGCCGACACGAGTTCCGCGACGGAGGCGGGCGTGTCGCCCCCGCTGGTGCTCCTCGCGCTGCTGGCACCGGGGGCGGTGGTCGCAGCCCTCGCCGTCGCGAGCCGCGTCGTCGGGGAGTGAGGACACCACCGCCCCGACAGCCGAGCGTCGCCGCCCGCCCGGCTGCCGTCCACCCGTTCCCGGCGGAACCGCCCACAACCCGCCGTAGCGGACCGGAACACGGAGACGAGTGAACGATCGACCCGAACGGTTAACCTCCCGACGACACTCTCTCCGTCCATGTACGACGAGGACGACCTCGCGTCGATCCGCGAGTCCCGCGAGGAGTGGGAGACGGAGACGCGCGACCCGGTGTTGGACCGCCACGGCGAACGGAAAGACCGGTTCGCGACCGTCTCGAACCTCGAAGTCGACCGCCTGTACGGCCCCGAGGACGTGGCCGACGTCGACTTCGAGGAGGACATCGGGTTCCCCGGCGAGGAGCCGTACACGCGCGGCCCGTACCCGACGATGTACCGCGGCCGGACGTGGACGATGCGACAGTTCGCCGGGTTCGGTACCGCAGAGGAGACCAACGAGCGGTTCCACTACCTCACCGACAACGGCCAGACGGGGCTCTCGACGGCGTTCGACATGCCGACGCTGATGGGGAAAGACTCCGACGACCCGCTCGCGGACGGGGAAGTCGGCAAGGAGGGCGTCGCCGTCGACACGCTGCGTGACATGGAGATCCTCTTCGACGGGATCGACTTGGACGAGGTGTCGACCTCCTTCACGATCAACCCGAGTGCGCCGGTGATCTACGCGATGTACATCGCCCTCGCCGACCAGCAGGGGGTCGACCGCGACCAGCTCCGCGGCACCATGCAAAACGACATGCTCAAGGAGTTCATCGCGCAGAAGGAGTGGGTGATCCCCCCGGAGCCGTCGCTGGACATCGTCACGGACACCGTCGAGTTCGCGGTCGAGGAGACGCCGAAGCTGTACCCCATCTCCATCTCCGGGTACCACATCCGCGAGGCCGGCTCGACGGCGATCCAGGAACTCGCCTTCACACTGGCGGACGGGTTCGCGTACGTCGAGGACGCGCTCGACCGCGGGCTCGACGTCGACGAGTTCGCGCCACAGCTGTCCTTCTTCTTCAACTCGCACAACTCCATCTTCGAGGAGGTGGCGAAGTTCCGGGCGGCACGACGGATCTACCAGCGCGTGATGGGCGAGTGGTACGACGCCGAGAAGCCGGAGTCCAAGCGGCTGAAGTTCCACACCCAGACAGCGGGGCAGTCGCTGACGGCCCAACAGCCGCTGAACAACATCGTCCGGGTGACGATCCAGGCGTTGGCGGGCGTGCTGGGCGGTACCCAGAGTCTCCACACGAACTCCTTCGACGAGGCGCTGGCGCTCCCCTCGGAGAAGGCCGTCCGCGTCGCGTTGCGTACCCAGCAGATCATCGCCGAAGAGTCCGGCGCGGCCGACTCCGTCGACCCGCTGGCGGGCTCGTTCATGGTGGAGAGCCTCACCGACGAGGTCGAGGAGAAGGCGATGGCGTACATCGAGGAGATCAAGGAGATGGGCGACGGCTCCGTCCGCGACGGCGTGTTGACCGGGATCAACGAGGGGTACTTCCACCGCGAGATCCAGGAGTCCAGCTACGAGTACCAGGAGCGTGTCGACGCGGGCGAGGAGGTCGTCGTCGGCGTCAACCAGTACGAGATCGAGGAGGACACGGAGCCGGACCTGCTGTCCGTCGACGAGGAGGTCCAAGACCGGCAACTGGAGCGGCTCGAATCCGTCAAAGAGGAGCGCGACGACGAGGAGGTGCGGGCGGCACTGGCGGCGTTGGACGACGCCCTGGACACCGACGAGAACGTGATGCCGTACATCGTCGACGCGGTGAAGGCGTACGCGACGATGGGCGAGATCATGGACGTGTTCGAGCGGCAGTACGGCTCCTACCGGGAGACGGTCGGACTGGCATCGTGAGCGCTCACTCGGTCATCTCCGCGACTACGGCCGGGAACCCGGCGAGTCCGTCCACGCGGTAGTCCGGTTCTCGAAACGGCTCCACGCCGTCCCGTTCGACCCACACGGACCGCATCCCGACGGTCTCGGCCATCAGCAGGTCCTCGTCGTACTCGTCGCTGATCATCGCGACCGGTCGGTCAGTGTCGGCCTCCGAGAGACACGCGACGTAGCCGCGCGGGTGTGGCTTCGCTCGCTGGATCGCGGAGGAGACGACCAGCTCGTCGAACCACTCGCGCACGCCGTGGTCGGTCAACACCGTCTCTACCCACGGCTGGACCGCGTTCCCGAACAGGAGCAGGGTGTGATCGGCGGCGAGGTCACGGAGGACGTCGGCGTGTACGTCCGGTAGCTCTGGGTCGAGCCACCGCTCGTCGAGGTACTCCCGGCACGCGGCGGGCGAGGCACCCGTCACCGTCTCGAGGAGATCGAGGTACTCCGCGGTACTCTGGAGGAAGCCACGCTGGTACGCGAAGTACGGCAGCGCGACGCGGCGCATCTCCGTCTCGGGGTCGACGCCGAGTATCTGCGCGGCCTGCTCGTGGGGGTCGTCGTGGTGGACGACGACACCGCCGTAGTCGACGACGAGGTGCACGACCGACCGGGACGACCGGCGGACGCTTCAACCCACCGTCGGCCCGATTCAGAGTCGTTCGACGTTCACGGCCTTGTCGTCGAGGTACACGTCACTCGACCCCTTCTCCATCCGGAGCCCGTGGTAGCGGACGCCGTGGGCCGTGAGCCAGCCGACGGTCTCGTCGGCGACGCGCCACGGGCGGGCGGTCCAGACGATGATCGTGTGGCCCCGCGAGTACAGTTCGTCCACCACGTCGAGGACGTGTTCGTCCGGCTCCGCGCCGAGTCCGTCCTCCCACCACGGGTCGCCCTCGCCGGTGGTGAGGGTGCGGTCCACGTCGACGGCGATGCGTGCGGGGTCGCGGTCGGCGCGCGCCTCGACGGCGTCGGCCACCGCGGCCGGGTCGGCGTCGTCCGGCAGATCGCCGAGTCGTAGCGAGTCGTCGCTCACGGTCGTCACTGGGACGAGCCGCGAATGAGCGTTCCGGTCGCGTGTGGACGTGGCTCGTGGCTCACCCGTCGACGCGCTCGACGCCGTCGCAGACGACGCGAGCCCCGCCGGTGGGACTGTCGGCGACGCGCACCACCCAGCCGTGAGCGTCCGCGACCGTCGCGACGATGGCGAGCCCCAGCCCGGTCCCGTCGCGAGCGGTCGTGTACCCCGGTTCGAACACGGTCGCGCGCAACTCCTCGGGGACTCCCGGCCCGTCGTCGTCGACGGCGAGCCCGCCGTCGACCCACCGGACCGTCACCGTCACCGACGGGTCGACGCTCGACACCTCGTCCTCGTCGCGCTCGCTCGCTCCAGTCTCGCGATCGCCGGCGTCGCCGTCGCTCGACGCCTCCTCGGTCGTCGACCGTGCCGCACCCGTCTCCGTCCCGTGCTCGACGGCGTTGCGGAACAGGTTCTCGAAGAGGCCGACGAGCCGCGACTCGTCGGCGACGACGACGGCGTCCGTCTCGACGACGAGGCGCGCACGGTCGGTCCGGACCGTCTCCCAGGCGGTCGCGGCCGCCGCGCGGACGGACACACGCTCCGTCTCGACGGCCGCCTCGCCGACTCTGGCGAGCGTGAGGTGGTCGTCGATCAACGTCTCCATCCGGTCGACGGCGGTGCGACACCGGTCGACGGTCGCCGAGTCCGCGTCCTCGTCCGCCGCGAGGTCGTCCAACGACCCGGAGAGGACGTTCAACGAGTTCCGCAGGTCGTGGGCCATCCCCGCGGCGGTCGCGACGGCACGGTCTCGCTCCTCGTCCGCGCTCCCCGTCGCGTCGTCTCCGCTCGCGTCGCCGCTCGACTCGCCGTCGTTGCCCGCACCCTCCTCGTCGTGGTCACGATCTACCGCTCCCGACGCCGCGAGGCGGCGCCCGGAGTCGGCACTGTGCTCCCCCAGCACCGGTCGGCCGGGGCTCCCGCCCCGTCCGACCGGCGAGTAGTTACGGTCCGACACACACTCGTTACGCGACGCCCCGTTAAGTGTCTTCTACAGGTCGAGCAGGGCGAGTGCCTCGGGGCCTGTCCCCGAGGTACTTCACGGGTCTACACTCGTGTGCCACTTGCGGAACCCGCCCACGGGCGCGCCACTCCCGCCACTGACGTTCCTGCGACGATCCGTCACCGGCGTTCCGATCGCTCGCCACGACCCTCGCAGGTGTCGGACCGCTACGTTCAACTCGCCGGGAGCGGAACCGACGGGTGTGCCGTACGCGACTGCCGGAGACTGTCGGATCTACTACGAGACGGACGGACGGGGGAGCGTCGACGGGACCGAGACGGTCGTCTTCCTCGGGGACCTCGGGTTCGGGCCGTGGCAGTGGGCCTGGCAGGCGGGGTCGCTCGCGGGGCCGTTCGAGACGGTCGTCCCGACCACCCGCGGCTGTGGCCGCTCGGACGCCCCGGCGGGGCCGTACGACGTGACGGATCTCGTCGGCGACCTGGAGGCGGTGTTGGCGGACGTGGGCGTCCGCTCGGCACACCTCGTCGGCGCGGGACTCGGTGGGCTCGTCGCCGTCCACGCCGCACGCCGACTGGCGCGCCCGGAGAAACTCGTGTTGCTCGGGACGCCCCCGGCGGGGACGGAGTACGACACCGAAGCACTGGCGGCCGATCCGGCCGACGAGGCGGCGCTGCGGGCGACGACGGAGACGGCGCTGTCGGCGTCGTTCCGCGAGGCTCGGCCCGAGGCCGTCGACCGGATCGTCGGGTGGCGCGGCGACGAGGACGCGACGCCGGACGCACGGACCGCGCAGGCGGCGGCGCTGCGCGAGGCGGACGCGACGGACTGGCTGTACGAGGTGACGAACGACGCCCTGGTGGTCCACGGGCGTGCAGACGAGATCTGTCCGCCAGCGGCGGGCGAGGCGTTGGCGCGTGACCTCCCCGGCGGGGAGTTCGTCGGGATCGACGACGCCGGCCACCTCGTCGGGATCGAGGCAGCCCGCCCGGTGAACGACCGTCTCCACGCGTTCCTCGGCGAGTGAGTGGCCGTCCCCAGTTTCGATGCGGTGTGCCACAAACTACTTTCTCTCGCGGCTACACGTACCCAACGTGACGGCGCGACGAGACGGATCGGGCGTGGGCGACGGCTCACCGTCGGCGGAGTCGTCGGGATCGCACTCGGAGGTGCCGACGGAGTCGGACGGCGAGGCTCCGGAGACCCTTCCGAGTGACGAGAACCCGAGTACGGAGCCGTTCGACGGCGGGACTCCGGCTCCGTCGACCGGTGATCGGAGCCGGTACACGCTCCGGACGGCGACGATGCTGGCACTCCAGGCGGTGCTGACGGCGGTCGTCGTCTCGGCGACCGTCGACGCCGCTCGGCTCCCGGGGTTCGTCCCCGACCCGCTGGCGGGACTCTCGGCCGGCGCGGTGACGCCGACCGTCCCGCCGTTCGTCTACACGTACGCCACGCTCGGCGCGCTGGGGTACACGTTCACCCGCGTGGTGAACGTCGGTCCGACGGCCGAGCGGCTCACCGACTGGACGATCCGCGTCCTCGCCGCGCTCCCGCTGGCCGCCGGCACGTACCTGTTCGCGGCGCTGCTGCTCCCGGAGAGCGTCACCGGCGAGGGGAGCGAGGCGAGTCGCCGACTCCTCGCCGGACTCGCATTCCTCACGGGTCTCTTCGTCGACCTCGCGTACCGCCGACTGAGCCAACTCGCACGACGACTCGTCGGCGACACTGGTGGTGAGAGTGGCGGGGCGTCTGCCGACGGGAGCGGCGGATCGAGACCCGACGAGATCGGGACGTCGAGTTTCGGTGGGACTCACGAGTCGACGTCCGACGGGAGTCGCGACTCGGGTGTCGACGACACCCGCGACTCGACCACCGGTGAGGCCGACGACTCGACCACCGGTGAGGCCGACGACTCGACCACCGGTGAGGCCGACGACTCGACCACCGGTGAGGCCGACGACTCGACTACCGGTGATGCCGACGACCGATCCGGTGATGCCGACGACCGATCCGGTGATGCCGACGACCGATCCGGTGATGCCGACGACCGATCCGGTGATGCCGACGACTCGACTACCGGTGATGCCGACGACCGATCCGGTGATTCGACGGGGTCCCGTCCCGTCGACGCCGACTCGTGAGCCACGACACGACGGCACTCGCTCGTGGGTCACCGCGCGACGACCACCGCCGTCGCGGCGCGCAAGACACTTCCACGCGAGTCGCCGAGTGGTGGGTACCGTGACCGACCTGCGATTCGCCCTGTTGCACGCGGCCCACGACGACGACAACACGTCGCGGAACTTCCGCCGGGAGTTCGACGCGACGCTCGTCGAGTTCGACGCGAACGCCGCCGAGTTGCCGCCGCCCGTCGACCCCGACACCGCCGCGACCCCCGGTGCCGGCGAGTTCGACGCCGCCGTGATCACCGGCTCGCGCTCGTCGGTGTACTGGGACGAGGCGTGGATCGCGGAGTTGCTCGACTGGGTGGAGGACGCCGCCGACGCCGGGCTCCCGATCCTGGGCGTCTGTTACGGCCACCAGGTGCTCGCGGAGGCACTCGGCGGGCGCGTCGCGGGGATGGACGACTTCGAGATCGGCTACAACGAGGTCCGGCACGACGGCGACACCCTGTTCGACGGCATCGACGAGTCGTTCACCGTCTTCACGACCCACGGCGACACGGTCGTCGAACTGCCGGACGACGCCGTCGAACTGGCGTGCAACGAGTACGGCGTCCACGCCTTCCGTCGGGGACGCTGTTGGGGCGTCCAGTTCCACCCAGAGTACGACCGCGAGACGGCCCGCGAGGTGACCGAAGGGAAACGCGACCGCCTCGCCGACGAGCGCGTCGACGCCGTCTTGACGGGGATCACCGAGGAGCACTACGCGGCCGCCTGCGAGGCGAAGCGACTGTTCGACAACTTCGAGCGGGCGGTCCGCGACCCACAGCGAGTCGAGGCGTCACCACGAGCCCGGTCTCCGTGAGTCACCGGCGGTCGACGCCTTCCCTCTCTGTCTCTCTCGCAGTCCGAGCGTCTCACTCGCCGTCTGGCTCCCAGTCGCCGTCCGCGAGCGTCTGCTGGACGGCCTCCTCGCCGACGGCGGCGGCGAGCCGTTCGAACCCCCGTCTGTCCGTCCGGTCGTCGGCGTTGGCGACCAGCCGCGAGACGATGAACTCCGGCGTCGACTTCCCGAGACTGCCGAACCGCGGCTGGTAGTCCACCCGCAGGTCCAGGTCGTCGGTCAACCCCTCGGCGAAGATGCCGTCGATTCGGGCGGCGTCCGGTAGCGGCGAGAGGTCTTCCGCGAGGTGAGTGACGTACACGCCGACCGCACCGCGGTCGACGGTCAACTCGACGAGTCCGTTCAGGAGGTCCGCGGCCCGTCCGGGTTCCGTGATCGCCTCGAACTCGTCGACGAGCATCAGCGTCCGGCCGTCGCCGGACAACGGCGGAACGATTGACCGCAGTGTCGACTCCAACACCCCGGCGTTGAACGAGGCGTGGCGCCGGTGGAAGACGACGCTGTCGAAGTCGCCGACGGTCGCCGCGTCGGCCGGCACCGGTAGCCCCATCGCCGCCAGCAGCGTCACCTGACACAGCGTCTCCAGCAGCGTCGTCTTCCCACCGGAGTTCGCGCCCGTCAACACCGTCACGCGGTCGCCAGCGGGGAGACTCGTCCGTCCCGACTCCAACTCGCCGGCGGCGAGGTCGTGGTCGCCGACCGCGTACGTGATCGGCTGTACCTCTCCCTGGAGCGTGAGGTTGCGCGCGGCCACGACGGCGACCCCGTCGCCGCCGAGCCGCGGCCGGATCAACTCGTGTGCGGCGGCGAACCGCGCCAGCGACAGTCGGAACGCGATGTCGTCGACCGCCCCGACGGCCGTCTCCACGTCTGTGTCGGCACCGTCGACGGCGCTACGTAACTCCTCGCGCACCGTCGCGGCGCGGTCGGTCACCCGCCCCTCGAGGTCGTCGACGAGCCCGCGCAGCGTCTCGCCGACGAAGTCCGCGGCGTCTCTGGCCTCGTCGGGGGCGACGGCACGCACCTCCGCGCTCCCGACGCCGGTCTCCGTCGCCACGTACTCCACCGCGGCCGACTGGAACGCGTCGGCGTCGCGTGCTCCGCGTTCGCGGACGCTCTCGACCACGTCGAGTGCGGAGTCGGCCAACTCCGCGGCAGCGTCGCGCCGCTCTCGGAGTCGATCCAGCCGGTCGTCTGCCCCCGTCGCCACCTCGTCGCCGTCGAGGTACCGGAGGGCGTCGGCCGCCTCCCGGAGTGCCGTCTCGTCGACGCCGCCGAGTGCGTCGAAGGTGTCGCCGGTCAACCCGGCCGCACGGAGGTCGAGCACGGCCTCGACGGCGGCCCGGTCGGTGCCGCCGGCCTCGTCGTACTCGTCGAAGGCTGCGACGACCGCCTCGCGGCTCGACTCGCCGAGTCGCTCCCAGGCGTCGCGAGCGGCCGCGACCTCGTCGAGCCGCGTCTCCCGGGCCGCGCGATCGGGCAGCGGGGTGAGCACGCGAATCCGGTCGGCGGCGTGACGCGTCACGGCGTACTCTGCCGCGAGGTCCAACAGGTCGTCGTAGACGCTGCGAGCGTCGCGCGTCGCGAGGGCGTCCATCGCCCCCTCGCCGGTCGCACGCCGCAGGATTCGGGTCGCACGCCCCGGCGTGACCCCGGCGTCCGTGAGCGCGCGCACGTCCGCCGACTCGATGGCCGCAACCGCCGCCTCCTCGCCGAGCGACTCCCGAAGCGTGTCGGCCGTCTTCGGACCGACACCCCAGTACCCCTCCAGTGACATAGCGGGTGCGTGGAGGCGTCTCGACTTGTCGGTGGCGGTCTCTGGTCGGGGCGTTGTTGGGGGAGCCTGTCTGTCACGGACGGCCAGTCACCGGTGACGTCCGGCTCGTCACTTCTCGTCGTCGACTCGTCTCTCGAGCCGCTCGGTATCCTCGTCGGGCTCTGTGTCACCATCGCCGACGTGCCTCTCGTCGAGACCAGGCTCGTCGACTGAAATACGGGCAATCTCGCTCTCGGCGAGGTACACGCGTGCTCCAGAGGGTTCCTTCGACTCGCCGTCTTCTCCGACTACTCTCGGCTCTCGTAGCACCAACTCACGTGGATCGTGATCCCAGGCAGCGAGTTCACCGACGATGACATCCCCACTGTTGGTTTTGACTCTCACGTTTCGGCTGGTGCCTATCTCTACGGACCCAAGTAGTGTACGCCAGATCTTGTTTGACGCTGCTGGAACCTTCGAGATGAAAGCACCCCTCCGCCCGAAAACGAACGCACCTCCGCAGACGAACGTGAGCAGTAAGAGGTAGTTGAACAGCAGTCCCAGTGGTGTCTCGACTCGATCGGCCAGTTCTGCCCACCCGGGTGGAGTCGCAAGCGGAACCCCAGACGAGGTTACCCCGAACGACAGCCAGTGGATCAGGTAGAGGATCACCAGCCCGACGAGACTCACGGTGACACTGACGACCACAGTCTCGAACCGATCGATTTCGGCGTATCGATCTCTCTTGTTCACCTGCTGGAGATAGAGCTTCGTCCCAGCGAATCCCGGAAGTATCAACAGCAGCATCGTTACCAGCTTGAAACTCTGGATCCCACCCAACACCATCGTCGCCAACCGCTAGCGACCGCTCGTCGGAACTACCTTACGAAACACGGGTTCCAACTGCAGCGACACCGACAACGAAAACTGCTCAACTCGACTCCGTCGTCACACGACCACTCTCGTCGACTGTCTCCTCGTCGGACCCCTCCCCGTCGGACACGCCACCTTCGGAGGGAGTTCGCTCGGCCTCGTCGCCGTCACCGTCGTCGACTGCCGCCGCCAGCGCTCCGCCCAACTCCAGGACTGCCTCGGCGTGGTCGTCGCGGGCCGCACGCAACGACATCGGCGTCACCCCCAGCTCGCGGTACGTGTCGAGTGCGTCGTCGGCCACCACGTCACGCTCGGTGAACTCTCGGGCGATCCCCAACAGGAGCCCGTGGACGTGGAGGAGTTCGTTCTTCCGCATGGAACGTGAGACACGTCGGGCAGGCTCTTGAAACCCACAGAATCCACAAGCTTCACTACCGCTCGCTTCGGCGCCTTCCCGACTCCGTCGCCGATCTCACGCCACCTCGCCGGCCAACACCTTCGCGGCGACCAACACCGGGTCCCACACGGGCGAGAACGGCGGTGCGTACGCGAGATCCGTCCGTTCGAGTTCGGCGACGGTCAGGCCACCTTCGAGTGCCGTCGCGACCGTGTCGATCCGCACCGCGGCGCGGTCCGCGCCGACGACGCTGCCGCCGAGGAGCCGCCCGCTCACGCGGTCCGCACACAGCGTCACGGTCGTGTCCGCCGCCCCGGGGTAGTACCCCGACCGGGAGTTCGCGGTCACCGTCTCGCTCACGGGGTCGAACCCCGCCTCGCGGGCCGCCTCGTGGTCGAGGAGACCAGTCCGACCACACTCTACCTCGAACGCCTTCACCGCGGCCGTTCCGGCGACGCCGCCGGTCGGCGTCGGGTCGCCACCGACCGTCGCGCCGACCGCTCGGCCGGCCCGGTTCGCCGTCAGCCCCAGCGGGACCCACGTCCGCTCGCCGGTGACGACGTGCTCCGCGACCGCACAGTCTCCCGCGGCGTACACGTCCGGCACGCTCGTCCGCCCGTAATCGTCGACGGCGACCGCACCCGCCGCCGCCGTCTCGATCCCCGCGTCGGCCGCGATCTCGGCGTTCGGCTGGACGCCGACACCCACGACCGCCAGATCGACCGGCGTCTCCCCGTCCGTGTGTGCGACGCTCGTGAGGGCACTGTCGTCTCCCTCGTCACCGACCAGCGCCCGAACTTCGCAGTCGAGGTGGAGTTGTACCCCTTGCTCGCGGAGTTCCGTCGCGACGGCCTCGCTCACCGCCTCGCCGAACGGAGGCAGCACCGCCGGCCCACGCTGGAACAGGTGGACGTCGAGCCCCCACGCCGCCAACGCCTCGCAGGTCTCGATCCCGACGTAGCCGCCGCCGACGACGGCCGCCGTCGCCGGCTGCTCGCGCTCGGCGTACGCCTGGACGTACGCGGTGTCCGTGTACCCGTTTCCGACCGTCTCCGGGTCGATCGCGCCCGGTGGTTCGAGGAACGCCCGCAGCGCGGCCGCCGAGTCCATGTGGTGGAGCGTGAACACCCCGTCGCGGTCGACGCCGTCGATCGGTGCGATCGCCCGCGCGCCGGTGGCGACGAGGAGGTCCCCGTACGACTGCTCGAACGGCTCTCCGTCGACCGGGTCGACGGTGACGGTTCGCCGTGCCGTGTCGATCGCCGTCACCTCGTGTTCCCGTCTGAGGTCGATCCCGCGCTCCGTCACCTCGTCGGGGGAGAGCGTGGTGAGCGACAGCAGGTCGTCGACCTCGCCTTTGACGTAGTAGGGCATCCCGCAGTGGGCGTACGACACCCACCGGCCCTTCTCGAAGACGAGCACGTCTCTGTCCGGGTCCGTGCGCTTACACTTGCTGGCGGCACTGAGACCGGCGGCGTCCCCGCCGATCACGACGAAGGGGTCCGACACGGCTCTGGCGACGCACAGCGAGGAGATAAGTGTCGGGTGGGTCGTGCGTGTGCGGTGCGGGAGTGGTGGGGTAGGTGTCCCGTCGGGTCGGTGCGACCCCCGACTCGATCAGATCCACCCGTCTGGCACGTGTTCGACGATCAGTCCGTGGTCGTCGTACGCGTCGGCGACGGCTCGGACGGCGTCGACGACCGTTCCCACCTCGGGAGCGGCCTCCTGTGCGTAGTGTATCCGACCACACCGTGTGTCGATGCGGAAGAAGTCGTCGTCACTGGTGAACACGACGAGTCCGTTCTCGACGGCGTCCGCCGCGATGTCCGCGTCGGCGGCACGCGGGTCGAGTCGCTCCCGAACCGTCGCGACCGCGAAGTCGGACGCCGAACGGAACCCGGAGACGTACCGTCGCGCGACGTTCTGGTCGCACAGGAGTCGGAGTTCACTCCGGGGCACGGCTTCGATCCCGGATCGCCGACACGGCCTCCTCGCGCGACGCCTCGATCGCCGCCATCTCGTCCGAGTGCGTGTCGTAGTACTCGAGTGCCGCGTCGATCTCGTCGTCGTCGAGGTCGAACTCCACGGCGAGCTCCTCACGCGACCACCCGGCGTCACGCCGGAGTGTGCCGACCTGGTAGACGCCGATTCGTGTCCCCTCGATCCGAGGTTTCCCACCCAGTACCTCCTCCGTCGCGACGATCGGGATGGTGACGCTCATACGGACACCTTGTACCGTCTTCGGTGAAAAGGGCTCGTACGACTGTCGTCGTGAAGCGTTCGTACGACTCCCGTCGCCGGGTGTTCTCCGACGGTTCACTCGCACTTCGGTACTCTCCGATGCCTACTCGAACGCCGCGAACCCGGTCAGATCCTCGCCGAGGATCAGCGTGTGGATGTCGTGGGTCCCCTCGTAGGTGTACACCGTCTCGAGGTTCGCCATGTGTCGCATCGGGGAGTAGTCGGCGGTGATCCCGTTACCGCCGAGCATCTCGCGGGCCACCTTCGCCTGCTCGCGGGCCATCCGGACGTTGTTGCGCTTGGCCATCGACACCTGCTGGGGGCGCAACTCGCCGCGTTCCTTGAGGTCCGCCAGCCGGTACGCCAACAGCTGCGCGAGGGTGATCTGCGTCGCCATCTCCGCCAGCTTGTCCTGTTGGAGCTGGAACCGGGCGATCGGCCCGCCGAACTGTTCGCGGTCCGTCGCGTACTCGCGGGCTGTCTCGAAACAGTCCCGCGCGGCGCCGACGGCCCCCCAGGCGATCCCGAACCGCGCCTGCGTGAGACACGACAGCGGCCCCTTCATCCCCTCGACGCCCGGGAGGACGTTCTCCTCGGGGACCCGCACGTCGTCGAGGTCGATCTCGCCGGTGACCGACGCCCGCATCGACAGCTTGTCGTCGATCTCGTTGGTGGTCACGCCCGCGCGGTCCGTCTCGACGAGGAACCCGCGCACCGGCGCGTCCTCGGCCGAGGTCACCCGCGCCCACACGACCGCCACGTCCGCGATTGGGGAGTTCGTGATCCACGTCTTCGCGCCGTTCAACACGAAGCCGTCGGCGTCTCGTTCCGCCGTCGTCTCCATCCCCGCGGGGTTCGAGCCGTGGTCCGGCTCCGTCAACCCGAAACAGCCCACCGCCTCGCCGGCTCCCAACTGCGGGAGCCACTCCTCCTTCTGGGCCTCGCTGCCGAAGGCGTGGATCGGGTACATGACGAGTGCGCCCTGGACGGACGCCATCGAGCGCAGCCCGGAGTCACACGCCTCCAACTCCTGCATCAACACGCCGTAGGCGCGCTCGGAGACGTTCGGCGAGCCGTACCCCTCGAGGTTCGGCGCGTAGAATCCCATCTCACCCATCTCGGGGATCAGCTCCGTCGGGAACGTCCCCTCCTGGTAGTGGGTCGCGATCTCCGGTCGGACCTCCTCGCGGACGAACTCCCGGGCCGAGTCGCGGATCAGCCGCTCCTCCTCGGTCAGATCCGCCTCCAGGCCCACGTAGTCGAGCATACCGCGTGGTCGGGAGCGGGTGGGCAAATGCCTGTCGCAAACGTTGCCAGTTCTCCGCTGGGGGGGTGGCTGTGTCAGAAACGGAAGAATTTAATCTCCAAAATAGTCAATGTTAGTTATGTCGTTCACGGAGAAGCCAGCGCGAGTCGGCGTCCCCGTGCTCGTCGGTGTCGTTCTCGTGAGCACCCTGCTCGCCGCGCTCGCCGTCACCGGAAACGTCGGCCCGAGGAGAATCTCTGTTGTGACGTCACTGCTGTTGATCGTGGTGACGGCGACGTACGCGTACCTCACGTACGGACTCCTGCTCGAATCACGGGAGAGCCGCCGACGGGAGTCGGCACCGGTGCTGACCGTCGTCACCGAGGAGTACGGTGTCGTTCCAGAGCTACTGAATGTCGGTAACGGTCCCGCACGAGAGGTGGAAGTGACGTTACACGCGGTGAGAGCGAGTGGCGAGACGGAGACGACGCGGCTCTCGATCCGGAACCTCGGGATCGACCAGTCGTACCCGATCCTCGAGGACCCGTTCGGGAAGTTGACCGACGAGGAGGCGACGGCCTCCGACGAGTTCACCGAACTGCGTGTCACCGGGACGCTCCGTGATGCCTTCGACGACGAGGTGTCGGTCGATCTCCGGTACGAACTGTCCGAGATTGGACCCGCACCGGACATCGCACGCGGGCCGACGGCGTCGGCACTGGAGGACATCGCGGTCGAGCTCGGGCGGCTCAGGGAGTCACGAGAGTAGTCCGCTTCAGTTCGACCGCGACTCTCCGCGTGCCTCCTGTACCGCGGCGTCCATCTCTAGGATGCACTCGCTCACACGGCTCTCTGGATCGAACCGGTACCGCGAGCGGTCTCCGCGGCCGGCATCTGCGGCGACACCGAGTTCCACGAGTAGGTCGAGGTGGTCGTGGACCACGTCCCGACTCACGCCCGCGAAGTCGGCGAGTTCGGACTTGTTGAAGCTGTCTGGGTGTCCGTCGATCAGGGCATCGATCAACAGTTGTGCGTGATCGTTCTTCGTGAGATACAGCCAGCCGCTCGGCTCCTCCAACCGCCGTCGTTTCATCTCTCTGCCCTGCCACCGGTTCTGGGTTGTCTCGGACATCGTGGATCACATCCGTTCCAGCGAGGACCACACCGTACTCACTGGTCTCGATTTACTAAACGAGTCCCACTCGGCATAAGTGTTGTCGTTGTGTGCAGACAGATATGTCGATCTAGACAGACACAACGCTGCCGACGGACACCACGGTAACGATCTGTGGGTCGCTGGTACGGAAGATGTTATACCAGAGAGGATCACACTAGACGACAGTGCAGAATCCCAAGTGCCACGTGGTCGGGGTCGTGCTCCGACTCGCCGGTGCCGGGGGCGGTCGCGTCTCCACACGGACCGTCGAGGATCGGTACCCGAAGAACGTCGCCGGGACGAGCGCGGCCAACGCCGTGAGTCGGGCCTGTGCGGACCTCGACTTCCTCGATCGCAACGGCCGGGGGATCTGTATCCCCAGCGGGTACGGTGCCGACGTGACGCGGTTCCTCAGAAACGAGTGCCAGGGCAAGTACGCCGTCCTGAAGCGACACCTGTAGCGCGTAGTGTGACGGCCGCGGAGTGAGAGAGGGGATTCGATCCGACAGCGTCCGTCTACTGCTCGTTCATCGCCTCGCTGGCGATGTTCCGCCCGCGGGGTTTGAGGTTCACCTCGCGGCGTGTCCGGACCTCCTCTAAGACGTTCACCTCGATGAGGCGTTCGAAGATCTCCTCGACCCGTTCGACGTCCATGTCGAGGAACTGCGGCACGTCGAACGAGGAGACGCCGGAGTACAGCGCCATCAACACCTCGCGTTCCGACTCGGAGAGTTCGACCGCGCCGCTGGTGCGCTCCTGGTTCTGGCCGAGGTACGACTTGAGCACCGCCATCCGCCACCCCTCGCCGGAGAGGTACGTCTGGACGCTGCCACCCTCGTCGTTGGTGTGTTCCGCCTCGATCACCTGCCGCTTCTCGTCGAAGACGGTGCGTTCGGCGGTGTCGAGCGTCCCGATGTCGTCCAACTCCAGGCGGACGAAGTCACCCGACTCCAAGGCGACGGAGACCCCGTCGGCCTCCACCTTCAGGCGGGCCTTCTCCCACTCGCTGTCCTGGACGACACCACCCGCGACCGCCGGGTGGCGGGCGTAGATGACGCGTCTGTCCAGGAACGCCTGGTAGACGTTCGTCTGGAACTCCTCGTGGTTCTGCGTGGCCACCAACAGGACGTCTTCGCCCAGCCGGAAGCTGACGTAGTTCGACACCCGCCTGACCTCCTGGGTCACGTCGTGGCGGCCGCCGATCTTCGAGACGTCCGACAGCGGGATCGTCCGCTTGCCGTCGTTGCCGACGAGCACGAGCCGTCGGTTCGAGAGGACGATCCGGCCCGGCGTCCACGAGACGTCGTTGAGTGGCCGGCCGTCCTTGACGGCCTGGGCGAACCTGCCCTTGGTGTCCGCGAGCATGTACTCCTCTTGATCGTCTTGTGCTGCCATTATCGAATCCCTCCGAGCTTCGAGAGTGCCGAGAAGGCGCGTTTGCGCACCTCCGGCTCCACGTCTTCGTCGGTCATCCTGTCCAGTGTCTCCTGTGCACGGTCGCCGCCGACCTCCCCGAGGGCGTACGCCGCCCGCGCTCGCGCGCCGCTGGGTTCGTCGGCGTCCTCCAGGAGGTCGATCAGCGACGACTCCACGTACAACCCGCCGAGTTCCGTCACGCTCGTCGAGGCGAACTGAGCGGTCATCCGGTCGTCGTCCGACAGGGTCTCGACCAGCGCGTCGACGACTCGCGTCGGCGGCTCCTCGGCGTCGGTCACCCGCCCGAGGAACCAGACGGCGTTGCGACGCTGGCCAGCCTCGGTGGCCTCCTCCAACACCTCCAACAGCGGGTCGACGACGGTCTCGTCGTCGACTGCCTCCAGCTCTTCGACGATCGCCTCTCGGACCGTGTGACTCTGGTCGCGCGGGGCCGTCGACAACAGTTCGATGATCGAGAACACCGCCGCGTACCGGACTGCCTCGTGGTCGTCGTTCAACGCCGCCACCAGGTCCGGCACCGGCTCCGCACTGCCGGCGTTGCCGAGCGCACTCGCCGCGACGCGCCGGATCGCCTCGTTGTCGTCGTCGAGCATCTCCGTCAGGGCTGCCAGCGCCCGTCCGGTCGCGATACTCCCCAGCGCGTCGGCGGCCGCCGAGCGGACGCGCTCGAACTCGTCGTCGAGCCGCTCGATCAGGGCGTCGACCGCCTGCGGGTGGCCGATCCGCCCCAGCGCGTAACACACCCGCTCGCGGACCCGCGGGTCATCGTCGTCGAGTCGCTTCCGCAGCGGCGCGACGCCGTCTTGATCGCCGATCCGACCCAACGCGCTGGCGGCGGCCATCCGACACTCCGGGCGGTCGGCGCTCAACGCGTCCGCGAACGCCCGGATCGCCGTCCAGTCCGTGTCGCCGGGCTCGATGTCCGCGTCCAGCGCCGAGTCGCGGGCGATCAGCTGTTCGAGCGCCTCCTGTCCGAGGTCGCTGAGTGCGTCGACCGCCATCGCCCGCACCTCGGCGTCGTCGTCGGTCAACGCCAGGTCCGCCAGCGTCTCCGTCACCTGCGTGTCGTCGACGTCGCCAACGTCGCCGAGCATCTCCGCGGCGCGGCGCCGGACGGCGGCACTGTCGCTGGACTTGGCGCGGTCGGACAGTTCCTCCGTCTGGTTGTCTCTGGCGAGTTGGTACAGTGACATCAGTCACCTCCGCCGACGTACCGGTAGATACGGCTCCGCTTCGCGACCGGTTCGAACGCGTCGCGACACTCGGGGGGCACGCTCTCGGTCTTCCCCAACACGAGGTAGCCGCCGTCGCGCAACGCCGCCTGCAGCGTCTCGAACAGCGGCGTCTTGTACTCCGCGTCGATGTAGATCAGCAGGTTCCGACACAACAGGAGGTCCTTCTGGCCGGCCGGCTCGTCGCGGATCAGGTCGTGGGTGTCGAACGACACCTGCTCGCGGATCCGGTCGCGCACACGGAAGGTGTTCCCGTCCTGTTCGACGTACGGCTCGTAGCTGTCGAGGGGGCCGAGTTCGTCCTCGATGTCCGTCGTCCGGGTGGTCTCGTAGACGCCCGCACGGGCCGCCGCGATGGCGTCCTCGCTGATGTCGACCGCCGAGACGTTCAGCCGGCGCGCCGTGATCTCGTCGTCGTCCTCCGCGACCATCTGCAGCGAGTACGGCTCGCGGCCGTCCGCACACGGCGCGCTCCACGCCTCGACCCGGCGGTTGTCGGCCGTCAGGTCTCGCAACACGGGGACGAGGTGGTCCCACATGTCGGGGTCCCGGAAGAAGCCGGTGACGTTGATCGTCAGGGCGTCGAGCAACTCCTCGCGCTCCGACTCGTCGGACCGGAGGATCTGCAGGTACTCCGCGTGGTCGTCGGCGTCGCGCCGTTGCATCCGCGCGGAGATTCGCCGTCCGAGGTACGCCTCGTTGTAGTAGCCGGGCTCGAACGGCACCTCGTCCTCGATGTGCCGGATGACGCGGTCGAAGTCGTCGTCACCCGAACGCGTGCCGCTCATGCGCGGTCACCCCGACACACCGCTCGACCCCCCGTCACACCACACATCGTGTGCGTGTAAGTGAGGCCTCCCGCTTGTGTGTGTCGCCTCCGTCCGGCTCGTGCGGGTGTGTGTCGCCTTCGTTCGACCCGTGCGGGCGTCTCTCGCCCGATCCAGCCGGTTCTCGACCCGGACCACGTGGACGCCCCGTCGGTCCGCGTCGGTCTCGACCCGGACCGAACGGACACACCGTCGGTCTGTGCGGCCGACGCCGGTTCGCGCACGGTACGCTCGGGGGGCATCAGTACGACTCCCCCAGCGTCTCCACGTCGAGGATGGTCACGACGTCCCCATCGCCGAGCACGGCGGTGCCGGAGAGTCCGGGGATGCCGCTGAGGATGCCTTCCAGCGGCTTGACGACGACCTCTTCTTGGTGGAGCACCTCGTCACAGTGGAGCGCAACCGGCCGCTTCTCCTCGCGGATCCTGACCAACATCCCGTCGTCGCCCTCGTCGCCGAGTTCGAACCCGTCGTCGCCGGCTCCGGCGTCGGTTCCCGCCGTCCCGTCGCCGCTCTCGGGTCCGTCGCCACCGGCCGTCCCGCCGCCGAGCGCCGACAGCTCCGTGTCGTCCGTCGGCGGCCCGGCGTCCGGGTCGCCGCCGTCGGCCGCCGCGGGCGTCGGCGAAGCCGTGCCGGCGTCCGCCTGCAACACCTCGCCGAGACGGATCACCGGGTAGATGTCGCCGTCGTGCCGGACGACCTCGTCGCCGTTGACCACGTCCACGTCGCCCGCTCGCGACACCTCGGCGATGTTCTTGATCGGGACGCCGTACTCCGTCCCGTTCACCTCGACGAACATCACGCGGACGATGGCCACCGTCACCGGCAGCCGGATCTCGAAGCGGCTCCCCTCGCCCGGCGTCGACTCCAGCGAGACGGAGCCGTCGAGTTCCTTCACCGTCGTCCGCACCACGTCCATCCCGACCCCGCGGCCGGAGACGTCCGTCACCTCCTCGTTCGTCGAGAAGCCGGGGTGGAAGATCAACTCGCGGGCCTCGCTGTCCGCCATCGCCTCCACCTCGGCCTCCGTCTTCACGCCCTCGTCGACGGCCTTCTCGCGGAGTGCGTCGGCGTCGATCCCCGCGCCGTCGTCTTCGACGACGATGTTGACGTGGTCCCGCTCGCGGGTGGCCGTGAGTTCGATCGTCCCCGTCTCCGGTTTGCCCGCCGCGACCCGTTCCTCGGGTGGTTCGATCCCGTGGTCGACCGCGTTCCGGAGGATGTGGACCAGCGGGTCGCGGATCTCCGTCAGGATCGTCCGGTCGAGTTCGATGTCCCGGCCCTCGATCTCGAAGTCGACCTGTTTGTCCTGGTCGCGAGCGAGGTCCCGCACCAGCCGCGGGAACGTGTCCACCACGGACGACAGCGGGATCAGCCGCATGTCCATCACCGTGTTCTGGAGGTTCGACGAGATCTTGTCGAGTTCGTCGAGGTTCTCCGAGTCGATCCCCGCCTCCTCCATCTCGCGGCGGAGTTTGATCCGGCTCGTCACCAACTGCTCGACGAGTCCGTAGAGGTCGTCGAGCTGTTCCACGTCGACGCGGATCGAGGAGATGCTGTCGGAGGAACTGGACGTACTCGACGTGCTCGATCCCCCGCTCGACGAGCCAGAACTGCCGCTCGACGTGTCCGCGTCGGACTCGTCGCCGTCGTCGCTCTCTGCCCCCGTCTCGTCGGACGCGGTGTCGGTCGACTCGTCGCCGTCCTCGGTCGCGTCCGTGCCGGTGTCGTCGGCCGGTGACGGCTCCAACACGGCGACTGCCAACTCCTCGATCTGACTGACGGCCTCCAACCCCGCCTGGACGGTCTCGGCGTCCTCGTCGCGGAGGTAGATGTCGAAGGTGTCGTCGAACTCCCCGTCTTCGACGGCGTCTCTGTCGAGGCGCGTCTCCATCGCCGGGAACGCCTCCTCGACGCCCTCCAGGACGAACATCGCGTCGACGCCCGGCATGTCCGTGTCACCGACACCGACGCTGGCGAGGTAGACGCCCTCGTCGTCGGCCGGCTCCAGCCCGTGGTCGTGGTCCCCCTCCGCCACGGTCACGTCGACGCCGTCCGCCTCCGCGTCCGACTCGTCGTCACCCGCGTCGGCGGTCGCGCCGTCTGCGTCGCCCGCGGCCGTGGCGTCCGCGTCGGCTGCCTCGTCCGCGTCGGCTCCCCCTGCGGCGTCGGTTCCCGCGTCGCCAGACGACCCGCCGGAGCCACCGCCGTCGCCGAGTTCCGCCTCGCCCTCCGCGATGGCCCGGAGGCGGTCCTCCAGCCCGTCGGGTTCGGAGGTGGTGTCCCCGGTCTCGTCGATCTCCCCGAGCATCGCGTCGAGGATGTCGACGGCCTCGAACAGCAGGTCCATCAACTCCGTCGTGACCTCGATCTCCCCGTCGCGGACCTCGTCGAGGAGGTCCTCCATCGCGTGGGCCAACTCGGAGAACTGCTCGAACCCCATCGCGGCGGCGTTCCCCTTCAGGGTGTGTGCCGTCCGGAAGATGAGGTCCATCGCCTCCGGGTCGTCCGGATCTGCCTCCAGATCCAACAGTGCGTTGTTCAGATCGGTGATCCCCTCCTCGCTCTCTCGTACGAAGGTCTTGTGTGCGTCAGACATCGGCCAGTCCCCCGACGACGCCCGCAGCGACGTCGTCTAACGGCAGTATCTCGTCCACACAGCCGGTGGCGGCGGCCCGCTTGGGCATCCCGTACACCACCGACGTGTCTTCGTCCTGTGCGATCACTCGTGCGCCGGCTCGCTTGAGCGCCTTCACGCCCTCGGCGCCGTCGTCGCCCATCCCGGTGAGTACGACCCCGACGATCGGGTCGTCGATCACCTCGGCGGCCGACTCGAAGGTGACGTTCACCGACGGCTGGACACCCTGGCCGCGATCCTCGTCGACCGTCTTCACGCGGAGCCGCCCACGGCGGTAACTCGACACCTCCAGGTGTTCCCCGCCGGCCGCGACGAGCACCTCGCCGCGGCCGATCCGGTCGCCGTCGGACGCCTCGCGGACGTCCAACTCCGTCCCCTGGTCGAGCCGGTCGGCGAAGCGCCCGGTGAACGCCGCCGGCATGTGTTGGACGACCACCACGCGGATGTCGGCGTCGGCCGGGAGCGACCCGACGACGCGTTCGACCGCGTCCGGGCCGCCGGTCGAGGAGCCGATCAGGACGGTCGTGTTCGGCTCGACGGTCACCTCGTCGTGGGTCGTGGGCTCCGGCTCCGCGTCGGCCTCCTCGGACTCGTCGGCGGCCGGGCCGCGGTCCGACACGTCGGCGTCGGCCACGGAGTCGACCAACTCGACGAGCTGGTCTTCGAGGCCGGTGACGCCGGCCGACACCTCGCCGCCGGGCTTGGCGATGAAGTCGACGGCCCCGGCGTCCAGCGCCGCGAACGTCTCGTCGGCGCCGTCCTCGGTGTACGCCGACAGCATGAGGATGGGCGTGGGCACCTCCCGCATGATCCGCCGGGTGGCCTCGATTCCGTCGACGTTGGGCATGTTCACGTCCATCGTGACCACGTCCGGGCGGAGCTCTTTCACGACGGCGACGGCCTCCTCGCCGTCCTCGGCCTCGCCGACGACGTCGACGCCGCCGGACTCCAAGGTGTCCGAGATCAACCCACGCATGAACCGGGAGTCGTCGACGACGACCACCTCTGGAGACCGACGGCGTGTCACGGCTGCTCACCCCCACGCCGCGGTGGTCGCCCCCCGTCGTCCACCCCGGACGAGGGTCGACCACCACCGGGTGACGGTGGGGTCTGGCGTCTCATGCTCACGCCTACCGGGATGCGTCTATTCAACGCTCCGATCCGATTTTCACCCCCGATAACTCGGGGGACACTGTTAACTCCGGCGGGGAAGACGAGTCGACACATGGCGACGCGACAACGCGGAGAGAGCGACGGGGGGGACAGCGACACGACACAGGTGTTGGAGTTCGGACTCGGAGAGGAGACGTACTGTCTGGACATCGCCTACATCGACGAGATCGTCGACGCGGGCGACCTCACGGCGATCCCGAACTCCCCGCGGCACGTCGAGGGCGTGATGGACCTGCGTGGCCAGACGACGACGATCATCGACCCGAAGACACTGCTGGGCGTCGAGGGCCACACCGAGAGTGAACGGATCGTCGTGTTCGACCCCGACGCCGTCGAAGACGGCGGCACCGTCGGGTGGACGGTCGACGAGGTGTACCAGGTCCGCGACGTCGCGCCCGACCAGATCGACGACGCGACGACGGCCGACGAGGACGCCGTCAAGGGGATCGTGAAAGACGACGGCCGGTTCGTCGTCTGGGTCGAACCGATCACGGAGTAGCCGGCAGTTCTCGCCGTGGGTCGCCGCGCCTCTCGACGCTCTCTCGGCACTCGCCCTCGCTGCGGCCCCCACCGTCTCGCGACGCTCTCTCGACACTCGCCACCGCGGAGCTCCTGCCGGACCGGCCGACACGTCTCGTTCGGGTTCTCGGCCGCCTCACCCCGTGGACACGGAGCGTCGGCTCCACCCGCGGCTGCCGCCCGCGCCACCAGTCTCGATACTCGCCACGACGAGCCGACACCCGGTGTGCGTTCCCCGAGTATCAGTCTTGATTTCTCGGAGAGAACGCTTATGCTCGGCCCCCGCGTCGTCTCCGGTGATGACCGCAGTCGGAACCGTCCGGGCCGGCGTGTCGTGGGAGACGCGTGGACCCGAACCGAGGGTGTGGCGGGTGTGTCACGCGACGGAGGGGTCGTGACCGGCGCGACGCGTCGCCGACGGTCCTCCAGGTCGCGCCGTCGACCGACCGGTTCGCGTTCGACCCCGTCTGCCACCCCAGAACGGGGACCGAGAGATGTGGGCAAAGGTCTTGAGTGTCCGTAATCTAATTTCACGTATGTTGGGAGACTCACCAGTGTCGGTCGACGACCTCCGGTCGGGCCAGAGTCTCCTCGTCGCCGGGCCGCCGATGACCGGCAAGTACCAGTTGCTGTTCCAGTTGCTCGGTGCGGCCGCCGACCGGGGGATCGTCGTCACCACTGGTGATCCGGCCGAAGACGTGCGTCGGGAGTTCGTCGCCGCCGCGGGGTGTGACCCGGAGGACGTGGCGGTGATCGACTGTGTGAGCAAACAGCGCGGCGCAGACGTGACCGACGACGACGTGACGCGGTACGTCTCCTCGCCGAAGAACGTCACCGAGATCGGGATGAAGTTCACCGACGTGTTCGAGCGGTTCCGCGAGTACGACGACCAGGTCGGCGTCGGCCTCCACTCGCTGTCGGAACTGCTGGTGTACCTCGACCCCGAAGACGTGTACAAGTTCACCCGCGTGCTCACCACGCAGGCCAAGAGCGAAGGGTGGATCACCGTCGCCACCATCGGTTCGACGATGCACGACGAGCAGACCTTGCACACGATGTACGAGCCGTTCGACACGGTGATCGACACCCGCGAACACGAGGGGCAGCGGCAACTCCGCGTCCGCGACGGCCGCCAGCCCGCCTCGCAGTGGTCCGACTTCTGAGTCGTCGCCGCCTCACACCACTCGCTCCGCTTCACACCACACCCGCTCGTCGTCACCGCAGTCTCACACCACCCGCTCGTTGTCCCCGTCGTCGCCGCGGACCCAGCGGCCGACCTCCGTCCCGCAGTCGTCACAGGTCGTCACGACCGCCTCCGGGTCGTCGTCTGGCCGGCCGATGCTGACGGGTGCGTCCTCGCCGCACTCGGGACACGGAGCGGTCTTCGGCTGGTCGCCGTACGACAGCGGCGCGCCCAGCGCCAGCGCCCGGACGCGTTCGCCCTCGCCGTCCTCGTCGGTGCGGTTCCAGCCACGCTGTCGTTCGCCGGGGCCGAAGCGGATCGCCTCGTTCGGCCCGACGGTGACGGTCCCCGACTCCGTCTCCCAGGTCGCGGTCCCCGACAGGACGACGAACACCTCCTCTTGAACCGAGTGCTCGTGGTACGCGAACGCGAAGCTGTCGCCCGGCGCGAGTTCGTAGTAGTTGATCGCGAGGTCCTCACACCCGAGTTCGTCCGTGAGTCTGCGCATCACCGCGGCCGGCTGGACGGCGTTGTCCACCTCGTCGACGGCGACGTGTTCCATACCTGCCCGAGCGAGTGCCACCGACAAGTAGTCGTGGGTCGGGGAACGGGGCGGCGACCGATCCGACGCACCCTTGTCCGTGGCCCCGTCACACACGGGGCGTGACGGACGACGCCAGCGCGCCGCAGCCGCCGACCGAGGCGGGTGTCGAGCGGCCGACCGAGGCAGGTGTCGGGCAGACGGACGAGGACGTCGAGTCGACGACCCGTACCGCGACGGCCGTGGTCCCGGCGCACGTGACCGCCTTCTTCGCCCCGCACCGGACGGACGAGCCGGCGACCAGCGGTGCGACCGGCGCGGGGCTCGCGCTGGCCGACGGAATCGAGACGACCGTCGAACCGCTCGCAGAGGACTCCGGCGCCGCCGAGGCCTCCGGAACTGCCGACGGAGGCGGTGGCGGAGGTGGAGGTGATACCGACGACGAGGACGACCACGATGACTCTCCGACGACGCCGCACGTCGTGACACTCGACGGCGAGCGGGCGACGATCGAGGCGGTCGAGCACACGTTGGCGACGCTGGGCGTCCCCCGTTCGCGGATCCGGGTGCGATCGGCGGTGCCGGTCGCGTCGGGGTTCGGCGTCTCCGGCGGGGCGGCGCTGGGTGCCGCCGTCGCCGCGGCGCGCGTCTACGACCTGCCGCGGACGGTCGACGAGCTGGTCGCCGTCGCCCACGCCGCGGAGGTGCGCGCCGGCACGGGCCTCGGCGACGTAGTCGGCGCCGCACACGGCGGCGTCCCGCTGCGACTCGCCCCCGGCGACCCCGACCACGGACGGGTCGACGGACTCCCGGCGCGCCCGCGAGTGGAGTACGTCAGCTTCGGCGACCGCTCGACGGCGGCGGTGTTGGCCGACGACACGACGGCGGTCACCGCGGCGGGCGAGCGGGCCCTCGACCGCGTCCGCGAGACGCCGCGTCTCCAGACGGTGTTGTCCGCCGCGCGGACGTTCGCCCGTGAGGCGGACCTGCTGGTGCCGGCGGTCGCGGAGGCGGTCGAAGCCGTCCGTGCGACGGGTGGCGAGGCGACGATGGCGATGCTCGGCGAGACCGTCGTCGCCACCGGCACCGGACTCTCGGACGCCGGCTACGACCCGACGGTGACCCGCGTCGACCCGACCGGCGTGCGACTCCGACGGCGCTAACACGCTGCCACCGGAACCGGAGCGTATGAGCGACGAGACGACACACGAGGAGGGCCCGGATCACGAGGACGCGACACACGAGGCGTCGGAGGACCACGACGACGTACCAGACCACGACGACGTACCGGACGACCACCCGCGGGCGCAGTCACTCCAGACGCGCCACCGGATCGAGGCGGGCGTCGAGAAGGGGATCACCTCCAAACAGGGACTGATCGCGGAGGGACGCGGTGAGGCGTTCGACTACCTGTTGGGCGAGGAGACCATCGACAGCGCCGACGAGGCGGCGCGTGCGGCCGCAGCACACCTCCTGTTGGCGGACCACCCGGTCGTGTCGGTCAACGGCAACGTCGCCGCCCTGGCGCCCGAGGCGGTCGTCGAGTTGGCGGCGGCGGCCGACGCCGACGTGGAGGTGAACCTCTTCAACCGGACCCGCGAGCGGATGGAGCGGATCGCCGACCACCTCCGCGAACACGGCGCAGCGGAGGTGAAGGGACTCGACGCAGACGCTCGGATCCCCGGCCTCTCACACGAGCGGGGGAAGGTCGACGCGGACGGGATCGCGGCCGCGGACGTGGTCGTCGTGCCGCTGGAGGACGGCGACCGCGCGGCCGCGCTCGGCGACGTGGGGAAGACGGAGATCGTGATCGACCTCAACCCGCTGTCGCGGTCCGCGCAGGCCGCGACCGTCCCAATCGTCGACAACGTGTGCCGTGCCGTGCCGAACGTCACGAGCTACGTCGAGTCGCTGGCGGACGCCGACGAGGCGGACCTCCGCGACATCGTGGCGTCGTTCGACGCCGAGGCGGCACTGGCGGACGCCGAGGCGGCGATCCGGCAGGGCGAGTTGTCGTAGGAGTCTGTCGTCGGAGGTAGTCCGCTCCGTCTGTGTTCAGAAGTGGTCTGCGCCGTCGGTGGAGTACTGGAGGTCGCCGCCCCGGCCGCCCTCGACGGTGGACTCGCCGACCTCGCCGGTCGAGGGGACCTTGACGACCACGTCGTCGACGTCGTCGAAGTCCATGATCAGGTCGCGTTTGATGTTCTGTGCGGTGATGTCGGAGATCCCGCAACCGGAACAGGTGCCGCCGAGTTCGACGACGACCTGGCCGGCCTCGGGGTCGGCCTCGCGGACGACGCTCGTCCCGCCGTGCATCTGGATGATGGGCATCTGCCCCACCATCCAGTCTTCGACCCGCTCCGCGAGTGTCCGGTCGTCGTCGTCGGTCATCACTCGCTCTTGCGGGGCGACGGGTTGAAAGCTTGCGGTTGCCCCGAACCACCCACCGACCGTACCGAAGTGTGTCACGGTTCCGCACGGAGCGTGTGTCGGACGGTCACACGAGGTCCCGCCCGTGGTCGGTCGTCCACTCACCGCTCGCGGTCCGCCTCGTCCCCGTCGCCACCGGCTCGGTGTCGTCGCCAGGCGCCGAGACCGAGTCCACCGAGTCCCAACCCGGCGAGTGCCGTCGCCAGACCGAACCCGGGCCCCTCCGTCGTCGTCTCGGTGTCGCTGTCTGCCCCGCCGTCACCCGCCGTACCGCCGCCGTCCTCGGAGCCGCCACCCGTCGAGGGTGTCGCCCCCGTCGTCGGCGACGACTGGACGGTCGGCGTCGACACGGGGGTCGGCGTCCCGGTAGGAGAAGCGGTGGTCGTTCCCTCGTCGGACGCGGTCTCGGTCGGTGTCGCGGTCTCGGTCGGCGTCGCCGTCAGCGCGGCTGGGTCGCCGCCGGTGCCGTCCGTCGTCGGGAACACCCACAGTCCGGCGTCGTCGGCCACACCACGTTCGGCGACGCCCATACTCGCCGCGACGAACGACTCGCCGGGGACGGCGACTCGTGCGGTCCAGAACCGCGCGGCGGCTGGGTCGACCCACCACGACCGCTCGACCGGCGCGGCGGGGTCGGACACGTCGTGACGCTTCACCCCGCCGCCGTACCACGAGGAGTACAGGGTGCCCTCTCGGAACTCGAAGTTGTGCGAGGTGGTCCACGGCCCGCGGAACGTCTCGTCGCGTGCCCGCGGCGGGTCGATCGTCGCCAGTTCGCGCGGCGCGGTGGGGTCGGACACGTCGTACAGCGTGATCCCACCCGGACCACCTCTCGTCCCGTCGTCCGTCTCGACGGCCCACGCCTCCACGCCGACGCCCAACAGATCGTTCGTCTCGTCAGTCGCGACGTAGTGGTGGTTCCCCGGCGTCGTGGTGTACTCTCCCCGCTTCGGGTCGACGAGCGTCGTGAGCGACACCCCCGGGATCGTCCCACGGTGTGTCGGGTCACTCGGGTCCGACACGTCGAGCAGGTACGTGCCGGCGTCCCAGTGAGCCAGGGCGGCGAGGCCGTCGCGGACCCACACGTCGTGGAGCGTCCGGAAGAACGGCTCCACGCCCGACCAGCGGTCGTCGTGTGCCACGAGCGACCAGCGCGCCACCTCGCGCGGCTCGTCGCCGGTCGTGTCGACGACCACCAGCGGGTTCCGCGTCGTCCCGTCCACCGTCTCCGCGCCGTTCCCCGTGAGGTACAGTGTCCCGTCGACGAACGCGCAGTTGTGGATCGGGAACGACGTCGGGTGGAAGCCGGCGAACGCCGGATCGGCGGGATCGGACACGTCCGCGAGGTAGACGCCACGCCGTGCCGTCGCGTCGCCGCCGTTGGCCGGCCCGACGACCGCCAGCGTCTCCCCGGACAGTTTCACGTCGTACACCTGTCGCAGCGGCCCCGGTCCCTCGTCGGCCAACAACTCGCGCCGCTCGGCGAGCAGTCGCGGTCGCGCCGGCTCCGAGATGTCGACCGTCGCGAACCCGTCCGTCACCGCGAGGTACGCCGTCTGCCCGTCCGGCGAGACGACCGCCTCCTTCGTCCCGGGCACGCGGAGCCGTCCGCGTGGTGTGACCGTCGCCGCACTCGCCGTCGCCCGGCCACTCCCCCGTCCGTCGGCCGTCTCGACGACTCTCTGCTCGTCGGTGGTCGCAGCGCTGGCGGCACCGAACGCGGAGAGGCTCGTCGCGAGGAACCCAGCACGGAGCGCGTCGCGCCGTCGCATACCCGTCGTCGGACGGGGAGCGGCAAGTAGGCGTCGGTGTGTCTCACGGTCGCAAACAGCGTGACGAGTACGAACCGTTCGCGTCTCGCGGTCGTCCCCCGATCACGCGGCGAGGATCGTTCGCGTCTCGCCGCCGGCCGCTCGACTCACGCGGAGAGCCGCGAGCGGTCGCCGGTGCCGTCGGTGAGCGCGGCGGCGAGTGCGCCCTTCACGACCACGTCGTCGCCCAGCGTCGTGAGTGTCACGTCGGGAACGTTCGTCATCACGCGCTCGGGGAGCCGCTCGCGGATCGGCTCCAACACCGTCTCGGGGTTCTCTAGCGCCACCGCGCCGCCAACGAAGACGACCAGCGGCGCGTACGCGTGGACGAGATCCGCCACGCCGATCACGTTCCAGCGTTGGACCCGCTCGACCGTCAGCGTCGCCAGCGGGTCCGTCCCGGCGGCCGCGAACACCTCCGGCGCGCCGAACGACTCGTCGTCGACCGGCATGTCCGTCGGCACGTCCTCCGTCTCGTGGAGGTGGCGTGCGTACCGCGGGACGTTCTGGCCCGAACAGTACGCCTCCCAGTGGCCCTCGCGGCCACAGCCACACGTCATCGCCCCCTCGTGATCGACGACGACGTGACCCACCTCCCCGGCGTTGCCGTCCCAGCCGGTGAGGACGTTGCCGTCGACACAGACGCCGGCACCGATCCCGGTCGAGATCGTGAGGTACACCATGTCGTCGGGGTTGCGGTCGCTGTAGAAGCGTTCGCCGATCACACCCGCGTTCGTGTCGTTGTGCAACGACACCCGGTCAGTGTCGAGCAACTCCGAGAGCGGCCCGGTCAACGGGACGCGGTCGATCCGGTCCGGCAGGTTCGCGGGGTCCTCGACCGCACCCGCCGCCAGGTCCAGCGGCCCGACGGAGCCGACGCCCGCGGCGACGACCTCCTCGGGCGCGACGCCGGCGTCGGCACAGGCGCGCCGGGTCACGTCCAACACTGCCTCCGTCACTGCGATCCCCGTCGGTCCGGTCGGCGTCGCGTCGCGCGCGATCCCGACGATCTCGCCGGTCTCGTCGCCGACGACTGCCCGGACGTTCGTCGCCCCGAGATCGACCCCCACGTACGAGGCCATCACCGGAGTGTCTCCGCCGCGCCACTTAATCGGGAGGTTTCGCCCGAGAGTGTGTGGTGTGGTGGCGTCTCGATACACCTGTGTCGATGTGTTCGGATAGACTGCATGAGTTGAATGGGGCCGTCACCCGGGAAGCCCCGATCCGCTCGCGGTCGCTCGGCGACATATCGCGCCTCTCGGCACCGTTCGGCGCGATAGAGGTCGCCGAGACGACTGAACTGAACGCGAGCGGATCTACGGGAGAGCGAATCTCTCCCGAGGAAACGGCGGCGGAGCCGCCGTGACCGCCCCTTCCGGTCCCACCCGGAACCGCCTCGCACAGCACCTCTCCCTCCCCAGCCTCGTCGCTCGCTCCGCTCGCTCCTCCCTCGCGCGTTCCTCGCGCGCCACTCCCAAACGGCCAATCCATTCGAACGTTGCTGCTCCCGTCGCAACGGGTCGGCATCGACTCCACCCCGCCGAAGTCGACGGCGTCTGGCCGTTCGCCCGCACTGCGCCCGAAAGCTTTCGTACACTCACACGCAACCCCCTCGCGATGTACCTGGTCCTCCCGGTCGACCTCGACGACGACCTCGGCCGCAAGACGGGGATGGAGACGCCCGTCGTCGGCCGCGCGGCCGTCGAGGAGGCGGCGGTCCGTCTCGCGACGGCGGACCCGGAGGACTCCGACGTGAACGTGTTGTTCCAGGCGGTCAAGGCGTACGACGAGTTACGCGAGAGCGTCGACGAGGAGGTGGAGGTGGCGGTCGTCACGGGCGTCGACGGCTCGGACGTGGCGGCCAACCGCCGCGTCGGCGAGGAGGTCGACACCGTCCTGGCGTCGCTGACGACCGGCGAGGACGTCCGCTCCGTCGTCGTCACCGACGGCGCCCAAGACGAGTCCGTCTTCCCGGTGATCCGGTCACGGGTCCCCATCGACGGCACGCGCCGTGTCGTCGTCCGGCAGGCACAGGACCTGGAGTCGATCTACTACACGATGAAGCAGGTGCTGGACGACCCGGAGACCCGGGGGACGATCCTCGTCCCGCTGGGGATCGTCCTGTTGATCTACCCGGCCGCCGTCGGCGCCTCGCTGTTGAACGTCCCCGGCGCGGCGCTGCTCGGCGTGCTCTCCGGGCTGACGGGGCTGTACTCGCTGTTCCACGGCCTCGGGTTAGAGGAGACGGTCGACGCCGCGGCCGACCGCCTCCGGCAGGGGCTGTACGCCGGGCGCGTGACCATCGTCACCTACGCCGTCGCCGTGGCGCTGATCCTCGTCGGGGTCGTCCAGGGTGTCGAACAGGTTCGCAGCGTCCGGGCGGCCCTCGCGACCCCGACGGCGACGGAAGCCGTCGCGACGTTCCTCTACACCGGCGTCCGCTGGTTCGCGGTGGCGGGCGTCACCACGTCGCTGGGGCAGGTGACCGACGAGTACCTCGCCGGGCGGTTCCGGTGGCAGTACGTCAACGCGCCGTTCTACGTGGTCGCCATCGCTATCGTCGTCCACGGGCTGTCGGGCTACTTCGTCCCCGGCGTCGCCGGGCTCGTCCCGCTCCCGGTCCAGCGACTCGCGGTGACGCTGGCGGCGGGAACGATCCTCGGCGTCCTCTCGACGCTCACCTTCGCCGTCGCCGAGTCGCGGTACGGCGTCGATCCCGACCCGACGTGACTCCCACCGCGTGTCGGGGCTGCCGCCACGGACTCACTCGTGGTCGCCGCGGTCGTCCGGCTCCCCGCCGTCCGGGCGCTCCCCGGCTTCGACCTCGATCACGTCGTCCAGCGCCTCGTCGATCGTCTCCTCGGAGACGCGGGTGGTGACTCGGAATCCCACCAGTGCCAGGACGATCCCGGCGACGATGAACAGCGCGAGCCGTTGGGTCGCAGACATCGTCACGTCGAGGATCGTCAGGTGCGCACGGCCGGCGCGGCGTTCGAGGAACCAGCCGGCGAACCCGCGGACGACGAGCCCGAGCGCGGCGACGCCGAACGGGAGGTTGAGGTACGGCGACCGCACCGCCTCGTCGCGGATCAGCTCGTCGAGCAGCCGGCCCAGCGAGGCGGTCAACGCCGCGGCCGCCAGCCACGGCACCGCGGTGTAGACGAACTGCATCGTCGCGACCAGCAGGTCCCCCGTCCCGCTGCCGGTCGTCTCGAAGGCCCCCAGCGACGCGCCGACGACCGCCAGCCCGGCCGCGACGACGTAGGTGACCACCGACACCTGCCCGGAGTACAGCGCCTCGCGGGCGCGTTCCGGCGCGGTCTCGACGAACTCGTCGACACCGAGTCCGTAGTACAACAGCGCCGCGCCCAACAGCGAGGTGAGTCCCGCGACCGCGATGGCGGGCGAGAACTGCACCAGCAGGACGGGGAGGAGGATCAGGCCGATCCCGAGCGGCACCAACACCGTCTCGCGGAGTTCCTCGTCGCCGGTGAACTGCTTGAGGAGGTAGTAGGTGGACTCGATGTCGCGCGCCTGCCGGACGACGACGCGGTCGACGGAGTCGACGGGGAGCCGCGACTCGACGATGGGCACCGCGCGCTCGTCGGCCGCCGAGTCGACGACGACGACCGCGCCGTCCACGTCGTAGCGGTCGAGCACGGAGTCGAGGCCGCCCGCCAGCGCGCGGTCGCGGCCCACGCCGGACTCGCCGGTGCCCGAGACGACCGCGACGACCGTCTCCTCGCCGCCGTCTTCGAGGTCGCGGGCGACCCGCAGCGACTCGAGGATGGAGTTGACGATCGCGTCTTCGGGGTCGGCCAACCCGACCTCCGTCACGAGCGAGCGGACGGCGTCCCAGCCGACCACCGGCGTCCGGACCCCCGACTTGCGACCGATGTCGTCGGCGCGGTCCACACACAGGACCAACGTCGTCACGGTCGTCCGGTCGTGTTCCCCCGACAAAAAGCCTGACATACCCGGGCGGACGGCGCCCGGCGTCTCCACCGACACGCGGCGACCGGTCGCGACTCACTCACCGTCACGCGCCCACCGGTCGCGACTCACTCACCGTCACGCGCCCACCGGTCGCGACTCACTCACTGTCACGCACCCACCGGTCGCGACTCGTCCCCGTCACGCGGCGCCCAACCGCGACTCACGCCTCGTCGCGTGGCGACAACACGAGGTGGTGGCCGTCGGGGTCGTACAACTCGACGGAGCCGTCCGGGCGCTCGAACGGGTGGACGGACGGGTGGTCGCCGAACGCGCGCTCGGCGGCCGCGGCGGGATCGGTGACCCGGAGCCCGACGTCGACGTGGACGCCGCCGCGGGCGTCTGCCAAGCCGAGTTGTGGCTCCCACAGCTCCAGGTCGACGGGGCGGTCGGCGTCTGCGGGGCCGCGGAGCCGAACCCGTCGCCGCCGCTCGCTGCGGTCGATCGGCTCGAACCCCAACTCGCGGTACCGCTCCTCGGCGTCGTGTCGCGAGGCGACCTCCAAGACGACCTCGAACACGCCCGTCAGCCCCTGGCCCGTGTCGGCGAACCCGCCGACCTCGGGACAGTGGCCGTCCGGGTCGAACGGGTACACGGAGGTGGTGTCCCCGAAGGTGACCGTCTCGGCGTCGGGGAACTCGGCGCGCCACCGCGCCTCCTCGCGTGGCGGCGTCTCGAACGCGAAGTGGACGTGGAGCCCACCACGCGGGACGCCGTCCGGACGCCGCAAGACGAGGTGCGTCCCGCCAACGTCGAACGTCGTCTCGCGGGCCGTCCGGTCGACCGGCACGAGTCCGAACCGGTCGGTGTAGAACGCGGTCGCACGGTCGAGATCCGCCGTCTCCAGGGCGAGGTGCGCGAGTGCCGGGGAGCTTCGCTCTGCGCTCGACTCCTCCGTCTCGCCAGTGTCGTCTGCGCCACTCGCCGCTCCGTCGGTGTCGCCGATGTCGCCCGCCTGATCTGCCGCCGCGTCGTCGGCGCCCGTCTCCTCGTCGGCGTCTGTCGCCGGACTGTCACTGGTCACGCCCCGTGGGTTCGACGGCGGGGCACCTGACGTTGCCGCTCGTGGCCGCGAGATGGAGCGGGCGTAGCCGAGTGCGAACCGTCCAGCGACGAGGGGGTCAGAGGCGTCCGGCGACGCCCCGTCAGGATCGGCCCGTGCCGCCCTCGCGGTCGAGACTGATCTGGGTCGCCTCGACCATCCGCTCGTCGGCGAGCAGCTCCGCGAGAACGTCGTCGGGGACCGGATCGTCGAGGTTGTAGACGGTCAGTGCCTCGCCGCCACGGGTCTGGCGGGCGTTGAACATCCCGGCGATGTTCACGTCCGCCCCCCCGAGCACGCTCCCGACGAAGCCGATCACGCCCGGCTCGTCGCGGTTGCGGGCCACCAGCGCCTGGCCGTACGGCCGCGCGTCGACGCGGAACCCGTCGATCCGGACGATCCGTGGGTCGTCGTCGGCGAACAGCGTCCCGCAGACGCTCAACTCCTCGTCGCCGTCCCGCACCGTCACGGTGACGAGACTCTGGAAGTCCGCGGCCTGCCGCGTCTTGCTCTCCGTCACCTCGACGCCGCGGTCCTCGGCGATCCGCGGGGCGTTCACGGCGTTGACCTCGTACTCCAGCGAGCCGAACACCCCACGCAGCGCGGAGGCGGTGACGAGTTCCACGTCCTGGTCGGCGATCTCGCCCTGGTAGTGGACCTCCACCTCGCCGATCCGGTCGTCGAGCAACTGCACCGCGATCCGTCCGGCGGTGTCGGCGATGTCGACGTACGGCCGCACCGCCGGGAACGACGCCTCGTCGAGCGACGGGGCGTTCAGGGCGTTCTCCACTGGCTCGTCGCGGAACGCCGCCACCACCTGCTCGGCGGTGTCGACGGCGACGTTCTCCTGAGCGGCGCGGGTGCTCGCTCCCAGGTGTGGCGTGACGACGATCTCGTCGACGGCCAACAGCGGGGAGTCCGGCGCGACCGGCTCGTCGGCGAACACGTCGACGGCGGCCCCGCGCAGCGGCCCCTCGTCGACCGCTCGTGCGAGCGCCGGCTCGTCGACGATCCCGCCGCGGGCGCAGTTGACGAGGAACCCGTCGCCCAGCGCCTCGAGTTCCGCCGCGCCGATCATCCCCTCCGTCTCCGGCAACAGCGGGGTGTGGATCGTCGCCACGTCGGCCCGTTCGAGACAGGTCTCGAGGTCGTCGACCAACTCGGCGCCGAACTGCGCCGCCCGCTCGGCGTTGATGTACGGGTCGTGGACGACCAACTCCATCCCGAGTGCGTCGAGTCGCTTCGCGACCTCCTGGCCGACACGACCGAGCCCGACGATCCCCAGCGTCGCGCCGTCCAACTCCGTCCCGAGGTACTCCGACTTCGCCCAGTCGCCCTCGCGGAGCCGAGCGTGTGCCTGCGGGATCGACCGCGCGGCGGCGAACGTCATCGCGACGGTGTGTTCGGCTGCGGCGCGGACGTTCCCCTCGGGTGCGTTGGCGACGATCACGCCGTGGCGCGTCGCCGCGTCCACGTCGATGTTGTCGACGCCGATCCCGGCGCGCCCGACGATCACCAACTCCTCGGCGGCCTCGAACACCGCCTCGGACACCTCCGTCCCCGAGCGGACGATCATCGCGTGGACGTCTTCGACCGCCGCCAGCAGCGCGTCCCCCTCCGCGTCGTAGTCGGTCGCGACCGTGTGCCCCGCCTCGCGCAACAGTTCGAGGCCGGCGTCGTCGACCGGGTCCGTGACGAGTACCTGCATCTACCCGAGGCTGGCGTGGCGCGCGTGTAAGCCTTTCCGCGGTGGGGATTCCTGCGCCGACCACGACTCGTGGCTTCCAGAGAGTCTCTCTGTGCCGTCACCCGTCACGCGGTCGTCCGTAGACCGGACCGCCCGACCGCACGTATCGCGAGGTCGAGAGGGATAATATCCCGACAACAAGAATTATCTCTTGGCGGCACCCACGTTCGAGCGTGACACAGCCAGCGGACGGGCCACCGCCGTTCGACGCTGCGTTCGACGGCGAGGACGCGGAACGGCGGGTGTACGGGACGATCCTGCGGACCAGGACGCCGACGACGGCGACGACGGTCGCGGACGACGCGGCGTGTGACCCGAAGACGGCTCGGAAGTACCTCGACTGGTTCGTCGACCTCGGCGTCGCCACGCGCCACGAGGGGCGGCCGACGACGTACGAGCGCAACGACGACTACTTCGCGTGGCGACGAGTCGACGAACTCGCGACCGACCACTCCGTCGCGGAGTTGCGCGAACGCGTCGTCGCTCTCAGCGACCGGATCGAGACGTTCCGCGAGCGGTACGAGGCGGACGCGCCGAGCGAGGTCGACGCCGTCCGCGCCAGCGAGACGGTCGCGTCGCCAGACGACGCCGACCCGCTGGCGACGGTGTACGACGACCTCACGGCGTGGCGAACCGCCGTTGAGGAGCGCGACCTGTACGAGCGCGCTCGTCGACAGGCGAGTCGGTCACACGGGGAGGCGACGGGCGACTGATGCCCCCGACCGACGCGGAGGCACCACCCGTCGACCGGCCGGTCTTGGAGTACGTCCGCGACACGCTCCGGCAGACGCGGCAGTTCGAGAGTGCACGACTCGTCGACGACGGGAACCTCGCGCTCCGGGCGACGCTCGCGACGACGTACTACCCGGCGGCGACGACGGCGACACTCACCGTCCGGTGGTTCACCAACGACGACTTCGGCGTCCACTACCGCGAGGAGCGTCCCGACGGCGACTGGGAGTGTCGGTGGGACCGCCACCCGAACACGCACAACGACCGCGACCACTACCACCCGCCGCCAGACGCCGCTACGCCGGGCGTCGACGAGTCGCGGCCGACCGACTACCGCGACGTGGTGGGACTGGTGCTCGACCGAATCGAACGCCGGATCGAGTCGCTGTGGGAGGGATGACGCACCGGAGGCGGGTGCCGCTCGTCGAGACACCGTGACGAGGTCCGGTCGTCGACGGGCCGCCGTGAGGTGCTGGCCGTCGACACACCGTGACGGCGGTCGCTCGTCGTCTACGCGCCCGACCAGTACAGTTGAATCCTCGGAGCCCGGAGAGAGACTCGTGACACTGATCGCGTTCGACTTCGACGGGACGCTGTCGGACTCGGAGATGACCGTCTCGCTCGGCGAGCGGGCGGGCGTCGCCGACGAGATGCGGTCGATCACCGAGCGAGCGATGGCCGACGAGATCGACTACGCGGAGAGTCTCCGAGAGCGCGCGGGACTGCTCGCGGGGCTGCCCGACGACGAGGCGGCCGCGGCGTTCGACGGCGTGCGCCTACGCCCCGACGCCGGCGCGCTCCTCCGGCGACTCGACGCCGCGGGTCACCACGTGGCGATCCTCACGGGCGGGTTCGAGCGGGGCGTCGCCCGCGCGCTGGCTCACGCCGACGCCAGCGAGGCGGTCGACACCGTCGTCGCGAACGCACTCCCGGTCGCGGACGGCGCGCTCACCGGCGAGGTGACGGGGCCGCTGATCGAGGGGACGAAAGACGACGCGCTGGCGGTGTTGGCGGCGGCGGTCGACGAGGCGGTGGCGACGGCCGTCGCGGTCGGCGACGGGGCGAACGATCTCCCGATGCTCGCGGCCGCGGGGCTCGCGGTCGGGTACGAGCCGAAGGCCGCCGTCGAACCGACGTGTGACGAGACCGTCGCGTCGATGACAGAACTGGCGACGCTGTTCGAACGCGAGGGACTACTGGACTGACGGACCGCACTGTGCGGCCGAAAACGGCGACCGCGTCCCGATCCACCGCTCCTCTCAGAATGGCTCGATCAGCCACTCCAGCCGCGCCTGCGCGTCGCCGTCGGTCAGCGGGCGGTGTGGCGACCGGACGTGTCCGGCGGACACACCTCGCTGGCGCATCGCGTACTTCAGCCCGGCGACGCCGTACGCGGCGGTCACGGCGTGGTTCAACTCCACGAGGTCGGCGGCTCGCTCGCGGGCGGCCGTCGGGTCGTCGGCGACCGTCTCGTACACCTCCGCGGCGGCGGCCGGCGCGACGTTCGCCAGCGCGAGCACGCCGCCGTCGGCACCGGCGTCCAGTGCCGGCCCGAGCACGCTCCCGCTGCCGACGAGCAACTGGAAGTCGGCGTCTGCGGTCCGACGCCGCGTCCGCGTGAACGCGCCGAGGTCGCCGCTGGAGTCTTTCATCCCGGCGACGTTCGGGTGTGTCGCGAGGTCACCGACCGTCTCCGGGGTCAATCGGACGCCGGTGTACTTCGGGACGGAGTAGAGGTACACTGGCAGCGGACTCTCGTCCGCTACCGACCGGTAGTACTCGCGCAACGCGGCCTGGTCGTGCTCGTAGTAGAACGGCGTCACCACCAGTGCGGCGTCGGCACCCGCCTCGGCGGCGCGTGTCGTCGCCGCCAGCGTCTCGCGTCGCCCCGGGTGGCCGGTGCCGGCCAACACGGGCAGGTCGGTCTCCTCGACGACGACCTCGATCACCCGCGTCCGTTCGTCGGCGGTCAGCAGTTCCGCCTCCCCGTTCGAGCCACACGGGACGAGGAAGTCCACGCCGTGGTCCTCGACCCACCGCACCACCTCCCGGAGCTTCGTCTCGTCTACGTCGCCCGACTCGTCGAACGGTGTCACCAGCGGCGGTCCGATCCCGTGCACGACCACCGACACACGCGGCGGCGACATGAGTGTTAGCCTCACACCGCGTGGTGGGGGTCGGCCCTCTCGGCGTTCGTCGGGTGCGGTGGGGTCGGGCGTCTCGCAGGCCGTCGACGTGTGGTCTCTCGTCTGTCGTCCGTCCGACGCCCGGCGTGCGTCTGACGGAGAATTAAGTCGTCTCCCGCACGGCGACCGTGTGGGCGCGCCCCCGGTCTGCCCCCCGGCGGACCACGGAGGCACACCCCTCGCTGCACTCGCAGTTCCCCCTCCGCGGACGCGCCCGGCACACCCGACACCCACCCTCTCGCGGACCCGACCCACCCGACCACTCGACACACGACGCCGTCGTCGTTCTGCCGTTCACACGTCACTTGCCGCACCGACACCCGAAAGCGACGCCAGAACGGAGACACTGGAGTCGCAACACCGGAGCGGCGACGGCAGGCAACGACAGATCGGAGAGATCGACAACGCAGCCGGTAGAGTTACGACGTACGTGGGAACTGAGACAAGTGTGAACAAATAGCAGCAGGAATAATTGCTCTCGTTTGGTACACATCCGATATTACTTGTACCCCGGGTGCGTAGGTGTTGTATGACAGAGAGTACAGACGAGGCGGGACTCGTGGCGTTCCACGAGCGGTTCGTGGAGACGGTGCTGAACGAGCAGGCGTTCGACAGGCTCGACGAGTTCGTCGCCGAGGACGTGCGCGTCCAGACGAACAACGGGATGAGCGAGGGGATCGAGGCCTACCGACAGAGCACGCTGGGGCTGTTGGGGGCGTTCACCGACTTCGAGGCGATCGTCCTCGACACGTTCGTCGACGGGAACACGCTGATCTCGCGGACGCGGTTCACCGGCGTCCAGACGGGTGCGTTCATGGGGATTCCGGCCGGCGACACGGAGGTCTCCTGGGAGAGTGTCACGATCGCTCGCGTCTCGCGGGGGAAGATCGTCGAGACGTTCGCGCTCCACGACCAGATCTCGCTGTTGAGCCAGCTCGGCGCGATGGACCTGCCGGCGGTGTGACTCGCGGCGAGGCTCGCGTCGCCCACGCACTCGGGTCGACACGTCGACAGCGGTGTCTCACACTCGCTCAGTTCGACACGTCGACGCCCTAGAGGGTACTCGCCTCCCCGTCTCTGAGAGCGACCGCCTCGCTCGACTCCCCGTTCGCGGACGACTCCTCGTTCGCCGCGGGTGCCACGAGTGTCCGCGCGACGCGTCGGCCGGCCGGCGTGAGGACGTACCGCTCCTCGGCACGCTCGACGAGCGTGCCGCGGAGCCGGCCGAGGTGGTAGTTGAACCGCCCGGAGTCGGCGACACCGACGCGGTGTCGCAGCGTCGAGAACCGCAGCCCGGACGCGCCGTCGTCCTCGTCCGTCTCCCCGCCGGTCGCGTCGGCCGCCGCGAGTGCCGCGACGATGTCGACGCGCGTCTCGTCGCTCAACAGCGCGAACACCGTCTCGTCGGCAGCCGCCGCAGTCGCGTCGACGTGTTCGGTGGTCGTCGTCGCGTCGCCGTGTTCGGTGGTCGTCGTCGCGTCGCCGTGTTCGGCGGTCTTCGTCGCCGTGTCGTCGTACTCGGAGGCTCCCGTCCCACCGCCGTGGCTCCGCTCCGTCTCAGTCACCGAACCGCACCTCCACGATCTCGACCTCGGTGACGGTCGGGTGGCCGTCCTCGGTCGCCCACGACAGCTCCGGCACGACGGGGTACTCCTCCTCGCCGGCCGCCAGCGAGAGCGTCGCGGTGCCGCCGCCGGCCAACTCCTCGGCGATGGCGCGGCGCGCGCCGCGGTCGAAGCGGTTGCGGTCGGCCGCCGCCCGGCTCGTCCGCACCGCGACCACGTCGACGGCCATCCCGTCGGCCCCGGTCTCGATGGTCACGCGCAAGGGCACCGTGTTGTGCGGCTCGTCCGCGAGCGTCGGGAACGCCAACACGGCGTCTTCCGCGTTCGCCAGCGTCTCCATCTCCTCGTCGAGTCCACCGGTACCGCCCGCCGTCCCGGCCGTTCCGGCGGTGCCGGCGGTCGGGTCGCCGGGGGTCGACGGGCCGGCCGGGTCGACGCCGCCCGGCGGGTCCGGCTCGTACCCCGGCGTCGGGTCGCGGTCGCCCGGCCCACCCACGTCGACGCCGAACGCGCTGCCGAGCGACTGTTCGACGCGCCGTGTCACCTGTCGCTCGATCCGGTCGCCCAGGTCCTCGACCCCACCCTCCCGGTCGCGCAACCCCCGGTGGAGCACCTCCTCCCACGAGAGGTCCAACTCTCGCTTGCGTGCTCGCATCCGCTCGAACACCTCGTCGTCGTCCACGGAGACGCGGATCTCTCGTGCCATGTGAGTCCGTTTTCGCACTGGTACTTCAATCTGGTGGCTCTAGCTCACACAAGACTCACATCGATGTGAGCTACCGGCCCTCGGCCCTGTTTCGGCCCGGTCACAGGGACGAGGTTCGTGGACTCCCCGGTCGCGGTGGGCTCCCCGGGACCGACACTATCCGTCGGCTGGACGCGAACAGACTCACCGCCTCGGTGAACGAAAGACGAGTAGGGAGAGACGGAGAGGAGGAGAAACCTGGAGAGAGACGAGTAGGGAGAGAGATGGAGAAGAGGAGAAACCTAGAGAGACGGAGACGGAGAGCGCCGGTCGGCTACTCGATCTGGTCTTGCCAGTCGCGGATCGTGTCGACGCCGACGCCGTCGACTTCCTCGGCCAGCGTCTCGGGGTCGGCGTCGGCCAACTCGCCCACGTCGTCGATCCCCGCCGCCTCCAGTTTCTCGGCGGTCGCCTCGCCGATCCCGTCGAGTGTCTCCAACTCCGAGCCGGCCTGTCGAGCCTGGTACTCCCGGTAGTTACAGATCGGACACCCCAGCGCCCACGGCTCGTCGTCGTCCTCGTCGTGGATCTCGAGGTGCGGGAGAGCGTGATCCGCGCAGGTCTCCTCTGTCACGACCACCTCGCCGCGGCGCGGCAGCGGCAGCGAGTACTCACAGTCCGGGTAGCGCGTACAGCCGACGAGACGGTTGCCCGACCGGAGCTGTTTGATCGCCAACTCCCCGCCGTCCGCGTCGCCGCAGTCGGGACACACCCCGATCACCACGTCCTCGCTCTCGTCGGCCGCCTCGGCCTTGCAGGCCGGACAGCCGTGGACGAACGTCTTGCGGCCCGCGAGCATCTTCACGTGGGCGAGGCCGTGCTCCTCGCACTCCTCCTCGAGCAGGATCGGCCGCCCGGTCGACGGCAGCGGGAGCGTGAACTCACAGTCCGGGTAGCCGTCACAGCCGACGAAGTACGAGCCGCCCCGCGCCTGTCGCACCAGCAGGTCGTGGTCGCTCTCCGGACACGGGCCGAGTCGCTTGTCTGCCTTCAGCGACTCCCGCAGGTGGTCGCCCACCTCGTCGCGGGAGTCGGTCAACGCCTCGAACACCTGGTCGAGCATCTCGCGCGACTCGCCGGCTACGTCCTCGTAGTCGACATCGCCGCGGGCGATCGCCTCCATGTCCGCCTCCAGTTGGGCGGTCATCTCCTCGGTGACGATCTGCTCGGCGAACTCCTCGGCGGCGTCGACGACCGCCTCCGCGAGTCGCGTCGGGCGGGGTGGGTCGGACTCCACGTACCCCCGGTCGTACAGCTTCTCGATGACGTTGTGTCGGGTGGACTTCGTCCCCACGCCGAGTTCCTTCATCTTCTCGATCAGCCGCGACTGGCCGTACCGGCGAGGTGGCTGGGTCTGCTTCGCCTCCGACCGGCTGTCGGTGACGACCAACTCCTCGCCCTCCGAGACGTCCGGCACCAGCGTCTCGCTGGCAGACAGGTACGGGTACACGTCGTGGTAGCCCGCCTCGACGAGCCGCTTCCCGTTCGCCTTCAGCGACAACGGCGCCTCGCTCGCGGCGGCCGCGACGCCGCCGTCGGCCTGTGCGGTCCCCTCCTCGCCGGCGGCGACCCCGTCCGCGACGGCGTCGACCTCGCTCACGACGCGGAGGTGTTCCCACTCCGCCGGCTCGGCACACGTCGCCAGGAACCGCCGGACCACCAACTCGTACACCTCCCACTCGTCTTCCGAGAGGTCGCTCCGGTTCGGGACCTCCGCAGTCGGGTGGATCGGCGGGTGGTCGGTCGTCTCCTCGTCACCCTCCGTCGGGGTGATCTCCTCGCGCTCCAACAGCGACGCGGCGTCGTCCGCGAACGGCTCCACCTCCGTGAACGTCTCTATCAACTCTCGCTCGTCCAAGTCCTCGGGGTAGACGGTGTTGTCCGTCCGCGGGTAGGTGACGTAGCCGGCGGTGTACAGCTCCTCGGCGAGACTCATCGCCCGCTGTGCGGAGTAGCCGAGCGACCCCGCGGCGGAGATGTACGCGGTGGTGTCGAACGGGGCCGGTGGGTCGTCCGTCCGCGACCGCCGCCGCACCGAGGTGACCGGCGCGGTCTCGGCGGCCGCCAGTCGCGCCGCGACGGCCTCGGCGGTCGCCTCGTCCCAGACGCGTTCGGCCTCGGTACCGTCGTCGGCCTCGTAAAAGTACTGCGCCTCGAAAGTCGCGGCGTCCGTCTCCGTCTCGGCGGCCGCTGGCGACTGGAGATCCGCGAACAGTTCCCAGTAGTCCTCGGGGTCGAAGGCGCGGATCTCCCGTTCGCGGTCGACGAGTAGCTTCAGCGTCGGCCCCTGGACGCGGCCGACGGAGACGAAGTCGTCGCCCAACTGGCCCGCCGACAGCGAGAGGAAGCGGGTGAGCGCGGCGCCCCACACGAGGTCGATCTCCTGGCGGGCCTCGCCCGCGGCGGCCAACTCGAAGTCGATCTCGTCGGGGTTCGCGAACGCCTCGTTCACCTCTCGAGCCGTGATCGAGGAGAACCGGACGCGGTCGACCGGCACCTCCGGGGCGGCCTCGCGGACGATCTCGTAGGCCTCCTTCCCGATGAGTTCCCCCTCGCGGTCGTAGTCGGTCGCGACGATCACGCGGTCGGCCTCCGCCGCGAGCGACCGCAGCGCGGCGACGATCCCCTCCTTCGTGGGCTCCTTCTGGACGGGCGCGTCGATCAACTCGACGGGTTCCACGTCGCGCCAGTCGCTGTACTCCGGCGGGAAGTCGAGCCCGACGACGTGGCCCGACAGCCCGATACAGCGGGTCGCGCCCCAGCGGTAGACGTTCGTCCCCGCACGACGCTCGGTGTCGAACGACCCCTCGCTGCGGATCTCCGCGAGCCGCCGCGCGGCGTTGTCCTTCTCGGTGACGATCAGTTCCATCGACTGGGGGAGAGTACGCCCACCACCGGGCAAAAGGTTTCGCGTGGAGCGGCGCGACGCCGTCGGCGCGCCCGTCGTCTCCACGACTCGCTCGTCCTGGCGACTCACTCGCCGCCGCCGCCCCGCGTCGGGTCCACGCGCCGGAACCGCCACCGGCCGACGACGAGTGTCGTCCGGTCGCCCGACGTGTCGAACACCGCACGTTCCGGTGTCGTCTCCCCGCCGCCGACGCGGAAGACGTGTCGCCCGGCGCGTACCGCGTCGATCGTCTCCGTCTCGTCGGACTCACTCTCACCAGCGTTCTGCCCGTCGTCGTCGCCGTCCGTGACGGCGACGAGCGGCCAGACCCTCGTCCGGAGCGGTCCCTCGACGCCCAGCCGGAGCGTCTCGCCTTCGGTGTCGACGCGAGCCCGCCAGACGCCGTCGCCGGCAGTGTACGTGCCACGGAGTCGGTCGTGTCGCCGCCGACGAGCGAGCGCCGGTGCCCCCGCCGTCGGCGGGTGACCCAGCCGGCAGGCGACGACCCCGGCACCCAACTCCCCGACGCCGTACTCCGGGACGGCGTTCGCGGCGACGGCGACACCCACGCCGGCGTCCGGCACGACCCCGAGGTAGCCGCCGGAGACCGCCACGTCGCCGCCGCGCCCGTACAGCGTCCGCCCCGCGACCGTCCGCCGTTCCCACCCGATCGCCTCCAACGCCGCCGGGTCGACCACCTCTCGTCCGGCGACGCTCCCTTCACCCAGTACGAGTCGCGCGATTGCCGCGAGGTGGCGGACGGACGCGAGCAGCCCCGTCGCGGGGCGGAGCGTCTCGGCCGCCGGCAGCGACGCCGCCGTCGGCTCGCCGTCCTCCAGCAGGTACTGGGTCATGTGATCGTCGTCCATCGCGAAGGCGGTGTCGTCGAACGTCGCCCGCTCGAGACCCAGCGGCGCCAGCACGTGCTCGTCGACGTAGTCCGCGTACGACCGGCCGGTGCAGGTCTCGACGACCCGTCCGAGCAACACGTACCCCGCCGTCGAGTGCGCGACGCGTTCGCCCGGCGACGCGAGTGGCTCGCCGTCCCACGCCGCCGCGAGGTGGGCGCGCACGTCGTCCCACGTCGCCAGCGGCCGCGTGTCGCCGCCCAGCCGGAGGTGCCGCGCGAGCAGCGCCGCCCGCAGCCCGCTCGCCGGCAGCCCGGCGGTGTGGCCCAGCAGGTGCCGGAGTGTGATCGGTTCGGGCGAGTCCGAGTCGACTGTTCCACCCACGTTGGACGCGTCCGAGTCGGCAACCGTCCCGCTCGTCGGGAGCGGCACGTCGACGTGATCCGTGACGGGGTCGTCGAGCGAACAGAGGCCGGCGGCGACGAGTTGGCCGACGGCGACGGCCGTCAGCGGCTCCGTCGCGGCACCGACGCCGAACAGCGTGTCCGGCGTCACCGGGCGGTTGCCGGCCCGATCTCGCGCGCCGTAGCCAGCCGCCCACGTCGCCGGGTCGTCCGCGTCGAGCGACGCGAACCCGTCGTCGGCCTCCACCACCGCGACGGCGACACCGGGGACGGCGTCGCGCCGTTGTCGCTCGCGCAGGAACTCGGCGATCGCTCGCTGTGTCTCCTCGTCCACGACGCACACGTGTCGTGCCGGCGGTTTGAATCGTCGGGTGTCTCTCGGTGACGAGTGATCGACGACACCGGTGTTCTGCCTCGCCGTCCCGAACGCGTCGTCGTCACTCCTCGCCGCTCCCGGTCCCGTGCGCGGGGTCGCCGTCGGCGTCGACGACGCGCTTCCCGGTCGCCTCGGGGACGACGGTGCGGTCGGCGTCGGTCCACTCGCGGTCCAACTCGCGCCCCTCGAACAGGCGGTCGAGGAACACCGCCAGTCCGGCCACCTCGGAGTGGGGTTGGTTCGTGACGGCGACGTTGAACGCCGCCTCGTCGTAGAACTCGAAGGGGACCTTCTCGCCGCCGACGACGACGAGCAGCGGCTCCTCGGCGTGGGCCTCCCGCACCTCCTGCTCGACCTCCTGGACCGGGAGCCCGTACATCGTGAGGTGGGCGACGGTGCCCTCCCAGTTGCGGGCGATGCTGGGGCCGACGGTCCGCGACTCGACGGTGAACGGCCCGCCGAAGCGGTCGGTGATGTCGCGGACGGTGTCGGCCGCGTTGCCGGCGTTGTCCGGGAGGATCACCCGGTCGGCACCCAGCGCCCGGGCGGTCAACCCGACGTGGGTCGTCATCCGGTCGTCCCGACCCGGCCGGTGGCCGTACCGGACGACACAGACCTCGTTGTCCTCGTGCACGGCCGCCACGAGGCGACACGCGCGGGTGGGTGTTTCGCTTCGGTCGCCAGAGTGGCCGTCTCGTCTCGACCGCCGCAGTGGGCGTGTGGCGACGACGTAGTCGACGAGTGGAGAGACGAGAGAGCGCAGCCGACGCGACGAGTTGGAAAGGGAGAGAGATCAGAGACGGCGATCCAGTTCCCTGCAGAACTCCCGGAAGTTGTTCGCGCCGCAGTCCTCGGCGATGGAGCGCAGAGTGCCCTCTCGCACGGGGTCGTGTGCCAGCGGTACCGTCGTCCGTCGAACCTCACCAGTCTCGGGATGTTCGTACCGGAGGGTCAAGTGGTCTCCACTCCGGCTCACGGGCTCGAAGTTCCAGGCGTTCACGAGGACCGTGGCCACTTCCCGTCCCGAGAACTGCGTTCGCATCTACCGACGGGCTCCCCTTCGCCGCACTAATCAGTTTCGGTACGATAGCTATTACTAGAACAGATAAAGATCTAGTCAGAACGGGGTACCGTCTTCACTGTTCGTGACACTCTCGTCTACGAAATCCTCTCGTGTCGCCTCCTCGACGGTGCTAGACGACCTGGTGTGTGCTTCGATGGCCTCCGCGAGGTTCCGGAGCGCACTCGGTCTGTCCTCGCCGCCGCTGGCGACGCCGGTCTGTGTGTCGTGTGCGGAGACCCCGTCGGACTCCGCCCGCAGTACGACCAGGTCGCGATCCAACAGCCACGCCGTGTGCCGCTCGTTCACTCGAACCTCCTCCAGCGCCCCCGTCTCGGCGAGTGACTCCAGGCGACGTCTCGCCTGCTCGTTCGAGAGGTCGAACCGTTCGGCGACTTCGCCGGTCCCGTAGAACGGTCGATCGGCGGTCTCGAAGAAGAACAGGATGTCCTCGTCGGACACCGACTGTGCGAACCGGCCGTCGGTTCCACGTCTCTCGGGCATGGTCGCCCGTACGCACCGGAGACGCAAAAGCCGTGTGGTAACAACTTCACGGGAGAGACGGCTCCGAACGCTCGCTCACGGGTAGTACAGGGCCGCGTCGACCCGGCCGACTCGACTCAGTACGGCCAGTCGCCGGTGATCTTCATCCCCTCGGCTTGGCCGGCGGCCTCGAGGTCGGCGGCGATCTCGGACTCGGGCCGGGGCTCGACGGTCGTCTCGGCGTCCGTCAGTTCGACGACGAGCGCGGTCAGGAGGATCGCCTGCTCGCGGAGGTTCCGGGGCTCCAGTTTGTCGAGCGTGTCGGCGAAGGTGTGACCGTACCCGCGGCCGCGTCCCTCCGTCTTCCCGGCGACCATGTACCCCGGAACCCCGTGGCGGACGAACGGCCAGTGGTCGCTGTGGGGGACCAACTCGGGGACCACCTCGATCGGGTGGTCGAACCGCTCGGCCACCCGTTCTGCTGCCGCCCCGAGTCCGTCGAAGCCGTGGGTCGTCAGTTCGAGCGTGCGGCCGTACACGTTCGAGTCGACGTTGACGATCGCGCGGATGGCGTCGTGGTCGGCGCGCTCGCTCTCGACGGTCGAGCCGACGAGTCCGACCTCCTCGGCCCCGTAGGCGACGAACCGGACGCGGGTGTCCAGTTCGGCCTCGCGACGCGCGAGAGCGTTCGCGATCTCGACGATCGTCGCCGTGCCGGCGCCGTTGTCCATCGCCCCCTCGGCGATGTCGTGGGCGTCGGCGTGGGAGGTGACCAGTACCTCCTCGTCGGTGTCCGGGCCGAGCTCCGCGACGGCGTTCCCGCTGGTCGTCTCCGGGGTCTCGCAGTCGACGGCGACGGTGACCGACTCGCCGGTCGCGCGTCGTGCCAGTCGCGTGCCGACCTCCTTCGAGACGCCGACGGCGGGGATCTCGCCGATGGGCGCGTCGGCGGTGCCGACCGACCCCGTCGGTGGGAGACACCCCTCGACGTGGTTCCGGAAGACGAACGCCGCCGCGCCCGCCTCGACGGCGTGGTAGTACTTCTCGCGGCGGTGGACGAACCGCTCGTACCAGTCCGGGACGGTCGTCGACACGAGCGCGACCTTCCCGTCGAGGTCCGCCTCCTCGAAGTCCGAGGGAAGTCCCGCACCCACGTCGACCAACTCGCCGGTCGCCGACGCGGACGGGGAGCGCGGTAGCGCTATACACTCCCGCTCGCCGGCGGGCGTCTCGACGGTCGCGTCGCCGCGGACCCACCCTTGCAGGTCGAACTCCTCGATCCGGACGTCCCGACAGCCCGCCTCGGTGAAGGCGTCTCGGGTCGCTTCGAGCGCCTCGCGCTCGCCGGCCTGGCCGGCCATCCGGTTGCCGACGTCGACCAGGGTCTCCAGGTGCTCCCAGCCCGCGTCACTCGTGAACGTCTCGCCGATCCACAACGGTGTGTCCGTCATACGCCCGGAGAGTGTGGGCGCACCGAAGAGCGTTCGGGCACGGGCAGACGGCGACGGGTGTCGGCACGAGTGCCGTGTGTCACTACGGCGCGTCGTGACCGAACGATCTGGTCTCCGGCCGCCGGAGTCACGTCTCCGGTGGCCGTCCGAGTACCGCACAGAGGTCGTCGACGAGTCGCTCGACGAACTGGTTGCGGACCCTCCCCTGGACGCCGACTACGTCTTCGCCGTCTCTCAGCGTCGTCACGGTCCACGGGAGGACGTGACTCTCCCGATTCGGGTCACCGGCGACCCACGCACCGCTCGGGATTCGAACGGCCGACGCGTGGTGTGAACTGGTCGTACACGCGACAGCCAGCGAGTCCCGGCTCGGGTACGGGAGTCGTGCGGACGCGACGACCACCCACGGCCGTGGGTTGGTTCCCGATCGGAACGGGTCGCGTCCCCAGACGACCTCGCCACGGCTGGTGACGTGCCGGTCGGGTCCCGTCACGGGTCCGTCGGCGACTCGTCGGTCGACGTGTCGCCCGGTTCGGTCGTCTCCCCGGTCGCTCCGGTTCGTCCGGAGCTCGTCGAGTCCGTGTCCGACGACGACGCGAACGCCGGGACCGGATCGACGGCGGCCTCCATCCACCGTTCGATCTCGTCTGGGGCGAACCCACCGTCTCGGTCGTCGGCACGACCGGCCGCGAGCCGTCCGGCGGCCGCTCTCGCGTGTTCGTCGTCGGCGACCGACCAGAACTCGCCCCGGTGTGCGAGTCGGCCGTCTCTGCGGAGGCGGTCGAGTGCGTCCGCGACCGCGGCCGCGTCGTCGTCGAGCGCCGTGACGATCTCGTCTCGACGGAACGCACTGTCTGCGTGCGCCAACAGGAACCGGTACACGCGGCCGGCGACACGCTCGTCCCGGTCGTCACCCGTCCACTCGGTCGCCGTGTCGTCGTCGAGTGTCCGGAACTCGTCTCGTGTGATCGGCACGACCGTGTATCGGTCGGAATCGTACTTGAAGCTAGCTCCGAGGCGAACTCGCGACCGGGAACGTACGGCGGAGACGGGGCGTCAGATCCGACGACCGCGTCAGTAACTCACTTCGACGAACTCGTAGGCGTACACCCAGTTGAGCAGGACGTACGTCACGACGCCCAACGTCAGCGACACCAGCCACGAGCCGGCGGCGATCCGGCCGATCTTCCGGTGGGGTGTCTCCGTCCGGAGTTCCTCGACGGAGTGAGTCGCGGCCAGCGTGATCGCGTACAGGACGACCGGCACCGACACCACCGACAGGAGGATGTGGATCGCCAGCATCGCGAGGTAGACGGCTTCGACGGTGCCGGCGAACGCGCCGAGGAACATCCCCGACTCGATGACGATCCGCTTCTCGCCGGGGCCACCGCCAACCTTCAGGAGGTACATGACGAGGAAGACGAGGATCAACCCGAAGGAGGTGCCCATCGCTGCGGCGTGTCTGCGGACCTCGCCACGACGGATCCAGTACCACCCGAGCGCGATCGTCACGGTCGTCACGGTGTTGACGACCGCGATGGCGTGGCTCAGGAGGTTCACCTGTCCACGGGTCAGGTCGGGGAAGATCGGGAACACCCCGGCGAAGGTCCCGATCACCGCCGCGTAGCCGATCACGGACACCACCGCGACCGTCGCCCGCGGGTACTCCCGGACCCGCGCGAGCGGGCCGCTCGCGTCTGCGGTTGCCATACTCTGCGGTTGAGGCTGGACAGGCTTGCGTCTTCGGATGTCGCTCGGTGTCGTCGTAGTGAAACGGGTGGGCGCCCGACGGTCGGTGCCGGAGGTCTCATACCCCGTCTGGCGGGATCATCGTCCCCCATTCCCGACACGGCTCTATCGTGCCTCCCGCTACTTAATCGTTGTCGATGTTGACTACTACCTCACACAATGTTCGGTCCACATCAGACACCACAGCAACTCCAGAACGTCGCTGTCGGCCGAGTACCGTGCACATCTCCTGGTCCTGGCAAAAGACCTACACGCGACTCGGACGTACCAGACTCCGTGACGACCGACGGGAGTGACGAGACGTGACCGGGCCGATCGCCCTCGCCGCCGACCTGCTCGCGACCTGGTGGGAGCTGTGGCTGGTGGTCGTCGTCGGCCTCCTCGCGGCGGCGCTCGCGCCGGCCGTGATCGCGGCGACGAGCGCGACGCGGCGGCCGACGCCGACCGAGCGGGACCACCTCGTCGCGGCCGGCGTCCCGCCCGAGCGCGTGCGTGTCGTCGCGGCCGGCGACGCGGCGGCCGCGTTCGCGGCCGGAATCTCCCCGCGGTTCGGCCGCGTGTTCCTCACGACCGGGCTGTGCGAGACGCTGGCTCCCGAGTCCGTCGCGGCGGTCGCACGCCACGAGTACGGCCACCTCCGCCGGCGGCACGTCCCGCTCCGGCTCGCCGTGCCGGTCGTCTTCGCCGTGTCGTGGGTCGCTGCGGCGCGGCTCGCGCCGGGAACGGGATTCCTCGTCGGGCTGGCGCTGCTCGTCCCGACCGTCGCCGTCTCCGTCGCGCTGGCCCGCTGGACGGAACACGACGCCGACCGGTTCGCGGCACGAGTGACCGGTGGGGAGCGACTCGCGGCCGCACTCGCGACGCTGTCGGCCGACGGTCACCTCGCGGACGGCGGTCGGTTCTCCTGGCACCCGGCGCTGGCCGACCGGATCGCGAGACTCGATGCCGACGCCGACGGCCGACACGAGTTCGAGTCGCGACACGCGGGCGACGACTGACTACCGAGGTCAGTCCTCGACCCTCTGGGATCATCCCTCGATTCGCCGAGATCTCTTCTCGACTCTCCGGGATCACGCCTCGATTCGGCGAGGTCACTCCGGGATCACGCCGGTCGTCTGCGCGACACGTTCGACCGCGGCCGGACTCATCCCGTCGCCGAGGATGGTGTACCGGTCGCGGATCTCGTGGGCCGTCGCCAGCGCCTCCAGAATCACGTCCGGCTCGATTCCCAACTCCGCCGCGGTCGTCGGCGCGCCGATCTGGTCGAGCGCGTCGCGGATCAGGCGCCAGCCGCCGTCCTCGCCGGTGTGGAGGTACTCGATCATGATCGACCCGACGCCGACCTGGTGGCCGTGCAGTGCCGGGTCGGGTGCGATCCGATCGAGTTGGTGCGAGAACAGGTGTTCCGCGCCGGAGGCGGGCCGCGAGGAGCCGGCGATGGACATCGCGACGCCCGAGGAGACGAGCGCCTTCGAGACGAGCCACGCGGACTCCACGAGCCCCTCCTTGATCGAGTCGGCGTTGCCGACGAGCATCTCGGCGGTCATCTCCGAGAGCGCGCCGGCGTACTCGCTGTAGTGAGCGCCCTTCAGTCGACTGGCGAGCCGCCAGTCCTTCACCGCGGTGTAGTTCGAGATGATGTCCGCACAGCCGGCGGTGGTGAGCCGCCACGGCGCGCGTGCCATGATCTCCGTGTCGGCGACGACCGCCAGCGGCGGGTCCGCCGCGACGGAGTGACGGGTGTCTCCCTCCGGGATGGACGACCGGCCGGAGACGATCCCGTCGTGGCTGGCGGCCGTCGGGACGGAGACGAAGCCACGCCCCACCTCGTCGGCTGCCATCTTCGCCACGTCGATCACCTTCCCGCCGCCCAGTGCGACGAGGTACGCGGCGTCCGTCTCGTGGGCCGCCTCGGTGACGCGCTCGATGGAGTCGTACCCGGCGTGGTCGATGGTGACACTCGCCACGTCGTCGAACTGCGATCGCACCCGCTCGCCGGCGAGCTCCTCGGGCGTCGGACTGGTGACGACCAGGGCGGTGCCGACCAGCCCCAGCTCTCCGACCGCCGCGCCGACCTCGTCGAGCATCCCGTGGCCGACGAGCACGTTGCGCGGCAACTGGATCCACCGCGACTTGTCTGTCATACCCGCGTCTCCGTCGGCACCGTTGAAATGGTTTCGTGTCTCCGTGACACGAGTCCGTACCGCTCGCGGCCGTCTCGGCGGCCGAACGGGCTCAGTTCGACCGGACTTCGCTCTCGTCGATCTCCATCGCCGTCACCTCGTCTTCGAGCCACTCGCGGAACCAGCGGACGCGCTTGAGTCGCCGGTGGGCGACCGCCTCGCCGGTCTCGGACTCGACGCGGGAGGCGTGTCGTTTCCCGCGCTGGTAGACCCGTTCGACCATCGTCGCGGCGTCCATGTGCGTCCGGGACTCGTAGCCCATCCGCAACAGCATCAGTGCCGTCCCGTTCGCGCCGATCTTGTCGAGCAGGTCCGCCTCGATCAGACACTGTTTCTCCAGCGAGAGGTCCGTCACCGGGCCCTGGTAGGAGTGGTCTGCGACGGCGTCGACCACCTCGTCGACGAACGACGGGGCGTACTCGCCGCGCGACTCGAGGAACTCGCGGGCGACCCGAGCGCCCTCCTCGGCGTGGACGTCCTGGTCGGCCTCCAGTTTGGCCACGTCGTGGAACAGCGCGGCGACGCGGACCACGTCCACGTCGGCCCCCTCCTCGCGGGCGATGTGTTCGCCGATGTCGACGACGTTACGGATGTGGTTGAAGCGGTACTCGGCGGAGTGCCACGGGTACCAGCGCATCCGGCCGCCGTCTTCCTCGCTCTCGACGGAGGCGACGAGGTACTCGCGGACGAACCGCTCCATCTCGGCGAACGCCGACGGCTCGACGCCCGTCTCTCTCACCTCGACGCCCACGGGCGACACCTCCAGACGACACGAATCGAAGAGACGTAGTCGGTTCTCATTACTCGACTCTGATGCGGGTTGCGTCCTTAATGGCTTCGCACGACCCCGCAGCGCCGCCCAGACGCCCCGTGGCGGCTCACCGTGTCCGCGTCGACGGGTCGCGTGGGGCGTCACTCGGCCGTCGTGTCTCCCAGACACCCGTCGACAGAACGGATTTGTGGGTGGCCCGACTCTCTCCGCTCGTGACAGAGCAACTGTACCTCGCGGACAGTGGGGTCGGCCGCTTCCGGGCGACCGTCGAGCGAGCACTCGACGACCGCGTCGTGTTGGACGCCACACACTTCTACCCGACCGGCGGGGGGCAGCCGAACGACACCGGCACGCTCCTGGTCGACGGCGAGCGACTCCCCGTCACCGACGTGACGAAGAAGGACACGATCTACCACACCGTCGACGGGGACCCGCCGGCCGCCGGGACGCGGGTCGTCGGGACCCTCGACTGGGGGCGGCGGTACGCCCACTCGCGGTACCACACGGCTCAGCACCTCCTCTCCGCGGTTCTCCTGACCGAGTTCGACGCGCCGACCGTCGGCAACCAACTGTACGCCGACCGCGCGCGACTCGACTGCGAGTACGAGCGGTTCTCCGAGACGGAACTGGCGGACGTGGAGGCGGAGCTGAACGCCCTGGTCGACGACGGACTCGGTGTCCGCGACTACACGATGGACCGGGAGACCGCGGAGGGGGAGCTGGACACCCAGCGGACGCGGATCGACCTGCTGCCGGACTCCATCGAGGAACTGCGGATCGTCGAGATCGGCGACCCCGACGATCCGTTCGACCGGACCGCTTGTGCCGGCACCCACGTCGCCGATACCGCCGCGCTCGGGGAGGTGACTGTCACCGGACGGACGACACAGGGGTCAGACACCGAGCGGGTGACGTTCGAACTCGCCGACGTGACGCCGCCAGAACCGGTCGACGTGACGGGGGAGGGAGCAGACGACGAGGCGGCTGACGCCGAGCGAGCGGACGGCGAGACGACGGACCCCGAGGGGACGGACGGCGAGGGCGACGCGTGAACGTCGTCGACGTGTTGCCGCGGGACGCGATCCCGCCGGTGTACGACCCCGCGTTCGAGCCGGTCGACGCGTACCCGTACGCCCCCGACGACGACGTGGTGGTCGTTGAGATCGACGGCGCGGTACGCGGTTACCCGATCCGGTACTTGACCTACCACGAGATCGTCGACGACGAACTCGCGGGCGTCCCGATCGCGGTGACGTGGTGTCCGCTGTGCGGGAGCGTCCTCGTCTTCGACCGCCGGGTCGACGACCGGACGCTCACCTTCGGTGTCTCGGGGAAACTCGCCGACGACACGCTGGTGATGTACGACCACGAGACCGGCAGCGAGTGGAAGCAGTCGCTCTCGCGTGCCATCGCCGGCGAGTTGGCGGGGACGGAGCTGACCGTCCTCCCCGCGGCGGTGACCACGTACGAGCGGTTCCGCGAGACGCACCCGGACGCCGCGGTGTTGGCGGCACCCGGCGGTGCCAGCGAGACGGCGAGCGACGACGACGAACCGGCAGCCATCGACTACGTCGAGGAGAGTTTCGCGGACTACTTCGAGAGCGACGGGTTCGGTCTCGGCGGTCGTCGCCCGGACGCGGAGTCGCGATCGTTCCCGCTCGACTGGCTCGATCCCAAGACGGTCGTCTGCGGACTCGAACACGACGGCGACGCCGTCGGCGTCCCGCGGCCCGTCGCCGAGGCGGCCGGCGGCGTGGTGACGGTGACCGTCGGCGGCACCGACGTGGTGGTGTTCGCCACCCCGGACGGCCTCCACGCGTTCCACGACCCCGGTTTCGACTGGACGCCGGTCGACGACGGTGGTGTCGACCGCGAGTCCGGCGTCGAGCGGGACGCCCACGGCGAGGGTGTCGCCACTGCCGGCGGCACTGGCGCCGCCACGCGTGCGCCGGTTCGGTTCAGTGCGGACGGGAGTGTCTGGGACGGCGCCACCGGTCGCGCGGTCGGCGACGACGGTCGCGCGCCGCTCGAACGGTTCCCAGCGATCCGGCTGTTCGCCTACGGCTGGGTGGACAACCACGGGACAGAGGCGTTCTACCGGGACTGACGACCGCTCTCGGTACGGTGGAGGCGCCGCTCTCCGGCGACGACCCGCACCGTCGCTCGGCCGCTCGCCCGGCCGAACTCAGTCGGCGATCACGAGCACCTCCGTGTTCTGTCGTCTGTCCGCGAACCCGCCCGCAGCCGGGGGCTTGATGTCCACCGTTAGCGTCCCCTCCGCCTGGTTCGGGCCGAGTGTGGGAGTGACCTGGACGGTCGCGTTGCCGTCTGGCCCACTCTCGGCTGTCGCGGGCCCGGACAGCGACGCGGTGTCGCCAGAGACGACGACCGTCGCGTCCGCGACCGGGTCCCCGTCGGCGCCGATCACCCGCACCGTCAGCGACTGCTCGCCCGGCGTCGTCACCTCCGGTGTCGGGCGGGCGTCCAACTCCGTCGTCTGGAGGCCACCGATCCCGTTGACCATACTCAACATCACGCTCAGACTCGCCACCCCGACGACGAGCGCGATGACGAGTCTGACCGGTAACCCCTCGATGGCTCGCTCGTCGCTCCGGAACCGCGAGAGCGGCCCGTCGCCTCTCTCCGTGCCGAACCCTCCCGACCCGCCGTCTCCCATCTCACTCGCGCCCTCGCGGCTGCCGGTCGCCGTCGCCGTACACTCCCCCGCTGTCGAACCCGTCGCGTCGTTCTCGGTCACGTGGTGGGTGGTCCCGGTATCCGGTTTCAACCTTCACACGAGGGTTCTTGTGTGGTACCGGAACCAGACACCACGTGACGACACTCGGACGACGCGAGGGTGGAACGGGGGCGTCGGCGGCGACACTCGCACTCGGCCGCCACAGAGCACGCGACGGGTCGGGGGCGGGCGCGGTGGCGCTGGACACGGACGGGCCACACGCGGCGGTCGTCGTGGGTAAACGCGGCAGCGGGAAGTCGCACACCCTCGGCGTCCTCGCCGAAGGGCTCGCGGCCGCACCGGGTGTGACGCCCGTCGTCCTCGACACGATGGGGGAGTTCGCCGGACTGGCGAGCGCGCCGCGCGTCGGCGACGGGGACGCGAGTAGTGCCGATGGAGACGCGAGTGGCGCCGACGGGGATGCGATCACGGTCGTCCGACGCCCGCGCGTCCGTGCGGTCGACCTCCCGGCACGGGCGTGGCCCTCGCTGGTCGGTCTCAACCCGACGACGCCCGCCGGCGGGCTCGTCTGGCACGCCGTCGCGACGACCGACTCGCTCGCCGCCGCACGCCAGACACTCGCGAGTGCGGACGACTCGTCTGTGGACGACTCGGCCGTGGGAGACTCGCCAGTCGACGACCTGGCTGTCGACCCGGGGACGCGTCGGGTCGCGACGAACCACCTCCGGCGGGCGGCGGCGTGGGACGTGTTCGACCCCGAGGGACTCCGCCCCCGAGCACTGTTGACCGACGGCACACCGACCGTGCTCGACTGTGCCGCGTTACCGGACCCGGCGACGGACGCGGTGTGTCGTGTCGTCGCGCGGGGCTGTTACGAACACTGCCTCGCCGACGAGACGGCCGTCCTCCCGTGGCTGTTGATCGACGAGGCGCACGTCCGGTTCGACGGCGTCGCGGGGCCGGCACTCGACCGACTGTTCACCCGTGGACGCTCGCCCGGCGTCTCCGTCGTCTGTGCGACCCAGCGGCCCGCGGCACTCCCGGGAACGGCGGTGTCACAGTCGGACTTACTTGTCGCCCACCGACTCACGAGTCGCGCGGACGTGACCGCACTGACGGAGACGCGGCCGAGCTACCTCGACGGAAGTCTCCACGAGCGGCTCCCGGACCGCCGCGGCGTCGCGCTCGTCGTCGACGACACCACGGAGGTGGCCCACACCGTCCGCGTCCGCGAGCGCCGAACACCACACGACGGTGGATCGCCCCGCGCGAGCGACCGCGTCGCGGATCGTCCCGACACCGACGACGGGTCCGACTCGATCGACGGATCCGACACCCACCGCGACTCGCTCCCGCGCGACAGTCTCCGGTCTGCGCCGCGTCCCAAGCCGTCGCGGCGTTCCGAAACCCACGAGTGAGCTCGTCCCGCACCGCGGTCCGTGGACGACTCACTCGTCGGTCTCGGTCTCGTCGCACTCGGCGGTGCCCTCGGTGCGGCGACGCGGTACGCCGTCGCGCTGGTCGTCGCGACGCCGGGTGGGACACTCGTCGCGAACGTCGCCGGGAGTCTCCTCCTCGGGGTGCTCGCGGCGCGGCGACTCCCCGATCGACTCCAGTCGTTCGCCGCGACCGGGTTCTGCTCGTCGTTCACCACGTACAGCACGTTCACCGTCGAGACGCTGTCGCTGTCGGCGCCTGCGGCCGTCGGGTACGTCCTCGCGACGTACGCGCTCGGCCTCGCCGGCGCGATGGTCGGTGTCACACTCGGGAGGCGAGCGTGACGTTCGTCGGTGTTCTCGACGGCGTGGCGGCACCGGTGGGCGACGGCGTCGCCGAGCCGGCGGTGGTGCTCGCGGCGGCGACCACACCCCCATCGCTCGGGACACTGGCACTGGTCGCACTCGGCGGTGCGGCGGGGGCGACGGCGCGCGCACTCGTCGGTCGCCGCCTCGACGGGCGTCGCGCGACCGTGGCGGTGAACGTCGTCGGGAGTTGGCTGCTCGGCGTCGTCGCCGGCCTGGTCGCGACCGGCGGGCTCCCGTCGTCGGCCGCGGCGCTCGTCGGCACTGGGTTCTGTGGTGCCTTCACGACGTTCTCCTCGCTGGCTGTCGAGACGCGGTCGCTGCTCGCGGACCGTGAGTGGCGCACGGCACTCCGCTTCGGCGGCGGGACGCTGCTCGCGGCACTGCTGGGTGCGGCCGTCGGCGGGTGGCTGGTCGGATAGCCTGGCTGTCGGTGTGTTCGTCCGCGGTGGGCCGCGAGGCGATTCGGTGGGTCGCGACCCCTCCGTGGGCCGCCCCCCGTCCGTGGCCTGCGTTCACACCCCGAATCCGGCGGTCGCGTCGCCCGTCGGTAGCCTTATCGAACGCCCGACCCACCACTCGGGTATGGCGTACACGCTCGACCACGTGATGATGCGGGTCGAAGACGACGAGGAGGCGATCGACTGGTACACCACCCACCTCGACTACGAGGTGAAGGGTGAGATGGACGGCGGCGACTTCACGAACTACTTCCTGGGGCCCGAGGAGATGCACGAGGAGGGTGCCATCCTCGAGTTGACGTACAACCACGGGGACCACACCTACGAGCTGGGCGACGCGTGGGGCCACATCGCCGTCCGCGTCGAGGACGTCGAGGAGGCGTACTACGAGCTGATGGACGAGGGTGTCGAAGACTACCGCCCGCCCGAGGAGAACCCCGGGTACGCGTTCGTGAAGGACCCGGACGGCCACGAGATCGAGATCGTCGAGCGCGACCACGGCGCGCGGTGGTCGCTCGACCACACGATGATCCGCGTCGAGGACGCCACGGAGGCGCTGGGCTACTGGACGCGCACCTTCGAGTACGAACACACCGGCCGCTGGGAGGCCGACACCTTCGCGAATTACTTCGCGAAGCCGGAAGGCGCCGCCGACGAGGCGATGGCCGTCGAGTTGACGTACAACTACGACGGCCGCGAGTACACGATGGGTGACGCGTGGGGCCACCTCGCCGTCCGCGTCGACGACCTCGAAGACGACTGGGCGACCGTGATGACTCGCGAGAGCGAGGACTACCGCGACCCCGAGTCCTGTGGGTTCAGCTACGCGTTCACGAAGGACCAGGACGGCCACGAGGTCGAACTGATCGAGCGGTAGACCGAGGACTCGTCGCGGGTTCTCATCGATTCGTGCGGTGCGTCCGATCCGACCGACCGGTGGGTCTCCTTCTCGTCCGCGAATCGGTCACTCGGCCTCGGGTTCCACGTCGCGGAGCGTCTCGCTCGTCGACGGCCCAGGTCGGCGGACGATCACCACATCGTAGGCGGCGTCCGCGGCGACGCCGGAGCCGACGCTGGCGATCGAGCGGGTGAGTCGGCCGGCCGAGTCGCTCCCGACGAACACCATCGAGGTGTCCTCGCTCGCGGCGACACGGCGGAGGCGCGTCGAGATGGTCCCAGAGGGCGCGTTACGGTCGACGCGCTCGAACCGCGTCGCAGCGTGTGGCGCGATTTCCCGAATCTGCTCGCGGAGTCGCTCGTGGATCGTCTCGCGGTCGAACGGCTCGTCCGCGGCGAGCCAGCCGCGCTCGCGAGCGTACCGGGCGTTGTGCTCGGGGACGACCGTCACGGCGAGGACGCGCTCCTCGAGGAGGTCGCCGAAGGCGGCGGCGCGGGCGAGTGCGGTGTCGGCGAGCTCCAAGGCGTCGTAGGGGACGAGGAGTGTCATCGAACAATGTACGTGGGGGTGGTATCTGTACGTTGCTCTCGGGGTGTCGTGGTACCGCCTCGTGCGTCGACACGGTGTATGCCTCGACACGCACTTCCACGTCGGGACACACTCGACAGCCGATGGACGTTGCGCCGCGACACTGTGTCGAGTGTGGTGCTGGACTGGAGAGTCGCGTGATCGAGGGTCGCGAACGGCCGTACTGTCCGAAGTGTGATGCGCCACGCTACCGGAATCCACGACCCTGTGCCGGGATTTTGGTCGTCGACGACGACGCGGTGCTACTGGTCCAGCGAACGGTGCCGCCAGCGGTTGGGAGTTGGAGTGTCCCGGCAGGGTACCTCGAGTACGACGAGCCGGCACCGGCCGCCGCGTGTCGTGAACTCGCCGAGGAGACCGGACTCACCGTCGCGACAGACGCGCTGTCGCTGTTGACGACTCACCACGTGACACATCCAGACGGGCGAACGGTACTGGTCGTGATCTACACCGCCCCGTGGTCGGCGACGAGTGGGACCGTCGAGGCGGGATCGGACGCTGCTGCGGCACGGTTCTGGAACCCGGCCCGTCTCGACCGTGCCGACGCGTCAGTCGAACCCGGCTACGCGCCGATCCTCGAAGCCGCAGTCGCGAACGAGGTGTGAGACGCGACGCCGACCGGCGTCGTCCGTGTGGAGCCGATCCAGTCGGCGGACGGGTCGGTCACGACACAGCGAGTTCCCTACTCTCCCGGTTTCACTACTCCGTGTACTGCTCGCAGACGCGCTCGATCCCGGTCTCGAGGTCGATCTCCGGCTCCCAGCCGGTCGCGGACTCCAGCTTGGAGTAGTCGGCCATCGTGTCGTGGACGTACACCTCCAGCGGGTTCTCGACGAACGTCGGGGCCACGTCGGTGCCGAGCGTCTCGTTGATCAACTCGACGACCTCGCGGAAGGAGTGTTGTTCACCCGTCCCGACGTTGTAGATCCCCCGGAGTTCGTGCTCGGCCGCGAGGACGGTCGCCCAGACGATGTCGTCGACGTGCGTGAAGTCGCGTGTCTGACGCTCGTCGCCGTACAGTTCCGGCTGCTCGCCGTTCGCGATGTCCTCGGCGAACTGTGCGGTCACGTTGGCGTACTCGCCTTTGTGGCCCTCGCTGCCGCCATACCCCTGATAGACGGAGAAGTACCGGAGTCCGGCGAGGGTCATCCCGTGGTAGTTGTGGAAGTACTCCGCGTACCGCTCGCGAGCCAGTTTCGACGCCTCGTACCCCGTGTTGGCCGCCACCGGCATCGTCTCGGCGGACGGCTCCGTCCGGTCGCCGTAGATCGAGGAAGTGGTGGCGTACACGACCGTCTCACAGCCGTCTTGCCGGGCCTGCTCGACCGTGTTGACGAACCCCTCGACGTTGACCCGCGCGCCGCGTGCCGGGTCGTCCTCGTGCATCGTCAGCGAGGACAACGCCGCGAGGTGAAAGAGGACGTCGACGTCCGTCGGGAGATCGTCGTCGGTGACGCTCGCCTCGACGAAGGTCACGTCGTCACGGAGGTTCTCTGGTGTGCCGAGGTACCCGTCATCGACGACCGTCACGTCGTTGTCGACGGCGAGACTGTTCGCGAGGTTCGATCCGATGAAACCGGCACCGCCGGTGACGAGGACACGTTTATTTCCATACCGTGTGGTGGTTGCGCCGCTGCATTGTAAGCTCCGATGTGTATCGCCACGCGTGTAGAAACAGTGCTTGTCGCTCCCTACGTCTCCGTCTCGTCGCCTGTGGGCTCTTCACGCGCTCGTGTCAACGCTGCCTGCATACAGGTGGCGAGATGTTGTTGCACCTTTGCCAGGTGTGTGATCGTCTGTGCGTACCCGCCCGCGTCAAGCGTCGCCAGGGCTCGTTGTAACTCCCTGCGTGCACGCTGGCGTGCATTTCGCTCCTTTTTATCACCTCGTGGTCGCTCCGGTGTGTCTGACTCCATCTATAGACGCCTCCGTGGCTGGTGTCGGCGCTGTTCAAACATCTGTACGAGCTCTCGAAGGGTGGCAGCGTCAGCTGTCCCCTGCCGACGCGGTTGTGCGCGCTGACGCTGGCACTGGCACCGACACACGTCGTGATGTGACGGCGTGTCTGGCTGTCTGTGTCCTTTGATGCCCTGTTCGGAGTTCTGTTGCGATTCATTCTCTCTTGCTGGCGGTGCTCTCGTGACTGGATCACAGTCGACGCTGTCGTCACGACCGCGATGCCAATTTTCATCAATTGGTGGTTCCCAGCCAGCAACTCGGTTGAGAGCTCGATCCACAGAGTCGCTACTCAACCCAACAGCCTCCAACACATCGTCTGTGTCGACTGACGCCTCACTGAGTCGTCGCAACATTTCATCACGGCCCAGTAGGAACGCGGTGTACGATTCATCTGGAAGCGTTCCCTTGGCTGGTGACTCAACGTCAGCCGGTAGTCCATACGTTCCCTCTTGTGAGCGGGACAATACACCATGAGCCCACAGGTACCGAACACGATTCCGAACGTACGTGCCTGTGGCTCCGGTTGTGTCAATGAGTTTACCGACACTACTCGGCCCGTGTTGCTTGCACACGCCAATGATGTCCTGATCTACGTTCGTCAGGTCCTGATCGTAGTTGTCCGGGTCGATATCGGCGATTCCGCCATCGGCCACCCCAGACCGGTGGTGCTGGTGATGACAGGACTTACACAGCGTAATGAGGTTCTCAGGTACTGTCTTTCCACCCTCTTCTTCCGGGATCTTGTGGTGAACGTGGAGCGACGCTTCGTCTTTGGTTGTTGCACACAGTACACAGCCCCCGTCTCGGTCTCGGATCTCTTGGGCTAGACCCTCGGGAACACTACCCATCGGTTCCCTCCACGACACGACTGCTTAGTGGCCGCGTCATCGGGTTTTCGATTGTTCGAGGCATCGCGTCTCAACGGGTGCGAGCAAATGTAATAAGCACCAATTGCAACATGTTCCCACAACCTATCAATCGTCTGCCACAGAGAAAGCGAAACTAGGATTGAGGTGCTGATTACAGAGAATCTTGTCCACAGACTCGGACAGTCTCCAGTCTACTAGTGCTCTGGTGCCCTCCCGCAGCATGCATGTCAGATGAAGTGACCCTTGAAGACCTGATCGCGGAGTCGCAGGACTGTAGCAGTGTCGCCGATATCTCTATTGATTCCGTCAAAACACGCTCAATCGGGCATCGTGGTGGCTCACATCGCACCACGATTCCCGCAAACGTGGTCCATGAATGCGAGTTCGACAGTGACAGTGATGCTGTATGGGCATTTGACCGCGACCTTAGCCTTGTGATCCTCCTTCCGGAGGCAGCAATTTCAAACCAGAGTCAGAATCTGTTCTGAGGTGTTGGTACCGTCCTCGGTCTCACTGTACCACATTCATATCTCCCGCTTCCGTTGAGCACTACTCTTCCACAGACACACAGACGCTTTCTATAGGCCCCATACAGCTTCTAATGGGTTTTGAGTGGGTTTGTGTCCTGGCACAGACGCCACACAGCTCCGTGGTAATACGGGGGGAGGGGAGGCATTTGATGTCTTTGTGGCGGTCAGACGGACCGTCTGTGAGCATACGTGTCGTTGCGAGTAGGGTGCGACAGTACGCCAGTGAGATGTGATCCACACTGGGCCAAAGGGGCTTGAGTGGCACTACGTGTCTCGGGTGTGTGTATCTGCTTGTTGATTGACGCTACCGAATGCGACCCGTTGGACCCCCACGTGGCTGATCGCTGGGTCCAGCAATTGAACAGACTATCACAATTGTACACTCCAGCTACCAGTGGACACACAGACGTCTCGCACTATCTACACACAGATTTCCAACAGACACCCCTACATCTGATCACATCCCTCTGTCACGCTTGCCTGTCCACGAGTGCCCACGAGGCCCACCTCGACGACCGCGCGTGCCTACGACATCCTGTATTCACATACGCGCCGCCACGCGCGCTCACGCAGTCCACCCCGTCACCACTTGCCAGCACACTATGCTCACGTCGATAAGATTGAGCCGTGGGCCTCACACCCACCACACATCACCCACCAGTCCATTATCCCCGGGCTCTATTGTCGTATGTGCTCTAACTAAGATCAGCTACCTGACGGCAAGCACGTCGCTTCGCGGCTTTGAGCGCGTCTGAGGGTTTGTGGAACAGTTCGCTGTCTCCTGGCTGTCTGCGACTTATGCTGTGAGCAGAGCTCCAATTCGTACCGGACACTCCAGTGAACCGTGTTCAACTGGCGGTCCATCAGAGACACTTGGATCTGGTAGAAGGCACCAGTTGGTTCACACGACCGTTCTATCTAGAACGGTATTATCATTCATGACACAATTTTTATCAGTCTCTCAGCATGTCCCTCTACCATCGACTAAAGTGGCATAATCTATTACAAAATACACTATATGTTAGTCAGTTTGGGTATCCAAGCCAGCATCCATGTTTAAATACCAATTATCATATCTGGTTTGCTCCGGCTGCTAAAATAGATTCCAACAAACTAAGCTATCGACAAAGCATATTACCGATGCCCCCCTCCGCCTGACTGCGGAAAACATGTCAGAGAACAACGATCACATGATCCGCATCACTCCCCGAAGTGGGAGTGAGTTGAGCGATGCGGCAGACGAAGCGCTTCGTGAAGTCACCCGGGAGTTCGTCAAGACGGTCTCCACCCCGGTCCGGTCACATCCTGGTCTCATCGGGTGGGGCATCGCGCTCGCGGTCACCGGCAGCCTCATCCTCGGGGCATTCACACTTGCCGGTGGAGTGGCCCTGGCGGCCACACTCGGGTCGGGATCGGTCCCGGTGCTTACGCCGTGGGCGAATGCCGCCAGTGAGGCACTGTTGTCAGCAAGTGTCGGGTTGGCAGCGGTCGTCGTGACACCGACTGTGGTGTTCGCGGTCGTGGATCGGTACCGTGCGCAGTCGACTGCACAGAGTGGCCTCACCGTCCACCGTGTTGCCCAGGACGGACAGTTCGAGCTGTACGTTGATGTCCCGGGTCGAAAACGCGAGCAGTTCGCGGCGACGCTCGAGGACACGATCGGTGCCACACACACCATCGAGTGCACGGACCCACCAGCGGTCCTCACCACGGCCACCCGTGTCGAAGCCGTCGAGGCAACGGTATCTGAGGATGACCCGACTGGACGATACCTGCCACCGTATGCATCGGATGGACCGGAGACGCCTGACCGGCTGTTCGATTCGATGCTCCAGGAGGGCAGTTCACACACGCCGATGGTGGTGACGATGTCACTCCACCACGACCCCGTTGCCAACAGTGAACTGGCCATCGTCCGGGAGGCCTGTGTTGCGGACAATCCTGAGCCACTCCGGGTCCTGCTGGGGTATGCCGGCAAGGCGCTCTCGTTTGTCCCGTTGCGGTGGGGGAGGAGTCACTTCCCGGCACAGTACGACCGCTATCAGGAACCGATGGAGCCGGATTTCTTCCAGGTTCGGACGGTGGTGTGGACGCCGGTCGCGTCGGATCTCACCATCATGGACGAGACCGTGGCGACTGAACCACTCAACGTGTTGTTCGGCACGCCACGGGCGAGTGTCACCCTCTCGTCGACGCGGTACGGCCCAGCCGACACGCGGCGTCTCCTCCAGGGTGTCACGCCCACGGAGTCGTGGTTCCGCGCGGGGTATCCCGGGTTGTCAGCCGAGAAGTACCCGACTGTGTCAGCGGAAAAGCTGACGACGCTGCTGGTCTCCTCGGATGTCCCCAGCCGGCGGAGTGAGCGGCAGAGTTCACACGTGGATCGCACGCCGGCGCCTGACAGCGCCACCACCCTGGCTGACCAACGGAGTTCGGGGTGGGACACTGACCAAGCGCCCGGTGACGACGACGACGACTAGCTTCACAACCGCCTTCCGCGCCCGCTGTCATCACACGTGGCGCGGGTGGCGTTTCCCCTATTTCAATCATTCATACGTATACACCATGATAGCAGACATCCTGTACGGCACTGACCGTGCCACTGGCGATCCGCTTGGAATCGATCCCGACCACCTGCCGGTCCACGCCCTGATCAGCGGCAAAACCGGCAGCGGGAAGTCCGTCCTCTTACAGCAGTTGCTGACGAGTGGCCACGTCGCGGGCGACCACACCCAGATCGTCATCGACGGGAAAGGCGACGGCTTCCCGGAGACGCTCGCACGGTGTCTGTATGCCGTCGACGGGGACCTCTCGGACGTGGTGTACCTGCCAGTCGGGGAGGTCGTGCCCGCGATGGGGTTGTTCGATGTTCGGCCGGCACTTGAGGCCGGGCTAGACCGTGCATTGGCTGTCGAACGCCGGATCGATCAGTATCTGCAGGTGTTGCGGTTGTTGGAGCCGAACTTCGATGATGCGATCCGGGCCGAGGACGTGATCCGGCGGTTGGTCGCGGCCGCGTTCGACACTGAGCACGGTAGTGATGCCTTTCCCCACCGCCAGCTGTTGGCCGCAATTCAGCGGGTGCGGATGGACGGGACGAGCCCGCCGGTCAGTTCGCCACGGCTCGAGGATCTGCTCCGGCAGTTGACGGCTGGTGATCAACAACTCGTGGACCGCATTATGCAGGGGGCGGCCACGCGTGTCGAGAAGGTGGCGGGTGATCCGGTCTTGGCGACGCTTGCTGATGTCGTGCCGGACCCCGCCGGTGGTGAGGCTGCGCGGACGTGGGCCCCGCCGGCGTTTCGGTTCGGTGAGTGGCTCGGTGAGGACGTGACGATCATCATCGATGTGGGGGCGCTCGGCGTGAGCCAGCAACGTGCGGTGACGCATCTGTTGGTAGCGCAGTTGTGGTTCGCGTTGCAGCGGCGCCAGCAGACATTGCCCGCCGGCGCGACGCCGGCGGACGTGCTCGTGGCGATTGATGAGTTCGCGACGCTGGGGTTGACGCCGCTCATGCAGCGGTATCTCGCCGAAGGGCGTGGGATGGGTGTGTCGGTATGGGCGGCGATGCAGTATCCCCGGCAGGCAGCGGACGCGCCAGCGGCCGGGACCGAGCCACTGTACGGAGAGTTACTCGCTGAGACCGCGTTGAAGCTGTGTGGGCGGGTTGACGCTGATGAGGGGTTGGCGGATGCGTTGGCCACGGTCCATGATTCGCCGGCTGAGGTGGCGAGGATGTTGCGTGGGTTATCAGATGGGGAGTGGTTGTATCAGCCGCCACCGACGTTTCAGGGGGATGTGCCCACGCTGGAGTTGATCGAGTCCCCGCCGTTGCCGCCGGGGCATCCCGAGCGGGGTGATGGTCTTGGGGCGGGGTTCGACGAGGCATTTAGCCAGCGGGTCGCCGCGTGTCGTGACGCCTACTGTGTGCCGCTTGGCGAAGAGCGTGATGAGAGTGAAGCGGATGAGGAGTCGGAGTCCGCGCCAACGAGTCCACAGACGACGACGCTGCCCTTCTGTGATGCGTTACCGCGTGGGGTGTCGTATGACGGGGAGCGACACGCGGTTGCGTGTGGTGAGTGTGGGCGGTTGTACGCGCCCTCGTTTGCGGGGTTGCGGCGAGCGGTGGGGTGTCACGGTGAGTGGGCGGCGGTGAATCGCGAGCGGGTGCCGCCCGTTGCGGCCGCCGTGAAGTGTACGCCCGAGGAGATTGCGGAGGCGCCGGTCTCGGGCACGCAACTGCGATTAGTACAGGTGGTGTTGAACGCGATGGAACAGCGATATACCCGGGCGGAGTTCGATCTCGTCTTCGACAGTATGCGGGTGGTGCGAGACGCCGTGGGGGCGAGTACTGACGATGTGGCAGCGTGTGTCGAGGCTGGGCTGTTGAAAGAGGATGATGATTTCCGCCGGACGATGTACACGGTGACCCCCGAGGGGAAGGACATGGTGAATGATCTTGCGCGTGAGGGTGTGACGTTCGGGCCGGATGCGGGTGATCTCAACGAGACCGCCTCGCATGCGGCCTTGGTCGAGGCGTTACGGCGGTACGTGGCGCGTGAGTATGTTGGGGACTCGGAGTCGCCGGTGGTCGAAGCGCGGTCGTATTATGCGCCCGATGGTGTTGATGGGCGCCTTGACGTGGCTGGGATTGACGATGCTGGGGCGGTGGTTGTTGGTGGGGAGGCCGAACGGGCGACGCATGATACCGGGCGGGCGGCGCCCGCCGATTACGATCAGTTTGTTGAGTTGGAGGTGTCAGAGGCGTTGTGGGTGGCCTCCTCGCGCGCTGCTGCGCACGATGCGATCTTGGGGCCGTTGTCAGATCCGACTGATGGGGCGCCACGATTGGACGCGTCGTACGCGACGACGACGCCGTTGAGTGATATTTCACTGGATGCGCCTGGCGCGACGGGAGTGTTCACGATGTCGCAGTTACAGGACGTGTTGGCCACGCCGCAGGTGACGGACCACTAGCGCGCCCGGGGTTTGTACGCGCAGGTGTGGGTGAGTCGACGCGATTGGTCGGCTCGCTCGCTTATGATCGGATTTGGTTCCTGCCGTTGGTTCGGTGTATTGGCTTGTCGAGTACTGGGTGTATCGGGGTGGTGGCCGTGACGCTGTTGGATCGGCCGGCGATCCAGCGGGACTTGCTGGCCGTGGTGTGTGCCTGCCAGCGGGTGTCACAGCGTCCGAGTGGTGTGGATGTGATCGAACGGCTCGGTGAGTGTCGCGGTGGCGCGGTGAGTGACTCGACGGTGTACGAGCACCTCGGGCGGTTGGAGACTGCGGGGTATCTTGAGGACTATCCGCGTGGGAATGTGACCCGGTATCAGCTGTCGCCGCTTGGCCGGCAGGCGATTCAGGCACATCTGCAAGAGTTGTCGCTGTTGTGTCGGTGATCGAGTGGTGTGGATTTCTTTTCGTGAAGAGCCCACAGGAGGGTGATTGGGTGTGTCTCGATATGTTGAATAGGTGCGTGGGTAGAGCATAGTGCATGCGCACGTGGCCCCGCGTGGTGGTGACACTGTGTGTGGTTGGAATTGTGTTAGCCAGTGGGGTGCATTATGCTCAGACGTATGATGAGGAGTGGCCGTATCCCACGAAAGATGCGCTTGCGAGTGAGTACGATGCGTATGTCGGCGAGACTGTGTTCCTGTTTGGGCAGGTTGTGAGTGTCGATGCAGATAGCGAAACGCTGCAACTCGTCGTTGATACTGATCGCGGTCCGTTACGGCTCACGGCAACGGATGTGCGTGCCTCTGTCGAGCCTGGTGGTGTTGTGCAGGTGCTTGGAACAGTTGCATCTGATCGGTCAGTTATCGTCGATCGGGTTGTTGTGGTGAACCGCAGCGGCGGTGCCGCGTTATATAAGTACGGTGTCTCGGTGCTTGGGGCGGCACTCGTTCTCGGGTTGTTTTTCAATTCGTGGCAGGTCAGGACACAACCGCTTCGACTGGAGGCTCGCGATGGCTGATCTGTTGACCCACGTGCTCGTTCCATACGTGGTACTGACTGTCGGTGGATGGTATTGGTCGGTGCCACGACGGTGGGTTCCAGTGGCGATGGGTGGGGCGGCGATTCCTGATCTTATGAAGTTGGACCTGGTGCTTGATGAGGTTGTGATCCAATCTATGCTCGGTGTTCCGTTTGAGTATGATCCGATCGCGTCTGTCGCTGGTGTCGCAGTGATTGCTGGTGGGTTCACTGTCTGGTTCGAGCGGTCGGTGTGGCAGGAAGTGTACGCGTTGCTGGTATTCGGTGGCTGTACGTCGTTGGTCCTCGATGGGCTTCGCGTGTTCGTCGACGGAGCCTCCGGCTTCTGGCTGTATCCGGTGTGGATTCGACCACTCACGCCGAATCTCTACGTGAGTTCTGACCCACGTGTCACAGCAATCATTGGTATCGTTGTCGGCGTAGTATGGCTCCTTGACACTCGGTACGTGGAGTGATCGACGTTTTATTTCGCTCTTCTAACCAACCTGTGGATCATCTGTGTAGCGGTTTCGATCACACAATCGTACCGCTCGTCTCACCGCAGTATCTCCCAGAGATCGACCAATACCTGAAACACCTGTCGCAGAACGATTTTGATGTCCGTCTCGAACGACTGTGTCTTGACGTACTTTACGTCGTATCGGAGCTTATCGGCGGGTTCGTGACCGGTTGCGTCGTTGATCTGTGCCAACCCGGTTAGTCCTGGCTTGACGAACCACCGCTTGTGCCAGTCCTTGACACCATCCTGAATGTCGGCGTCGAGTGCCGGCCGCTCAGGACGGGGCCCAACGACACTCATATTTCCAATCAAAATAGACCATAACTGTGGTGCTTCGTCGAGGTGAGTTCGACGGAGAACGCGGCCGACACGAGTGACCCGTGGATCACAACTCCCAGTGTCTCCTTCACTCAGTTTTGCACCCGTCTCTGCCTCCGCGTTCTCGATCATACTCCGGAATTTATAAATAGTAAACACATCCCCAAAGTTGGCTGTACGCTCCTGTCTGTACAGGATGGTTCCGCCGTCCTCAAGTTTGATCGCGAGAGCAATCACAACCAGTAGGGGTGACAGTACGGTCAGCGCGACTGTGGAAAACGCAATATCGAACCCACGTTTAACCAGCCGATCTTGCCAATCCCACGGCTCCACCACGACACTGACTAGCGGTCCACGCTCCATCTCGTCTGTCAACAGTGTGTCTGCGTGTGCCTCGTGAACCATCGCGTCGATACCGTGTTGGTGGCACACCTCGATTGTCCCGAAGAACTCCTTTCTATCCGACTGTTTGAATGCAAGTACTGCGGTATCGATATCATACTCGGTCAGCACCTCGGGGAATTGTGCAATTCCCCCGATACATCCCTTTCCCCCGATGGTGCCTCCGTCCGTGATCGCGTCAAGTTGCTCTCGATCCCACCTCGTCGATAACTTCTGTCTGACAGTCGGCGGCGCGACGTACCCGACTACTGTGAAGTCTGCTACGCCGATGACGGTCTGGATCAGGTTTGGGTCGTCCCCAATCACCACCGCACGCGTCGTCTCGCGAGGCCGGCGTCTGACGAGCATGAGCAACGTCGGGAGCGTGACGAGTAGCATCAGTGCTGCCACGATGAGCGTGAGTCGGGGCAGTCGATAGGTGTAGTCGAAGTATCCGACGGTCGCGAGAATGGTAATCGCGAACACCGTCCGGTAGGCCGCGAGACTCGCAGTGTCGAGAATCCGCCGTGGCTGTGGCTTGTACAGCGGTGTGAAGACGACGCCAACGACTGCGACCGCGATGGCAGTTTCTACGAACAGTTCGGACTGACTATGTGGTCTCACCGGAAGCGTCGACAGCACCGGTATGTTCGTGGCGAGCTGTTGCACCGGGGTGGACCGGGCCGTGACGACAATGACCGCCGTCACGACGAGCGTTCCCAACAGGGTCACGAGCCGGTACCACCGCTGGCTACTCATCGGTGTACATCGGGTCCGTTCGGTACTTAACCACTTCGTAGTGTGATCCTGTTGCAGGACGGTATCGTGAGACGGTTCGGTCGGTCATACCCCTTTTTGAACGTGAATCTTGGTCACTACTCGACAGTCACACGGGCTCCACTCTGAACGGCACGTTCGGAGACAAGTACGTCAGTCCCCCGTACCCGGTACGTTCCTGGATATGGTACGATGATACTGAACTCACCAGACGGCTTGACTCTCGTCTGTTGTGTGTACGTCGTAGTATACGAACCGACAGTCACCTCAGTCTTGACAGTGACCGTCTCGTTGGCTGGTCCCGTCCCGTGAAGTCGTGCACCTTGCACGAGCGAAAAGACCTTGTAACGCCCGTCTCCAGTGATTTGTACCAACCGATAGTGTTGTAATCCCGGTGCACTGTCGGTCATACTCCCATCAGACCTGTACAGTCGTGTTCCAAGCGTCGAGTCGTTTCCGACGGTGGCGTCTGTCAAGACGACGTACCCTGCCCGGTCTTTGAGACGTTGGTACCATCGTTCGCCGTTCGTCCCGAACACGAAATCGCCATAGGTAGCTCGTGCAAACCTGAAGGAGGCTGACTCCCCGTTCACGTGGTAGTTGTAAAACCGATTGTCTCCCCACCGACTGAGGACGTAGCTGTCAGGGTAATCGAGGGTTCGGTCCTCAGCGTCACCCGCCATCCACGACGCAGCCTCGTACTGTGCGTCCGTGTACGTCAGTTGGCTCGTCTTGACCGGGATTTGGACGAAGCTTAGACTTCCTACGAGGAGCAACAGCAGTGTGAGTGACTTGAGTGTGGCTTGATCCGGCACGGTGAGGGAGCGGACGGCCTCTGGTGCGCTTCCAGTCAGCACCGGTGGTGACTCAATGATGTCTACCCACGCCGCGAGTGACACGAACCCGACACCTGCGAAGACGGCGATGAAAGGTGCCATCTCTCCGATGAATCGAATTTGTACCGCTGCGAGGAGAACGAACGACCACGTGTACACGACTAGCGGCGCCCAGACCGGACGGTCCAACATACGGTATGTGCTGGTCACGAGGTATGGAACGGCCAGAACGAACACGAATCCAAACAGGAGGAGCCATCCGAGTGACTCACCGAACAGTCCCCCCGCCTCTGCGGGGGAGTTCGTTTGGAGCAGTCGAGTCTCGGCGTCCACTACCAGTCGATTCAAACGGTCGGGGTAGCGTCTGGCGAGGAGACCCACCGCACCACCTGTACCGAGAAGCTCCACGAGGATCGGAACTCCGACGTGAAGACCAAGCCGGTGACACAGCTCGGCGACGACGGAGACACCGACTGTTCCCACCACCAACAACGCCGGTACGGCGGCGACCAGTGTCGTATGCCACCCGAACGACGTGTGGACGGTCCAGGTGAGAACGGCACCCATTGCAATCCCAGCGAGGAGGGGGAGATGCGTGTTCAGTGGTGAGCGTCCAGTGTCCACGCCGAGTAGTCCGTCGATGGCCACGTACGCCCCGAGTGGAACCACAAGTAGCGGCCCTGCTTCCCACGCGAGTATTTGTCCAGCAATCCCCACAGCCATCCCTATGCTGCCGAGTACCGCTCGTATCGGATCGGATGCGTCGTGGCGAGTCGTCTCGGCGACGAGGACAGTGGCAGCTAGCACTGTGGTCACCAGCCATACGTAGTCGAACGCGTGGTGGTCTGCGAAGCCGAGGCTCGTCCGGAAGGCGTGCCCCGGAGTGAGCGCGAACAACAAGAGGGCTGCGAGTGCTACTCGTTTATCATTCGTTACCGTCGTCACGAGGGTGTACGTCAACAGTCCGGTGACGACGGCCACGACGACTGGATAACACGCGAGCACGATACCTGTCGCCGTCTCGGTCCCTCCAGCAGTGTCCGCTGCGAAACTGAGAACCGCGACGAAGAGCGGCTCCGCGTTCGTGACTTGATCGGGCAGTGCCGTAGCGGTGAACTGATCGGAAGCGATTATCCTCTCTACCCAGAATCTGTAGTAATAGGGATCGTTTCCTGATAGTGTGATTTCTTCCCCATGAAATATTTTGGGGTATGAGATCAGCCGAAGAAGTGCAACGAACAGGAGGGCACCGGCGACTGCGATGGTGCTCTCTCGATCCAGCGAGTAGGATCGACGGGTCAGCCAACGGCTCTCAGTGTCGCCGGACGCATCCTGACTTTTGTCTGGGCGGACGAGTGCCGATCGGACGGCGTCGGGGTCGGCGACACGGTAACCGTGTTCGTGTTCTTCGACGACTCCACGAGACACGAGCTCTCCGAATGCGCCCGAATCCACTTCGATGTCATCGAACGTCCACGGGGGGTCTGTATCGAGTACTGCACGTAGAGCAGGCTCCAAGTCGGGACGCTCGTCGAGCAGATCCGCTACATCACGGCCGTCCACAGTACTGAGTGTTGTGAGATAGGGATTAAATGCTTCGGGAACGACGATAGTCGACACTGTCGTCGGATGACTGAGACACTGGACCGAACATCGGACAAGGTAATTACAAAAAATGTAAAATATATCCGAAGTAGGGGCCTGCAGTCGCTGACCACCGTTTCACAATATTTTTAAAGCCATCGCCGCGTCCGAGGAATGAGGGAGTGCCTGTGGAACTCATAGACGAAGATGGCAACTTGTTCGGCCGCGTGAACGTGGTTGACGCGTTGGTAGTGCTGGCTGTTCTCGTCGCTGCGGCCGCCGGCGCGGCACTGGTTGGATCCGGTGACGAATCCGATCCGACACTCGGGGCCGTGAACGCCACGCTCGACTTGGGTGTTCAACCGCAGTTCGTCGTTGAGGCGATTGAAGACGGAGACGTGTACAGCCCCACGGGCACGGCCGAGCTACGGATCACGGACGTGTACACGACTCCGACGAGCCGTGGTACACGAGTAGTCACGCGAGTCTCGCTTACGGGCGAACGCGCGGGTGACACGATCAGATACGACGGTGTCCCCCCACGCCTCGGCCGGACTCTCGACGTGATCACCGGTGAGTACGAAGTGAGCGGTGAGATCCGTGCTCTCGGCGGCGGTCGGCAACTCACGACGAGTTCAACTACGGTCCTCGTTCGAGATGTCCTCTCGGTGAAAAAGGCGACGGAAATTGATCAAGGCGACCGAATTGTCGTCGCGGGCCGACGTGTAGCGGTCGTGGAGAACGTCACCATCCAACCGACGACGACTCCGACAAACCGACTCGTCTATGCGACACTGAATCTCTCGACACTCGCGCGAAACGGCGTGGATCGATTCGGCGGTCGACAGATCCGCCCTGGTCAGACGTTCCGTCTGGCGGCCCCCGACTTCACACTCGATGGCCGCATCGAGGCGATCAACCAGAACCCGCGCGTCGGCACTGAGTCGGTTGTTCTCCGTACGACTCTCCCAGCTAAACGAGCCAGACAGATCGCTCCCGGTGACACGGTCACCGTCGCCGATGAGACCATCGCGACGGTTGACACCCACCGTGTCTATCTGACTGATGAGCCCGACCGGCGGGTCGTTTTCCTATCGGTCAACCTCACTGCTGTCCGTCGAGCAGGTACGCTCCGATTCGGGTCGACACCGATTCAACGAGGCCAGCAACTAACGCTCGACACTGGCGAATACACGATCACGGGGACCATTGACGACATCGGCGGGGGACTTGCTGCAGGCCGAACGAAAGTCCTCGTCACGGATACAGTCGACCCGGAGACGGCCGATCGACTCTCCGTCGGAGATAGTGTTCGTGTCGGTAATGACGTGACGGCTACCGTCACGAACGTCAGCGCGTATGGAACGAGTAACCCAGACCGCAAGCGGATCGCAGTCGGTCTCTCACTACGGACTGTCTCGTACGGTGAAGCACCGAGGTTTAGAAACAAATTTGTAAAAGAAGGAAATGAATTGGCGATTCGAACAGACGCTTACGAATTCACCGGCAAAATAGAGCGTGTCGGGACGACGAACCGACGGGGGACTCCGGCGACACGGACGGCCACTCTCAGACTCAACGAGGTTCGTGCGGACATCGCACAGTCGATACAGTCGGGGATGGTAGAACGCACTGGTGGGGAAGTGTTGGCCCGGCTCACCGATGTCCAGCGAACCCCATCAACGATCTTGATCCGTGGAGATGACGGTGAACTTGGCGTCTTCGATCACCCGACACTGCGGGACGTGCGGATGAACGTCAGCCTCGAAGTACAGGAGACCGTCGACGGCGTCCGATTCAAAGGAGAACCGGTCCGACAGGGAGAGTTGATTACCCTGGACCTCGGGACAATCACGATTGAGGCGACGGTCGTGTCGATCGGCGGGTGACCCCGTTTGTCAGCCTCTTGTCTCTTTTCTCAGAGTGTGGTACCGACCGTCGAAGCAGTCGTTCCGGAAGGATCACACTACTACAATATTCTTCCTTTATACTTTCTACAAATAAACCATCCGTGTCGATGGAGATCACACGTCCCCGGTCGCCGTCACTCAGAATCACTGGCTCCGATCTGTTCGTTTTCTTTGGAGTTTCGATCATGTCCGTTCGTAGCGTTCACTATTGCCTCGTCGTCGATCGGCTCTGGTGGCTCCAGTACGCCAAGTACCAGTTCCCCGACACGCGTCTCTCCAAACCTCTTGATCTGGGAACCGGCGCTGTAGACGATACTTTGGAGACGTGAACGCTCCCAGTGTGGACGAATACGCTCGTTGAGTTCGTCTATCACACGAAGCAACGGTCCGACGATGTACGTCTCCCTGAGGTCTATCACGATTACCGCCGAATCTAGATTTACATTCAACCAGCGGTAGAGCAACGACCCACGAACCAAGCGTGGCAGTGTCCGTATCACCGTGACAAATCGTGACGACGACAAGACAGACTCTGGAGCCGTTCCTCCGAGGATCACGGCCAGTCGTGACACAGATCGCTCGTTTGACTCCGATTCGATGTCGCCACGGTCGTGCGTCATCGATCTACAGATGCGTAGGAGAGGGAGCATTATCAATCACCTGGCTCCAGACGATCACCCAACTGAGGCGAGGCTGAGACCTCACCCGGACTCAGAGTCGTGGAAACGGTGGCTCCTCCAGGGCGCAGTCGTCGAACGCTTGGATCGGCGACGATTCACACAGACGTACCACCGTTGCTCACGGCGAACGACACCGATCGGAGTGCCGGTGACCCGGTTCTGAGCGTTCCACACGTCGGTGGTGTGGTACTTGATGAGGAACCCGTTTAGTTACACGACGGCGGTGACACAACTCTTCGGACGCTCACCGACGTCTCTACAACCTGGCCCTCTGATCTCGTTGGTGACCAATCGGCGGTCGTATTCGACTCGTTCGGTCGACTGTGAAGGACAATGCCGATGTAGTCTACGCCAGTTGAGGCAACGGTGTTACTCCTGCCGTGGTACGTGCGAGCGCGGAATTGAAACTAACATCTCTCGCAGTCTGAGATGTGAAGGTTCGATGCCGTCTCGTCGTTCTCGGACTAGCCGTCGCCTGTTCCGTCGCGATGGGGATCCACTACGACGCTATGTTCGAAGATCGCTGGCCGTATCCCACCGACAACGAACTGGCAAAGAACTACGACGCACACGTCGGTAAAGAGACGTTCCTGTTCGGGACGGTCACCTCAGTGGGCGACCGAGTGGTGCACGTCCAAGTCGATGCCCGGGGCGAGACGTACACGGTCCGTGTCCGATCGTTCGACGCAGCTGTCCGCCCCGGGGGAACCGTTCAGGTTCTCGGTGTCGTACGTCCTGATAGGGTGCTCGCCGCAGACCGGGTCGTCGTGGTCGAGTCCTCGAGGGAATCGCGGCTGTACAAGTTCGGCGTGTCAATCCTCGGTGCTGGCCTCGTCCTGGTCACGGTGTTCAGATACTGGCAGATCGACACGGCAGGGCTCACCCTGGAGGCGAAAGATGGCTGATTTGCTGACACACGTGCTCGTCCCGTACGTCCTGTTGGCCGCCGCGTGATGGCGTGTAGAGGTTCCACGTCGCTGGATTCCTATCGCGATGGGGGGTGCTGCGATTCCAGATCTGGTGAAAATCAGACTCGTGGTAGCCGACTCCGTCGTTCGGGAGTCGCTGGGAGTTCCGTTCAGCTACGCGTCGATCGGCTCTCTTGGGGGCGTCATCTGTATCGCCGTCGGAATTACCGTTCTGTTCGACCGAGAGGTGTGGCGGTAGGTGTATCCACTGCTTATTTTCGGCGGGCTCACTTCGCTCGTCGTAGACGGGTTCAGAGTGTTCGCCGACGAAGCAGCGGGATTCTGGTTGTTCCCCGTGTGGATTCGACCGTCAACCCCAGGTCTGTACGTGAGTGCCGACCCTCGGGTACTCGCCGTCACCCTGTCTACTGCCGCCATCGTCACACTGGTACAGTATCGAAGCAAGTGAACAAGTAACACGACACGACGCCAGATCGCCTCTGTCGACAGTGACTACGACTGTGATGAACCTACTCCGAGGAACTCGAGTATGGACTTCGCACGTTCGTCCCAGGTGTACTCCGTGGCCGTGTCACGTGCAGACGACGCGATTTCCTCGCGCAACTCCTCGGAGCGGACGAGATCGTTGATTCGAACGGCGAGCTCGTGTGAGTCGCCGGGTTCGGCGAGGAGTGCATTCTCCCCGTCGGTCAACACTTCTTTAAGTACCGATCTGCTCGTCGCGACGATCGGGCGCCCGGCTGCCATGTACTCGAACAGCTTCAACGGCGATATGAAATCGCGTGACTCGTTCGTGTACGGGGCGACCAGAACATCTGCCGCAAGTTGATACGAGGGAATTGAAGCGGGTTGAACGAATCCCGTGAATACTACGTTCTCCGGTACGTCGAACGACGATTGCACGCGTTCGATGTCTGATTCGTGCCCCCCGACTACATAGACCAGTCCGTCGACGCTTGATGCCGCTCGGACGAGGACATTGACCCCCTTGCCAGGGTACAAGTGACCGGTGTACATCACGATTGTTCGATCTATCGGCAGGTTGAGTTCTTCGCGTGCCGCTCGCTTTGGTTTCCCCTCGTACGGGTCGATATCGACGCCGTCAGGTGCGACGAACGTGTTCTCTGGTGAAATACCGAAGGTGTCGATCCCGTACGACTCCAGAGCGTGTGTGATCGGAATGACGGCATCAATGGACGGGTAAAATCTACGCTTCATTCTCGCAGAGATAATGTCGTGGTGTTCGAAGGCGAGGATTGGACGCTTGTGTTCCGGGATCAGGCGGAGCAGTTCGTTGAACACAAACGCTCCGTAGTAGTCACGACAGTACACGATGTCCGATGGTTCCATCGCGCCAGTCAGCAACTTCGAAAAGAGTGTACCGGCCAGTGAGACTGATGTCGAGAGTAGCTCCGCATAAGGGACCGAGTTGAGGAATCCTTCGACCGTTGGAACATCTTCGATCTCGAACCTGGTCTCGAGTCCGTAGTAGTCTGCGATGTCGTCCCAACAGACACTTCGACCGTGGGCTGGATGAACGAAGCAGACCTGTTGACCCTGGCGGGCGAACGCAGCACACATCCGCATCTGTTGAATAGAGTGTGCCATTTTCCCAGTAATCTCTGAACTAGAGACGTAGTAGAGCACTCTAGTTCGAGCGACCTACTCTGTGGTGATCAATATTCCGATCTCACAGTTCTGTCCGATCTGGGCTCCCGATTCGATCAGGGGCGCGGTCACAGTCCCCGGACATCGATAGATTTTCTACCTGTGGAGGACCGCACCCGTCTATGAGAGTTGAGGTTACTGGTGGTGTGGAATTCCCCAGCGGCCCCTCAGGAGACGTCCCTTCGAGGGGACACGACGTGATGGTGGTCGACTGCTTCGAGTCGCTCTCCGCTCTCGGCATCGAGACGTACAGTGTGGGAGGAAGTCGGGAGGCGACACGAGGGCCCAACGGAGACTACGGACCAGTTCGTGGGGACGGCCAGGAGGCCGACGTAGCCACGGCGGTCGTCAACCCGACAGATGGCGCGGACGTAGACACACCGGAGACGGAAGCGTCACTCGGGTACGTACACCCTCACACGGTCACAGGAGACGGGTCTGCGTTCGTCGGTCGATACAGCCATGACCGTGACCGGTACGAGACGCCCGTCGTGGAGAACTGAGATGCGTATCTTACGAGTGGCGCAGAATCTGTATCCGGAGGTCCCGGGTGGTGGGACGTATCACGCTCACGCTCTGAGTCGAGACCAAGCCGAGATGGGTCACGACGTGACCGTGTTGACTGTCTCCGACGACGAGACACTCCCACGGCGTGAAGAGCGTGCAGGATACACGGTCGTCCGACAGCCACAGACGGCAGAAGTCATCGGCAATCAGATCTCCTTCGGTGCACTCGACTACCTGCTCAGAGGGCCGGAGTTCGACGTAGTCCACGCACACTCACACCTGTACTTCCTGACGAACGTCGCTTGTCTCGATCGGGTTCTCGCAGACACGCCACTGGCACTCACCAACCACGGACTCTACTCACAGACGGCACCAGAGTGGTTGTTCGACCTGTACCTGCGAACACTAGGCCGTCTCTCCTTCGAGGCCGCAGATGTCGTCTTCTGTTATACGGAGACCGACAGACGACGTGTTCAGTCACTCGGGGTCGAATCTCGTATCGAGGTGGTGTCGAACGGAATCGACACGACTCGCTTCAGACCGGACGGGCCGTCGAGTGAGCACATCAACCACGACGGCCCGGTGATCCTCTTCGTCGGCCGTCTCGTAGACGGAAAGAATCCGAGAGACATTTTAAGAGCCTTCGCGCGGCTCAAGGAGGCGGTCCCCGACGTTGCACTGTACCTTTGTGGGGACGGACCACTGAGAGAGACGCTCGATAAAAAGGCGGCGTCCTTGGGAGTCGCAGACGATGTCACCTTCCTCGGACAGATTCCGTACGAAGAGATGCCCAGCGTCTACCGCAGTAGTGACGTTCTCGTGTTGTCGAGCAGAGCAGAAGGACTTCCGCGGGTCGTACTCGAGGCGATCAGTAGCGGAGTGCCCGTGGTCAGCAACGAACTCCAACAGGTCGAGAGTGTCGTTTCCGGGAACGGGGACACCGTCGACACGACCGATCCTGCGGCGTTCGCGGACGCCGTCCGAGACTGGATCGAGCCCGAACGGTCGGTTCACGGTCTCGACGACTCCTACAGGTGGCGACGAACTGTCGAGGAGACGACGGCGGTGCTGGAGTCGCTGTGTCGTGCCGGCGAGCAGTAGCCGACCGAGGCGGTATCACTTCGTCACTACGAGGTCCTCAAGGACGAGGCAGTCTAACCCCATCGAGAAGAAGTCACGGATTGCTTCGCGTGGCTGAGCCACGATAGGTTCGCCGCTATCGTTGAACGAGGTGTTAAGTAGGACAGGTACCCCCGTGAGATCCTCAAATGCCGAGAGGAGACGGTGGTATCTGGGGTTCTGGTCTTCACGAACTGTCTGCGGGCGTGCGGTGTTATCTTCCGGATGTAAGACAGCTGGAATATTAGACGCTTCGTTGTACTTTACTTCGAATGTCTGTATCATGAACGGAGCCTTCGTAGCGTTTTTAAAATAGTCTGATGCGGCCGATTCTTTCAACGACGGCGCAAACGGACGCCACTCCTCACGGTGTTTCACGTATTTGTTGACCCGATCACGTGATTTCTCCTCCCGTGGATCTGCGAGAATGCTCCGGTTACCGAGTGCACGAGGTCCCATCTCGAGTGATCCCTGGAACCATCCGACGAGTTCTCCATCGGCGACCCGCCTTGCAACGTGCTGATATAAATTGTCCGGCTCACTGTATTCGAGTTTGTTCTGCTCAAGAACGGCTCTGATCTCTTCGGTTGAGAACGACGGGCCCATATACACCGTGTCGAGAGGTGATGTCTCCGTCAAGCCGAAGGGTTCGAGTGCCCCGCCGACGGCGACTCCAGCGTCTCCTGCGACTGGTTGAATGAACACAGAATCGACGCAATCCAACTCTCGTATGTGTTTGTTCATTTTACAATTGAGGGCGACACCACCAGCTAGGCCCAACGCGTCAGCATCAACCTCGTCCATCCAACGTCGGACGAGGTTCTCCATCACGTTTTCCAAACAGGTCTGTGCCACCGCTGCGATATCTTTGTGATGCTGCTCAATCGGGTCACCATATGAACGCCGAGACTCCCCAAACCACGATTCCAGTCGCGCAACGTAGTCTTCCATGCGTGCACCCTCTATCAGCGGCATCACGTCGTAGTCAGCGGTGAAGTCTAGCCGCTGTCGCAACGGGTCCGAGAATTTGGGGCGTGACTCTCCGTAGGGAGCCAGTCCCATCACCTTCCCTTCACCATTGTTCGCCCTAAACCCGAGATACTCGGTGATAGCCCCAAAGAACGAACCGAGTGAGTTCGGCCACTCGAACGTTTTTTTTCGGTGGACCTCTCCGTCGCCCACTTCCCAGACCACCGTTGCGTCAACCTCTCCACGTAGGTCTGCAGTGACGACAAGATCCAGATCGACCGGAGATGGATACGCTGCCGAGATAGCGTGACAGCGGTGGTGGTTGAGAAACCTGATCGGTGGGACATCACTGTCGATCTGTGCGAAGTTGTCCTGCAGTACATCCTCCAACCGGAATCGGTTCCGAACCGTCACCTCGGTAGCCTGCTCCGCCCGTTGGAGCTTCTTTAGTATCGATAACTCAGACTGCCAGAGGGCAGTTATATTTTTTTATACGACTGGACTTGATGTCTCGGATCGTACGGGGCGATTATTTCGTCGACATCAGACAGGTCCTTCCCAGTGGTTGCCAGACAATCCTCGATCGCGGCTTTCGGAAACTGCAATGATCCGTGCTTCTGTCGGCTAAATCGCTCGTCCTCGACACCATAGAGGATTTCTCCATCCTCTGCGAGAACTACGCTACAGTCGTGACCGAAGAGGTTCGTCCGGCCAACTTTCAGCGAGAGAGTGACTACCATCGGTATATACCCATTTCCAACTAACGGTTTAATGGTTGCTGATTGCTCGTTAGGTAGCACCGGTGCGGATAGGATTCATCGAGTGCAGCAGCTCAGGTTCGACTGTCGATGGCCGAAACCGACACACTGACTTTCCCAGTTGACAACCGACTCGGTGTGACAACAGCACTCGTCACTGGTGTCGGAGGGTTCGTCGGCGTGAACCTCGCCGACAGTCTGCTCGACGACGGGATCGAAGTGAGGGGGATCGACAACTTCGCGACCGGGAGGAGACGGAACCTCCGACCGTTACGTGACAGTAGTAACTTCAGCTTCACCGAGGGGAGCATCGGCGACAGTGACCTCCTCGGAGAGCTGATGAACGGAGTAGACTACGTCTTTCACCAAGCCGCGGTCCCGTCGGTCCCCCGGAGTATCGAGGACCCCATGACGACCACGGACGCGAACTGTACGGGGACTGCGACGGTCCTCGACGCCGCCCGAGCGGCGGATGTTGACACCGTCGTCGTCGCGTCGTCGTCGTCGGTGTACGGCTCGACGGAGACTCTTCCGAAAGTCGAGACGATGACTCCCAGCCCCGAGTCGCCGTACGCGCTGTCGAAGTACTACACGGAGCGACTGGCGTTACAGTTCGACGAGTTGTACGATCTCGACACGGTGGCACTCCGGTACTTCAACATCTTCGGCCCGCGTCAGGACCCGAACGGGGAGTACGCGGCGGTGATTCCGAAGTTCGTCGACCTGATGTTGAGTGGTGACGCTCCGGTCGTGTACGGAGACGGTGAACAGTCACGGGACTTCACGTACATCGACAACGCTGTCGAGGCGAATCGCCTCGCCGCGACGAGCGATGTCTCTGGTGAAGCATTCAACGTCGGTTGTGGTGGACGGGTGACGATCAACGAACTCGTCGACGCACTGAACAACATCCTCGGGACCGACATCGAGCCGGAGTACGACGATCTCCGTCCGGGAGACGTGAAGCACTCACACGCAGATATCTCCAAGGCGAGAGAGCACCTCGGATACGAGCCTGTCGTCGAGTTCACCGACGGGCTCGAACGGACAGTCTCCTACTACCGCGGGTGAGTGCGGTCACGCTGTGTCACAGCCCCGGTCCCCGCTACGTGTCACGACCGACTCTCCGTCTGTCCCGCCAAGTCTCGGTACAACTGTGAGTGAGACTCGACGAGTCGGTCCAGCGAGAACTGTGCCCCAGCGACTTGGCTCGCCTTTCGCCCGAGTCTCTCACGCCGGCTCGGGTCGGACAGGAGTTCGTCGATCGCCGTCGCAAGTTCGTCCGGGGACTCCGCCTCGACTAGGACACCCGTCTCCCCGTCGTCGACGAGTTCGGTGGTTCCGGGGACTCGGGTCCCGACAGTCGGAACTCCCGCCGCCATCGCCTCGATGACCGCACCCGGCATCCCCTCGTAGTGAGAGGGAAACGCGAACACGTCGAACGTAGCCAGCAGCTCCGGCACGTCGGATCGGCGTCCAGTGAACGTGACCGAGTCACGACAGTCGTAGTCTCGTGTCAACGATTCGAGTGCCTGTCGCTCCGGGCCGTCTCCCACGACGACGAGGTGTGCGTCCGGGTTCGCGCGGAGGACTGTCGGCCACGCCGCGAGTAGGTCCCTGTGACCTTTGACCGGGACGAGTCGTCCCACCGTCCCGACGACAGTCGCGTCGGGTGGAATACCGAGAGACGACCGCAACCCGGAGGGTTCCGCTGCGTCCCAGAACAGTGAGACCTCACGGGCGTTCGGAATCGTGCTGACGTGTGTGGGTGGCGTTCCTCGTCGGACGGCGAGAGACGCACACGCCTCCGAGTTGGCGACGACGTGGTCACAGAGTCCAGTCGTGAGACGGTCGAGGAACGACCGTATCCACGGCCGGTCGGTCGGGGCCGAGAAGACACCAGAGACGACCGCCGTCTGTGGAGAGGTGACCCTCGACAACCGTGCGAGGAGATTGTCGAAGAACAGGAACGAATGGAGCACGTCGGGAGACTCTCGGCGGACGACCCGGAGGAACTCGACGACGGCCCCGAGGTCGAACTTCCCCGAGGCGTCGAGCGACCTGTGTGTCACAGCCGGCGAGAGTTCAGGTGCGAGGGTGTCGTCGGGGAGGATCGTCCAGACAGTGACGTCGAACTCCTCGTGATCAAGCCCGTTCGCCAGGTCGACGAGGTTCTTGTTCGCTCCACCAGTCTGTAACGACCCGATGAGCAACCACAGCCGGATTTTTTTCGACTCGCTCATCTGTTCCGCCTATTGTGCTCCTTGATGATCGACATACTACAACTTGAGCGCCGCCTCGGAGAGTCAGCTACTGGAGTCGGCGGCCGGTCTTGTCTCGGCCTGAGGTGAGGTTCGGAGGGATTTATGACTTCGGTATTTCGGCTGTGTCTCGGTCGAAAAGTCCGTCTCGGAGGCGACGGCCGGTCGTCGGCCACCGGCTGTGGCTGTGGTGCCGGTGTTCCCTGACTCGGGCTGACGGGTACGGGCCCCATCACGGTGTACCGTCGAAATCCAAACATTGAAATCTGGCCGCGAACCTGGAAATCTCAATGCGGTCGCCAAACGTTCTCCTCGTTGTCGTTGACTCACTCCGCGCGGATGCGATCCGTAGTGACGACACCGAGACTCCGACACTCGACAGTGTTGCCGAGGAAAGTGTTCGGTTCGACCAGTGTATCACACAGGGGGTCAGCACGGCACCGGCGATGACGGCGATGTTGACCGGACGGTACCCGCTGGACTACGGAGGGCACTGGTTCCTCGAAGCCAACCAGCCGACGTTCGCGTCACAGTTTCAGTCGGCGGGATACACGACTGCGGCGGTCCACTCTAACCCGTACGTCTCGAGTCAACGAAACTTCGACCGAGGCTTCGACCACTTCGAGCAGGACGTGGTCGCGTTCGAACCTGACAAGAAGCTCGAACGACTTCCCGAGAAGTTCGACCGACTCGTGAGTCGGCTCCACCGTATCGCGTCGAAGACACCGTACACACCTGCTCCGACGGTTAACGAGCGAATTCTCTCTCTCGTCGAAGACTTGGACGACTCGTGGTTTCTCTGGGCACAGTACATGGATGTCCACGGCCCGTACCTCGGTGGTGAACGGACGTACCGGAAGAAGATCCCTGCCGAACTGTTGTGGCGGAAAGCCGCCGTCACGTCGCCAGACGAGGTGACAGAACAGGAGCGACGGCGGCTCGAACGAGACTACTACGGTGACATCGAGTACTTCGACCGTCACCTCAGAGAACTACTCGACGGACTTGGGCGTCGTGGTGAACTCGAGGATACACTCGTGATTGTGACAGCGGATCACGGTGACGAGTTCCACGAGCACGGACTGTTCGGCCACGGCAACCTCCCGTACCGAGAGTTGACACACGTACCGTTGTTCATGCGATTCCCATACGACTCAGATGTGCCGACCGTGACTGTCGAGGAACTGGTTCGGTCGGTCGATATCCTGCCGACGGTTCTCGACCACATCAATGCCCAACTGGACCCGACGATGCGAGAACGGTGCGAGGGCCAATCATTGCTTCCGACGACGCGTGGTGAGACAGTAGATATTCAGTACTCTGTAACTGAAAAGCGGGTGCGTGACGAGGACGCGCTCCGAATCGGGTTCCGTGAACCTGGCTGGAGCTTCCTCTACGACGGCAAAAACGAGGAGACCAAGTTGTTCGATTTGGACAAGGACCCGAACGAACAGAGAGATGTCGCCACGGAACACCCGTCTGTCCTCGAGAGGTTCGAGTCCAGGTTACGAGTCCGGATAGAACACATCGAAGAGACTTCCGACAACGTCGAGACTCCGGATGTCTCGACGGACGCCGGTGTTGAAGAACGATTGAAAGCTCTCGGATACCGGTGAGACTACAGGTGGACGCATCGGCAGTCTGTCGTCTCCGAGAGTTCGCACACTGGTCCTCGACAGGGACCGAGTGCCACAACGATACGAAGTACTTATACTGAGCACCACTGTACGAGAGTATCACAGTGTCGATACCAGTGTGTATCGGACTTCCGTGTCGGAGGGCGAGTTGACGTGACACGCAACCGAAAACCCAAACTGTGCCTGATCTCACTCGCTGCGTACCACTACTTCAACCCAGACGCCGAGGTTCAAGGCGGCGGCGCTCAACGACAGTTGTACCTCTTGTCTCAGGAGCTGCAGTCCTCGTTCGACGTGCACTTCGTCGTCGGAGACTACGGCCAACCAGCTACGGAGGTCAGAGACGGTGTGACACTACACCGGAGCTACACGCCGATGCCCGACGACGACAGTGTGGTAGGTCAGGCGAAACGTGCTGCCGTTCTGTTCGACACCGTTCGTCGAGCAGATGCCGATTTTTATTTTTTCCGCGGATTTCCACATAAAGCGGCCGTATTGAACGTTTGCTTCGAGCTTCTCGGGGTGCCGTGGTTGTACAGCCTTTCGAGTGACAAGAACGTCGGTCGTGATCTGGAAGGGCTGTCGATGCCGTTCTCACGGTTGTTCGACCGCGCCGTAGACAACGCGGGGGCAGTCGTCTCACAGACGGCGTACCAATCGGAAGCAGTTTCGACAAAGTTGGGAGTGACGTCCGTCGTGGTCCCGAACGGGTATCCGCCGGCAGAGACGGTGCGATCACGTGACGAACGCGAGTTCGTCCTCTGGGTCGGGAACGTCGACGAGGAAGTGAAACGGCCCCACCTCTTTCTGGACCTTGCCGAGCAGTGTCCCGACACCGAGTTCGTTATGATCGGTCCCGAGTCGACCGATCCCGAGTACCACCGGTACATCATAGACCGGGCCGAGGGTCTCGACAACGTCGATTACACCGGTGCGGTGGACTCCTCGAAGATACACACCTACTTCAGACGAGCGACTGCACTCGTCAACACGTCACCGAAAGAAGGGTTCCCGAACACGTTCCTGGAGGCGTGGCGCTGTGCGACGCCTGTAGTAGGGCTGGATGTCGACCCGGGTCGATTCGTAGATTTTCCTGGTCCGTCGGGTTACGCGGACGGAGACACGGCGGAACTCGTCGAAATCGTTCGCAGGCTGTCGACAGACGAATCGTACTGGACAGAACTGAGTACTCCGGCGAAAGAGTACTTCAGAGCGAACTTCACCATCGACCAGGTTGCGAGACAGTACGAGAATATAATCATGGACGCTCTTGACGGGTGATCGTCCGCTTTGCTGGGCTCGGTTCGTCGTGGCTTGCTATTCGTAGAAGAAAAACGATACGCGTGGGTCCCGGGTCCGATGCGAGGGTATTAGTAGTTCCACGCCTGCGTAGCCGTTGATGATGCCTGTTGAGTTGGACGTTCTCCTTGTCCCACTGATCGTTCTTTCTGCCGTCAGCTACCTGTTGCTGGCACCGTACATCGGCAAGCGTACTGCCCTCCTCGTAGTGACCCTCAAGTTTGTACCGTCGGCAGTGTATTTTAGCCTACCGAAAAAGAACAACTTCGGGCTCGGTGACGGGATCAGCTACTATCAGGACTCGTTGGCGCTGGTCGGGGATGCGTACGGACGGTCCGAACTGATGTACCCACCGAGTGGCGTCGACATACTCGTCTCGGAACTGGACACACAGCACGTGCTCTACTACTGGTGGAACATCGTCTCTGTCGACATTCTTGGTACTTCGTACCATGCTCCGATACTGGCCAATATCTTTTTATCTGTCGTCGGTGGCGTGGCATTCTACCACTTCTTGATCGAGTCAGGCCACGGGAGCAGTTACTCGCGATACGGTACCGTGTTCTTTCTGCTCCACTGGGATGTCCTCGCGTGGACGAGTTTCACGAACACGAAGGGGACTATGGTGATGCTCCTCTCTCTGACAATCCTACTATATTTAATTAAAATTAAAAGAATAGGAAAAAACAAAGCGAGCATATACTATGCGGTCATGATTGCCGCTAGTGTGGCGACTCTCTACTGGCTTCGTTTCTACGTTCCAGTTCTAATAACTGCTGCAGCCGTACTGTGGGCACTCTTCGACAGTAGGCAAGCGCTGCTCACCAGTGGACTGTTGATAGCACCGGCGATGTACGTGTTCAACCAGTGGAGTCACGCTCTGGACCGGTTCGTGTTCGAATCGATACTGTTCGGACTGATCAGATTCACTCTGACACCCCAGCCGTGGTCTATCGCTCCCAACTACTGGTTTCTCCAACTCCCGGCGGTACTCCACTGGTTGTTCCTGATTCCAGCCCTGTACGGTGCTGGAAGACTGTTCATCCGACGAAAAACCGCTCGAATACTCTTGTCGTATCTACTGGTGGTGGTGGTGTTCTACTCACTACTCCCCGACCTCTGGGGCGTGCGACACCGGTACCAGACAGTGTTCGTCTGGGCGTGGATACAGTTCCACTTCCTCTGGACGGTGGGGTCGATGGTCAGTCTCACCTTCGACGAGGATCGTTTCGGAACTAACCCCCAATCCTCCCACGTTCCACACAGAGAAGAGACAACTTCGGACGGGTGAACGGTCACTCGTCCAACGTGACGACCAGACAGAAGTGACACCGTAGGAAGTGAGAGACGACGTAATTACTGGTTAGTGGGGCGAACACACCCGTACTCGCTGCCGGTGTCCAGGTCAGCCGTCGGCGTTCGAACCCGACATCCTCCAACAGTTCGAGCCAGAGAGACGGTGGCTGGTGCTTCTCCCATTCGATGTGACCCGCGAGTGGATGGTCGAGTCCCAAGAACTGGTAGAAGTGTGTTCGGTCGGCGTCGGCGATGAGGGCACTCCCGTCGTGGGTGAGGATCCGGCGAAGTTTCTGGAAAAGCTCTCGGTACGTCTCTTTGGCCTGTCGACTATCGTGTAGCCGTTGGGTGGCTGCCTCGTCGAGGTGGTTGACGACGTTGTGCATGAACACGAAGTCGAACGACTCCCGGGCCTCGAACTCTTGGAACGTGGACGAGTCGACCTGCAACCGGTCACAGTGCTCCGACAAGGCAGTCAGTGTCGAACGCACGTTCTGTTCCGTGGCCCCCGCCGCTTCGGGCTCCAGTGCGAGGACATCCGCACCTCGTGAAGCCATGTACAGCGCGTGTCTCCCGTCACCTGCACCGACCTCCAAGACGCGTTTCCCAGCGAGATCGATTCCGTCGAACAGATGCGAGAGATACGTCTCGAGACCCGACCGCTCGTCGACCGGCAGAGTGAAATCTGGATAGAGATCGTGTGTCTCGACCACCGAGTAGTAGTCCATAGCCATTCGGTTGTCGTGTCCTACTTCAATCTTCCTGCACCGGGGAAGATCCCACGTTGGGCTGTCCGCTGCGGTATCGTCGCCGACTCCGTGGAGACACACGAAACGACGGACGCCGGGGCAGAGAACGTCACGACTCTTCGGTCAGTCGCTCCCGCAAGCACCGCTCGTACTGGTCGACGACAGTTTGCCAGCAGAACCGCTCGACGAGTTCGAAGCTCGCGCGACTGGCACGGCGCATTCGGCGGACGTCGTCGAGGAAGTACTCGATCCCGGCGGCGACAGACGACGGCGTCGGATCACACAGATATCCGTTCCCCTCGTGTGTGACGACTTCAGATGTCCCGCCGACATCCGTCGCGACGATCGGTTTCCCCAGGGCGACTGCATCGAGTGCCGATGCAGGGATCGACTCACTGTACGACGGGAGACAGAACACGTCACAGCTGAAGAGGTAGTCAAGATACGTCTCTCGGTCAACGTAACCGACGAACTCCACGTGGTCGCGGACGCCACGCCGCGCGAGGTACTGCCGCATCTGGTGGTCTTGCGGCACGTCACGAAGCACGTAGACCGTCAGGGAGTCTCTGTCGTCTGCGAGCCTGTCGATGGCTTGCACGAGGAGGTCCCACCCTTTGACGTTCCGAGCACCACCGATGTAACAGACAGTCGGCTCCGTGATGTCGACGACCTCTCGTCGGTCGTAGACGATAGCGGGGTCGACACCGTTGGGGATGACTGTCCGCTCAACGGAGACGCCTCGGCGGTCGAGTAACTGTCCGAAGTAGTTGCACGTTAGTATCACGTGATCGACCGTCGCGACTTCTTTAGTGTTCACGTTCCGTCGGACAGCCGACAACAGTCGGCTGCGGAGCCCCGAGCGTGACTCCCGATCCAACAGGCTACTGCTCTCGGGCCGTTCGTCCACGTCGAACCCCATCGCACCGTGCATCACGAAAATCTCCGAGAGGTTCGTGTGCTCCGGGCGGAGGAACAGCGTTCCCGGAAGGTTGTAGACCAGAGCGTCGATTTCCTCGTTTCGACAGGTTTCACCGATTATCGACTGGGCCGCCGCGTATCCCTGGTCGAGACCGAGGTACGACCGGTAAGAGTGGTACGGGATGTCACCAATATCGACGACACGTAGACTGTCGATCTCTCGGAACTCGTCGGCGACAACCGTGTTCGCGAACAGCGTCAGGTCGGATCGTCTCGAACTCAGTCTGTCGAGAACGTTGTAGACGACAGTCTCCGCGCCACCGAACTCGCCGCTGACGATGACGAACCCGACTGTGTGGCTCATCGATCTTCCCTCTCACGTGGGTGCGTACTCGCCGGTCGAATACCGTCGTCGGTCGGAGTCACAGGTATCCCAACTGCTCCAGTTGAGACTCGACATCGTCTAGATGCGGATCCGTATACTCCCAGTCGGTCGGTTCCGAGGCGGGTTGGATGGTCTTCCGCTCGTCGAAGTCGGCGATGAACCACGGAACCTTGACTAGTTCGTCGACGTAGACCCCCTCGGGATGTTCGAAGCAGCGTGCCGGGATGGGTCGCATTCGCTCGCCGAGCAGTTCCCCGTGATCTGCTGTGATGACCGTTTTCCCGTGGAGCTCCTTGAGGAGCTTCTGAACCTCCGTGGCGACGTACTCGAAACTCTCGATATAGGCGTCTGCGATGGTCTCGGCCGAGTAGCCCGCTTGTGCCAACTCCCGGGGGTCAGAGGAGACGAGGGCGAACCGCTCGTCTCCGTTCCGATCGAAGTACGGGTCGTGGGGCTGGAGGTAGTGGACTATCAGCCGTTTGTTCGGGTGCTCCTGTGTGTACGCTCTCGCCGCGTCCGTCACGGTCGTTGGATGTGAGACCGCACCGTCGAAGGCATCACGGGAACACAACTGAAAATCGTACAGGTGAGAGTCGAGTTGCTCGAACAGACGACCGTACCACCCGTTGTCTGACAGGTACGCAGTGTCGAGCCGTCGTTCCTCCCGGAAGTTCGCTCTGATGAACTCCTTGGTCGTGCTGCCGCGGGAGATTCGTGACTCTAACCTCCCTTCGAACGGGTGGTGAGCGGAGAAGACGTCGAACCGACAGGCGTCCAGAATGACGAGGTTGTCCCAGTCTTCCTCGAAGATGTGTGTCCCAGCCGCGTTGTAGTCGACACCGGCGTGCCAGTGGTTGATGCGTTTGTTCAGTTCTGCTATCTTTGACGTGTGGCTGAAATTCATGATCGAAACACACGAGATGGCCATCGGGCTACGCGTCGCCGTCTTGTGTGCCCACCTGAGTCGGAGTCCGGGAAAAATGTATTCATCTCTCTACCTGGAGAGACGAACGAGCAACACTTTCCACACGGCGACACGCCAGCACACGGCTACGTCAGTCAGTCTGACGCCACCGTCGGTACCACAGTTCGAAGATCAGGAGTCGGAACAGCTTCTGGCGCGGTGAGTCGTCGGTCAAGTACGAGTCGAGTGTGTTCTGATCGAAGATGCCGTCCTCCGCGGCCCGAGACGCTTCGAGGGCGTCGATGTTCTCGCTAAAGAAGTCCATCGATTCGAGTGGTGCCCCAAACCCAGACTTCGGTCGGTCGACGACCCTGTCCGGGAGGATCTCACGCGAGACGGACCGGAGGAGTCGCTTCTTCTCGCCCCGATTGTAGTGGTAGCTCCCGTCGAGTGACAGGGCGTATTCGGCCACCTCCCGGTCGAGCAACGGAACGCGTGCTTCGACGGAGTTCGCCATGCTCGCGCGATCAACCTTCGTGAGGATACTGGGCAGGAAGGTCCGCATGTCGAAACACTGTGCCCCTTTGATAGTCGACCACTCGACTTCGTATCGCTCAACTGCCGTCGTGTCGGTGTCTCGCCCGAATCGACCGTCCAGGAGCGTGGTCAATTCGTCGGAGGAGAAGGTCGCACCCTTCGCCGAAACGTACTGGTCGAGACCACTCTTGCTGGCCAGAGAGGCGCGCCACTTGAGCGACTGGACGAGCGAAATCCCGACATCACTGGAGAGCGAATCCAGTCCCTCGGTCACGAGAGAGAAGATCGGAGAGAGTCGGTTGAACCGCTTGTACCGTGCGTACCGGTCGTACCAGTTGTACCCGGCGAACAGTTCGTCACCGCCGTCCCCAGACAACACTACCTTGAAGTGGTCACTGACGCTCTCCATGAGCAGAAACGTCGGGAATATAGACGTATCGGCGAGTGGTTCGTCGAAGTGGTAGAACACCTCATCGAGGAGCGACTCGAGTGCATCCGAGTCCAGAACGTCTCGAGTCTGATCGACACCCAACAACGAGGCGACCTCTCTGGCCGCATTGAGCTCGTCGTCCCCGCCGTCGAACCCCATTGAGAACGCGGACAGACCCGAAGCCTCGTCGACCGCGAGTGCCGCTATCGTGCTCGAATCGACACCACCACTGAGGAGTACACTCAGGGGAACATCACTCACGAGGTGATGATCTACCGAGTCGTTGAGGATCCGTTGAAGTTCGGAGACCGCCTCTGGGTACGGTGGTGATCGCTCGTCGAGGTAGTCCGTCGGGGACCAGTAGGACTCGGTCTCGACCGTGTGGCCGTCGTACCGGAGGTACTCCCCCGGTACGAGTTTCGACATGTTCTCCCATATCGTCAGCGGTGCCGGGACGTACCCGTACTTCAGGTAGCTCTGGACGCCCTGTGTTGAGAGCGTTCGATCGATCGACGAGTCGGCGAGGATACCTTTTAATTCCGAGGAGAACACGAATCGATCCTCGCCATCGTAGAAGTACAGTGGCTTGATACCGAATGGATCACGAGCTGCGAAGAGAGAACCCTCGGACTCGTCCCAGATGGCGAAGGCGAACATCCCTCGGAGTCGGTTGAGCACTGCTTCACCCCACTCCTCGTAACCGTGGAGGATGACTTCCGAGTCCGTCTCACTGGAGAAGACGTGTCCGGCGTCGACGAGTTCCGAGCGAAGCGACTGGTAGTTGTAGATTTCACCGTTGAACAAGAGATACAAAGACTCGTCTTCGTTCGCCATCGGTTGCATCCCGTCGTCACTCAGATCGATGATCGCGAGACGGCGAAACCCGAGTGCGACTCGTTCGTCCGCGCTAGTGTAGAGGCCAGACCCGTCGGGACCTCTATGTGAAAGTTCATCACGCATACGACAGAAGGTGGATAGATCGACCGGCTCGGAAGATATCTCTCCGATGATGCCACACATGCACCGACACAAAAAGGGCGCTGGTTCTATACCTTTTGATAGGGTGAGGACACTGGACGTGAGAGGGAACACCCCGGTGAGCATCCGATCCGTGACTCCGATAAGCATATACGTCAGTTCGACACAATACCGCCAAATGGCAGTTGACTCTCTCGTCAAAGAGATCAAGGATATTCTCGGTCCCGTTCTCCAGTCGAAAGCGACTGAACGGTACCTGTCGGAGGTCTACTACGGTCTTCGGCCGCTGGACCCTTCGATTCGGCGGGAGATAGAACGTATCGATTTCCCGGAGATCGACAACTCACAGACCGAACACGTCGCTCTGTTCCCAGACTTTGCCCCAGAGAACCACCGGACCGTATTCAAAGCTGTGCTGGCTCACGCACTCTACCAGAACGGGATCGGGTCAATCTTTCTTTTCGGAGACAAGGCACTCCCGATATGCGGCAAAAAAAACAGTGAGGCGGACTGTGTGGAGTGCGTCAAGAAGTCGGACAAGTTGGCAGACGTTTTCGGGATACAGCACCACGGTGTCGGAGAACTCGCCGAGAGCGGATCGGAGGTCCCGGAAGAAGTCAGCGACAGACTGTCGCGGTACGCGGAGGGGTCTGTCAAGGGGAAACTCAGGATCGCCGAGACGGACGAGGACGACCCCTACCACCGGCGACTCCTCGAACAGTACCAGAGAGCTGGAGAGATCGCGTGGCAGGCCGCACAGGGGGCAAACCGACGCTTCGGCTACGACTACGCGGTCATAAACATGGGCCCGGGTCTCCCGGCGAGAGGGTCCTTCGAGTACCTGGACGCACACGACAAGAACATCCTCGGTGTCGCCGATCCAGTCTTCGGGTGGGGAAACGGCTTCCTGTTCAACAAAGGCGACCGCCCGCTCGTGAGTTATATGTCCGAAGAGGGCTGGGAAGAGGTCGAAGCCAGAGACTTGGATGACGACCAACTAGAGGAACTAGACTCGTTCATGGCCGAACGATTCGAGTCTGCGACCTATCAGCAGTACGCCAGACGCGGGACCGACATCGCCACACAACTCGGTCTCGACACACGGGAGCACAACGTCTACGTGCTGTTTACACACATCCTGTGGGACGCTGCGGTGGCGAAGCGTGTCTCCAGAGTGTTCGAAGATCACAACGAGTGGGTGTTCGAGACGATCGACGCGTTCGAGGACCGCGACGATCAGCTGATCGTCAAGACACACCCGGCAGAGAAAGTCCGCGGCACCAACCAAGGTGTCGGGAGCCTCATCGACGCCAGGTACGATTCACTGCCGTCGAGTGTGACGGTGTTACCGCCAGAGACGGAGATCAACACGTACGATTTGATCGACTTCACGGACGTCACACTGGCGATGACATCGACTGCGGGTCTAGAAAGTGCGTACAAGGGGAACCCCGTCATCGCAGTCGGGGACGCCCACTACACCGGCAAGGGGTTCACACACGATGCGAGTACGAGAGAGGAGTACTTCGACCTCCTCACGACGGACCCGGCGACACTCGACTTGTCGGAGGCGGCTCGTCTACGAGCGTTGAAGTACACGTACAACTTCTTCATCGACCGACCGGTTCACTTCGAGAGTCTCCACCCGCAGGGACTCACCGAAGCGGAGGAGGACCGATTCCTGACGATCGAATCCTACGACGAGATTCGAGACGACACACAGTTACAGAACCTCGCAGAGAGTTTCAAGTCGTACGACAACAAGCTCTACTACGGGATGAGAGAGGAGTGATTACAGTGCAACCGTCCCGACACTCGTGTCTCGGTACAGGTTCCCAACGAGGACTCACTGCGGAGTAGCGCGGCCACAGGACAAAACGATGATAGACAAAGCCGACCTAAGTGTCTCGTACGAAGGCGAGCGACGACAGAACAGCACGGTCGACGGCGAGTACGCTGTCGTCGGGACACCGTATCACGCGACCGAAGAGCAGCTGATCGACCGGTACCGCGACTCTCGAGAGGACTTTCTGGCCTCAGAGCGGACCCAGTCGTGTGGGAACTACCTCCTGATCGATGCGTCCGGTGACCGAGTCACGGTGGTCACGTCGACGGCATATTCGGGTGGGCACTTAGTTGACTGCGGTGAGGAACTACACATCACCGACACGCTGTCGGAGGCAGTATCGAAGGTTCCCCCGGCGGAACTGTCGGTCGACCTGAACCGATACCGGTCGTACGTCGCCAGACATCTGGAGGAACGACCGCCACTGTCGACCGTCTTCGAGCAAGTGAGCCGGATTCCGCCCGGCGTCGTGGTGACGGGGAATGGGCACGGGTGGGAGATGCAGACGTACATCTCCGGTGAGGGGTCCCCCGAGAGCTTCGAGGAGGCGAAGGGGATGCTCCTCGACGCGCTCGCAGACCGTGAGGTGATACTGTGTCTCTCGGGCGGTGCCGACAGTACGGCGTTAGGATGCTTCCTGAACGAATCGGAGATCTCGTTCAGAGCGGTGACGTTCGACTTCGGCCCCGGATACGACCCTGCGCCCGTGGCCGGTCGGAGGATGGCCGAGCAGCTGGGGTTCGATCACGATGTCGTGGACTCTCCGAGGCCGCTGGACGAGGGATCAGCCGAGCGGATAGAGGAATTGATGTCACAGGACATCGTCCCGCCGTACTCCCCGACGTACTACGTCTCGGAGTCGTACGCGGACGAGGAGGAGGTGTTCATCTACGGTCAGAACGCCGACAACCTGTCGATGTTGAAGATGCGGAATCAGAGGACCTATCAGAGTCTCTCGGAGCAGTCGGTGAGCCAGATGTTCGGCTCTCTCGCGCGTTTCGGGGTGAACCTCCCGTTCACCCGCAACTACACCGAGAACGAGTTGTTCCGTCGGTTGTACCTGCTTCTCGCCCCGCGGCTGTACCGACTCGGCCGGAGAGTACGCGGAGACGACTTCCCAGAAAAAAAGTACAACCCGCGGAACTACCACTACAGTGAGAAGTACAGCACCGACCCGGACGAGGCTGGAATCTTCACTGGACTACTGACGTCCGGGCGGCCGAACTACGTCGGCTCGGAGCTGCGGTTCAACTCAGACGTAGTGTCCGAGGCGACGATCACGGAACTTGACTCGTCGTTCGATATCGATTTCATACGGGAAGAAATCGAACGGTTCCTCCGGATTGATGCGGGGACAAACACGTACGAGACGATTAGGAGACTGATGTATATCATGAATGGGCAAAACACGTTGGCCCACCTGTCGAAGTTCCCGGCGTCTACGGGTAGTCCTGTCGAGGCACCGTTCTCTTGGGGGCCGTCCGTGTCCTACTTCCTGTCCAACGAGAACAGGATGGACAGAGCGAGACACCCGAAGAAGGAAATATACGACGAGACTCGGTCCGCACTCAATCAACCGTACCACGAGTCTATCGGATCTCTTCCGGACAGGTCGTGGTCGGAGTCGAAGCGGTCGACACTTCTGAAGCGCAACGAACGACTGGTTGACCCGTCGAGGTCGGTCCTGCTCAACGAACTCGGAGTCGACAGCCGGTCGATTGAGAAGTTGTACCGGGAGGTGTTCGAGGCTGCCGACTCGCCGGTCTTCACGTCCTATCCAGACGTGTATATGCCGATCCGAGTGCTCAATATCGAGCTCGTTCTGTCACGTGCGTACCTGGATATCTGAACCGACTGTACCACGTTCAGAGCGCGACTGGAGTTCGCTGTACCCCGACTAGGGGGCCGGAGGGCGATTCGACCCCACCGACCGTGTCCTCGAGTCCCAGATCTTACCACACGGTGAACCGGACCACATTACGGCTCTGACCTATGTCGATCGTCACCGTGTCGAGTCACAAGACTCAATCGCAAGGAACGTGGCCACAGTAATTCGCGTAACCCAGAGAACCGCAGAGTGAGAGTGGTATCTGCTTATCCGCTGTTGTGGAACCGCACTGAGACGAGAGTCTGATTAGTGTCGAGGTGGCTGATACGTGTTTGGTGGCATTCAGACGAAGACTGGAGGATGAGGCGCGCGTCTTCGAAGTGTCTGTTCCCGAGAGCGTACGTCTCGGAGTGTTCGTCGATCCGCAGGAAGCACGACGCTCGTCTCCAAATTCGGTGTCCTACGTGGGTATCCACGGACAGTGGGCCGTTCAGTGTTGTGTCGTGTAGAGTTCGGCGTACGGCCCGTCTCTCGACATCAGCGTCTCGTGGGGTCCCGATTCGGTTATCTGCCCGTCCTCCATCGTGTAGATGCAATCCGCGTTCCTGACGGTCGACAGCCGATGAGCAATGGTGAGTATGGCGGCGTCTCGATCCATCGACTCGATTGCCGACTGAACCTCCTGCTCGATCCCCGTGTCGAGGTCGCTCGTCGCCTCGTCGAGTACGATCAGGTCGGTGTCCTTCAGCAGTGCCCGTGCGAGTGCGACACGCTGTCGCTGTCCGCCCGAGAGCCTGACCCCGTCGTCGCCGAGGTTGGTCTCGTAACCGTTCTGGAGGTCGTCGAGGAACTGTGTCACCCGTGCAATCTCACAGACCCGTTCGACCTCCTCCCGCGTCGCGTCACGGTCGCCGATCGTGATGTTACGTTCGAGAGTGTCGTTGAAGATGTACGGGTCCTGTCTGACGACTGCGATGTTCGACCGCCACTCTGCGATGTCGAACTGCTCGATCGGCGTCCCGTTCGCCCGAATCGTTCCGGTGTCGGGAGCGTACAGCCTTGCGAGCAACGACACGAGTGTCGACTTCCCGGCACCAGACGTGCCGACGAACGCGACGAAGTCGCCTCGTTCGAAACTGAAGGAGACTCCGTCGAGGACGTTCTCTTCGCGGTACGCAAACGAGATGTCCTCGAACTCCACACGTTCGATGTCGTCCGGGACGGGCTCTTCCCCGGTCTGTGGTTCCGCACGCTCTTCGAGTGTATCGGTCGAACGTTGTGTTCGGACGAGGTGTGGCAGATCCCCGTTGATCTGGTACAGCAGGCTGTTCATCGAGCTCAGTCGTGGACCCAACCGGAAGATCGCGAACAGGAACACGCCGAGCGCGCCGAGAGAGAGATCGAAGAAGGTCAGGGCGACGTAGATCAGTACGAACACGGAGATGGCCGTCAAGAACTGATAGAAGTTCTGTATCGCGGCTTGGTTCCTGAAGTGCTTCGTCATTCCGGCGGCGAACCTGTCCAGGGCGTCGTTGAACCTGTCGGCTATCTCGCTCTCCATCCCGAACAGCTTCACGTCACGGATTCCCTGTACGCCTGCCTGAGCGTTCGTCTGTATCTGCTCGTTGGTCTCGGCGACCTGATCGCCAATCTCATACCCGTCGGCAACGAGATTCCGAAACACGAGCGTTATCACGGCGAAGACGCCGCCGGCACCGAGCGTCAACACCGGAGCCATGTAGAGGGCGACGGCGAAGTACATCGTCGTGAGGAACCCCTGTTCGACGAACCGGACGATACGACGAAGCGCGCGACTGGCATGGTGCGCCTCCGTGACGATCATGTTGAGAACGTCATCGGAGCCACGCCTGTCGAAGTATCCGACCTGAGCCGACAGTGACCCTTCGAACGCGCGTCGTTGGAGGTGGCGGTGGTAGTAAACCTGTATCGCACCCCGAAGCCACCGGACGAGGAAGCTCATTAAGTATCGCACGGTGAGGATCAGGGCGACACCGGCGACCAGATACCCGAGGGTGAGCGGTACACCGAGTGCCGTGTAAACGTCTGCGAAGACACCGAGGACTCCTGTCGTCTGTGACAGATCTTTCGAACCCCTCGCCAGTTCGACGATCGGGAAAATGAACCCGATACCGATACCCTCTAGTAACGCCGCGACAACACTTGCAGCGATAGTCCCGGCGACGACCTTAGGCTGGTACTGTACGGCTCGCCAGAGAGCCGACATCTTGTCTCGACGAGTGACGTCATCGTTCATATGTATCTAGGTACGTGTGATTTTCACCGGACGACGACCGGTTAGCCTCGGGCGGACGGGAGCCACGTTCGTCTCCCACTGCCGGGTACCCCAGAACACACACCAGAGTCGTGTGTGCTCAAGAGGCGAACTGGTTCGACTAGAGACTCTCCGTGCCGACAACAGCACGTGTAATACTGGGTGTCGTACTGGAATACTTTACTCTTACGAACTCTGTTGCCGGGAGATTCGTCCGGAGTCGAGGTCTGTCGGAACACCGAGACAGACTCGACCGGTGTCGCAGCGCCGCCCCGTCCGTCGGACACGGTTCCCCAGTGCTCGGCAGAGCCACCACGCCAGTCAACATCCAGTAGGCTACCGGCTGATTCGAACTGCCGGTGCCGACAGTCGTGGGCGAGTTAGAAAAACAATACACTAAATTCTCGTGGACCATTCGACTGCGGCATGGAGCAGCAAACGCGTGTCGGCATCGTCGGGTTAGGGTATGTGGGCCTCCCGCTGGCACTCACGATGCAGAGTGCGGGGTACGACGTGGTCGGTCTCGACATTGACGCAGACAAGATCGAGACGCTTCACAGCGGTGAGTCGACGGTGAGCGATGTCACCGACGACCGTGTTGCCGAAGCTGTCCGTAATGGTCTGACACTCACCACAGACTACGAGGACCTCGCCGATGTCGATGGCGTGTCAATCTGTGTTCCGACGCCGCTGCGGAAGACCGATGCCCCAGATCTGTCGTTCGTCGTCGATGCCGTCGAACGACTCGCTACTGTCGTCCCCGAGGGTTGTACGATCATCCTCGAGAGCACAGTGTATCCGGGTGCGACGAAGGAGGTCGTCAGCGACATCTTCGAAGACACCGGAATGTCCGTCGGAGAGGACGTCTATCTTGCTTTCTCTCCCGAGCGTATCGACCCTGGTAACGACGTGTTCAGCCCGACAGACATCCCGAAGGTACTCGGTGGAGTTACCCCGGAGTGTGGCACCCGGGCAGAGGCACTGTACAGTCCCGTCTTCGAGGAAATCGTGCGCGTGGGGTCTGCGACGGAAGCAGAGTTCGTAAAGCTGCTGGAAAATACGTTCCGTGCAGTCAACATTGGTTTGATAAACGAACTCGCACAGATCGCACACCAACTTGACGTTGACATCTGGGACACTATTGAGGCCGCAAAGACCAAACCTTTCGGTTTCATGCCGTTCTATCCAGGCCCCGGCCTCGGTGGTCACTGCATACCAGTTGATCCACTGTATCTCTCTTGGAAGGCAGATCAACAGGGCATCGACACCCGCTTCATCTCGTTAGCCGACACGGTCAACCGAGAGATGCCCGACCACGTAGTCCGGCGGGTCGTCAAGTTACTCAACGAGCGGGGTGTCTCCCTCTCGAACTCGGATGTGTTCATAGTCGGGGTTTCATATAAAAAAGACGTGTCCGACGTTCGTGAGTCTCCTGCAATCGATATCATCGCGGAACTTGAGGACTGGGACGCGAACATCCAATACCACGATCCACACGTTCCGGAGGTCAATATCGGCGAGCAGACGTTCACTTCTGTCCCACCCACGCCAGGCCGAGTGAGTGAGGCCGACTGTGTGTTACTCCTCACGGACCACACCGCAGTCGACATCGACGCCATCGTCGATGCAGCGACACTCGTCTTCGACACTCGAAATGCCACGAAGGGAGCACACGCGTCACACGTCGTTCGTCTGTGAGAGGCTCGGAATTGGAGCGTTCTCTTCATTGGTGCCCCCGGTGTGAAAGGTGAGCGGTTTCGATCACGTGCCGACGTTCGCAGAGGTCCTCACCCGATCGCTCTCTCGTCGAGATGATGTGAGCAACGTGTACGCGGAGAGTTCGTCGGTTGAGTCCCCACCAGATGAGACGTGAACGATCTCAGCGGGTGGGCGAGCTACTCGACGAGCGGGCAACCCTCGAACCTCAGTGGAGACGGTCCTTACCGCCGAAGCGCCAGCGACTAGATCGCTCTAGTCGACTACTCAAAGCCCAACGACTTTCGACAGTTCCTCGACGATCGGAACTGCGTTCGGTTCCGGCCCGAACACGACCAGACTCACACAGACGAGGTACGTCGTCACGAGACCGAAGGCACTACCGGTGAGAATTGCAATCGCAATCGTCCCGCGTCGCGACCGACGGAATGATACTCCGGCAGTGAAGAGTGTCAACGCGACGGCCAAGCCAAAGGCGACCGACGCGTACAGTTGGACTGCTTCACCTGGGACGGTCACGAGTTGGGGGACGAGAATTGTAGACACCGCCGTGAAGACAGCTACCGAGACGAGATACGAGTGCCACAGGTGACGAGGGTACTCTTTCAACAGACTTCGACCGAGTGGCAGCCGGACGACCGCGTAGAGTCCAACCGCGTACAGTGGGTGTAGATACCGCACGGTGAGGCTCGTATGAATGGGAAGCGATGGGAGTGCAAGCAGGAGGAGTAACCCAGAGTAGACCACTGCAGCCATGTCAGCCGGAAAGTACGGCGAGTGACGCCACCGTCGGAGGTCCGTCCGGCCTGTCCGAGTCCCGTGGGATACGATGCCCACGAGTAGACCCAGTGCCGGCATCGACTCTGTCAGGGAGAGATTCACCGGTCGATGCTTCCCGACCGGAACCGATTCCATGAATCCACGACGACCGAACAGCTTCCAGAGTCTGTCCCCATCGTAGACGATCGATAGGGAAGAACCGATCCGTCCTACGACGATCTCAGCGAGGGATCCGACCATCGAGAGCACCTTTTCACCGAGCTCTACTGTCGTCAGGACTAGACGGTAAACGAGTGAAGTAACACCGAGCAGTACCGATCGGAACCTCTCGACGATACCAGTTCCGGGCGAAGAGGGGTCTTCCCCACCGGGGGGACCCGGTGTGCCACCTTCGGACTCTCCGTCCCCTGGTGTGCCACCTTTGGGCGTCCCGTTACCCGGTTCGCCACCTGTACCGGGTTCTGGTGGTGCTTCCAACCCCTCCCCTTTATACCCCTCCAACAGTCTCGGAGGCTGGAGTGGATTGCCGGAGATGAGGGTGTTGGTCAGAAAGAACGGCACCAACGAGAGGCAGAGCCCGGTGGCCGAGAAGGCAATATCCTTCGGCCGGAGTGACCCTGGTGTGGTGAGATCGGCGATCCCGACGCTGATCAGAAGGATGAATCCCTCTGGGGCGTGTATCCAGGTCATTGCACCCACCGTCGCGTACGCACACATCTTGTAGACATGTCGTCTGTGATCGTTCTCCACCACTCCAGAACGGTAGAGAGTAAACATCGCTAAAAGGAGAAACAACGCCGAGAACGTGTGTCGCTTCGGGATCGTACTGAAGAAGCCGATGGGTGTCCCGATAGTTCCGAGTAGTCCAACCATCGCGGCGGTACGGTCACCCAGCTCTCGACGGAACAATTTGTACAGTACAACACCAATAAAACCTGCCGCGATCATCGTAGTGAGCTGGAGCGAGATGTAACTCGTCAGACGCTCCGATACCGGAGTCGCGACAGCAACGTTCGCGACCAGCACCCCTATCGTGAGGATCCCAACTTTCGGCGCACTACCAACCCCCGTGTATCGAGCAGCAACAATGAGGGTTGCGTACAGTAGCAGTGCCCACATCCCGAGGAGAACGGCGTGAAGTTCGAACACCAACGAGAGTCCAGAGAGTAGCAAGTACACCGGAAGAGTCAGGAAAACTTGGCCGTAGTTGCGTCCCACCAGTCGTGTCTCTGTCCGCGAAATTCCCGGCTGTGCGCCAGACTCCGGGCCGAGGACGAAGTCTGTGAGGAACACAGTCCCGTCGGAGACAGCTAGTAACGTGTTGGAGACGGCGTAAGAGTCGTTTATCGACACGCTTAGTCGGAGGACGAGGGTGAAGAACAGAACAGAGGTGAGGAATACCAAGAGGCCGAGGTCGTCCGAGAACAAGGCGGACTTCAGCCTCCGAATCGACCGCTCTACGTCGTCTTCGTCGGTGGTCCCACCGCGGAGCCATCCGGTGGTGAGACTGTCTGTCACCTTCGCTATCACGAGGCGGAACATCAGCCGACTACCTCCATGCGGATGTTTCGCTCTGCGATGAGTGTCGTCGCGCCGTCCGACCGGAGCCGGACCGTTATACTTGCCCCGTACACGTCGTCGGTGACCCGATCCGGGTGAAGCTCCACCAGTGGTTGGTACCGCACCAGCCTGTCCGTCGGCGTCGAGACGCTCACGTTTCGTTTCCAAGTCAGCACGTATCTGTTCAATTTGGGGATGCCAATCTGTACGACGAGTACACCCTCACCGCTCAGGTCGGATAGACGTATCTGTATCTCACTCAAGTGGTACGTTTCCGCGCCGAAACTACTCCGTTGTATCTGCATATCGCCGCTGATCGTCGCGTCACTCGCCTGAAGCGGTTGCGACGGCGAACCTGTCAGTCGCCCAGAAATCTCCCCCACGACGGGGGCAGCGGCCGTGACCGTGAGGACACAGAGAACGACCAAGAGAGTCGACCACGATACTGTCTGGGAACCGTCGGCCATGAGCACCACTTGCCTGCAGGTGTAAATGAAGTCTTCGGAGGGTGTAGTCACCACCTGATCGGATAGAGACGTAGACAGGCGGGTCGGATCGGAGAGATCGACTGTTATTTTGTTGTCACAACAGAATCGTCGTGTATTCAGCTATCGTCTGCGAGCAGGTTGTTCACGGAGTCGTTGTTCTCCGAGCACTGCAAGTCGTCCGGTAGCCACTCACCAGCCGTGGGGTCGGGCCGGTGGCGGCACTGTCCGGGGAGACCGCGGACCGTTCGCCGTCGAGACGGCCACACCGGAACACTGTATTCCGGAGAATGTGGGGAGTTATATACCTCCGGACTGACCAACTGATAACCGTGCCAGAGGACATCCCGTTGTTCGAGATAGCGTGGGACGAGAAAGACGTAAAGAACGCTGTGGATTCGATCACGCGTGGTGGGTACTGGGCGAAAGGACCGTACGTCTCCGAGTTCGAAGACGAGATCGAGGAGTACCTCGGAACGGAACACGCCGTCACGGTCAACTCTGGAACGAGTGCCCTCGTCGTCGCGCTCCGTAGCCTCGGCGTCGGTGACGGAGACGAGGTCGTCGTCCCGTCTTTCACTTTTATAGCTACTGCAAATTCAGTGAAAATAACTGGGGCAGAACCTGTATTCGCCGATGTCGATCCAGAGACGTTCGCACTCGATCCAGAGGCCGTGGAGGCACAGATCACCGAAGACACCGCCGCCGTCCTCACCGTCCATCCCTACGGCCGTGCAGGGGATCTAGAGGGACTCCTTCGTGTGACGGATCGACACGATGTTCCACTCGTCGAGGACGCCGCCGAGACGTTCGGTGCCACCCACGAGGGAGAGTACCTCGGGACGTTCGGAGACGTCGCCGCACTCAGTTTCTGTCAGAACAAGGTCATCACGACCGGAGAAGGCGGTGCCGTGATCACCGACGACGACGACATCGCCGCCGAAGCCGAACTGTTCAGGTCCCACGGACGGGCCAGCGGCGAGTACTTCCAGTCGGCTGGAACAGGACAGTATTCGAGCCTGGGCTCGAATCTTCGGATGTCTGATCTCGTCGCCAGCATCGGATGTGCACAGATAGACAAGGTAGAGGATCTGATCGAGCGACGTCGCGATGTCGCGATGCGGTTGAACGACGGATTCGAGGACATCGAAGGTGTCACTCCGCATCCACAACCGGAGAACGGTCGCCACGTCTACCAGTTGTACACCGTCCAGTTCGACGAGTGGGTAGACAGAGAGTATGTCGTGAAGGTGCTTGACGACCACGGGATCAGTTCGAAAGTGTACTGGGACCCACCTGTCCACGCCACAGACTACTACCGAGGTGAAGAATGTCCTTCGGGGGACCTGTCGACGACCGAAATCGTCGCCTCGACCGTCCTGTCTCTCCCGATGCACCCGAATCTCTCCGTGGAGAGTACCGATCGGATCGTAGATGCAGTCGGGACGGCACTCGAAAACGAAAAGCGATAAGTTGGTATCCTCACTACAGAACGTCAATGGACAACATCACGCTGTCGGATGTCTGTGTTCGGCCGGACACCAGCCTCCGGGAGTCAATGCAGACGATCGACAAGTCGGGGCTCGGCATCGTGTTTATCACCGACGCAGACGGTGAACTTCGCGGGACGGCGACCGACGGCGACATCCGCCGAGGGATTCTATCTGGACAGAGTCTCTCAACGGCCGTATCGGAGGTAGCCACCGCAGATCCAATAGCCATCCAAGCAGACTGGGACGATACCGACCTGTCCGAGAAGGTCTCTATACAACAGATTGAACAGAAGACAGACGAATTTGGGACGCTGACTGTCCCTGTCCTTGACGGTGACGAGGTTGTCGACATCACGTTCCTTGACGAGAACGCTTCACGGATCGACAGTTCGGCCAGCGGAATGAACCAGACCAGTGTCGACACCGTACTCGTGATCGGCGGTGCGGGTTACATTGGCTCTGTCCTGTGTGAGAAACTCCTCTCACAGGGGTACAACGTCAGGGTGCTCGACAACCTGTTGTACGAGGATACGGGGATAGAGCAGTTCTTTGGGGACGATCGATTCACGTTCATCGAAGGCGACATGCGGTCTATCGAGGACCTGGTGGACGCTATGAACGGCGCAGACGCTGCTGTACACCTCGGCGCGCTGGTCGGTGATCCTGCCTCCAGCATCGATCCACAGGAGACACTTGAGGTCAACTACCACGCGACCGCACTGGCGGCTCGGATCGCGAAGTACCACCAGATCAACCGGTTTCTCTTCGCCTCCACCTGCAGCGTGTACGGGCAGGCAGACGACCCGGAGACGCTCCTGACGGAGGAGTCACCGCTGAACCCGGTCTCGCTGTACGCGAAGTCGAAGATTCAGTCGGAACGCGCGCTCACGGAGTTGTCCGACGAGAACTTCTCGCCGACGATCCTCCGTATGGCGACCGTCTACGGCCTCTCCCCACGGATGCGGTTCGATCTCGTTGTCAACATCCTCTCTGCGAAGGCACAGACCGAGGGGACCATCCCGATCTTCGGTGGGAAGCAGTACCGACCGAACGTCCACGTCGCAGACGCCGCACAGGCGTACATCGACTGTATCGAGGCCCCGATAGAGGATGTCTCCGGCGAGGTGTTCAACGTCGGATCGAACGAACAGAACTACCAGATTGAGGAGATCGGGTACATCATCTCCGAGCGGTACCCAGACGCCGAGATCGACTTCGACAGAGAGCAGGAGGACGAACGGAGCTACCAGGTCGACTTCTCGAAGATCGAACGCGTCCTAGGGTACGAGACGGAGCACACGATCGGCGAGAGCAGCGAGGCGATCGGCGAAGCGATCGCCGACGACCGGTTCGACGACTACACGAGTGATCGATACAGCAACTATCGGACGCTCGAAGACACGATCTAGGACAGAATGAGTACGTCTGTCCTGGGACTGATCCCGGCGCGTGGCGGGTCCAAGCGTGTCCCCCGGAAGAACGTACGGGAGGTCGGTGGGAAACCGCTTGTCGCGCGGACGGTCGAGCAGGCGGCCGAGGCGGAGACCGTCGACGAGGCCATCGTCTCGACCGACGACGAGGAGATCGAGCGTGTCGCCGAGGCCAGTGGTGGATCAGTCCCGTTCCGCCGACCGGCCGAGTTGGCGACCGACGAGAGTGCCGCGAGTGACGTGGTCACGCACGCACTCGACTGGGCGGCAGACGCCGGCAAGTCATTCGACGTCGTGGCTCTGTTGCAGGTGACGACACCACTGAGGGACACGGAGGACATCGACGGGACGGTTCGGTCGTTACTAGACGCCGACGCGGAGAGTGCAGTCAGTGTCTCCGCGTACCACACGCCGCCACAGTGGGCCGTGACCATCGGTGAGGACGGACGCGTCTCGGAGCAGTTCGACCCACCGTCGTTGTTCGACGCGGAGACCGACCGGAGTCAGGAACTGACGGAGCTTTACCACCCGAACGGAGCCGTGTTCGCCGCGACCGTCGAGGCGTGGCGCGAGCACGAGTCGTTCTATACGCCTGACACGGTGGCCTACGAGATGCCGCCGGAACGGTCGTTCGACATCGACGAACCGTGGGAGCTGTCGTTGGTCCGAGAGTTGCTGTGATCGCGGGTGACGATCACCGGACGAGGGACCGACAGAGGTATGTCTCCGAGAGACGGGAGAGCGGTCATATGGTCGGGATCTACTGTGCGGGTGGTCACTCGAAGACTGTGATCGAGGCGCTCGCTCGGAGCGGCGAGCCAGTGGACATGGTCGTCGACGACGACGAGAGCGTCCTCGGGACGACACACCGCGGACACGAGGTGCGTCGCCCGGAGGACGACGTGCTGGAGGATCACGACTGGATCGTCGCGAACGGCGTCGGCAGCGTCCGTGCCCTGATCGCCGACCAGATAACGACGACCGGTGGAGAGTGTCGGAGTTTCGTCGACCGAGACGCAGTGGTGGACGTCGAGACGGACACGCTGTCTCACGTGTACGTCTCGGCTGGGTGTTACGTCTGTGCGGAGGTGACGCTCGGCGCGAACGTACTCCTAGACGGGGGCGTTTACGTCGGACACGAGACCACGGTCGGGCCGAACGTGACGCTCGCGCCGAACACGACCCTCGGCGGCGACGTCGAGATCGGGGCGAACAGTTTCGTTGGACTCGGATCGACGGTCAGACCGGACGTCTCTATCGGATCGGATGTCGTCGTCGGTGCCGGCGCGACGGTCGTCGACGACGTGCCGTCGAACACCGTCGTCGTCGGAACGCCCGCGGAGAAGGTGAGGGACATCGAGGAAGTCACCTCGGGAGAGCTCTGACACAGCCGGGGTGGTGACACAGATCGGTCCCGCCTCCCGGCGTCGCGTGTCACCGCGTGTCTCGTTCGACGAACCGCTTCGTCGACAACTCCTCGTCGAGGTCGACGGCAGCGAGCGCTTCGGCGATCCTGTCTCCCGCCCCTCCCCGGTCGTACGGGTTGTCACAGTCGACGGCCCGCTCTCGGACGTCGCCTCCCTCGAGACACTGCTCGACGGCCCGAGCGATCTGGGACCGGTCGTGCGGGACGGAGAGGACGTTGTCGGCTCGCTGCCGGCCGTCTTGGCGTGGCCCGACATCGACGACCGGGAGATCGAGCGACGGAGCCTCGATGATTCCGCTCGAAGAGTTCCCGACGAGGACATCGGCTGCGTCCAGCAGTCCGAGGTACTCTCCGCGAGGCAAGCTCTTGAAATCTCGGACTTCGTCTTGGAAGGAGTCGAGGGCCTCGATCATCCCTGCAGAGCCGCTGTCCGAGTTCGGATATATCACGACGACCGACGCGTCACGGTCGCAGACGGCCTTGAGTGTCGCTCGCATCTGGTCGGCCGCTCGCTCGCTCTGTGTCGTGACCGGATGTTGGACGACGACAATAAGCGGGGCGTCGTCGTTGAGTCCGTGTTTCGAGCGGACGGTCTCGCCAGACTCGTACTCGTCGGCCAGTATCGCGTCTAGCCCGGGTGCCCCGACCGTCGTGATCCGCCACGACTCTTCGCCGAGCTGTTCGATCCGATCCGCACTCCGATCCGAGGCTGGGAAGTGGACATGTGCGAACTTGGTGATCGCGTGTCTGATGCTGTCGTCGATGGTCGCACCGTGCATCGAGTCCCCACCGTGGATGTGTGCGACTGGGACGTTCATGTGCGCCGAGGCCACCGCGCCGGCCAGTGCCTCGTCGCGGTCGCCGAGGACCAGCGTCACGTCCGTGTCCAGAGACGCGAGTGCCTCGGCAGTCCCGTTGATTCCCAGTCCGAGTGACTTCGCCATGCCGCGTCCGGTGTCGCTGTTCAGGAGGGTCTCGACGGTTCTGTCGACGGTGAACCCGTCCGCTTCGATCTCGTCGACCGTGTGTCCGTACGTCTCCGACAGGTGCATTCCGGTGGCGACAGTGGTCAGTTCGAGGGACGGGTGCCGTCGGATCGCCTCCATCGGCGAGGATAGGAGTCCGTACTCAGCTCTCGTCCCGGTGACAACGGTGATACGTCTACTCATCTGTCTGCTCCCGTCGGTCGACGTCGAGCGACGGGAGGCCCGAGAGGTCGATGTCTCCCTCGACGACGTCGGCGGTCACCGGTGCCTCTCGCTCGACTCTCTCCGTGACCGTTCGTCCGACGACACGGTCGAGTGCCCCGGGCGGGAGGCCGTCGGCAGGACGGACCACCGTCAGGTCCGCCCGCGACAGCGACTCGCCGGGGGAGAGTTCGCGGCTGGTGTGGAGGCTCTTCCGGACGCGTGTCCGGGTGGTCCACTCGCCGGCCGTGGGCCGTTTGACACTGCTCCCACGGGCGAGCGCGCTGGCCCGAGCGAACCGGACCGACTCGCGTAGTTCGTCTGGTTCGAGCGAGGCCTCGTGGTCGGGACCGGGAAGGCGTCTACCCAGTGTGAAGTGCTTCTCGACGATACAGGCACCCGCGGCCACAGCCATCGCTGGCGTCTCGACGGCGGTGGTGTGATCTGAGTGTCCGACAGGAACGGAGAACTGCTCGGCCATCCGTTCCATCGCCCGCAGGTTCACGTCCTCCACCGCGGTGGGGTACTCGCTGGTGCAGTGAAGCAGCGCGAGCGGCACGTCCGGGTTCGCCTCCCGGATCACCTCGACCGCTCGCTCGACTTCCGGCATCGTGCTCATCCCGGTGCTGACGATCATCGGCCGTCCGGCCACCGCGATCTGTTCGAGCATCGGGTGGTTGTTCAGGTCACCCGACCCGATCTTGATAGCCGGGCGGTCCAGTTCGTCCAAGAGCCGGACACTCTCCCCGTCGCACGGCGTCGAGAGCAGCGTTACCGAGCACTCCTCGGCGTGGTCGAGCAGTTCCTCGTGTTCTGCTCTGTCCAGTTCGTACTTCTGGAGCATCTCGTACTGTGACTCGTCGGTGTGCTGCTTCTGATACTCGGCTTTCGGGGCCGACTCGACCACGAGGTCGTCCGCAGAGAACGTCTGCAACTTGACCGCGTCCGCCCCGGCGTCGGCAGCCGCGTCGATCAACTTCTTTGCGATTTCGATGTCCCCATTGTGGTTAACACCGGCCTCAGCAATGTAGTACACACCTTCCTCGACACCGATCGGTGTCCCGTCGATCCTCATGGAGGGCATCTACCCTTCGAGGTAATTAAACACGTGCGCTTCGGTGCCACAGGTCGTATGATGTACGATTGGCCACAACAGACGCGGTACTTACGTTACTGATATATTTACACCTGATATAATTAGAAAAGTCCCACATCGACACCATTTCGCAGGTGTTCCGACAACGCCTCGTCGTTGGTGCCGACTGTCGTCTACTCAACCGTCACACTCTTCGCCAGATTCCGTGGCTTGTCGATCGACCGACTCAGGCGGTTCGCCATGTGGTAGGCGACCAACTGCAGTTGCACGTTCGCCAACACCGGCACGACGCGGTTGTGTGTCTCGGGAATCTCCAGCACGTGGTCGACGTACCGGCCCACCTCGGAGACTCCGTCCGTCACCGCGACGACCGGCGCCCCACGCGCCTGCACCTCTTTGACGTTCCCGATGGTCCTGCGTGCCCGCTCGTCGTCGCCGGTGACGACCGCGAAGACGGGCGTCTCCTCGGTCACCAACGCGAGTGTGCCGTGTTTCAACTCGCCGGCGGCGAACCCCTCGGCGTGCTCGTAGGTGATCTCCTTGAACTTCAACGCCCCCTCCAGCGCGACCGGGTAGTGAAGCCCCCGCCCGACGAAGAAGAACGACTCCTCCCCGAGGTAGTCGTCGACCACTTCCATGGCGGTGCTCTGGTCCAACACCGCCTGCAGGTCCCCGGGCACGTCCCGCAGCGCCGGGAGAAGTTCCCGTGTCCCGGCGTCTTGCCCCGCCAAGTGCTCCACGAGGAGGTTCAGCGTCACCAACTGCGAGGTGAACGTCTTCGTCGCCGCCACACCGATCTCCGGACCGGCGCGGATGTACAACGCGTCGTCACACTCGCGGGCGGCCGTCGAGCCAACGACGTTCGTCACGGCCAGCGTCTGTGCGCCGCGATCCCGCGCCTCTCGCAGCGCCGAGAGGGTGTCGGCGGTCTCGCCGCTCTGGGTCACACCGATCACCAGCGTGTCCGCGGACACGGGTGCCGGCGACGTGGCGTACTCGCTCGAGAGGTAGGAGTCCGCTGGGACACCCGCCCGCCGCAACAGCTCCGCACCGTACAAGCCGGCGTGATAGGAGGTGCCCGCGGCGACGAACTGCACACGATCCGGCGTCGCGAGTCCCGCCATCTCCTCCAACGTGACCCGCCCCGCCAGCGCGTCCGTCCGGCCGCTGAGACTCTGCCGGAGCGCGGTCGGCTGCTCGTGGATCTCCTTGAGCATGAAGTGGTCGTACCCACCTTTCCCGGTCTGTTCGGCTTCCCACTCGACGGTCCGGACGCGCTTCTCGACGGGCTCGCCGTCCGCGTCCGTCACGCGGTAGCCGTCCGCCGAGACGACCGCGAACTCCCCGTCGTCCAAGTACACCACGTCGCGGGTGTGTTCGAGGAACGCCGGCACGTCACTCGCCAGGTAGTAGGCCCCGTCGCCGACGCCCAACACGAGCGGTGAGTCGTTGCGCGCCGCGAACAGGCGGTCCTCGCCGGCGACCGTCGCGACGATGGCGTAACTCCCCTCCAGTCGCTCGACGGCCGCACGCACCGCCCGTTCTGGATCGAGCTCCTCGTCGAGTCCCGCGGCGATCAGCTTCGGGACGACTTCCGTGTCCGTGTCGCTCTCGAAGGTGACCCCCTGCTCGCCGAGTTCGTCGCGCAGCGCCTGGTAGTTCTCGACGATCCCGTTGTGAACGACCGCGACGCGCCCCTCGCCGTCCGTGTGGGGGTGTGCGTTCACGTCGGCCGGCGGCCCGTGTGTACTCCAGCGGGTGTGTCCGATGCCAACGACACCCGACGGCCGATCGCTCCGCTCGGCGAGCAGCTCGCGCAGCACCTCCAGTTTCCCCTCCTTCTTGACGATCTCGACGGTGTCGTCGGTCAACGCGACGCCCGCCGAGTCGTACCCGCGGTACTCCAGCGTCTCCAGTCCGTCCAAGACGACGGACAGCGTGTCGTCGCCGCGCCCGGCGACGCCGATGATCCCACACATCACTGAGTCACCTCCGTTCGTGCCGCGACGTTCGTCCGGACGGTACTCCCCGCGGCGACCCGTGCCTCGGGACCGATCAAGACCCCGTCACAGACGGTCGCGCCGCCGCCGACCGTCGCGCGGTCCGCGAGGACGGCACCCAACTGGCGCCCCTCGTACACCGTCGTCCCGATCCGGACGTCGGCTGGCCCGCCGGGAACGGTGACGCCGGCACCGATCTCGACGTCGGTCCCGGTGACGGTGTCGACGAGCGTCGCCGCCTCGCCGACGCGCGTGTCGTCGTCGATCACGGAGCCACGCACCGTCGCGTTCGCGGCGACCGTCGCGTTGCGCCCGACCGCCGTGTCGGGCCCGACCACCGCGCCCGCCTCGACGACCGCGTCCGGCCCGACGACGACCGGCGGCCGCACGACGGCGTCGTCGTGGAGCATCGCGCTCCCGTCGACGTGTGCCCCGTCGACGCGTCGTCGGACGTCACGCGGGACGCCCGTCTGTTCGCCACTCGCCACCCGCAACAGGTCCCACGGGTACGTCACCGCGACACGAGGACTCTCGACCCGGACGCCACGGACGTTCCCGGTCCGCTCGACCAGTTCGACGACCGTGTCGGTGAGCGCCCGTTCTCCGTCGGTCTGCGGGGTGTTTTGAATCTCGGAGAACACCGACGGCCCGAACGCGTACACGCCGGCGTTGAACAACCGGTACTCCCCGGATTCGGGTCGCTCATCGATTGTCGTCACCAGATCGTCGTCGAGTTCGACGCCGGCGTACTCGCGTGGCTCGTCGCTCTCGACGACGGCCAGCGTCGCCACGCTCTCGCGGTCGTGGGCGTCGATCACGCGTTCCGCCATCGTCGACGGAATCACCTCGTCGCCGTTCACGACGAGGAAGTCGTCGTCGACCGCGCCGGCGGCCTGCAACAGTGCGTGACCGCTCCCGAGTTGTGTCTCTTGAGTGTGGTACGTGAGCGTCCGGTCGCGGTACGTCGGGCCGAAGTAGTTCCGGACGCGGTCACGCCGGTAGCCGACGACGACGTGGATGTCGTCGACGCCGGCGTCGATCAACCCGTCGAAGACGTGCTGGAGGATCGGTTGCGTCGCCGCCGGCAACATCGGCTTGGGTCTGAACTCGGTCAGTGGCCGGAGGCGGTTTCCCTCGCCGGCTGCGAGGACAATCGCGGATTCAATATTCACATTTTCGTCGTCGTCCGCGACAACAGTTATGACTTGTCCTGCCACATGGCCGATGTTTGTAAGATGATACGTCGTGTGATCGAGGGTTGAACCGTCCAACGTGTGGTGGCGTAGCCCCACCATGTGGTTGTCACGAAAGCATTGTTCACATCCAACTAGAAAACGCCGAGACGATCGACCCAGATGTGAGTTGCCCGACCGCTAAGCGAACTTCACCTGAACCCACGGTGATAGCTCTTTGACGAGGAAGTTGTTCACACAGCGGTCGAAAATGTCGACATGGGTTTATTTTCGCGGCTGTGATCAACGGTCCTTGGGACGTTGGACAACTCGGACAAGACGAGAGAAGTGACCCACAAGAGTACACCGATCGTGTAGGGGGTTACTCGTGACATCAGCTCCGAGGAACTCAAGGCGGCGCTCATCCCGGATCGAGATGTCGCAGTGTTGACTGACACGTCCGGGCTGCTGCATTGACCGATGTCAAGACCCTCGCCAATCGCCACGCCGATAGACCCAGTGTCCGTACGGATGACGCTCACCCAGAACGGCACCACTGTTCTTGATTCCTACGGGGAACTCGACGGAAACCGACAGACTTTGGCTCTGGGTCGGTGACGCGTGAGCCATGGAGATAGCTGTCACCGGCGGTGCTGGATTCATCGGTGGCCACCTCGCCGAGACATTCGTACGGAACGGTCACGACGTGACGGTACTCGACAATTTCCGACCGTATTACGACCGTGGGATCAAAGAACACAATGTCGAGTCGGCTCGGGCCGCCGCGGCGGACGGTGACGGATCATACGAACTCGTTCGCGGAGACGTTCGCGACAGCGCGACGGTCCAGAGCGTCGTTGAGGGAACGCGTGTCGTCTTCCACCAAGCCGCACAGGCCGGTGTCAGAACGAGTGTCGAGGAACCGGTCGAGGTGACAGACATCAACGTCGTCGGCACACTCGAAATACTAGAGGCCGCACGCGACACCGATACGGAACGAGTGGTGATCGCCGGCTCCTCGTCCGTGTACGGGAAGCCGGAGTACCTCCCGTACGACGAGGAGCACCCGACCGAACCGGTGAGTCCGTACGGTGTTTCGAAACTCTCGACGGATCACTACGCACGTGTGTACCACGAACTGTTCGACCTCTCGACGGTCGTGTTGCGGTACTTCACCGTCTACGGGCCACGAATGCGCCCGAACATGGCCATCTCGAACTTCGTCTCTCGGTGTACGAACGGCGAACCGCCGGTCGTGTACGGTGACGGGACACAGACGCGCGACCTGACGTACATCGGTGACATCGTCGACGTGAACCAGACGCTGTTGTCGACGAACGCAGCAGACGGCGAAATCGTCAACGTCGGGAGCACCGACAACATCGAGATCGTCGAACTTGCACGAGAGATTCGTGACCAGATCGACCCCAATCTTGAGTTGACGTTCGACGAACGCCACGAGGCAGACGCCGAGCATACACACGCCGATACCAGCAAAGCCGCAGAACTATTAGACTACGAACCATCGTACACGATCAGACAGGGGATTGCAGAGTTCGTCGACTGGTACGAGCAGAACCGCGACTGGTACGAGCCGCTCGTGCAAAACTCCTGACGATCATGGTTCGTGGACGGAGTTGAACTCGGTGAGGCTACTACCGTGGAGACATGTATAGCCCTGTCTACGGTGGTGTTCGGTCCTCCGTTGTTGCGAAACACCGCCAGCACACTCGACGGTGATCGTGACACCCAGCCGACTGTTCGAGCCACTGTATCTCTCGGTACCAGTCTATTACCGCTCTACCACACCCGCCGTCGTCACGTGCTCGCGGTCTCACATGTGCCAGAGATCCGGCTGTCGTCGAACGTCGTCGCCCGGGCGGCAACTCGTCGACTCACCGGCGATCACGCCTGTGCGCTGTCCAACATCGCCGACACCTCCTCGCGGAGTCGACTGGCGGCAGTCTCCTCGCGTGCCTCGGCCGTCACCCGGATCAGCGGCTGGGTCCCACTGTCGCGGATCAGGAACCACCCGGACTCGCGGGCGACGCGAATCCCGTCGAGTGTCGTCACGTCCTCGTCGGGATACCGCTCGCTCGCCAGTTCGGCGACACGCTCCATCACCGCCGTCTTCCGGTCCGTCTCGACGTTCTCGCGGTGAATCGGGTACGAGGCGACGCCGTCCGCCAGCGCCGACAACGACCCCTCGCGGGCGACGAGTTCGACCACGTGACAGGCCGCGAGCGGCCCGTCGGGACACAGCGTCTCGTCGGGCCAGATCCACGCCCCTGACGGCTCGCCGCCGAAGACGACGCCGTCCTCGCTCGCCGCCTCTGCGACGAACACGTCCCCGACGGCCGTCCGCGTCACGTGCACGTCGTGTTCGGCGAGCGTGTCGTCGACGGCGAGACTCGTGTCGACCGGGACGGCGACGGTGTCGCCCGGCGCTGCGGCCTCGCGGGCCAGGATGGCCAACAGCGCGTCGCCGCTCACGAACCCGCCCGTCTCGTCGACGACCATCGTCCGGTCGGCGTCCCCGTCGTGGGCGATCCCGACCGTCGCCGGGGAGTTCGCGACGGTCGTCTGCAACAGCGCACAGTTCTCGGCCGTCGGCTCGCTCGGACGGCCGGGAAACCGCCCGTCGGGCTGTCCGTTCAGCGTCTGGACCGAGCACCCGAGCCGGTCCAACGCCACCGCGGTAACACCGCCAGCACCGTTGCCCACATCGACGACCACCGTCTCGTCGAGCGGCGTGGCGACACTCGGCTCTCCACCACTCAACGCCGTCTCCGAGCCGCTGGTCGCCCCGCGCACCGCTGCGACAAGCGCGTCCCGGTGTCGTTCGGTCGCGTCCTCGTCACGCCGCCGGTCACCAAACGCGTCCCAGTCGGCGAACTCCCACGCCTCGTTCTCGACACACGCCGTGATCTCGCCGCGGCGGCGCTCGTCGAACGCCTGCCCCGAGGGGGTCCACAGTTTGAGGCCGTTGTCCGGCGCGGGGTTGTGTGAGGCCGTGACGGAGACACCCGCGTCGGCGTCCAACTCGGCGACGCTCCGTGCGACCGTCGGTGTCGCCGCCAGTCCCAACTCGACCACGTCGCCGCCACACTCTCGGACCCCACTGGCGAGTGCGTCGACGAGCACGGCACCGGTCTCGCGCGGGTCGCGCCCGACGACGACGTGATCGTAGCCACACGACGGCAGCGCGCGACCGACCGCGAGTGCCGTCTCGGCCGTGATCTCCTCGCCGATGGGGCCGCGGACGCCGCTAGTTCCGAACATCGTTCGACGGATCACCACGACCACGGAAAACCCCTCCGACGGTCTGCGCCTCTCCCGACGTGTAGAAGACGGTCCGGCGACCCGTGTGATCGATCCGTCTGTCATGGTCGTCGGAACCACGTTCCCCGGCGGCACAGGGGACCCCATCGCCTCACTCACGGCACTCGGACGGTTGATCGCTGCTCCGGTTGATCAGGTTCGAGTCCTGACTCTGCCGTTATCGGTGGGGAATACTGAGCAGGCCAGATCGATCACCATCGATCTGAGAGGGTGACCCACGTCAATACAAGGGATTGCGGTGCCGGTTCCGACCGCAGTCACCCTCGTAGCTGTTCCCACTGCGACCGTGGCTACTCCGTTTGGCTCTCTTCAGCGAGAGATCGCCGTCGACACGACGAACGGGCCACAACAGATGAACGCTGACTGACTCATCGGCTTGGTACCGCTGACGGTGAGTAATTTTGGTGGCAGAACATACCACGCCCATTGTGGTCCGAGCCGAACAACTGTGTGGCTTCGGGACGGGCGCTCGTACGACGCGTTCGACTACCGTTGGACACCAGCCGAGGTTCGCGACGACGAACCACCCCCCGACACAGTAATGATGTGGTACAACTCTCGATACGATGGTGCTGGACGATACGCTATCGTTATATGATAGAGTACTCAATCCAGGTCCGTGCAAGCAGTCGTCCTCGCCGCTGGCGAAGGCACACGCCTCCGTCCCCTCACCGAAGACAAGCCGAAGGCGCTCGTTGAAGTCGACGGTAAACCGATTCTGTCGCACTGTTTCGACCAACTCGCAGAGCTCGGTGCCGACGAGTTCGTCGTCGTCGTCGGGTACCTCAAGCAACGGATCATCGACCACTACGACGACGAGTACGACGGTGTACCGATCACCTATACACACCAACGAGAGCAGAACGGCCTCGCCCACGCACTGTTGACCGCCGAGGAACACGTCGACGACGACTTCCTGTTGATGCTCGGCGACAACGTCTTTCAGGCGAATTTGGGAGACGTAGTTCGCCGACAGCGAGAACAGCGTCCCGACGCGGCGTTCCTCGTCGAAGAAGTCCCCTACGAGGAGGCAAGTCGATACGGCGTGTGTGACACCAACGAGTACGGTGAGATTACCAACGTGGTCGAGAAACCGTCCGACCCTCCGTCGAACCTCGTGATGACGGGTTTTTATGCGTTCTCTCCGGCGATCTTCCACGCTTGCCACTTGGTCCAACCGTCCGACCGAGGCGAGTACGAACTGAGCGACGCAGTCGACCTCCTGATCGAGAGTGGCCGGACAATCGACGCCATCCGGATGGACGGCTGGCGCGTCGACGTTGGCTACCCCGACGACCGTGACAGGGCAGAAGAACGCCTCCAAGAGTAGCGAGTCTTGCAACGGACGACACCACACAACACACAGCCACACATGGACGTGAGCATCGTCGGGAGCGGATACGTCGGGACGACGGTCGCAGCCTGCCTCGCCGACTACGGCCACGAGGTAGTGAACGTCGACGTCGACGAGTCGGTCGTCGAACGGATCAACGCAGGAGAGACCCCGGTTGGCGAGCCGGGCGTCGAGGACCTTCTCGCGGAGTACGCGGGTGCGGGGATCACAGCGACCACGGAGTACCACCGGATTCGTGAGACGGACGTGACGCTGCTCGCGTTACCGACACCGTCCAACGACGACGGAAGCATCGACACATCCTACGTCGAAGCTGCCGCGGAGGCAGTCGGGGACGTACTGGCCGACACCGAAGGCGACCACACACTGGCGGTCAAGAGTACGGTGATCCCGGGGACGACGGACCGTCGTATCGCACCCACCGTCCGCGAGCGGGCGGGTGACACGACGGTTCACGTGGCCGCGAACCCTGAGTTCCTGCGGATGGGATCAGCTGTCGAGGACTTCCGACACCCAGACAAGATCGTCATCGGTGGCGACAGGGCAGCCATCGAGACATTGACGACGTTGTACGGCCCGATTCGCGAGGCGACGAGCGCGTCCGCACACCTCGTCACGACTGGTCTCAGGGAAGCCGAGATGATCAAGTATGCCAACAACGCCTTCTTGGCGAGTAAGGTGAGCTTGATCAACGACATCGGGAACATCTGCAAGGAGTTCGGTGTCGACGCTTACGAGATCGCCGACGCGCTCGGACTCGATCACCGAATCTCCGAGCAGTTCCTCAGGAGTGGGCTCGGGTGGGGCGGTTCGTGTTTCCCGAAAGACACTGCCGCACTGATCGCCGCCGCACGAAGTCGCGACTACCACCCGGCAGTTCTTGAGGCAGCCGTCGACGTGAACGACCGCCAACCAGACCGTCTGCTACAGCGTCTTGACGAGCACGTGGACGTGACCAACGAGCGTGTGGCGGTGCTCGGTCTCTCGTTCAAGCCTGGCACGGACGACACGCGTGGCTCGCGAGCGGTGCCAGTGATCGACGGTCTCCAAGCACGCGGTGCCGATATCGTTGCGTACGACCCTGTAGCGGTCAAGACGATGCGTAGCCGCCGCCCGGACGTGACGTACACTGACAGTCCCGGAGAGGCGCTCGACGGTGCAGTCGCAGCGCTGATCGTCACAGACTGGGACGAGTTCGACTGTATCGGCGACGACTACGAACGGATGGACCAGCCAGTTGTGATCGACGGTCGCCGGGTCGATGTTCCCGACTGGGTGACGTACGACGGATTGACTTGGTGACTTCACGTCATACCATCACACCACTGGTGGGTTCCACTGTCCGGCACTCGACCGTTGCAGTCGCGGGTGCTGTGTGAGACAGGGACAACTGAATTACACAGTACACCGACGTGATACGGCCGTGTGGCTACGGGACTCAGTCCGGCTGTCGGGGTTCAGATCGCCGTCTAGGCTTGCTACCGTAAGGACCATCAACCCGGGCCTTTGGAGTTGGTCGTTGACGACTCCTCTCCGTTCGCCGTCACTAGTCACTCACATCTTCACTCGGGACGGCCAGCCTCGAACATCGCTCACCAACTCGTCACACGACTAGAACCGTCCCACCGACCACCGCCAACCCCCCGAGTCCGACACACACCGCCCAGAAGGCGACCCGCTCGACTATCCGCAGCAAGGCGTCGATGGTCAAGTAGCCGACGAGCCCCGCGACGACGAGCGCCGCGACCGCGGGCCCGACCGTGACCGCCAGTCCGGTGTCGAGGAACGCCAACACGCCGGCACCCAGCGCGGCCGGGATCGACAACACGAACGACAACTCGAACGAGCGCGACTCCTCGTAGCCGCGCAACAACAGCAACCCGGTGGTCGTGCCGGACCGCGAGACGCCCGGGAGGATCGCGAGTCCCTGCCCGGCACCGACCACCACCGCGTCGACCAGTGTGGGTGTCGTCTTCGTCTCCGTCGCGCGCTCGTCGGAGAGTCGCTGGAACGCGCCCGTTGCGACCAACAAGACTCCGACGACGACGACGAAGACGCCCCCGCCAGTCTCCGAGACGAACCCGACGAGCGTCTCGTAGGCGGTGATCCCGACGATACCCGATGCCAGCGTCGCGACCGCAAAGAACGTCAGTGTGCGGTGTATCTCCTCGTCTGCGGCACTCGTGCCGGGCGTGCCCTCCGCGCCGGCCGACGTGCTCGCACCCTCGCCCGCCACACCCGTGCCGGCACCGTTGAGCGACGCCTGTGCACCTCCACTGTTCGAAGACCCCACACGGTGGCCGTCGCGCCACGGCCGCCACCGCGGCAGCGCCCGCAGTAGTTCGCCGAGTCGCGTCCGGTAGTACACCGCCGCCGACCCGGCGGTGCCGACATGGAGGAACAGCGCGAACGCGACCGCCTCCTCGGGTGACCGGCCGAGCAGCGACAGTGCCAGCGCGACGTTCCCCTCACTGGAGATCGGCAGCCACTCGAAGATCCCCTGGACGACGCCGACGACCACCGCGACGAGGAGTGCCCGATCCATCAGTCGTCTGACCGAGGGAGACGGCCACACTTGAACCTGTACGACTCGCGACGCGTGTCGCCGGTGTGGTCGACCGCCGTGGGTCGCACACTGACGCCGACTACACCCGATACCGAGTCACAACGACTTTGCTCGCGTCCGTCGTCGCCGGAGACGTGCAAACGGTACTCCTCGCAGCCGGACAAGGGACGCGGATGCGACCGCTCACGGACCGCCGCCCGAAGCCGATGCTCCCAGTCGCCGGCGAGCCGCTGGCGGCACACACCGCCCGCGCCGCCGTCGCGGCCGGCGCGACACGCCTGGTGCTCGTCGTCGGGTACGAGGCCGCGGCCGTCCGCGAACACTTCGGCGACGAGTTCGCCGGCGTGCCCGTCACGTACGCCGTGCAAGACCGGCAGCGTGGCACCGCCGACGCCGTCCGCGCCGCGGCCGCCCACTTGGACGACGAGCCGTTCGTCGTGCTCAACGGGGACGCGTTGTACGACCACGCGTCGTTGACGACGTTGTACGACGCCGGCCCGGCGGTCGGCTCGTTCCGCGTCGAGAACCCCTCGGCGTACGGCGTGCTCCACCTCGCGGACGACGCCATCGCGGACGACGCCACGGAGGCGTCCGCCGACGCGGTTGACGCCGACACCGAGACGACCGTCGACACCGCCGACGAGACGACGGTCGGGGCGGACGACGAGACGGCGGTCGAGGAACTCCCCCGAGTCACGGGCGTGACGGAGAAGCCGGCGGACCCGCCGTCGAACTTGGTCAACACCGGTGCGTACGTGTTCCCGGCGGCCGCACACGAGTGGCTCGACGTCTCGGAGAGTGAGCGCGGGGAGGCGGAACTCACGGACGTGCTCGCACGCGCCTGCGAGATGACGACGGTCCGAGCGGTGTCGTTCGAGCGGTGGCTCGACGTGGGTCGCCCGTGGGAGCTGTTGGCCGCCAACGAGTGGCGACTCGGCGACCTCGACCGGCGGATCGACGGCGAAGTCCACGCGGACGCGGAGCTCCGTGGTGACGTGGTCGTCGAGGCGGGCGCCCACGTCGACAGTGGCGTCGTGATCGAGGGCCCGGCGCTGATCCAGTCGGGTGCAGAGGTCGGCCCGAACGCCTACGTCCGCGGGGCGACGCTGCTCGGCCCCGACACGAAGGTGGGTCACGCCGTCGAGGTGAAGAACAGCGTCCTGATGGGCGGTGCGACCGTCGGGCACCTCTCGTACGTCGGGGACAGTGTCCTCGGCCGCGACGTGAACTTCGGTGCCGGCACCACGGTCGCGAACCTGCGCCACGACGACGCGGCCGTCGAGACCGTCGTGAAGGGCGAACGCGTCTCGACCGGGCGCCGGAAGTACGGCGTGGTGTGTGGCGACGGCGTGAAGACGGGGATCCAGACGAGTCTCAACGCTGGCGTCGTGTTGGACACCGACGAGACGACGATTCCGGGTGAACGAGTCCTGACCGGCGAGTGACCGGCCCGGACCGACGAGCCACGACGGTCACCCGACCGCGTCGGCGTAGACGGCCCGGAGTGTGAGCCGCAACTCGGCACTGATCGCAAGGAGTCCCCCGAGGTAGACGACCGCGCCGACGGCGACGGCGGCCGCCAGTCCGAGCACGGACCCGATCGGCACCAGTTCTCGGACGACGACGAGGACGGCGGCCATCGTCACGCCCGCGACGAGTTGTTTCACCAGCGGCCGGGGGAACACTTCGATGTCCGGGACGAGCGACCGGACGGAGTGTGCGAACGCGACCGCACGGCAGGCCTCCGCGAGGACAGTTGCGATCACGACGCCGATCCCACCGACGACGTACACCGCAGCGACACCCAACACGACGTTCCCGACGAGTGTCACGGTGCTGACTCGCGCCTCGAGGTCCGGTCTGTCGAGCCCGTTGAGTGCGTGCTGGTAGATCACGACTTGCGAGTGGAGGAGATTGTACAACGCGAGTCCGACGAGGAACGCTCCCGTCCCGTCGAAGGCACCGCCGAACACCGTCCGCATGAGTGCGTCCGGGAGCGCGAGTGCGCCGAAGAACACCGGGACGGCGAACAGACTGGCGTACGAGACGCCGTTGGTCACGTCGGCTCGTGCCTCGCCACCCTTCGAGAGTTGGTTCGAGAGCTTCGGTGCCAGACCGGACGCGACCACGTTCGCGAGGAACACACCCGGCATCGCGAGACTGAACGCCGCCTTGTAGTACCCGGAGACGGCTTGGCCCAGCACGACGTTCAAGAGGAGAATGTCGAACTGGTCGTACGCCTTCCCGACGAGGGTCCCGACGGCACTGTGACGTGCGAACGACCACACCGAACGGAGCGTCGCGACCGACGGGACAGACAGACCCGGTCGAGCGAACCACAGTCCGACCGGGATCACGGCCACCGTCGCGGCCGCGAGTCCGTACCCGAGTCCCGCCGCTCCGACCCCGGCGAGTACAAGTCCGATCTGTGCGGGCAGCGTGAGCAGCGAGCGGAGCGTGTCGTTCCACGTCTGGACCCCGATGACGCCCTCCGCACCCAGCAGTTTCTGGACGAGCGTGAACCCACTGAGCGCGGCCAGTAAGACGACGAAGACGACCCACGCGTTCTGGAACCCGGCGACGTCCCGGAGACGACTCCGGAGCAGGAACGCGGCGACGGACAGTGTCGCGACGACCACGGCGGCGGCGAGAACACCCGCACCGACGACCTCCGATCGTACCGCGTCAACCTCGGTGCTCCGTTTCTCGACCGCCTGTGCGACGCCGCGGACCGGTCGATCGGCGACGAGGACGACGGCGAGCAACGAGTAGAACCCACCGAACCCGTCCGCACCGAGCGCCCGGGCGAAGACGACGGCTCCGACGAAGCCGAACACCGCCTGCGTGATCTTGCCGGAGAAGGCCTTCACACTCTCCAGCCCGAGGCTCATCTCGCTCGCGTCGCCCATTATTCGACGTAGCCGAGCTGTCGGAGCTGCTCTTCGGGGAGGTCGAGTTCCGACTCCGTCGCCGTTCGGTCGGAGACGTGTGCTTCGACCCATGCCTTGACGTCGTGCACGTCGTCGGGGCGACTCTCGAGCGTACTCGCGGAGAAGGATCGCCACGAGTGTGTCCCGTGTGGATTCTGTCCGTCCGTCCACGTCGTCTCCATCCCGTGGTCACTGAGGAGGAGCAACTCGTCGTCGTCGGCCATCTCTCTACGGAGTGCGTCCACCTTCCGTGCACACCACTCGTAGGCACGCCGCATGTTCTCGCGGTCGTCCGAGTACGCGTGACCGAGCGCGTCGAGGACGTGTACGTGAGAGGCGACCAACGCGAGGTCGTGATCGAGCATCTCCGTCACCCACCCGAACTGTTCGGCGGCGATCCCACGGACACGCCGCTCGTACACTTCTCGGGGCATGTTGTCGTCGCCGTTCCGGATGCCCTCCTCGATCACGTCCCAGATGCGGTGGAGTTCCTCGTTACGGTGGACGCCGGGCCAGTTGTGGACCACTCGCCCCGGGGCGTCGAAGAACGTCGGGTCGTCGACCGTCGCCATCTCCCAACTCGCACCGGTCACGTCTTCGACGATGTCGCCGAGTCTGTTACGGGTACTCATCTGTGTGTCGAACTTGTTGATCATCCGCGACCCGAGTTCGACGAGTGGGTTGCTCCACTCACTCTCGCCGCCACCCGTGATCCCGTGGTCCCGCGGGTGGAGTCCGGTCGCGACGGTCGGCCACACTTCTCCGGTATGTGGGCGGTCGTCGAACATGTGCGCGACCGACTCCATATGTCCGTGTGTCGAGAGTTCGAACGAGCCGTCACCGAACTCTGCGGCGAGTTCGGTGTCGAGCGCGTCCAGCGCGAGGACGACGAGTGTCATGTCGCGACTCTAACCGAGGAGTCCTCTTAGTGTCACTGGTCGGCACGTCGAGCAGCGACTCCAACGGACCCGGACGGGTCGCTCTCGCCGCGTCGCTCCCCGGCGGACGGGTACGTCGGCGCTCGACGGTCACTCGGCCGAGCGACAGTAACGCGTATGTACGTGACTGTCGTTCGGAGCGGTGTGAAGCCGAACGTCCTCCTCGTCGTCCTCGACAGTGTCCGGGCCGGGAACACCAGCCTCCACGGACACGAACACGAGACGACCCCGTTCTTGGAGTCGTTCGCGGAGACGGCGACCGTCTACGAACAGGCACGGTCTCCCGGAACGTGGAGTCTCCCGAGCCACGCGAGCATGTTCACGGGGTACGACGTGGTCGAACACGAGGTCACCCGTGCGAAACACGCGCTGGAACCCGGCCACACGATCTTCGAACGACTCCGTGACGACCACGAGTACCGGACCGGGGTGTTCTCCGAGAACACCTGGATCACGGACATGGCGGTCGGACTGAAGGACGCCTTCGACACCGTGGAGGGCGCTCGGAACCTGCCGTACCCGGACGCGATCGACCCGAGTAACTTCGTCCTCTCCGAGGGGCAAGGACAGTACGCGGCGTACCTGCGGCGCTGTCTCGCCGACGACCACCCGATCCAGTCGCTGGCGAACGGGGTCGTGACCAAGCTCGCCTGGGACTACCCTCAGTACCTCCCGGACGCCTTGAGCGCCAGTACCCCGGCGTCCGTCTACGCCGACCTCTTCTTGGATTGGACCGCCGAGACTGACGCCCCGTGGGCCGCCTGTGTCAATTTCATGGACGGCCACCTCCCGTACGAACCGGACCCGGAACACGATCAGTGGGGCGGCGAGACCCTGCGCGAGTTACAAGACGAGATGGGGGACCAAGTCTGGGAGTTCAACGGCGGTCGACGACCGTGGTGGCAACGACGAGCACTCGAGGGACTATACGACGGGACGATCCACCAGATGGACACCCAACTCCGCCGCGTGATCGAGACGCTCGCGGACCGTGGGGAGTTGGACGACACACTGGTCGTGGTCACTGCCGACCACGGCGAGGGGTTCGGCGAACCGAGTCGCGTCCGCCCCGGGGCACGCGTCGCCGCGCACGGCGCTGGGATCCACGAGGCACTGTTGCACGTCCCCCTCGTCGTCCGCCCGCCCGGTGGCACCGACGGCGATCGAGTCGAATCTGCCGCCACGCTCACGCGGTTCCCGACGGCCGTCGAGCGACTCCTCGCGGACGAGTGGACGCGCGACGTGTTCTGTCCGGATGGACTGGTGGTCGCATCCTCGCACGGACTCGAAGAGCCGATGGAAGAGCGCGCCAGTAGGTACTGTGGTGACCTGTGGCGGTTCAACGGGGACGCACGCGCCGTCTACAGCGACGACGGTGACGCCGTGCGGAAGGACGTGACGTGGCGGTCGGAGGCGGCGACCGTCCGGTGTTGGGACGCCAAGACGGGACGGCGGGTCGAGGAGACGGACGCCGCCGAGCGGGTGGGGTCCGTCTTCGACGAGCGCGAGTCGCTCGGTGTCCGCACCGGCGACGGCGGAGGCCCAGTCGACGAGGCGACTCAGCGGCGTCTCGAGGACTTAGGGTACGCATGAGTGGTGTCGTCGCGACCCTCGGACGGCGGTTCCCGACGGAACGACGGTGGCTGGCGGTCGCGACGGTCGTCGCCGTCACCCACCTCGCCGGGACACTCCTCCCGCTCGCTCCGTCCTCGCCACTGGGACCTCTCGGCACACAGTCGATCACACTCGTCGTCGTCCCGGCGGTCGCACTCCTGACCGGGACGGTCGCGATCACCGCCGTTCCCGGAGGTATCCTGGCGACTGCGCTGGCAGCCGGTGGTCCGAGTCTCGCGACCGTGCCGACACTCGTCGCCGGGACCGTCGCCGCGTGGACGACGACCGCGACGGCGACTCGATGTCTCCGTCGCACACGGGGACACCGTCGCGGCACCGGACGCACAGTCGGCGGCACCGGACGCACAGTCGGCGGACGCACCGTCGGCGGCAGGTGGTGTCTCGCTCGTCGCCGCCGGGTGGTTCACCCTCGGTGTCCTCGGTAGTGTCGGCTACCGAACGTTCCTCGAACGACTCCCGGACGGGGTGTTCACTCGGCGCGGTCTCGACGTACTGTTGCAGTTACGTCGTCCGGAACTGTGGGGTGTCGGTGCGTGGCGGCTCCAAGCGTTACTCGGTGTCGCCAGCTTGATACTACTCACGACCGTGGTACTCGACACTACCGGGAGGAGACGATGAAAGAGACGACACGACGTGGTGCACTGCTCGTCGGTGCCGCAGGGGTGGCGGGAGGCCTGACACGGCTGTCGGGTCGTCGTTCGGGGACCGCCGACCGAACCGTCGCCCGTCTGCAGACCGTCGCCACGGCCGTGCTCCCACCGGACGCAGGCCACCGTGCCGTCGCAGAGACGACCATCTCGCGGCTCTCCCCAGACCGGTTCGACCGTCTCCGGTCGTTGTGTCGTCGACTCGACCGCCGTGCGCGCGTCGAGACCGGCCGGCCGTTGTCGTCGCTGTCTGGATCGGACTGTCGCGATCTGCTCGCACACCTCGGCGTGTTCAGGGTCCAGTCGCGTGCGGACGGTACGCTCGTCGAGCGGTACCGACACCACCTGACGAACGCACTGATGTACACGTACCTCGTGACACCGGCGGGAACCGCCCCGCTCGGTATCGACAACCCGGTCGGCTACCCCGGTGGGTTCGAGTCGTACAGACGCTTCGCAGACGAGTGGGACGAGACGGAGGTGCGTGCGGATGACGAGTGACACCGACTGAACCCCGTCCGAACGTGTCGACGTCTGTGTGATCGGTGGTGGCCCGGCCGGCGGTCTCGTCGCCCACCGACTCGCGGAGGCGGGTCGAGAGGTGGTCCTACTGGAGGCGGGACCCCGATTCGACTTCGACTCCCGGCTCGAGCGGATGGAACGTGCGATCCGCCCCGACGTGGACCGGAGTGTCTGGGACATGGGCGGTGAGCGAGACGCGTACTCCTCCTCCGGGGCGGTCGACTACGAACTGAACACACACCGAGTGAAGGGTGTCGGTGGCTCGACACTGAAGTGGGGCGGTTGGACACCACGGTTCCACGAGAAGGACTTCCAGATGGAGTCGGAGTACGGACTGGGGTCGGACTGGCCGATCGACTACGCCGATCTCAGACCCTGGTACGCGGCGGCCGAGTCCGCCATCGGGGTCGCGGGCGCGGTCGACAACCCGTTCGCCCCGCCACGCGAGGAGCCGTACCCGATGCCGGCGTTCCCGCCGGGACCGATCGACGCGTCGTACGAGGCAGCGTGTGCGGAGTTGGACATCACGCTACACTCGGCACCACAGGCGCGCAACTCCGAGGCGTACGACGGCCGCAGCGCGTGTGTCGGGTACAGCACGTGTAACCCCGTGTGCCCCTCCGGTGCGAAGTACAGTGGCGACGTTCACGTCCGTCGGGCGGAGGCGGCCGGCGCACGAGTGATCGACCGTGCGCCGGTCCAACGGATCGAACACGACCGATCTGGCGACCGCGTCGAGCACGTCGTCTACGACACACCCGACGCGACCGGTCTCGAACAGTCGGCTCGCCGGTTCGTCCTCGCAGCCGGTGGTGTCGAGACACCACGACTCCTGTTGTTGTCCCGGTCGGAACAGTACCCCGACGGACTCGCGAACTCGAGCGGTGCCGTCGGACGGTACTTCATGGAACATCCTGTCGTTTCTGCACGCGGGACTATCGATAGACCGGAGGGACAAGAACCCATCTGGTGGTGGTCACGAGAGAGCCATCAATTTATGACCACGAAAATACTCAGCCAGGGAGCATAAAACTAGAATTCAAACAGAATCCCGTTGTGTCTCCAAGCGAGGCAATTCGGGGGTTTGAAAGCTCTCTTACTGACGAGATGGTCGATCCAATCAATGGTGATAGGTCACTACGAACTCAAATGCCAGAATCTGTGGTGAAGTCTGGCGACCAGTGGCAGGCCTCTATCGCTGGTGTTATAGAAATTCTGCCAAAAATCAAACAGAGTCACTCTGGATACGGACAGTACAGATAACCACGGGAACCCCGTTCCAGATATACAATTTGAGGTCGGCGAGCACGCAACTTCCACGATGAAAAAAGCACACAACATACAGAAAAAACACTCAAAGAAATGGGGGCAAAAGACATAACTACATCCGATATATCGAGTCCGGGTTACGCGGCACATCACATGGGTACCACACGGATGGGTACGGATCCCCAGACCAGTGTAGTAAATCCAAGGTGTCGGACTCACGATCTTGAAAATCTCTATATTTCTTCCTCTAGCGTATTTGTGACTGGTGGTGCAATGAACCCCACGCTGACAATCGCCGCGCTTTCTATCCGACTGGCCAATCAAATAAAAAAGATCTCGAAACACACTGATCCGCTGACGGCGTGCTGTGGGATTGGAAACAAATGTTTGACATTCTTATGCCCCGAGAACTCATTGCTGTCCGATGAAGGCTCACCGCATCGGAAATATACTCTTCGCAGTAGCACTTCTCTCTATCTGTGTTGCCGGAGTAGCAAACGTGCATCAAGTGAATAGTGCAGAAAGCAGCGCAGACCCATACCAGCGGTTTGCGGCCGCTACGTCAGGCGAGACGCAAGTTGCTGATGCTCGACCCAATGCAACCGTTTTCACTGCGTACGGGGATGGTGAGGGTCACCTTGTTGCTATCCATGCGAACGGAACGCTCTGGCGATATGCAAACGAGTTCGACGAGTACTACGATGTCGACCCCTTACCCGAAAGTGATGATGTCATAGTTGCTGCGATGAACCAGCTTTCAAGTCGTGAGTGCCCGGCAGACTCACCGTGTACACGGGAAGTTATATTGAGATACAACCTATCTACGGGAGAAAGCACTGAGGTGTACAGCCGATACAGGCCTGGAAAACGTAATAATGAGTGGCATGACGTTGACCGGCTCTCTAAGGAAAAAATATTGTAGCTGATATGGCGAAAGAGAGTGTTTTATTGTTAACACTTCTTCGGGTATAATAGAGTGGTCTTGGGACCCTCAGTCGTACTACAATATCAGTACTGGGGGATCAAACGTATTCAGCGCTAGCTCATATCCTGACGATTGGACCCATCTCAATGATGTGACAGTCCTTCAAGACGGTCGTATCATGATAAGTATGCGTAACCATGATGAAGTAATATTTGTCAACAAGACCTCTGGGGTTGAACATGACTGGACGTTAGGTGATAACAATGAGTTCGAATGGCTCTATGAGCAGCATCAACCAGACTATATTCCAGCCGCTAGGGGTGGCCCGGCAGTTGTTATCGCTGATTCACAAAACGATCGTATAGTCGAGTACCAGCGTGATAGTGGTGAGTGGCGTCAGACTTGGTCATGGAGCGATGAACAACTTGCCTGGCCACGGGATGCTGATCGGCTCCCGAACGGGCACACTCTCATAGCAGACACCCATGGTGCCCGAGTATTCGAACTAGACCGAAATGGCTCCATCGTGTGGTCTGTCGGACCAGTACCAGAGGTTTACGATGTAGAGCGATTCGGCACCGGTGATGAATCCGCTGGTGGACACAGTGCTCTCGCGGAAAATCTCTCCGGGACAGATGCTGGGTATGTAACTGCCACACCTTTCCAGCCGACATCGCAAATCAGCATCATTCGAAATGCGCTTCGCTACGCAACCCCTTGGTGGTTCGGCGTTGTCGACGGTATTCTACTATGTATCGCTGTTGTAGCAGTCCTTTCTGGGGTGGGAATCCGATCTGACTACACAAAAGTTATAAGAAAAAAATTACATAGAATTTTTTACAGATAGTATCTTACTAGGTGCTGAGAATCCAAACACTACCGTTCACCGACGGTGAGTCTCGAAAGAACTTATACCACGAGTGGAAACACTTCGACCGTGAGACGACGAGCCCTCCGGGGTGTCTTCGCTCTAGTCGTACTGCTCTCGGTCGTTCAACTGAGCGTCGCGGCGACGACATCTCCGACGGTTAAGGATCGGTACGAGAACGCTGGCACCCAAGCTGTCGCCCCGACTGCCAACGGCACGACAGTCATCACTACGTCCCCACGGAAGGGAACCGACGCCTCTCTGATCGCGCTGGGACCAGACGGTCGTGTCGAATACTACGAGGAACGGTACAGACAGTACTTCGATGTCGACCCTGTCGGGAATACGTCTTCGACAGTTGAGTTCGTCGCGAAAGACACCTCGGTGACGTGTCCGACTGGGACGGAGCCGTGTGCCGACGCAGTCTTTGTCCGCGTGAACATCTCGACTGGTGAACGAGAGGTGTTCGAACGGTTCCAGGCCCAACTGCGAGCTGACTGGCACGACTTCGACAGAATTGACGAACAGACGGTCCTGATCGCTGACATCAACAATGAGATCAGAATCTACAACACACGACGCGACGTGACAACATGGGCGTACAACTTCCGTGCCGACTTCAAACGGGAAGATGGCGGCTCGTTCCCCAAAGATTGGACGCATCTGAACGATGTCGAGTGGCTCGGCAACGGAACGATCATAGCAAGTCCTCGGAATCTTGATCAAGTCGTATTCATACACAAGCAGCGGGGGCTGTTAGAGTCACGGACTTTGGGGAGCGATGGGAACTACTCTCGGCTATTCGAGCAACACAATCCCGACTTCATCCCCGCGGAGCGTGGTGGACCCGCGGTCGTCGTCGCCGACTCAGAGAACAATCGTGTCGTAGAGTACGAGCGGAGGGACGATGGCTGGGTCCGGACGTGGTCGTGGAGCGACGCCCGGATGAGCTGGCCCCGAGACGCCGACCGGCTTCCGAACGGACATACGTTGGTCACGGACTCGAACGGTGGTCGGATTCTCGAACTAAACCGCGATGGGGAGATTGTCTGGTCCGTTCCGGTCGACACACCGTACGAGGCCGAACGGTTGGGAACCGGTGACGAGAGCAGCGGCGGTATGGCTGCGAGTCGCGCAGGACTGGCTGGGACGAACAGTCGTGTCGTCGACGAGAGTTCCGACGCTGACAGTTCGTCTGCTCCTCTGGCATCGCGTGTCGTGATCGCAATAAAGAGCTTCCTCCCGTCGCTCGTGGTCAATGGTCTGTTATTCGTCCTCCCAGGGTGGATGGGTTCCATCGAACTTCTCGTCCTCGCACTGCTCTCCGGTATACTCTCACTGTGGGCAGGCACCGAGGCGTACTGGCGGGGGTACAGGTTCCGAAGCCCGATCTCTCGGACGTGAGGTGGCGTCTGGCGGTGATCTGACTGGGGGTGTCTCCGTCTTGATCTTGTCGTCAAGAGTACAATTCCGACAGTTGCTCACTCGGCGTGTACTTCGAACACGAATATGCCGCCCCGTCTGTGAACTACACTGTACTTCGAGGAATTCTGGAGCGACTCTGCGACGGACCGGTGATCTTCCTGCACGTAGACGTAGTCCGGGGTGGTGGTGAGCTGTTCGGTCACCGACTCAACACACGCCACTCCCGTACACTGCAGTAGCTGTGACCGGAGTTCGGACTGTCGACGAAACGCCGACGGACCCTTCCACTCGGACCCCATCGGCGTGACGAGTACCGTCCTGTTCGTGAACCACGGTAGCCACTCTGCCCCGTCACCTACTACGAGGACGGTCGCTCCGACCGGGGTGTTCTCACCTACCCACTCCATCGCCGTTCTGTCGTCGTTGGAGATTTTCTCGACGTTGTTCTCGGCGACGAGAAACCCGACTCCACCGAGAACACTGTACGTGGCGACGAGTGTGACTACAAGAACCGGGACAAGCCGGTCAACTCGCTCTCCCGACTGGAGGGGGAGGCGACGGAGCCACTCGGTGAGGTCGGCGTGTCGTTCCAGCGAGGGAACTAGGCCATTGACGATGAACCAGGCAGCCGAAATTCCGGTGATGACGTGGAGAAAACGCGGGTTCCCCACCAGCACCCCGATCGAGAGGAACCAGAGGACGAGAAAGAGCCGTCTCCGAACCGCTAGCCACATTAGTCCGAGGATTCCGACACCCTGTGACAGTGCGATGACCGGCACGTTGGGGTTGTAGAAGTAACTGATCGCGAAGCCAACGAGGTCGGGGCCGATCCCACCCCGCACACGACTAGTACGGAGGAAGATCTCGACGCCGTGATTTGACACGACCGTCCCGAGCCACGGGAGCGCGACCACCAGCCCGACGCCGACGACACCACTACCGAGTGCGAATCCGCGAATTGATCGGCTGTAGACCGCCCACAACAACAGATACGAGATGCTGTAGAAAGTGGCGTACACTGGATGACTCATCACTGTGAGGCCGAACAATACTCCCCCGAGAACGATCTGTCGGGGATTTCCCGCTTCGAACAGTCGAATCCCGATCAGGATTCCGACGAGTGAGAAGACGAATCCGGGGCCTCTAGTCACACCCGTCGCGACAACGAGTGGGCGGTACACCTCTGGAGAGGTGAGGATCAGCACGCTCGCGAGTGTAGCGACACGAGTAGACCCCGTTATCTCGGTGACGAGCTTGTACAACGCCGGAACACTCAGGAGATAGAACACGGACGGAAGGACCCAATACAGCGTCGCAACGTCGACCTGAAGCCACAGCCCCCCTGCCAACAACACGAGTCCGACTGGTGGGTACGCGAACGGGACTCCATCGACCGTGTACCCGTCTATCGACCGTACGTATCCCGGGCCGTGATCCAGCAGTGCCGTCGCCATATCGAGGTACAGTCCTCCGTAGTGGCCCGGGAAGTCGAAACTCACGACGTACACGGAGAGGACGACAATTGCCGAGATGACTCCTGGGAGGAGGCCCCATCGATCCGTACCCGTTCCGGTGTCCATTTCGACCCACTTCTTCGACGCAGTTCAGATAACCTCTTCGAACTGAACAGAGAGCTACGTAGACGCGGACTCTAGGACGTTCTCACCACGTTGCCTCCCGTCGTCACTGTGTTGTTGAGCGGTGACCACTGATGAGCTGATTCCGTAGATATATAACAAGTTCTGCTGATAAAGTGGACGATGACCGATTCTACTCGGTACGTATACTCACTATCTGGCGAACCAAGATTCATCGTGCAAAACGCAGTCAGGTCGATCAACTCTCTGTTGAATACTACGGACACGGAGCCGAAGAACATCGTGACGTTCGTCACTCCACCCGGGACAAAAAACGCCGTACGTGTGCTGGAGGACCTCGGCGTCGATGTCCGCGAGGTCGATCCCGTCTTCCCGGGCGGGTTCCGAACACACGTCGGCGACGGACACGCCGAGTACGCCGAGAAGTGGCGACTGACCGAGGTGACCGCCGACACGGTCGTGTTCCTCGACTGTGACACCGTCGTCGCCAGAGACCTCTCCGAGGTCGTCGACGGATCGTTCGATCTGAAGGCGCGTCCTCTGTCTGCGACCGACCCCGACCGGTTCGAGGCGCTGTTCGAACGAGACGGCCGGACACCGCGGTCGTGGTACCCGAACACGGGGTTCCTGGTGTTCCGAGACGGCTACCACAGACGTGTCGCGGACGACTGGCGACGGTACATCGAGGACGATCTCCACTACTACTCCGAGGGGTACACGAAAGAACAGTTCGCGCTCGCGCTGGCGTCGAGCGAGGCGACCGTCGAGAAGATGACACGGCGTGAACACGTCATGGAGTGGCGCGACGAGCTGGTCGCCGACGGGTACGTCTACCACCTCGCCAACGGCGACGTGGCCGTCGGCCAGGAGCTCCTCAACGCCGTCGACGGCCACCTCCCGGCAGTGGTTCGCAACGCCGTCGGCCGGCAGTTCCCGTGGTTGTACGATCGTATCGGTTACGGCGACACGTGACGGTCTCGCGCTTCAGCGACCGGGGACGACGCCGCCGAGCTTCCGAGTGAGGAGTCTGACCGCGACGGGTCCGAACTGCACCGGGTGTCGCCGTGTGAGGTACCACGTCCACTCAAGGTGTTCCGTCGTGGTCATTCCCTCGCCCGTGTCCTCGTCGTAGTGGGGGACGGTGTCGCGGTCGAGCCGCCACACGGTCCCGCCGGCTCGCTCGACACGGATGGCGAAGTCCGTGTCTCCACCGTGGTGACGCCGCTCGTCGAAGCCACCGACACGCTCCCACAGTGATCGGTGGAAGATCATGAGTCGGCCGATGACCCACCGTGCAGGCGGGAAGTCGGCCAGGCCAGCCAACGTCGTTCGGTCACCCTCCCGGAGGACACGACGAACCGTCTCGGTCGGGAACTCGATGTCGTCGTCCGCGATCACGATCCAGTCGTTCGTAGCGTGTTCGACGCCGGCGTTACGTGCTACGTTGAGGCCGTCGTCACGGCGGACGAGGAGTTCCGCCTCCTCGGGTACGGTCTCGGGCGTGGTCAACTCCGACCTAGCTGTCGGGACGACGACGCTCACGTCTTCGAGTGTGTTGTCGGACATAGTTCCCGGTCGTCGCGTCTCGGTCGCGACACCGTCGTCACGTCTCGGCCCGTGGTACTTGTGACTGTCCGTCGGGGTGGTCGTGGTGGCCACTCGACGTACCGTCTCCCCCCGACGGAAATCGCTCGTCGTCGACACACGCCACTCAGACGTACCCGAGACTCTCTAGTTTCGATTCGACACCGCTCGTCGGTGTCGTCTCGGCCTCGGTGGTCGTCGGTTCGTACTCCTCCGTGTCGGTCGCCGACACCTCGACCCACGGGACTCTCCGGAGTGTCGGTACCGGAACGCCACAGGGGTGTGCGTACACACCCCACTCGCCGAACGCCTCCCCGTGGTCGGCGGTGATCGCGACCGTGTCCGCGTTGACGTTCGACAAGAGGAGTTCCACGTCGTCCAACACGTACCGTAGGTTCGCTCGGTACGACTGCCAGACACGCTCGGCGTCGATCCGACCGCGTCGGAGTCGGTCGAGTGGGGAGTGCCACGTCTCGTCGAACGCCTGCAGCGAGATCCCGTCTCCCACCGGGTCGGGCGGCGACGGGAAGTGTGGCTGCATGTAGTGGACGACGAGTCGGTCCGGGGCGTCGGCACGCATCGTCTCGATCACACGATCAGTTAGCGGGCGTGGCGGAATCGTGCCGAGTTCCTCGTCCCACGCCGTCTGCCAGAGGTCGTCGACACGTCGGAGTCGCGAGTGGTCCAGTTGGCGGTCGCTGAAGGGGTTGCCGGTCACGTAGACCGTCTCGGCGACGGTCTCGGCGTGGGCTTCGTCGTGAAACGTCGCGTCGAGCCACTCGGGTGAGCAACTCGCCGGCGACCGGTGCGTGTCGACCGGTCCGAGCCAGTCGTACTCGTCGGCGACCGACCGGAGTACGTCGACGCGACAGCCGTCGAGGACGACCAGCAGATCCCAATCACGCGTGTACACGGAGGCCCCGTCCGGTGTGAGTGGTGTCACACGCCGCAGTCCACCCAGGTACAGCTCGTAGAGACTCTCCCGGACACCCGAGAGCCCGTCGTCTGCGACACGAGTGGTCGTCTCCCGAACCCAATCTCCCAGCGTCACACACGTGGGAGAGGCGGGTCACCGTATAAACTGCCCGGCTCTCGCTCGACCGGACACCGAACGACGACCGAGGACACCGTGTCGACACCCACCGTTGTTCTCACACGACGAGTCGCTCGACCGACACGACGAGATGATGTGGTGAGAGTTCACGTACCGTGGGTGACAGACGGTCTCGTGTCGGACCTCCGCCGAGAGAGCCCCCCTCAATATCACAAAGCACTTATAACAGACGTACGCAGTTTGTCATACCCCTACCCATGGCACCAGTGCAACGTGCCGGTCGCGCGAGTCGGGGCAGTCGGCTCGCACGACGGACGCGCACGGGTCGCCGATCAGCAACCCGAAGCTAACCATGACAGACACAAACGAAAAAGTCCGCGCGCTGTTCCTCTCAGCGCTGATGGTATTCAGCGTCTTCGCTGGTACCGTCGCGTTCTCCGGAGCAGCAGCGGCAGCGAACACAAACGCCACAGTCGAAGGCGCCATCGAGTTCGGTGCAGATGGCTCCTCCGGCGACGGCGACATCGAAATCGCGTTCAACCAGAGTAATTCGATCAGTAACTCCGACATCGGTACAGACCTGAACGTCACCCTCAACGGCAACAACGTCAACGACGACTACACGGTCAAGACGTCGGGTGCACGTACGGTCCTGGAGTACGACGACGACAACGGGACCATCACGCCGGGTGACACGCTGGAGATCGAGTACTTCGGCGAGACCACCGAGGTCACCACCACGGCGAACACCCTCGTCGCCGACGGCTCCTCTAGTGCGCGTGTCAACGCGTACGAGGGCGCCGTCGTCGCCGTCGACTTCAGTGGCGTCTCCGGCGCCAGCACGGACTTCGCGTACGAGCGGTACTACGACGGGGAGTTCCAGTTCGGTGGCTCCACGGGGGCGAACAGCTTCCTCGTGACCCTTGACACCGAGGGCCAGCCGACCGCCGAGATTCACGAGTTCCGCGACTCGACGGGCGTGAACACGCTCGGTAACCTGTCGCTGCGCTCGCTGGGCCTGTCGGCGTCCCTCGATTCGACCGAAGTCGTCCGCGGTGAGGACGAGATCACGGTCGACGTGTCCGCGAACCAGGGCAACCGCCCAGTCACGCTGACCGTCGAGGACCCGAACGGTGACGAGTTCGACTCGACCACCCAGGACCTGAACAACAACGGACAGACGACGTTCACCGTGCCCGTCAGCGCGTCCGACGACACGGGGAACTACTCGATCACGGTGACCGACGACAACACCGGCGTCGAAGCGACGACCGGCGACGCAGTCGTCGTCGAACAGCCGGACAGTAGCGCCTCCTTCGAGGAGTCCGTCACTGTCCCGCGTGGTGACATCGTCGAGTTCACCGTCAACCTCGAGAACACGGACACCGCACGTGTCCAGGTCGGTAGTGACAGCAAGGGGTACAACGTGTCCCTGCGCGTCAACGACGGCACGGACGACGACGAGTCCGTCACGATCCGCTGGAACACCTACAACAGCGCGAACAGCACGAGTGCAGACGGGAACCTGGAAGCCTTCTCCGTCGTGACGGAGAACACGGACACCCAGGACAACATCAACTTCACGGCCTCGTCCGTGGACAACGATGTCGACAACGTCATCGCACCGACGAACTACCAGCTCCGTGTCTTCCCGGGTGAGGACGCGGACAACCCGAGTGCGTTCTCCTCGGTGACTGTCACCGAGCGCTCGCTCGGCAGCATCCAGATGTGGACCGCGCCGAAGACGGTCACGCCGTCCGACCTGACCTCGGACGCGATCTACACGAGCATCGACGACGGTGCGATCACGCAGGATCAGTCGATCGCCGCCAACGACCTGCTCGTCCACCAGATCCGTGACACCACGGGTCTCGAGGGTCTCATCGACCTCCAGAACGGTTCGTCGACGAACGCGAAGTTCCTCGACGCAGTCGGTGACGAGCTCGCCCTGACCATCGAGCAGGACAGCCCGGCGCCGAACGACGATCCGTTGTCGATCACGCCGACCCCGAACAACGCGTACGTTGTCGGTGACACCGCCAACGACACATACTTCATCATCGTCGACACCGGCGCTCTGCAGAACAGTGAAGTCAACAACGGCGACGTCTCCGACGTCGTCAACGCTGGTGACTTCACGACGACGCTGACGGTCGACGCGTCGAACGTCTCTGCCGGCTACTTCGACGGCACGGACGCCGAGTTCGACGAGTCGATCAACCAGAGCTTCGAGGTCGTCAGTACGGACGTCGAGATCACGCAGGCGAACGCCAGCCAGTCCGAGACGGGCACGGTCGTTGCCGAGACGAACGTGGCACCCGGCTCGACGTTCCGCGTCGAGGTCTCCTCGGTTGAGGAGACGACGGACGGGTTCATCGAGTCCAAGGAGGTCACCGTCCAGCGTGACGGTACGGTCTCCGCCGAGTTCGCTATCTTCGCCGATCGGACGGTCGGTGAGGAGTACAACATCGTCTTCGAGCCGTCTGCGGGCGGCGAGCCGTCGGCGAGTGCGACCGGCTTCCTCCAGGAGGCCGACGCGACGCCGACCGCGACGCCCACCACGATGGGCAACATGACCTCCACGGAGACGGAGACGGACACGCCGGAGCCGACGGACACGGAGACGGACACGCCGGAGCCGACGGACACGGAGACGGACACGCCGGAGCCGACGGACACGGAGACGGACACGCCGGAGCCGACGGAGACGGACGAGCCGACGGAGACGGAGGAGTCCACGGAGACTGAGGAGACGACGACCAGCACGGGCACGCCCGGCTTCACGGCCGTCGTCGGCGTGGTCGCGCTGCTCGGCGCCGCCCTCGTCGCACTCCGCCGTCGCAACTGACGACCACGACTGACCGGCGAAACCGGTCACTCTGACGATCCCTTTCTTTCGACGCGACCCGGACAGCGACACGCTCGCCGGACGGGTCCGGGCGTGCGACGCACACGCCGCTCACACGGCCGACTGCCGGTACGGTTCACCGCTGCCGTGGTGTCCGTCGGCCCGCGCCCGTATCACGGCCGTCGACCCGCCGACGGCTGTCCGGCGTCGTCTCCAGAGACGACAAGAGCTATTGCCGTTCACGAGTACGTTCGACCGTGCCCGGGACACTCACCGACCTGTTCGCGTGGGGCGTGGTCGCGCTGTTCCTCCTCGCCGCCGTCGTCGAGTGGGTCGGCCGGAGCCGTGGCGGCCGCCGCGAACTGGCGCGTCGCCTCGCGGCCGCCGCGTGGGTCGGCTTCGGTGGGTTCTGGTTGGTCCTGTTCCCGCACTTCGCGTTCACACAGAAGAGCTACGTCGAGGGCGTACTCTCGGCGGTCGCGGTCCCGGCGTGTGTGTACGTCGGCTACCTGCTGTGGCAGGGCCGCGACTCACTGTTCGTGCTCTCGCGTGCCGTCGCGGTGATGGGACTCGTCTACCTGCCGTTCGAGACGATCCCGGCGATCACCCTGCTGGGACTCGACCTCCCGGCACCGCGACGGGTGTTGATCGAGGTCGTCGCCGCACAGACGGGTGCGGCGATGGGGTGGCTCGGCTACCACCCGGAACTGCTCCGCGGACCCGAGGGCTACTGGAGCACCTACCAGTTCGTCACCGACGGGGGCCACCAACTGCGGTTCACCGTCCTCTTGGCGTGTACGGGCCTCGGGAGTATGGCGATCTTCGTCGGGCTCGCGGCCGCGGTGCGGGCGCCACTGCGGCGGAAACTGACGGCCGTCGCGATCGCGGTGCCGATCATCTGGGCGCTCAACATCGTCCGGACGACGTTCATCGGGATCGCGTTCGGGAAACAGTACCTCCACGTGTTCCCGGACGTGGTGTTGCTGCTGTTCGGTGCCTCCGACCCGTACAAGGTGTCGTTCTTCCTGTCGGACCGGGTGATCAGTCAGGTGCTGGCCGTGGTCGCGTTGATCGGCGTGACGTACCTCGTCGTCAGACGACTGCCGGAGCTACTCACCGTGATCGAGGACGTGCTGTACGTCGTCACCAACGAAGAGTACGACCTGCGCCGCGAGTTGGACCTACCGCGTGACCCGGCGACGGAGCCGCCCGGGCGTGGATCGGCGGACGACTGACTCGCGTTGCGTCAGTGGACGACTGACCCACGTCGAGAACCGGCGGACGACGAGCTTCCGTCGCGTTCCGGCGGATCACGACGGTCGTCCGCTCGGAGTCTCCCGACGACCTAGCGTTCGCGTCGCGCGACCGCGTCGGCGGGGGCGTCGGCGAGTGTCCGGAGTGCGTCCGCCTCGACGGCGTGGAGGTCGCCGGGAACGACCAGCGCGTGTAGCGGTGGCCCGAACTCGCGATCGGCGAGTCCGGCGAGCGTGTCGGCGACGACGACGGGGTCGGGCCCGCCGGCACGGGCGACGGCGACGGCGAGCGTGTCCGCGTTCCAGTCGTCGACGAGGAGTCCGGCGGCGGTGTCCGCGGTCATGAACTGGTCGCCGTCCGGCCCGGCCGGCGAGGAGCCGGCGGCCTTGATGTCGAGGAAGACGAGCGTGTGGAGCCCACGCTCGCGGTTGTCCTCGATCCCCTCGACCACGCTGTCCGGGACGCCGTCGGCGCCGTGTGCGTACGGGAACGGGAGCGTCACCGACCGTCCGAAGCGGTAGTTCTGGAGGCCGGTGAGCGACGCGACCGCGGCGGCCGCGGTGACGCCGTGGACCACGTGGGTGTCGATCCCGCGATCTTCGGCGCGGAGCCGGAGGTCCGTGTGGGTGGTGGCGATCAGCGGGTCGCCGGGGGTACAGAAGACGACGTCGTCCGACTCGGCGGCCGCGAGGATCGGCTCCGGGTCGCGTTCGACGCCGGCGCGGTCGCGTGTCTCGATCTCGACGCCGTGAGCGTCGGCCACCTCGTCGAGCGTCGCGCCGACGAGACGGCTGGTGTACGTCTCGGCGAAGACGCGATCCGCCTCGCGGAGCCGGTCGCGGCCTTCGACGGTGATCGACCGCTCGTCGTACAGTCCGAGTCCGACGAAAGTGAGCACGCTCCGTCTCGCCGCCGCCGGCAGTTAGCGGTGTCGTTCGGCGTCGGGCGCCGACGACGGAGGGAGTCGACGACGCCGACTACGGGGCGACGGTCTTCGACACCCAGCCGGTCGCGCCGCTCGGGAACGGGCCGGTCCGTTCCTTCGTCTGCAGGTTCCCGTTCTGGTCGGTCGCACGGATGACGACCTCGTGTTCGACGCCGGGGCTGTCGTAGGTGTACTCCCACTGTCGCCACACGTCGTCGCCCGGCAACTGCTCGCTGAGACGCGCGTCCGTCCACGAGTCGCCGCCGTCGGTCGACACCTCGACGCGCGAGATCCCGCGTGTGCCAGCGTAGGCGTGGCCGCCGACCTGGATTCGACCGTCGCCGGGACGGTTCACCGTCTTCAGTTTGGCGACGGTGTTGACCGGCCCGGTTCCCTGCCAGTTGCGCTTCTCCCAGTACCCCGGCTTCTCCGTGTTCATGAACTCGATCTCGTCGATCCACTTCACGTTCACCTCGCCCCAGTGCCCGGGGACGAGGATACGGACGGGGTAGCCGTGCCGGCGCGGCAACACCTCGCCGTTCATCCCGTACGCCAACAGCCCACCGCGGATCTCGTCCAGCTCGATCTCCTCGTAGAACCCGTCCGTCGACCGCAGCATCACGCAGTCGCAGTCGCCGTCCGGATCGACCTCGGCGAGTACGTCGTCGACCGGTACGCCGGTCCACAGGGCGGTGTCCATCTTCTTGCCGTTGCGGCCCTCGCCGACACACCGCAGCGTGACGAACCGGTGGTCGACGGCCATCGACGTGAGGTCCTCGTAGGAGAAGGTGACCGTCTCGTCGACCTGTCCGGTGAGCGAGAGGCTCCACTCGTTCGCCGAGAGGTCCGGGTCCACGCCCGCGGTGTCGACGACGTAGTGTTTCTGCGAGACGAGCGGCTCGATGCCGTCTACGTCGAGCGTCTTTCGGTCGGCCTCGTTCAACAGCCGCGTGATCTCCGAGGTCGGTGTGGGTGTCGCGGTCGGCGTCGCCGTCTCGGCGCTCTCACCGGCGTCGCTGCCCGCGTCTGCGTCGCCGCTCTCACCACCGCCGGCACCACCCGCCGCGGTTCCAGCCGCGCCGGTCCCGGGTGCGGGCGTCCGCGTCGTCTCCGTCGGTGTGTGGGTCTTCGTCGCGGCGGAGCCACCGCCACCGTTCGCGTCCCGGCCACCCGCGAGGGCGTCCGGTTCGGCGGGTTCGGTGCTGCCACCGCCGCCGCTGCGCGCCGCGACCGTCGCCGCCGCGCCGACGCCGACGAGTCCCGGGAGCCCCCCGAGCACCCGTCGCCGTCCGGTGTCGGTCGCGTCCGTCGTGTCGGCCGCTCGCCCCCCGAGGTCCCCACCCAGGAGCACCGCCGCGACGCCGGCACCGGTCGCCAGACTCGGGAGCCCGACGCCGACGAGGCCGACGGAGGCGAGCGTCCCGAGGACGCCGCCGACGACGGCACCCGCGCCGGGTACGTCGAGTTCCGCGCCGATCTGGTCGGCCAGCAGTGCGAGGCCGGCGAGTCCCGCCGCCGCGAGTCCGGCTGCACTGAGCACGTTGAGCTGCTGCCCAAGATCGCCCAACACGAGGATGGCGAAGGTGATGATCTCACCCGGGAGGATCACCGCCATCGTGTTCGCGATGGGCGCGGCGACGAACCCGGGTGTCACCCCGGCGACTGCGAACGAGCCCGTCAGCCCGGCGAGACCCGCGACCGCGGCGAGCAGGATGTCCGACGGCCGGAGGCCGGCCGGGAGCGACGGGAGCGTGTCTCTGAGCACACGTCGACGGAGGGACCTGTGCTCGTTAAGTGTTGGCCGGAGACTCACCCAAATTCGTTCCAACTGTCTCGGCGATACGGTCGACACTCACCGTGTTGGGGTGGCTCGGCGCCCCGCGACGACGGCCGACTCGCGGAACCACAGCCTACAGGTGAGACGCCGCCTACGAACGACACGTGAAGGGACTCCAGTCTGCCGCCCCGGACGCGCCGGCGGTGTATGGCGTCGGCTCCCCACAGTGGGTGTTCCGCACTGCGGCCGACCCCGTCGCCCGGTGGTGTGACGCCGTCGCGGACCACGGGATCGACCGAGTGTGTTGTCTCCTGAGCGAGCGCCAGGTCGCCGCCTACGACGGACTGCTCGACCGGTACCGCGAGCGGTTCGGTGCCGACGCGGTCCGGCACGCCCCGGTGACGGACCACGAACTCCCGTCCGTCGACACGCTCGTCGACGAGGTGCTCCCGTTCCTCGCAGAGGCGAGTGCCGACAGCCCGGCGGTCGTCCACTGCCACGCCGGGATCGGCCGCACCGGCGTCGCGCTGGCGGCGTACCTCGTCGCCGAGTGTGACTACACCGTCGACGACGCCGTGGTGACCGTCTCTGACCGCGGCCGCGACCCGGCCGACGCCGTCCGCTCTGGCAACGCGACGAGCGAAGAGTTGGACGCGACGCTGGCGGCCGTTGGGCGGGAGTGGTGAATCAGCCTGGCTCGTCGCCCACCACGAGGATCACGACCCGTCCCCACTCACGAGGGTCACGACCCGTCCCCAGTCACGACCCACTCGCGTGCGGCCGCGACGCCCGCGTCCACGTCCGTCTCGACGCCCACCTGATCGAGCGCCTCGCCGACGGCACGCACCCCGCGCACCACGGCCTCGCCCGCGAGCGACCCCATGTTGGAGACGCGGAAGATCTGGCCGCCGAGGTGCGCCTGTCCGCCGGAGATGGAGACGTTCCGTTCCTCGACGGCGGCGAAGAAGTCGGCGGCGTCCTCGTAGATCGGGTCCGGCAACTGGATCGCCGTGACGGTGTTCGAGCGGACCGTGTGGTCCGTCGCGTCCGGGAACGGCTCCAGTCCCAGCGCGTCGAAGCCGGCGCGGAACGCCCGCGCCTGGCGGTAGTGGCGCGCGATCCGGGCGGGCATCCCCTCCGCCTCGATCGCCGCGACCGCCTCGGCCATCGCCCGGAACAGCGGTACCGCGGAGGTGAACGGCGTCTGGTGGCTCTCGGCCTTCCGGAGGTGCCAGTCGAGGTCCTCGTAGAACGGCGCCGACTCCCCGTCGAAGGCGTCGCGAACGTCGTCGGTCACGTACACCGCCGAGATCCCCGGCGGTGTCTCCAGCGCCTTCTGGGCGTCCGTGATCGCCACGTCGACGTGCCAGTCGTCGACACAGAACACGTCGCCGCCGACACTGGTGACGCCGTCGACGACGAACCGCGCGTCGTGGTCCGCCAGCAGGTCCCCGACACCCCAGACGGGGTTCTGGAGCCCGGTCGAGGTCTCGTTGTGGACCATCGTCACCAGTGCGGTGTCGGGTTCGATCGCCGCCTCGACGGCCGACAGCGGGATCGACTCTCCCCACGGCACGTCGACGCGAGTCACGTCCTCGGAGTGGCGTTCCGCGATCCGAGCGAACCGCCGGCCGAACTTCCCGTTGACGAGTGCGACGACGTGGTCCTCTGGACCGACGAGGTTGGCGACGGCCGCCTCCATCCCCATCGTCGCCGTCCCGTTGAGCAGGAGTGCCGTCCCGCCGTCGCTCGTGGCCGCGCCGGCGGGTGTCGACCGCTCGAACACGTACTCGACGCCGGCCTGTGCGCGCTCGTAGACGGCCTCGAAGTCCGCAGACCGGTGGGACACCATCGGCTCGTTCATCGCGTCGAGCACCGACTGGCGCACCGGCACCGGACCGGGGTTCAACAGGAGGAAGTCGTCGTCGGTCACGTCACCGGTCACGCGCGGCGGAGAGATAAACTCGGCGGGGGGCGCGATTCTCGCGATCTCCCCACGTCGCCGTCACCTCGTCGCACCGGACCGGTCGGCCGCGCCGCGCGAGGAGTCAGTCGTCGACGGCCGCCGCACGGATCAGCGCCGCGAGCCCCTCCTCGTCGGCGAGTCGGCGGTACTCGTCGGTGAGCAGGAGCCGCTGGCGCGGTCGCCCCGTCTCGACGGGCACCTTCTCCGTCTCGATCACGCCGCGTTCCTCCAGCGTCGACTTGTGTCGCGAGAACGAGGCCGTCGACGCGACCCCGGTCCGATCTCCCCACCGACTCACGTCGTAGTGGAGCAGTTCGTGCCGCGCCGCGATCGCCAACCCGGCCCGTACCGGGTGGTACGTGGAGGCGTCGTCCAACGCCGCGGCGACGGTGAGACTCTCCGCGAAGTCCGCACGGAACGCCTCGCCCAAGGTGCGCTCGCCAGTCGCCAGCGTCTCGCTCAACGGCGGGGTCCGCAGGGAGAACGACTCCGCGTCGGCCCACAACTGCTCGGCGCGCTCGTACACCTCGCCCGGCACGTCCGTCTCCGTCGTGCGCAGGGTCGCCGCCGCGTCTCCGACGAGCACCAGCGCCGAGAGCCGATTCGGCCCGACCAGCGCCGGCGTCTCGTCGGCCAACGGCGTCTCGCGGAGCCGCACCACGTCGTCTGCGATCAGATCCGCCACGCGGGTGGCGACGTGGTGACGCGTCCGGAGCCACACCAGCGTGTCGTGGGGTGCGAGGAGCCGCAGTGTGGGTGGGTTCTCGACCTGGTCGACGGCCGCCTCCAGCGCCTCGAGGAACGCCGGCGGCGGGTCCAGCAGGTACTGACGACCGCCCTCGGCCGACGCCAACAGCTCACGGAGCGTCTCCACGACCGACGCCGTCGTCGTCGCCGTCGCGGCGTGGTGACCCTCGCCTCCGTCCGCACGACGGCTCTCGCTCCCCGTCCGACTCGGTCGTTCCGGTGTCTCCTCGTGTCCGTCCGCACCGCCGCTCGTCGTCGTCTCTGTCATCTCGACACCCACTAGCGGTCACCCGATCAAAATTACGCCAGAAAGAGACAGTTCCGATACCGGTGTCGTTAAATCACGTGCGGCCCTCGGTGGTGTCGAACGGAGCGACGACCGTGAAGGTGACACCCGACGAGGACGGCGTGACGGCGATCGATCGCGCGCGGCGGTCCGTCTGTGTGGAGACGGGTCACGAGCCGACGCTGGAGCGTGGCGGCTACCTGTTCGCGGACAGGGAGACCGTGGCCTACGAGGCCGACGAGACCGTGCGCGTCGAGACGGACGGGCTCCGCACGTCGCCGGTGGGCGTCACGGTGATCGACCCGGACAGCGGCGAGCACAGTCGCCTGACCGACGACGAGCCGATGGCCGTCGGGCCGGACACGCTGGTGGTCGTCCGCACGCCGGTGTTGGTGCTCGTCCGGCCGGGCGCCTCGGGGACGGTCCGTCGCGACGCGGAGACAGTACTCGACCTCTCGGAGACGGCGACGGTGACGCTGGGGTTCCGGACGAAGGCGGACTTCCCGGAGGGGGAGATGTCGGTCCACCGCTCGCCGGCGGGTGTCGCGAACGCGATCACCGCCGCGGGGTGTGCGATCCCGGTCACGTCGCCGGACCGCACCTGGCCGAACGTCCGCAACTACCCGCCGGCCATCGAGTTGTGTGACGACCCGGCCGCGGACACGACCAACGAGTTCGACCCGCCGGAGACGGACGTGTCGCTGGTCGTCCCCGAACGGGACGCGCTGGCGTACCTGTTGCCGACCGCGCCGCTGGCGTACTACCTCGGCGCGTCGGTCCGCGTCGCCCCCGACGCCACGGCGCACCTCCGGGCCGGCGACCGACGGGTGTCGTTGGGAGGCAATCCCGAGACGGCGGACCACGAGGCGTCGCGGCTCCTGCGACGACTCTTCTACCTCGACTGTCTCGCGCGGAGTGCGGGGCCGCACGGCGAGCAGTTGGCGGAACACCACCTGTTGGTCGAGGCGGGGTTGGACGCGGCGTCGCTGTACGAGGCGCCCATCGCGGAGCGCGTCCGCCGGTACCTCGCGCTCTCGGCGGCGGACACGGAGCGACTCGACGCGGAACTGCCGACGTGGCACCTCGGCGTCCACGTCCAGCCGTCGATGGAGAACGTGCCGGCGCTGTCGCACCACCTCGCGGGGTTGAGCGACGTGTACTCCCCGGAGGCGGCGACGCTGGAGACGGTGAGCGAGCAGTTCGAGTGGGCCGAGGAGCGGAAGCTCCGCAGTTCCGCGCCGCGAGCGACGGACGACGAGGTGTGGGTCTCGCCGGCGGAACGCGCCGCCACCGTCGGCTGGCAGGCCCCGCGCCGTGCGCTCGGGGCGTTCAACCTCGTGGACGCGCCACGGCCCCGGCCGCGCGAGGAGGACGAGTTGTCGATCCGCGTGGCGTTGACGGCGCGGGACATGCCCGGTCGCGAGGTGGTCGAGCAGTACGGCGAGCGGGACCTCCCGCTGTCGGTGGAGCTGTTGGCGCGGCCGACGACGGCGGATCTCGCGCGACTGTTCGAGGCGGACCACGACCTGGTCCACGTCGTCGGCCACCACGAGCAGGGCCGGGGGATCGAGTGTCGCGACGGGTTCCTCTCGCACGGGTCGGTCGACGCGTGCGGTGCGGAGACGTTCTTCCTGAACGCCTGCGGCTCCTTCGAGTTCGGCGAGCGGCTGGTGCGCCGCGGTGCGGTCGCCGGCGCGGTGACGACCCGCGCCGTCAGCGACGAGAAGGCCGCCTCCGTCGGCCAGAACTGGGCGCGGCTGATCTCGCTGGGGTGGAGTGTCGAACGGGCGCTGTCGTTCGCGCGGCAGATCGATGATCCGAGTGGGTACGTGGCTGTGGGAGACGGGACGCACGCTGTCGCACAGTCAAATGCAAATATACCTCCAATGTATAAGATAGTGGAAGAAGAGTATCTGATAACAAATTATACAGGGCTGAATGACATTGGAGGGGTAGTTGAGGACCATGTTGCATCGAAGCGTCAAATGAGGCAGAATCCAATAAAGAAAAATATTGACAATAGCAAAGCTAGAAGAGAGCTAAGAATCCACCAGAGTCCAGTTATGTATAAAGGGGAGTTTTTGTGGGATGCCTACGATCGACTTTACTCAGACGACGGATCGGTTGGTCCGTCGTAGGAGTTCCCAGATTCCTCTGTTGTGAACTCTATTGCGGATTCTACTGACCTTACTACTGACTCACTCTCCACCGCAGCGGCGGTCCCGCTCGCGAGCAGGAACGTGGTCACGACGAGCAACGACACGACGAGGCGCGGGTGCGCCGCGGCGGCACACCGAACGCGCGTCAACAGTGAGCGCATACTCCGATACATTGCCTCTGACAACTTGATTTTAACGGGCTAGATAGTAAGAGACAACCTAATTTTTTGTGTCGTCATCCGGTTTCGGCGTCGGAGGCGAACGAATCCGACGCTCGACGACGGAATAGACGATCACGACGACGGAATCTGCTCCGCCGCCGCCACAGACTCGTGTGTAGATACTGCCACGTCGTGTGAAGAAACGTTCACGAGCCGCGGAACCTGTGGTTGCGGGCGAGGAACCCGAGACCACCCAGATTAGAAAATTATAACCCTTCTCGAATATTGGGTACACCCGATATGGATTCCATCGAGGGGCAAGCTAACAAAGTCTTCGCGGCTCTCCTCGACCGCGTGTCCGAACCGGTGGTGACACTGCCTGCGCGCGACGAGACGCGGGCGTTCCTGGCCGCGCTGGCGGACCGCGAGGGGAGTCGTGTGGACCTGGTGTTGGCGGAGGGCGTGCCCGACCGCCTGCGGTGGACGACGCGGATCCGCGCCGCGGCGTTGGTCGAGCAGGGGCGACTGTCCGTGCGTGTGGGGCCCGCCGCCGACGTGGTCGTCGTCGACCCGGAGACCGTCGGGACGTTCGACCCCTCCGTCGAACCGCCGGTGGGACTCGTCGGCGCGGCGGACGTGTACGACCGCTACCGCGAGCGGTTCGACCGCAGCGAGCCCGTGGACCTGGAGACGCCGGGGCGCGACACCGTGCTCGCGCGGACCCGCGAGACGCTGGGCGCGTCCGCCGCCGAGACGGTCGCCGTCGAGACCACCCGCGAGTCGCTCGGCTCGCTCGACCCCGTCTCGCTGTTGGTGTGGGCCGGCGCCGAGGGGGAAGCCCGCGTCGGTGAGGTGATCGACACCGTCCGCGACCTCGACGTGGCCGCCCCGCGGACGGTCCAACGCCGGATCGACTCGCTGGCCGACGAGGGGTTGATCACCGCCGTGCCCGTGAACGACGGCGGCCTCGGCCGCCCGGAGCGGCGGCTGCGCGTCGCGGTCGACTTCGACACCGACGGCTCGCTCCCGGAGCCCATCCGCGCCGCGCTGGTGCGGTGACGCGCTCGACGATACCCGGCTCTCTGTCTCGCTTCCTCCGCACTCGTCTCTGCCCGTCTCGGTACGGCCTCGGACCCGTCGTCGTGACCGACGAGTCACACAGATCGGTGAGAACGGCGCCGACGGAACCGCTTCCGCGTCGGCCGGTCGACGCTCACCCGCTGGAGTCTCGACCGGTGGGCACACGACGCTTCAGAGACGGGTGGTGAGACGACGTTCTCAGTCGTCGTCTTCGGTGACGATCTCGGCGGAGAGGCCCTGTGCCATCTCGATGTCGTCGCCGTTGTTGAGCGTCCAGGCGGTGCGGTCGGTGACGGCCTCGATCGCCTCGCGGGCGCTCGGGGCACCCTTCCCGGAGCGTTTCACGCCGCCGAACGGGAGCTGGACCTCCGCGCCGATACACGGGAGGTTCCCGTAGGCGAGCCCGACCTCGGCGTTGTCGCGGTAGTAGTTGATCTGCCGGTAGTCCTCGGAGATGATGGCACCTGCGAGCCCGTAGTCCACGTCGTTGTGGATCGCGACGGCCTCCTCGATGTCGCCGGAGTACTCCAACAGCGCCACGTGCGGACCGAACACCTCCTCGTGGGTACACCGGAGGTCGGCGTGGGCGTCCGCCTCGTAGACGAACGGGCCGACCCACGACCCCTCCTCGTGGCCGTCGGGGATCTCGTCGTCGGCCAACTCCTCGCGGTCGACCAGGACGGTCACGTCCTCGTCGCGGGCGAGCTGGTTGTACTTCTTCACCTTCTCGACGTGCTCGTCCTCGATCAGCGGCCCCATGAACGTGTCCTCGTCGAGGGGATCGCCGACGGCGACGTTCTCGGCGATCTCGACGAACCGCGACTTGAACTCGCCGTACACGTCCTCGTGGACGATCAGTCGCTCGGAGGAGACACACCGCTGGCCGGTGGTCTTGAACGACGACATCACCGCGGAGTGGACCGCCACGTCGAGGTCCGCCTCCTCGGTGATCACGATGCCGTTCTTGCCGCCCATCTCCAGAGACACCTCGCGGCCGGCCTGCCCGCCGAGTTCGTCGGCGATCTGGTGGCCCACCTCCGCCGACCCGGTGAACAGGACGGTGTCCACGCGGTCGTCTTGGACGATGGCGTTGCCGGCGTCACCGAAGCCCTGCACCATGTTGAACACGCCGTCCGGGATGCCGGCGTCGACGAACATCTCGGCGATGATCTGCCCACACCACGGAGTCTGCTCGGCGGGCTTCCAGACGACCGTGTTCCCCTCGACGAGGGCGATGGCCATGTGCCAGAACGGGATGGCGACTGGGAAGTTCCACGGCGTGATACAGCCGATCGTGCCGCGCGGCTTCCGGCGCATGTAGGCGTCCTTCGAGGCGATCTCGGAGGGCACCACGTCGCCGTGTGGGTGGCGGGCGTTGCCGGCGGCCCACTCGACCATGTGCCAGGCCTCCGTCACGTCGGCCTTCCCCTCGCTGATCTCCTTGCCGCACTCTTTGGTGACGACCTCGCCGAGTTCCTCGTGGCGTTCCTTGAGTTCGTGGTAGATGTCCCACAGGTACTCCGCGCGATCCGTGTACGACATGGCCTGCCACTCCTCTTCGGCGGCGTTCGCGGCGTCGACCGCCCGCTCGACGTCCGCCTCCGTCCCGCGGTGGAACGTGCCGAGCGTCTCCCCGTTGGCGGGGTTGCGACTCTCGAACGTCTCGGTTCCCTCGCCGTCGATCCACTCGCCGTCGACGTAGTGCTGGTACGCGCCGGATGGGTCCGGACTCATGTGCAAAACTTGCCCGAGGGGTGTGAAATAGCTGCGGGAATCCGGACGACGCCAGTTCCGGTCGCGAGGCGGTCCCCGTCTCTCGTACCTACCGACGGCGTCGATCAGCACGTCTCCGGCGTCGTCGGGGCCAAGACTATTAGGCCGGGAGCGCCTCACTGAAGCCACGTACGACCGTGACCGGCGAGTCACAGACCGGGGACGACACTCGCCACCGGAGACGACACGGCTCCTCGACACTACCGATGGTACTCACACGACCTTCGCGTCCGCACGCCACCGACGGATCGCCCCCGCGTACTCACACACGTCACCGTGGGAGGTGCTGGAGACTGTGAGCGAGAGTCACTCCGCCGACGAGCGGCCAGAGACGACGGCGGAGGAGAGACGGGAGTCGCTGGACATCGCCGCAGCGCGCGAGCAGTTGTACGAGCTGTTCGACGACGAGTCGTTGGACCTCCCGGCACTCCAGCGGCGGGCGGTGACACTCACCTGTCGGTACCTCGACCTCCCCGAGGGCCACGTCAAACGGATCGACGACCCGGAGCAGGGGGCGACGGTCACCGTCACCAACGAGACCGCGGACCTCGTCCCGGAGGGCGCCCAGGTGGACCACCCAGGGTACTGTAAGACGGTGATCCAACGCGAGGAGTCGCTGGCGGTCGCCGACGCCGTCGCGGAGGGGTACGAGACGAACCCCGGCTACGCGGACCACGGCGTCGCCTGTTACCTGGGCGCGAAGATCACCGTCGACGGAGAGGTGTACGGGACGGTGTGTTTCGGGGCGGAGACGCCACGCGACCGCGAGTTCACCCCCGTCGAGCAGACGTTCGTCGAACTGCTCTCGGAGGCGTTGGGTCGGCGGTTCACGGAGGCGGAGATGGGCGCCGAACTCGACCGGACGCGCCGGAAGTACGAGAGTCTCGTCTCGTCGGCGACGGACGCGGTCGTGTTGTTGGAACGCGACTCAGGCGAGATCGTCGAGGCGAACGACGCCGCGGCGGATCTGGCCGACGCCGCCGACCCGGAGGCGCTGGTCGGCCGCGAGTACCTGGTCCTGTTCCCCGACGGCGAACGCGAGCGGTACACGACCCACTGGGACTGGATCGTCGACATCGACGGCAGCCGCGAGTGGTTCCCGGACGGGGAGCCGATCGTCGTCGAGACGGCGGACGGCGAGACGGTGCCGGTCTCGATCGAGGCGGACCGAGTCTCGTTGGACGGCCGCGAACACGCACAGGTGACGATCCGTGACATCGCCGACCGGCGGCGGCGCGAACGGCGCGCGGAGGCCATCTTCGACCAGACGCACCAGTTCACCGGGCTGCTCGCGCCCGACGGCACGCTGTTGGAGGCCAACCAGACGGCGTTGGACTTCGCCGGCGTCACGCGCGAGCAGGCCGTCGGCGAACACTTCACGGACGCGCCGTGGTGGGATGTCGACGAGGAGTACCGCGAGCGACTCGCCGACGCGCTCGACCGCGCGGCCGACGGGGAGTTCGTCCGCTACGAGACGCCGGTCTCGGGCGTCGACGGCGAACAGATCATCGACTTCTCCGTGCGTCCGATCACCGACGAGACGGGCGAGGTGGAACTACTGATCCCAGAGGGCCGGGACGTGACCGCTCGCGTCGAGCGCGACCGGCAACTGGCGGTACTCTCGCGGGTGTTGCGCCACAACTTCCGCAACGACGTGGGCGTGATCGGCGGCTTCGCGGAGGGGATCGCGGAGGGTGTCGTCGACGACGAGCAGTCGATGGCCGCACGGATCCACCGGCGTGCGACGCAGTTGTCGAAGCTCGTCGCGCGCTACCGCGAGGCGGTCGACCTACTGACGGACCCGCCGACACCGGGGGCCGTCCCCGCCGCCGACACCGTCCGCGAGGTCGTCGCGGACGTGACGGAGTCCGCCGAGGACGCGACCGTCGAGACGGACCTCCCGGCGTCGTGTACCGTCGAGGCGGTGCCGGCCTTCCGGCGCGCCGTCGAGGAACTACTCGACAACGCCGTCGAACACACCGGGCCCGAGCCGACGGTGACGGTCTCGGTGGCACGCACCGAGTCGGCTCCCGAGGTCGCGAAGGGTGCCGACGGCGAGGCGGTGCGGCTGCGGATCGCGGACGACGGCCCGGGGCTGCCAGAGGCGGAACGAGAGGTGTTGACCGGCGACGGGACGGTCGGCGTGCTGGACCACGCCGACGGCGTGGACCTGTGGCTCGTCTACTGGATCGTCGACCTCTCGGACGGCCGGATCGACGTGACGGTCGACGACGGGACGGAGATCACCGTCACGCTCCCCGCGAGCGACCGGTAGTCGACGCGACACGCTCGTCTCGACGGCGTCGTTCCCTGACGGCAGTCACGTCGCGGGATCGGTGTCGAAGACGAACCGGGCGCCGCCGTCGGCAGCGGTCTCGGCGTCGACGGTCCACCCGTGAGCGTCTGCGACTTGGCGAACGATGCTCAGCCCGAAGCCGGTGCCGTCGTCGCTGGTCGTCGTCCCGGGGTCGAAGAGGTCCCGATCGGGGAGCGACGGGAGACCGACGCCGTCGTCCACGACCGCGAATCCGTCGTCGGTCGCCGTCACGCGAACCGTGACCGGCCGGTCGTTGTGCTCGACCGCGTTCCGGAACAGGTTCTCCAGCAGCCGCTGGAGCCGTCGCTCGTCCGCTCGGACGCGCGCGTCCGTCTCGCAGACCAGTGTCGCCGCGCCGACTGCGACCGACTCCTCGCTCCCACTCGCCGCCGCCTCGTCTGCGCCGTCGTTCGCCGACGCCTCCGTGTCGGTCTCGGTCGACCCGTCCGCGCCGTCGTTTACGGACGCCTCCGTGTCGGTCCCGCTCGACTCGCCCGCACCGTTCGCCGCGGGTTCGTCGCCCTCGCCGTCCGCCTGCCGGCCGCTCTCGTGTCCCTCGACGTGGACGGACTCCCAGGCGTCGCGGGCCACCCGCCGGAGTGCGACGGGCGAGACGTCGCCGACGTGGGTCCCCTGGCGGGCGAACGACAGCGTGTCGTCGACGAGTCGATTCGCACGGTCGAGTGCGTCGAGTACGTCGTCGAGTCGGTCGAGATCACCCTCGATCTGTGCGAGTTCGGCGTTGCCGCGTGCGACCTCCAGCGGCGAGCGGAGGTCGTGGCTCACCACCGAGGCGAACCGTTCGAGCCGCTCGTTCTGGCGTGTCAGTTGCGCCTCGCGACGGCGCAGCACCCGCTCGTCGGCGAGACTGTCGAGCACCGTCTCGACGTTACTCGCCAACACCCGGCCGAGATGTCGCACGCGGGTGTCGACCGCGTCGCTCGCGTCGGCGTACACCGACAGGACGCCGTGGTCACCGAGCGGGTACGCGACGACGGTCTCTGCGCCCGGTGGCGGTGTCGGCTCGTCTCCCGATCGGTCGGCGTGGTCCGACGAGCCGCCCCGCCCCGGGCCTCCGCCACCCGCCGGCGTCTCGTCGCGTCTCCCGTCGACCCCGACGGCCCGCTCGCTCCCGGTCTCGTAGGCGACGCCGACGACACCCTCACCGGGGTCGCGCGGGACGGCGGAGACGGTCGAAGTGTCGCGACTCGCGGCGACGCGGAGTCGCTCTGCCCCCGAGTCGTACCGGTGGACTGCACAGCCGGGCGTCTCCAGGAGGTCGGCGGCCACGTCCACCGCGCGCGTCGTCGCCGCGTGCTCGTCGCTCGCGTCCACGAGTTCCCGTGTCGCCTCGTGGAGCCGGTCGAGTCGCCGCCGGTGGAGCCGACTCGACTGCTCGCGGTCGACACGCGACAGCGCCGCGGCGGCGTGGGCACCGAGCGTGTACACCAGGTCTCGCTGGAACGCGTCGACAGCACCGGACTCGGCGGCGACGACACGGACGACCCCCCACTCACCCACCGGCACGGCCACCACCGTCCCGTCCGTCTCGACGGCCGTCTCGTCGGCGTCGGGGTCGTCGACGACGGTCACGGAGCCGCTGGCGTGTGCCCGGCCGACGGCGCCCGTCCCCGTCTCGTGAGAGCGACACGCTCGCAGCGAGGTCGCGCCCGCCGTCGCGACCGGCTCCAACACCCCGTCGCGCTCGTGGAACACCGCACACCGCTCCCCCGCGGCGAGCTCGTCGGTTGCGCTGGCGACCGTCTCGTGGACCGCGGCTGGCGTCCCCGCGCTCGCCAGCGAGAGGGCGGCGTCGTGGAGCGCCGCCACCCGACGCCGGTCGACCGCGTGGTCCGTCACGTCGACGTACGACGCCCACACGAACGCGCCGGTGGCCTCGTGCTCCGTGGCGTCGCCCTCGTCCGTGTCGGCGGCGGGAATCACAGTCACTCGGAACGACGTCTCGTCGGCGCCCGTCGGGAGACGCGTCGCCAACGTCGTCGGCTCTCCCGTCGCCGTCGCCCTCGCGAGCGCCTCGTCGTACGGCCGCGACGAACGCGACCGGGTGTCGGGTGTCCCCGTCGACTCGGCCGCCGACCCCGGCGCGTCGGCGTCGGGTGCCTCGCCGGGGCGATCGGCGACGGGCGTCGGCTCGGGGAAGTCGACGAGCGTGACACCGCGGACGGCCTCGCGGCTCGTGTCGAACGTCGCGGCGTACGCCTCGTTGGCGTCCCAGACGAGGAGCGAGGGGCGGGTCTCCGCACGGAGCCACCCGGCCACGACGGGGAACGGGGCCCGCCGCGGGAACGCGCCGAGTCGGTCGGCGTCCGGGTACGCGGCCGCGACACCGGCGACGGTCGCGGCCAACTCGTCGGGACGCTCCGGCGCCGAGACCAGAACCTGTTCCGACACACCGCGTGGGACGTGCCGCGTCGCTGTTCTGGGCTCGTCTCTCGGGGGGTGTTCGTCGTCGACACCCTCGTCGACGACGGCGTAGCCGACCGTCGGGACGGTCGGGGGAACGACCGCGACGGGAGTCGCGTCGTCGTCGGTTCCCTGGTCGTCCTCTGGCGAGACGCGCCACACGACGCAGGCGACGGTCTCTGCCGCGAGTCGTTCCGCGAGACCGGCCGGCGTCGCCCGCACGAGCGGACGGTTGAGTCGTGCGGCGAGTGCGTCGGCGACGGTCGCGTCACCCACCGGCGGCTCCGTCACGTGTACCACCCGTCCCCTTGTCATCTGTTACCACGCCCTCTCCACTCCGGACACTTCTGTCTAGCCCCAGCGGCGAGGGAGACGACTCTCGAGGCTGCGGCTCGCTCCGTCCACCGTCCGCTACGTCATCTCGGCGGTCGCCGCGTGGTCGACCACCGTTCGGGTCGTGTCGCCGAGCAGCGCCGGTGAGAGCGGTTCGACGGCACCCGACTCAGCCATCGTCGCGGGGTGTGTACGGGCAGTCGGCGACGACACGCTCGTGGATCTCGACAGGGAGTGTGTCCGTGTCGACGGTCGGATCGGCCCCCCGACGACGGCGACGATCCCCTCGACCGCCTGCGAGACGGCGACTCCCTCCGTCGCCGGGACGCCGAGTTCCGCCGCGACGCCGCGCCGTGTTCGCTCGCCACGGAGGTACGCGAGTGTCTCGGTGACGGCCGGCGCTCGTCCCGTGGCGGTCGCGGAACAACTCCAGATCGTCGTCGCGTGTACTCGCGCCGTAGACGGCGATCAACGTCGGCGAGACGCCGAACGTCTCGACCCCCTGCCACGTGCCGACCACCGGCTCCGTCCGCCACAGTGCGGCACCGTCGACCCGATCGTCGGTCTCTCGTGCGACGCCGAGCTCCGCGAGCCGGTTCGCGTACTTGTACGCCGTACTCCGTTCGGTTCCCGTCCGTTCGCGTGCGGCAGTGACGGTGGTCGGCGAGTGAACCAACAGGTCCGTGTACAGGAAGGCCAGCCGCGGCGTCGACAGCAGCGTCTGCGCGGCGAAGAAGTCCCGCGCCGCCGCCCCGGTGTCCGTGTCACCCGGACGCTCCGGTGCCCGTGACATGTCGGTCTACAGTCTATGGACTACGGACTAACTCCTCCCGGCCCTCGTGGCGTCGTGTGTCTCCACCCAGCGACGCCAGCAGATTCAACTGGTGGCAGCGCGTCGGTGGAGCCGACTACGGCTGTCCGGCCGCTCGGGGGGTGCGTGCCGGGTGCCGCCGTCGCCGCCGACGTGCCGTCTACCACACCGTGCCGTGGTCGTGGCGGACCTGCCCGTCGCCCCACGGCCGTCCACGACGACACCCGCGACCCCCCGGGGACGACACCCGCGACACCAGGGAACGACACCCGACCCGTCCCGACGCCACCCGCGACGCCCGAGGACGACACCCGCGACGCCCGAGGACGACACCCGACCCGTCCCGACGCCACCCGCGACGCCAGCAACGACACATGACCCCGAACCTCGTGACACTGTACGTGTTCGTCGTCGGGCCTCTGCTGGCGCTCGTCGTCTCCGTCATCGGCTCGATCCCGGTGCTCCGAGACGTGGAACGCCGGTGGCCGCTGTTGCTCGTCGCGGTTCCCGTCGGGATGATCGCCACACAGGTGCTGCAGTTGGTCACCGCGCTGGAGACCGGCACCGTCCCCGGGACGCCGGGCGAACAGGCGGTCGAGACGGCCGTGAACCTGCTCACCGCCGGGGCGGTCTACTACGGGTTGTCGGTGACACGAGACCGCGACGCGCTGTCGGATCGCCTCGCCGTCCAACAGCGCCGCCACGAGACGCTCGTCGCGGAGGCGCCCTCGCCGATCCTCGTCGTCCGTGGCGGTCACGTCACCGACGCGAACCCCGCCGCGGTGCGGTACTTCGCCGCCGACTCCGTCGCCACGGTCGGCGACGACGACGGCTCGGACGGCGGATCTGCGAGAGACGCACCCGTCGCCGGCGAGGTTGCGGGGAGACGCACGACCGACGGGACGCCGAGCGGGGCGAGTGAGGAGGCGGGGGAGACGACCCGGCCGCGGGACGCGAGCGAGACGGACGGCGGTGACAGCCGCCTCGCCGACCCCGCTGCGGGAGACGACGAGCGGGCCGAGACTGGCGCGGAGACGCTCGTCGGCCGGCCGATCACGGACCTCGTCGCCCCGGCGGACCACGCGACGCTCCACGAGCGACTCGACCGGGTCGCGGACGACGAGGAGGCGGAGCACGCCGCCGAGGTGCAGTTCCGGACGCTTGACGGGGAGCGGCGACTCGCCGCGACCGTCGTCGGCCCGGCGGAGTTCGCCGACGACGCCGTCCAGTTGACGCTGCGGGACCTCACGGAACACCGCGCCGTCACCGCGGAGCTGGCGCGCGTCCGCGACCGGTTGACGGAGACGTTCCGCAACACGAACGACGCGATCCTCCTCGTCGACCCCGACGCCGGGCGCGTGCTGGAGTGTAACCGCACGGCGTGCTCGCTGCTGGGGTACGACCGCGAGACGCTGTTGGGGAGCGACGCCGCGACGGTGTACGACCCGACACGGCTCGCACAGTTCGCCGAGCGCGTCGCCGCCGAGGACGGGTACGTCACGGAGTCGTTGTCTCCCCAGACCGCCGACGGGGAGTCGATCCCCGCCGAGGTGTCGGGATCGCTCACCACCGTCGGCGACCGCGAGGCGCTGCTCACCATCGTCCGGGACGTGAGCGACCGGCGACGCCGGGAGCGACGGATCGGCGTGATGAGTCGGCTCCTCCGGCACAACCTCCGCAACGATATGAACGTCGTGTTGGGCTACCTCGAACGACTGCGCGAGGCAGTCCCCGCGGACGCACGGCGGCACGCCGACCAGATCGAGGCGGTCGTCGAGGACCTGCTGTCGTTGAGCGGCGAGGTACAGATCGCCCGCGACACCCTCGAGGACCGCTCGGAGACGGTGTTGGACGCGCGAACTCTACTGGAGAACGCCGTGAGTGGGCGTCGAGCGGAGGCCGACACCGATCCCGAGATCACCGTCGACGCGCCGACGGGGTTGGCGGTGCGGGCCGACAGGCTACTGGAGGTGGCGCTGCGACACCTCGTCGACAACGCCGTCGAGCACAACGACCGGGAGCGCCCGACGGTCCGGGTGGCCGTCGAGCGCGACGGCGACGCGGCGGTGTTCACGGTGGCCGACGACGGCCCGGGACTGCCGGACGTAGACAGACGCGTGGTGACCGGCGACACGCCGATCACGGACGCCGAACACGTCGACGGGTTCGGGCTCTGGGTCGTCACGTGGGTGACCGACACGCTCGACGGGACTGTCAGCTTCCGCGAGAACGACCCGCGTGGCACCGTCGTCGAGGTGCGCGTCCCGGACGCGGTGGTCACGCCGACGGGGGGTGCGCCGGCACCGGTCGACGAGCGTGACGACGGTCGATCGAGCGCCGTCGAGACGGCGGGCAGCCGACGAGGGAGACTCGGCGACGGTGGCGGTGACGACCGCGTCGACGGGAACTAGTCTCGAGACTGACCGCCGGGTCACTCCGAGACCGGACTCGGAGTCGGGTCGCCGACCGTGTTCAATCGCTCGTCGAGTCCGACGGTCACGCACAGGTCGTCGGCGGTGAACGTGACCTCGGCTCGCGGCGGGTCCCGCGCCGTCGTGTCCGTGTCGACCGCCAACCCGTCTCGACCAGAGGAGACGGCGAACCCACTCGCGGCGTACCCGGCGGTCAGACACAGTACGCGTGCCGCCGGGTGCCCCGGGCACAGTTCCTGCACCGGCGTGGTGCCGTCGAGCCAACAACCTCGGCAGTCGTACGTCGCCCACGGTATCCCCGTGTACCGATCCGTGTCCGACGGCGGATCCGGCGAGAGTCGGGTCGTGACCGGCGCGCCACAGACCGGACAGGTCCCACTCCTGATCGACTCCACCCGGCGAGCGATGGTGTCCCGGAGTCGACGGAACAGTTCGTCTGCGTCTCGTCCTCGGACCGCCGTCGGCGGTGCCGGGACGCCGGCCACCGTCCCGTGGTCGGGACAGTCGACAGAGAGCACCGTCCCGTCGTAGTCCAGTTCCGACTCGCGGTCACAGTCCGGACACGACGGGGCGACGGACGCCTCGACCGAGACGGTGTCGTCCGCGAACGCACCGGCCGCGACCCGCCCGGCCAGCTGTGCGCCGATCCACGTCGCCGCGTACTGCCCGTCGTCCGCCTCGCGGACGAAGGTGCCGGTGAGACTGTCGAGGTGGTAGTTGAACCGGCCAGAGTCGTCGACCCCGACCGCGTGTCGGAGTTCCGAGAACGACAGCGACGCGTCGCCCCCACGCCCGCTGGTCTCGGTGACGAGCGTCACGAGGATCTCCAGCCGCGTCTCGTCGGCAACAAGCGAGAACGCCGTCGTCGACGCCGCCAGCGTCTCCGGGTCGACCGGCTCCTCGGTCCGTGTCGGTGTGTCGTCCACGGGGGTCGGAACGGACCGAACCCACCTGAGCGTTCCGGCGCGACCGGCGACACGGCTGGCACGACCGACGCCACGACCGGCGGGAGCCGATTCGCGGGCGACCCCGTCGCCCGACGAGACGCGGGCGCTGGCGCCCGCCGCTCAGAACTCTTCGACGAGTTGTGCGACTTCGTCGGGGGTGTCGCCGACCGGCACGCCGGCGTCGTTCAACGCGTCGATCTTCGACTGTGCGGTACCGGTACCGGAGCCGGAGACGATGGCGCCGGCGTGGCCCATCCGCTTGCCCGGCGGCGCGGTTCGCCCGGCGATGAAGCCGGCGACCGGCGTGTCGACGTGCTCGGCGATGAACTCGGCGGCACGCTCCTCGTCCTCGCCGCCGATCTCGCCACACATCACGATGGCGTCCGTGTTGGGGTCCGCCTCGAAGGCCGCCAGCGCGTCGACGAAGGAGGTGCCGATGATCGGGTCGCCACCGATCCCGACGGCGGTCGACTGCCCCAGCCCGCGGTCGGTGAGGTTCGAGACCACCTGGTAGGTGAGCGTCCCCGAGCGGGAGACGAGCCCGACGTTGCCGGACTCGAAGATGTTGCCCGGGAGGATCCCCAGCTTCGCCTCACCCGGCGTGATGATCCCCGGACAGTTCGGCCCGATCAGCGTCGTGTCCGTGTCGGCGAGTTCGGCCTTCACCTCGGCCATGTCCTGGGTCGGGATGCCCTCGGTGATCGCGACCGCCACGTCCACCGGCGCGTCCAGCGACTCGAAGATCGCGTCGGCGGCGAACGCCGGCGGGACGAAGATCACGGAGGCGTCCGCGTCCTCCGCCTCGGCCGCACGGGTCACGGTGTCGTACACCGGGACACCGTGGACCTCCTGGCCGCCACGCCCCGGCACCGCGCCGGCGACGACGTTCGTGCCGTACTCGATCATCTGTTCGGTGTGGAACTTCCCCTCCCCGCCGGTGATCCCCTGGACCACCACGCGGGTGTCGTCGTCGACGAATACACTCATGCGTCCACCTCCTGTGCGTTCTCGACTGCACGCTGTACCGCGTCTTCGAGAGTCCCCTCGACCTGCACGAGGTCCGTGTTCAGGATCTCCATCCCCTCCTCGGCGTTCGTCCCGGCGAGTCGGACGACGACCGGTTTCGGGATCTCGTCGAACTGTTCGAGTGCCGCGTTGATCCCCTCGGCGACCTCGTCGCCGCGGGTGATCCCGCCGAAGATGTTGAACACGACACTGTCGACGTTCTCGTCGGAGAACACCATGTCGAGTGCGTTCGCGACGCGTTCGGCCTTCGCCCCGCCGCCGATGTCGAGGAAGTTGGCGGGCGAGCCGCCGAAGTAGTCGACCAAATCCAGCGTCGTCATCACCAGGCCGGCGCCGTTGCCGATGATGCCGACGTTCCCGTCCAGCCGGACGTAGTCGAAGCCGTACTCGCCGGCCTTCCGTTCGAGGTCGTCGGTGTACGACTCCTCTTCGAGCGCCGCGAGGTCCTCGTGACGGAACAGGGCGTCGTCGTCGACGTTCATCACGGCGTCGGCGGCGACGACCTCGCGGTCGCTCGTCACCATCACCGGGTTGATCTCGATCTCGGAGGCGTCCTTCTCGTCGAACAGCTCGTACAGTGTCGAGAGGATACTCGCCACGTCGAGTGCCACGTCGTCCGGGACACCCGCCTCGTAGACGGCCTTGCGCGCCTGGAACGGGCGCAGCCCCGCGACGGGGTCGACGTGGACCCGCGCGATGGCCTCCGGCGTCTCCTCGGCGACCTGCTCGATGTCGACGCCACCCTCCGTCGACACCATCAGGACCGGCTTCCCCTCGCCGCGGTCCATCGTGATGCCGACGTACAGTTCGTTCACGAAGTCGACGGCGGCCTCGACGAGGACCTTCTCGACGGTGTACCCCTTGAGGTCCATCCCGAGGATGCGGTCGGCGGCCGCGCGTGCCTCGTCGACGCTCTCGACGATCTCGATCCCGCCGGCCTTCCCCCGCCCGCCGACGTGGACCTGTGCCTTCACCGCGGCCGGGAAGCCGATCTCCTCGACGGCGGCGACGACCTCCTCGGTCGTCGTCGCGAGCGTCGAGTCCGGGATCGGGATCCCCGCCTCGGAGAAGACGTCCTTCGCCTGGTGCTCGTGGAGTCGCATGCGTCTCGAAGTGGTGTCACCGCGCGCTTAAATCCAGTCGATTCGACTCGTCCGGGCTCGCGGGGCGACGCGACCCGTCTGCCGTCGAGCGGCAACCCACGGCCCGCCGCGTCCCGCTCGTCGACACGACCCCGTCTGCCGTCGACCGACGACCGACGACGTGTCGGGTCCCACTCCTCGCCACGCCCCGGCGTCAGACACCTCTCGCTCGTCTGTCAGGTACGGGGGCTCGTCGCCGGCCGGGATTTCTACACGCCAATTCCTCACAGACGAATGACTAGTTCGCCGAGTCGCGACACCCGGAGAGACGGGCGGGTGGTGGCCGCTCGCGGTGACACCGTCGGTATACTTATTTCTGTTCGACACGAAGTGTAGAACAGACATCACCGATGTACGACCTGACAGGCTTCCAGCGTGACCTGTTGTACGTGATCGCGGGGCTGGACGACCCACACGGACTGGCGATCAAAGAGGAGCTGGAGGACTACTACGAGAAGGAGATCCACCACGGCCGACTGTACCCCAATCTCGACACGCTCGTCGACAAGGGGCTCGTCGAGAAGGGGGAGCGGGACCGACGGACGAACTTCTACACGCTGACGCGGCGTGGGCAACGCGAACTGGACGCCCGTCGCGAGTGGGAGCGGGAGTACGTCGAGAGCGACGAGTGAGTTCGGGACGTCGTCCGCCTCGTGCCGTCGGTCGCGGATCGTCGCCGTGGTGGGCCGTCGGACTGCTGGCACGTCACACTGCCTGACTCGTCGGACTGCTGGCACGTCGTACCGCTGGCACGTCGGGCGAGAACACGCGGTGGTCCCCGTCGCACTCGCCGGTCGACTGCCGGACGCCGTCCGCATCGAACCGGTCGACTCGTCGTTCTATCGACCGCTACCGTCGCCACTGTCGGCCGTGTCGTCACCGTCGTCGAGTGTGTCGTCGTCGACCTCGGGGCCGTCACCGCCCTCGTCCGTGCCCCTGCGATCACCGCCGTCGGTCACTTCCCCGCCGCCGAGTCCCTCGGCGTCGCCCGTCGGTTCACCGAGAGAGGGTGACACCCCGCCCGTCCGTCCGTCCGGTGTCGGGTCGGTGTCGACGTAGCCCGGATCGACACTGTACGGCTGGAGTTCGCGCCCGGCGATCAGCTCCGGGAGGACGATCCGGACGAACTGGACCGCCAACACCAGCAGCATCGGGAGCAGGAAGATCCCGTACCACCCGAACAACAGCGGCCCGAGCGTGTACGCGAGCATCACCGACCCGACGTGGAGTGACCGGCCGGAGACGTACGGTCGCAACACCAGGTCCGGGATAGTGTCCACGACCACGAACGAGACGCCGACGAAGACCGCGACGAACCACAGCGTCGGCGTCGCACCCGTGGCGACGGCTCTGAGGCTCATCCCCGCCGCGACCGGGACGTAGACGAGTTTCATCCCCACGACCGGGATCAGACTGGCGACACCCGCGAGCAACCCGACCAGCGCCGCCGCCGGGATACTCGCACCTCCCGGCGCGAACAGGTTCAGCAACGAGTACGCGAGGACGCCGATCGCCCCCGTCAGCGCCGCGTTGAGGATGTTCCCGAAGAAGACGTTCCGGTAGTCCCGGTCGACGCGCTCGGCGTACGCGAGAACCACGCCTCTGTCGTCGGTGTACCGGGCCAGCCAGCGTCTGAGTCTGTCGCCGTCGCGCAGGAGGTAGAACGCGATCGCGAGCATCACGAACAGGTGAACCAACCCCGTCCCGAAGAACGCGACCGTCTCGACGGCGTCGGTCGCCGACGAGAGCACGCTCGCGACGGCGTCCGTCGAGACGTACTGGGCCCAGTCGAGTGACGCCAGTGCCTGCGGATCCGACAACAGCGCGAGGGTCTCCTCGTCGACACCGGGGATCTGCGTCGGGTCGACCGCGTCGAACTGCCCGACGAGTCGGTCCAACTCCGTGGCGACCACGACCAGGGCGTACCCGACGAGGAGCAGCGCCGGGGTGGTGAGCGCGAGCAGCGACACCCCGGCCGCGACTGTCGGACGGCCGATCCGCCGTCTGATCCGGCGGTACACCGGCCGCGTCGCGTAGTAGAGGAAGATCCCGAACACGACGGTTCCGACGAACGAGTAGACGACGAAGGCGAGCGCGAGCGCGAGGACGGCTCCGAACACCCCCCACGCGAGGCGCGACCGGTCTGCGTCGAGCGACACCATACGGTCGCTCGGGACAGCCGTGTGCAAAAAGCTACCCCAGTCGGCGGTGGCTCGCAGTGTTATCGGGACTGATACCGGAACCACGAGGTTTATCGGGAGCGGCAGCCCACCACAGAATCGACACGGGCCCGTCGCCGGCCGGCACTCGTGCGGCGACGGGCGTACGCCCACACATGTCTCGTGATCGCCTCCACCTCCCGTCGGCCGTCTCGCTCGTCGTCTGTCTCCTCCTCGTCGTCGCCCCCGTCGGGGCAGCGGGACCAGTCGACACCGGGTCGGGAGCAGCGACACCGGACCGCTCGACGCCGGAGGCGTCGGCGGTCACGAGCGTCCCCACCGTCACCGCAGCCGACGGTCTCGTCGACGAGAGCGCCGACACCACCGTCGACGAGGCCGCCCACGACTCGATCGACGCCGGCGCCCTCGACACCGCCGGTCGAGCGACGACTCGAACGACACGAGCCAGTTTCTCGAAGGCTCGGTACACGGTGAAACGTGGCGGGATCGTCGCGATCACCGCCGCGGGGAGTGAGAGCGAGGTGACGATCAAGATCGGCGACCTCGAACGTGCGGGCTACGAGGCGAACGTGACGGTGTCGAGTGGGACGACCCTGTACTTCAACACGTACCGAGCGAACCAGGGTGACGACGCGTTCAGTACGGAGAACGGGCAGGTTCCGGCTGCGGACGTGACGGTCCGACCGGCGAGTAACCCGACGAGTGGGCGTGTGTTCGCCGAGGGACGGTACCGGATCGAGGCGACGGCGGGTCCGGCCGCTGCGGAGGTTCCGGACGCGACCGCGCTCCTCACCGTCACGTCACCGTCGACGAACTCGTCCGAGCTAGACGTGTTCACCGCACCGGGCGAGGCGCCTCTCGGGTCCGTCGAGGATGTCGAGACGACCGGTAGCCCGACGAACCTGACCGCGTCGAGTGACACCGTGGTCCTCAGGCTGACCAACGCGACGTGGCTCCAAGGGCTGTTGCGGGCCCCGACAGGTGGGGAAGTCACCGGGCGGATCGCACCACTGGCACAGGAGCCGTCACCACCGATCGAACTTGGGATGGTACAGCGGGACCCGCTCCCGAACCGGGACCCGGTGCGAATCCTAGACACAGGCGAGTCGGCCGACGGGGTGCGGGCCTTCTTCGACACGACCGACGGAGAGTTGTACGTCCTGATCAACACGACGGCGCTGTCGGACCCCCCGACTGGGTTCGTGTACGACACGACGCTGACCGTGCGAGGCAATGTCGAGAACCCGATCTCGACGATGCTCAAGGACGACGTCGAGCGGTCCGTCGGCGTCGAACTCGTCGAGCCCGCGACGACGATCGACACGGACACGCTGATCACCGGACCGGACCAGCGGGTGTCGGGATCGACCACACTCGCACCGGGAACCGAGCTACAGGTCGGCACGAAGGGGACGGGAACCGTACTGCTGTTCTCGAAGAGCCAGACGGTGATCGTTGACGACGACCGGACGTTCTCGGCTACCTTCGACTTCCGCGATCAGGACGCGGTCGACGAGGAGCTCCCACGAGAGTTCGAGGCGAGCGTCCGCCCGACGAATCTGTCCGTCCCGAGGGTGGGGAGCGCGAGGGCCAAACGGTCGGTGACGCTCCGTGCACGGATCACGCCGACACCGCTCCCGTCGCTGGGTCCCAACGAGACGCGTTCGGTAGACACGCTCACTGACTCGCCGACACCGACAAGCACGCCAGACCTGACACAGACACGCTCAAGTACCCCGGTCACGACGACGGCTCCCAGTCCGGCACCGACGATGTCACCACCGTCCACGGCGACCCCGACCGCGGTCACACCGACGGTCGGTCGAGAAGTGACGGCGCGGACGGCCGTACAGACCGGTAGCAACACGTTCGCACCTGGGTTCAGTGGACCGGTGTCCGTGCTCGCGCTCCTGACAGTGGTCCTGGTTCTACACAGACGAACGGACGACTGAGGGTCGTCCGGTCACTCTTCGCAACGCCGACGGAGCGACGTTCGCCGTCGTCCGTTCGTCTACTCGATCTCTACGCCGGTACTCCCGTTCCTCTGACGGCGGGTCGACGGCACTCGATCGACTTGGTGTCGGTCGTCTCGCCCGCCTCGGAGCCGGCGGACGAAAGTGACACGAAGCCAGCACGGACACAGGCGGTTCTCTCCGTCGGTGAAGACGACCGGATCGTGACGGTCAATCGGGGACGTGTGAACGAGTGGATGGAGGGAACCGAACGTGGCGGCCACAACCGACGACGTTCCATTCGAGACGGACTCTGGACTTTGCCGTCGGCCATACATCCGAAGGGTGGTATTCGGACGAGCCGACGGCTGCGGACGGCACCCAAGAAACGCTAGAGGCTTCCCCGACGGAGTGGGAATCTCTCAGAGCTTGCTCCTCCTCCGTTGGCGCGAGCGAAGCACGCGAGGTGTGGACGGTGCCATGCCTCGACTGCAACTGTGGTGAGACCGGCGGTCTCGCTACGTGCCGGGTGTGGTGAGAGTCACGCGTGGGATCGCCGCACGGTACCGGGAACCGCTTGACGGCACCTCGGGGCCTTCCAAGCAGTAGTCTTCCTCGACGACTCGGCCGTACCTGCACACTATCGTCCCAAGACGAGGGGTACCGTCATGGACGGACGTGGTGAGCGTTGCGGACGAACGTAGTCCGTCGCAACCGTACTCGCCGGTACGGTAGTGTGCGGAACGACCGTAGAGCGTTCCCGAGTATCGAGTGGTCCGAGACACCGAAGGTGTCCCGTCATCACGAGAGGGAGACTGTCGCTCGAAAGATCCCGAGACATTCGTCCCGTCCCTCTATCGCGGTATCCCCCTAATGGACACGACGGATTACAGATCCCTCGGGGCCTACCGGCCAAGCCACACTGTCTCTTCCTGTCGTCCGATCCCGTGGCGAGAGAACATCTTCAAACGGAACGCGGTCGGACGAGAGAGCGTCGCAACTGGAGGTGCCTTGTCGCGTCTTCAAAAAACGGAGTCGACCGGTTCGTCCGTTTATAAAAGGACGGAGCTCTTGTCTTCGAGCGACTCGGGGACGGTGAACCGGACCGTCGTGATGCCGCCGGCCTGCGTGTTCAGCTTCAGCGTCACCGACTCACCCTCCGCGATCGAGTTCGGGCCGTTGTCCTGCTTCAATTTGAACGCGAGGTTGAATCGGTCGTCGGCGTCGTTCAACACCGTGGCGTCGGTGGCGGAGTCGCCCTCGTTGCGGATCACTTCGATGTCGAACAGCGCGTCCGCGCCACCCGTCGACGCACCACTGCCGATCGAGTTACTGTCGGCACCCTCGTAGACGTACACGTACGACTGCTGTTCACCGACCCAATTGACGGTGAGGTTCTCAAGGTCGATTTCACCGGCACCCGGTGCCTGCGTCACCGTCACGTTCACACCGTTGACTTCATTGCTGCCAGAGGCGACGTTCCCTGTCGTGACGACTTCCTGGACCCGGTCGGAGACCTGTTTCGTCGACTGTTCACCCGTGGTCTGTGCCTTCGACTGGAGGAAGCCAGCGGTGTTGATCAGGACGCCGGCAGCGATCGCCGCCACCAGCACCATCGCGATGAACACGATGAGCGTCCCGATTCCTACCTGACCCCGCTCCGTTTCTGTGTCCTTGAACATGTGTCGTGGTCCCCGAGTGGGGATGGAGGCAGATAGTAATGTCCGAGTAATAAACCACACCCACCAGTTATTTATCTTGATAATGGGTCCGGGGTTGTCATAGGGCGGTGTTCGGATACGCTGACCGCTGTGGGTGGTGCGCGAGAAACATGCAGGGACCTCGCGAGCGGAGTGATCCCTCGTCAGAGCGTGCCCCGACGGAGGAGAAGCGAGGGAAACGTGTGAGGCGCGCCAGTGTCGGGCGTCGACGGGAGACCGTGTGACCGGCGGTCTTGCCGTGTGTCGGGTGCGGGAGGCTTTTCGCTCAACAGCCGTCCGGCGGCAGATCGAGACTCTCTGAGTGCTAATTTCGTCCGACGATCTGGTCGTATCTGTACACCACCGGTTGTGGACGGGACTGCGACCCACACACCACAGATGCCCGACTCGTACCGCTCGTATGTGTCGGCGAAAACAAAAGGAGAGCTGTCCTACAGGAGGACGGAGCTCTTGTCCTCAAGCGACTCAGGGACAGTGAACCGGATCGTCGTCGTCCCGCCAGCCTGCGTGTTCAGCTTCAGCGTCACCGACTCCCCCTCGCCGAGGGGGTTGGCCGCGAAAGTGGTCTCCAGGTTGAACACGAGGTTGAAACGGTCGTCGGGATCGTTTAGTACCGTCGCTCCACTGGAGTCGCCCTCGTTACGGACGACCTCGACGGTGAAGCTGTCGTCCGCACCGCTCGCACCGTCACTATTCTGGACGTAGACATAGGAATTATCTTCCCCAACCCAGTTGACCGTGAGGTTCTCAAGGTCGATTTCACCGGCACCCGGTGCCTGCGTCACCGTCACGGAGACATCTGTGACCGTGTTGTTGTCCGCGACCGTCCCCGTCGTGACGACTTCCTGGACCCGGTCGGAGACCTGTTTCGTCGACTGTTCACCCGTGGTCTGTGCCTTCGACTGGAGGAAGCCAGCGGTGTTGATCAGGACGCCGGCAGCGATCGCCGCCACCAGCACCATCGCGATGAACACGATGAGCGTCCCGATTCCTACCTGACCCCGCTCCGTTTCTGTGTCCTTGAACATGTGTCGTGGTCCCCGTTCTATCAGGGTGTACCCTGTTCTTCTGGCACGCCAATAAAAAATCCACTGTACTAATTATCTCGTTCGATACTCGGGCTCTCTACCGCATACGGACACTGGCGTATCGCCGCTGTCCGGTAGTTTGACAGTCTGCATTCCGAGCTTGGTGGGCGTCGGAAAGACCGACCGTCACTGGTGGGGAGTGTACGAGAGTCGTGAGTAGGGATTCGACGAGTCGGCGTCTACAGACCGAGCGGGCGGAGTCTCTCGGGACCGTTTGGACATCGAAGACCTTCGTGACGACGAGGCGCCTCCCGTTTTGAACTACTCGACCTCGGGGCAAACCATACCGAAGCATCTATGACTACACACAGGAAAATGGCCAGAACAGCGTCGCCGAACGCCTCGATGTGAAGCGATCGCTCGGAGGTTTGGAAGTGCGACACAAATTTACCACTGGCGGTGATACGAGTGTCGTTAGGCGGGGTGAAGATGCCGACTCTCACAGACACCAGTGAGGTGTTCGAATGCGAATTCCAGCGAACCTCCAACACAAAAGGTCGGGAGGGATTCAATCCGTCTGCTACAGTGCGAGCCCGAACAACCTCGGGTCATTCGGAAATCGATGATTGCCGCGACGACGAGGCGCGAGATGTCTCAAACCACTCGCCCCGAAACACTTCACAACAGGACAGACTGCTTCCCACCGAGTGCCTCGGGGACTGTGAAGCGAATCGTCGTCGTCGCACCGGACTGTGTGTTCAGTTTCAACGTCACCGACTCACCCGCCCCGATCTCGTTCGCTCCACCGTCGCTGACTGCGTCGAGATCGAAGAACAGGTTGAATCGATCGTCAGGGTCGTTCAATACCGTGACTCCACTCTCGGTCTCTCCCTCGTTACGCACCACAGAGACACCGAACGTCTCGTCGGCACCGGTGTTGATACCGCTCGTCTCCCCGGCAGAGTCACCATACACGTAGACGTACGCGTCGTCCTCGCCGATCCATGTCACGGAGAGGTTCGTGAGATCGATCTCGCCGGCACCCGGCGCTTGTGTCACCGTCACCTCAACTTCGTCGATCTCGTCGTTCGAGTCGACCTTTCCGGTGGTGACGACCTCTTGCAGGCGGTCCGTGACCTGCCGTGTCGACTGTTCACCGGTCACCTGCGCTTTCGACTGGAGGAAGCCGGCGGTGTTGATCAGGACGCCGGCAGCGATCGCCGCCACCAGCACCATCGCGATGAACACGATGAGCGTCCCGATCCCTACCTGACCCCGCTCCGCCTCTGTGTCCTTGAGCATGATTAGTGGACCCCTGATAGCTGAACGGTTGGTCCAGTTGCCAATAACATTTGTGGCTCTGTATCAGGTCCGATAATCGGACGAGACTGCACGACGGTAGTGGGTAGACAGCCTCGACACTTCCGACGGAGTGGGTCGTCCGGCCGACCGATCCAGACCACGACCGTTATGTTCGACTGTGTCCAAACCTAGGTATGGAGTTCGACACGACGACGACGGCGGTGGTGTTCTTCGTGATCGTCGGCGCGAGCGTCGGTGGGCTGTTGGCCGCACCGATGATGACTCCGACTACCGTGTTGACGATGGTGCTCCCCTCGGTCGTGATCTTCGGACTGATCACGCTCGCACTCGGTGTCCAGTACGGCGAGTATCGCGCACGGCGCTGAACGCGAGCCGTCGCGTACCACACAGCGGCCGGACGCGACCCGTTCTCCGACAACTCGATTCCGAGTTACTCTCGGCGTCAAGTACCCGCTCGACGGCGGCTCGGCACCGTTCTCGGCCGGCAGCAATTCCTGCCAGTTTATACCTCGCCGGCCGAACCGTGGGGTACGATGGTCGTCGGAGACATCTCCACGGGAACGGACGTGGCCGTGATCGGTGGCGGACCGGGCGGGTACGTCGCCGCGATCCGGGCGGCACAGCACGGACTCGACACGACGCTGATCGAGCGCGACGCGTACGGCGGCACCTGTCTGAACTACGGGTGTATCCCCTCGAAGGCGCTCATCCACGGCGCGAGTCTCGCCTGGGAGGTCGAACACGCCGAGGAGCTGGGGATCCACGCCGATCCGGCCGTCGACGTGGCCCAGATGCAGTCGTGGAAGAACGACGTCGTCGACCGACTCACCGGCGGCGTCGAGAAGCTGTGTAAGGCCAACGGCGTCAACCTCATGCAGGGGACGGCGAAGTTCGCCGGCGAGAACACGCTCCGCGTCGAACACGGTGGGGACGGGCAGGGCTCCGAGACCCTGGAGTTCGAACGCGCCATCGTCGCGACCGGGTCGCGACCGATCCAGGTCCCGGGGTTCGCGTTCGACGGCGAGCGCGTCCTCTCCTCGCGTGACGCACTCGCGCTCGACTCGCTCCCGGACCGGTTGGTCGTCGTCGGCGCGGGGTACATCGGCATGGAGCTGTCGACCACCTTCGCCAAACTCGGCGCCGACGTGACGGTCGTGGAGATGCTCGACGACGTGTTGCCGGCCTACGAGCCGGACGTGCGCCGGGTGATCCGCGAGCGCGCCGAGGCGATCGGCGTCGAGTTCTCCTTCGGCGAGGGGGCCTCGGAGTGGTACGAGCGCGGCGGTGGGATCGTCGTCGAGACGGAGACGGAGGACGGCGAGGTCGCCGAGTACGAGACGGACCAGGTGCTCGTCGCCGTCGGGCGCTCGCCCGTCACGGACACGCTCGACCTCGCGGAGGCCGGGCTGGAGCCGAACGAGGACGGGTTCGTAGAGACGGACGACCGCGCACGCACGGACCAGGAGCACATCTTCGCGGTCGGCGACGTGGCCGGCGAGCCGATGCTCGCACACAAGGCGAGCAAGGAGGGGATCGTCGCGGCGGAGGTCGCCGCCGGGGAGCCCGCGGCACTCGACTACCAGGCGATCCCCGCGGCGGTGTTCACCGACCCCGAGATCGGGACGGTCGGGATGACCGCCGAGGAGGCCGAGGAGGCCGGCTTCGATCCGGTCGTCGGGGAGATGCCGTTCAACGCCTCCGGGCGTGCGCTGACGGCCAACGAGACGGAGGGGTTCACGAAGGTCGTCGCGGACGCGGAGAGCGGCTTCGTGCTCGGCGGCACGGTTGTCGGGCCGGAGGCGTCCGAGCTGATCGCCGAGATCGCCCTCGCCGTCGAGATGGGGGCGACGCTGGAGGATCTGGGCTCGACGATCCACACCCACCCGACGTTGTCGGAGACGGTGATGGAGGCCGCCGAGAACGCCGAAGAGCAGGCAATCCACACGCTGAATCGGTGAGGCGACCACGCGGCGTCCGAGTCAGTACGGGTCGTGTGGACTGTCGAGCCGCGTGATCTCCGCCACCGCGTCGAAGTCGTCGTCGAACGAGTAGAGGAACTCGATGTCGTTCCGTTCCATCCACGCAGTGACGACCGCGTCGGTGAGCGAGAGGTGTTCGTACCGACGGAACCGACGCCGTCCGTCGGCGAGGTCTTCGCCCGTCGTGTGGGTGGTCTCGAACCCGTCGCTCGACCCCAGTGCGTCGAGGAGACGGAGTGCGGTGCGGTGAGACGTGTCGACGTGGAGGAGGTTCACCGCCTCCTCCAAGACGCTACTCACGACGACGCCGCGCGGGAGTGCGCCGTGGTCGAACGCCGACAGTAGTTCGGACGCCTCGTCGTGGTGTTGATCCCGACGGACGAGCCCACCGTAGAGCACGTTCGCGTCGACGGCGGCCCGTCTCACTGCTCGAACTCCGGTGTCCTGTCCGTGTCGATCACTGCGTCGACGCGGTCCCGATCCGGCCCCTCGACCGGGTCCACGTCGTCGAACGCCCCGTACGTCCCCTCGAGTACCTCCAGGGTCACCGTTCCGTCCTCGCCGACGGTCCACCGAACGTCGTCGCCCGGGGAGATGCCGGCCGCCTCGCGAACCGGCTCTGGAATCGACACCGACCCGCGGTCGTCGACCGTCGTCTTCGATCCGTCGAACTGTGACATACGACAGACTCGCTCGTAATCGTACTTGTAGGTTCGTCCGAAGTCGGCCGCGACGGTCGAGCCGACACTCCGTCGGGAGAGCGACGGGTCTGAGGGAGACGGATCGGTGGCTCGTCGAACGATCACACCGGTCCCGTGCGTCACCACTATCTCCCCGCCGACCCCACACACGGCTCGTGACAGACACACCGGACACGCGGGAGGCGGCGTTGGTCGACGCCTTCACGGACGAACCGCTCGCCGGCAACGCGGCCGGGGTGGTCCCGGACGCGACCGGCCTCTCGGAGACACAGATGCAGGCGGTGGCACGCGAACTGGCGGTCAGCGAGACGGCGTTTCTCACCCCCGCCGACGACGCCGACCGCCGCGTGCGCTACTTCACGCCCACGACGGAGGTCGACCTGTGTGGGCACGCCACCGTGGCGGCCCACGCGTACCTCCACGAGACGGAGCGTCTCGACCCCGGCACACACACGCTGGCGACGAACGTCGGCACGCTCTCCATCGAGGTGCACGAGGACGGCACGGTGTGGATGACACAGAACCCGCCGACGGTGTACGAGGTCGACGCCGACTACGACGTGATCGCGGCGGCACTCGGCTGCGAGACGGCCGCGTTGACGGGTGTCGGCGACGCCCTCCCGGTCGCGTACGCCTCCACGGGGCTACCGTTCCTCGTCGTCCCCGTCGACTTCCTCGACGCGCTCGGGGGACTCGACCCGGACTTCCCCGCCGTCGAACGACTCGCCGAGGCGCACGACGCCGCCGGGGTGTACGCGTTCACCTTCGACACGCTGTCGGCCGAGTCGACCCTCCACGGGCGGTGTCTCGTCCCCGGCGCGGGGGTCCCCGAGGACCCCGTCACCGGCACCGCCTCGGGCGCGTGCGGGGCGTACCTGGACCACTTCGGCGCGTTCCGCGAGAACGGGAGCGACCGCGCGCCCGGCGACCGCGCGGGCCTCGGCGAGTCCTCGACCGCCACGGACGTGTCGACGACGGTCGGCACCCCCGAGGAGATGGTGTTCGAACAGGGCCACTACCTCGACAGACCGGGTCGTGTCCACGTGCGCGCCAGCGGGAGCGACGCGCCGACCGTCGGCGGCACCGCCGTCACGAGTTTCGAGGGCCAGATCCGCGTCCCCGACGAGGCCGACGACGAGATCATCGAGGCCTGAGGCGGGCGGCCACCGACACGTGTTCGGGGCGTCGACGGCTGCGGACACGCCTCGACCGACGAATTCGGAGTCGAGTAATTTTTCGGCGCGTTGGCGGCTCTCCGGAGTGTTCGGAAGCTTCTTTGTCGCGTCCGGTGTGTGGTCCGACACGAGATGGCTGTACTCTGGCTGGACGAGATCGGCGCGACCGACCTGAAGACGGTCGGCGGGAAGGCGGCCTCGCTGGGCGAGTTGACGGGGGCCGACCTCCCGGTGCCGCCGGGGTTCGTCGTGACCGCGGGCACGTACCGCCGCTTCATCGAGGAGGCGGGCATCGACGAGGAACTGTTCGCGGCCGTCGACATCGACCACGAGGACAACGAGGCGCTCCAGACCGCCCACGAGCGGGCTCGGGAGTTGATCCTCGGGGAGCCGTTCCCGGAGTCCGTCCGCGAGGAGATCCTCTCGGCGTACCGCTCGCTGGGTGACGGCGCGTCGTTCGTCGCCGTCCGGTCGTCCGCGACCGCCGAGGACCTGCCGGACGCCTCCTTCGCGGGCCAACAGGAGACGTTCCTCAACGTCCGCGAGGAGACGTTGCTCGAACGTGTCAAGGAGTGTTGGGCCTCGCTGTTCTCCCAGCGGGCGATCTACTACCGCCAGCGACAGGGGTTCCCCCACGACGAGGTGGACATCGCCGTCGTCGTCCAGCGGATGGTCGACGCCGAGAAGTCCGGGGTCATGTTCACCAGCCACCCGTCGACGGGCGACCCGCGGATCATCCTCGAGGCGGCGTGGGGACTCGGGGAGGCGGTCGTCTCGGGCTCCGTCTCGCCGGACAACTACGAGGTGGACCGCGAGACGGCGACCGTCCAGCAGGTGACCGTCGCGGACAAGAAGACGATGATGGAGAAGGATCCGGAGACGGGGGAGACGGTCGAACGCGAGGTCGCCCCCGAGCGCCGCGAGGAACGCGTGTTGACCGACGCCGAAATCGAACGCCTGGTGGAGTTGGGCCGGACCGTCGAGGACCACTACGGTGAGCCCCAGGACGTGGAGTGGGCGGTGTACGACGGCGAGGTGTACATGCTCCAGTCGCGCCCGATCACGACGATCGACGACGGCGCGAGCGCGGCCGCCGATCCCGGCGAACGCGAACGCGACGCGGCCGACACGGCCGGCGGGGCGGGCGAGACCGCCGGAGCAGGTCCCGACGGCACGGACCCCGAGGCGACCCGTGCCAACGGTGCGGGCGCAGACGGCACCGCGAGCGCCGACGGCGGCACCGGCGAGACCGCCGCGGAGGGGGACGTCCTCGTCTCCGGGTTGGGTGCCTCTCCCGGCACCGTCGCGGGCGAGGTGCGGATCGTCACCAAACTCGACCAACTCGACAAGGTCGCGGAGGGTGACGTGATCGTGACGGAGATGACGATGCCGGACATGGTGCCCGCGATGAAACGCGCCGCCGGGATCGTCACCGACGAGGGCGGGATGACCTCCCACGCCGCCATCGTCTCCCGAGAGTTGGGTGTCCCGGCGGTCGTCGGGACGAGTTCGGCCACGCGGGAGTTGACGGACGGCGAGACGATCACCATCGACGGCGACAAGGGCACCGTCCGCGCCGGCAGCCCCGACGCCGACGAGGCGGACGACCACGAGCCGGTGGAGGCGGTCCGCCCGGACACACCGGTGAAGCCGATGACGGCGACGGAGGTGAAGGTGAACGTCTCGATCCCGGAGGCGGCGGAACGCGCCGCGGCGACCGGTGCCGACGGGGTCGGGCTGCTCCGGATCGAGCACATGGTGTTGTCGACCGGGAAGACGCCGGCACAGTACGTCGCCGACCACGGCGAGGACGCGTACGTCGAGGAGCTCGTCGAGGGGGTCCGCGGCGTCGCCGAGGAGTTCTACCCGCGGCCGGTGCGGGTGCGGACGCTGGACGCCCCGACCGACGAGTTCCGCGAGTTGGAGGGTGGCGACGACGAGCCCGTCGAACACAACCCGATGCTGGGGTGGCGGGGGATCCGGCGCTCGCTGGACAAGCCGGAACTGTTCGCACACGAGTTGGCCGCCTTCGCCGAGTTGTACGAGATGGGGTACGACAACGTGGAGTTGATGTTCCCGCTCGTCAACGACGCCGCCGACGTGACGGCGGCGAAACGCGAGATGCGTGCGGCGGGACTCGACCCGGACGCCATCTCGTGGGGTGTGATGATCGAGACGCCGGCCTCGGCGCTCCAGATCGAGGCGTTGGCCGAAGCCGGGATCGACTTCGCCTCCTTCGGGACGAACGACCTCACCCAGTACACGCTGGCGGTCGACCGGAACAACGGGAAGGTCGCCGACCGGTTCGACGAACTCCACCCGGCCGTCCTGGAGTTGATCGGGGACGTGATCGAGACCTGTCGCGAGCACGACGTGGCGACGAGCATCTGCGGGCAAGCCGGTTCGAAACCGGAGATGGTCGACTTCCTCGTCGACGAGGGTGTCACCTCCATCTCCGCGAACATCGACGCCGTCCGCGACGTGCAACACGAGGTCAAACGCACCGAACAGAAGCTGATCCTCGACTCCGTGCGGTAGTCACGGTCGGTCGTCGCGAGACCGTCCGTCTCGCGGCTCGACTGCGGGCTCGTCGTCAGCCGTCGTCCGAGACGTGACGAGCCACAGCGTCCACGTGATCGCGTGCGACCGGATGTGCATCCCCGTCTGGTCGACTCGGGTCCGTCCGGCGAGCCGCCTCCCGTTCGATCAGGTCGACGAGAGCCTCTGCCGTCGTCTCGGGGTCTGGGACCGGTTTCAGGAGAATACCGGACTCGCCGTCGAGACGTTCGACCTCGACCTCCGTCCCGGGCCCGATGTTCAGTGAGTCCCGGACGACTTCCGGGAGGACGATCCGTCCCTTCGGGTCGACAGTCGGCATACGTTCACCGACGGAACGGGGTCAAATACGCTTTCTGCCGAATGGACCGGCCGCTTCGGTCGAGGGGCGACACCACTCACGCTTCATTCCTCACACGGGGCCGGGGTAGTGATGATCGCTCGCTCTCGGTTGGAGGACTCCTCGACAAGGGGTTCCACACTACGGAGGCAGGTGTCTGTCGTAGACGTTTCGACGGTGACCGACAGCTTCGACACGGAGTGTGTCGGCGCTCCGATTCCAACTGAGGATCACTCTGTAGTCTCCGGCTCGCAACTTGTAGTAAGGATATCCGGAGAGCGGTTCGAGTCTGTGTTCGGTCCACTCGGTCGCCTCGTCCACCTTGTTCATGATTCGATCTGCGACTTGTGGGTCGAGTTGTGACAGGTGGTCGACGGCTTGTTCGGTGTATTCGACCTCAGTCATCCAGATCTAATCGATCCCGAACGTCGTCGGCCGACAGCGTCTCACCGCGGTTCGCCTGCTCTCTGCTCGCCGCCAAGTCGTCCAGTGTCTCGTCGGAGAGTGTCGCGGGAGGGCTCACCCAGTCACGCAGTGCGTCTCTGATCGCCTCGGACTTACTGGAGTACCCACGGCGCTCCCACTCCTCGTCGATCCGCTCCAAGAGCGGTTCTGGGACGCGAACGTTGATCTTCTGCATCTGTCCGTCTCCGGAGTCTGTGTCGGTGCTCACGTTCTGTGATACGACTGTATCACACAAAAGCGTTCGCTCCCTACGACCCTGACGTTCCGCCTCAGATCCCCTGGCCCATCAGGTGACTCCGCAACACGTCTGGGGTCTTGACGCCGGCGTCGGGGTTGACCACGACCACGTCGTCCGTGTCGCCGAGGGTCCCGTCGTCCGCCAGTGCCCACGCACCGGCGAGGGCGACGCCGCCCGCGCCGCCGACCTCCACGACCTCCGTCTGGGCGGCCGTCACGGCACTCTCCAGAGCGTCGTCGTCGGAGACGGTCACGGCGCCGCCCTCGAGCCGCGAGAGCGCGGCGAGGGCGTGGTCGCCGCCGACCGGATCGGGAATCTCCAACTCGCCGACGATCGTGTCGGGGCGGTCCCACGGCTCCGTCGTGTCCTCGCCAGCCGCGGCGGCGCTGGCGATCGGCGCACACCCGGCGGGCTGAACCGCGTACACCGCGGGGACGCTCGCGAGGAGGGCCGCCTCGGACAGCTCCGCGAGGGCGCGCTCGACGGCGACGAGCACCTCGCCGGTGCCGACGGGGACGACCACGGCGTCCGGCGTCGGGAGCGGGGCCGCGTCCGCGACCGCCTCTGGCGTCCGAGCGGGCAGTGCGTCCGTCGCGACGGCGTAGTCCGCACACAGTTCGTACCCGAGCGTCTTCGTCCCCGCGACGCGGTACGGCGTCTCGAAGGCGCTCAGCGAGTAGTAGTCGGCCGCGAGTTGGTCGTCGACCGCCGCGGCGGCGTCGTCGAACCGGCCGCCGACGACGCGCATCTCGCCGCCGTGGACGTTCACCATCGCCTTGTTCGAGAACGCCGTGCGCGAGGGGACGAACGCGTACGACCGCAGATCCGCGCGACCAGCGTACGCGGCGGCCGACTGGCCGGCGTTGCCCGCCGCCGCCAGCGCCAGCGGCTCCACGTCGGTCGTCGCCGCGGCGGTGACGGCCGTCGCCATCCCCCGGTCGTACACGGTCCCCGTCGGGTTGCGCCCCTCGTCTTTGAGGAACACGTCCCCGACCCCCGACTCCTCGGCGAGGCGGTCCGTCCGGAGCAGCGGCGTCCCCCCTTCGCTGGCCGACAGGCGGTCGGCACAAGCGAACGGCAACGGCGCGTCCGCGGGGTCGGCCAGTCCCGCGCGAACGCGTTCTGGGTCGTCGTCGTACCGCGCCGTCAGGAGGCCGTCACAGTCGGGACACCGGCCGTGCGTGTCCGGGTCGAACGTCGCGCCGCAGTCGGAACACCGGAACCCGCGGAACCCGTCTCGTGTGGTCGTCATACGAACGTGTCCGACCCGGATCGGCATAGGGGTTCTTCTCGCCGGACGTGTCGGCCCGCGTGCGGCCGACGCGATCAGCCCGACTGCCCCCGTGTCACCGCTGCGGACCCGAGACCGACGGCACGGTCGACTCCGTTCGACTCGAATCTCCGTGAGACGACCTTCCGCCGATTTTCGAGATCGGCAAACGGGGACAGATTTATATACCAGTTCGGTCCCTCGGACCGAGTACCGATGTCCCGTGCGCCCTCCGACACCGCGGCAGTGCACCGTGCCAGAGAACGCTACGCCGGCGAGACGGACGACGGGCCGACGCTCGACTCCCCGCCGGAGGAGGTCGTCGACCTCCTGACGGACGAGTACGCACGCGAGGTCCTGCGTGCGGTGACGGGCGAGGCAAAGCCCGCCTGCGAGCTGGTGGAGTCACTGGGCGTCTCGCGGCCGACCGTCTACCGGCGCCTGGACGACCTCGAGGAGGCCGGGCTCGTCGAGCCGACGATGTCGTTCGACCCCGACGGCCACCACCGACAGGTGTTCCAGGCCACCTTCGAGGAAGTCACCGTCACGCTGACCCCAGACGGGTTCGGCGTCGAACCCGGTGCCCCCGCGACGAACGCCGACTGATCGACCGGCTCTTCCCCGCGAGGTTCCCCAGCCTCGCTTGACGCGAGGTCTCCCAGCCTCGTTCAGACGGGTGTCACACGCCCGTGTGGTCCCCCAGCCACACGCCGTCCCTTCTCCGAGGCCACGTGCGACGGTGAGACGAGTCGCTCCCAGTCGACACGAGCGACCCCGCCGGCGTGTGGGTCGTCCGTCCCCCACCGGAATCTGTACGCCTTAGTCCCCGGGTGTCGAACGTCGGGGTATGAGCGAGGAAGTCGCCGTCGCCGGAGCCGGGTTGGCGGGGCTCGTCACCGCCGCACGGCTGGCGGAGGCGGGCGTCGACGTGCGGGTGTACGAGTCGCGCGACACGGTCGGCGGCCGCGTCCGGTCGCGCCACCGCGACGGGTTCGTCCTCGACCGCGGGTTCCAGGTGTTGTTCACCGCCTATCCCGCGGTCCAGCGCGAGTTGGACCTCGACGCTCTAGACCTCCGTTCGTTCTCCCCCGGCGCGGTGTTGTGTTCCACGAGCGAGGGGACACGCTCCGTGCTGTCGGACCCGCTGCGCGACCCCGGGGCGCTCGTCGAGTCGGCGTTCAACCGGCAGGTGTCGACCGCCGACAAACTCCGGACGCTGTTGTTGCGCCGGGACCTGACGAGTCGCCCGGAGTCGTCGTTCTTCGCGGGCGACGACCAGAGTATCCGCTCGTACCTCGACGACTGGGGGTTCGCCGAGGGGTACGTCGAGAACTTCGTCGCCCCGTTCTACGGCGGGATCACGCTCGACCGCTCGCTGGCGACCTCGAAGCACGTCTTCGAGTACACGTTCCGGACGCTCTCGCGGGGTCGGATCGCCGTCCCGGCCGACGGGATGGGTGCGATCGCAGAACAGTTGGCCGACCGCGTGCGTGCGGCCGGCGTCGAGATCGTCCGCAACGAGGCCTTGGCGGAGATCGAGACGGAGCGCGGTGGCGGTGCGGTTCGGGGCTCGGGACCGGTCGCCTTCCGCACGACGGAGGCGCGCCGCGAGGCGGAGGCGCTCGTCGTCGCCACGGACCCGAAGCGAGCACGGGAGGTGACCGGCGTCGAGTTGATCCCGACGACGGGGAAGCCGTCGACGACACAGTACTACGCGCTGCCGACGACGGAGCCGCTCGGCACCGGCGAGAAGATCCTGCTGCACACGGACGGGGAGTCGCCGAACGTCGTCGTTCCGCTGTCGGAGGTGGCGCCGGAGTACGCGCCCGACGACCGTGAGTTGTTGTGTGCGACGTTCCTCGGCGAGGACGCGTTGGACCGCGACGAGGCGGCGCTGGCCGCCGACACCCGTGACGCGCTGACGGCGTGGTACCCGGAACGGTCCTTCGACGGGCTGGAGCCGATCCACACGGACCGGCTCCCGTTCGCACAGTTCGCGCAACCACCGGGCGTGTTCGAGACGCTCCCGGCGCCGACGGACCCCAGTGGGTCGGTGTACCTCGCGGGCGACTACACGGAGTGGTCGTCGATCCAGGGGGCGATGGACAGTGGCGCACGCGCCGCGAGTGCCGTCCGCTCGGCAGAGCCGGTGGGCGAGTAGTCGGTCGGCCGAACCGGTTGACGAGTAGTCGACGGCGCTGCCCGGGTCGGAGTGTGTTCTCGTGGGTGTCCAGTCCGGGTGTCGACACACTCAGACGAGACCGACCAGCGTCGGGAGCCACCGGAGTCCGAGCAACACGGCCATGCCGACGACGATCGTCGCCAGCACGTCCTCCGTCCGCCAGGCGACGACGACCGCGGCGGCACCGGCGAGCAGGCGGTCGTTGCCGACGACCGCGACGGTCCCGTCGGGGGCGAGCAGCGCCGGTGCGACGAGTGCCGCGAGGACGGCCGCCGGGACGAGTTCGAGCGCTCGTTCCGCACGCGGTGAGAGGTCGATCCGCTCGTAGAGGTAGAGGAACGACGCCCGGAGACAGAACGTCCCCACGCCGACGGCGACGATGGCGAGCCACGCCGTCACGGCGATCCCTCCGTGTCGGCTCCGGTGTCACTCGCACCGGCGTGCTCCGAGCCGTCGCTGCCGTGTCCCGAGTCGTCGGCCTCGTCGTCGTGTTCCGAGCCGTCGTCGTCACCGCCGCCGTCGAACCCACCGCCGGCCACGCCGTCGACGACCAGCCCGGCGGCGATCCCGGCGGAGGCCCCGAGGAGGAGTCCGAGGTTGAACGGGAGTGTGACGCCGAGCGTGGCGACCGCACCGCCGACGACCGCGGCGACGGTCGAGGGGGTGTCGACGATCGCGGGCGTGAGCACGGCCAGGAACACCAGTGGCACCGCGAACTGCAGGGGGAGTGCCGGCGGGAGGCGCGCGCCGACGACCGCACCGACGGCGGTGGCGGCGACGAAGACGATCCACAGCGGCGCCGCCGTCCCGAGGTAGAACCAGAGCGAGGTGTCGTGCTCGCGGAACCGCGCGATCGACAGCGCGTACGCCTGATCCGTGAGCAGGTACGCGACGAGCGCCTTCCGACCGCGAGAGAGCCGCTCGAAGTACGGCGCGATCGAGGCCGAGTACATCACCAGCCGGGCGTTGATCACCAAGGCGGTGCCGACGACCACCGGGAGCGACGCGTCGGCACCCAACAGGTCGATGGCGGCGAGCTGGGAGGCACCGGCGAAGACGACCGTCGACAGCCCCAGCGCCTGTGCGACGGAGAGGTCAGCCGACACCGCCGCCGCGCCCGCGACCAACCCGAACGGCCCCGCCGCCGCCAACACCGGGGCGACGACGCGGACACCGGCCAGGAACTCGCGACGACGTGACACGTGCTGTCTCTCGGTCACCCGCGTGGTAGCACTGTCGGTCGCGCTCGCGCTCGGACGCCACCGTCGGCACCACCGGACGTGTCGCTCGACGCGTGTCGCCCGACACGTGTCGCCGAGAGCGACTCCGCTGTCGTTTCTGATACTCGCCCCCACAGGCATTTCAACTACCCACCCTACGTCGGTCGTACGGATGGCACGGGGGAGTGGTGTCGTCGTCGGTCTGTTCGACGCCGTGTTCCGACCAGCACGGCTCGTCGCCACACAGACACGCCAGGGCCGCACCTCGCTGCGCGGCCAACTCGGCCAGTTGTCGACGCTGACCGTCGTGTACCTCGCGAACGTCGTCTTGTACGCCGCGCCGTTGACACTCGCCGGCGTCGGGGTGCGGGGTGCGGGGTCGCCGCCGCCGATCCTCGACCGACTCCCGGTCGCGGACCCGGTGACCGTGTGGGAGTTCCTCGTCGGACTGACGGTGAACTCCCTCACGCTGTTGGCGGGGACCGTGTTGACACTGCTGGCGGTCCACGTGGCGCTGGTGGTGACACTCCAGTCGCGTGGGTTCCTCCGGACGGCCTACAGCGTGGTGTACTCGACGAGTGTCTACCTCGCCGGGATGTACACGGTCGTCGTCTTCCTGTCCCAGGCGGGGACACCGGTGGCCGCGGAGATCGTCCTCGACGTTCAGCGCGCGCTGTTCGCGACGGTGTTGGACGCGATGGGGTCGTCGCTGGCACCGCCCGGCGGTCGGCCGGACGGGTTCCAGTTCGCGGGGCTGTCGACGGCCGGCGCGTACGCGCTGTCGGCGCTGGTGTTGTTGGCGTGTTACTACCTCTACTCGCTGTACCTCGGCACGCGGATCAACCACCGCGCGAACAGACTGACCAGCCTCCTCGTCGTGGCCGGCGTCGCCGCCTCCCCGGTTGTGTACGTCGTCGCGACGGTGTTGGCACAGAACCTCCCCTTCGTTCCCAAACTATGAGCGAGACAGACACGACACAGACGGACGCACAGGCGTCGACGGACGGTACGGCGGGCGACGGCGCGTCGACAGGCGACACGGCGGGAGACGGCGCGTCGACCGACCGGACGGCGGCCGACGAGACGGCGACCGGGACGGGCACCGCCGGCAGCGACCGGTACCCGGTGACGGTCAAGCCGACGATTGCTCCGACACTGATCTACCTCGGGCTCGTGATCGTCCTCGGTGGGGCGGCGACGGCGTACGTCGTCACGAACCCCGACTTGGTGGGTGGCTCCAACCAAGCGAACGTCGTCGGGAACGTGTTGCTCGCAGTCACCGTGATCGGGATGCTCCGGTACCTGCTGCGGGTGTACGTGCTCCGCCGGACGGAGTACGTCGTCGACGAGCGCTCGCTGGTCCGGCGGTACGAGCTCCTCTTGCGGACGTGGCGTCGCGAGGTTCCCCTGACGATGGTCCGCAGCCACCAACTCCGCCAGGGACGGATCGAGAAGCTGCTCGGCTACGGCACCATCTCCGTCAACAACGGCCTCGGTGACCTCTCGTTCGTCAACGTCCCGGACCCGCAGGACGTCAACGAGATGGTCGCCGAACAGGTGAGTCAGGCCGCCGGACGCGGGCACGGGTCGAGTTCCTGACCGAGTCAGGTCACGACGAGTTCTCGGTCCGTCTCGGCTCACCTCGTCTGGTCTCTTCCCTTCGACGACGAGCGTGCGGTGTGACGCGACGTGTCAGCGGATTCCATCTACTCTGAAGTACTTCAGTGCCGCCCGTCGCGCCTCGACGATCAGCGTCCCGTCGAACGTCGGCGGCTCCCCGATAGGACGCTCCTCCCGGTCGGCTTGGAGCGTCGGTGACGACTCCGCCCCGCGGATCTGCGAGAGGTACGTGGTCGTTCCGGGTTCGATCGCACGGTCGATCTTCACGTCGTAGCTGAACTCGTCGACGGTACTGTACACGGAGACGACCGTCCCCGGTTCGAGTCGGTTCCCCTCCTCGATCGTCAGCGTCACGAACCGGTCGTCGTCCGTCGAGTCGACCGCCACCCTCGGCCGTCGGTCCAGCGCCGTCTGGACCCAGCTCGGTTCCGACACGGTCGTCGATCCGAGTCCTGAGACGGCGAACCGACTCGTGTAGCGTTGTGTCTCGCCGCGAGCGTCGAGTTCGTAGTTCGCGACGAGCGACCGGACGAAGCCACGCTGGTCGATCCGCATCGTCCCCGACAGCGACCGGATCGTCCCCGAGCCGTACCCCTTCCCCGGAGCGACGTTCGGCTCGCTCACGGTGTCGGTCGTCACCTCCCAGACGGCCGGACGGGAGTCGTTCGCTCTGGTGGGTTCGCTCCACGATCCGGCGCGGATCAGCGGTTCCACCTCGCTCGCCCACGCCGCCTCGGAGAGCTTCGGTTCGGTGTCGTCCCGGCCGTACGTGTAGCCGCTGCCGACCGGTTCGCGCCACACCGTCCCCGTGTCGAGGCTCCGGTACACGTCCACCGGGCCACCCTCCGCACGGACCTGTGCTCGCCCGACCGCACTCGTCGAACCCACCCGGTAGCGTCGTTGCCACTTGAGCGAGGAGTCCTCGCGGCGGAGTTTCGACCACTCCGCCTCGAAGCTCGCCGCGTTCAGCGTCGACTGGTGGACGGAGTAGAGGAACGGTCTGACCCCGTTCTCGGTGAGCCCCGACGGCATCGGTGGCTCCGCCGGTGTCGGTGAGTCGGTCGGACTCTCCGTCGGTGACGCCGTCGGCGAGGGTGTCGTCGTGTCCGTCGCCCCTCGTGTCCGTGTTCGGGTGGCCGTCTCGTCGCCGCCCCCGGTCAGTCTGAGACACCCACCCGCGAACGTCGCCCCGAGTGTCGCCAGCACGCTGCGTCGTCTCACAAGCGTGCCACCGTTCGATTCGTGTTCAACGTTTCGACACTTCTGGACGAGCGTCACCTGTGGAGGCAGTCGACGGTTCGCTCCACTCACCGTCTCTCGTCTCGCGGCTTCGCCGGTGCCGGACGGTCGCGCTGTCCGGCACACAGCGAGACCACCGGTCTCGCCACACTCGACGAACGAGGCGCTCACGGTGTTCGCGCCTCGCACCACACGGGCTGGGAGGGATTCGAACCACGCCCAGACGTGCTCACTCCGTTGTGCGCGTCTGGTCTAGTTCGAATCTCTCCGTCCGGTTCACTCGACGGTTCACTCGCGGGGTCTCGCTCCGCTCGACCCACGCATCGCTCACCGTCTCTTGTCTCGCGGCTTCGCCGCTCGACAGACGAGGCGCTCACGGTGTTCGCACCTCGCAACACGGGCTGGGAGGGATTCGAACCCCCGACCGTCCGGTTAAAAGCCGGACGCTCTCCCTAACTGAGCTACCAGCCCACACGCACCCGTTCGCCACGGTCGTGTTTAAGTGTTTACTCACCGTCTCGGCCACGGTCGCGACGCTGGTCCGTGTAGTAGGCCGCCAACGCCTCCCCGACGACCTCGCCCGGCGACCGGTCTTCCAACGACGCCGTCACGCGCAGCCGTCTGTACGTCTCGAACGGGAGATCCAACGTCACCCGCCCCGGCGTGACGCCGTGGTCTGCCAGCGCCGCCTCCGGGTCGCGCCCGTCGTTGATCGCCGAGGCGAGCCGCCGCACCTCCCGCACGGTCAGGTCGGCGTCGACGACGGCCCACGCGAGCGCGAACCGGGCGTCCCCGTCGACACGTGCGACGTGTTTCGCCGCCGTCGGCGGGATGTTCCCCCGCGCCACGTGTCGTCGGACGGACTCCGGGAGGTCGTGGACGCGTGCCCACTTGCGGACGAACGACACCGTCACGCTGTCGCCGGCCCGCTCCGCGGCCGCCTTGTACGACCCTTCGCCGCGCACGAGTGCCGCGCTGGCTGCCGCACCACGCAACAAGACGACGTTGTCCGCCGCGCCGACGGTCTGTGTCGCGAAGCGTCTGACCGTCTCGGCGGCCGTCGCCAGACTCGCCTCGTCGTCTGGGTCGAACCCGATCGCGTCCGCAGCCGCCGATCCCGTCACGTCCGGATCGCCGCGGACGACCGGGTCGCCGACCGCCGCCGCCCTGTCCGGTGGTTCGTCGACACTCGCGTCGCCCAGTGAGCCGTCGGGTTCGGTCACGCGTTTCACTACGGCCGCAGCGAGAAAAGCGTCTCGGTGGTGGCAGTCGCACACGCCAGACCGCGACCGACGGGTCTAACGGCACCCGCTCCGAGTACCCGAGTGTGCTCAGGTACGTCACGACGAACGAGGGGAAACTCCGCGAGGCGCGCGCGTACCTCGACGACGAGGTGACGCAGTTCGACTTCGACTACCCCGAGGTCCAGGCCGACGACGTGGCGACGGTCGCCGCCCACGGCGCCCGCACGGCGTACCGGCGAGTCGGCGAGCCCGTCCTCGTCGACGACGCCGGGCTGTTCGTCGAGGGGTTCGACGGGTTCCCGGGTCCGTACTCCGCGTTCGTCGAGGACACACTCGGCGTCGAGACGGTGTATCGCCTCGCTGACGCCGAGCTCGAGGACACGAGCGCATCGTTCCGGTGTGTGCTCGCGTACTGTGACGGGGAGCCGTTCGACGCGACCCCGGACCCGGTGGATCGCGAGGACCGCGTCGTCGCGGCCGCGACGGGCGCCGACGGAGCCGAGACGGACGCGGGCGACGGCGGCGACGCGCTCGACGACGATCCGATCCCGGTGAAGCTGTTCGAGGGGGTCGTCCGCGGCGAACTGGTGGCCCCACGCGGCGACGGCGGGTTCGGCTACGACCCGATCTTCGAGTACGACGGAACCACGATGGCGGAGATGGACGCGACGGAGAAGAACGCCGTCTCGCACCGCGGCCGCGCGCTGGAGAAGTTCGCCGAGTGGGTCCAACAGCGGTAGCCGACCCGGAGCCTTATCGGTGATACCGGGACCAGACGCCGTGTGTCCTGACGAGCCGCACGGCGCCGGCCGAGCGGGTGCGCGACACACCGGCGTCGCAGACGGTCGCGGTCGTGTCGCCTGTTCGCTCTCTACTCGCCAGCGCTCCGTGTCGGTTCCCCGTTCACAGACTCGTCGCAGTGGTGTCTCCCGCGCTCCACCGGTGGCTCACCCTCGCGGATCGGTGTCCGGCCCGGGGTACTCACCGCCGACGACCTCCGCGTAGAGACTCGCCGGGTCGAACAGTGTCGCGAACGCCCGGGGTTCGCGGACGCTCACCCGGAAGTGGTCCGCGAGCCCGAGTCCGGCACCCGCGCCGGTGAGCGAGTCGTCGAACGAGAGGACGTGCATCGCCCCGCCGCGGTACGCGGACGCCAGCGCTGGGTGGTCCCCGGCCGGGTGTGTGACCGGTTCGCGCCACGCTTCGACACGATCTCGCCAGGCTGTGGCGAGTGACTCGTCGGTCAGCGACGCGATCACCGCCGCGGCGTCGGCCACCAGTGCGTCGCTGGCGACGAGCGTCGTCCACGAGTGCCGGCGCAGTTCGTCCAGCGCCGCTCTGGCGTCCTCGTCGCCGAGGAGGTCGGCAGCGAGTACGTCCGCGTCTACGACGACGCGCGCCGGCGACGGCTCCACGCGTCCGTCCGTCTCGCCGCCGTCTCCGTCGCCGCCTCCGCTGCCGTCTCCGCCGTCGTCGCTCGCGTCGGTTGGTGGCGTCGTCTCGTCGTCCGTCCGCGTCTCGGATCGCACCGCCGCGAGCCGCTCGGAGGTCTCCGCGACCGTCGGCGACGCGTCGACACGACCGAACAGTCGCTCCCAGTCGTCCATACCGCTCGGAGACGGCGGACGGACAAGTCACTCCCGACCGACGACACCGTGCTCGCTCGATCACTCACGTCCGTGGTGATCGACGAGTGGTCGCTCCCCCTCGGTCGCAGACGGACCGGACGCCCCCGGCGAGAGGCCGACTCGCTCGCCGACTGTGGGTGCCGTCGTGCTCGTCGCCACCACCGAACAGTCCGCGGCGTCGTCGAGCTCGACCGTGACGCGGTACTCCGTCGTCGTCGGGACCACCCGACGCACGCGGCCGGTGACCGGCGCGTCGGTCGGATCGCCGACCGCGACCCGTTCCGGGCGGATCGCACGCCAGTCGTCGGTGGCCTCGTCGCTCGGACCGCCCATCTGCTCGCCGCCGTCTTCCCAGTCGACCGTCGACGGGACGACGTTCGCGCCGACGAACTGCGCGACGAACGGCGTCGCCGGTCGCTCGAACACCGTCGCCGGCGTCCCGACCTGCCGGACGTGCCCGTCGGCGAGCACCGCGACGCGGTCGCCCAGCGCCCGCGCGGTCGTCCGGTCGTGGGTGACACACACCGTCGTCCTGTCGGCGAGCCGCTCGACGAGGTCGCCGCGGAGTCGCTCCCGCGTCGGTACGTCCAGCGCCGCGAGTGGTTCGTCGAGCACCAACACACCCGGATCGACCGCCAGCGCACGCGCCACCGCGATCCGTCGTCGTTCGCCGCCAGACAGCGTCTGTGGGTCTCTGTCGGCGAGCTCGGCGACGCCCAACGTCTCCAAGAGCGCGTCCGGGTCGCCCGTCGTCTCGTGGTAGCGCGCGCCGAAGGAGACGTTCTCGCGGACGGAGAGGTGCGGGAACAGCGCGTCGTCTTGGAACACGACACCCGTGTCGCGCCGTTCTGGCGGCGCGTCGGTCACGTCCCGCCCGTCGATCTCGACGGTTCCCGTGTGCTCGTTGAACCCCGCTATGCACTCCACGAGGAGTGTCTTCCCGCTCCCACTCGGGCCGAGGAGGACCAGTGTCTCCCCGGCGGCGACGTCGAGACTGGCGTCGAGTCGGAACGCCTCCTCCTGCTCGTCCCCGAACGCGGCCGCGACGTCGAACGAGAGGGAGACGGTCACCGAACCACCCCGATGCCGTCGCCGTCGGTGACCCAACGGACCAGGAGGAAGATCCCGGCGCTGACCACCAGCAGGACCGCCGCGACGGCGCCACCCTCGGCGAGCCCACGGCTCGTGTAGGTGGTGTAGACGAACACCGGTGCGTGTTGGGCAGTGACTTGGCCGACCCCGGGAACGAACAGTTGGACGGTGTAGGCGACGACCGCGACGGCACCGAACTCCGAGACGCCGCGCGCCCACGCCAGCACGCCACCGGTGACCACGCCCCGCTTCGCCAGCGGGAGCGTCACGCGACGGAACGTCTCGAACGGACTCGCACCCTGCGACCGTGCGGCACGCCGGAGGTCGTCGTCGACGGCGGCGAACGCGTCCCGCGTGGCGGCGACCACGTACGGCGCACTCACGAACACGAGCGCCAACACTACTCCCGGGAGCGACGAGAGGATCGGGACACTCGGGAACACCCCGCCGCGGCCGAAGCCGAACAGGACCACGATCCCGGCGACGGAGTGGGGGACGACCAGCGGGAGGTCGACCAGACTCTGGACGACGGCTGCGCCGGTGAACCCGCGTGCGAGGAGGTACGCCAGCGGCACCCCGCCGACGGTAGCGACACCGGCGGCGAGCACCGGCGCGTACACCGTCACGAACAGCATCCGGTGGACGGCGGGTCGTCCCGCTGCCGCGGCGACGAGACCGGGGTCCAACTGGAACGCGAACGCGAGCAGCGGCAGCCCCAACGCGAGCACCAACAGCGAGCCGAGCGTCGCCGTCACGACACCGAACCACCCGTCGTCGGTCCGCCACCCGAGCAGTGCCGCCGATCCGACCGCGACCGGCACGTACAGTGTCGGTCGACCGACCGCCGCAACCGCAGCGTACGCGGCGACCTGAACGGCGATCACCGCCGAGACGGCCGTCGCCGGCCCGACGCGGGCGTCGAAACCGCCCCGTTCGCTGGGAGCCGACCGGTGCTCGGTCCGAGACGGCTCGTGGGCCGGTGTCTCGGGGGTGGCCGACCGTTGTTTCGACACGGATACAACGACTCGTCGGTGGCTCATAACGGTTTTGTCCGGGCCACTCGCACCGCGACACGTGAGCGAGGAGACGGCGTCCGACGGCGCACGAGCCCCGACGGCAGCGACGGTGTCGGTCGGACTGAGCGTCGGGGAGACGACGTTCGCGACCGCCGACGCCGCCCTACTGCGCGCGATCGACGACGGCGGCTCCGTCCGGGCGGCGGCGACGACGCTCGGGCGATCGCGGGCACGAGCGCTGGATCGCCTGGAGACACTGGAGGCCGCGTTCGGGGCGCTCGTTGAACGACGACGCGGCGGCGCCGACGGTGGGGGGAGTCGGTTGACGGCCGGCGCGCGCGAGCTCTTGGACCGGTTCGACCGACTCCAGGCTGCGCTCGCCGGCACGGCACGCAACACCGAGTCCGTGGTCCGTGGTCGCGTCACCCGACGCGAGGGGGAACTCGCCGTGGTGGAGACGAGCCTCGGCGCGGTCCGCGCGGTGGCGGTCGACGATCCAGACCCGGGAGAAGCCGTCACCGTGAGCGTCGGGGCCGACGCAGTGACACTCCACGACCCCGACGGTGCGCCGACGCCCGACACCACGAGCGCACGCAACCGGTTCGACGGGGACGTCCGGTCGATCGACCGGGGCGACGCGGTGGTCACCGTCTCCGTGGCAGTCGGCGAGGAGACGGTGACGGCACTCGTGACGGCCGAGAGCGCAGACAGACTCGGCCTGGCCGACGGCGATCCGGTCACGGTCTCGTTCAAGACGACCGCGACGCGTGCGGTCCCGACCGCGTCGGAGTGACCCGGACGGGAGTGATCCGACGGCGACCGCCAGAACCGAGATCAGAGCGCGTCCAACACTGCGTCGGCGTCCGCGTCGGCCGGCACCGGCTCGCCGCCGGCCTCGTAGGCGGCGTCCGGATCCTTCAGCAGGTGCCCAGTGGTGAGACACACCACGTCCTCGTCGGCACCGATCTCGCCGCGCTCGCGGAGCTTCCGCACCCCGGCGACACTGGCCGCGGAGGCGGGCTCGACACCGACACCCTCTCGCGCGAGGGCCCGCTGTGCCGCGGTGATCGCCTCGTCGTCGACGGCGACGGCGGTCCCTCCGGTCCCGTGAACTCCCGGGAGCGCCTTCGGCGCGTTCACCGGGTTGCCGATCCGGATCGCCGTCGCGCGCGTCTCCACGTCCGGCCACCGTCTGATCTCGTCGTTCCCCTCCTCGACGGCTTCGACGAGCGGGGCCGCGCCGGCCGCCTGGACGCCCGTGAGCGCCGGGACTTGCTCTGGTTCCATCGCGTCCGCGGCGACGAGTTCGCGGAACGCCTTGTACAGCGCCGAGGTGTTGCCCGCGTTGCCGACGGGGAGCACGATCCGGTCCGGGAAGGTGCCGTAGTCGGCGTGGAACTGCTCTAAGATCTCGAAGCCGATCGTCTTCTGGCCCTCCAGGCGGAACGGGTTCAGAGAGTTGAGCAGGTACGCCTCCCCGCGGGCGGCCAACTCCTGGACCACGTCGAGACAGTCGTCGAAGTTGCCGTCCAACTCCACGATCCGCGCGTCGTGGAGACTCGCCTGTGCGACCTTCCCGGCGGCGACCTTCCCCTGTGGAAGCAAGACGAGTGTCTCTAGCCCCGCACGAGCACCGTAGGCGGCCAGGGCGGCGCTCGTGTTCCCCGTCGAGGCGCAGGCGAGGCGGTCGACCCCGACCGCCTGTGCCACGCGCACCCCGACCGTCATCCCGCGGTCCTTGAACGAGCCGGTGGGGTTCATCCCCTCGTGTTTCACGCGCAGCCGGTTCACGTCCGCGTCCTCGCGGATCCGCGGAACGCGGTGGAGTGGCGTGTCACCCTCCGGGAGCGACACTCCCTCTTCGAACGGGAGTGCGTCGGCGTACCGCCAGACGCCGCGGTCCGTCGGCGACGCTTCGAAGTCGTCGAAGTCCGGGTGGTCGGCGTACCGAACCTCGAGCAGTCCGTCACAGTCGTCGCAGGTGTACCTGATCGCGTCGAACGGCGGGAACGTCGCGCCGCAGGCGACACAGGCGAGCCACGTCCCGTCGGTCGCCGCCGAGGGAACCGACGGCGTCGACTCCGCACCGCCCACGAGCGGCAGTTCGGCCATACACTCCTCTCGTCGTGCTCGGTGAAAAGTCGGGCGCTCGGTGTCAGACGTGCCGGTCCCCGCGCCGGGGATCGATCGCGGCGCCACTCGGACCGTCGGTCACACGGCCACGGGGGCCGAGAGTCACGAGTTCGCGTCGTGCTCGTCGGACTCGCTCGTCTCGTCCCGTTCGGGCGACTCGTCGGCGACGGCCGCGGCGGCCGCCTCCGGAGCGAACGTCGCCGTCGCGACGGCGTCGTCGGGCACCTCGAACTGCACCGTCTCGATCTCGCCGGCGGCCAGTGCCGGGAGCCGCTCGTTGAACCGTCGGTACGGCTCGCTCGCCTGGTGTGTCTCCGCGGCGTCGGCGCCGGTGTACTGTTCGAAGAAGCGAGCCACCGGGGGGTCGTCGACGCTCAGACTCGCACGGTACCGCACCGTGTTTGGCTCCTCCCGCTCGGCGTGTGCGACCAGTTCGGCCGCGATCCCGCGGAACGCCCCCTCCCGCTCGGGGTCGATCGGAATCTCGGTGTGGACGACGATCACGGGTGAGTCTCCGGCGGCGACGGTGAGTAGCTTGCGGCGGATCTCGCACCGCGAGACGGGCGTGTGGCGGTCACCGGCTCCGACAAGTCGGGACCGGGAGAACGGGGGCGTCGACGGGCACGCGAGACGCGTGCGTCGCGACCGCAAACCACCTTGCCGTCGAACACCGACGAGAGGCCGATGGAGGTCGTCGTCTTCGGCGCGGGGTCGCTGGGGAGTCTCGTCGGGGGGGTGCTCGCTCGCGAGCACGCGGTGACACTCGTCGGCCGCGACCCACACGTCGCCGCCGTCCGCGAGTCCGGACTCCGAGTGACGGGTGCAGTCGAGGCGACGGTCGCGCCCGCGGCGACGACCGACGGGACTGGTCTCGACGCCGACCTCGCCGTCGTGACGGTGAAGGCACGCGACACGCCGACCGCCGCCGCGGCGCTCGCGAGTGGCTCCGTCGAGACGGTCTGGTCGCTGACGAACGGGTTGACCGAGGAGACGCTCCACGGGGAGTTGGGCGATCGGGTGCTGGCCGGGACCGCGACCTACGGCGCAGAACTCGTCGAGCCCGGAGTAGTGCGGTGTACCGGCGTCGGTGAGCTCCACGTCGGCGCGTTGCCGGGACTCGGTGGTGGTGCCTCCGGCGACGACGGCCACGACACGCGGTTCGACGACGACCCCTCCGCACGTGCCGAGCGAGTCGCGGCGGCGTGTCGGGCCGCCGGGCTCCGGTGTACCGCCGACGCGGACATGGCGCGGCGACGCTGGGAGAAGCTCGCGGTCAACGTCGGGATCAACGGCGTCACCGCGCTGGCACGGGTACGCAACGGCGCGGTGCGAGACGACCCCGCGAGCGAGACGGCGGCGCGTGCGGCTCGCGAGACCGCACGGGTGGCGCGTGCCGAGGGTGTCTCGTTGTCGGACGAGGCAGCCGTGACGGCCGTCCGGGAGGTCGCGACGGCGACCGCCGAGAACCGCTCGTCGACGCTCCAGGACGTACGCGCCGGCAGGCAGACGGAGGCGGACGCTATCCTCGGTGCGGTCGTCGAACGCGGCGAGCGGGCCGGGGTGGCGACGCCGACGACGCGGACGCTATGGGAACTGTTGGATGCGTGGGAGGAGCGTCGGACTAGCCAGTAGCAACCTCATCATACCGAACTGCTCCAAAATGTACTTCTATTCTAGAGTCACAACACTGGCCCAGATGGACGACGAGGACGGACTCGTCGCCAAACAACGGCGAGTACTACGACGGGCGTACGACGAGACGCCACAGACAGTTCGCCGTGTCATCGGGCTCGCTCTGTTCGTCGTGCAGGCGTTCGTGTCTGCGACACTCGTGGCGAACGCCTCGTTCCTCTTCGAACACCCGACACTGACGATCGGCGCAGTGAGTCTCGTCGCCGTACTCTTGCTGTTCGCGGTCGTGTATAGCCTCGCCGAGACCGTTGAGGAGGGGGAGCCAGTCACACGGGTTGGGGACGAGCGATCCGAAGAGAGACTACGGACTCTCGAGTCCCGTCTCGCCGGTCTCGAACGTCAATTCGACGAATTCGACTCACGTCTCGATCGTCTGGAGGACCGTACTCCGTCCCCCGACAGAAGCGGAGACAGTTCCTCCACGCACGGATCGAGCCGTGTCGAGGATCGTCTCTCCGAACTTGATCACCGAGTCGCCGAGATGTCCGAGAGACACGGCAGGAGCCTTCGCGACCCGGATATCGAGGAACTAGGGAACCGAGCGGGTAGTGGTGGAAAGAGCCAAGAGCCAGAAGGCAGTAGTGTGCATTCGGACGCAGACGACAGAGAGACAGAGACCGAGTGAGTATGTCACGACAGACCCCGTACGGAAGCCGGTTCAGGTTGTGGCTGGAGAGCACGGCGTTCCAGTACGCGCAAGCCGCAATCGTCGCGCTCACTCTCCTCTGGTCTCTCGTCGCCGTACTGACCCTCCTGACAGCCACCGAGGTGAGTGATATCAGCCCGACACTCCTCGCGATCGTGTGGTCGGCACTGAGCTTCGCGCTGTTTCTTCTGTTCGACTGGCTACGGTGACTCGACCCAGTCGAATCACGCTCCGCTCCGAACGGTACTCTCTCGGGTCGAATTTGGGTCGGATCTCGAAAAACACCCTTTCCACCACGGGACCGACGGTGAGCCGTGAACACGAAACTCCTCGTCGCCGCGGCGGTCCTCGTGGCCGTCGGCGGCGGTGCGGTCGCGGTGATCGGTCCCGGTGACTTCTTCCTCCCCGAGGAGACGACACAGGGGGACGGCACCGTCCTGGCGACGGAGACGCCGAGCACTACCGACGGCGCGACGGGCGACACCGAAGAGACGGCGTCGGGTAGCGACGGGACGCCGTCCGGTGACGGCGGGACGGCGGCGATTGACTCGGGCTCGGACGGTGACGGCTCTGCGACGGTGCTCGCGAGCGGCGAGTTCGTCGGGGTCGACGGCCACGACGTGTCGGGGCGTGTCTCGCTCGTCGAGCGCGACGGGGACCTCTACCTCCAGTTCCGCGACTACCAACAGACCAGCGGCCCCGACGTGTTCGTCTACGTCACCCCCGCAGACGAGCCGACGACGAGCGGCCCGGTGAACGCCGGGACGAAGGTGCGGTTGGACGGCGGCGGGGACGGCGGCGAGGCGACCAAACGCGGGACCTTCGTCCAGAAGCTCCCCGACTCCGTGTCGGCCGACGACGTAGAGGGGATCGCGATCTGGTGTGAGGCGTTCGGCGTCCCGTTCGGGTACGCCGATCTGACGCGGTGACGACGGAGCGGTGTGGTCTTCGGTGTATTCACCCGAGTGACCCACCGCAGTCAGACGCGACGGTTGACGGTCACGCTGCCGAGTCGAGTCGACACCGCCAACTCCGGCCCCCCGTCGCCGACGACCGCCTCTCCACCGATCGATCCGGCACCGGCACCGTACGAGTCGATGGCCGGTGCTCGGAGGGTCCCGAGAGTCGTCGACGCGGAGACGGTCGCGTCCAGGTCGCGTCCGAGTTCGAGCGTGACGCTGCCAGTCCGGGTCCGGACGGTGGTATCGCCGTCGATCGCCGGCACGTGGGCGTCGATCCCTCCCGCGGTCGAGACGAGGCGACCGACCGCGGCCGGCTCGTCGACACTCACCGAGCCGTTCGTCGTCTCCACGTCCACCACGCCGTCGACACGCGCGAGCGTCACCGAGCCGTTCGTGGTCCGGACCGACACGTCTCCGTCCGTGTCGGTCACTGCCACCGAGCCGTTCTCCGTCGTGACACGCTCCACCGAGCCGTCGCGCACGTCCACACGCCCGTGGGTCGTCGTCACCGTCCCCACCCGTGCGTCGACCGTCTCCACCGAACCGTTCGTGGTCTCGACGCGCGTGACCGGGAGGGTCGACGGTACCCGCACCGCGAACGACACCTCGCCGTCGGCGTCCGCCGGGTGGTCCGCCCGAATCTGGAGTGGGTCCTCGTCGCCGCCAGTGGCGACCACCGAGAGCCGTTCCAACCCCGCCTGCGTCTGCGCCCGTCTCGTGACCTCGACGACGACGGCTCCCTCCGCTCCCGTCTCCGTCTCGACGGCGTCGTCGTCACCGTGCTGTGTCTCGTCGCCAGCGCCGGACGTGGTCCGGTGTGTCCGGAGGTCGACGTGCCCGTTCGTCGCCTCAACCGACACCGACGGTGGCCGCTCGAACCGGAGCGTCTCCGTCGCCTCGTGGTCGTACGTCGCGTCGCTCCCCGCCGCTGCCGCCGAGCCGATCACCGTCTCGACGAGTCGTCCGAGTGCGCTCACGACCACCGATACCGGGGTGAGACACGTAAAACTCCGCAGAAGCGGCTTTCTGTCGAGTGAGTGATACTCCTCCGGTGCCGGAGACTCACGACCGGCGGTACGGTGTGCGACCCTCCTCCGTCGCCACCTCGGCCTGGAACGCCTCGACCGTCGCGACGGCGTCGTCGGTGTCGGTGCGACACCGGCCGTCGTCGACGACCACCTCGCCCTCGACGAGCACCGTCTCGGCGTGGCCGTGGAAGCTGTAGATCAGGTTCGACAGGAGCCCCTCGTCGCCGATCGCCGGCGTGAGCGCCGGATCCGTGGCGTCGAACAGCGTCACGTCGGCGCGGTGGCCGGGGACGAGCGAGCCGAGACGGTCGTCGAGGCCCAGCACCGCTGCCCCCTCGCGCGTGACCAGATCCAGCGCCCGCTGGGCGTCCATCGCTGTCGGGTCCGCGCGCTTCTGGAGGAGCGCCGCCAGTCGCGCCTCCCGCAGCGGCGCGAGATCGTTGTTCGACCCTGCACCGTCCGTCCCGATTCCGACGGCGACACTGTCGGGGAGTGCCGACACGTCCGCCACGCCGCCCCCGAGTTTGAGGTTCGCCGACGGACAGTGTGCGACACCTGCGCCGGCGGCGCCGAGTCGCTCGCGGTCCGCGTCCGTCAGTTCGGTACAGTGGACCGCGACAGTGTGCTCGTCGAGGACGCCGAGGTCGTCGAGTACGCCGACGGGAGTGGTACCGTAGGCGTCGCGAACGCGCTGCACCTCGGTCGCGTTCTCGGCGACGTGGACGTGGAACGGAATCCCGGCGTCTGCGGCGACCTCGTGTGCCGCTCGGAGTAGTTCGGGTGTGGCACGGTAGACGGAGTGGACCGGCACGGACGGGTGCAGCGTCGGCCGGTCGGCGAAGGCCTCGACCGCCTCACGTGTCGTCTCCAGTCGCGGGCGCGTCTCGTCCGGACCGGGTGGCTCCTCCTCGCCCATCGTGCTCCCGATCACCGCTCGGATGCCGAAGTTGGCGAACTCGTCGGCGAGGTACGTGTTCCACATGTCGTGGACGGTCGTCGTCCCGCGTTCGAGCATCAGTCGCGTCGCGAAGCGACAACCCGCGCGTTTGGTGTCGCGGTCGACCGCGGCGGTGTAGGTCCCGTTCGTCGCGAGCCACTCGAACAGGGGCTCGTCGTCCGAGAGCCCACGCGCGAACTGCATCGCGGTGTGTGCGTGGCAGTTCACCAGCCCCGGGACGGCGATCCGGTCGCGACAGTCCAACACGCGGTGGTCAGACTGGTCCGCGAGATCCGACTCGACGGCGACGATCTCCCCGTCTTCGAGGAGGAGGTCGACGTCGTGAGCGACCGTGCGGTCGGCGTCTTGGAGGAAAGCCGTGTCGATGTTCGCGAGGCGCACGGAGTCGTCTCGGTCGGAATCGTGAAGAAAATGCGGGCAGTGTCTCTGCGTGGTCACTCCACGAGCACGACACGCTCCGCGGCGGGTACAGTCGCGCGGCGTGCGACTGTCCCTCACGGTCTCGGAACTCGAACTGCCAGTAGTTCTCGCCGTCGTCGTCGGTGCCCCCCGTGACACCCTCGAACGTCTCGATTCGGACACCGGGCTGTGTGTGCCGGTCGAGGAAGTCTGCGACGCTTCGCCGGAGTCGCTCCCGTTGTTCCCGTTCCAGGTTCCGGTACTCGACCGCGTTCCCGAGGAGGCCACCGACCGCACCACCGATCAGGACACCCGCGGGACCGAACGGGGTTCCCAGCGCCCCACCGGCGACGAGTCCCGACAGTGCGCCCGCTCCCGAGGTGTCTTCGAGGTCCACCTCCACACGCTCGGACTGTGCCCGTCCGGAACGGGCATCCCAGCCGCCGTCCGTGGCCGCGTCGGGACTCTCCACACTCTCTATCGTGTCTCTGGGGATGTCAAATCCATCGCCGACGGGTGTCTCTCCCGTCCCGACGGACACCTTACTGGTGCTTCTGCATCGGGACGAAGTACGGGTCCTCGGCCTTCTCCTCCCGTTCGGTGCGGAGGTGGTCGAGGAACGTCCCCAGCGCCACGTCGTTCAACTCGCGCTCCTCGCGGTCGCGGACGGAGACGGTCTCCGCCTCGGCCTCGTCGCTGCCGAGGATGAGCATGTACGGCACGCGGTCGTCGTGACCCGCGCGGATCTTCCGGCCGATCGTCATGTCGCGGTCCTCCACCTCGACGCGGAAGCCGGCCGCCGAGAGGTCGTCCGCGACGGACTCGGCGTAGTCGAGTTGGTCGTCGGAGATGGGGAGGACACGCACCTGCTCGGGGGCGAGCCACAGCGGGAAGTTCCCCTTGAAGTGCTCGATCAACACGCCCATGAACCGCTCCATCGAGCCCAGCAACGCCCGGTGGATCGTCACCGGCCGGTGTTCCTCGTTGTCCTCGCCGACGTACGCCAGGTCGAGCCGCTCGGGGATGTTGAAGTCCACCTGCACCGTGCCGATGGTCCACTCGCGACCGAGCGCGTCGATCCCGTTGACGCCGATCTTCGGGCCGTAGAAGGCCGCCTCGCCCTCCTCGACCTCGTAGTCGAGCCCCTCCGTCTCCAGGGCGTTCCGGAGCGCGTCCGTCGCGGTCGCCCAGATCTCGTCGTCGCCGATGGCGTCGTCACCCTGCGTCTCCAGGACGTACTTCACCTCCAGGCCGAACGTCTCGTAGATGTCCTCGATCACGCGGACGTGGTCGAGCAGTTCCGCCTCCAGTTGGTCCTCGCGGACGAACGCGTGGCCGTCGTCCTGCGTGAACCCGCGGACGCGGAGCATCCCCGACAGTTCGCCGGACTGCTCGTTGCGGTAGCAGGTGCCGAACTCCGCGAACTTCAGCGGGAGGTCGCGGTAGGAGTGCCGCTCGTCGCCGTAGACGTGCGCGTGGTTCGCGCAGTTCATCGGCTTGAGCCCGTACTCCGTCTCGTCTTGCTCCCACGCGAACATCTCCCCCTCCTCTTTGAACGCGTCGTAGTGGCCCGTCGGCTTCCACAGCTCCGCCTTGTTCAACTCGGGGGTCCACACCTCCTCGTACCCCAACTCGGCGTTCTTCTCGCGGATGTACTCCTCCAACTCTCGGCGGACCGTCATCCCGGCCGGGTGGAAGTGGACACACCCCGGGGAGTGGTCGGGGACGGAGAAGAGGTCCATCTCGCGGCCGATCTTCCGGTGGTCGCGTTCCTTCGCCTCCTCGCGGCGTTCGAGGAACGCTTCGAGGTCGCTCTCGGACGCGAAGGCGGTGCCGTACACCCGCGTCAGCGTCTCGTTGTCCTCCTCGCCGCGCCAGTAGGCGGTGGAGATCTGGAGCAGTTCCACCGCGCCGATCTCACCCGTCGAGGCGACGTGTGGCCCCTGACACAGGTCCTCCCAGCCGTCTTGGACGTAGAAGGAGACGGGGTCCTCGCCGGCGGCCTCCTCGTGGAGGATGTCGCGTTTGAACTGGTTGTCTTCGTAGGTCGCCAGCGCCTCCTCGCGGGACCGCTCCTCGCGGACCAACTCGTAGTCGGCCGCCACGATCTCCTCCATCTCCGCCTGGATCTCGTCGAGGTCGTCCTCGTCGAGGTCGACGCCGTGCACGTCGTAGTAGAAGCCGTCGTCCGTCGACGGGCCGATGGCGAGTTTCGCCTCCGGGTGGCGTCGCTGGAGCGCCTGTGCGAACACGTGCGCCGCCGTGTGCCGGAGCACGTCGAGGTACTCCTCGGACTGGTCGGTGACGATCTCGACCGCGGCGCCGTCGTACACCGGCGTCGCCTTGTCGACGAGGTCCCCGTCGAGGACCCCCGCCACCGTGTCGTCTCCGAGTCCGGGTCCGATCTCGTAGGCCACGTCCTCCACGGACGCCCCCTCGTCGACGGCGAGTTCGGAGCCGTCCGGGAGCGTCACCGTGAGTGCTGACATACGCGACTGGAGTCCGAGCGGGCGAATAAGTCTTGCCGATGGACGAGCAGCCGTGTCACGGTCGTGGACGGGTGGGGTGCCGGTCGCGGAGCGAACGTGGTGGTGCAGTCGTGGCGGGTCGGGGTTTCGGGTGCAGACTACGGCCGTGACGGCGAGGTTCCGCCGGTACTCGGACCCCGCCTCCGGACCGCTCCGCACAGCACCTCACCCTCCCCAACCTCGTCGCTCGCTTCGCTCGCTCCTCCTACGTCAGAGCACGCTCTGACGAGGTCTCACTCACTCCGTTCGCGAGACCCTCGCGCGTTTCTCGCGCGCCACCCACAACTACTGGCCTATCTGCACACCACCAGACGAGCGGTGATGTTCAGATACGGGTGGACCGTCGGGTCAGACTAGCACTCGGGAAGCCCCGAGGGGATCGCCTCGTCCGGGACTACTGGCCGTCCCAGAACCGTTCGAGCCCGAACTCGAGCATGTCGGGGGAGACGGTCTGGAACTCCTCGCGCACCGGGTCGGGGAGGAACTCCCGGACGGCGTTCCACGAGTCGCTGGCGTACCGGCCGTCGACGAGCACCCGCACGCCCACCTCTTCGGGGCCACGGATCACGCGGCCGATGGCCTGGCGTGCCTTCCGGACCGCCGGGACGGTGAGCGCCGTCTCGAACCCGTCGCGGGAGAACTGGCGGTCGTAGGCCGTCCGGACCGCCGACGTGGCCGGCGAGGCCGTCGAGACGATGGGGACGCCACAGATCACCGCCCCGGCGAGTTTGTCGCCGCTGTAGTCGACCCCCTCCGTCAGCGTCCCGCGGATGCTCGTCACCAGCGCCTTTCCCTCCCCCGCGAAGAACTCGTCTTTCAGCGCCTCCGTCGCCGCGTCGGAACTCGACTCGTCGAGCAAGACGGGACAGTCCACGCGGTCCGCGAGCACGTCCGCGAGCCACGCCGCCTCGCGGTAGCTGGGCATCCCGACCAACACGTTCCCCGGCGTCGTCGCGACCACGTCGACGACGGCGTCCGCGTGGACCTGCCGCGTGTGGTTCTCCGCGGGGTCGACCGGCGCACCGCGGTTCTGGTAGGTGAACTTCGGCGCGTCCACGGCGAACGAGACGCGATTCTCGGCCGGGAACGAAAGCGGGTACGTCCGCTCGACCACCGGCCGCCCCTCGTCTTCGAGGTAGTTCAACCCGGTCACCTCCCGGAACACGTCCGTCGGGGCCAGCGTCGCGCTCATCAACACGCCGCCGCCGAACTCCGCGAGGCGCTCGCCGATGGCCGACGCCGGCACACAGTTCTGGAGCGCCAGCCGGGCGTTGTACACCCGCCGCCAGGAGTCCGGCGCCCCCGTCTCGTCGAACGTCGGCTCCAACTCCACCTCCCGGAAGAACGACTCGTGGTCGTACTGGTACCACGCCGTCAGCACGCGCCCGACGGCCGGCGCGGCACGGCGCCGGTCCTCGTCCTCGGCCTCGTCGAGGATCCGCTCGACGGTGGCCCCGACCGCCGCCGCACGCGACCAGACCCGGTCGCCGTACCCCGCCTGCCGCGCCCACTGGCTGATCGCGTCCTCCGCGGGCCGCTCCGGGTCGCGCAGGGGGAGTTCGTACGACTCCAGCCGGTCCGGATCCGTCTCCTCCCAGCCGGGGTTCGCGCGGTCGAGGTGTTCGGTCACGCGCCGATCCAGTTCCTCGCGGAGGTCGCGGACGAACTCGCGCAGCCGCCGCAGGTCGTCCAGATCTACGTCGGCGTCGTCCAGTTCCCCGCGGACCAGGTCGGCGTCGGTCGAGCCAGCGGCCGCCTTCCCCTCGTCCTCGAAGGCGACGGGCTGGATCACCCGCGTGAGTTCACCCTCCGCGTCCCGCAGTGTCGCGTCGCCGACGCCGTCGGAGACGAGGTCCCGGACGCGTGGTTCGAGCATGTGCGCCTCGTCACAGATCAGGAACGTCCCCTCGTCGATCAACGCGCCGGTGAACGCCGCGGCCGTCGTCGGGTCGAACGCGTGGTAGTAGTTGCCGACGACGACCTCCACCTCCGTCGCCAGCGCACCCATCACGGAGTGGGGACACGAGCCGTAGCCGGCCGCCAGTCCGACGAGATCCTCCGTGTCGATCACTCCGTGGTCGGCCGGGTCGAACGGTACCGCGCCGCCGTCGTCGTCGCCCTCCGCCGTGTCGTCGAGGTACTGCGCGTAGAACGGGCAGTACTCCGTCCCGTCGGCGTCGGCGGCCGTCGGGTCCGTCCCGTCGCCGTAGAACTCGGGTGTCTCCGGGAGGTACGGCGTCGGTTCGCCGGCGGTCTCGAGGAACGGCGTCCGGTCGCTGCCGCTGTCGACGATGCCGGTCTGTGCGCGCCGGGCGTCCTCGACGAGTGCGCCGGCGCTCGTCTCGCCACCCTCGCCGGTCAGCCCTCGCGTCCGGTCGCGCAGTCCCTCACAGCGGTCGTACACGTTGTGGTCGTCGACCCCGGCGGTCGTCTCGCGGGCGTACGGACACACGTCGGCCTTCCCGACGAGGGTCAGCGCCGACACGGGGTCGTCGTCCGGCGGGTCGTCGTTGATCGTCCGCAGGTCCGCCTCGAACTGCCGCAGTTGCTGTTTGACGCTCGTCAACACCAGCACGCGCTCGAAGTCGCTGTCGGGGTCCCGAACCATGTCGATCCCGGCCGTCAGCGCCAGCATCGTCTTCCCGGTGCCACAGGCCCCTTCGAGACAGACGTACCCCTCCTCGCGGGCGGTGTCGCGCACCGTCTCGATGCCGTCGAGCTGTTCGGCGTACGGCTCCGCGTGCCCGAACACGCGCCGCCACGACGGGGTGTCGGCGCCGGTCGCGTCGGTTCTGTCACTCGGACCGGTTCCGTCGGTCGCACCGACTCCGTCGGAGCCACCGCTCTCGCCGCTCTCGCCGGTCCCGCCACTCTCGCCGTCGTCGCCAGTCGTCTCTCCTCGTGTCGACTCCCCGCCGCTCACGGTCGTCAGTTGGGACGCCACGGATTCAATCCGTCGGTGGTCGCCCGATCGGTCTTGAACCTCCGTGTCGGCAGGGTGTCAGTTCGTGAGATCCTCGAGCCACGCGACGGCGTCGTCGACCTCGCCGAACACGTCGACGTCGATGTCGGGCATCTCGATCTGACTCTTGACTGCGATCCCGGCCAGACTCTCCCCGACGATGGCGAGGTGTTCGAGTCCGACGGCCTCGCCCGCCTCGTTCCACCCGTCCGCGATGAACGACTGGAGCTCTCCGTCGACGATCACGTCCTCGGGGAACACGCTGATCGTCCCGACCTTCTCCGGTGGGTCGTGGACCTCCATCCACGCCTCGTTGATCGCCTCCATCGTCTCCACGTCTCCGTCCCACTCGCAGAGATCCCACACCACGAACGCACCGTGGTCTTCGTACTCGACTGGTACGTCTGTGAAACTGGTCGCCATGGTTCGTACACGACAACACTACTCCGGTTGAAAGTATTTTTGAAAACTAGGTGGAGCTGATTGTGTGGGTGTTGGACACGACAGTGGACGCTGGCCGGAGGCGACGGTCACCGGAGTGAGACGACGATCCGACCGCCGTCGTCGTCGACACGCCGGTAGGAGGGCCCGTCGGTCGGTGGGTCGTCGGTACCGCCGGTGGCGTCGGCGTCGCTCGGTGTGTCGCCGGAGCCGCCGGCGGTGTCGGTGTCGTCGCCCCCGCGCACGACGCGGAACGCACGGAGTTCGACGACGAGCCGTCCGTCGCGGTCGGGGAGTGTCGCACGGAGTATCGGTCCTGTCGCGGTGACGACGAGGTACGGCGGAGCGGGGACGGGGTCGGCGGCGAGACTCGTCCCCAGTTCGTCCGTCGCGGTCGGGAACAGTTCGAGCAGCGCGGCGAGCGTGCCGTCCGCCCGGAGGCGCCGTTCCAGCGGCGCCACGACGGCCTCCCGATCTGGGGTCGCGTCGCCGTCCCACGCCTCGGCGACGGCGTCGGCCGCGTCCCAGACGCGTGCGATCGACTCGGCGTGGTGGTCACGCAGCCGCGCCGCGACGCGCGCGGCCTCGTCGGTGTCGTTCGGACTCGTCTCGCCATTCGACGCACACGGGCCCCTTTCTCTGTCCGACACGGTCCGAGACGTGTAGCCGCTCCCGTGTGACACTGACGGTGTGGAGGTCGTGGGTCGCTCGTCGTGTGCCGACCGGCTTTTGCCCGTCGCCCACCGACGGCGGGTATGGACGCGACAGACGTGGCCGAGGCGATCGAGGCGGGGATCGAGGACGCGAGCGCGGAGGTGACGAACCCACGAGTGCACGACGACGAGACGGAGGACGCCCACTACGCGGCGGTCGTCGTCTCGCCGGCGTTCGCGGGCGAGAGCATCGTCGACCGCCACCAGATGGTGTACGACGCCGTCGGCGACGCGATGACGACGGAGGTCCACGCCCTCGAGATCACGACGTACACGCCCGAAGAGTACGACGAGGGCTGAGGCTGGGCACGAGACCGACTGGAGGACGGCGTTTCGTCCCGGACCCACGCCTCACTCTTCGGCCGGCACCGTCCCGGTCACCGCGACGCGGTCGCCGACCGCCAGTCGGTCGCCCGTCGTCTCCGCCGGGACGACGGTGTTGAGCGCCAGGCGGAACGCGCCGTCGAACCGCGGCCCCTCGCTCCACGCGGGGAGGGTCTCGCGACGGCGCTCGACGAACCGCTCTCGAAACTCGGGTGTCTCGGCGCCGGTGTCCGGGTCGCGTGTCGGCACCACACAGCGCCGACACGGCCCCTCGCCGTACAGCGTCGTGTCGCCGACGGCGACCGAGACGAACGTCGAGCGGTCGTCGTACAGTCGATCCTCCCAGAACGCGGGGAGTGGCTCGTCGCCCCCGCTCGCGACGACGAGGTTCGCGCGGAACCGGCGTAACACCTCGCCGGGCGTCAGGTCGAACCACGCCGCGACGGTCGCGAGGGTGGCTCGCGAGACGACCGTCGGCCCGCTTGCAGTCGTGTCGTCCGGGTAGCTCGGCTCCGTGACCGCCGCCTCGACCGTGTAGCCGAGGTACTCGCCGACCCACGCGGCGAGTTCGTCCGGCCCGCCGTCGACGGTCGTGTCGTCGGCCGTCGACGCGTCCGCCGGAGTGGTCGCGTCCGCCGGAGTAGTCGCGTCCGCCGGAGTAGTCGCGTCGCCCGAGCCGTCGTCGAACCCCGGCACCGCGAACGTCGCCGGCTCCGGGACCGTCCCGGCGGCCGACCCCGACTCCTCGGCGCTGGCGTCCGAGCCGCCGGTGGCGTCCGGATCTCCGGTGGCGTCCGGGTCGGCGCTGGCGTCCGGATCTCCGGTGGCGTCGGCTCGCTCCCCGACAGAGAGTGTCACAGTCCCGGCGGCCGTGTCGTAGTCGGCCACGATCCGGTGGAGTGCGGGCTCGCGTTTCCCGTTGACGTAGTCGCCGTCGGCGTCGACGAGTGCGACGGTGCGGTCGGGCACCAGCCCGCCGTCGGGGCCGATCCGTGCCGCGTCGACCGCGACGCCGTCGAGCGACTTCACGGGGTACACCCTGATCGTGTCGAGTTCCGCCGTCGGCGCGGCACCCGCGTCGCCGTCGTCTGCTCGTGTCACGGACACGCTTCGACGCCGGTGGGCAAAAAGCGGGCCGGACGCCACGCGCCCCGCCTCGTAGCTCCGCGAGCGGGACACGGAGGCGAGCGTCGCGTCGGGACCCCCGACCGGACCGGGGATTCAACACCGTCGCGCGAGACGGGCGGACGATGGAGGTCGAACGCCCGCGACTCCCGGCGGCGCTGCTCGACGGCTGGCGCGAGACGGAGACGAGCGTCGAGCGCCCGTTCGACGCCCGCGTGGTGTCGGTCCACGCCCACACTGTCGTGTACGACGACGCCGCGCTCACCGAGCGCCTCCGCGAGACCGCCGGCGTCGACGGCCGCTGGCGGTTCTTCGTCGCCGCCCGCCTCGCGCTCCGCCCCCGCACGTCGCCGTCGCGACCACTCACCCGCGTCGTCGCCGACCGCGCTCACGCGGGCTTCGCCGACCGCCTCGCGAGTCGCGGGCTGACCGACGTTCGCGAACGCGGCACCGAACGTCGTACCGTTGCGGGGACCGAGGCCCGTGTCGCCCGCTACGAGGCGGTGTACGACCCCGGTCCGGTCTCCGTCCGGACGACCGCCCGCGTCGCCGTCCGACCGGCGGACGACGCCTACCTGCTGGCTGGGGGGGCGTACCCGACCGCCGTCCGCGACGGCCGCGACGTCGAGACACGAGGTGCCGTCGACGCGGCGCTGGCGCCCGAGGACTTCGACGAGGAACTCGCCGAACTCGTCGCGGCCGTCGAGTGACTCCGCGCCGCTCGTGAGCACTCGCTCGCTCGCCCGCTGCGACGACTCCGTCCGTCTCCCGAGACTGGCTCGCTCGTCTCCCGAGACGTGGTCACTCGACCGCCGGGACGGGCCCGCTCGCGTACCGCTCGCGGGCGACGGTGAGAATTTCTTCGGGTGGACACGAGCGGAGTGCGCCGTCGGTCGGGACGAGTACCTGTCGCGGACGGCCGATCCCGTGTGGGACACGATTCGTCTCGATCACGCCACGGTCGACGAGACGGGTGGTACACCGCGAGATCTCCGTCCGGCTGGCGAGGTCGACGGACTCTGCCCACTCGCTGACGCGCAGCGTCTGGAGTTCGTGGCGGGCCGCGACGACCAACACCGTCGTGATCGGGTCGAACGGTTCGTCGCGGCGCAGTGTCTCGGCGTCGACCACCGCCAGCAGCGTCCGTGCGGCACCCGGGAACGCGTCGGCGAACGTCGAGACGAACGTCGACAACGGGGGGAGCGGGGCCGCGACACTCGTCGCCGTCGCCCACACGCGTCCGTACCGCTCGCGGAGGCCGTCGGCCAGCGACGACGACGTGGCGGTCAGTGTCTCGACCCTGTCGCCGACGCAGAGGTGTGCGTGTGTCCGGTCGCCGACGACGGTGAGTCGACCGTCGACGCTGGAACACTCTCGGATCGCGAGCACACCTGCACGACGGAGATCCGCGACGAGTCCACTCCGGCGGAACGTCGCGAACAACTCCTCGCGCTCGGCCGGCGTGAGGAGGAGCTGGACGGACGCGTCCTCGCCCGCGTCGGTCGTGTCCTCGCCTGCGTCGGTCGTGCCCTCGCCTGCGTCGGTCGTGCCCTCGCCCGTCTCGGCCGTGTCGACGACTCCCTCGGGCACGTCGGTGCCGTCGTCTCCAGTCGGCCCGTCGGAACGGTGGTCGGTACCGCGTGTGACACCTCCGCCGAGACCGGTGTCCTCGACACACTCGGCCACGCCGGGAGCGTCCCTGCCGAGGAGATCTGGCCCCGGATCCGTCGGTGCGGCGAGTTCGGTGCGGTGGAGAGCAGTCACCAGTGACTCGGTGACGTTCGTCGGCGGTGCGACACACAGTGTGGGACTGTCGGAGGCGGTCGACCTGTCTGCGAGACACGTCGCCGTGTGTGCTCGGGGACCCATGTGCGAAGGTCCACACGCCGACAACTTGAAATTGGGTGCCGACAACTAGTCTGAATTTAGTGAGACATTCACACGCACCGTGTGGGAGTGAGGGATCTGGGAGACAGGTCGGGGTCGGCAGACGGAGAGCCGTCGTCCGAGTAGCGTTCGCAGTCGCCGGTCGCGGGCGCCCGTCAGTGCCCGTCCTCGACGGCACGACCGAAGGTGAGGTACCCCGAGTGGCCGACGCCGGCGGTGTCGGGGCGTGTGCCACGCTCGCCCACGTCGAGTTCGCGCTGGATCGTCTCGACGGTCTCGACCCCGGCGAGGCCGGCCTCGCGGGCCGCGAGTGCGACCTCGCGAGCGTCCTCGACGAACGGCGAGTACACCGCACAGAAGCCGCCGCGCCGCAGCAGGTCCGGCGCACGTTCGACCACGGCCGGCGCGTCCGCGGTGTCCAACGTCAGCAGGTCGAACCCGGGCTCCCGGTCGACGAGCGTCGACAGTTCGTCGGTCACGTCGCCCGTCCTGACCTCGACCGCGTCCGCGACCCCACCCAGGCGCACGTTCTCGCGAGCCACCTCGGCGAACTCCGGGTCGACTTCGTAGGTGACGACCTCGGCACCGAGCCGGGCGAGGTACGCGGCCAATACGCCGGTACCGGTGCCGGCGTCCAACACGGTGTCACCCGCCTGCGCGCCGGTCTCGCCGACGATCAGTCCCACGTCACGAGGGAGCATCGGCGCACCCGTCCGCTCGAAGTGATCGAACAGGTCCGGCCCACGGAGCCGGCGGACGTGGAACGCCTCCCCGAGGTGCGTCTCCAGGGTGTCGCCGGGTTCGGCGTCCTCGGGGACGGTGAGCACGCCCAGGTCCGTCTGGAGTTCGGCCCCGCGCTCGCGGAGGTACTCGCGGTCGGAGTCGGGGTCGTCGTGGACCAACAGGAGGGTCCGTCGGGTCACTCCAACTCGGAGATGGCGGCGGCGAGGTCGCCGTCGACGGCCGCCAGCGTCTCGCGTGCCTCCGACGGCGGGACGCCCGCCCGCTGTGCGACCAGTTCCACGTCCTCTTCGGGGATGGCGTCGGCCGCCTCCTCCCCGTCGGCCGCGTCGGTGTCACTCTCGTCACCCGACTCCAGCGCCTCGTCGTCGCCGCCGGCCACCTGGTGGGTGTCCGGCGAGCCGACGATCTGGTACGTCTCCTGCCCTTGGGCGTCCATCTTCGTCACCTGCGGGGCGTCGAAGACGAGTTCCTCGTCCTCGGTGACGATGACGACCGACTCGGCGTCGAGCTCCTCCATGTCGATCCCCATCTGCTTCATCATCTGTTCCATCTTCCGCGGGTTCATGCCGCCGCCACCGAACATGCCCCGACCGACGGTTGCGCCGAGGTTAAGCGTGACGACGCGGGGCGAGCGTGTGCCGTCTGCCGGCAGGTGACGCGCTCGATTCCGTCCGGCAGCAGGTGGACGGTGAAACGGTGAGACACACTCCACGGGGACGGGGACCGGACCACCGTCCTCTCACGAGCCTTTTGTACGAAGCCGCCGAACCGGAGTGTGTGCCCACGATCAAGGACAGCGTCCACGACCACATCGAGGTCGACGGCGTCGCCGCCGACCTGCTGGACACGCCGGCGGTCCAGCGGCTCCGTCGGATCTCACAGCTCGGCACCGTCAGACTCGTCTACCCCTCCGCGAACCACACGCGGTTCGAACACTCGCTGGGTGTCTACCACCTCGCGGACCGCGCGCTCGACTCGCTGGGCGTCGCCGGCACGGAGGCCGAGCGCGTCCGGGCGGCCGCGCTGCTGCACGACGTGGGTCACGCCCCGTTCAGTCACAACGTCGAGGCGCTCCTCCACCGCCGGACCGGCCTCTACCACGACGACGTGGGCGAGTTGCTCACGGACGCCACCGTCGGCGAGGTGTTGCGCGACCACGACTTGGAACCGGACCGCGTCGCCGGGTTGATCGCCGGCGAGGGGCGGTACGGCCAGTTGGTCTCCGGGGAGTTGGACGTCGACCGGATGGACTACCTCGTGCGCGACGCCCACCACACTGGCGTGCCGTACGGCACGATCGACCACGAGCGACTGATCCGGGAGTTGACCTTCGCGGACGGGGAGTTGGTGCTCGCGGAGGGGAACGTCCAGACCGCCGAGTCGCTGCTGTTGGCGCGGGCGCTGATGAACCCGACCGTCTACACCCAACACACTGCCCGGATCAGCAAGGCGATGTTGCGGCGCGCGACGGAACGGCTGTTGGACGAGACGGACCACACCGCCCACGAGGTGCGGCGATGGGACGACTACGACCTGCTGGCCGCGCTGCGGGCGACGGAGGCGACCAGCGAGTTCGCGCGCCGGTACGACGAGCGGGACCTCTACAAGCGGGCAGTGTGGGCGGAGTACGACGACGTGCCGGCGCGCGTCCGCGAGTTCGATCACGACCAGGAGCGGGCCGCAGAGCGCGCCGTCGCGGACCGCGCCGGGCTCGACGCCAGCGAGGTGATCGTCGACGTGGAGGCCGAACCCACGATGCGGGAGTCCTCCTCGGAGGTCGTGGTCAACGACGAGGTGCGACGCCTGGAGGACGAGTCGCCACTCGTCTCCGCGCTGCGAGTGGCACAGCGCCGCCGGTGGCGACTCGGGGTGTACACGCACGCCGACGCGACGGACCGCGTCGGCGCCGCCGCGGTCGAGGAACTCGGCTTGGAGGCCGACTCGGCGCCGGTCTCCGAGATCCGCGAGAGCGTCCACCAGACGCTCGACGAGTTCGGTGCGGAGTGAGTCGTCGAGAGAGCGGCCGATCGGCCGACGAGAGACGTCGCCGCTCCGTCAGTCGCGAGTGGATCGACCGGCGCAGAGGTTGCCGGTACGTCAGTCGGCGGCGGAGCGGCCGACGGGGGGTCGCCGCTCCGTCAGTCGACGACGAGTTCGATCGGGTAGTCGGTGAGGTTCCGGTAGCCGTCCTCGGTGACCACGACGGTGTCCTCGATCCGCACGCCGCCGACGGCGGGATCGTACAGCCCCGGCTCGATGGTGATCACGTTGCCCGCCTCCAACTCCTCGCCGCGCGGACTCACGCTCGGGGCCTCGTGGACCTCCAGGCCGAGCCCGTGACCGGTGGAGTGGATGAACCCCGTCTCCGTGCTCGGGTCCGTCCGGAACGTCGTGTACCCCGCGTCCTCGTACACGTCACACGCGGCGCCGTGGACCTCGCTCCCGGTGACCCCGGCCGCGACGGCGTCCAGTGCCGCCTCCATCGCCTCGTGGGTCAACTCGTACCGTCGCCGCACCTCGTCGCTGGGTTCGCCGACCACGAACGTCCGCGTCATGTCCCCGTGGTACCGCGTCTCCTTGTCTCGCGGGAAGATGTCGACGACGATCGTGTCGTCGGCCGTCAGCGGACCGCTCCCCCGCTCGTGTGGGTCGGCGGCGTCCGCCCCACAGGCGACGATCGTCTCGTCGAGCGCACAGCCGTGGCGCAACAGCGTCACCTCGATCTCCCGGCGGACGCGCTCGCTCGTCAGCGGCTCGCCGTCGTGGTACAGCGTCCCGTCCTCGACGGTCGCCGCCCGGAGGAGCTCCTCGGCGGCGGCCATCGCGGTCTCGTTGGCCGCCTGTGCCTCGCGGATCCACTCGACCTCCTCGTCCGTCTTCACCGCGCGGAGGTCGCCGACGGCGTCGTCGTCGTCGACCGTCACGTCGACACCCACGTCGCGCAGAGCGTCGGCGATGCCCAGCGGGAACCGGTCGGGAGCCAGCACCGACTCGACGCCGGCGTCCGCGAGGAACGCCGCGACGAGCTTCGCCGTGCCGGTCCGTTCACCGTGCTGCTCGATCAACTGCTGGCGGTCGTAGTCCGCGTACCGGGCGACGTGGTCCGCGTCGGCGGCGGTCTTCGCGCGGCCGTACTCCAACCCGCTGACGAGCAGGTGGAGGCCGTCGGGGGTGTAGACGGTGAAGAACGGGTCCGGCGCGTCGAACCCGGAGAGGTACCGCTGTGTCGCGTCGTCGCCGCCCGCGTTCACGAGGTAGCCGTCCGCGTCCGCCGCGGCGAGTGCCTCGTCGACTGCAGTGAACTGTCGTGTCACGTCTCCTCGGTGGGTCGCGGGTGGCAAAGCCGTTGTCCACTCGGTCGCGTCGGGACGGTCCGGCGAGTGTCTGCCGTCACGACGCCGGCCAGTGGGGCGTCTCCAGTCGCACGACGCCGTCGACGGCGTCGAAGTCGTCGTCGAACGAGTAGAGGTACTCGACGCCGACCCGTCGCATCCAGGCGACGATCACGGCGTCCGTCAGCGACAGCGCGTCGTACCGGCGAAACACCGACCGACCACGGTCGAGGTCCGCCGAGTCCGTGGCTGTGATCTCGAACCCGACACTGTCGGCGAGTCCGTCGAGCGTCGCCACCGCAGCCGGGTGTGAGCCGCGGCTGTGGACGTAGTTCAGCGTCTCTTCGAGGACACCCCCCGGGACGGCAGTTCTGGGGAGCTCCGCACGGTCGATCGCTCGTGTCAGTACCGTCGCCCGCTCGTGGTGTTGGTCGCGTTCGAGGCGAGCGGCGATCAAGACGTTCGCGTCGACCGCCGCTCTCACGACTCGAACTCCGGTGTCCGGTCGTGGTCGGCGACCGCGTCCGTCGGCTCCTCCGTCACGATCGGGTCGAGCGCGTCGAACGCACCGGGGTACTCGCTCTCGAAATCGGTAGAAGGGTCCGCAGCGTCGTCACTACACTCCGTCGTGTCGCCGTTATCGACCGTACCCGACCCGTCGACGGTCTCGTCGTCGTCCGTTCCCGACATACCAGTGTGTGGTGCGTCTCCGTACTTGAACACTCGTCCCAGGAACTGGGCGGACACCACTCCGGGTCGAGTCCAGTCGTCGACCACCGACTGCCACCTCCGACACCCATTTGCACGCCGCCGCACACCCCCGACCATGGACGCACACGTCGCTCCCTCGCGCGTCGCCGGACGGGTCCACGCGCCGCCCTCGAAGAGTTACACCCACCGCGCGCTGTTGGCCGCCGGCTACGGCGAGGGGACGGTCGTCGAAGACCCACTGTACAGTGCCGACCCCGTCGCCACCGGGCGCGCGGTCGCGGCCTTCGGTGGCGACGTGACGTGGGACGACGCGGCCGGCGAGGCACACGTCGAGGGGTTCGCCGGGCGCCCGGAGACACCCGCCGACGTGATCGACTGTGGCAACTCCGGGACGACGATGCGACTCGCGGCCGCCGCGGGCGGGCTCGCCGACGGCCTCGTCGTCCTCACGGGCGACGAGTCGCTCCGCTCGCGCCCGCAGGGCCCGCTGCTCGACGCGCTCGCGGACCTCGACGGCCGTGGAGAGTCCACTCGCGGGAACGGGCAGGCACCCCTCGTCGTCGGGGACGGTGTCGCCGGCGGAACCGTCTCGATCCCGGGTGACGTGTCCTCGCAGTTCGTCACCGCACTGCTGATGGCCGGTGGCGTCACCGAGTCCGGGATCGAGATCGATCTGGAGACGGAGCTGAAGTCCGCCCCGTACGTCGAGATCACGCGCGAACTGCTCGCGGACTTCGGTGTCGAGACCGAGCGGACGGCCGCCGGCTTCGCCGTCCCCGGCGGACAGACGTACGCGGCCGACCGTTACGCCGTTCCGGGCGACTTCTCGTCGATCTCGTACCCGTTGGCCGCCGGTGCGGTCGCGGCCGACGAAGAGCCGGTCGTGATCGAGGGAGCCCGCCCGAGCGCGCAGGGCGACACGGCGATCGTCGACGTGCTCGACCGGATGGGCGGCGACGTGTCGTGGGATCGGTCGGCCGGCGAGTTGACCGTCGCCCGCGCGCCGCTGTCGGGTGTCGAGGTGAGTGTGGCGGACACGCCGGACCTGTTGCCGACGATCGCCGTCTTGGGTGCCGTCGCGGACGGGGAGACGCGGATCGTCGACGCGGAGCACGTCCGCTACAAGGAGACGGACCGCGTGGCGGCGATGGCGGAGGCGTTGGACCGACTCGGCGCGAGCGTCACCGAGGAGCCGGACGCGCTACACGTCCACGGCGACGACTCCGCGTTGACGGGGGCGACACTCGACGGTCGCGGCGACCACCGGCTCGTGATGGCGTTCGCGGTGGCGGGGCTCGTCGCCGACGGGGAGACGACGATCCGCGGTGCCGAACACGTCGACGTGTCGTTCCCCGGCTTCTTCGACGCCCTGTCGGCGCTCGGCGCGGACGTGTCGACGACCGAGTGAGGAGCGAGTTCCACCCTCGGTGCAGACAGTTCCGCGTCGGACCCAGTCCAGCGGTCCGCGTCGGATCCAGTCCAGCGGTCCGCGTCGGACCCAGTCCAGCGGTCCGCGTCGGACCCAGTCGTCCAGTCCAGTGTTCTGCGTCGAGTCCAGTCGTCTGGTCCGGCGGTCCGAGTCAGGTCCAGTCGTCCAGTCCGGTCTGGGTGAGGGCGTCCTCGATGCGGTCGAACCCCGCGTCGACCTCGTCGGCCGCGACGCCCCACTCCGCGACGACGTACTCGCGGGCGGCGTCCACGTCCGGCGTCACCGACGTGTCGACGGACACGTCCGCGACGGGCGGGTCGCGGAAGAACGAGCGGACGCGGTCGGCGTTCGCGACCTCGGCGTCCTCGGCACGCAACGCGCCGAAGAGGTCGCCGTGTTCGCGGACCAGCTTCACCGCGGTCTTCGGCCCGACGCCGGAGACGCCCTCGTTGAAGTCCGTCCCGCACAGCATCGCCACGTCGATCAGCTGTTCGCGGGTGATCTCGTGGCGGTCCAGCGTCGCGGCGAGGTCCATCAGTTCCGGGTCGCCAGAGGAGGTGAGCTGCCGGAGCGTGCACGGGCCGCCGAACAGCAACACGTCGTAGTCCTCGCTCCCGACGTAGTCGGCAGTGCCGGTCGCGTTCATGTGGGCCGCCTGTGCCTCCCCCTCGGCGGGTGCTTCGACGACCGGCACGTCGAGCAGTCGGAGCAGTTCGCGCGAGGTCTCCTGGATCGTGTCGGTGAGCCGCTGTGTCTGGGCGTCGAGCCGCGCGGCCTCGACGGCGTCACCGCGCGCTTCGGCCGCTTCCTTCCGTTCCTCGGCGGCCTCGCGCTGCTCGCGGCGGCGCTCGACCTCGTCGGCCTTGAGGTCCGTGACACCACCGTCGAAGACGAACACCGGCGTGAGGTCGTGTTCGAAGAACTTCGGCACCCCCTGGACGATGCCGATCAGGTTCGCGACCTCCCTCCCGTCGGCGGTGGTGTACGCCTCGTCGGCGGTGAACCGGACGGTGGTCGTCAGGTACCGGTACAGCCAGTTGTGCGCGTCGACCGCCACCACCCCGGACACGTCGTCGAACGACACGTCCTCGATGACCGCCACGTCGCGGAGGTCTGCGTTTCCCATCGGCCGTCGTTGGAGCGTACGACACTTCAACCGTCGCGGTTCGCGGGCGTCGTGGCGCCGACAGTCGCGGGTCGCGGGCGTCGTGGGTCGAGTCCTGTCTAGTACTCCGAGTATCGTTCACGAGAACGAGTCAGTGGGGGTTATTACTGTGGAGCGTACACTCACGACGAGTTCAGAGTACTACACGTGTCTCGGAGACTACTCTCGCTGTTGGTCGTCGCGGTCGTGATAATCGGGAGTGTCGGTGCCGTCGCGGTCGACGGGAACGTCGCCGAGGCCAGTGTTCCTGCTGGTGGCGGCGGGTCGGCGGTCGTCGGTGGTGGCGAGCCGCCGGGCGACCCCGTCGACCGGAGTCGTCGTGCCGACGTGGGTACGGGCGTCGGGTGGGTGTCGACACCACACTACGTACGGGAGCCGACGTGAGTACGGGAGCCGACGCGAGTACGGGTGCCGACGTGCGACCTGCGAGGGCGGTCGCGGACACGACGGCACCGACGATCTCGAACTTCGTCGTCACGGAGGTCGCCGACGACACGATCGAGGTCAGCTTCGAGAGTGACGAGCAGTTGACGGACGTTCTCGTGGTCGTCGACGACGACGAGGGGTTCTACACGTCGCTGAACGAAGGTACGTTCACCGAGACGGATCTGGGCGGCAGCTACGAGTACGTCGGAACGTTCACACCCGCGACGGACACGACGTACGTCGCGGAACTCGGGGAGGCGAAAGACGCTGCGGGGAACGACGGCGCCGACGGGACGACGATCAGAGACCAACTCACCCGCGACACCACGCCGCCGGTGCTCACACAGTCGAACCTCACGCTGTCGGACGCGACGGACGGCGACGGCGACGTGACCGACGGCGACTCGGTGCGGGTTGAGGCGACGGGTGTCGTGGACCGGACCTCGACCGTCGAGAACGTCACCGCCGACCTGTCGGCGTTCGGCGGGTCGGGGAACGCGACGCTGTCGAACACCGGCGGTGACACGTACGCGACGACCGTCACCGTCGACGCCGCGGCGGCCGACTCGGACGGGAGCTACGCCGTCTCGGTCTACGCGAACGACACGGACACACCGACGAACCTCGCGAGCGCGACCAGCGGCGGGTCGCTCCGACTCGACACCACGCCGCCGTCGCTGTCGAATCTCGTGTTGGAGAACGCCACGGGGGTGGATCCAGTCGGTGACGGGGACACGGTGCGTGTCGCGGCCGACGTGACGGACACCGGCGTCGGCGTCGACACCGTCACTGCCGACCTGTCGGCGTTCGGTGCCGGCACCGACGTGGCACTCACCGACGGGAACACCGACGGCACCTACGACGCGACCGTCACCGTCGACGAGTCACAGGCGAACGCCGACGGGAGTTACACCGTCGGCGTGACGGCCGCCGACACGCTCGGCACCGAGGGGACGGCGACGACCGGGAGCCTGGCGTTGAACACGGAGCCGGACATCTCTGGGTTCTCGCTGACGAACGTCTCGACTCCAGACGCACAGAGCGTCGAACTCTCCGTCGACAGCTCCGAGCAGCTCGGCTCGATCGAGGTCCAGGTGACCGGACCGGACGGCCAGACGGTCTCGGAGGGGGTCTTCACGGAGAGCGGGACGGGACCGTACACGTACACGGCGACCGTCGAGTTGACGGCGGACGGTGACTACACCGCGACGCTCCAGACCGCCGCCGACACGAGCGGCCTGACGAAGGACGGTGCGGCGGGTGAGACGAGTAGCACCACCGTCGACACCACGCCACCGGCGGTCGATCCGGAACCGATCGCGGAGACGGAGGTCGTCGGCGGGTCGGAGACGGACGCGACGGACGGTGTCGTCGGTGACGGCGACGAACTGCGCGTGGCGGTCGCGCCGACCGACGCCACGAGCGGCGTCGACTCCGGCGCGGTGACGGCGGACCTCTCGGGCGTGCTCGGGACGGGCAACGACGCCGTCACGCTCACCGACGGTGACACCGACGGGACCTACGACAGGACGGTGACGGTCGACGGCGACGCCGCCGGCGTGAGCGACGGGGCGGTGACGATCACGGCGACGGTCGCGGACACCGAGGGTGTGACGAACACGACGACGGTCGGGACGGTCACCGTCGACACGACGGCGCCGTCGCTCTCGGGCGTCTCCGTGACCGACGAAGACGCCGACGGCACCGTGGTGGTCGGGGAGAACGTCACCGTCGAAGCGACCGTGACGGACGGCGGCGCGGGTGTCGGGCGCGTCACGGCGGACCTCTCGACGTACGGACTCGGGACGAGGACGCTGTCGAACGTCGGCGGAGACACGTACCGGGTGAACCTGTCGGCGACGGCGAGCGGGACCGACGGTGCGACGAGCGTGAGCCTGACCGGGACGGACGCGACCGGAAACGCGAACGGCGACGCCCAGACCGGCCCGGCCTTCGACGGTGGGCCGCCGGCGTTCGTCGGCGCCGCGACGGCCGCCGACGCGATCGGGGTCTCGGACGAGTCCGGCGGCGACGGGGTCGTCGGCGACGGCGACCAGATCCGTGTGGCCGTCGAACTCGCGGACACGGCCGGCGTGTCGTCGGTCACAGCGAACCTCTCGGCGTTCGGCGCCGGATCGGCAGTGTCACTCGACGACGGAGACGGCGACGACACCTACGACGGTACCGTCACGGTCGACCGCACACAGGCGGCGTCGGACGGCGACTACGCCGTCGACGTGACCGCGACGGACACGGAGGGACAGACACGCGAGGTGACGAGTACGGCGACGTTGAGTCTCGACTCCACGCGCCCGACGATCTCCGGACTCCGGCTCGTCGACGCGACCGACGGCGACGGTGCGGTGAAGCCGGGCGACGAGGTGCTCGTCGAGGTCGCGGCCGCCGACGCGACGAGTACGATCGACGTGACCGCCGACCTCGGGGCGTACGGACTCGGGAGTAGCGTCGGACTGACGGTCGACTCGGCCGACGGGAACTACACGACGACGGAGACGGTCGGCGCGAGTGCGACGGCGGGCGACCGGTCGGTGACGGTCACCGTTGAGGACGCGGAGACGAACACGCGGACGGACACCACCGGGACATTGCTGGTCGACGCGACCGCACCCAGCGTCACCGGCGTGACGGTCGACGACGGTGTCGACGCCGGGACACCCGACGACGGAATCGTGGCTGCCGGCGACAGTGTCACGCTCACCGCCACGGTGACGGACGGAGGCAGCGGCGTCGCGACGGGCGGGGTGACACTCGCCGGGTCCACCACGGCCGCACTCGGTGTCGGGAGTGTCACGCTCACCGACGGCAACGACGACGACACCTACGAGGCGACGGTCGACGTGGGGTCGAACGCCGAGCCGACGGACGGCTCGGTGGCGGTGAACGTCACCGCCGGGGACGTGGCCGACAACGTCGGCTCGGACGACAGTCGGACGCTGACGGTCGACGCCACGGCACCGACGGTGGCGAACGTGACAGTCGTCGACGCGCGGAACGCGGACGGCGTCGTGACCGACGGCGACGACGTGCGCGTCCGGGCGAACGTCACCGACACACCGCCTGGGACCGCCGTCGACACGGTGACCGTCGACCTCTCCGGCCTCGGACTCGGTGGCGCAGTGTCGTTGTCGCCACAGGGAGGAACCGAGTACGCGACCACGACACAGCCCGTCGACGGCGACGCCGGCGGCGCGAGCGACGGTGCGGTGACGGTGGGAGTGACGGCGACGGACGGTGCCGCGAACGCGGCGACGAACGACTCGGTGACGGTGACACTCGACACCGTCCCGCCGACGGTGTCGGGCGTGACGGTCACGAGCGGCGACGGCGCCGACGCGACCGTGCGCGACGGCGAGACCGTCACCGTCGCGGCAGACCTGGACGGCACCGGTTCGGCCGTCGAGAGCGTCGACGCGGACCTCTCTGCCCTCGGTGCGGGGACCGTCTCGCTGACCGACGACGACGAGGACGGGACGTACCAGACGACCGCGACGGTGGACGCGGCGACGGCCGCGAGTGACGGCTCGGTGACGGTGGACGTGACTGGAACCGACGCCGCGCGACTGAGTGGGACAGACGGGGCAGACGTGACGCTCGACACGACGGACCCGGCGGTCCAGTCGGTGACACTGACGGAGAGTGACACGGTCGGAGACGACGACACGCTCCGCGGAGGCGAGACGCTCACTCTCACCGTCGAGGCGACGGACACGACGGCCGGACTCGACGCGAGTGCGGTGACGGCGGACCTGTCACCACTCGGCGGCGCGAGCGAGGCGACACTCTCTCCCGTCGGCGGCCAGCCGGACACCTACCGGACGAGTGTCACGGTCTCCGACTCCGGCGCCACGGAGGGCGACGTGACACTCGCCGTCACCGTCGCAGACGGCGCGAACAACACCGCGAGTCGGACACCGACGGTGACGGTCGACACCACACCCCCGACGGTCGGAGCGGTGACGCTCACCGACGGCGACACCGACGGGGACGTGACCGACGGCGAGAGCCTGACGGTGACTGCGAGCCCGTCCGACCCCGGCGGGGACGCGACTGGGGTGGCTCCCACGACCGTGACGGCGACCCTCTCCGGGCTGCTCGGTGCCGGACACGACGCCGTGACACTCACCGACGGCGACACCGACGGGACGTACCAGACGACCGTCACGGTCGACGCGGACGCGACCGGCGTGACCGACGGGTCGGTGTCGGTGGCCGTCGCCGCGAGCGACCGGGCGAACAACACCGCCACCGCCGCGTCGACGACCACGCTCGACGCGACACCGCCGACGGTCGCGAGCGTCTCCGTGACGGCCGTCGACGGCGACACGGTCGTCGGGGGGACCGAGGCCGTGGCGAGTGACGGCGAGCGAGTGACTGTCGCCGTCGACGCGACCGACGCGACCGCGGGACTGGCGTCGGACGCGGTCACGGCGGACCTCTCGGGGCTGAACGGCACCGCCGACGTGCCCCTCACCGACGGTGACGGCGACGACGTGTACGACACCACCGTCACGGTCGACACGGGTGTCGGAGCGGTCTCGGCCGGCAGCACCGCAGTCGACGTGACCGTCACCGACCGCGAGGGACTGACGAGGACCGCGACCGGCGTCGTGACCGTCGACACGGCGCCCCCACGTGTTCGACGGGCGACCGTCGCCGACACCGGCGACGGCGACCCCGCAGACGACGACGGCACCGCAGGAGACGGCTTCCTCGCGGGCGACGAGTCCGTGCGTGTCGCGGTGAACGCCACGGACGCGCTCGCCGGAGCACCCGGGACGGCAGTCGGCGGCGTGGCGAGTGTGACGGCGGACCTCTCGCCGTTCGGCGGTGACGCCGCCGTCGACCTCTCCGACGGCGACGGCGACGGGGTGTACGACGCGACCGCCTCCGTCGACACGTCCGCGCCGGGTGTGAGCGACGGCACGAGGACCGTCGACGTGACCGTGACCGACGCGACGGGGACGACGACGACCACGGCGACCGACGGCGATCTGACGCTCGACACGACACGCCCGACCGTGTCGGACGTACGCGTCCGCGACGCGACGGACGCCGACGGCACCGTCACCGGCGGCGACACGGTACGGGTGACTGCGACCGTGACGGACGCGACGGCCGGGTTACCGGCACCGAGTGCACCGACGGACGCCGTGACGGCCGATCTCGCCGCCGTCGGCGCCGGGACGGTCGTCCTCTCGGACCCGGACGGCGACGACGTGTACGTCGGCACTGCGACGGTCGACGCGAGTGCGGCGGGCACCGACGGCGCCGTCGCCGGGAGCGTCACCGTCGCCGCGACGGATCGGTCGGGGCAGCGCCGGACCGCGACCCCACCGGCGAGCGAGACGCTGGCACTCGACACGACGGGCCCGGCGGTCTCGGGCCTCCAGTTGACCGACGAGACGGACGCGGACGGGCGTGTCGGGGCGAACGACACCGTGCGGATCCGTGCGCGACTGTCGGACCAGACGGCGGTCGTGTCGCCGACGGCGACGGTCGACGGACTCGGTGTCGGGACGGTCGCGTTGTCGGACCCGGACGGCGACGACGTGTACGTCGGCACCGCGACGGTCGACGCGAGTGTCGCCGACAGTGAGGGGACGTACCCCGTCACACTCACCGTCGCAGACGGGGTCGGCCACACGACGACCGCGGGTGGGACCGGTGGGCCGACGCTCGTCCTCGACACTGCCCCGACGGTGACGCGAGTGAACGCGACGAACACGGACGGACGAGAGATCACGGTCCGCGTGTCGGTCGACGAACGAGTCGACACGGGCAGCGGTGACCTCGTCGTGGAGGTCGTCGGCCCGTCCGCGACGACGTTACGACTCGACGACTTCGGCAGGACCGACGCGACGGTCGCAGCGCCGTTCGAGTACGTCGCGACCTGGGAGGCGCCCTCCGACGGCGACTACGTCGCCAGAGTCCTCACCGCCGCCGACGCCGAGGGGACCGACGGGGCGACCGGCACCGTCGACGCCGTCGGGGTCGGCGACGGCAACGCGTCGAACGACCCGGTCGTGCAGCCGATCGTGGTCAGACCGTCGACCGGCGGCGACGACACGAACGAGGAGTCGTCGACGGACGGTGCGACGGAGACGGAGACGAACGGGAGCGACTCGGTGTCGAACGCGACGAGCGTCGCCAACGCGACCGTCCGTACCGAGACCGTGACGACCGAACGGACGTTCGTCGACGACGGCGCCGACGTGCGCGTCGACCCGTCGAACGCGTCGACGGTCGACGTGCGCGTCACGCAGGCTCGCCGCGGACAACGGGTCACCGCGCCCGTCGGTGCCGGCACGAACGAGACGATCTTCGTCGAGTCCGTCGGCCTGTCGGTGAACGACACCGCGTACGGCCTCCGGACGACCGTCTCTCCGACGCCCCCCGCGGCGCTCACCGCGGTGAACACGTCCGCCGGGGACGGGACCACCGCGAGTGGTGCCGCGACTACCACGCCGGATGGCTCGAACGACACGAGCGCGACCACCACCGCGAACCGCACGAACCAGACCGAGACGGGAGACACGACGACCGGTGACGACGCGACGACTGGCGACGCGCCGACGGGTGGCGCCACGGACGACGACCGGACGACCGGGCGGGTGCTCGGCTACCTCAACGTCCGACACGCGGTGCCCGACGACCAGATCGGCTCCGTCGGGTTCCAGTTCTCCGTCACGGCCGAACGCCTGCGGGCGGCCGGGGTGGCACCCGACGACGTACGACTGTTCCGCTTCCACGACGGCGAGTGGGTCGCACTGGCGACCGCACACGTCGGTCGAGACGCGGGTCGTCACCGCTTCCGAGCCGTCTCGCCGGGGCTCTCGGTGTTCGCCGTCGGGACCGACACGGGCCGGGCACGTGTCACCGCGACCAGTCTGAACCGCAGTCGCGTCGCGACCGGCGAGCCCGTGGCGCTGTCCGTCACCCTCGCGAACGACGGCGTCGCCGAGGCACGCCGGACGCTCCGGCTCCGTGTCGACGGCGCCACCGTCGCTGTCCGGAGCGTGATCGTCGCTGGCGGTGAGACTCGGACGGTGTCGTTCCGGCGGCAGTTCGGTGCCCCCGGCGACCGCCGCCTCGCACTCGGCGAGACGGTCGTCGGCACGGTGACGGTCGAGTCGACCGCGACGCCGACACCGTCTCCGACCCCGACCCCGACGCCGAGTCCGACACCGACTGTCACTGCGACGCCGACTCGCACGCCGTCCCCGACGGCGACCACGACGGCGTCGCCGACTGCGACCACGACACCGACACCCGAGTGGCTCGACGGCGGGGCGACGAACGCGCTCGTGGTGCTGTTGACCGGCGTACTGCTCGTCGTCGGCGGTCTGTACTACCGCGAACGCCGACGCTGACCGGTGTCGTGGGTGACTGTCACTGCGGGACGGTCTCTCGACCCGTCGGACGATCGGTGTGACGAGCCCGTCGGCGGCGCCGCGCGGTCACTACGAGTGGTCGTCGGCGGCCGTGTCGTCCTCGACCGCGTCGATCGTCGGGAACAACCCGTCCACGTCCACGTCTGCCTCGGTGTCGACGAGTTCGTACCGACGGCCGTCGCGCTCGGCGACGCCGTGGGCCGCGAGGTGGTCGAGGTGTGCGTACGCCTCGCCGGGGCCGTGGAGGATGTGGATCGCCGCGAGGTCGCCGAACAACTCTGCGGACACCTCCCACGGTGTCGACGGCCCGAGCGTCGCGAGCGCGTCGACGACGTTCCGCGTGCGGTCGCGGTGGTGTTCCAGGATCGTCGCCGCGCGCTCGACGGGGTCGGTGATCGGGTCGCGGTGGCCCGGGAACGCGACGACCGGCGCTCGCGCGGCGAGGCGGACGAGACTGTCGGCGTACGCCGCCAGCGGCCCCTCGACGCGCACGTCCGCGCCGCCGACGTTCGGGGTGTACACCGGGAGAATCGCGTCGCCGACGAACAGCGCCTCGCCGTCGGGCGGCTCGCCGGTGGCTCCGTCGTCGCGTGACGCCGCTGCGAGGTCGTTGCCGTCGTCGCCGTCCGCGCGCCACGCGTCAGCGTCGTCGCCGGTGGTCGCGCGCAACTCTGCCAACGAGGTCGCGTAGGCGGTCAACCCGGCGGCGTGACCGGGGAGGTGGACCGCCTCCAGCTCGACACCGGCGGCGGAGACCGTGTCGCCGTCGGTCAGCGGCGTCACGTCCACGTCCTCGCCGGCCAGATCGAGGTGTGCGGCGACGAAGTCGGCCAGTTCTGCGCGCGGCTCTTCGGGGACGCCCCACTCGCGGAGCGTCTCCTCGCGGGCCGCCGCGGCGTCCAACGGCGAGGTCTCCGTCCCGGCGATCAGCGGCGCGTCCGCCTCGTGGGCGTAGACGGTCGCGCCCGAGCGCCGCTGGATCTCCCCCGCCAGTCCGGCGTGGTCGTGGTGCCAGTGGGTGAGGACGACGGCGTCCACGTCCGCCAGCGTGCGGTCGAGCGTCGCCAACCCGTCTTCGAGGTCACTCCGGACGGTGTCCATCGCCGCGCCGGCGTCGACCAGTACCGTCTCCGTCCCGTCGTCGAGGACGTACACGTCGTTCTCGCCCTCGAACTCCTCGTTGTGGAGCCGAATCCGCTTCACACCCGGAGTGGACGACGCCGAGAGAAGAGCGTTCCCATCCCGCCGTGACGTGTCAGTCGGTCGACTCACCCGTCACCACACGCGGTACGGGCGGTCACCGCACACGGTACGGGTCGTCACCGGCGAGGAACCGTCCCAGATCGGACTCGCGACGGTAGTCCGTCGCCTGCAACTCTCGCAGTGCCGTGACGAGCCGGTCGTCGTCGCCCGCGTCCCACTCGCGGGGGTCACGCACGGGGAAGACGAGCCACCCTGCGCCGCGGATCTCCTCGCCGTGGAGCGCGGCCATGTCGTACTCCGTCTTGTGTGCCTGTGCGGTGTACGTCTCCAACACGTAGCGTGTCGCCCGCTCGCCGACCGGCAAGAGCACGTGGGCGGTGATCGCGCGGATCTCCGTGTCGACGAACCGTTCGGTGTCCGCGTACTCGGCGGCGGTCGGCTCCGCGTCGTCCGGGACACAGAGGTGCCGGTACGAGAGGTAGGTGCCGGCCACGTCCGGCTCGTCGCCGGTCGTCTCCAGCAGCCCCGCACGGCGGAGTGCGGTCTGGAACCGCTCGGACGCCACCGTCTCCGTGAACGGGACGCCCGTCTCGACCCCGCCGTGTGCCTTCGGGTGGTCGCCGACGACGTGGAAGTCCGCGTTCGCGTCGCCGTACCCCGGGACGAACCGCTCGCAGTCCGGCGCGAACCCGAAGGGGTTCGACACCCTGTCCGTGACCGTCTGCACGCCCCCGGGTTACCGACCGGGGGTGTTGCCCGTTTCGATTCGTCGTGTCGTCTCGGTGATCGTGTTCAGATAAGGGTGGGTCGTCGGGTGAGACTACCACTCAGGAAGCCCCGAGTGGCTCGCGGTCGCTCGGCGACATATCGCGCCTCTCGGCACCACTCGGCGCGATAGGGGTCGCCGAGACGACTAAAGTGCACGCGAGCCCCTCTACGGGAGAGCGGAGCTCTCCCGAGCTCACGGCGGCGTAGCCGCCGTGACCGCCCCTTCCAGTCCCGCCCGAATCTGCCCCGCACAACGCCTCACCCTCCCCAGCCTCGTCGCTCGCTGCGCTCGCTCCTCCCTCGCGCGGCTCACGGGTCGCTCCGCTCCCCGTTCGCAGCCGAGGCGCTCGTTTCACTCGCGCCTCGCACGCGCCACCCGCAAACATCGAATTATATAAGTGATACTGTTCCAGAACTGACACAGACGAAGTGGAAGCGCGTCTCGCTCCCTAGAACCGGTCGCTGCGACCCGAGGCAGCCCACTCGTCGTCGGGCGCGCCGTCGGGGACGCGTCCCGCCGGACGACCGATGCCCTCCAAGCGACCGGCGAACCGCCAGCGCTCGCCGTCCCAGCCGGTGTCGGCGTCCTCGCTCGCCGCGGCCGCTGCCGCCGCCGCGGCGACCTGATCGCGGAGGTGGGCCCCCACGACGGCCGTGATCGCCGCCGCCTCGTCCGCGGTGGCGTCGCCCGGCACGTCGAGTGCCGCCGCCAACTCCTGCGGGTCGACGACCGACGCCCCGTCCGCAGTCCCCCCGTCGTCGTCGCCGGCTGTAGCCGCCCCGTCGTCACCGCCGGCTGCGGCCGACCCGTCGTCGCCGACCGTCGCCGCGGCGTCGCCGTCGTCTCGGTGGTCGGCCATCGTCAGATCGGGATGTTGCCGTGTTTCTTGTCCGGCTGCTCGTCGCGCTTGCTCGCGAGCATCGACAGGTCGTCGATCAGTCGCGGGCGCGTCTCCGTCGGCTCGATCACGTCGTCTAAGAACCCGCGGTCCGCCGCCGTGTACGGGTTCGCGAACTCCTCGCGGTACTCGTCGATCAGCTCCTGGCGCCGCCGTTCGGTGTCCTCGGCCTCCTCGAGTTCGTCGTCGTAGAGGATGTTCACCGCCCCTTTCGGCCCCATCACGGCGATCTCCGCCGTCGGCCACGCGTAGTTCACGTCGCCGCCGATGTGTTTCGACGCCATCACGTCGTAGGCACCGCCGTACGCCTTCCGCGTGATGACCGTCATCAGCGGCACCGTCGCCTCGCTGTAGGCGTACAACAGCTTCGCGCCGTGGCGGATGATCCCGTTGTGTTCCTGGTCCGTCCCGGGCATGAACCCGGGCACGTCCACGAAGGTGAGGATCGGCACGTTGAACGCGTCACAGAACCGCACGAACCGCGCCCCCTTCTGACTGGACTCGATGTCCAACGTCCCCGCGTTCACGCGCGGCTGGTTCGCGACGACGCCGATCGAGTGGCCGTCCAGTCGCGCGAACCCGGTGACGAGGTTCTTCGCGAACCCCTCGTGGGTCTCGAAGAACGACCCCTCGTCGACGACGGACGTGACCACGTTCGTCACGTCGTACGGCTTCCGCGGTTCGTCCGGGACGATCTCGTTGAGTTCCTCGTCGCGGCGCTCGGGGTCGTCCCACGGGTCGACGCGTGGCGGATCCTCGACGTTGTTCTGCGGGAGATACGAGAGCAGTCGCCGCATGTCGTCCAACAGCTCCTCCTCGCTCGGCTCCGCGAAGTGTGCGACCCCGGAGGTACTGGCGTGGGTCTGTGCGCCACCCAACTCCTCGAAGGTGACCTCCTCGCCGGTGACCGTCTCGATCACGTCCGGCCCGGTGATGAACATGTGACTCGTGTCCTGCACCATGAACACGAAGTCCGTGATCGCCGGGGAGTACACCGCGCCGCCGGCACACGGCCCCATGATCCCCGACAACTGCGGGATCACGCCCGACGCCTCCGTGTTGCGTCGGAAGATCTCCGCGAACCCGGCCAGCGAGGAGACGCCCTCCTGGATGCGGGCGCCGGCGGAGTCGTTGAGCCCGACGACCGGCGCACCCACGTCCATCGCGCGGTCCATCACCTTACACACCTTCTCGGCGAACACCTCGCCCAGCGAGCCGCCGAGGACGGTGAAGTCGTGGGCGAACACGAACACGGTCCGGCCGTTCACCTCGCCGTAGCCGGTGACGACGCCGTCGCCGTAGTACTGCTTCTCCTCCATCCCGAACGTGTGCGTTCGGTGGGTGCGGAACTGGTCGAACTCGTGGAACGTGTCGTCGTCGAGGAAGTAGTCGATCCGCTCGCGGGCGGTCATCTTCCCCTTGTCGTGTTGGGACTGGATGCGCTCCTCGCCGCCACCCTTCTCGGCCTCGCGGCGGCGCTCGCGGAGTTCCTCGATCCGGTCGTCCATCGTCACGACGACTCACCTCCTGACTGCACAGTCATCTGTTGGCAACGATTGCGACCAGCGGCGGCTAAAGCGTTCCGTGTCCGAGCGAGAGTCGTGGAGTGGACGCGGGGACGAGAGAGGACGCCGGGTGGTCGCTAGATTCCCGTTCCCATCGAGGCGCTCGTGACACTCGCGTTCGCGCGCTACCCCGGCGGCCGGTTCGTCTGTACCTCCCCTCCTCGTCCACCCGAAGAGTGTTGTCGTCTCGCGACGTGGCTCGGCGTGTGAGCGGATCAGACGACTCCGAGCGCACCCCCTACGAAGTCGTCACCGTAGACCGGCAGGGGAGGGTGACACTCCCGGAACGCGTCCGCGAGGAGTTGAACGTCGACACGACGGGGAAAGTCGTGTTCGACGTGACCGACGACGGAACCGTCGTCGTCGAGCGACTGCCGTCGGCCGAAGAGATGTGTGGGTTCGCGGCTCGGACGGGAACGGGGACGGACGAGACCCGCCGTGCGACAGAACTTCTCCGAGAGCGACGCGAGCGAGAGCGACGAACCCGCGAGCGCCGCACCCGCGAGCGCCGTCTCGGCCTCACCGACGAGTGACTACACTGCCGTCGATCCTGAGGACACGAGACCGCGACGCGGAGAGCGCCGGCCGAGCGAACCCTCTCAGTACTTCGGGTCGGCCCCGGTCACGTCGTACACGTCCTCCATCAGGGCGTCGCGGGTGTTGCGCCAGCCGGCGAAGTGTTCGGGGCTGTCCGGGTACCGACCGTAGTGGTCGATCAGGTCCTCCGCGACCCGCTTGGTCTTGTAGAACTCCCAGATCTGACTCCAGTGGCCGTAGCTCTCGTAGGCGGTCTTCAGCGCCAGCCGTGCCCCGACGGACGCCTTCCCGGAGTACAGCGCCTCCGCGAGCTTCTCGCCCGGCAGCGCCGCGAGCAGTCCCATCAGGTCGTCCACGTCGACGGCCGTCGAGAGGATGTTGTACACGTCCAAGCCGGCGTAGCGTGCGCCGAAGTGGTCCATCACGCGCTCGTTGTACGCCCAGAGGTTCGCCTCGCTCACGTCTCCCTCCGAGATCGCCGTGACGGCCTGCTCGGCCGCGTAGGTGGCGGCGTAGGCGGCGCCGGCGATCCCGCCGCCGGTCGTCGGGTTGACGTGGCCCGCCGCGTCGCCGGCCGCCAGGAACCCCGGCGCGACCGCAGAGTCGTACGGCCGCCGCGTCGGCAGCGCCGCGCCGAGTTTGTCCTTCACCTCGGCGCCAGCGAACTCCGCGCGGTCCCGCAGGTCGCGTTTCAGGTCGTCGACGAGCTTCATCGGCTCCTCCGTCATCTGGAAGCCGAGTCCGGCGTTGATCTCCGTGTCAGTCCGCGGGAAGTACCAGAGGTACCCCGCGGCACGCTCCGTCGGTTTGAACACGAGGGCGTCGTCGTACTCCACCGGCTCGGGCACCTCGACGATCTCGCGGTAGGCCGAACAGAACTGCTGGAAGGAGACGTTCGTGTCGAAGGTGGCGTCACGCAGGTCTGCCTTGTCCTGGAGGATCGACAGCGCACCCGCCCCGTCGATCACCACGTCGGCGTCGTACGTCACCACGTCGCCGTCCGACTTCCCGCGGACGCCGGTCACGGTGCCGTCGTCGGCCTGCAACACGTCCTGGACGACGGTGTCGTAGTGGAACGTCGCCCCGGCACGCTCTGCGCCCTCGATCAGCTTGCGGCCGTACTCCAGCCGGTCGATGACGGCGAGTTCCCCGGGGACGGGGATCTCGAGGGTGGTGTCCTCGGAGGGGATCTCGAAGCGGCCGTGATCGACACCGGTGTTGGTGAACGCCGACTCGATCTGGGACTTCGGGATCGCCTCGGGGAACTCGTCGGCCCCCTTGAGCGCGTCGCCGCAGGCGATGTGGCCCGCCTCGGACTCCGGTTTTCGCTCGACGACGACGGCGTCCAACCCGGCGTCGGCGACCGTCGCGGCCGCGTAACAGCCGACGGTGCCGGCGCCCACCACCGCGACGTCCGGCTCGTAGGTGGTACTCATACCACGAGAGTCGCCACCGACCCGGCAAAACTCTTGCTTCACGCGGCCGTCGGACGGCGGGTACTCGTCGAGCGGCGCGCAGTCGTCGCCGACAGTGTGGTAGCCGTCGACCGACGGACGATCGCCGCTCGATCAGAACGGTCCACACGCCACCGTCGTCCGTCCGCCGGTGACACCGATCCCGCCGTCGGTGAGGACCAGCGTCGTCCAACTGTCGTTGCAGTCGAACCAGTTCCGGTCGGCGCTGCCGACGGCCAGCCGGTGGTCCCCGGTCAGGTCTCGGAGGAAGACCACGTAGCCGCCGGGCGGGAACAGGCCGACGACCAGCGTCTCGTCGGGACGGAGCCGTCGTTCGCCGAGCGGGTGTTCGCGGTCGCGCCGCGTCACGCGGACGGCGACACGTCGTGGCTCGTCGCTCCCGTTCCGGACGACCACGCGGTGTGGTGCGGCTGCGTCCTCGCCGTCACGCTCGTCGCTCTGGCCGATCTGTACGGCGTGAGCGGGGTCGCCCGGCGGGAGTTCGGGCGTGACCTCGGTGTCGCTGTCTCCCGGCGTCGGCCAGTCGTCCGGTGGGGTACCGTACCGCCCCGACAGGGTGCTGCCGAGACACCCGCTCGTCGTCGCGAGCCCTGCGATGCCGGCGAGTCCGACGAGTGTCTGCCGACGGGTCGACCGGCGGCCAGTCGAAGACAGTTCGTCGCTCACGGTCGACCAGCCCGAGTGGCTCCGTGGTGTGTCTTGTGGGCCGTCCCGCCCGCGTGTCCGTCTACACCCCGGTTTCTCGACTCCTCGGTCGAGACACCGCTCGCTCCGACCACCACCTTCACCTCGGTCCCCGCCCGAGCGAGTGTATGCTCGTCGTCGTCGCCGACACACACGGTACGGACGGCCACAGACTCGCCGGGCGGACGCTGGAGGCGGTCGAGCGCGCGGACGCGGTCGTCCACGCGGGCGACTTCTACACGGAGTCGGTGTTGGACGCCTTCGAGTCTGTCGCGTCACGACTGTACGGGGTCACCGGCAACAACGACGACGCGGCCGTGCGCGACCGCCTGCCGGAGTCGCGGGTGGTGAGCTACGGCGGTGTCACCTTCGCCGTGCGCCACCGGTCGCGGAGCGGGCGGACCGGCCTCGCACTGTTCGGCCGCGAACGCGACGCCGACGCCGTCGTCTTCGGTCACAGCCACCGACCGACGCTGGAGACTGCCGACGACCTCGTGTTCTGTAACCCCGGCAGCCACGCGCAACCACGCGGGAACCGGCAGGCGCACGCCGAGATCGAACCGCTCGGCGACGACGCCGAAGGTGACGACACCCGTGCCGACGGTGCCGACGGCGACGGTGACGCGGCCGCGGAGAGGGCCGGTGTCGTCTGTCGGCTCGTCACCGTCGACGGCGAGGTGTTCGCCGAGACCGAAATTCGACCGGACGACTGAGCGTCGTACCGTGCTCGGTCTCCGACCGACACGGCGGTCGCTCGCGGCAGTGAACCACGAGTAGGGGGGAGCGCGGTTCCCAAGCGAACGGTGTGGAGTGGAGGGCCGAAGCGTCTCGGGAACCGTACTCCCACGTACTGTCCCCCCACGTAAGTAGTCGGTGTACGCTCAAACGGCCGTTTGAGTCACGCGAGTAGGACGGAACCGAGTCGACCGAGTCGGCATCGACCGCGGTGTGACCCGTCTCGCCGACGAGTCACCGGTCACTCGCGTCGCCGGGCGACGGCGACGACGGCGAGAGACGCCACCACCGCGAGCAGCCCACCCGCGAAGAGCAGGGCACCCGGCGACTGTCCGAGTTGCGCGAGCAAGCCCGGATCGGCGGCGCCCCGCGCGACCGTCTCGCTGGCCACGTCGGCGGAGGTGGTGACCGCCGTCTCGCCGCCGTCTGCACCCCCACTCTGTGCGGCGAACGACGGGGCGAACGGCCCGTCCAACAGGACTTCGGCGGCGACGGCCGCGAGCGCGACGGGGACGAGCCCACCGAGCAGCCGCTTCACCGCGCCGACCAGCCCCTGCGTCTCGGACTCGCGTCCCGCGACGACCACCAGCGCGCGGTCCGCGGGTGCGTACACGTCCATCTCGCGACCCTTCTCGGAGTAGGTCGTGTCGGCCACCTCGATCAGCCCCGCGTCGTGGAGCGTCCCGAGGTGGTGTTGGGCGTTCTGCAGCGTCGTGTCGACGCGGTCGGCGAGGTCACTCGCGGGGCCGGGTCGCTCGTGGAGTTGTGCGAGAATCCGTCGTGCCGTGTCGGCCGACAGCGCCGACAGCACCTCGTCGGCCGCCTCGCCGTCGACGGTGACCACTCTGGGGTCGCCCGCGGGCGTGTCCTCGACCTCCGGCTCCGAACCCAGCAGGTCGGCCATCGTCGTCCGTGTGGTCGGTCGAAGGTAGTAAGTCTTCAGGGCGTCGGCGGCCGCCGGCGTGTCGCCTCGGCGGTAGACGCTCGCCGTCACAGAGGTATCTCGCCGAGCGATGGCGGTTCGGCAAGCGACACACCGGTTACTCGAACGACAGCCGCTCGCGACGGGCGCGGCTCACCGCGCGGTGGGTTCGATGTCGTCGCCGACGGCGTCCATCACCTGCACGGCGGCACTCGCCGCCAGCCCCTTCGCGACCTCCTCGCGGTCGTCGTCGTCGAGCCCCGCGGCGAGGTCGTCGATACTCGGAGAGAAGCCGGCGGAGACGGCGCGCCCGACCGGCGGTCGGACGGCGACGGTCGCCTGCGGGCCGTCGTGGCCGTAGTTCAACTCCGAGCCGACGGTGTAGCCGTCCGGCAGGTACGACTCCGTCCGGGTGACGATGTTCGCCACCGCCTCGCGGAGCGTGTCTTTCTGGTCCGACGTGAGGTCCACTTCCTCCGGCTGCCCGGCGTCGACCACGCCCGGCGGCCCCGCGTAGGGGTTGTTGCCGTTCATCGAGAGTCGGTCGTGGTACGGCTCACCGGTGGATAAACCCGTCGTCCCCTGCAACCGATTCACACACCCTGACGAGACTCCGACACCGTTCGTGTCGTCTCCGCGACACGTGCCGTCGAACCCGACGTGGCCGATCGTCGTCGACGCGACACGTGTCGTCAGATCTGTCTCGTGCGGTCGTCGTCAGACCTGTCGCGTGCGGTCGTCGTCACCGCCGACGCGGGTCGCGATCGGCTCGGCACCGCCGTACGCCGCCACGACGACGGCTGCGACGTGGGCGTCCGGCTCCGTGGCCGCGGTCGCCAGCGTCACCGTCCGCTCCGGTACGTCCCAGTCGCGCAACCCGCCGCCGGCCTCGAGGCCGCGGACGATCCGATCGCGAACTGCCGCGGGGTCGTCGCCGGTCGCCTCGTAGAACAGTCCCGGGCCCGGTCCGGTCGCCCACCCGAGGCCGGCGACGAGGTCCGGCTCGGTCGGCGTCGGTGTGTCGGCGACCGTCGTCTCGGCGGTGCCGCTCGACGCGTCGTGCTCTTCGGCCCCGTTCGTCACGACTCGCTCGGTGATCCCACCCGCGCCGCGTGGTGCCGCCGGTCGCTCGGGGTCGAGCGTCCCGGTCGGCGCGGCGGTCGTCGTCGCTCGGACGACCGTGAGGCGGCCACCCGCCGGTCCCAGGTCGGGGGCGCGGTCGACGACGCGGACGGTCCCGTCGGCCGGGACGACCGAGGAGACGGTGACGAGGTTGTAGTCACCGACACCCGCGTCGGCGAGGGCGGCGTCGAACGCCGACAGCTCCGTCGGTCCGTGGCCGACACCCGCCGCGACGTGAATCTCCATACCGAGACGTGACGACAGAACAGAAAGTGACTGTCGGTCGGAGCCCGTACCGTGTCGACAGTCCGTGTCGTGCCGGCAGTGCGCGTCGACAGTCCGTGTCGTGCCGGCAGCCCGTGTCGCGTCGTCAGTACTGGTACGGTCGCAGTTCGTCCGCCAGCGGCCCCTCGTCGTCGTCCTCGACCTTCTCGCGGGCGTCCTCGAAGTCCGCCTGCCGCACCTCCGAGCGGTCGTCGCGGATGGCGAACATCCCCGCCTCCGTAGTCAGGGCGTTGATGTCCGCACCGGAGTAGTCGTCCAACTCGGCGGCGATCTCCGCGAAGTCCACGTCGTCGGCGACGTTCATGTCGCGGGTGTGGATCGAGAGGATCTGTTCGCGTCCCTCCTGGCCCGGCTTCGGTACCTCGATGAGGCGGTCGAACCGCCCCGGGCGGAGGATCGCCTCGTCGAGCATGTCGAACCGGTTCGTCGCGGCGATGATCCGCACCTCGCCGCGGTCCTCGAACCCGTCCATCTCCGAGAGCAGTTGCATCATCGTCCGCTGGACCTCCGCGTCCCCGGAGGTCTTCGAGTCCGTCCGCTTGGCGGCGACGGCGTCGATCTCGTCGATGAAGATGACGGCCGGCTCCCGCTCGGCGGCCAACTCGAAGAGGTCACGCACGAGCCGTGCGCCCTCCCCGATGAACTTCCGGACGAGCTCCGAGCCGGCCATCTTGATGAACGTCGCGTCCGTCTCGTTGGCGACGGCCTTCGCCAGCATCGTCTTCCCGGTGCCCGGCGGGCCGTGCAACAGCACGCCGCTCGGAGGTTCGACACCCACCTCGCGGAACTGATCGGCGTTGACGAGCGGGTCCTCGACGGCCTCGCGGACCTCGCGGACCTGCTCGTCGATGCCGCCGATGTCGTCGTAGACGACCTCCGGCGACCCGTCGACCTCCATCGCCTGTGCGCGGGCGTCCGTCTCGTCGTCCAGCGTCGTCTGGATCGAGAAGGAGTCGTTGATCGCCACGCGGTCGCCGGCCTCCAACTCCTCGGCGAGGCTCGGCGACACCTCGGTCAACACCTCCTGGTTGTTGCCGTGCTGTTTGATGACGACACCCTCCTCGGCGAGCTCCTCGACGGTCGCGACGTACAACGAGGAGGTCTTCAGCGCCTCGTTGCGCCGCTTGAGCGTGTCGACCTCCTCGCGGAGGTCCGACCGCCGCTGCTCGGCGTCCGACAGCCGCTCGTCGAGTTCCTCGTTCACCTGGACGATCCGTGTGAAGTGTTTCCGCATCGCGTTCAACCGCTCGCGTTCGCTCATCTCCGGATCGAGATCCAGACGAGGGCGTTCCGGGAGAGAGGGGCTCCGTGACATGAAGTACGCCGACCTTTCGGGGCCGCCGGTAATGTGGCTTTGGGTCGCGGGAACTCGCGCGGGCACTCCCGACTTCGGCGACACCGGTCGACCGGCGGTATCACTCCCGAGAACCGAGGGGACGCGCTTATCAGTGTGGGCGTGGTACCATTTGACATGGCAGCGCACGCCAGGGACGGCTCCGCGACCGACACGCCGACGGCGTCGACGGCCCGGTCGGTCGTCGCGGCGGCGGTGGACGGGACGGTCACCGACACGGAGTGGTGGGCACACCGACTCGTCGGTGCGGACGAGCGATCGCTCACCGTCTTCCGCGTCGAAGTCACCGGCGCGGCTCACGACGCCTACTTCGCCGTCGTGGGCACCCACGACGAGGCGGTGTACCCCGCCGCCGAGTTCGACGCCGTCGCCGAGCTGGTGGCGACCTACCGCGGCGACACGGACGCCGCCCGGCGGTAGGCGTCTCTCGGCGTGGCGTAGAGAGGCCTCTGCCGTCGTGTCGAGAGATCGTCGGCGTGGCGTAGAGAGGCCTTCGCCGTCGTGTCGAGAGGCTCCGGTGTCGCGTCGAGAATTCCTCGGCGTCGTGTCGAGAGACCCGGCGTCGCGCCGAGAAGTCGTCTGGATCGAGACCGGACGGAGAGGGTTCGCCGCCGGGTCGCTACAGCTCCAGCAGGTCCTCGCTCCGGTCGAGGAACTCGCGGTAGACGTCGATGGCGGACTCCACCGGTTCGGGCGAGGTGAGGTCGACGCCGGCGATCTCCAGCACCTCCAGCGGGTACGCGCTCCCGCCGGCTTCGAGTGCGCGCCGGTAGTCGGCCGCGGCGGACTCCCCGTCCTCGCGGATCGACTCCACGATGGCGGCGGCCGCCGAGATCCCGGTCGCGTACTGGTAGACGTAGAAGTCGTAGTAGAAGTGCGGGATGCGCATCCACTCGCGGCGGATCAGGTCGTCGACGTTCGCGGCCTCCGTCGCGTAGAACGTCTCCTTCACGTCGCCGTAGATCTCGTCGAACGTGTCCGGCGTCAGCGGCTCGTCGCGCTCGGCGCGCTCGTGGATCCGCTGTTCGAAGTCCGCGAACATCGTCTGCCGGAACAGCGTCGACCGGAACCGTTCGAGGTACTGGTCGATGGCGTGGGCACGCAGTTCCTCGTCGTCGACGTTCTCCAGCAGGTGGTGCGTCAGCAGTGTCTCGTTGACCGTCGAGGCCACCTCGGCGACGAAGATCTCGTAGTCGGCGTACTGCCACGGCTGGCTCTCGTTGGCCAACTCCGAGTGCATCGAGTGACCCAACTCGTGGGCCAGCGTGTACAGCGAGGAGACGTCGTCCTGGTAGTTCATCATGATGAACGGCTGGGTGTCGTACGTCCCCGCGGAGTACGCGCCCGACCGCTTCCCACGGTTCTCGTAGACGTCGACCCACCGCGACTCCAGCCCCTCGGCCATCCGCGACTGGTAGGCCTCACCCAGCGGCTCGACGGCGTCGATCACCAACTCCTTGGCCCGCTCGTAGGGCACCTCCGGACTCTCGTCGCCCGTCATCGACATGTACACGTCCCACATCTCCAACTGGTCGACGTCCAGCGCGCGCCGCTTGAGTTCCGCGTGGCGCCCCAGGGCGTCGACGTTGTCGTGGACGGAGTCCAACAGCGTGTCGTACACCTCGACGGGGACGTTCGGCCCGTCGAGCGCGGCCGCACGCGCGGAGTCGTACCCACGAATGTCGGCCGTCTTGACGTGCGTCTTCACCGTCTTCGACAGCGTGGTGCCGACGGTGTTGCGCACGTCGCCCCACTCCTCGTAGAACTCGTCGTAGACGGTCTGGCGGAACTGCCGGTCGGGCTTCTGCAGCAGCGACGTGAAGTTGCTCTGGGAGATCTCAACGTCGTCGCCGTCCGGCCCTTCGACGGTGGGGAACGTCATGTCCGCGTTCGTCAGCATCGAGTACGTCTCGCTGGCGGCGTCGAGCACCTCCCCCAACTCCGAGAGAATCTCCTCGATCTCCGCCGAGCGCGTGTGCTCGCGCTGGCGGCGCACGTCGTCGAAGTAGTGCTCGTACTCGGCGAGAGCGGGCTCCTCGTCGACGAACGCCGCGAGGGTGTCGTCGTCGAGCGCCTGCAGCTCCGGTTCGAGGTAGCTGGCGGCGCTGGACGCCTCCGTCGCCAGCGACTGGGCCTTCGCCGTCATCGCCTGGTACGTCTGATCGCGCGTGTCCTCGTTCGCGCGGAGTTGCGCGTACTGGACGACCCGGGCGATCTCCCGAGAGATCTCCTCGCGCGTCTCCAGCAGTTCGCGCAGCGTGGCGGCGCTCTCGTCGACCCGGCCCTCGTAGGCACGCAGGTCGTCGAGCCGCTCCGAGACCGCCTCGAAGGACTCCTCCCACGCCTCGTCGTCCGCGAACATAGACTCGATACTCCACTTGTACTCCTCGTCGATCTCCGAACGCTCGGGGACGCTGCTCACGTACGGAGGCTGGGGAACCGCGGTCGTAAGCCTTGTCGTGCCCGACGGTTCGGCCGCAACGTCGTCGGGGCCGAGTTGCGTCCCCTGTGGTGGGACGCGGCCCCGAGGTGTTTTGCCGCTCCGTCTCTCGGTAGTGGTATGAGTGAGACGGCGGTGACGGCGGGATCGGCGGGCGACCACGGGTTCGGGCTGGAACTCGTCTTGGACAGCTTCGACGTGCCTGCGTTCGCACTCGACGCGGAGAGTCGCGTCGTCGGATGGGGGCCGGAGATCGGCGAGTTGCTCGGCGCGGACCGGGAGACGGTGTTCGGCGAGCCCGGACTGGGCGACGCGATCTACGACACGGACCAGCGGAGTCTGACGCTCGCGGAGAAGGTGGTCCGCGAGCCGCGGCGTGCCGCGACGGCGTACGACGGCGTCGCAGAGGCGGACCCGGAGTACGCCCTGCTGGCGGGCGAGCACGTCTACGAGGACACGAGCGTCGTCGACGGCCGCGAGATCTGGTTCGTCGCGACGCCGGTGTTCGACGGCGACGAGCTGGTCGGCGTGATCGAGATTGTCCAGGACCGCCGCGAGTCCGCGCGGTTCCGGGCGGAGTTGGACGCGATGTTCGAGGCGGTCGGCGAGACGCTGGCGGCCTACGAGACGGGCCAGTTCGACACGACCGTCGCCTTCGACACGACGGACACGCTGTTGGACGACGAGTTGACCGAGATCGTCGACGACGTTGAGGGGGTCGGCGCCGCCGTCGGCGACCACCTCGCCGAGGTCCGCGCGGAGGTACAGGAGCTCCGCGAGACGGCGACGGAGGTGGCCGAGCGTGCGAGCGACATCGACGACACGACGGCCGACCAGGCCGAGAGTATGCGGACGGTCGCCGACGAGGTAGCGACGCTGTCGGCGACCGTCGAGGAGGTGGCGTCGACGGCCGACGGGGTCGCGAGCACCAGCGCGGAGGCGGCCGACCTCGCCGACGAGGGTGAGACGGCCGCCGCCGAGGCCCTAGAGACGATGGAGTCGGTCGCGGACGCCGCCACGGAGGTGACGACGGACGTGGAACGACTGGAGTCGCGCGTCGGCGAGATCGACGAGGTGGTCGAGGTGATCGACGACATCGCGGATCAGACGAACATGTTGGCGCTCAACGCCTCCATCGAGGCGGCTCGCGCGGGGGAGGCCGGCGAGGGGTTCGCAGTCGTCGCCGACGAGGTGAAGAGTCTCGCCGAGGAGTCCCAGCGGCAGGCCGCCCGGATCGAGGAGACGGTCGGCGAGATTCAGGCGGAGACGGACGCGACCGTCGAGAACCTCGCGGAGACGACCGAACGTATCGAGATAGGGATCGAACGGGTCGACGAGGCGCTCGAACGGTTCGACGAGATCGTCGGCGCCGTCGAGGAGGCGGCCGACGGGATCCGCGAGGTGTCGCGCGCGACGGACGACCAGGCGGCGTCGACGGAGGAGATCTCCGCGATGGTCGACGAGGCGGTGGAGTTGGCCGGGACGATCTCGGAGTCCGTCGAGGCGGTCGCGACGACCGCCCGCCGACAGACCGGGATGGTCGAGGAGTTGGACGACTCCGTGCGGTCGCTGTCCGGCGACACACACGGCGAGGTGTAGGCGAGCGGCGTCGGATTGGGTCCGGCGAGTCCGTCTCGGTGGATCGAGACTACCGGGTCGTGTCCGTCGGATCGGCTTCGACGAGCCGAGTCCGCTATCGGGCCCGGCAGATCTCCAAGAAGTTCTCGAAGACGGCCTCACCCTCCGCGGTGTGAGCCACCTCGGGGTGCCACTGGACGCCGTAGAGCCCGCGCTCGGGGTCGCTCATCGCCTCGACGCCACACACGTCGCTCGTCGCGGTGTGGGTGAACCCGTCCGGGAGCTGTTTCACCTCGTCGGCGTGGCTGGCCCACGTCCGCGTCTCCGGCGCCAACGAGCCGATCAGCGGGTCGTCGTCGTCGAGCACGGAGACGGTCACGTCGGCGTAGCCGCCGTAGTCGCCGCTCCCGACGGTCCCGCCCAACTCGGCGGCCATCGCCTGCATCCCGAGACAGATTCCCAACACGGGCACGTCCATCTCCAGGTACTCCTCGCAGCGACCGACCCGGTCCATCGAGGGACCACCGGAGAGGACGAGTCCGTCGGCGTCGATCTCGCTCGGCGGCGTGTCGTTGTCGAGGATCGCCGTGTCGACGCCCGCGTCCCGCAGCGCCCGCTTCTCCAAGTGTGTGAACTGGCCGTGGTTGTCGATCACCACGATCCGAAGGTCCGTCATGGCGGCTCGTAGTCGGGAGGCGTACAAGAGCGGTTCGGGACGGACTCGTGGGTGACACCCGGCGGGACTGCGCGGTCGCGGTGGACACGTCTCTCGCCTCGATCTGTCGTCGGCGTCACTGCTCTATCACCGCTTTCACAACTTTCACTCCGAACGCTCTTTACAGCGAACGACGTACTCCCCTCCGACGATGTCCATCGACCGGGACACCTTCGAGAACACGAGCGAGGACGAGCTCGGGGAGCTCTCCGTCCCCGATCGGGTGCTCGGGTTCCTCGCCGCCAACCGAGATCGTGCGTTCGAAGCCCGCGAGGTCGCCTCACAGACCGGTGTCGACACGGGTGCGGTCAGTACCGCACTCTCCCGACTGAAGGATCGTGACCTCGTCGAACACAAGGCGACGTACTGGGCGGTGACCGACGACGCGGAACGACTCGACGGGGACGGTGGCTACGAACGAGCGACGGCGCTGTTCGACGAGGGACTGGGCGCAGAAGACGAGCAGTCGTGGCGCGAGCACTCGCCGGAGCCACACGGAAAACCGTGAGAATCGGCGCGCGACACGCCGACACACGGATCTCGTGAACACCAAGCCTTTTCACTGGTTGCGCGTAACGGCGCGTCACCATGATCGCCGGTTCGTGCCGTCCACGTAGCAGCGTGCGGACTCACCTGCAGTCGACGCCCGGAGGGTTCTCCTAGAATGTCGGACTCGTTCGCCGACGCTCTCGCAGTCGTCCTGTCGCTCGTCGGCGGGCTCACAGCCGCCCAGTCGCCCGCCGACACGTCGTCGGTCGCACCGTCGCGGTCTCGTGGAGTGTGAGTACGGATGGCGACGACGACGGACCTCCAGCGGACGTTCCTGCGGTACCAACACCTGCTCGTGTTCGTCGCGCCGGTCGTGTTCGTCGCGACCGTGCTCGGGTTCGCGCCGACGACGGGGACGGGACTGGACTACTGGCTCGAGTTCTGGTGGCTGTTCCCGGTGTTCCTCACCGGCGCGACGATCGTCAACACGGTCGGGATCAGTGGCTCGGCGCTGTTCGTCCCGTTCCTCATCTTCGTGTTCCCGCTGTTCGCGGCGCCGTTGGAACCGGAGACGCTCGTGAAGGTGGGGCTGATCAGCGAGGCGTTCGGGCTGTCGAGTTCCGCCGTCGCCTTCGTCCAGTACGGGCTCGTCGACCGCCGCCTCGCCTTATCACTGGTCGCCGGTGGCGTGCCGTTCGTCGTCGGCGGCGCGCTGTTGTCGTTCGTCGTCCCGGAGCCGGTGTTCCACGGGCTGCTCGGGGCGGCGCTGCTGGCGGCCTCGTACCTCCTGTTCCGGGCCGACTTGGGTCACGGCGGCGAGGGCGACCACGACGACGGCGGTGAGGCGGAGACGGCCGCCGACGGCGGCACCGCGGCGCTGCCGGACGACCCCGGGAAGCTCGGTCCCGCGGGCGTGGAGACGGCGGACGACGGGACCGTCACGCGCGTCGACCGCGACGGGAGCGACTACACGTACACCCGCGGCGGCTACGTCCGGCGGTTCCTCAACTACAGCGTCGGCGGTACCTTCCAGGGGTTGGCCGGCTTCGGGATCGGTGAACTCGGCATCGTCTCGATGCTCGGCACGAAGGTGCCGGTGCGGGTCGCCATCGGGACGAACCACATCGTCGTCGCCGCGACGGCGATCCTCGCCTCGCTCGTCCACGTCTTCGGCGGCGGGCTGGTGCCCGGCGGGCACTCGCTGAGTCTCGCCTCCACGCCGTGGAACATGGTCGTGTTCACCGTCCCGGCGACGGTGACCGGCGGCCAGATCGCCCCGTACGTCTCGAACGCCATCGAGACGGACACGCTCAAGACCGGCGTCGGCATCCTGTTCGGCATCATCTCCGTTGCGCTGTTCGGGATGGCCGTCGGGATCTGACGCGGTCGGTCGATCACGCTGGCTCCGTTCTCACACTGCCCGTCCGTCGTCCGGTCTCTACACTCTCCCCGGTCGAGCGGCGCGAGTCGGAGCGATGACTGTCGAGTGTGGCGTCGGAGAGAATCGAAATCGGCGCGCGCGTCGCGAGGGGGGAGCTACGTTCTTCGAGCCGCAGGCGCCGTCAGTCGCGTCCCGTCCGCATCGCGACGTAGCGGGCGGGCCACTCGCGGAGGTGGCGCAGGATGCGGGCTGCGGCTCGGGTGAGCGGTCCAGCCGAACCGTCGAGTGGCGTGCCGGCCTCACTCTCGGCCGGCGTGCGACTGTGTGCCATGTCTTACAATTGTTGCCGTGGGGGTTGTAAAGGTAGGGGTTCGGAACCACGTCGGTGTGCGCTCCGGGTGGTCCGTGGTGTGGGACGGCGCCGGCGCGGCGGCGGGGTGGTGTGCGTTCGGTGTGAGTGTGGTGTGGGTCGACGCTGGAGCGGAGGCGACCTGGTGGTGTCCTTCCGTGATCTTCCGGTGGTGTTTTGCGGTTCGGTGTCGAACGAAACTACCGATGGACAGGTCGGCGGTGAACGACTACGTCGAACAGTCTCGGCGGCTCGTCGAGGCGTCGCCACAGATGGACGAGGAGAACACGAAGGTCCGACTCGTCCAGCCGTTCCTCGACCTCCTCGGGTGGGACCTCCGATCGACGGAGGTGGAGTTGGAGTACACCGTCCGGTTCGCGACGCGGACGACACACGTCGACTACGCGCTCGTCGTCGGGGACTCGCCGGTTGTCTTCGTCGAGGCCAAACCCGTCCGCTCGGAGCTGACGGACGACGACGTGGAGCAACTCCGCAGCTACATGCGGCAGGAACTCGCGGTCGACTGGGGGGTCCTGACGAACGGCACCGACTTCGAGGTGCTGTCGAAGAACTCCGGCGCGGATGGAGAGGTGTCCGTCGTCGAGTTCGACCTCGACGACCTGGCCGACGACCCCGAGGTGTTGGAACTGCTGACGAAGGAGTCGATCCAGTCCGGACGCTCCGCGGAAGTCGCCGCCCAGGTCGCCGAGACGAACAACGCCATCGAACACCTGCGAGAGTCGGAGACGGTGGTCGCGGAGGCCGTCGCCGAGGCTGTCGAGACGGAGACGGGCGACCTCCCGGTCGACACGACCGAGCAGGCCCGCGAGTTCGTCCGCGATCTGGTCGCCGTGCTGGAGGACCGCCGGCAGTTCGTCACCGAGGCACACGTCCCCGCGGACGACGAGGCAGTCGCGGACGGCGCCGACGACCCCGGCGACGGTGACGTGGACGCGGGGACGTACGTCGCGGCGAGCGACGCGAGCGACTTCGAGGCAGCGGACGCCTTCGACGGGTCGGTCCCGGAGGGGTACGCGGTGGCGTTCGACGACGGGTGGCGGCTCCCGGCGCCCGGTGGGACGCCGCCCACGGAACAGCAGGAGGCGATGGGACTCGCGGTCGACCACCTGATCGCCGCACACGATCTGACGACGCGGATCGACCTCCCGTACGCGACACCACGGGCGACGAAGAACTGTCTCCTCAACACGAGTGCGGACCACCCGGACGGGCGTCGGATGCGGGCGTTCTACGAACTCGTCGACGGCACCTTCCTCTACACCTCGCTGAGTGTCGACGACAAGAAGCGACGCCTCGAACTGCTCGCGAGCGAGGTGGGACTCGACGTGGCGTTCGCCGGGGAGTGGTGACTACGAGACCGGCGTGCGGCCGGCAGACGGGACAGCGACAACAGTTAACACGGCTACGTCACAGCTCCGAGTCGTGATCGACTCCGACGTGGGACACGACGACGCAGTACGACCGTTCGGCCGCGAACCACCGCCGAGTTCCTTCGACGGGTTCCTCGCACACGTCGCCGAGGCGAACCGGAACCGCGACGGCTCTCCGCCCGCACACGTCGCACGTGTCGTCGTCACTGCTGAGACGACCCTCCAAGACGGCGACGGGTGTGTCACGACGACGTTGACGAACGCGGCGCCGTACCGCCGCGAGCGCGTCTCGCCCGACGCAGTTCTCGACGCGGCGCCAGACGCAGTTGTCCCGGCGGATCAGGGGACTGGATCGCGACGGGAGCGTGCGGTTGCGACACTCCGAAACGCGCTGTGTCACCACTACGACGCGACCGGTTGGCAGGGGGTCGCGAGACCCGTGTCGAACGGCGGTGAGCAGGTGCGGCGGAGCCCGGAGCGATAGCTTCAACTGGGGCGCCCGACTCCACACGACCGCGCGGTGGGATGGCAGAGCGGACTATTGCGCCTGCCTTGAGAGCAGGTGGCCGTCAGGCCTCCTGGGTTCGAATCCCAGTCCCACCGACTCTCTCGACGCCACACGCGGAGCCACCGCGTCGCCCGGCGGAGCCGGCACGACCGGGGGCGAACGCAATTCTGATACCGGTCACGAGACACCACGGCATATGAGCGAGACGGCCTCGTCGGGCCAAGACGCACGCATCGCCGCCCGAGCGAAGGAGGAACTCGGGTTCTCGCGGTGGTGGCAGGTGGCCGCCGCCGCGGTGATGATGGGGCTGGTGAGTCCGTACCAGTACGTGTGGTCGTCGATCCAGTCGCCGCTCGCGAGTTCCCTAGAGATCTCGCCGGAGGCGATCGGACTGGTCTTCACGCTGTTCGTGATCTTCCAGTCCGGCTCCCAGTTCCCGGTGGGGTGGTACCGCGACCGCCACGGCCCGCGGCGACTCACGCTGTTGGCGGGCGTGCTGGCCGGCGGGGGCTACCTCGGCCTCTCCGTCGCCACCGAGGTGTGGCAACTCTACCTGCTGTACTCGCTGGGGGCCGTCGGGGTCGGGATCGTCTACACCGTCGCCGTCAACACGGCGCTGAAGTGGTTCCCGGACCGCCGGGGGCTGACGACCGGCGTCGGGACGATGGCGTTCGCCGGCGGCTCGGCGCTCGTGGTGCCGTACGTCCGCGCGAACGCCACCGCCGCGGGCTACCCGACCGTGCTCCAGAACCTCGGGGTCGTCATCGGCCTCGGCATCCTCGTCGGCGCGGTGATCCTCCGAGACCCACCCAGCGGCTGGCTCGACGGCCTCGACGTGGACGGCGACGGAGAGCAGGCGACGGAGACGGACGACTCGTCGACGGACGGAGAGCCGGCGGCGGACGGCGGCGCGACCGGGGACACGCGGCAGTTCGAGTGGCGCGAGATGCTCGGGACGTGGCAGTTCTGGGTGATGTACGCGATGTTCGTCGGCGTCTCCGCGGCGGGGTTGATGCTCACCGCCCAGATCGTCACCTTCGCGGACGCGTTGGAGCTGGACGCGGTGACGGCGACGGCCTCCGCGACGGTGCTGCCGGTCGCCGGCGGCGTGGGCCGGCTCGTCGTCGGGGACCTCTCGGACCGGATCGACCGCGAGCGGGCGATGGCGGCGTCGTTCGTCCTCTGTGGGTTGGGCGTCGTCGGGACGGTGGCGTTCGCCCGCGCCGGGATGGCGATCCCGTTCGTCGGCGCGGTGATCGTCGCGACGTTCTTCTGGTCGCCACAGTACACGCTGTTCCCCTCCGTCGTCGGAGACTACTACGGCCGCGAACACTCCTCGGCGAACTACGCGCTGTTGTACTCCGGGAAGATGTGGGGTGGCGTCTTCGGCGGCGCCGTGGTCGGCTGGTTCGTCGGCGTCGCCTCCTGGTCGGTCGCGTTCCTCGTCGGCGGCGCCCTCGCCGTCCTCGCCGGCTTCGCGGCGCTGCTGTTGCGCCCGCCGCAGTGAGGGCTCCTCCCGCGATCGTCTCGTCGACGCCCGCAGCCCCGCGGACCGACGGTGTCGACGCCCGACGACGGGTAGCGGTGGGGCTGCGGTTCTCGGCCGCCACGTGTGGGTGGTGACACGGCTCCCGGCGGCGCTGTAAGTTACGGACTACTTTCTAGATGGCCACCCACGACCGACTGACATGTGCTGGGAAAGTACTATGTACCCCGTGTCCGTAGAACAGTGTGTACGATGACTGGGTACCACGACTACGTCCTCGGCCTCGTTCCGGCGCTGCTCATCGGACCACTCGCAGCCGTCCCGCTGGTGGGGTTGTCCGTCGAGGTCGCCGTCGCCGTCGGCGGTGCGGCCGCGGCACTGGTCGTGGGCCACGCGATGTTCGTCCGCGGACCGGTCCCGACGGTCGCCGACGCCGCGACGACCGTCACTGCCGCGACCGACGTGCGTGCCGACGGCGTGACCGTCGCCGGCCCGGACGGCGAGGCGATCGCCCCCGCGAGGACCGAGACGGACGAGACCACCGCAGCCGGCGTGACCGCGACCGAGACGACGGACGCCACGGCGACACCCGACTCGGCCCCGGCGCCCGTCGCGGGCGGTGGCGCCGCAGTGTCGACACCGACGGCACCGAGCGACGGCCCCGCCGGCGCCGACTGACTCTCTCGCTCGGAGGCGCGGCGGGGCGTGTTCCCGTCTCACCGTCGCGCCAGTCCCGTTCGCGTCGGATCAGTCCCGTTCGAGTCGCGTCACGTCGGCCATCGTCTCCCGCTCGCGTCGCACACGAGCCTCGTCGCCGTCGACGGCGACCTCGGCTGGGAGTGGCTGTGAGTGGAAGCGACTCGCGAGTTCGTAGCCGTACGCGCCGGCGTTGCCAACGGCGAGCAGGTCGCCGCGTTCGGGCGCCGCCAGCGGGCGATCCGTACAGAACACGTCTGCCGACGTGCAACACGGCCCGCCCACGGAGGCGGACACCGTCTCGCGGTCGGCGCCGGAGACGTTCCGGACGGCGTGGTAGGCGTCGAACATCGCCGGCCGAACCAGCGTCGCCAGCGAGGCGTCGACGCCGACGACCGTCGTCTCCGGCGTCTCCTTCACCGTGTTGACCCGCGTGAGCAGCGTTCCGGCGTCCGCGGCGACGTACCGACCGGGCTCCAACTCCACCCGCGCCGGCAACTCGCCGACCGCCGCGGCGACTCGCTCGGCGACGACCGACAGGTCCAACGGCGCCTCGTCGGGACGGTACGGCACCCCGAACCCGCCGCCGAAGTCGACGAACTCGAAGGCGGCCGCGGGGGCGTCGACACCCGTCGCGGGCGTGTCCGCGAGGTGCGCGGCCGTCTCGCGTGCGAGGTCCGCGACGGTCTCGATCGCGCGACAGTGGTCGTCGAGGTCGTCGTGGAGCACCCCGCTCCCGACGTGTGCGTGGAGGCCGACCAGTTCGAACCGCTCGGCCAGGTCGGCCGCGACCGCGGGCACCTCCTCGGCCGGGATGCCGAACTTGGCGTCCTTCCCGGTCGCCACCTTCTCGTGGTGACCGGTACCGATACCGGGGTTGACGCGGACCGCGACGCGCCCGTCGTAGCCGCGCTCCGCGAGCCGGTCGAACGTGTCGCGGGCGCCGGCCGTCACCGTCAGCTCCGGGTGGTCGCTCGCGAGTTCGACGGCGTAGTCGAGGTCCGCTGCGGGCGGGTTCACCGCCGTGTACCGGAGCGTGTCGGGCTCCGCGCCGGCTGCGATCGCTCGCTGGAGTTCCCCGCGAGCGGCACACTCGATCTCCGTCCCGGTCTCCAACACCGCCTCCAACACCGCGGGACCGGTGTTCGCCTTCGCGGCGTACATCACCCGCGGGTTCGGGAGCGCGCTCTCGACGGCGTCGCGGAACCGCCGGAGGTTCTCGCGGACCCGCTCGCGGTCGATCACGTACAGTGGGGTGTCGTACTGGTCGGCGAGCCCCTCCAGTCGCGTCGCGTCCCAGTCGTCGAGCCGTCGCACCGGCGGGCCGTGTCTCGCCGGGTCACCGGTCGTACCGTGTCGGTCGCCCTCACTGACTCCGTCGCCGGTAGTGACGGACTCCTCGCGGCTCACTGTCGGAGCACCTCCTCGCGTTCCGTCGCCTCGACCGTCTCCGCCTCCAAGTCGGTCGCGACGACCGCCGGCTTGAACGCGCCGCGCTCGCCGAACAGGTCGTGCTCGCCGAGACTCGACTCGACGTAGCGACCGAACGCCCGTCGCTCCGCCGGGAGGTGGCCGAAGTACACCTCCTCGTCGACGAGGTCGTAGACGGGGACGTTCGGCGTCAACAGCGTGTTCTCCCCGACGACACAGTTCTCGCCGACGCGGAACCCGGAGGTGACCCGACAGCCCGCGCCGAGCGCGACGCCGTCCTCGATCACGACCGGGGCGTCCTCGACCGGTTCGAGCACGCCGCCGATCAGGGTGTTGGCCCCCAGCTTCACGTCCGCGCCGATCTGGGCACACGATCCGACCGTGTCACAGGAGTCGACCAGCGTGCCGTCGTCGACGTAGGCGCCGACGTTGACGAACGACGGCGACATCGCGATACAGTCCGCACCGAGGTACGCCCCACGGCGCAGGACGGTCCCGTCCGGCGTGTTGCGGGTACCACGCGCCCCGAGGTCCTCGGTGTCCCGCAACGGGAGCACGTCGTAGTACGCGACGCCGCCGTACTCTCGCCGCCGCGTCTCGTGGAGTCCGAAGGCGAGCAACACGCCGCGCTTGACCCACTCGTTGACCCGCCAGCTCGTCACGTCCGAGCCGGTCTTCTCCGCGGCACGCACCTCGCCGGCCTCCAGGGCGTCGAGGAACGCCTCGACGGTCGCGACCTGCTCGGCCGACGCCGACGCCGCGTCGAGTCCGTCCTCGTACGCCGCCCACAGCGTCTCGATCTCGTCTTCGAGTGCGCTCACCGGCGGTCACCCCCGTCACGGCGGGTGGTGCCGGCCTCGTCGTCGGCACGCCCCCGCTGCCCGGCGTCTGTCGCTCCCTCGTCCGCGCCGTCTGTCGTTCTCCCGTCTGCGTCCGTTCCGTGGGTTCGGCTCACGCCGTCGTCCACGGACTCCTCGTCCAACACGTCGTCGAAGTCGTACCGTCCCGGCTCGCGACCCGCGACCCAGGCGGCCGCGTCGAGCGCACCGGCGGCGAACACCCGCCGGGAGCCGGCGCGGTGGGTCAACGAGAGCACGTTCTCCTCGCCAGCCAGCAACACCTCGTGTTCGCCGGCCACGTCGCCGGCACGGCGCGCGTGGACGCCGATCTCGCCGGGGTCGCGCGGTGCGACCCCCTCGCGGCCGTGCTGGCGCGTCTCCAGGTCGGGGCGGACGGCGACCACGTCGTCGACGAGCGTCTCCGCGGTCCCACTCGGCGCGTCGCGTTTCCCGTCGTGGTGGGTCTCCGTCACCTCCACGTCGTACCCCGGTACGGCTCGTGCCGCGGCCGTCACCGCCCGCCGCAGTGCCGCGATCCCACGCGAGAAGTTGCTCGCCCACAGCACCGGCACGGACGCCGCCGCGGCGTCGAGTGCGTCGTGGTCGGCGTCCGCGAGCCCCGTCGTCCCGCTGACGACCGCCGCGCCGTGGTCGGCCGCGGTCTCTGCGTACGTCGTCGTCGCCGCGGGCGCGGTGAAGTCGACGACGACCGTCGCCGCCGGGCTCTCGCGCCGTGCGAGCACGTCCCCGAGTCGCTCCGACGGCGCGACCGGCACCCCGTCGACCGTGCCGTAGGCGCCGAGCTCCGACTCGGCACCACCGTCGTCTCGTTCACCCCGACCGCCGTGTGCGACCGGACTCCGGTTCACCGCGCCGACGACACGCACGTCGTCGCGCTCGCTCGCGGCGGCGATCACTTCACGACCCATCCGCCCGCCCGCGCCGGTGACGACGACCGAGGCGGCGTCGTCGTCGGCTGTGTCCACACCGACGGTGTCTCCCGCTCGCCCGTCCGTCACGCCTCGGCCACCCCCGACTCGGGTCGCGGTGTCTCGTCCAGCGTCGCGAGGAGGTCACGGAGCCGCTCGCGTGTCTCCTCGGTCCCAAGCGTCAGCGGCGACCGGAGTCGCGCCGGGCCGTCCTCGCGGATCGCCATCGCCTCCGTCACCGGGATCGGGTTCGTCTCCCGGAACAGCGCCCGCACGAGCGGGGCGAGGTCGTGGTGGTGCTCGCGCGCCGTCCGCAGGTCGCCCCGCATCGCGGCGGCGACGACCGCTCGCGTCCGCTCGGGTTCGACGTTGCCGACGACGCTGATCGTCCCCGTCCCGCCGACGGAGACGACCGGCAGCGTGAGTGCGTCGTCGCCCGAGAGCACGTCGAACGTCTCCTCGCGCGTCCGTTCGACCACCTCCGAGACCTGCGCTACGTCGCCCGAGGCGGCCTTGTACCCGCGGATCTGCGGGTGACTCGCTAGGTCGGCGACGGTCTCGGGCTCGAGGTTCGACCCCGTCCGCGAGGGGACGTTGTAGACGATACAGGGAACGTCGACGCTGTCTGCGACGGTCCGGTAGTGCTCCGCGACTCCGCGCATCTCGGGCTTGTTGTAGTACGGCGAGATGAGGAGGAGTGCGTCCGCGCCGGCCGCGACCGAACGCTCCGACAGCGAGACGGCTTCGTGCGTCGAGTTGGAGCCGCTCCCGGCGATCACCGGGCAGTCGACGGCCGCCACGACCGTCTCGACGACCGCGACGTGTTCGTCGTGGGTCAGTGTCGCCGACTCGCCGGTGGAGCCGACCGGTACCACGCCGTCGACTCCGGCAGCCTCGAGCCGACGCGCCCGCTGGGCGAGACGGTCGTGGTCGACGGCGCCCCCGTCGTCGAACGGCGTCGGGAGTGCCGGGTACACCCCCGCGAAGGTGTCGTAGTCGTCCGTCCGTGCGTCTCGCGGAATCGAACTGAGTGTGTCGTCCGTGGTCTGTGTGTCGTCTGTCGTCGGTGTGTCGTCGGTCATCTGTGTGGTGTCTCCGTGGTAGTGTCGTCGTCTGTCGGCTTGCGGTGCGTCGGTCGCGAGATCCAGCGGTCGCTCGCGAGTCGTCTGCGGTCACCCGGGACGGGGGCGCTACGCCCGCACCGAGCGGTCGCTCACCGTTTACGTTTGGACGGACGCGAGAACCGGCCGGACGGCTCCGTCGAGAGCGTTCTGGAGCCGTTCGGCGTCATACACGACCAATCGGTGCATCGAGTCAAGAGCGTTTCGGCAGTGGCGAGACGGACGACCCGAGCGTACCTCCGTCGGGACGGACGCAGACTCGGAACGTCGACGAGAATCCTGACCACTGCCACTCTCGAGTACAGTTCACTCGTGTGTACACCAGACGATCGCGTCGAGGCGACGGTGCTCTCGTCACTCGTCGAACGGTTCGCACGGAGAGTCGAACCCCGGTACACCGTACAGAACTCGACGAGCGGACGTGTGGTAACACAGAGATTATAATCGACAACACTGTGAGACCGCTGTGAACGATTCGAACCCGCGGGAGGGTCTCGAAGTGACGGCTCTCCTCGAGTCGGCGAGAGAGAACGCAGCCGTAGCCGTCTACTTCCCTGCGTTCTTGCTCCTCTCGTACACAGTAGTACTGTTCACACTCTACTCGGTCAAGTGGCCGTTGTTGGTCGGTGACCCGGCGACGTACCTGTACGGCGGATGGGAACTCGCCACGGGGGGCTCGCCGTATCGGACGATCTGGGATCCGAAACCGCCCGGGATTCACGTACTCACTGGCGTACTCACCGTGATGGGTAGCTACGACAGGATCACTGTCTACTACCTGAGTGTCGGTGTCACCGGACTCTCTGCGTTCACGACAGTCGTCTTGACGATCGAGTTGGTTCGGGGCTGGACCGAATCGCTGCCCGCTGCCTTCTCTGCAGGTGTCGCCGTCGTCGCAGTCCCAGCGTTCTTCACGTTCTTCAGTGCAGGGCCGTACACGAAGTACTACACCGCTCTGTTCACTGTCGGTGCGGTCCTCGCCGTCGATCGGCGGCGGTACTTCCTCGCGGGAGCCGCCACCGTGTCTGCTCCGCTCTTCTGGCACTTCGCGGCCCCGATCGTCCCGGCCGTCGGGGCCGTGATCCTCGCTCGGTTCGTCTCCGGCGACCTCTCGACGAGAGAACTGGTTCGATCGTCGTCTGGAGCCGCCGTCGCGGGTGCTCTGACCGTTCTCCCGATCGTGCTTCAGGGTGCCGGCGTACACATGCTGAACCAAACGATCGTCGCTCCGCTGATCTACACTGGTGCGGAGACGACACCGTCTCTGTTGCCACTGCTGTCGGAGTACCGTGGGATCGAAGGTCTGCTACTGTTGTCTGTGGTCGGGTTCGTTCTGCTCGTCCGAAGCGGTGTCCGGTCTCGTGACGGTCCGAAGTTACTGATCGCCGTACTGTTCGTGTGGTACTCCGTCGTCGGAACACTGGTCGGGCAGATCTCGGGTCCCGACATCGTCTCCTTCGCCCCGATTGCAGCCGTTCCGATCGGCGTACTGATCGCTACGGTGTCGACGTTCGATCTCTCTGCCGGTCCCGTCGGTCCTCACCACGTTCTGACCGCAGCCGTTCTGTTGATTGCGGTCCCGGGATTCGTCGACATCGTGTTCCAGCCGTGGTACACCTACCGGCGTAGCGGACCGGCCAGTGAGTACCTCGCCGGTGAGTCTGTTCCCGGTTGTCACGTCAGACTGTCGGACATGGAGAAGTACTGGATCGAGAGATTCGGTGACGCCGGCGAGGAGTGTATCGGGGAGCTGAAACTCCCGTGACCGGTCGCGGCGCCGGTGGATCGGCCGCGAGGACTCACACAGAATCACGGAGAGCCCACGACTTCAGTCGTGGGTAACTGACTACGGACTACGGAGAGGAGTCGACTCTAAACGCTTATCCGACTGCCACTGCCACTACCGGGCGTCAATGAGCGATCTCCCGGACGAGTTCGACTGCACCATCACGAACTGGGAGTACATCTACGACCTCTGTCGGGAGGTCTCCGATCAGGTGAAGGCGGACCACTTCGAGCCGGACGTGGTCGTCGCCCTGGCTCGTGGCGGCTGGTTCGCCGGCCGCGTGTTGTGTGACTTCCTCGGGCTCGACGACCTGACGAGTCTGAAGATGGAACACTACGTCGGGACCGGCGAGAAGTCCGGGGAGCCGACCGTCCGCTACCCGATGCCGGAGGGGAGCGTCGACGGGAAGGACGTGCTCATCATCGACGACATCGCCGACACGGGTGGGTCCATCGAGCGCGCCCACGAGTACGTCACCGACCGTGGAGCCGGCGAGGTGCGGACGGCGACGCTGCAGTTGCTCCAGACCTCCGCGTTCGAGCCGGAGTTCGTCGGGGAACGACTCGACGAGTGGGCCTGGATCGTCTACCCGTGGAACTTCATCGAGGACATGGTGGACCTGATCTCCGGCGTGATGGCGAAAGACGGCGACGGCCCCTACGACGCGGGGGAGATCCGTGGACTGTTGGCCGAGTACCACGGTGTCGACCGGATCGAGATGGAGATCGCCCAGCCCGGTCGGCTCCGCGAGGTGCTCGACGAGATGGGCCGCCGCGACGTCCTCGCCGAGACCGACGGTGAGTACACGCTCGTCGACGGCGCCGTCTCCGGGGGCACGGTCGAGACGGACGGCGGGACGGCGACCGGTGACGAGACGACGGACGGCGGGACGGCGACCGACGAGGAGTGAGTCTCGCGGGTATCCTCGCGGGTGCGATCCTCCCCATCGTCGCCGTCGCCGGCGTCGGCTTCCTCCTGGGACGGACCGTCGGCGTCGACCCGGCCCCGCTGAACACGGTCGTCGTGTACGTGTTGGCGCCCGCGCTCGTCCTCCACAGCCTCGCCACGACCACGTTCTCCGGGGCGACACTGGCGAGAGTCGCCGGCGCGACCGTCGCGTTCGTCCTCGCGATGACCGTCGTCGGCGAACTCGCCGGGCGGCTGCTCGGCGAGACTGAGCCGCGGCTGTCCGCGCTCGTCCTGGCGGCGACGTTCCCGAACGCCGGCAACTACGGCATCCCACTGTCGGACTTCGCCTTCCCCGACGGCGGGCGTGCGGTCGCGGTGTTGTACGTCGGCGTGCAGGCGGTGTTGCTGTACACCGTCGGGGTGTACGTCGCGGCTCGTGCCGGCGGCGGGAGCGGCCGCGCCGGCGTGCGGCGGGTGCTCTCGATCCCACTGGTGTACGCCGTCCCCGTCGCGCTCGGCGCGCGCTGGCTCGGCGTGGTGCCGCCGACCGGCAGCGCGGCGATGTCGACGCTCGGGCTCGTCGGTGACAGTTCGATCCCGGTGATGCTGTTGATACTCGGCATCCAGCTCTCCCAGACGGACTACGGCGCGGCGCTGTCGCGGGTGGGTGCCCCGACGGTGTTGAAACTCGGCGTCGCGCCGGCCGTCGCCGTCGGTGTCGCGACGCTCGTCGGCTTCGGCGACGCCACCGTCGCGCGGGTGTTCGTGTTGGAGTCGGCGATGCCGGCGGCGGTGACGCCGGTGATCCTCGTCGGCGAGTTCGCCGAGGAGGCGACCATCGGCGACTCCGACGTCTCCGTCCCCGAGTACGTCTCGACCGCAGTGCTCGTCACCACGCTGCTGTCCGTTCCCGTCCTCACCGTGTTGATCGCGCTCCTCCGCGGTGGACTGGTCGGCTGAGGACCGTAGACGCCGCGTCGCCGGGCCGTCGGTGGGTCCGACGTGGTTCCCACGCGACGACAACGGTCGGAAACGGAGCCGGTGTACCACACGCTTATTTGTGGTCGAACCGCCGAGAGCGTGGTATGGACTGGCAGACTGCCGAGGCCGACTACCGGCCGGACCCGACGCGTGACTCCATCGCGGCGACGTTCCGGGCGAGCGCACGCGAGCACGCGGACCGGCCCGCACAACGGTACAAAGGTGGGGTGTACGACCGCTCGCTCGTGCGAGCAGGGGTCGTCGACGCTGCGCCGGCCGACGACTACGCGACGTTGACGTACGGGACCGTCCACGACGTCGTCCGACACCTCTCGTACGGGTTCCGGGCGTTGGGAGTGGAGCCGGGCGACAGGGTGGGGCTGTTCGCCCACACGCGCATGGAGTGGGCACAGACCGACTTCGCCGTGTTGGGGGCCGGCGGGGTGGTGACGACGGTGTACACCTCCTCCTCGGAGGACCAGGTGCGGTACCTGCTCGACGACCCAGACGCCGACGGCGTCGTCGTGGAGAACCGGGAACTGCTGGAACGGGTGTTGGCCGTCGAGGACGACCTCTCGCTGGAGTTCGTCGTCGTGATGGACGGCGAGCCACACGAGCGCGAGGACGTGTACACCCTCGGGGAGGTCCACGAGTTGGGTGTCGACCACGAGTCTGAACTGTCGAGCGGTAACCACGAGACAGACGGGACAGCTACCGGCCGCGACGGGGAGTCGAGCGAGTCGGACTGGGTGGTCGAGCGCGCGCCGTCGGACCCGTCGAGTCTGATCTACACCTCCGGGACGACGGGCCAGCCGAAGGGTGCGGTGTTGACGAACCGGAACTTCCTGTCGAACGTCGAGCAGTGTTACCGGCGGTTCGGTCCGCGTCCGGACAAGGCGGAGACGGGAACTCCGGCGATCACCCCCGAGAAGACGACGCTGTCGTTCCTCCCGTTGGCGCACGTCTTCGAGCGCCTCTCGGGACACTTCCTCATGTTCGCCGCCGGTGCGACGGTGGCGTACGCGGAGTCGCCCGACACCCTGCGGGACGACTTCCAACTCGTCTCCCCGGAGTTGGCGACGAGCGTCCCGCGAGTGTACGAGAAGCTGTACGCCGCGATCCGCGAGCAGGCGAGCGACTCGGGGCTCAAACGCCGGATCTTCGAGTGGGCGACGGACGTGGGACGGCGCCACTACCGCGCCGAGCGGCCCGGCCCGCTGCTGTCGGCGAAGTACGCGCTCGCGGACAGACTGGTGTTCTCGACGGTGAAGGAGGCGCTGGGCGGCAACGTCGACTTCTTCATCTCTGGCGGGGGCTCGCTGTCGGCGGAGTTGTGTGAGCTGTTCCACGGGATGGGTGTCCCCGTCTTGGAGGGGTACGGCCTGACGGAGACCTCGCCGGTCGTCGCCGTCAACCCGCCCGAGGCACCGCAGGTCGGCACCATCGGTCCGCCGGTCCAAGACGTAGAGGTCCGTCTCGACACGCGCGTCGCGCCGCCGGACACGGACTCCGAGGACGTGGGCGAACTGCTCGTGCGCGGCCCGAACGTCTTCGACGGCTACTGGGAGAAGCCCGAGAAGACCGAGGCAGCGTTCGTCACCGAGGCGGAACTCGATGCCGGCCGCGACACCCGGTCCGACGACGCGAGCGTCGCGGGCGACGGCGGCGCCGTCGAGACGGAGTCGACACCAGGGACGGCGACGGACGCCGACGAGTCGACGCGCTGGTTCCGGACGGGCGACGTGGTAGAGATCCAGCCGGACGGCTACATCGCGTTCCGCGAGCGCGCCAAGCAACTCCTCAAGCTGTCGACCGGGAAGATGGTGCCGCCGGGTCCAATCGAGGACGCCTTCGCCGCCTCCGAGTTGGTCGAACAGGCGATGGTGTTGGGTGACGCACGGAAGTTCGTCGGTGCCCTCCTGGTACCGAACTTCGAGGCGGTGCGCTCGTGGGCCGCCGCGGAAGGGATCGACCTCCCGGACAGCGACCGCATGGTGTGTCGCGAGGACGCCGTGATCGAGCGCATCCAGCGCGAGGTCGACGCCGTCAACGAGGACTTCGAGAAACACGAACAGATCAAGCAGTTCCGCCTGGTGCCCGACGGGTTCACAGAGGACAACGACCTCTTGACCCCGACGATGAAGAAGAAGCGCCGCAATATCGAGTCCTACTACGAGGCCGAGATCGAGCGACTCTACGACTGAAAAACCGACCTTTTTCACTCCTCGGGTGGCGCGCGGCGCGCGCCACCCGAGGAAAAAAGCTCGATCAAAAAGGGCCGCGAGCGCGCCCTCGGCGCGCTCGCGGTGGATTGCGGTGCCGCGACCGCCGCTGCCACCGCGCCGCATCCGCACCGCCACCGGCCCGCACTGCACCGCTCCGCCACCGGCCCGCACTGCACCGCTCCGCCATCGCAACCGCACCGCTCCGCCGCCGCCACCGCACCGCACCGCTCCGCCATCGCAACCGCACCGCTCCGCCGTCGCCACCGCACTGCACCGCTCCGCCACCGCAACCGCACTGCACCGCTCTGCCATCGCAACCGCACCGCTCCGCCGCCGCCACCGCACTGTACCGCTCCGCCGCCGCGCAGCACTCCACTGCTCTGCGACCACATCCACGCCGTACCGCCACCGCACTGCACTGTACCGCCGCCGTACCCGCCCCGCTACCGCTCTACTACCGCACTGCGCCCCGCACCGCCCGGTCGAGAGTCTGACCGACCTCCACGTCGCCCCCGATCCCGTCGACCCACGTGCGGCACGCGACACGACACCACCTGCTCCGAACCCGTGATACGGCCGTCCACAGAACCCACTCACACCCCTGCTCCGCCCGAGGTCCACCGCCCTCACTCGGCGCCGTCCCAGTCGATCCAGTCCTGCTCCCAGCCCGTCTTCGCGAAGTACCCCTGCTGGGCGAACTCTCGATCCTCGCGTTCCGTCCGGTTGCGCACCGGCGCGTCCGGCTGTTCCCCGTCGACGAGCAGCGGCTGGAGCCCCACCGGTCCGAACTCCGCGACCGTCTCGTACCCGCTCGGTGCGTCCGGCTCGACGGCGACGACCGTCTGGTCGCCGCCACGCCCCCGTGGCATCACCAGTCGCCCGTCGTCGGCCAACTGGTCCACCAACGTCCGCGGCGGGGAGACGGCGGCCGCCTCGACGAGCACCCGGTCGAACGGCGCGTACTGCGGGAGTCCGTTCGACCCGTTCCGCCGGTCGACGAGCACCGCCTCGTACCCCGCCGACGCGAGGTTGCCGCGCGCCTCCCGCACCATCCCGCGAGCGATGTCGACCGCGTGGACGTGTCGTGCGCCCACGATCTCCGCCGCCACCGCCGCCGTGTACCCCACGCCCGCGCCGACGAGCAACAGGTCTTCCCCCGACTCGGCCGCCAACGCGTCGAACAGTCGCGCGACCGTCGCCGGCGAGAGCACTCGCGACCCGTCGTGGTCGCCCGTCCGGTTGGCGTACGGCGCCTCCGACACGAACGCCTCGCGGGGCACCGCCGCCATCGCCTCGCGGACCGACTCGCTGGGTGCCCGCCCCAGCGCGTGTTCCACCGCGTCGAGCATGTCCTCCCGGAGCAACTCCGGGTCCGGTCCGTCCATACCTCGCCTCCGCCGCGCGTCGTAATCAACTGCACGGTGCCGACACCACCGCCCGTCCCGAGCCCTCTTCACCTACGCGCCCGTCGCCGGGACCGTGTCACCCAGCGACTCGCCGGCCGTGATCGCTCACCGCGGCTGTCCGGAGCGTCACCCCGAGAACACCCGTGGTGCCTTCCGCGCCGCCGCCGCCCACGCGGACCTGATCGAACTGGACGTACGCCGGTGTGGCTCCGGCGAGTTGGTCGTCTTCCACGACGACACGCTCGACCGGCTGCTCGGTGTCGGCGGCTCCGTCGCGGAGACCGACCTCGCCGATCTCCGGTCGCACTCGGTACTCGACTCCACCGAACGAGTCCCGACGCTCGCCGAGGCGCTGGCGGCGATTCCAGCGGACACCGGCGTCAACGTCGAACTGAAGGAGACGGGGATCGCGGCCGACGTAGCCGCGTGCTGTGGGGATGCCGGCAACGAGATCCTCGTCTCGTCGTTCTCCGAGACCGCGCTCGAAGAGTGGCGGGCGGTCGCGGACGACCCGATCGCGTACGTGACCGCAGACGACGACTGGGACGCGGCGGTCGAGACCGCGACCGAACTGGGGTGTGACGCACTCCACCCGCAGTACGACCTCGTGCTCGGCCGCGAGTCGGCGGACGACGGGAACCGTGGCGAGTCTGCGGACGACGGGAACCGTGGCGAGTCTGCGGACGACGGCGGAGACGGTGGTACCGGTGGTGGAGGGGACGGCGAGCGAGCGCCGCGGGCACGGGTAGCGGCGGCACACGACGCCGACTTCGCGGTGAACGTCTGGACGATCCGGAGCCACGACCCGGTCGCGCCGCTGTGTCGTGCGGGTGTCGACGGGCTGATCGTCGACGACTGGGCGTACGCCGAAGATCGGTCTCGGTAGCGGAGCCGCCCCGGCTCTCACCCCGACATTCAAGTACCGAACCGGGACCACACACCCCGTGACCGACGACGACGTGACCGCGGTGCCGACGCTCCGGAGCGGCCGCGACCGCGGCGACGGGACGGCGACGTGCAGACGACCCGGCCGGACGGGACGGACGCTGCGGCGACTCCTCGGGGTCGTCGCCGTGGTGGCCGCGACTGCCGTCACCGTCTCCGGGGCGATCCTCGGGCTCGACGCACTCCTACGGGCGATCCCACTCGTCGGTGTCTCGGCCGGTGTCGTCGGTACCGCGGTCACGTGTCTCGACGCCGCGGCGGTCCACCCAGTGTCGTCGCCCCGTGGCCGTACCGGGAGACGGACGGCAGCGACGACCTCCGACCGACTCCGTGCCGGTGTCGGGAACGGTTTCACCGAGGCGGCCCTACGGACGGATATGGTACTGAAAGAGTCCGATCCGGCACTGTCGCTGGGCGACGAGGCACCGGCGTTCGACCTCCCGGGCGTCGACGGGGACTACACGCTCGCCGACTTCGCCGACTACGACGCGCTGTTGGTCGTGTTCACGTGCAACCACTGCCCGTACGCGCAGGCGAAGTTCGACCTGCTCAACGAGCTGGCTGCCGACTACGACGACCTCGCGGTCGTCGGGATCAACCCGAACGACGCCGAGGAGTACCCCGAGGACTCCGTCGAGTCGATGCGGGAGTACGTCGAGTCGGGCGAGGTGGCGTACGACGCCTACCTGCGCGACGAGTCACAGGCGGTCGCCCGCGAGTACGGCGCGGTCTGTACCCCCGATCCGTTCCTGTTCGCGAACGAGGACGGTACCTTCCGACTCGCCTACCAGGGGCGACTCGACGACGCACCGAACCCAGACGACGAGGCGACGGAGCTCTACGTCCGCGAGGCCGTCGACGCAGTGTTGGCGGGCGAGGCGGTGACGGTCGACCCGGGGCCGAGCCGCGGCTGCTCGATCAAGTGGCACGAGGAGTGAGCCGGTGACGCTCCGGCGTCGGGAACTTCGCCGAGTCGGGGGGTCCGCCGACGACCGACGGACCCGTCTCACGTCGGCCGACGCTCCGTGTCGACGACCGTCGCGTCTTCGTCGACGGTGACCGCGAGCGTCTCGTCGTCGAGTTCGAACTCGACGACCACCTGCGGCGGCGACTCGCTCACCACCGTCGTGATCTCGTCCCCCTCGCCGACGGGGTCGAACGCGTCCGTGTAGGCGTCTCGCGGGTCCTCCCCGTGGTCGTGGTAGAACCCGACGACGGCCGGGTGCCGGAACAACAGCGACGCGAGCCCGCCCAAGAACACGTTCCCACACCGGTCACAGACGCCACGGAACTGGTAGGCGGCGTCGGAGACGACGCCCTCGGTCGTCGACGGAGCCAGCGACGCCGTCACGTCTCCGTAACACAGCGGACAGTACCCGTCCGTCACCGCCTCCTGCAGGCGTCGCTGGTGAGCGGCGGCGACGTCGACGGCGTCGGCGAGCGACCGCCCCTCGAAGACACCCGCCGGCACTCCGGCGAGGAGAACGGGGTCATCGGACTCCGTACAGGAGACGATCAGGTAGCCGTCGTCGTACTGGACCGCCAGCCCACTGCCACACGAGGGACACGAGCGGTCGATCTCCGTCCGCTCGATCTCGTGGTCGCCGTACCCGCCGGCCAACACCGCTCCGGCGACCTCGACACCGGCCCACGTCGGTGCGTACGTCTCCTCGTCCAGTTTCGTCACGTACTGCCCGGTGAGCTTGTCGAGGTGGTAGTTGAACCGCCCGGAGTCCTCGACGTCGACGCGCTCGAACAGTTCGGTGAAGGTGAACCCCGGGATCAGGTCCTCGGCCGACGCCTGGTCCGCGTCCGCGAACGCCTCGCCGATCCGGCGCTGTTCGTCCGCGAACGCCCGGAGGATCTCGACGCGTGTCTCCTCGGCGACCGGCGCGAACACGTCCGCAGGGTGTGTCGTCACCGCGTCGGTCGCACCGGCCTCGTCCGTCTCGTCAGTGCTCACGGGCGACACCTACGACCCGACGACTATCAGCCTACCGGCGGCCCCGGCGGTGTCCGAGAGTCGGCCATCCCACTGCCTCGGAGCCGAGACGACAGTGGTCGGACGCGCCGCGACCCACGTCACGTCGTGGCCGTCGACACCACCCTCGCCGATCGACCGCCCGGACGTGTCAGATCGAGTTCAGAAGACGAGTTCTGAAAACCACTATGTACCGACGGCCACTGTAATCCCTCGTGATGCCACGGAGCGGTACCGGATCGAGACCGACGACGTATCGGGAGGCCGACAGATCGACGGCGACGGACGGCGTGCTCGTCGCGACGGGCGACGCGAACGGAGGTGTGTGCTCGTGAGCGGCGAGGCCGAGGGGACGGTCGAGAGTGACGCCACGAGAGCGGTCGCGGCCGAGGACGCGTTCGGTCCGACGGACGCGCTCCAGACGCTGACCACGTGGGTCCTGTTCGTCGCCACCGTCCTCGCCGGGGTGGCGCTGGCAGAGCCCGTCGCCACTGCGGGACTCGGCCTGGCGGTCGACAGCTCCTCCGTCGGGTCGCTGCGTCACCTGCTCGTCCCGTTCGCGGGTGGGCTCGTCGTGTTCTTCCTCCTCCAGCGGTACGACTACGGACGGGTCGCACTCCAGGCAGCCTTCCTCGGCTACCTCGCGTTCATGTTCGGGCGCGTGCTGATCGGGGCCGGTGTCGCGACGGCACCGCTGGCGTTCCTCCCACCACTGGCCGTCGTCGTGGTCCTCTGGCGACACCCGGAGTGGTACGTGGTGAACCTCGTCGGCGTCGCCTTCGGCGCCGTGATCGCGGCGATACTGGGGACGAGCTACGGCCCGTTGCCGGCACTCGTCGCGCTCGTCGGGTGGGCCGCGTACGACGCGTACGCCGTGTATCGGTCGGACGCGATGGAGACCATCGCGGCAGCCGGGCTGGAGATGTCGATTCCGGGGGCGTTCTTCGTCCCCGACCGACTCGACGCGTCGTTGCGCGAGTACCGACTCTCGTTCGAGGACGACGAGGCCACCGACGGAGACACCTCGGACGAGACGGACGGACCGGCGACGGACACGACGACCGCCGACGGTGACGAGACCGACGGTCCAGACTTCAAGATCCTCGGTGTCGGCGACGCGATGGTGCCGGGGTTCCTCGTCGTCTCCGCGACGTGGTTCCTCGACGCGACGCCGGTCGTGGCCGGCCTGAACTGGCCGGCGCTCGGGGCACTCCTCGGGAGTCTGGTCGGACTGGCGGTGCTGGAGGTGGTCGTCCGTCGCGTCGGTGGTGCGCACGCCGGGCTCCCGGCGTTGAACGCGACGACGATCGGAGGCTACCTCCTCGGCGCGCTCGTCGCCGGTGTCCCGCTCGCCACCGCAGTCGGCGTGTGAGTCGTTCGAGCCCGTCGGGCGGCCGCAGCCGAACCACACGAGTGAAACCCTCGCCACACGACACTCGGGTATGGACCTGTTCGGAACGGCGGGCATCCGCGGGAGTGTCGACGACCGCGTGACGACGGAGCTCGCGCTCGACGTGGCGCGTGCCGTCGGCGCCCACGCTCGCGAGGCCGACGACCGCGAGTTCGTCGTCGGACGCGACGGACGCACGACCGGCCCGGGGTTGGCGGCGGCCGTCGAGGCGGGGCTGGTGGCGGCCGGCGCCCGCGTCGAGCGGATCGGCGTGGTCCCGACCCCGACGCTGGCGTACGCCTCCCGCGGTCGCCGCGGCGTGATGCTCACCGCCTCCCACAACCCCCCGACGGACAACGGCATCAAACTGTTCGTCGACGGCGAGGAGTACGGCGAGACTGCCGAGTCGGAGATCGAGGCCCGCGTGGCGGCCGACGACGCCGACGCGACGACGTGGGACGAGTGGGGCACCGCCGGCCGCACCGACCCGCTGCCGGCGTACCGCGAGGCCGTCGCGACGTACGCCCGGCAGTTCGGTGCGGACCCAGCTGCCGACGACGACCCACTCCGCGTGGTCGTCGACTGCGGGAACGGCGTCGCGTCGGTGGCGACCCCACAAGTACTGCGCGAGTTGGGCGCGGAGGTGGTGACACTGAACGCGAACGTCGACGGCCACTTCCCCGGCCGCGAGTCGAAACCCACCGCGGAGACCTTGACGGACCTCCGGGCGTTCGTCGCGGACGACGAGGCGGCGGCGTTCGGGATCGGCCACGACGGCGACGCCGACCGGATCGTGATCTGTGACGGGGACGGCGAGGTGGTCCACGAGGACACGATCCTCGCGATCCTCGCGGAGGCGTACGTCCGCGAACGCGAGGTGGCGGACCCGGTCGTCGTCACCACGCCGAACGCCTCCGGGCGGATCGACGAGCGCGTCGCGGCGGCCGGCGGGCGCGTCGAGCGCGTCGCGCTCGGCTACCTCCACGACGGGATCGCGGCGGCCCGCGCCGACGGCGGCGACGTGGCGTTCGCCGCGGAACCGTGGAAACACGTCCACACCGCCTTCGGCGGTTGGATCGACGGCGTCGCCAGCGCGGCCGTCTTCACGCGACTGGTCGCCGCGTCCGGGCTCGACGCGCTCCGGGAGCCGGTCACCGAGCGGCCGTACCGCAAGGAGAGTGTCTCCTGTCCCGACGCGGCGAAGGCCGACGCGATGGAGCGACTGGCGACGACACTGCCCGAAGCGTTCCCGGAGACGACCGCGAACACGGAGTACGGCGTCCGACTGACCTTCCCGGACGACTCGTGGGTGCTCGTCCGCCCTAGCGGGACGGAGCCGTACGTCCGCGTGTACGCCGAGAGCGACGACGTCGACGCCGTGATCGAGACGGCGACCGACACCGTCGCCGCCGCCGTCGCCGCCGCCGCCGACGCCTGAGTCCGGTGCCGTCGGACGTCTCGAGCTCGTCTCGTCACACGACGGGTTCGCTCGCGGTTCGTACTCCGCAGTCCGTCGCTCGATTCCGGAGCGACGGCCGAGATAGGTGAGTGGCGTAGAGACACGACCGCCGGTACCGACACGCCTCCGAGATTACGTATATCCGGCCGCCGAGCGCCGGTTTCGCGCACGTTTCGGGGACGCCGAGCGTGAGTCTTATACCGGAGAACGACACCTCTACGAGTGGACATGGCACGCGACATCGACAGGCGGCAGTTCGTCCGTGCGGCGGGGCTCGGCGGACTCGCGGGACTCGCTGGCTGTACAGGCGGCGGGGGCGGTGGCGGTGGCGGCGGCGGCACCGAGACGGCGGCGGCCGACGTCAACGTCGGGATGGTGTACGCCACCGGCGGGTTGGACGACGGGTCGTTCAACGACCAGGCCCAGCAGGGGCTCCAGCAGGCGAAGGAGGACTTCCCCGTCGCCTCCAGTCGGACCCAGCCGAGCGAGGTCTCGCAGTTCAAGAACTACCAACAGCAGTTCGCACAGTCGACCGACCCCGACTACGACCTGGTGTGTTGTATCGGGTTCCTGCAGACGGACGCGCTGAAACAGACGGCGAAGTCGTTCTCCGACCAGCAGTTCATGATCGTCGACAGCGTCGTCGAGTCCGACAACGTCGCCTCCTACGTGTTCAAGGAGCAGGAGGGGTCGTACCTCGCGGGACTGCTCGCGGGACTGGTGTCGACCTCGACGTTCACCGCCGGTGGCGGCGAGAGCGGCGGGAACGGCAACGTCGGCTTCGTCGGCGGCGTCGAGGGGTCGCTGATCAAGAAGTTCGAGGCCGGCTTCCTGGCCGGCGTCGACTCGTTGGACTCGAACATCCAGACGCAGTCGACGTACGTCGGCTCCTTCTCCGACCCGCAGGGTGGGAAGGAGGCGGCGCTGTCGATGTACAACAACGACGCCGACGTGGTGTACCACGCCTCCGGGAACACCGGGACCGGCGTGTTCCAGGCCGCACAAGAGCAGGGGAAGTTCGCCATCGGCGTGGACCGGCGCCAGTCCGTGACGAAGTCCTCGTACGCGGACGTGATCCTCGGCTCGATGGTCAAGCGCGTCGACACGGCCGTCTACAACGCCATCGAGTCCGTCGTCGAGGACGCCTACGAGGGCGGGAGCGTCCAGACGCTCGGGCTCGCCAACGACGGCGTGTCGCTGGAGTACGGCGACCAGCTCGGCGGCGAGGTCGCCGAGGACGTGAAGTCACAGATCTCGAGTGCCCGCGAGGCGATCGTGAACGGCGACGTGACGGTGCCGACCGACCCGTCCGGCGTCTGAACTCGGGATCGATCACGAGGGTCCGAATCACGGTCCACCCTACCTGCGGCCCGCCCGGGCCGCGTAGCACCGGCCGTCGCACCCTCCGTTTTCGTACTGTTCACGCCGTCTGTCGGCCAGAACGCGGGGTTTATTGACCGACCGGCGAAACGGGGCACAGGATGGTCGAAGCGGTTCGTCTGGAACGGATCACGAAACGGTTCCCCGGCGTCGTCGCCAACGACGAGGTGACGCTGTCCGTCGAGCGTGGCTCCGTCCACGCGCTCTTGGGGGAGAACGGGGCCGGCAAGACGACCCTGATGAACGTCCTCTACGGGTTGTACCGCCCCACGGAGGGGTCGGTGTACGTCGACCCCGACGGACTCGAGACGGACGCGACGGGCGACGTGCGCGCGCCCCCGTCGACGTTCGACTCCCCGCGGGACGCCATCGAGGCCGGGGTCGGGATGATCCACCAGCACTTCATGCTGGTCGACACGATGACGGTCGCGGAGAACGTCACGCTCGGCGACGAGCCGACGAAGTGGGGCGGCCTCGCGGTCGACCGCGAGGCCGGCCGCGAGGCGGTGCGAGACCTCTCGGACCGGTACGGCTTCGACGTGGACCCGGACGCACAGATCGCGGACGTCTCCGTCGGCGTCCAACAGCGCGTCGAGATCCTCAAGGCGCTGTACCGCGGCGCGGACGTGTTGATCCTCGACGAGCCGACGGCGGTGCTCACCCCACAGGAGGTCGAAGACCTGTTCCGCGTCTTCGAGGAACTGACGGCGGCCGGGAAGACGATACTCTTCATCACCCACAAACTCGGCGAGGCGATGGATGCCGCCGACGACGTGACCGTGTTACGCGACGGGGAGAAGGTCGGCACCGTCGACGCGAACACGACCACGCGCGAGGAGTTGGCGGAGATGATGGTCGGCCGTGGCGTCGTCTTGGAGACGGAGACGCCGGCCGTCCGGCCCGGCGAGACGGTGCTCGACGTCTCCGAGTTGGTCGTGACGGACGACCGCGGCGTGCGAGCGGTCGACGGCGTGAACCTGGCGGTTCGCGAGGGGGAGATCCTCGGGATCGCCGGGGTCGACGGCAACGGCCAGTCGGAGTTGATCGAGGCCGTCACCGGGCTCACGCGGCCGGAGGCCGGGGAGATCCGACTGGACGACGAGTCACTGCGCGGCGTCTCGCGGCGCGAACGCGCCCGCCGCGGGATGGCGTACGTCCCCGAAGACCGTCAGGAGCGCGGGCTGGTGATGCCGTTCGACCTCACCGCGAACGGGCTGCTCGGGAGCCAACACGACGAGCCGTTCTCGCGTGGGGGCCGGATCGACTGGACGACGACCCGCGAGCACGCCGCGGCGATCGTCGAGGAGTACGACGTGCGCCCGCCGGACCCCGACGCCAGCGCGGAGTCGCTGTCCGGCGGCAACCAACAGAAGTTCGTCGTCGGCCGCGAGGTGGCCCGCGACCCGTCGTGTCTCGTCGCCTCGCACCCGACGCGGGGGGTCGACATCGGCTCGACGGAGTTCATCCACGATCGGCTGATCGACCTCCGTGGCGGCGGCACGGCCATCCTCCTCGTCTCCTCGAAACTCGACGAGGTGCGGGAGCTGTCGGATCGCCTCGCCGTGATGCACCAAGGGTCCGTCGTCGACGTGGTGGACCCGGACGCGGTCTCCGAGGAGCAACTCGGCCTGTTGATGGCCGGCGAGGACGCCGAGACGGTGCCACGCGTCGAGCGCGTCGCCGCGACGACACCCGCGGACGGGACCGCGGGTGACGCGTCGGGCGAGGCACCTGGCGCCAGCGCCGATGCGACGGACGCGGGGACGGCGCCGACGGACGCGACAGACACGTCAGGTTCGGCGACGGGCGACCCCGACACGTCACCGGTCACGGCCGGCGGCGACGAGGAGGTGCGGGACGGTGAGTGACGCCGGCTCGACCGGGGTGACGCCCGGCGACGACGGGGACGGGGGCGGCGACCTCGCGACACGACTCCGGACGGTGCTCGACCGGCTGACGAGTGCCTCCGCCCGCGAGCGGGTGGCGATCTCGGTGTCGGCGCTGCTGCTGTCGGTCGCGGTGGGGGCGGTGTTGATCTACACGGCCGGGCTGGTCGCGGGCTGTTCGCGGGCGGCGTTCTTCGGCTCCTGTTACGACCCGCTGGTCGTCTACGACCAACTGTTCCTCGGCGCGTTCGGGAACCCGCTGGCGGACCCGACGAACGGCAAACTCGCGACGACGCTCGGGGAGACGACGATCCTCGTGTTCACCGGGCTCTCCGTCGCGGTCGCGTTCAAGGCGGGCGTGTTCAACATCGGGACGCAGGGCCAGATGGTCGTCGGCGGGCTGGCGACGGCGGTCGTCACCTACGCCGCCTCACAGGCGGTGACCGGGCTCGTCGGCACGCTCGTGATCCTCCCGCTGGGGGTGGCGACTGGCGCCGTCTTCGGCGGGCTGTACGGGGCGATCCCGGGTGCGCTGAAGGCGTACGCGGACGCCAACGAGGTGATCACGACGATCATGCTCAACTTCGTGGCGACGAACGTCGTCTTGTACCTCGTCCAGGCGGAGTTCAAGGACCCGGAGAGCTTCGCCACGCAGACCCGGACGCTGCCGGCGTTCGCGCAGTTCCCGCGGGTCGTCTTCCCCGAGACCGCGGACTTCTCCGTGGTGGCGTTGGCGCTGGCGATCACGCTGGCGGTCGCGGCGGCGTACCTGCTGGCGGCGACCGCGTTCGGCTACGACGTCCGCACGAGTGGGCTCCAGCCGCCGGCCGCGGAGTACGGCGGCGTCGACGCCTCGCGGACGGTCGTCGCGGCGATGACGCTGTCGGGTGCCCTCGGCGGGATCGGCGGCGCGGCGTACGTGATGATGAAACTCGGCAACTTCCAGACGAACGTGCCGGCGTACGGCTTCGACGGCATCACCGTCACCATCCTCGCGGGCAACAACCCGATCGGCGTGTTGGCCGCCGGGCTGCTGTTCGGCGTCCTGAAGTCCGGCTCGATCAACGTCAGCGTCGCCACCGACGTACCGCCGGAACTCGTCGGCGTGATCCGCGGGCTGATCGTGTTGTTCGTCGCGATGCCGGAGTTCTTCCGGCTGCTCGGGCGGCGCTACCTCCCGGACGACGCCGGGTCGGAGGCCGTCGCCACCGACGGCGGCCGGCCGGTCGGGGACACGGACGGTCCGGAGACTGGTGACACCGCCGCGGACGCGACGACGGAGGGACAGACGACCGACGACACGATACCGGATACGGCGACGGGCTCGACGGCTTCCGACGACACGGCCGCACCCGAGGGAGGTGACGACCGATGAGTGACGATCCGACGGCGGGAGACGACGGGCGTTCGAACCAGATCGACGGAACCGAGTCGACGGAGACCGACGAGTCGGTGCCGGACGCGGAGTCGACGGACCCCGACACGACGGACGCAGAGTCCGAGCCCGACACGACGGACGCGGAGTCGACGGACACCGGCTCGTCGGTCGCGGATCGGCTCGCGGACGCCAGCCTCGGCCAGTTCGTCGCGGGCGTCGTGCTGGCGGCGTTCGGGGTGCTGGTGGCGATCGGCGTGGCGGCGCCGTCGTCGACGGCGGGACAGGTCGTCTCGATCCTCTTCGCGAAGGGGACGCTGGCGGCGACGCTCCGCCGGACGGTGCCCATCGCGTTCGCGGCGCTGGGCGGGATCTTCGCGGAGAAGTCCGGCGTCATCAACATCGGGCTGGAGGGGCTGCTCATCATCTCGGCGTTCGTCGCCGCCGCCGTGACGCAGTTCACTGGGAGCGTCTGGGTCGGACTCGCCGGGGGTGTGTTCGCCTCGACGCTGCTCGCCTTGCTGTTCGCGGTCGCGTGTATCGAGTTCCGGGCCGACCAGATCATCGCGGGGCTGGCGATCTGGCTGATCGCGTTGGGGTTGGCGCCGTTCGCCTCCGTCGTGATCTTCGGGTCGAAGAACTCCCCGACGATCCCCTCGTTCGGGACGGTGACGGTGCCGGTCCTGTCGGAACTCCCGTTCCTCGGGGCGTTGTTCGACGCCTCCCCGACCGTGTACATGCTGTTCGTCGCGGTCGCGGGGTCGTGGTGGCTGCTCCGGCGGACGACGTTCGGTCGGTGGGTACGCGCCTCCGGCGAGAACCCGTCTGCACTCGACACCGCGGGCGTGAACGTCTCGCGGGTGCGGTACGCCGCGGTCCTGTTGTCGGGTGTGTTGTCCGGGTTCGGCGGCGCGGCGCTGTCGATCTCGTTGCGCGGGTTCACCGGCGCGGGGGCGACGATGGTCAACGGGCGCGGGTTCATCGCCATCGTCGCGTACCTGTTCGGCAACTACGACCCGATCGGCGCGCTGCTGTCGACGATGCTGTTCACCTCGCTCACTCAGCTCCAACTCGGGTTGCAGGCCGGCGGCGTGTTGTCGATCCCCGGCCCGCTCGTGCGGACGATCCCGTTCGTGACCGTGATCCTCGTGTTGGCGCTGTTCGGGAAGACCCGCATCCCCGCCGCCGCGGGCGACCACTTCGAGTCCGGCGAGGAGTAGCGACGCCGGGTGCCCCGTCTCTTCTCGACTCGCGGGCGTTCGACGACTCACGGACCTCTCGCTCGTCTCTCGTCGCCCCGACACAAGACTTGTACCCGCCGTCGGAGAGTCGTCACACGTGCCCGAACACACGCCCTCCCGTCGCGGCCTCCTCGCCGCCGTCGCGGCCGTCGCGGCCGGCGGCTGTCTCGACCGCGTCGCAACCCCGGCGACGGAGACACCCGGCGACACCAGGCGGCCGCAGTCCGACACCGAGTCCGCCGACGCCGACCCGACCGCCCGGTCACCCACCGACGAGACACCGACCGCACGTGCCGTCTCCGTGACCCCCACCCACGCCGACGTGGGGCCGGACTGGCCGACGCCGACGGCGGGAGCGACCGCCGGCTACGCGAGCGACCCGGTCGCGACCGTCGCCGTCGGCAGCGACGACGCCCGTCCGCCGGACGTCGAGCCCCACGAGGTCGTGATCCGCAACGCGACCGACGCAGAGCGACGTGTCGAAACGCGCGTCTGGCTGAACGGGGAGAGTGTGGTCGACCGCACAGACGCGCTCCCCGCGGCGGGCGAACTGCTCGTCGACCTCCGCGAACCGGGGCGGTACGTCATCGCCGTCCGGGCGGACCGCGACGACCGTGGCGTGGTCGTCTCGAACCGCGAGCGGGAGTGGTTCGACTGCAACGAGTCGGCGACGACCGTCGCGGTCCGGCAGACGGGCTACGCCCGTGGGTTCATCACGACGTCGTTGGCGTGTGCGACCCCGTGACCGACCGGTGAGTCCGGCCCCGCCGTCGGCGACGGGCGACGCGGCCGCCTCGTCCAGTCGGCGAGGCAGCCACGCCCCGGGGTATTATGCCCACACGTCTCGTCGCGGGTGACGATGGCTGGAAGCAAGTCCGTCGTGATCGCCGCGCTGATCGCGAACGGTGCGATCGCGGTGTTGAAGTTCTTCGCCTTCCTCGCGTCGGGGAGCCCGTCGATGCTCTCGGAGGCGTACCACTCCGTCTCCGACACCGGGAACCAGGTGTTCCTGTTGATCGGTATCCGGTACTCTGCGCGGGAGGCGACGCAGACACACCCGTTCGGCTACGGCAAGGCACAGTTCTTCTACTCGTTTCTCGTCTCCGTGCTCCTGTTCGGCATCGCCGGGTGGGAGTCGTTCAAACACGGCTACTCCGCGCTGACGAGCCACGGCGGCCACGGCGGCGGCCCACGCGAGGTCGTGATCGCCGGGATCGACTTCACGGCACTAGTGCCGCTGTCGACGTTCCAGTTGAGCGTCGGCGTGTTGAGCGCCGCCATCGTCTTCGAGACGTGGGCGCTCGCCAAGGCGAACGGGGAACTCCAGCGGCAGATCGAGACGTACGACTGGTCCGGGATCCGCGAGGCGTTCCGGGAGACGAGCGACGTGACCACGCTGACGGCGTTCACCGAGGACGCCGTCGCACTCGGCGGCGCCGTCATCGCGCTCGTCGGGATCGTGCTCACCCGCGTCACCGGTGTCGAGGCGTTCGACGCCGCGACGGCGCTGTTGATCGGACTCCTCCTGATGGGGTTCGCGCTCGCGCTGGCGTGGCAGAACAAGCGGCTCCTGTTGGGTGAGTCGCTGTCTCCGGGACGCGAAGACGCACTCCGCGCGGCGGCCGCCGACACCGACGGCGTCGTCCACGTTGACGCGCTCCGGACGATGTTCGTCGGTGCCAGCCAGGTGCTCGTCACCGCCGACGTGAGTTTCGACCCGGATCTCGACACCGCGGGTGTCGACGCCGCGACCACCGCCGTCGAGAGCGCCCTCCGCGAGACGGACGACCGCGTCTCGATCGTCTACGTCGAGGCGGAGGGGTGAACGGCACGCCGACGACGAACGCTCCACGGCGAGTCGATCAGGTGACGAAGAACAACAGCGCCGACAGCGCCAGCGACGTGAGGACGACGGAGGCCGCCAGCGCCCCACCCATCTGGACGGCGGCGTTGGCGTGGCTGGCGAGCGTCTCCGTGCGGTCGTTGCCGAAGACGGTCACCTCGGCGTGTTCCGTCGCCATCGCGGCCTCGGCGGGTTCGAGGTCCGCACACGCCGCCTCCGTCGCCTCGCGGACCACCTCGACCAGCGGCTCCCAGTCGATCTCGTCGCCGACCTGGTTCTCCGCCTCCACCGTGTTGACGATGTGGGTGTCCGTCGTCAACACCTCCGCGTCGTCGACGCAGTCGAGTGCGTCCACCAACTCGCCGCGCAGCCCCGGTTCCATGTTGTTGCCGTCGATCAACACGTAGGCGGTCCGCTGGCCGTCCACTTCGGTCACCATCGCACGCACTCCGAGCGGGCCGACACCGTCCTCGGGGTCCCACCGCGTCTCGACGTGACCGACGCCGACCGACAACTCGCCGCGTGGTGCCGTCGCGAGCCGCTCGCCCGCCTCGCCGGCGGCACCCATCATGTCGAACGACCGGCTGGAGCCGGGCGTGACGTGACCGAGGTCCGGCCCCTCCAACCCGTCGTTGGAGTTGTGTGCGTCCGCGAGCAGTACGTCGTCGAGACCGCTGGTGCGGGCCTCGGCCGCCGCGGAGAGCCCGACGGCGTACTCCACGTCGTCGGCGTACCCCGGCGCGAACGTCGAGACCAACACCGCGTCGTCGCCGAACGCCTGCCCGAGCACCGACGCCTCGCCAGAGTGGGTACGGACGCTCTGGGTCGCGCGGTCCGTGTACGACAGCTTCGCGTCCGCGCGCTCGGCGGCGTCCAACAGCCGGTCGACCTCCCGCTCGGTGACGAGGTTGAAGTCGTGGCCCGCGGTGGCGTGTGGCGGGAAGCCGACCCCCTCTACCTCCTCGGCGACACGCAGCGGGAGGTTCCCGCCGCCGATCTCGCCCATCGGCCCCGGGTGGATCATCGGCAACACCCACCGCGCCTTCTCCGTCCCGTCGGGGCGGCGGACACCCAACACGGTCACCGGGACGACCGCCTCCTCGCCCAACTGCTCGAAGAAGTCCTCCAACTCGCGGCTCCCTTCGGTGATGTGGCCGACGAACCCCTGCAGGAAGTCCAACACGGACACGCCCAACGACTCCCGCCACGGGCGGTCGACGACGTAGAGGAACACCCAGACCGCGCCGGCGTACAGCACGCACGTCGCAGCCAACAGCAGGAAGTGGTCCGGCGAGATCGCCGACAACTCCGCGGGCGCCTCCTCCGGGCGCGAGAGGTAGGTGTTCAGGAACGCCCGCTGGATCGGGCCACCGATCTCGACGAGGCGGAGTGTCCCGCTGTAGACGAACAACAGCAGCGCGGAGACGGCCGTCTGGATGCTCGCCGGGATCGCGGCGACCGGGATCGACGACCGCGAGATGGCGACGATCACCAGCAGTCGCAGCGCGAAGACGGACGCGAGCGCGACGACGAGACTGTCGAAGACGAACGTCTGGTCGAGCGGCGTGAGGTACGCCACCGTCGCCGCGACCGCGAGGACCGCGACGAGCAACACCTCACACGCCAACGCGAGCAGCATCGCGCGGTCCGGGGACAGTTTCCCCCCGACGTACCGGTCCACCCACGCGGTCCCGATCCCGGCGACGACGGTCGGGACCCCGACGAAGAACACGCCCTCCCACGCGTCGCGGCCGACGAAGAGGACGCCGCGCCACACCTGCGCGGACTCCGGGCGCTCGAAGGCCCCGACGCCCGCGACGGCCGCCAACAGCAGGGCGACGGCCACGCTGCGGTACCACGAGGGGGCCCGGAAGACGAACCGCGACAACCCCGCGAGGTTGCTCTGTGAGGCCGTCATCGTCCACACGGTTCGACACGGTGGGTACTAAAACGACGCTGTTTCCGTGTGTCGAGCGTCGGACGCCGTCGCCGACAGCCGAGACGCCGTCGCCGACAGCCGAGACGACGAGTAGCGTCCGGATTCTCGATCAGTCGAGGTGGGCGGTCGCGGCGCGGATCTCGCTCACGTCGGCGGTCGTCTCGAAGGCCGTCCCGGCGTAGTGAGCGCGTGTGGCCTCGTGGCCCGCCTCTCGGAGCGCCGCGACGAACTCGTCCATCGCCGACGCGGGTCGCCCCCACAGTTCACACAGCCGGTGTTGGTCGTAGTGGGTCGGTGTCCCGAGTTCGCTCGCGACCGTGTCGAGCAGTCGCCGTGCGCGCTTCGCCTCGCCCATGTCGTCGGTGACGTGTTCGCGGACGGCCGTCGTGAACGCCGTGTCGGCGACCTGGCCGAGCCAGAGCGGGCCGGCGGTGACGACGCGGTCCCCGTCACAGTTGGGACACGTCTCGGGACTGTCGGCGAGCAGGCCGTGCTCGTGCTCGCGGTACAGACAGTCTTGACAGTGAGCGACGTGACCGAGTTCGGCGACAGCTTCGTTGGCCGCGGTCGCGGAGTGGTCGACGGCGAGGTAGGTGCGGGCGTAGTGGCGGGAGACGTGCGAACACACCGGCGTGAGGGCCACGTCGTGTTTCGCCCCCGTCCGGACGAGCGACGACAGCAGTACGCGCAGGCCCATCTCGGGGTGGTACTCCGTGTTGCGCGGTGTCGTCTCGTAGCGACGGCGCCCACTGTCGAAGTGCGCGCCACACAGCGGCGCGGTGTCGGTGGCCGTGACACACAGCAACTCGCGGGCACACCGCGTCGCGGCGTCTGCGAACGGGACGGGCGAGCCGTACGGGTCCACGTCGACCACGTCGAACGACTCCCGGTGCATCCGTACGTTGGCGTCCTCGTGGACGACCCGCGCGTCGGGGTAGCTCGCGAGGTTCTCGCGCGCCAACGCGACGGCGTCCGGGTCCACGTCGGCGCCGACGGCCGTGTACCCCGCCGCCGCGGCTCGCGTCGCCCTGATCCCCGAGGCCGTGGTGGCGTCGAAGTACGTCGCGTCGACGGACGGCGTGGCGTCTCCCGGTTCGTTCGTGTCGTCACCGCCGTCGCCGCCGGACGTCCCGTCACCGGCGTCCGGATCGCCACTGCCTGTCGCACCGCCGCGACCGGGCTCGGTCCCGTCGTCGCGGCGCTCGGCGTGGGCGCGCAACACCGCGACGGTCACGTCCCGGTTGAGCTCCATCTCCGGGTTGTAGAACACCGCGTCGCTCGTCCCGGCGCTGGCACCGTCGCGCGCCTCCTCGACGCGGACGGTCACGCCGCCTTCCGTGATCTCGGTCACACCCCGAGGTGGGTCGGTGGCGTGGAAAACTGTTGTCTCACGGGCGTGCCGCGGCTCGTGACTCGCTCGGGCTCCACAGTCGCGGTCGACGTACTCGGTCCGTCCTACCGCGGTTCCCAGTCGCTGCAGGCGTCCATGTCGTCCATCACCACGTCGTGGTGCCCGCAGTACGGCTCCATCCCGTCCTCGGTGCGAACGTACTGGAAGTGGGCACAACTCCCGCAGTAGGAGTCCGCGGGACTGTCGGGTGCGGGGTCGTCCGCGCCGCGTCCACGGGGTCCACCTGGCCCACCCGGACCGCTCGGGCCGCCGGTCGACGACCCCGGATCGTCGTCCGTCAACCCGGTGATCGACTCCGACGTCGCGCCGCCGTCGCTCACACTCGGGTCCGCGCCGCCGACCGCTCCGTCGCCGCCTGCCCGCCCGGAGCCGAACCCGCCAGACGAGCCGCCCGTCGGCGAGCCACCGGACCCGGGACCACCCGTCGGCGAGCCACCGCGACCACTCGAACTGCCAACGGTGTCGACGCCGGCGTCACCGGTCGACTCGCTCCCGGACGGCGAGTCGCCACCGGTCCTCGACCGACCGCGCGTCCCGACGGAGTCGACGCCACCTCGTCCACCCGAGTCGTCGGCCGGACGCGACGCACTCCGACCGCTCGCGTCGCCGGAGCCGTCGATCCGTTCGACACCCACGTCGCCGCTCCCGGTCGCCGGACGGCCACCGACGCCGCGCCCGTCGGTGGCACTGCCGGCGGCGTCGTCGGCTCGTGCGTCGGGACGGTTCGTCTGTGTCTCGACGTTGCCGTCCGGTGTGTCCCCGAAGAAGCCGATGCCGCCACCGGTCGCTCCCGCGTCCTCGTCGAGTTCCTCGCGTGGTACCTCGATCACCTTCGTCTCGCCGCCGCGGGTGACCTCCAACCGGACCGTCCCGCCGGGCTCGTCGCGTGTGGTCACGTTGGCGACGCCCGCGAACAGACACCAGAACGTCGTGATGACGCCGAGGAAGTACACTGCCGCCGTCGGCAGGGTGAGGTTCGGCGAGCCACACGGCGCGCCGGCCCACTGACACGGGTAGGCGTGGGCGAACAACGAGACGCCGAACACGGAGACGCCGGCACCGACGACCGCCGCCGCACGAGTGACGCGTGCCGCCGGCAACACGGCGAACACCCCGAGGAACACCGCCGGCACGCCCAGTCCGCCGAGGACACCCGCGAGCCACCGGGCGTCCCGGAGCGCCGCCGTCCCCCCGGGCGAGCGCGTCCCGAAGTAGATGCCGACGAGCACGAGGAGCGACCCACCGAGGAACATCCCGACCCCGAGGTAGAGCCGCCGCAGGTCGGCCCCCTCGCCGACCGTCTCCTCGTACGCGTCCGCCAGACTAGTCATACGCCACGGTTGGACACGGTGTTACAAAACACTGCGTCAGACGCTCGCACGACGAGCGCGTGGGTGAGCGAGCACACCGCGCCGCGGGTCGTCGCGAGCCTGGCACAGACGAGCCGGCGGGGGAGACGGCGAGCCTAGAGCGGACGATCGGACGACACGGACAGCGAGTGCGGAGCAGACGATCCGAAGAGGTTACACGGAGCGGTGTCGAACCGCGGGGTATGAGCGACGACGAGGAGGAGGAGACGGAACCGGCCGTCGAACTCGGCGACGGGCCGGTCGTCGAGGGTGCACCGCTGGCACGGGTCGCGTCGCGACTCACGTGGCCACAGGAGCAGTCGCGGATCGTCGACAAGGAGGGTGACGTGACGATCCGGACCCCCGACGGCCCACGCGAGTTGGCGGCCGTCCTCGAGGCGACCGACGAGACGTACTTCGACACGCGACAGACGTTCGTCCAGGCGGTCCGCGAGGAGGTCGGCCACGGCCCCGTCGAGACGGCGGAGTGAGGCCGGGAGTCTCTCTCCCGTCGACGACGTGTGGACAGCGAGTGTGACGGCGGACCGGTCGCCGTCGCGCCCGCCGGTGCCGAAAGACACGAGTCGCCGAGTGACGACGCTGGGGTGTGGAGAAGATCACACTCGACGCGGGGTTCGACTCGTTCGACGAACAGTGGGCCCCGCGGCTGGCGGCGACGCCCAACGACCACGAGGTGAAACTCGCCCGGATCGAGGGGGCGTTCGTCTGGCACAGCCACCCGGACAGCGACGAACTGTTCCTCGTCCACGAGGGGACGGTGACCGTCGAGCTACGCGGCCACGACGACGTGACGCTGTCCGCGGGGGAGTTGTTCGTCGTCCCGGCCGGCGTCGAACACCGCCCGGTCGCCGACGAGGAGGCGAAGATCCTGCTGTTCGAGGCCGAAGACACCCGCAACACCGGCGACACGGGGGGCGAGCGCACCCAGACGGGGACGCCGACGCTCGCCGTCGGCGCGGAGGGTGGCGGAGCATCCGACACGGAGTGAGACGAGGTGTTCGACACGGAGTGAGACGAGGTGCTCGACAGGCGGTGAGACGCGACCCGTTCGAGTGTCGACTCACTCCGACGCCGTCGCGAGGCGGCGGCGTTCTCGACGGAGGATCGCCTCCCACACCGACAGCAACGTCGACTGGAGCCGGTAGGTGACGTTCACGTCCCGGACCCACGCGTCGTCGCCGAACAGCGCCCGCTGGACGCGCCGCGTCTCCGGCGAGAGTGCCGCGTCGGGATCGTCCCCGCGCCGGCCGTAGTGGACGGCGGACTCCCGGATCGTCCGAGCGAGTAGGTCCGTCGGAACCGACAGCCCGCAGATCGCGGCCACGTCGCGGAGCCACTCCACGTGGAGGATCGCGTCCGCCAGCAGGAACCGCTCCGCGAAGCCCAACTCGTCGAGCGTCGCCGAGAGCGGCGTCCCGTCGACGACGATCTCTCCCGGGGTCGTGAACGTCGGTCGCTCGACGGTGTAGCCGGCCTCGCGTGCCCGGTCGGCGTACGGCGCCGCGACGGCCGCGAGGCGTCGCTCGGCGAGTCGGATCGGCCCGGCGAGCGCGAGGCGGTACCACCGCGGCGTGTACCGGAGGAACGGCCGACCGAACGCGGCGTCGCCGAGCAGTGTGCCGGCGATCGTGGCGGCGACGGCCGGGTCCGGGTCCGTGTCGTCGGCTCGCATCGCCGCCACGCCGCGGTCGCGGTGTGCGGGGAGGTCACCGACGGGCCAGTCGAGCGTCCGCGCGACGCGGAGCGTGTACTCGGTCCCGGCACGGAACCAGTCGGCGAAGTCCGACGGCTCCCGCGCCGAGAGCAACGGACGGAGTGTCACGGTGACACCTCGCCGCGGACGGAGAGGTGTCTGTCGGTTCGCGGTGGCGGGCGGGTGTCTGTCGGTTCGCGGTGGCGGGGTCGATACGTCAGTCGACGCCACTCGGGTCGCCGGCGTCCGTCCCGTCCGTCCCACTCGCCGCGTCGCTCGAACTCGTGCCTCCGTCACCCCGACCGGTGTCGTCGTCGCCGTCGGTCGTCCCGACAGTGCCGTGTTCGGTCTCGTCTGTGTACTCCGCCGGGAGGCCGCCGTCTTCGAGGGGGTCGGTGCCGATCTCGACACCCTCATCGGTCTCGGGGACGAAGGCGTCGCCGGTCGCGAGGTCCGGCAGCACGTGTTTCAGGAACTGGACGCCCGCCACCACGAGCAGCGGGCCGAGGAACAGCCCGTACCAGCCGAAGTAGGAGGTTCCCAACACGTAGCCGAACAACACCAACCCGGAGTGGAGCGACCGGCCGGAGATCAGTGGCCGCAACAGCGTCTGCGGGACGATGTCGAGGAAGACGAACGCACCAACGAGGAAGGCGATCGGGTAGCCGAGCCACGCGTCCGCCTGCACCGCGTTCCACACCAACAGCGCCGTCGCCGGGAGGTACACCAACTTCCCGACGACCAGTGGGACGAACGTCGCCAACCCGGTGGCGACGCCCAACAGCGTCGGAACGGGCAGCGACACGGCCGCCGGAGCGAGGAGGTTGTAGGCGTTGTAGCCGACGACGGAGGCGACGGTGACCCCGACGACGGTGAGGACGTTCCCGAAGTACACCGTCTCGAGATCCGCGTCGATCCCACGCAGGAAGACGTACGCCGTCGAGTCGCCGGCTGCGACCTCCGACCGGAACCACTCCTCGACGCGGTGGCCGTCCTGCAACAGGAAGAACGTCAGCGCCAGCGCCAACGACAGTCGCAAGAGCGCGCCGCCGACGAAGCCGATGGGTCCGAGCACCGACGAGACGCGCCGGCCCAGTCGAACCACGCCGTCGATCTGTGAGGCGACCTGCGACGGGTCGTCGGCCACCGCCGTCACCGCGGTCGGGTTGTCGACGAACCGTGCCAACACCATCTGTGCCGTCTCCGTGCCGAGCGTCGCCAGCAGTTCGTCGACCAGCAGCGTCCCGCCGTACACCAACACCACCAGCAGCGGGAGCGCCGCCACCACCATCGTCGCTGTCGTCGCCTCGACGCGACTGTCGGCGTACGGACGGAACCGCCGGTCGATCGGTCTGATCGCGTAGTAGACGAACAGCCCGAAGACGAACGTGCCGACGAACGCGCGGACCACCAGCCCGACCACCAGCGCCAGCGCGCCGCCGACGACCCACCACACGGCACGTCGGCGGTCGATCCCCAGCCCCTCCGCCGTCGGCTCGACCATGTGTGTCGTGCCGGCACCCCAGTACAAGTTCTTTCCGCCGGGCGCGGCCGTGGTGACGACGCGTCGACGGACGCACCACCACGCGGTGGTGTCCCGAGGTCGACTCACTCGGCGAGCTCGTCCGCCAACCCCCACTCTGCGGCACGGTCGCGTGCCTCGGCGCGTGCCGCCGTCCGGAGCGCCGACACGCGCTCGTCGTCCGCGAGGAACGCTCCGAGCGCGGTCGGTGTCTCCGGCTCGTCCGCCGAGGCCGGTCTCGTCGCGTCCGAACCGGGAGTGAACCCGGCGTTCTCGACCGCGTCGGTCGTCGCCTCCTCCGCGAGTGCGTCGCGCGAAACCCGATCGGCCGGTGCCCTGGCGCGTGTCTCGGCCGCCAGTCGGTCGTCGGCGGCCAGGCGACGTGCCGGTGCACCGGGGGAGACGCGACAGTCTTCGTGGTCGTGGACGGTGTCGAGTGCGTCCGGCTCCGTCTGGTACACTTCGACGCGTGGCGGTGCCGGTGCCGCGAGTGCGTCGAGTGCGTCCGCGCCGCCTCGCTGGGTGCGCGTCTCGTAGGCCAACACGGGGATCCCAGCCGCGAGCGTCACGACACCGCGGGTCGCGTCGGTCGACAGGAGTCGGTCACCGGACTCGACGACCACGTAGCCGGTCCGCTCGGCCGTAAGCGCCCGCGAGAGCGGTGTGGCGAGCGACGCGACCGTGTGTGCCCGCAGCAACGACCCACGTGGCACGGGGAAGCGGTCGGTCACGGCCCCGCCGGCACCACGTCCCGGAACCGGTCCGCGACGCGGCCCGGCCGTCTCGGCTCGGGGTCCAGCGTCGCCGCCGCCTCGCGGAACGCACTCGCTGCCCGCGACTCGGGAGCGTGTGTCAACAGCGGCTCGCCCGCGTCGCGGGCCGCACGGACCACGTCGCTGTCCGGTACCGTCGCCAGCGTTCCGGCACCGAACTGCCGTTCGACGCGGTCCGCGACGCGCCCGAGGTCGCCGTGGACCTTGTTGAACACGACACCGGCGGTCTCGGTCCCGTACGACCGCGCGTACTCACCGACCTTGAGCCCGTCCGACACCGAGGGGATGGTCGGCTGCAACACCACGACCACGCGATCCGCGAGCACTACCGGGAGCACCGCAGAGCGAGCGGCCAGGGTGGCCGGGGAGTCGAGTAACAACACGTCACAGTCGCCCGCCAACGCGGCGACGACGTGCCGGAGGCGGTCGGGGTCGGCGGCCTCGAACGCGGCCAGACTCGTCCCGCACGGCACCACGGTCATCCCGTGACGCTCGTAGGTCGCCGCCGACACGGCCCCGTCGGTGTCCGCAAGGAGGAGGTCGTGGAGCGTCGTCTCGGCGTCGGTCAGCCCCGCGTGGAACAGGAGGTTCGCCATCCCCGTGTCCGCGTCGACGACCGTCACGTCGTACTCGCGGGCCAGCGCCATCCCCAGTGCCAGCGTGCTCGTCGTCTTCCCCGTCCCACCCTTCCCGCTGGCGACCGCGAACACCTCGACCATACGCCCCGTGGTCGCCCCCCGGTACGTAAGGCTACGCCGTCGTGTCGGCGATCCGAACGGACAGACGGCCGGACCCGCGGTGTGTGACAGACACTCGGGAGGCGCCGTGAGACGGCCGTCTGGGCCGAACCCGTAAATCCCTTGTGGTGGGAGTGGACTAGTGGGAGGTGGGTGAGAGACGGTGCCGATCGTTCCACACTACCCGTCGGACGAACCCGACCCGGACCGGGAGCGTCGTGCGCCGGACATCGGCGAGGTAGTCGACCGGATTCTCGACAGAGACGACCCGTCGCCGGTCGTCGCGGCCGAGTGACCCGTACGTCGGGACACTCGGGCGAACTCTCGAGACGTTCGGGAGTGTCGCGTAGCGTCACCGGTGGACGCCGACGCGTGCCGCTCGGCACGGCGAGCCACCCGGGGCGTGACGAGTCGAAACGCTTAGCAGTCGAGTCTGGCAACGCGAGGGTATGCGAAAGCTGATCGTCCGCGGCAACCCGGGGATCAGGCGCGACGCCGTCGTGGAGTACGACGGCGAGGAGCTCCACGTCTTCTCCATCCAGGTCCAAGGCGAGTTCCACGGCCCCGAGGAGCCGCAGTTGTGGTGTACCGTCGGCTCCGAGGACGAGCGCGAGGCCTTCGAGAAACGACAGTTCGTCCCCCACTGGCTCGACGTCGAGAGCGTCGACGCCGAGGCGCTCACCGTCCTGAAGGCGGGCAGCGAACTGAACGTCTGACGCGGCGCACTCCGACGCCAGACCACTTCTCGGTGCCGGTCGCGTCCCCCGCCGATCAGTCTCGTCTCCGCCGACTCACCGCCGGTAGCGTCGGCCGTCGATCGCCGTCGACTCACCGTCTGTAGCGTCCGCCACCGCCCGCCGCCGACTCACCCGTCGGTGTCGGGGAGTTCGCTCCGGTCGACGCGGTAGAGCACGACGCCCTCCTCGGCGACGACCCGTTCGATTCCCGAGATCGAGTCGAACGCGACCAGGTCGGTCCCGTAGCGCCGCCGTTCGGGCGGCCCGACCCAGACGTACGACACGTCGTACGCGCGGATCGTCGCCACTGCCGCAGTGCGGTCCGTGTACGCGGCGTCCACGTCGCGGACCCGCGAGCGGTACGTCGTCAGCCCACGGTAGCCGACCTCGTGGTTCCAGCCGGCGACCGTCGGCACCCCCGAGAGACTCGCGACGGGGTTGGACTGCCAACTGTACGCCCCCGGTGGGTTCCCGAAGCCGCGGCCGGGGTACCACGACGTGCCGGGCGCGGACAACAGGACCGGCGTCCCGGGCACGTCCGCGAAGTACTCCAGCCCGACCGCCACGCCGGGACGGAAGCGAGCGACGTGTGCGGTCGCGTCCAGCGTCGGTTCCGTCGGGTAGTCGAACGAGATCGCACGCGACGGCTCGCGCTCGGGGTCGCCGACGGTGAAGTGGTCGGGCACGGTCTGTGCCGGGTAACCCGCGACGGCACCGAGTGCGAGGACGACGACCACGACCGCCACCGCCCGTCGCACGCCGGCGCTGGGCCACACCTGTGGCGTCTCCACGCGCCGCACGAGCGCCGCGAGCGCGACGCCCGCGGCTGGCGCCCAGATCGCCCACACCTGCGAGTACGTCTTGAACACCGTGTTCATCCGACCGGGACCGGCCTGTTCCTTCAGGTACACCACCTCGACGAGGAGCACGAGTCCCGCACCACCGACGAGCAGCGCCGTCTCGAACCCGCCGCGACCGACCCGCCCCGCGATCCACCCGCCCAGGAGGAGTGGGCCGATCAAGACGAGCGCCGGGAGCGAGAGCCACCCGCCGACGAGCGCGAGTACGACACCCGCGAGCACCAGTTCTCCGGGCCGCTCGTCGCCCAGCCGGTCGAACAGGTACCCGACGAACGGGACGACGAACACCCAGTGGACGAGCAGCAAGGCGCCGAGACCGCTCCGCTTCCCGGCCGCCCACAGCGCCACCTCACGTTCGCTCCCGGAGCCGGTCGCCGCCAGCAGGAACGGCGCCGCGAGTAGCGCCGCGAGCACCCCCGCGCCACCCACCAGTGCGGCCGCGACGACCGGCCGCGCCAGCTCCGAGCGCAGCGACTCGAACCCCGCCGTGCCGGTCGTCGAACGCGTCGCGTTCTCCCCCGACGCCGTGGTCGCGCCCGACGCCGCGGTCGCGCCCGACGCCGCGGTCGCACTCGACGCAGTCGTCTGTCCGTCACCACCGCCGCCGTCTGCGGCGACGCCGGTCTCCGTCTCGGAGCCGCGTGCCCCGAGCAGTCGATCCAGCGGCGCCCGCACCGCGGTGGGCAACAGCGTCCGCGGTGGCGTCGGCGACAGCGCGAGCCCGAGCCACGCGAGCCCGAACACGGTCGGGAACGCCCACGTGTGGACGACCGCCTGGAACGCGCCGACGACCGGCACGCCACAGAACAACAGCACGCGCCGACGGGTCGTCTCCTCGGCGCCCGTCCGGTACAGCGCGAACGCCAGCGCCGCCGCGAGCAGGAGGAACGTCGGCCCCATCATGTGGGCGTGGAGGTCGCCGTTGAGGAACCCGAACAGCGGGAACTCGTTGATCGTCCCGTCGATCACGCGACTGGACTGCCAGTACCGATTGAACGGGCCGAGTTCCGTCCCGACGGACTGCGCGAGGTTCGTGTCGGTGTACGGCTGGAACACGCCGAGCACCGCCGACTGCACCGACTCGGGGAGTGCTCGGACCGCGAGTCGACTCCCGGTGACGGCGTTGCCCGCGAGGCCGACGACGAACGCGGCGGCCCACGCGGCACCGCGGCGGCCGTAGCCACGTGCGGCCGCGACGGCACCCGCGAGGTCGAAGGCGGCGGTGACGTACGTCGCGAAGAACGTCGCCATCGCGAGGTTGTACACGTACCGCGGCGCGGTGCCGGTGAGCAGTCCCAGCAGGTGACTCACGAGGTGGCCACCGTAGTAGTACCGCACTCCCTCGCCGGCGAACCAGAAGTCCTCCGGCGGGAGCGTGTCCGCGCGGGCCAGCGCCTGCAACAGCCCGAAGTCGAGGAACTTCTCGCCGGCCAGCGCGTACACCGCCGGGTCCGCCGCCCGGACGGCCGTCATGAACCCGAACGACAACAGGAACACGGCGACGACCTCGGACAGTGCCGTCCGCCGGAGCCGCGACCCGTCGACCGGGAGCCCGGCCGCGACCGCCGCGAGGAGTGCTCGCGGCCCGACCGAGCCGTCCTGGCCGCCACCGGCGGTCGCCAGTCGATCACGCACCCGGTCGCGGTCGAGCCCGACGAGTCCCGACACCGCCGCGAGGACGACCAGTCCGGCGAGCAGCGACGGGTAGCCGTAGGCGACACGGCCGACCCAGAACGCCGTCACGCCGAGCGCGAGCAGTGCGACCGGCAGTGTGAAGCCGAGACCGGCCGTCGGCCACCGGGAGAACAACCGCGCCGCCAGCGGTGTCGCCAGCGCCGCCAGCACCGCCAGCGCGGTCAGCCACACGAGAACGAGCCCGTACTCCATCGGTCGTACACGGCGTGGCACCGTACAAGGTCCTTTCGACCGCGTTCGTCGCGTGCGAGGGAGGGGAGACTGGTGGGTCGCGTGGCGTCAGTGGCCGTACGGTGGGTCGCGGTCGACCTGGCGAGTGAACGGTGACGGTGTATCGACTCGAAACCGGTTCGAGACTGCCCGAGACGGCCCAACAGCGACGACACGCTCGTCAGCCACGGAGTCCCTCCTCGGCGATCCGGTCGATCACACGCTGCCGGCGTGTCCGGAGGTCCTCACGTTCGTCGGCGAACCGGGCCTCGATCTCGCGTTCGAACGCCTCGAAGGCCCGTCTGTCGCCACAGACGAGTCGTCCCGAGACGGCGTCGTGTGCCACCTCCAGTGGCAGTGCCTCGACGTCGGAGACGTCGACGAACGGGCGGTCGTCGCGCTGGAGGGCACCCGCGAGACGACACCGCTCGTGGAACCGCTCGTTCGCCGAGAGATTGTCGGCGAACTTGACCGCGAGATCGAGGTCCGACGCGTCTGTCGCGTCGCCAGAGACCTGCGAGCCGAACACCACCGCGAACTCGACCGTCTCGACGTCGCGGAGCGTCTCGCCCAGCGCGGTGAGAACGTCCGCCTCACTCCCGGTCTCGTCCATGTTCGAGTCGACGGCAGTTCGGCACAAAATCGTTCCGCCGCGGGCGACCGCGCCCGGGACACATCGACGACCGCGCCCCCGCCCGAGTGCGTTCTCTACCGCTCGTCGATCGGCACCCACTCGCGGTCCGTCTCGCCGACGTAGCGGGCACGCGGACGGATCAGCCGGTTGTCGTCGTACTGCTCCAGCACGTGGGCGATCCAGCCGCCGACTCGCGAGAGTGCGAAGATGGGCGTGTAGATGTCGACCGGGATGCCCATCTGGTAGTACGTCGACGCGGAGTAGAAGTCCACGTTCGGAGCGAGTCCCTTCTCCTCGGCCATGTACTCCTCGATGGCGACGCTCATCTCGTACCACTTCGTGTCGCCGGCCGCCTCGCCGAGGTCCTCCGACTGTGCGCCGAGGATCTTCGCTCGCGGGTCCTTCACGTCGTACACGCGGTGGCCGAAGCCGGCGACACGTCGGCCGTCTGCCAGCGCCTGCTCGACCCACTCGACGGGGTCCTGCTCGGCGGCGTCGATCTCCTGGAGCATCCGCATCACGTTCGCGTTCGCGCCGCCGTGGAGACTCCCCGAGAGTGCGCCGATCCCGGAGGTGACCGCGGCGTGGAGGTCCGCCAGCGTGGAGGCGGTCACCATCCCGCCGAAGGTGGAGGCGTTGAGTCCGTGGTCGGCGTGGAGCACGAGCGCCTGGTCGAACACGTCCGCCGTCACCTCGTCCGGCTCCTCGCCGTTCAACATGTAGAGGAAGTTGGCGGCGTGACTCAGATCCTCCCGCGGAGCGACCGGGTCCTCGCCGTCGCGAGCGCGGGCGAACGCCGCCAACGCCGTCGGCAGTTTCGCCGTGATCCGGCGTCCCTTCCGGACGTTCGCGTCGGCGTCGGTCGGGTCCGCGTCGGCGTCCGCGTCGTACGCCGACAGCATCGACACCGTCGTCTGCAACGCCGCCATCGGGTCCCCGCCACGTCGACCCAGCGTCGTCACCGCCTCCAGCACGTCGTCGGGCAGCGACCGCTCGGCGGCCATCGCGTCTGCGAACGTCGCTAACTCCTCGCTCGTCGGCAGTTCACCGTGCCACAGGAGGTACAGCGTCTCTTCGTAGGAGGCCTCCGCGGCGAGGTCCTCGATGGTGTAGCCGCGGTAGACGAGATTCCCCTCGCTCCCGTCGATGTAGCTCAGACTCGACTCCGCCACCAACACACCCTCCAGCCCTCGCTTCAGTTCGTCGGACATACCCGCCACGTTCCCGAGGGCCGTCAAAAAGCGTTACCGTTCCAGAGACACCCGTCGAACCGGGGCGAGATCACCAGACTGCGCCGACCCAGCTGGACCGAGTGGGCCGCGAACACGACCGTCGTCACCCTCGTGGTTCGACGGTCGTCGATAGCTCGTCGCGACGCTACGTGACACTCGCGGTGGCGGCGACACGCACATTCGGTGGTGGCGGCGACACCGCCGACCGCTCACGCCACCTCGTAGGTGACCGCACGACCGCCACAGTTCCCACAGCGTCGCGCCGTCGTCGCGAGGTTCCGACCGCAGTGGCGACACTCCCTGTGTGTCGCGGTGTCCGCCTCCCGTCGATCGCCTGGACCACGCTCCCGACCGTGGTCGTCGTCGGCCCGGTCCGGTCCACGTCCGAACAGCCCCAGTGGCACACCCATACCTCACTGTGTGAGAGACCGTGACATATAGTTTGGCACGTGACGGATCCGTGAGAGGAGGACGGTCCGAGAGAGACCAGTCGGGGGACTGGTCCGGCTCGTCGTGTGGTGGTCTCGTGTCAGTGTCCGATCAGAACACTGCCGTCCGGTGGTTCGCGGACGCAGTTGGGACCGGTCGTCGACGGCAGCGGGGGGACCGGTCGTCGACGGGGAGTACCGATCAGCCGTCGACGCCGACCGGGACCTCGCCGCCGTCTCCGTTCGAGGGTGGCGTCCCGGCACCGTCGGCCTCCTCGGCCGCGGCGGCGGTCTCCAACAGCTCCTGGTACCGGTTGCGGATCGTCACCTCGGAGATGTCCGTCACCTCGCTGACCTGCTTCTGTGTGAGGTCCGCGTTGGTCAACACGCCCGCCGCGTACAGTGCGGCGGCGGCGAGTCCGACCGGCGACTTCCCGGAGTGGACCGCCGCCTCCTTGCCGGTCGCGAGCAACTCGCGGGCCCGCCGCTCCGTCTCGTCGGACAGCTCCAGCTTCGAGGCGAACCGCGGCAGGTACTCCGCCGGGTCCGCGGGCTGGACCTCCAACTCCAACTCCTTGACGATGTAGCGGTACGCCCGCTGGAACGTCTCCTCGTCCACACGGGAGACGCGTGCCACCTCGTCGATCGACCGGGGGACTCCCGCCATCCGCGCGGCGGCGTGTAACGACGCCGTCGCGATCCCCTCGATGGAGCGGCCGGGGAGGAGGTCCTCCTCCAGCGCCCGCCGGTAGATCACGCTGGCCGTCTCGCGGACGTTCTCCGGCAGGCCCAACGCGGAGGCCATCCGCTCGATCTCCCCGAGCGCCTGCTTCAGGTTCCGCTCGCTGTGGTCGGAGGTGCGGAGGCGCTCGTTCCACGTGCGGAGCCGCTGCATCTTCTGGCGCTGGCTCGCCGACAGCGTGTTGCCGTAGGCGTCCCGGTCCTGCCAGCCGATGTTCGTCGAGAGTCCGTGGTCGTGGAGCATGTTCGTCGTCGGCGCCCCGACCCGACTCTTCTGGTCGCGCTCGCTCGAGTCGAACGCGCGCCACTCCGGCCCGCGGTCGATCTCGTCCTCTTCGACGACGAGCCCACAGTCGGCACAGACGGTCTCGCCGTGGGTCGCGTCGTTGACGACCGTCCCACCACACTCGGGACAGCGGTCTCGCTCGTCGGCCGTCTCCACCTCGGTCGCTTCTGCAGTCGTCGTCCGGTCGCCGTTCGCCTCCGTCTCGTCGGCAGTCGTCGTCCGGTCGTCGGTCCGCTCCGGCCGCTCGCGGATCCGCTCGCCGCCGTCCGTCAGTGGTGGACCACCCGGTGCGCCACCACCTCCCTCCTCGGGGGCTACGTCGTCGTGTTCGTGCGTCTCCACGTCGGTCCCGCCCGCGCCGGTCTGCCGACCGTCCGTTCGAGTGTCTCGTGTCATGGTGTGTAGTCTCGTCGTGGTGAGAACCGGTCACCACGACTACCTTCACCTCTACTTAGTGCTCGCAAGTTTATAAACCTTTGTCAGTCGTGTGTCCTACGTCACCGACCTGTCCCACCGACGGGGACGAGACTCGACACTGGACTGTGTGTATGAACCCGTCGGTCTCCGACGGACAGACCTCCACCGAGATCGATCTCGGGCCAACGACGCGGTGTCCGTCGCGTGAACTATCCGACGAGCCGGGACGGGATGCAACCAACTCGAATCTCGGATACTTCGGCTCGAACCGGTCACCGTGAGTAGAGATGTCTCTCGTTCGTTCACGTCGTAGACATTCTGAATGTCCACCCACTTTCGAAACCATCGTTAGAGAGATAGTTGCCGAAGAATTCGAATGTTCGACAACTAACAAGCGTCTAAATACGATAATATTAAACTACTCCCACGCAGCGTGGGGTGTATGTCTCAGGACGCACGTCACGAGCCACCGAGTGTAGACGGGCCCGTCGAGACCGGGTCCAGCATCAGAGTCCCGTCGATGTCCGCCGTCGACCGCCGTGCGAGCGTGACGGATCTCGGACTCGACTTGAGCGACGAGATGCGTGAGGAACTGTTCGACGCCGTCTCCGAGACGGAGCTGTCTCCCCGGATCCGAGAGATCGTCGAGGGCGACGGGATACTCGGCGACCGACAACTGTACCTCTGGAAGTGGCTCTCGCACATCTTCGGCGAGCCACTGACGCTGAGCACCGTCCCGGAGGAACACTTCGAGGCTGCCCACGAGGCGAAGACCCTGGTGTCCATCTACATCACGCTCGTCGACGACGCCGCGGAGAAGCTCGGCGACGAGGCGACCTTCTGGGAGTTGGCGAAGGCGCCGTACCCGACCGCACGGCCCGACTGGGAGCGCGACGACATCGACGAGGACTACCCGAAGAGTACTCGCCAGGTGTGGGAGGCGCTGATGGACCGACTGGAGTCGGCGCCGCGGTTCGAGGAGTTCGTCGAGCCGTTCCTGTTCAACCTCCGACAGGCGAACCAGGGGATGGACTACGCGCGTCTCTCGGCGGACTACCCCTCGTTCATGAACCCCGAGGAGACGTGGTACTTCGAGACGCAGGCCATCGGGCTGTACACGTTCTGGGGGATCGACCTGATGTTCTCCCCGGCGTTCGACCACGACGACTACCAGGCGTTCCGGCGGGTCACCTACGAACTCCAGCACATGTGGCGGCTGGGTAACTGGATCATCACCTGGGAGCGAGAGGTCCACGAGCACGACTACAGTGCCGGCGTGATCGTCGAGGCGCTCCACCAGGGTGTGATCGACGAGGCGGACCTCGACGCGTTGGACGCCGGCGAGCTGTCGCCGGAGGCGGTGATCGACCGGATCAGAGCCGCCGGACTCTCCGAGCGGTTCACCTGGAACTGGAAACAACGGCGCGACCGGCTCCGAGAGCGTGACTTCGGGATGTCGTCGCTCGACAGCTCCGAGATGGTCGCCAAGATGGAGTGGCTCATGCAGAGTCACTTCGCGACAGAGGGGCACCGCTGACCGCCGAACCTGCCGGAACCAGCCCACCGTCGACCTGCGAGAACGGTCGGTGACCAGTTGTGTGTCACAGAGTGGCACGTGATACCAACACCGAAGAGAGTTGTAAGCTTCTGCGCTAAATTTATGTCTCTAGAAGGGAGAGTTGCGGTCGTGACGAGCTACGATCCCGACTCGGAAGTCATCGGCCGCTACCCGCTCGCGACCGTCCAGAGTGCCGGCGAGGTGTCGCGGGTGTTCGAGAAGAAGGCACGCGAACTGTTCAGCGAACACCTCGGCGAGTTAGACGCCGAGACGTGGTACACGACCGACGACGTGGTCGCCGCGTACCAGAGTCTCGGCGAGGAGGTTGGCGAGGCGACGATGCGCGAAGGGGGCAAGGAGTCGGCGAAGGCCGTCGAGTGGCCGCCGGAGGTCTCGACCCCGATGGAGGGGCTCGGTGCGCTCGCCGCGATGCACAAGGAGGCGTTCCGGAACAGTAGCCGCGAGTTCCCCGCCGGGAAGTACACCTTCGAGTCACTCGGCGCCAGTCGCGCCCACGTCGGCGTCACCGAGGACTACCCGTTCACCGTCCCGCACGCCGAGGGCGTGTTCGTCGGCGTCGTCCAGGATCTGAGTGACGCCCAACCGTCGATCCAGTCGGCCGAGCCCGAGCCCGACGAGCAGGCCGCCTTCGAGATCTCCTGGTAGTCCCCCGCCCCGTCGGTGACGCGCTCCGACACACCGTGGGAGCGACTCGCGACGCGGCGGTCAGGCTCGGTCTCGGAACCGGAGTTCGAGCGGTCGGTCCGGGACCGCCGTCAGGCTGGCGAGCATCTCGAACTCCTCGGTGACGCGGTCGAACGTGAAGGCGTCGGCGAACGCCGCGACGACGAGTTTCGCCTCTGCCCGTGCGAACCGCTCGCCGATACAGCGGCGGGGGCCGGCTCCGAACGGGAAGTACGCGAACGGGTGTCTGTCGTCGTCGCCCGCGAACCGCTCGGGCCGGAACGTCTCGGGATCGTCCCACCAGCGGTCGTCTCTGTGGATCACACACTGTGGGAGGTACACCACGTCACCCTCGGGGATCTCGTAGGGGCCGATCTCCACGTCCGCCGTCGCCTCCCGGAACAGCGAGTGGGCCGGCGAGTAGATTCGCATCGCCTCGTCGATCACCTGCTCGGTGTACGACAGTTCCCGGACGTGCTCGGGGCCGGGGAACGCGCCGTCCAACACGTCGTCCAGTTCCGTCTGGAGGCGGTCGACCACGTCGGGTGCGTCCGCCAGCAGGTAGAGCGTGTACGCCAGCGTGAGCGCGGTCGTCTCGTGGGCCGCGAACAGCAGCGTGATCATCTCGTCGCGGATGCGCTCGTCCGTGTACGACGCCTCGTGGTCGGGTCCCATCGCGACCAGCATCGAGAGGAGGTCCTCGCTGTCGGCGTCACCGTCGCGGTCTTCGATCATCCCCTCGATCAACTCCGTCATCTCCGCGAGTCCCTGGTCGAAGTTCGACTCGACGGACTCCGGGACGGAGCCGGCGGTGGCGGACTCCATGAACCACTCGTTGATCCGTTCTGCCGCGCGTCCGATCGCACCCTCCTCGTCGGTCGTCCCGCCGAACAGCGTCTCCAACATCACCTCCATCGTCAGGTCGGTCATCAACTCGCGCACGTCGACGACCTCCCCGTCGGACCGGGCTTCGACTGCCGGTCGGACCACGTCCTGGATCGTCTCGCAGTACGAGATCACGCGGTCGGGCGTGAACGCGGGCTGCATCGCGCCTCGTTGGGCACGCCACTCCTCCCCGTAGACGTTCACCAGTCCGTTCCCGAACACGGAGTCGTACGCGCCGTACTTCACGTACTGGTCGTCGTCCTCCAACAGCACGCGCCGGACGTAGTCCGGGTGGACGACGAGGTGGTGGTTCTCCTCGGGCCCCGTCATCGTGACCACGTCTTCACCGTCGCTCCACTCCCAGCGCCGCTCGAAGGGGGCCTCGCTGTACTCGGCGAGCGTCCCCACGACCGGCGGTCGTTGGTCTCCCGTCGACATGGGGCCGAGTCGGATCACACAACTGATAGTATTTTGGAAACTACGGAAGATAGTCGGAAGTAGGGTTCTCACCACCGTCGTGTCCGAATCTAGAGGGGAGTGTCGAGTGCGTACCGCCGCGGGGTGGGGGCACTACTCCAGGTCACGGTCCTCGCGGGCACCCCACGGGCCGCCGTCGTCGCTGCCGCCGGTCTTGAACACGCCGCGAGCGCTGGCGACGTGGGTCCCGTCGACGCTCTCGACGCGCACGTCCGCGCTGGCGACGCTCCCGCCGTCCCGGACCACGTCCGCCTCCGCGCGCAGGTCGTCGGTCGCGGGGGCGTGGTAGTCGATCCGCATGTCGACCGTCGGCGTCGGTCGGTGGTGGAGGGAGATCACCGCCGCGCCGCCGACGGTGTCGGCCAGCGCGTACGCGACCCCGCCGTGTGCGACGGGTCCGGAGGGGACCGTCGTGTGTTCCTCCGCCAGTTCGAGTTCGGCGACCGCGTGGCCGTCGGCTGCCTCGACGACCTCGATGCCCATGTGCTGGACGAACGGGAGGTCGTTCAACAGCGCCGCGACACTCACCGCCGCTCACCTCGCGTCTCGTCGCCGGCGACGGCCTCTGGAACGTGACTCGGTCTCACGGCCTCACGTCGGAGCGGCCGGCGGAAATGTCGGGCGGTTCCGGTCGGCGCGAGTGGGGACGCCGTCGCGCCGGAGGTGTCGAGGTCCCCCCGGGGCGACGACGGAGACGGACGACTCGCGGGTGACGCGGAGGGACGACTCGCGGGTGACGCCGACACTCACTCCGCGACGAGTCGACAGCGGTCGTCGTACGCGAACTCGTCCAGCGACGCGACTGGGTCGTCGCCACAGACGGGACAGTCCGGGTTGTGCTCGTAGGCGACCGTCTCGGTCGTCAGGTCGGCGGCGTCGTAGAAGAGGAGCCGGCCGACGAGCGGGTCGCCGTGGTCGACGAGCAGCTTCACCGCCTCCGTCGCCTGGAGCGAGCCGACGACACCGGGGAGGACACCCAACACACCCGTCTCCGCACAGTTCGGCACCTCGCCCGGCTCCGGCGCGGACGGGAACAGACACCGGTAACACGGCCCCGCCGGGTGGAGCGTCGTCACCTGTCCCTCGAAGCGGTAGATCGCGCCGTGGACGACCGGGAGCGACCGGAGCCGCGCGGCGTCGTTGAGGACGTACCGCGTCCGGAAGTTGTCGCTGGCGTCGACCACCAGGTCGTAGTCGGCCAGCAGGTCCTCGACGGTGTCGGTGTCGACCCGCGTCTCGTGTTCCACGACGGTCACGTCGGGGTTGAGATCGCGGACGAACGCGGCCGCCGAGGCCGTCTTCGAGCGGCCCACGTCGGCGTCGGCGTGGACCACCTGTCGCTGGAGGTTCGACCGTTCGACGACGTCGTCGTCCGCGATCCCGAGCCTGCCGACGCCCGCGGCCGCGAGGTACTGGATCACCGGCGAGCCCAGGCCGCCGGCGCCGACGACGAGCACCGCGGCGTCCAGCAACGCCGCCTGCCCCGCCGGCCCGACCTCGTCCATGATGACGTGGCGGCTGTAGCGGTCGAGTTGCGTCGCGTCGAGTGCGAGGTCGCTCACGCAACCCGCTCGGCGGGCGAGGCGAATAAACCGTCCGGGGTCGTGGCGGGGTGATCCGAGTCGCCCGGGTCGTCTCCCTCAGAGCAGTCGTCACGAGCCGTCTAGTGCCCGTTCGCGTCCGTGTCGGCGACCTGCCGCATCCGTGCGGGGCCGTCCACCTCCTCGATCACGTCGACCACGGGATCGGGGACGTGTTCCCGCCAGTCGTCGCCGGCCACCATCCGCGAGCGGAGTTCCGTCCCCTCCAACACGTCGCGGTCGAACATCGGGGTCGTCCGGACCTCCACGCCCGCCTCGCGGAACAGACGCACCACCAACGGGTTGTTGGAGTACGCCACCTCGAACTGGGGACACATCGACCGGACGTGACTCACCCAGACGGCGTTGCGGTCCAGGTCTTCGATCGGGACGGCGTAACTCGTCACGTCGAACTCCGCGACTGCCTTCGTCACCATCATGATCCGCTCGCCCGCGGTGAAGGGGTTCCGCTGCGTGTGCGACTCCCCCGCCGAGCCGATTCCCAACACCAACTCGTCGACCTCGTCCGCGATCTCCGCGACCATCTGGTGGTGTCCGTCGTGGTACGGCTGGAAGCGGCCGATGTAGAACCCCCGCATCGTGCCCGGACGGTTCCCGCCGACGATTTATAAGTACGGCGGCATCGAGCGGCCGCGAGCGACTCGGCAGAGAGCGCCGCTACCGTCGGATTTCGGTCGGGAGCGACCAGTGCGAGTCGGGAGAAAGTATATCAGTTCACGGCACTACTCACACAGTACGGAACGTTCTATGAGCAACGACAACGACGACGGTCGGGAGGACCCCCACATCGTCGACGACCCAGCCGGGAACGGTGTCGGTGGGCCGGCCGACGACGGGATCGGCGACCCGTCGGTCGGCACCTCGAACACGCCCTCCGACGAGGACGCGGACATCGAGGACCTCGGCAGCGACGTCGAGATCGACGCCGAGATCGACGAGGACGCCGAGGACGGGCTCCTCGGCGGCCTCCAGATCGACTCGACGGACGACATCCAGGTCCCCGAGCGCCTGGTCGACCAGGTCATCGGGCAGGAACACGCCCGCGACGTGGTGATGAAGGCGGCCAAACAGCGGCGCCACGTGATGATGATCGGCTCGCCCGGGACCGGGAAGTCGATGCTGGCGAAGGCGATGTCCGAACTCCTCCCGCCGGAGGAACTGCAGGACGTGCTCGTGTACCACAACCCCGACGACGGCAACAACCCGAAGGTGCGGACGGTGCCGTCGGGGAAGGGCGAACAGATCGTGGAGGCCCACAAGGAGGAGGCCCGCAAGCGCAACCAGATGCGGAGCTTCCTCATGTGGATCATCATCGCCGTCGTGCTCGGCTACGCGCTGATCGTGGCCGGGAACGTCCTCTTGGGGATTCTCGCGGCCGGCGTCATCTACCTCGCCTTCCGCTACGGCTCTCGCGGGAGCGACTCGATGATCCCGAACCTGCTGGTCAACACCGCCGACGAGACCACGGCGCCGTTCGAGGACGCCACGGGTGCCCACGCCGGGGCGCTGCTGGGCGACGTGCGCCACGACCCGTTCCAGTCCGGTGGGATGGAGACGCCGAGCCACGACCGCGTCGAGGCCGGCGCCATCCACAAGGCCAACAAGGGCGTGTTGTTCGTCGACGAGATCAACACCCTCGACATCCGGTCCCAGCAGAAGCTGATGACCGCGATCCAGGAGGGTGAGTTCCAGATCACGGGCCAGTCCGAGCGCTCCTCGGGGGCGATGGTCCAGACGGAGCCGGTACCGACGGACTTCGTGATGGTCGCGGCCGGGAACCTCGACGCGATGGAGAACATGCACCCGGCGCTCCGCTCGCGGATCAAGGGGTACGGCTACGAGGTGTACATGGACGACACCATCGAGGACACCCCGGAGATGCGCCGGAAGTACGCCCGCTTCGTCGCCCAGGAGGCCGACAAGGACGGGCGCCTGCCGAAGTTCGACCGCGGCGCCATCGAGGAGATCATCCTCGAGGCGCGTCGGCGTGCGGGCCGGAAGGGCCACCTCACGCTGGAGCTGCGGAACCTCGGCGGGCTCGTCCGCGTCGCGGGCGACATCGCGCGGTCCGGCGACGCGCCGGAGGTCACTCGCGAGCACGTGCTGGAGGCGAAGGGCCGCTCGCGGTCCATCGAACAGCAGCTCGCGGACGACTACATCGAGCGCCGGAAGGACTACGAGCTGCAGGTCTCGGACGGCTACGAGGTCGGCCGCGTCAACGGGCTCGCCGTGATGGGCGAGGACTCGGGGATCATGCTCCCGGTCATGGCGGAGGTCACACCCTCCCACGGGCCGGGGGAGGTAATCGCAACCGGGAAGCTCCAGGAGATGGCCGAGGAGGCCGTCCAGAACGTCTCGGCGATCATCAAGAAGTTCTCCGACGAGGACCTCTCGGAGAAGGACGTCCACATCCAGTTCGTCCAGACGGGACAGCAGGGTGTCGACGGTGACTCGGCGTCGATCACGGTCGCGACGGCCGTGATCTCGGCGCTGGAGGGTGTCGGCGTCGACCAGAACCTGGCGATGACGGGGTCGCTGTCCGTGCGCGGCGACGTGCTCCCGGTCGGTGGGGTGACCCACAAGATCGAGGCCGCCGCCAAGTCCGGCTGTGACACGGTCATCATCCCGCAGGCGAACGAGCAGGACGTGATGATCGAGGAGGAGTACGAGGAGATGGTCGACATCGTCCCCGTCTCGCACATCTCCGAGGTGCTCGACGTGGCACTGGAGGGGGAGGCGGAGAAGGACTCGCTGGTCGACCGCCTCAAGAACATCACCGGCTCCGCGCTGGAGGCCGCAGACACGGGCGACGTGTCCGGACCCTCCAGTCCGAGCCCGCAGTAACCCCGCTCCCCGTTCCCGAGCGAGGTGTCGTGTGACGCGTTGGACCGCTTTCTCCGGGATCGTCGTCGTGTTGCTCGGGCTGTTACTCGCACTCACCAGGAGCTCTGCCGCCTTGGTCGGCGACGGACCGAGCGGGCGGTTGGACGACCCGTCGGAGAGACCGGTCGACGGTGGGTCGAACGTGTCGGCAGCCGCCGAGGTCGACGGCAGTCCACGGATGGACGACGACTCCGGCGGTCGCGTGGCGGTGCTGCGGGACCGACTCGCCGGCGACGAGCCGACGGACCCGTTGTCCGGCCCCGGCGGGACCGAGCGGACGACACTCTCGGAGTCCGACTACCCCGACCCGCAGGACTACGCGGCCGGTCCGCCGACCGAGAGGGCCGGCTACGACGAGCGCGACACGGGAGAGAGCCCTGCAGTCGACCGGACGGGGGACACGCGCGACCCGGTCGACACGACGGGTGGAGACGGACGCGGTGGCGCGTCGACCGACGCGTCGCAGTCCGACGACGCGGACCGGCGAGCGCCGGCGGCCGACGACCCGACTCGGGCGTCACTCGACGACGACCCGACTCGGGCGTCACTCGACAGTGATCCGACGCGGTCGACACCGACCGACCGGACTGGTCCGGCCGACCGCTGGCGCGACCCCGAGGACAGCCGTGACCGCTGGACGGACGACGGCGGGACGCCGGTCGACCGGTGGGGTGACGACGACCGGGATCCGGAGTTCCCACCCAACTCGACCGGCGAGTCGACGGGGGACCGCGAGGAGGACGCGACGGCGAGCGAGTCGACGGGGGACCGCGAGGAGGACGCGACGGCGAGCGAGTCGACGAGGCGGCCGCGGACGGGGAGCGACGAGCGGCGGCCGGAGACCTCCACGCGAGTCCCGTCGAACGAGTCGCGTTCCGGTGTCGACGTGAGCGACGGGCCGGTCGGCAGTACGCCGGTGAGCGACGCCCCGGTGAGTGACACACCGGTGGGTGACGGGCTGCCGAGCGACACTCCGTTCGGCGGTGCTGGGCCCGTGGTCGACGGCGAGACGGACGCGTTCGACCCACCGATCCCGGCGGAGCGGGACGGCGTCACCGTCGGGAGCCGACAGCTCTCGACGCGAGTCCTCCTGTTGAACGTCGCCGGCTCGCAGTTGTTGTTCGCCGGACTGCTCGTCTCGGCCATCGTCTTCGCGGGGGTGCCGGCGGCGACGCTGGGACTGGTGCCGGTGGCGACGGGACTCGACCTCGCGATCGGCGTCGTCGCCGGGATCGGCCTGTGGGTCGCCAGCGAGTCCGGCGGACGACTGGGCCAGCGGTTCGGGATCGATCCGGCGGAGGCGCTCCGTGGTGCACTGGCACCGACGACACGTGGCGAGTGGTGGCTGTTGTTGGCCGGGGTGTTGCCGGTGATCGCGCTGTTCGAGGAGTTGTTGTTCCGCGCGGTGTTGGTGGGGGCCTTCGCGGCGGGGTTCGCGGTCCCCGTCTGGCTGCTCGTCGTCGCCTCCTCGGTCGCGTTCGGCCTCGCACACAGCGCACAGGGAACCGCCGGGATGGTCGTCACCGGACTCCTCGGCGCGGTGCTGGCGGGCGTGTTCGTCCTCACGGGGAGCTTCCTCGCCGTCGTCGTCGCCCACTACCTCGTGAACGCGCTGGAGTTCGTGGTCCACGAGGGGCCGGCGAGTCGACTCCCGGCGGAGTGACGACCGCTCACTCGGCGGTCACGCGCGCCAACTCGTCGACGGCGCCGTCGAACGCCGCGGCGGCACGGCGGTACGCCGACCGCTCGGTCGGGTCGACTCCGAGTCGCTCGAAGGCGGCGAGTGCGTCGTCGTGGCCGGTGTGACGGAGAAACGTCCGGTAGTCGGCTGGCGCGAGCGACCCGTCGGCGAGTCCCTCGACGGCCGCCACCGCACCGAGAACACCGAGCACGTACTGGTGACCGGTGTAGGCGTCGCGGAGGCCACCGCCCAACCAGTCGCGGCCGTCGCGGTCCGCGGGCGGCTCCACGACCGGGTCGAAGCGCTCGGCCACCTGTCGGTTCGCCGTGCGGGCGCGGTCCGAGGTGAGTTCCTCTCCGTCGGCGACGATCTCCGCGAGCCGGTGGCCGAAGGCGGTGCTGCGGGCGTTCCGGTAGAGGTTCCCGCCGAGCAGTTCCACGCGCCGCTCGCGGGCGGCGTCGGCCAGCGGGCCGCCGAGTGTCGTCAGGTGGTCCGCCAGCAGGAGTTCGTGGACGAGTGAGGGGACCTCCGAGACGGGGACGCGATTGCACGCGTACCGCGTTGGCCCGTCGGTGTGGTAGGAGACGTTGGCGGCGTGGCCGAGTTCGTGTGCGAGGAAGAACGTCGTCCGGACATCCTCGCGGAAGTTGGCCAACACGTACGGTCCGTCGGCCGGCGAGGCGGGGCACGCCGCCGGGATGTCGGTCCGCTTGTTCGCCGTCGGGAACACGTCGACGCGCCGCTCGTCCAACATCTCGTGAACGCGGGCGACGTAGTCGTCGCCGAGTGGCTCCAACGCGGTCAGGACGTGATCCGTCGCCGTCTCGTACGACGGGGTCGGGTCTGCGTCGACCAACGGGACCCGCGTGTCCCACGGACGGAGCGTGTCGACGCCCAGGCGGTCCCGTCGCAGCCGTCGGGCGCGGTCGTACGGGTCGCGTTCGGCGACGACCGCCTCGACGAGCGTGTCGTGGACCGACTCCGGGAGTGCACTCTGGACGCCGGTCGGCGGGTACGAGTCGGCGGCCAGCGAGGCGGCGCGGTGGGAGTCGTACCCGCGGACGGTCGCGGTCGCCCGGGCAGCCTTCAGTTTCTCGCCGACGGCACGGGTGAGCGTGTGCTCGAAGCGGTCGAGTTCGGACCGGATCGTCTCGTACACTCGTCGTCGGTAGTCGCGGTCGGGCTCGCGGAGTTCGTCTTGGACGTTCCCGATCCGGAGTTCCGCCTCGGTGCCGTCCGGTCGGTCGACGGTGCCGGGATCGAGGTCCTCCGTCGTCACCGCACGGATCGTCCGTTCCGCGGCACCGAGCGGTTCCTCGACGGTCGCCACCGTCTCCTCGACGGCCGGCTCGCGGGTGTGACGGCCTCGACGCCGGAGACTCTCGGCGTACGGTCGGTAGTCGGTGGGGACGACGGTGGTGTCGTCGCGGCCCTCGTCGAGTGCGTCGACGAGTGCCTCGAACCGCTCGTCGTTGAGGGCGGCGAGGCGGCGACAGACCGTGGCGACGGCCGGGTCGAACACGGTGTCGAGGTCGCGGTTCGCGCGCCGGAGGTCGGCGGCCGCGTCGTCGCCCGTGTGGACGTAGCCGTACAGGGCAGCGTACAACCGGAGACTGTCGCGCGTCCGGTAGCACGCGGCGGTCGCGTCGAGCAGGCTCCCGAGTGCGGCCGGTGTGTCGAAGTCTCGGCGTGCGGTCGTCTCGAGGTCGGCGACCCGCTCGCGGAACGCGTCGGCGGCGCGGTGCCACGCCGCGGGGTCGTCGTAGATGCGCGTCAGGTCGAAGCGGTACTCGGGGTCGATCTCGGCTCGTGGTGGGAGACTCACGTGTGGCTGTGGTGGTGCGGGGGCGGCGGTGAGAGCGACTCTCGTGACGCCGTCGGGTCCGTCGGGGGGAACCCGGAGACGCGTCGGCGGCGACCGCTCTCGCCACCGCCCGGTCCAGTCGGTCGTGGGCGGTGCGAGTGCCGTGAACGGCGGACCGTTCAGGAGAGAGAGCGGGTCATCGGTCGCCTGCAGTTGTCTCTCCGTGACCGGCGCACCACGTGAACCCACCGGTCGCGTGTGGTGGTGTCACACGGGTCGCACACTGCAGTCGGAGAGGCGGCTCCCCGTCGAGACCGCGACCCCGCACCCGCCGCACAGCCCCGTTCGCCTTTATAGGCTCGGTCACGTAGGTGAGTTCGATGTCGGAACTCGTCCTCTACGAACTGGAAGGCTGTCCGTACTGTGCGAAGGTCAAGAACAAGCTCGCCGACCTCGGGTTGGAGTACGAGTCGGTGATGGTCCCGCGCTCGCACGGCGAGCGCACCGAAGTCGAGGAGATCAGCGGCCAGACCGGTGTGCCGGTACTCGTCGACGAGGCCCACGACGTCGAGGGGATGCCCGAGTCCGACGACATCGTGGCGTACCTCGAGGAGACGTACGGCGAGAGCGCCGCGTAGACGACCACCGCGCGACTCTCGACTCGACGTGACACGACCTGCGAGCGACGACTCCACTACTTCGACCCTCGTCGGTTCGTGTGACGCCGAGACGCCGGCCCGTGCGGTGTCAGTCGTCGTCGGACAGCGTCTCCGCCCGCCGCTCCCGTGCGCGATCCAGGAACTCCGACGGCAACGACTCGATCTCGCCGGCCTGGACACCCCACAACTTCGCGTACAGCCCGTCCTCGGCCAGCAGGTCGTCGTGCGTCCCGCGTTCGACGATCTGCCCGTCCTCCAACACGAGCACGGTGTCGGCGTCGCGGATCGTCGACAGGCGGTGGGCGATGACGAAGGTGGTGCGGTCCGCGGCGAGCCGGTCCAGTGAACGCTGGATCAACAGCTCCGTCTCCGTGTCCACCGCCGAGGTCGCCTCGTCCAACACGAGGATCTCCGGGTCCTGTAACACCGTGCGGGCGATGGAGAGCCGCTGGCGTTGCCCGCCCGACAGCTTCACCCCGCGCTCGCCGATGCGGGTGTCGTAGCCGTCGGGGAGGTTCCGGACGAACTCGTCGGCCTCGGCGGCCTCACACGCCGCCACCACCGCCTCTCGGTCGGCGTCGAACTCCCCGTAGCGGACGTTGTCCGCGACGCTCCCGTCGAAGAGGAACGTGTCCTGACTCACGTAGCCGATACTCGACCGGAGCGACGCCGTCTCGACGTCGCGAACGTCGTGGCCGTCGATCCGGATCGCACCCGTGTCCGTGTCGTACAGCCGGAGCAGCAGCTTCACCAGCGTCGACTTCCCCGCGCCCGTCGGCCCGACGAACGCGACCGTGTCTCCCGGCTCCGCGGTGAAGTCCACGCTCTCCAACACCCACTCCTCGGGCTCGTCCGTCTCCGTTGTGCCGCTCGTCTCGTCCACGCCTCCCGTGCCGTCCGCGTCCACGGTCCCCGGACTGCCGCCGTCCGCCCACGCGCCATCGCTCGACGCCTCGCCCGTGTCCGGCGCGCCGGGGTCGCCGTCCTCGTAGCCGAACGACACGTCGTCGTAGACCACGCGGCCGTCCGGGTCGTCGAGCGCCACGGCGTCTTCGCGGTCCGTGATCCGACGCGGGACGTCCTGGAGGCCGAACACGCGCTCGCTGGAGGCCTTGGCGTTCTCGTAGGAGTCGACGATGTTCGACACCTCCGCCAGCGGGGCGGTGAACCGCTGGGTGAGAAAGAGGAACGTCACGAACTGCCCCTCCGAGAGTGTCCCCGTCAGCGGCCCCGGCGCGGTGCCGGTCGTCAGCCACAGCCCGCCGACGACGAACGTCGTGGCGAACGCGAGCCCCGCGAACAACTCCATCCCGGGCCGGTAGAGGTAGTTGAGCTTCAACACCGCCATCGTGTCCTGGAAGTACGAGTAGGAGGCGTCTCGGACGCGGTCGGACTCGTACGACTCCGTCCCGCTGGTCTTGATCAACTGCATCCCGCCGAGCGCGTTCTCCAAGCGGGTGTTGAGGTCCCCGACGGACTCGCGCTGGGAGGTGTACCGCGGCTCGACGGCCCGCATGAACCACCACGTGAACCCGACCATCAGCGGGACCGCGACGAGCGTCAACGCGGCGAGTTGGGCGTTCTCCGAGAAGAGCACGACCGCGATCCCGATCACCATCACGCCCAGCCGGACGGAGTTCTGGAGTGCGTTGTCGAGGAACCGCTCCAGGTTGGTGGTGTCGTTGTTGAGGACGGACATCACCTCGCCGGTCTGTTTCCCGTCGAAGAACCACATGTCGAGCGACTGCATCTTCTCGAAGGAGTCCACCCGAACCGCGTGCATCACGCCGTGGGCGAAGTTGTTGGCGGCGACGCCGTACACCCACGTCAACACGGCCGTCGCGACGAAGGCGGCGACGATCAACTGGACGGAGAACCAGAACTGCGCGGTCTCACCGGCCGGGACGAACCGGTCGGGGAGGAACAACAGCGAGTACCCCGTCCGGTCGAGGAACACCGCGTCGATCGCGACCCCGAGCACGACCGGCGGGAGCAGGCTCGAGGCCCGTGCCAACACGTTCGCGACCATCCCGACGATCAGCCAGTGGATCTCCGGCGACCCGTACTCGCGGAACAGTCGCGCGAGTGGGCGGTCCACGCGGTCGCGGTACTCCTCGAACACGCTCGTCTCGTCTTCGGCCGTTCCCATCGGTACCGACGAGTGGGCCGAGTGACTTGTACTCCCGGAAAGCGGGTGCTCCCGGAGCGCCCGTCGCCGAGCGACCCACTCGCGCAGTGCCCGTCGCCGAGCGGCCCACTCGCGCAGCGCCCGTCGCCGAGCGACCCTTTATGACTGTCGCCGACCCACTGTCCGACGAGATGGTCGTCAGACGCCTCGTGCGTGGGAACGTCTCGTGGGACCGTCTGGAGACGGTGGTCCGGGAGTTGGCCGCCCGCTACGGACGCGAGACGGCACACGTCCGCTTTCTCGAGGCGGACAACTGGTTGTCGACGCCGTTCGTCCTCGACGACCGCTACTTCGTGAAGGTGATCACGCGCCAGAACTCGCTGGTCCACGCCGTCTTCACGACCGGCCGGAACCTCGGGGCCGTCACCGCCGGCACGGAGGGGTTCTTCGACCACTTCGACACACCCTACGAGATGGCCGAACACGAACTGGCGGCGACCGAACGGATGCGCGAGGTGGGTGTGAACGCACCCGAACCCGTGGAGGCGTTGGAGATCGACGGCCTCGGGGTCCTGGTGCTCGACTACCTGGAGGGGTTCGCGCCGCTGGACGAGGTGCCCGCCGAGCGTACGACGGCGCTGGCACCACGACTGTTCGAGGAGTTGGCGCTGTTACACGAGGACGGCCTCGCACACGGCGACCTCCGAGCCGAGAACGTGTTGGTGGTCGACGACGACCTCTACTTCATCGACGCGACGAGCGTCCGCGAGGAGCAGGCGGCGAGTTACGCCGACGCCCGCGATTCCAGCCGCCAGTACGACCTGGCGTGTGCCCTCGCCGCGCTGGAGCCGCTGGTCGGGGCTCGCGAGGCCGTCGCGGCCGCCGCGACCGCGTACCCGGCCGCGGACCTGCTGGGTGCCCGCGAGTACCTCGGGTTCGTCGACGTGCGCCCGGACCACACCTTCGACGCCACCGCTCTCCGCGGCGAGATCGACAAGCGCGGCGACGACGGAGAGTGACGAGCTCCGCGGTCACTCGCTCTCCGAGTCGTCGCCGTCCTCGCCGACGGCACTGCGGAGCGCGTACAGCCCGCCGCCGAGGAGCCCGGCCACACCGGAGAGTGTCCCCAGCCCGGGCGCGGACGTGCTCGTCGCGGTCGCCTCGCCTGCGTCCTCACCGCCCGCACTCGTCTCCGTCTCGGTAGCCGACGCCTCGGTGGCGGTCGGCGTCGGCGTCTCCGCCTGGAGCGTCGGGTCACCGTCCGCGACGGACGCGAACAGCCCGAACGACTCGCCGAAGGCGTCGGTGACGAGCTGGGACGGCTCCCCGCGGTTCGCGTCTGGGTCCGTCACGCCCGTCCGGCCGAACGAGAGGTCCGAGCCGAGCGCCGCCGCCAACCCGTTGACGGTGCTCGTCGCCTCCGTGTGCTCGGCGGTGCCGACGAGGATCACCGCGCCGCCCGCGTCGCGGAACGCCGTCACCGCCTCGCGTTCTGCCGGGGTGAACGCCCGCGAGGGCGGCGTGACGACCAACGCGCGGCCACGAGCGAGCAGCGAGCCATCCAGCCCGCCGTCCAGCTCGTAGTCGTTGACCTGTTCGAGCCCCACGTCGACGCCCTCGAGGAACCGCTGGTAGTGGGCGACACCCTCGACGGACTCGCCGGGGTCGTTGCCGAACTGGCCGTGGCCCCCGTCCCACAACACGTCGCCGTCGCGGTCCGCCAGCGCCGTCGCCAGGTTCGTGAGGAACGTCTCGTTGTCGTAGGCGTCCCGCTCCCCGTCGAACACCTCGTCGACGTGGTCGTCCTCGACCGGCGGCGCGCCGACGAGCGCCAGCCGGTTGTCCGGGTCGACGGCGACCAACGGTGCCCCCGGCTCCGAGGCGCTCTCGCCGGCGCGGACCGCCACGCGCTCGTCGGGTAACTCGCCGCCGAACGACTCCACCGGCACCGCGTTCGGGAGGTACAGACTCTCGACGGCCCCGTCACGTACCGTCCGCGAGGCGTCCGGGTCGCTCTCGGCCCACAGGCCGCGTCCCTCCGCCCGGGCGGTCAACTCCGTCTGGAGCAACTCGTCGTGGCGCGCCAGCCCGGAGTCGTACACGCGGGCGTACCCCTCCTCCAGCAGCCGACGAGCCCACAGCGTGTCGCGCGACCCGGAGCCGTCGGCGTCGTAGTGGGCGTACGCGAGGATACGCCCGAACGGGTCTTCGATCCCCTCGTTCTCGTCGAAGGTGAGCGTCACCGTCGCGTCGGCCAACTCCCCGATCGCGAACTCGGAAGCCTCGGCCCCCTCCGCCGAGAGGTACGGGTAGTCGCCGTCCTGTTCTGGACTCGACGCCTGATCGCCCAGGCCCTCCCACTCGTGGGGGTTCTCGGCGTCGGCGTTCGCGGGCGTCTCCGGCGTGTCCACGCCGAGCACGCGGACGTCCTCGGTGGCCCCACTCTCGAACTGGACGGTGAAGGTGTCCCCGTCGGCAACGTCCGTGATCGTCGCCGTGTACTCCTCGTCGAAGGAGAACTCCGGTCCCGTCGCGCGCCCCTCGCGCGGCTCGAAGAACGGGAAGCTCGTGTCGACGTTCGTCGTCGTCGGTTGGAAGAAGGACCCACCGTTCGACTCGTCGTCGGCGACCTGACAGTCGTCGAACCGGAACGGGGCGTCGAGTGCCGCCGCGATCTCGTTGACGTTGTCCGTCTCGTCGAAGTCGTTGTAGTCCGACTGGCTGTGGAGGAACACCGCCCCGCCGTCGGCGACGAACGACGCCAGCGCGTCGAGTTCCGCGTCGGTGAACGCGGCCGACGGCGAGGTGATCACGATCCCGGCGGCGCCGTCGAGGTTCGCCTGCAGGTCGGTCGTCGGTGTGACCGTGTACGGGCCGGACTCGACGTAGCCGCGGAACGCGGCGAACTCGTCGAGGGTGTAGAACTGCTCGTGGCCCTCGTCCCAGAGGATCGTCCCCTCGCCCGCGAGCTCGTCCCAGACGTTCCGCAGGAACTCCTCGTTGCCCCACTCCGCGTCCGCGTCGGCGACGAACGGGGCGCCGATGCCGAACACGCCGCCGTCGACGGCCGCCAGCGCCGGGGCGACGCCGCTGTCCTCGTAGCTGGTGGCGTCGCCGTCGCCGTCCTCGTCGGTCACCCGGGCGGTCTCCGCGGCCCGCACCGGGACGTACTCGTCGTTCGTCAACGGCTCCCCGTCGGCGTTCAACAGGCTACACGTCGAGTCGAACAACAGCGGCCCGAGGGTGTCGGTCGCAGTCCCCCGGCTCCCCGCCGTCGTCGTCCGTGTCGCCGCCTGTCCCTCTGTCGTCCGTGTCGACTCCGCCGCCGCGCCCCCCGCGAGTCCCGATCCGACGACACCGGCCGCGCCGGTGCGCCGCAGGAACGTGCGTCTGTCCATGTGACGTGTCGCGTCACGGAGAGGCCGCTCAAAGGTCGTTCGGAATCACTCGCCGAGGTCGTCGGTGCGTCGACGAGGTTCCGATTCCGTCACCTAGAACCGTCACCCCACCCAGCCGTGGGTATGGACTGGCGTCGGCTGTTCGGGGTGTGGCGGCGCGTCCTCTCGCTGTCGTGGCCGGTCTCGACCGAGCAGGTGTTCCGGACCGGGATGCGGACGACGGACGTGATCGTCACGGCGCAGTTCTCCCCCGCGGCTGTCGTCGCCATCGGGCTGGCGGACCTGTACGCCCGGTTCCCGCTACGGATCGGACTCGGGCTCGGCGGCGGCGCCATCGCCCTGTCGAGTCAGGACACCGGCGCCGACGCCGTCGCCAACCGCGACGAGGCGGTCACACAGGCGATCCTGACGGGAATCCTCGCCGGACTCCCCTTCGTCGCGATCGGCTGGCTGTTCGGGGACCGACTGCTGGCGGTGCTCGGCGCGTCGCCGGCGACCGCCGCGCTCGGCGGGACGTACCTCGCGATCGTCTTCGCCACCGCACCGGCCCGTCACGTCGCCCTGATCGGCGCGCGCTCGCTCCAGGGGACCGGCGACACACGCACCCCGATGTACGTCAACGTGCTCTCGAACGCGCTCAACATCGCCGGCTCCGTCGTGTTCGGGCTAGGACTGTTCGGCGCCCCCCGACTCGGCGTCCTCGGCGTCGGGCTGGCGACGGCGGTGGGTAACGGGTTGACGGCGACGCTGTTGCTCGCCGCGATGTGGACGGACTGGTCGGACGCCTCCCTCGTCCGGCCACGCGACCCGGTGATCGCTCGGCAACTCGTCCGCGTCTCCGCCCCGCGCGTCGTCGAGGGGTTCGCCGCCACGCTGGCCGAGTTCCCGTTCAACTCGCTGCTGCTCGGCTTCGGGACGCCGGTCAACGCCGGGTTCCAGATCGGGCGACGGATGTACCAACAGGTGACGAGTCCGCTCTCGCGCGGCTACAACGTCGCCAGCTCCGTCGTCGTCGGCCAGGCGCTGGGTGACGGCGACCCGGACCGCGCGCTGTACGAGGGGTACGCCACCACCGGGCTCGGGCTGGCGACCGTCGGCGTCGTCGGCTTCGCGCTCGTCGGGCTCGCCCCGGCGTTCGTCCGCGTGTTCACCGACGACCCGTCGACGGTCCCGTACGCCGTCGCGTTCGCCCGGGTGTACGGCGCTACCGGGGTGTTCCTCGTCGCCTACGTCGTCCTGTCGGGGGCGCTCCAGGGCGCCAGCGAGACGCGCGTCCCGCTGGTCGCGCGGCTCTCGGGCGTGTTCGGAGTCCTACTCGGCGGCACCTACCTGCTCGGTGTCGTCGCCGGACTCGGCCCGACGGGGGCGTACCTCGCCGTCGGGCTCCACTACGTCTGGATGACGCTCGTCGTCGTCGCCGGCTTCCGGTACACCGGCTGGGCCGATCGCGCAGCCGACATGATGGCGGAACGAGGAACCTGATCGAGTGACCGTCCAGTCGTTCAGTTCTCGGTGATCGTCTCCAAGTGGTCCGAGGAGACGACTTGTTCTTCCAACTCCTCGTTCACGACCTCCTTCCGCTCTACCGGGGGGACGTACAGCGTCTGCACCCCGTTGATCTCGTCGTGTTTCTCCTCGAAGTCACCGATCTCGACGGGGATCTGTTTCGACTGTGTCGTCGGGTACACTGCTGTCTGACAGATGTACACGGTGTGGTCGGACGGGTAGAAGCGTTCGAGGTACTCTCTGAACCGCTCGAACCGTTCCGGACTACTGTCCGCGGTCGTGTACAGCACCGTCTCAAGAGTGCCGATCTGCCAGATGAACGCCGGTACGTGCGGGTTGAGATCGAACTCGCGGATCAGGAGGTCCGTCGCCTCGAACATCTGAATCCCGTTCCGTGACGGGTCCAACATCAGATCACTGTACAACGCATCCATCGACGAGACGCCGGGACGGATGTCGACGTTCATGTTTCTTTCCTCGGCCTCATCGGCGATCCACTCGGTCGGCGAGACGAAGACGTTCGGATGTCCGTACAGTGCGAGACAGACTGGGTTGTCCGCCGCTTCGGCACCATCCATAACCCGTGCCGCCATGCGCTCGTACGTGTTCGCTCGGTCCTCGTCTTCCTGGTACTCGTCGGTCAACTGTATCAGTTCTCCAGACACGTCGCCCAGTTCGGACGCGACGGTGTCCTCGACGTAGTCGGCGACCACCTTCTGGTAGTGGATCAAGTACGCCGTCTCCGAGTTTCGGAGCGCAGCCTCCGCCTCTTCGGTCATCTGCCGGTACCCCACCATGCCAGTCCCGACGATGTAGATGTCTACCGGGTTGTCGAAGCCGTCCATGATAACGAGAATCTGTTCAGTCAGTCCCGCTTTCTCGAGACGTAGGTGATCGTGATCGTGTACACGGTTGCCATATTGAGCGAGTCGAGGTAGTCGTAGATACTCCCGTCTTCCTCCGCCTTCAGGCTCTCCTCGGCCTCTTCGCTCACGTCCATCTCGGCGAGAGCAGCTTCTGGATCCGAGTTGAACTGTTGGAGGAACTTCTCGTCGTTCATAGATCGGTCCAACACCGTCTGAATGTCAGAAGCTTCTGACATGTATTCCTCAGTGTGTGTTATATCTACTTGTAGTTAACGCATATTTGTCGGAGAGACATAAATGTACATATACAAGATGGACAAGGGGGTTGCTCCCTCTATGCTCGGGCGATCGTGACTACGACCGCGACGAGGACGTCGGACTTGATCGTCCCGATCAACTCCTGAATGTCGCTGTCGTCGTCGGAGCGGATCGCGTCTTTCTCCTCCTCGGACAGATCGAGGTTGTCGAGGTCGGGGTCCCCGTGCTGCAACGCCTGCACGAACTGTTCGCTCTCCATGCTCCTGTGAATCACATCACGTGTGCTTTGGACGTGCACACGGTACAATTACTGTAGAACGTATTAGACTTTTACATAATTTACATTATAGTACTCGGGAGGACGAATTCACCGGGTGGGCGTGTCTGACGACGGGGAGTCCGCCGAGCAACGGATGAGAGACGGGTTTCCGGCCGACGGGAGCGGCGTGTGCCGTCAGTAGTGTCCCATCACACCGCGACTACGGGCGACCGTCGTCGCACGCACGAACACGTAGTAACCCACGGTGAAGTAGACGATCGCAGTCGTGAAGACGAGCGCGATCTCCCCGGATGGAAACTCGAGTAGACTGCGGTTCGACTCGATCGCTCGGCGGGTGAGGTAGGCTCCGTGTGAGGCGGGTAACAGTCGGAGTATCCAGACTTCACCGACCGGTGCAGCGATGAGTGCGACGAACGCGAACTGCACCAACTGGAACACGCTCTCGATTCGTTTGTACACCAACGCCGCACCGCCGAACGCGAACCCGAGTCCCAAGACCGGTGTGACGGTTGCGACCAACAAGGGCACAACAGTGAGTGGATCGACGCTGAGCCACCGACCGGTGACTCCCATCATCAGGACCAACAGCACGACGGCCCAGAGGACACTGATCACGACGTTTACCAGTGCATCCACGGCGACGACCGTACCGAACCGGTACGGAGAGATGTAGAGGCGTTCCAGTGTCCCCCACTCGGACTCGGTGGAGACACTGTTCGCCACACCGGCGTACGCCCCCGAGGCGACGGTGAAGAGGAAGAATCCGATCACGACCCCTTCGAGACTGTCCGAGAACTGCTGACCACCGACTGCGGTACCGCCGAAGAAGACCAACAGGAACAGAACGAACAACCCGACGAACTGCGAAGCCGTGTCGACTGGGTACCGAACCATCGTGACGATCGCCTTCTGCGAGATCGTACGGAACAACAGCCACAGCGAACCCGAGTGTCCAGACTCTGATCGGGTCATAGTCACGATCGCCCCCGTTCTGCCACCTGATCGAGGCCGTCGAACTCCGACGACTCCGTCGTCTCCTCGGTTAGGTGGAGGAAGACATCTTCGAGGTTCGGCTCCATCGACTCGATGTCACGTAGTTCGATGCCGGCGTCGGAGAGCAGCTCGACCACGTCGTAGACCGTCTCGCCTCTGGGTGCCCGGAACGCTACCGACACGCGATCACCGCTGCGCTCCCAGTCCGCGTCTGTAACACGTTCGACACGCCGGCGAACGTCGTCGGAGACGGGTGCCGCGAGCGTCACACGGTACTCCTTGGTCCGGAACGTGTCGATCAACCGATCGACCTCTTCGTGTGTGAGTACGGACCCGTCGGTGAGTAGTATCACACTGTCACAGACCTGTTCGATCACGTCCATGTCGTGACTGGTCAGGACGACTGTCACCTCCTCGTCAGCCGACAGCCGTCGGAGTTCGGACCGGAGTTCGACCGACGCTTCCACGTCGAGACCGAGAGTCGGTTCGTCCATGAACACGACGTCGACATCTCTCGCGAGTGTCGTGGCGAGAGACACCTTCTGCTTCATTCCCCGTGAGAGTTCCCGGACAGGCGTGTCCGCCCAGTCGGCGAGTTCGAACCGCTCGAGTAACCTGTCGTGACGTTCTCGTAGACGCTCCGGGTGATCTCCTCCTAACCCTGCGAAGAACTCGAGATTCTCGCGGACGGTGAGCCGCCAGTAGATGTTCCGTGCGCCCTCGAGTATCGCACCCATCCGAGCGTAGGCAGCCCGCGGCTGTTCTCGTACGTCGATGTTCGAGACCTCTATCTCACCTGCGTCGGGCTGGACTAAGCCGAGAATCGACTTGATCGTCGTCGTCTTCCCGGCACCGTTCGGACCGAGGATTCCGACGACAGATCCCGAGGGGACCTCGAAACTGACCCCGTCGACGGCAGTCGTGCCGTCCTCCCCACCGAACGTTTTGTGAAGACGATCGACACGTATTGCTATATCGTCTCTCGTTTTATCGTCTGTCACGTGTCTATAGTCATATTATAAGGTTAAGAATTTGACGCAGTTTCTATCTATGTTCTTCGTACGACGACACGCCGTCTCGGACAGATTTCGCGAAGATACACTCTACGTATCGATCGTCTCGCTGAGACGATGGCCGAACGCGGCACCGACGCCGCGACCGGCGAGCCGGGGACGGACGACGACTGACGGGAGTGGGTAGCGTCGAGACGCACCCGACCGGGCGACGACGTGACTCCGTCCCCCACCGCGACCGACCGCTCAGGCCCGGGCGTCGCCGCCGTCGTCTTCGCCGTCGCCATTACCTTCCGCGGCGTCACCACCGTCGTCTCCGCCGTCGCTCTCACCTTCCGTGGCGGCGTCGTCCTCTGCAGCCTCGCCGCCGTGTCCGTCCTCGCCACCACTGCCGTCGTAGCCGTTCTCGACGGGATCGGTCGTCTCCGGGCCGATCGCCGCAGCGAACGCGTCGGTGTCGTCGCCACTCTCTGCGCTCCCGGCACTCTCGGCACTCGCTACACTCTCGGCGCCCTGTGTACTCTCGACACCCTCGACGCCGCCGACGCCGACGACCGACTCGTCGCCTACGCCGCCGTCTCCGCCGCCGGCCCAGTCGTCTCGCTCCGCGACCGGGAGTCGGAGGACGAACACCGCTCCCTCCGGGTCGCCGTCCTCGACCCACACCTCGCCGCCGGCGTTCTCGGCGAGCGTCTGGACGAGGTACAGTCCGATCCCGGTGCCCTCGCTGTCGAGGCCCTTCTCCCCCTTCCCGAAGATCTCCTCGCGCCGGTCTGGCGGCACACCCGGCCCGTCGTCGGCGACCCGCAGTGTCGCCCAGCGGTCGGGACCGTCGTCGTCCCCCTCCTCGACCGTCGCGGACACGGTCACCTCCGGGACGGCGCCGTCGTTGTGTTCGACCGCGTTCGTCAGGAGGTTCCGCACGGCCGAGTCGAACATGTCGTCGGCGAGCACGTCCACCCGCGGGATCGTCCCGTCGGTGGTGATCACCGCCCCCTGTGCGGTCGAGCGCACCTCGTCGAGTTGCGACTGAACCGTCCCGCGCAACGGGATCGGCTTCCGTTCGCGCTCCGGTTGGAGCATCGTCTCGCCGAGGTCGCGGGCGGTCTTGGTCAACTCCATCGCGTTGCGCGTCGACTCGACGATCCGGTCGGCGAACTCGGCCACGTCACCCTCGCCCACGTCGGCGATGGTCTCGGCGAACGCCAGCGTCGCCTGCAGGTCGTTGCGGATGTCGTGGCGCACCATCTGGTTGAGCACCTGCAGGTCGTCGCGCTGCTCGCGAACACGCCGCTCGACGGCCAGCCTGTCGAGTGCGGCGCGGACGTTGCCCGCGAACAGTTCCAACAGCTCCACGTCCCCGTCCGTGAGCGTCTCGTCGGCGTGCGCGCCGACGCTGAACACGCCGTGGGCGCCCAACGGGAGACACACCAACGCGTCCACCGCCGGCCGCTCGTGGCCGTCGGTGAGCACCGCCGTGTCCGTGACCCGAACCGGCTCGCCCGTCGCGTACGCCTCCGCGTGGGGTGCGGAGCCGTCGATGTCGTAGGCGGGGAACGCGGCCGCGAGTTCGGCGTCGTCGGCGGCGGCGTCCACCGCCGCGGGGCTGATCGCCACCGGCTCCAGCCGGTGGCCGGTCTCGTCGCGGAGCCGGACCGCCGACAGTTCCAGGTCCAGCGCCCGCGCGGTGATCTCGACGGCCGTGTCCGCCACCGCGGTCTGGCTGTCGACCGCGTACAGCTCCTCGATGGCGGCCGACAGCTCGCGTCGGCGGCGCTCGCGCCGCTTCCGCTCCGTGATGTCGCGTGCGATGGCGAGCCGGTACTGCCGGCCGTCGAACTCCGTGACGCGGCCGGTCACCTCGACGGGGAACGTCGAGCCGTCCGCGCGCTGGAAGCGGCCCTCGGTGGTCGACTGCTCGATGGCGCCGTCGCCGTCGTCGAGGTACGCGCGGTAGTCGTCGGCGTCGTCGAACCGCGGGTCGACGCCGGCCGGCGTCATGTCCGTCAGCGTCGCGTAGTCGTACCCCAACTCCTCGCAGGCCGTCCGGTTCGCGTCGACGATCTCGCCGGTCTCCGGGTCCGTCACCAACACGAGGTCGTTGGCCTCGTTGACGAGACTCCGCACCAACTCGGCGTCGCGGCGCGCCCGCCACTCGTCGGTCACGTCCTCCTGTGAGCCGAGGAAGTGGACCAACTCCCCGTCGTCGTACACCGGCGTGACGGTGAGCCGGTTGCGGAACGGCTCCCCGTCGGCGGTGTAGTTCGTCAACTCCACCGTGACCGGCTCGCGGGCGTCGATGGCCGCCCTGATCTGCTCGACGGCCCGCTCGTCCGTCTCCGGCCCCTGCAGGAACCGGCAGTTGCGCCCGAGACACGCCTCGGCGTCGTAGCCGGTCACCCGCTCGAACGCCTCGTTGACGTACACCATCGGGTTGTCCGGACGGCTCGGATCGCTGAGCGTCAGCGGCGTCTGTGCGGCGTCGACGGCCCGCTTGAGCACCTCGGGGTCGAACGTCTCCTCGGCGGCGGCCGCGAACCCCGAGGCGTCGGTCCCCGCGGCCGCCGGCCCCGCCGTGCTCGCCTCCGCCGTCGCCGCGCCGGGCGTCGTGTCGTCGTCGCTCTCTGCCGGGTCGAGCAGCCCGCCGCTCTCGATCGGGTTGTCCGCGGTCGGGCGACGCTCTCCGGTCGCCACGCGAGCGACCGTCTCCGGGAGCACGTCTGTCCCGCCGTCCGTGAGCACCACCGGCAGCGGCTTCCCCACGACCGTCTCGACGGCCGGTTCGTCGAGCGACGCGGGTGTGACCACCACACAGTCGAACGACGAGGCGGGATCCTCTGGCGGATCTGTGGGGGACGCGACCGTGGTAGTGACGGCCTCGGCGTCCGCGAGAGCGGCGGCGAGTTCGTCGCCGTCCTCCTCGCTCGGGGGGAGACAGAGGACGGACGGGTCGGTCGGCATACCGGCCGCAAGGGACTGGTTCGTCAAAAGTCTGTGTCGCGCCTGGACCCACCTCGCGTCGACCGTCGGCTCGGCGGTCGCCACCCCCGCGGAGTTTTTGTCACTCACACCCGTACGGTGGTGCGTGAACGCCCGGACGAGTGCGCTCGACTCGGTCGTGTTCGGTGTCGACGTACAGAGCGGCGACGTTCGGGGGGACAGTCCCTCTTACGCGCTGGTCGAGTTCGACGGGGAGGCGGTGACACGCGACGTGGTGAGCCACCGGAAGCTCCGGCGGCGGATCGACGAGGTCGAACCCGCGCTGGTGGGGACGGACAACATGTACGAGCTCGCGGCCGACAAGGACGCGCTCGTCCGCTTCCTCCGCTCGCTGCCGGGCGGTACGTCGCTGGTCCAGGTGACCGGCGACGAGCGCCCGGAGCCGCTCTCGCGGGTCGCGGCCCGCCACGGCGTCCCGTACGGCGACGACCCGATGCAGGAGGCGGAGGCGGCCGCCCGGCTCGCGGCCGCCAACGTCGGCTACGAGGTGACCGCCTTCGCGGACACGACGACGGTGAAGGTCTCGCGCGGTCGCTCGACCGGCTCCGGCGGCTGGAGTCAGGACCGCTACACCCGCCGCATCCACGGCAACGTGAAGAAGCGTGCCCGCGAGGTGGAGTCGATGCTCGAGGACGCGAACCTCGCGTACGAACGCGACGTGACGGAGAAGTACGGGGGGTTCCAGAACGCCGTCTTCACCGTCGAGGCGACGCCGGAGGAACTGCCGGTCTCGCGGGAACGCGCTGGCGACACGCGGATCGAGATCGACCGCGAGCGGAAGGACGGGATCGAGTTCGAGCCGCTGGTCCAGCGGCGCGACCACGTCCTCGTCGGGATCGACCCGGGGACGACGACAGCCGTCGCCGTCGTCGGGCTCGACGGGCAGGTCCACGACGTCCACTCGACGCGAACCGCCGACACCGCGGACGTGATCGAGTGGCTCGTCGAGCGGGGTCGGCCGATCGTCGTCGCGGCGGACGTGACGCCGATGCCGGAGACGGTCGAGCAGTTCCGGCGCTCGTTCGACGCCGCCGGGTGGACCCCGGAGACGGACCTGCCGGTCGACGAGAAGCTCCACCGGACGCGCGAGTACGACTACGAGAACGACCACGAGCGGGACGCGATGGCGGCGGCGCTGTACGCGCTCGACGACCACGAGGACCAGTTCGAGCGGATCGCCCGCAAGGTGCCCGCCGGGGTCGACCGCGACGAGGTGATCGCCCGCGTCGTCTCCGGGGAGGCGTCCGTCGAGGCGGTGCTCCGGGAGTTGAGCGACGACCCGGAGCCCGAGGAGGACGACGACGGCCACGAGGAGCCGGAGTTGAGCGAGGAGGAGCGGCGCATCCGCGAGTTGGAGGCGCAGGTCGAGCGGCTCCAGAGCCACACGGACGACCTCCAGGCGGAACTCGACGAGAAGGACGACCGGATCGCGGAGTTGGAGACGGAGCTGTCCGACGCCCGCCGCGAGGAGCGCCGCGAGGCGCGCCGCGACCGGGAGGTGACGCGACTCCGGCGCGAGAACGACCGCCTGGAGCGACAACGCGACGAGGCACGGGCGGACCTCGAGGCGATGGAGGAGAAGCTCGCGCGGCTGAAGACGCTGTGGAAGCTCGACCACGACGACTTCGCGGACGTGGCCGAGGGCCGCGACCTCGTCCCGGTGAAGGTCGTCGAGCAGTTCACGAAAGACGACATCCGCGCGGCCGACGAGCAGTACGGGCTCGCCTCGGGCGACGTGGTGTACTTGCGCGACGCCTCCGGCGCGGGTCGAGCGACCGCAGAACGGCTCGTCGCCACGGACCCGCGCGTCGTGTTGCGCTCGGGTGGGCTCTCGGACGCCGCCGACGAGGTGTTGTTCGAGGCGGACGTGCCGGTCGGCCCCGCCGAGGACGTACAGATGCAGGAGGTCGACGACCTCGCCGTCGCCCGCGAGAGCGACGTGCAGGCGGTGATCGACGACTGGGAGCGTCGTGCCGAAGAGCGCGAACGCCAGCAGACCGCCGAGATGGTCGACGAGATCATCTCCGAACACCGCGCCGAGTCCGGCTGAGTCTGCGGGTGTCCGGCGGTTGGTGGGCAGCCGTCTCGGATCACGCTCGTCGACGGGTCGACGGCCGCCTCGGGGCGCGTCCGTCTGCGGGCGAGCGGCCGTCTCCTCACTCCTCGTCGAGCAGTCCCATGTCCTCCGCGATCACGTCGGCGAGTTGTTCGGCGAGCGCGGGGTCGACCTCGGCGACCGCCTCGCCGTCGTGGAGGCGGTCGTTGTGACTCTCGACGGCGTCTTCTACCTCCGCGAGCGGGACCGTCGTCTCCGTGTCACACGTCGGGCAGACCACGGGCACTGTTGGCTCGTCGCTCACGCTCGGTCGGTCGGCGTCACTGTTGGTAAACGAGTCGGTTCGACACCGTAGTCTGGTGGGACGCGAGAGGTGAGCCGTCGTCGACGACACGAGCCGACAGACGGGGTGCGGACGAACCCACCCCGTCGGATCGGTGCCACCTGGCCTCGGCTACACCGACGGCGTCAGCTCGTCACGGACAACCGCAGCCGGTCAGGTACGGGACACAACTGTCGAGTTCCTTGATGTAGTACGTCTCTTGGAACCCAGTGTCGAGCGGACAGGTCGGGTCGTCGAAGCACTCGGTGCCACACTTCCCGGCGGTCGTGACTCGTCTGTCGTCGAACTGGGGACTCAGGATCTCGACACCAGCCTCTCCCCGGACTGCCGCGTACGCGACGTCTCGGCCTCGGTCCACGAACAGGCCGACCTCGGAGGAACCGCTCGGAGACGCCTGGAGATAGTCTCCTCCCGCTCCGACCTGCAGTCGACGTACGTCGATGTCCGCGAACCGGTCGCTACGTCGGGTCGCGTCGTGCAGCGCGTCGACGTCGACGGAGCCCGACAGAACTCCACGCTCCACCAGCCGCTCGACGGTACGAGCCACCGCCGGTTCGAACTCACTCTGCACCACCTCGTCACTCACTCGCGCGACGTCGTCGGACGACCCCGAGGTGGCGCTGGCGGTCGCCGCGAAGCCACTGGCCGCGACAGTCGTCGCTCCGATACGTCTCAAGACACTCCGTCTGCTGGTTCCGTCTTCGTCGTCGGTCATGTGTCGGCACCCGTGACTCGTGTCGCGACTGTGAAGAAGATTAGCGTAAGCCAGGGTAGAATTTCTGTTAGAAAACTAATAATACGGGCCTGACGACGCCCTGGCGACACACGATCCGTCGTCGACGAGGCAGACAGAGACTCGACGGGCTCACCCGTCTCACGGGGCAGACGGTGAGGAGCGTCGAGACGCGGCGTCCCTGCCGCGTCACCTCACAGCAGGAGGAGTTCCGGCGACTCCAGGTACTCCATCACGGTGTTGGCGAACTGCGCGGCCTCGGCGCCGTCGATCACGCGGTGGTCGATCGACACCGACAGCGGCAGTGTCGGCGCGGCACGCACCTCGCCGTCCTCGGCGACGGCACGCTCCTCGAGTTCGCCCAGCCCGAGGATCGCCGTCTCCGGGTAGTTGATGATCGGCGTCGCGTACTCGCCGCCGAACACGCCGAAGTTCGAGATGGTGAACGTACTCCCGCGGAGTTCGTCGGGCGACAGCTCCCGGTTCCGGGCGCGCGTCGCCAGGTCGGTGATCTCCGCCGACAGTTCGACGAGTCCCTTCTCGTCGGCGTTCTCTACGACCGGCACCATCAGGCCGGCGTCCGTCGCGACCGCGATCCCGACGTGGTACTCGTCGTGGATCACGATCTCCTCCTCGTCCTCGTTCAACTGGGAGTTGAGGATCGGGTACTCTTCGAGCGCGGCCACGACCGCCTTCACCACGAACGGGGTGTAGGTGAGCGACACGTCGCGCTCGTCGGCCCGCGGCGCGAGCCGCTCGCGGGTCTCGACGAGGTCGTCCACCGTCGCCGTGTCGTGGTGGGTGACGTGGGGCGCGGTGTACTTCGACTCCGCCATCTTCTCGCCGATCGTCTTCCGGACGCCGCGGTACGGCACCCGGTCCGCGACGCCGTCGCCGCTCGCGTCCCCGCTCGCCCCGCTGCCGGCCGCTACACCTGCCGTCGCGCCGCCGGCACCACCAGCTGCGTCGGCCGTGCCGGCCTCGGTCGCGCTCCCGGCGGCCGCGGCGTCGGCGGCCTGGGCCGTCCGCTGGGCCTCGGCGTAGGCGTGGACCTCCTCGGCGGTGACGAACGCCTCGCCGTCGCGGGTCTCGTCTGTCGGGACGGCGTCGAGGTCGACACCCTCCTCCTCCGCGACCCGTCGTGTCGCCGGGGCGGCGAGTGTCGTCTCGCGGTCCGCCGACTCCACGCTGGCTGCGCCACCGGCACCGCCTGCCGCACCGGCACCACCCGCGCTCTCGGTGGTCCCTGTAGCGTCGGCCCCGTTCGCCGCACTCGCTCCGTCGGCACCCGTCGCTCCGTCGCCGGAGACGACCGTCTGGCCGCTGTCGAGGTCGACCGACTTCGGCCCGTCCACGTCGTCGCCACCGGCGGACGCGGCGTGTTCGCGCACGTCGTTGACGGTGATCCGCCCGCTCGGCCCGGTCCCCTCGACCTCGGTGATGTCGACGCCGTGTTCGCGTGCGGCGCGTCGCGCCGACGGCGGCGCGAACACGCGCCCGTCGGAGACGTCCAACTCGCCGCCGCCGTTCTCCGCCGCGTCGGCGGTCTCGGCGGCGCCGTCGCCGCCCGCCGCGGCCGTGGTGCCGTCACCCGCGGCACCACCCGTCGCGCCGCCCGCGTCCGCGCCGCCCGCGTCCGCCCCGGTGTCGGTCGCGTCCGATCCGGCGTCGCTCGGTTCGCCGCCCGTCGCGTCGTCCGCCTCGGGCTCGTCGGACTCGAACACGACGATCACGTCGCCGACGGGGACCATCTCCCCCTCCTCGGCGAGCAACTCCGCCACGATCCCGTCGAACGGGGACGGGACGTCGACCAGCGCCTTGTCCGTCTCCACCTCGGCGACCGGCTGGTCTTCGGTGACCCTGTCACCCTCGTCGACGAGCCAGTTGACCAGTTCCCCCTCGGCGATGCCCTCGCCGACGTCGGGGAGCTTGAACTCTTCGCGTGCCATCGTCTAGAACTCCACCGCCTCCTTGATCCCGTCTGCGATCCGGGCTTCGTTGGGCATGTAGTAGTCTTCCAGCGCGTACAGCGGGTACGGCACGTCGTACCCCGTCACGCGCTTGACCGGCGCCTCCTGGTACAACAGCGCCTCCTCCTGCAGGATGGCGGTGATCTCCCCGGCTAGCCCACCGGTCTTCGGGGCCTCGTGGGCGACGCACGCACGACCCGTCTTCTGGAACGACTCCACGATCGTCTCGCGGTCCAGCGGCGAGACGGACCGGAGGTCGATCACCTCGGCGTCGATCCCATCCTCGGCCAACTCCTCGGCGGCGGCCATCGTCGGCCGCGTCATCGCGCCGTAGGTGAACACCGACACGTCCGTCCCCTCGCGGCGCACCGCGGCCTCGCCCAGCGGCACCTCGTAGTCCGTCTCCGGCACGTCGCCGCGGAACGCCCGGTAGATCAGCTTCGGTTCGAGGAAGACGACCGGGTCCGGGTCGCGGATCGCGGCGATCAACATCCCCTTCGTGTCGTACGGCGTCGACGGGATGGCGACCTTCAGCCCCGCCTCGTGGGCGTAGAACGCCTCCTTCGACTCCGAGTGGTGTTCCGGCGCGCGGATCCCGCCGCCGTACGGCGCGCGCAACACCATCGGACAGGTGAACCGCCCGCGCGAGCGGGTGCGGAGCCGCGGCATGTGCGAGACGATCTGGTCGAAGCCGGGGTACATGAACCCGGAGAACTGACACTCCGCGACCGGCCGCATCCCCATCGCAGCCATCCCGACGGCCGTCCCGACGATGCCGGACTCCGCCAGCGGCGTGTCGATCACGCGGTCGCCGCCGAACTCCTCGTACAGCCCCTCCGTCGCGCGGAAGACGCCGCCGTTGGCGCCGACGTCTTCGCCCATCACGACCACGTCCTCGTCCGCGGCCATCTCCGTCTCGAGTCCGTCGCGTACCGCCTGTACCAGCGTGAGGCTCTGTGTCGCCTCGGTGTCGTGTTCCTGTGTGCTCATGGTCACTCCTCCTCGAGGAAGGCGCCGTCGCCGTACTCCTCGCGGAGTCGCGCGAACTCGGCCGCCTGCTCGCGCAACTCCGGCGTCTGTTCCGCGTACACGTGCTCGAACATCGACTGCGGGTCCGGTCCGGGGTCGGACATCGCCTCCGCCGCGTCGATGGCGTCCGCCACCTCGTCCTCGACGCTCTCGCCGATCGCCTCCACGCGGTCGTCGTCCAAGATGTCCTGACTCCGCAGGTACGACTCCAAGCGTGGGATCGGGTCCTTCGCCCGCCAGCGTTCCTCCTCCTCCTCCTCGCGGTAGACGGAGGGGTCGTCGGCGGTCGTGTGTGCGCCGAACCGGTACTGGACCGCCTCGATCATCGTCGGGCGGAGTTGGTCTTCGTCGGGCTCTTTCGCCTTCTGGAGCGCCTCGCGGGTGACGCTGTAGACGGCCAGCGGGTCCATCCCGTCCACCTGGACGCCCTCGAAGCCGTACGCCTCGGCCTTCTGGGCCAGCGTCTCGGAGGCAGTCTGGCGTTCGCGGGGCACCGAGATCGCCCACTGGTTGTTGTTACAGAAGAAGACGTTCGGGGTGTCGAACACGCCCGCGAAGTTCAGTCCCTCGTGGAAGTCTCCCTCGCTGGTCGCCCCGTCGCCGAAGTAACAGAGGAACGCCCGGTCGACGGACTCCGACTGGAGCTCGTGTGCCCACGCCATCCCCGTCGCGTGGGGGATCTGGGAGGCGATGGGGACGGCGACGGTGAAGATGTTCGCGTCCTCCGGGACGGAGTTGCCCCGTTCGTCACCCATCCAGTAGCGGAGCGTGTCCCGCAGCGGGAGCCCACGCACCACGGCGGCGGCGTGCTCCCGGTAGGACGGGACCATCCAGTCGTCTTCGGCCAGTGCCATCGCGGAGCCGATCTGGGCACCCTCCTGCCCCGCCAGCGGCGGGTAGGTGCCCATCCGTCCCTGCCGGTTCAGGGAGACGGCCCGCTCGTCGAAGTGACGCGCCAGCCGCATCTGGCGGTACATCTCCACGAGTTCGTCCTCGTCGAGGTCCGGCACGTCGCCGACGACGCCCCCGTCCTCGTCGAGTACCCGTACCATGTCCTCCGTCGGATCGCGCTCGAGCGTACTCACGGTACCCACCTTCGCATACCACAACCTTCCCCTCTCGCGGCATAGTGTTTTCGTAAGTTTTGCCAGCCGACGCCAGGCCGGACACCTCCCGGACGGCGCCGGGATCGAACGTACGTTCGGTGTCCCGGGTGGACGGTTCGACGTTCGGCGTTCCCGACGAGACCACCGCCCCCGCCACAGTATCGGCCGCCGTGCGGCCTACCCCGAGTCGAGGAGTTCGGCGCGGAGGTCGGCGGGCCACCACAGGCGCTCGTCGTACACGATGGGAGCCTCGGCGGTCGCGAGGTAGCGGTCGAGCGTCGCCGGCTCCAGCGTGTACACCCGTTCGCGACCGTACAGGTACCGCTCGTCGTCGTCGACCAGTGTCGACCTGCTCTCGCCGCCGTGGGCCCAGATCTCGGCGGCGTCGATCAAGAGTCGGTACCGGTCGTCCCCGTCGTCGAACAGCCACCGACGCGGCGGCACCAGCGAGTCGTTCTGGGCGACGACGTGCGAGCCGTCGCCGACGACGGCGTAGTCGCGCGGCGTCAGGATCTGCCGCCGGGCGTAGTCGAGCCCGCGTTGGACGGAGAACCCGAGCACCATCAGCCGCGCGAACGTCGTCCCGACCCGCGCCGCCTGGTCGTCGAGGACGCGCTCGAAGGTGACGCCACCCGCGACGGAGCCCTTCTCGATCAACGTGCGCCCCTCCGGGTACGAGCCACAGGCGTTCAGGAAGAACGTCCGTGCTCGCGAGGTCGAGAGACTGCTCGTCGCGAGGTGACCGTCCGGACACGCCAGCCCCGCCTCGTCGCGGTGGCCGACGAAGTGGAGGAGGTCCGACTCCGCCTCGAAGGTGCGTGCCAACTCCGCCGTCGAGAGGTTCCGTCGTACCGTCACGTCGGCGTTCAGCCGATCGGCGCGCGACTCGTAGTGGGCGACCGCTCGGTCGTGTTCGGCGCGCATCGACGCGTCGTTCAACACCGCGACGACCCGCAGCGGTCCCTCACCGTCGTCGAGGTACTGCGCCCGGTTCTCGTAGGCGGCCGGGACGATCTCGAACCCGCCGACCGGGACGCCGTCCGCCAACCACCCGCGCGTCCGCCCCGGCCGCGGCCGTGGTCGCACCAACTCGACGTTCGACACTTCGCGGGTCGTCGTCTCGGTGTCGTCGTTCGACACTTCGCGGGTCGTCGTCTCGGTGTCGTCGTTCGACACTTCGCGGGTCGTCGTCTCGGTGTCGTCGACCTCGACGCCCCGACCGAGAGTTCCCGTCCCCCCGTCGGTCGTCCGTCCGCGAGCGAGGGCGGTCGTGTCGCCCGTCGTCGGCCGGTCGCGCCCGAGTCGGTCCTCGACGGACAGTTCCAACCACTCCGTCTCCGACAACTCCCGTCCCGCCGGCCGGAAGACGTGCGGGAGGTCGGGCAACAGCGCCTGCAGCGTGGGGACGTGCTCGTATCGCGGCGCGACCGACACGGAGAGGTGCCACTCCGGGAACTCGTCTGTGACCGTCTCGAACGGCGCCGCGAGGTACCGCCGGACACGTTCCGCCAGCGGCGCCTCGTACAGCCGCTCGGCGTCCAGGCCCAACTCGTCGAGGGTCCCCGCGGCCGCCAGCGGGCCGCCGTGTGGCCCCGCACCGCGGGCGACACAGTCGAGGTAGAAACACCGCCGCAGGAGTGCCGTTGTCCGCCGCTCGAACGTGTCGATCTCACCCAGCGGCTCGACGTGGTCGCCGACGACCAGCCGTGGATCCGCGTCCGGCACCGCCAGCACGGTCGCGCCGAGGTAGTGTGCCAGCGACGCACCGGTGACCAGGTACCGCAGGTCCCGCGGGACGACGAGCCGAATCTCCGACTGGACGCGATCAACGGCGAGTGACTCCGGCACGGACACCGTCTCGCCGAACGTCACTCGCGGCGGTCGGGTGCGCTGTGTCGGCCACGAGCGGTCCGGCGACGCCGTCTCGACGGCGGCCGCCGACACCGACAGCGCCGTCGCCACGCCCTCCGGCGTCCGCGGGACGGTCACCGTCGACGCGGTCGAGTCGAACCCTCGTCCGAACGCGAGCGACACCGGGGTCGGCTCCGCGAACCGGAGTTCGAACCGCCTGTCGGTGTCCGGATCGCGGAGTCGTTCCAGCGACAGCGTCGCCGGGCCGTCGAACCGCACGTAGACCCGGACGCTCGCCTCGGCACGCAACAGGTGCGGTCCCGGTGGCACCGACACCGACTCCTCGCCGAGTACGTCCCGTCGCGCTCCGTCCGCGAGGTCGATCACCGCCGAGGCGACCGGCGGGTACCGGATTCGCTCGACGCTGCCGGAGACGGGGCTCGACGGCTCCTCCGGACCGGTGTCGACTGCCCCCAACGCCGCCGCGACGGACGGGGCCGGCACGCTCTCGTCCCAGCCGTCGAGACCGACGACGACGGTGTTCTTCGCGGCGTCCGTCACCCGCAGCCCGTCCGCGAGCCACGTCGTCTCCATCGTCCGTGCCGGTGGTTCGGGCTCGGGACACAACGACTTTTCCGTTGTAATCGTCTGGCTGAGATGATAAAATAGGACAGAGAGTGAGTGAACACTGTGTCCGGCGGCGACGGCGCGCGCGGTTCGGTCACTCGCGGGGAGTGGATCGTTCGTGGGGGGGGCAGTCTCGCCCGAGGGGTCGGTCGCGCGCGATCAGTCGCTCGCGGCGCGTGCCTCGGCGCGGGCGGCCTCGACGGAGGTCCCCTCCCGCGACAGCGCCTCGACGAACAGTTCGCCGGCCTTGTACGACGAGCGGACCATCGGGCCGGAGGCACAGTAGAGGAAGTCGAGTTCCTCCTCGGCGACGCGGCGCCACGTCTCGAAGGCGTCCGGGTGGACGTACTCGAACACGTCGAGGTGCGAGCGCGACGGCTGGAGGTACTGGCCCAGCGTGACGATGTCGACGCCGACGTTCCGGAGGTCCCGCAGCGTCCGGTACACCTCGTGGTCGTACTCGCCGAGCCCGAGCATGATGCTCGTCTTCGTGTGGATGTCGGACTCCCGGTCGACCTGTTCGAGCACGTCCAGCGTCTGCTCGTACCCCGCGCGGCGGTCCCGCACCGGCCACTGGAGCCGCTCGACGGTCTCGACGTTGTGTGCGATCACGTCCGGCTCGGCGTCGATTATCCGTCGGACGGCGGTCTCGTCGCCGCCGAAGTCCGGGATCAACACCTCGACCATGATCTCCGGGTCGCGACGCTTGATCTCGCGGATCGTCTCCGCGAAGTGTCGCGACCCGCCGTCCGGCAGGTCGTCGCGGTCGACGGAGGTCAACACGACGTAGTCGAGGCCGATCTCCGCGACCGCGTCCGCGACGTTCGCGGGTTCGTCCTCGTCCAGCGGGTCCATCCCGCCGGTCTCCACGTCACAGAAGTTACAGCCGCGGGAACAGCGGTCGCCCATCAACATGAACGTCGCCGTCCCGGGACCGCTGCCGGGGCCGTCGCTCCCGCTCCAACACTCCCCGAGGTTCGGGCAGTTCGCCTCCTCACACACCGTGTGGAGGTCGTGCTCGCGGAGCGTCGACTTGATCTCCGCGAACCGCTGCCCCGACGGGGGTCGCATCTTCAGCCAGTCCGGCTTCCGCCGCCGACTGCTCATACCCACACTTGGAGTGGCGCCGTCAAAAACGTGGGGTTGTCCGTCGCGCGACTGGAGCGACTCGGCGGTCGGTCACCCTCGACGCGGGCGGCTCGGCAGACGGGTGCCACCCGACCGTGACCGGCCGCCCGTGTCTCGGTGGGGCCGAGTCAGCGGTCGATCCCACCGCTCGCCTCGTCGACGACGGCGGCGACTTCGTCGGGGGAGACGACCGCGAGGTCACCCGCGACGGTGCGTTTCAGTGCCGCCGTCGCGGCCCCCCACGACAGCGCCTCGTCGACGCCCCCGCCGTCGAGTCGCCGTGCGAGGAACCCGCCGACGAAGGCGTCGCCGGTGCCGATTGGGTCCAACGTCTCCGCCTCGTAGACGGGTTGGTCGTACACGTCCCCCTCGTGGACCGCCAGCGCCCCCTCGTCGCCGCGCGTCACGACCACCGTCTCGAAGTCGAAGTCCGCGATCAGCCCCCGCGCGACCCGCTCGGCCGGCGTCCCCGCCGTCGACCCGGCCCCGTCGCGTCCCAACACCGCGGCGGCGTCGCGCTGCGCGACGACCAACACGTCCACGTCCGGGAACAACTCCTCGTAGGCCGCCCGCGCGGTCTCGGTGTCCCACAGCTTCGCCCGGTAGTTCGGGTCGAACACCGTCGTGGTGTCGTTCGCCTGCGCGTGTGCGAGCAGCTCCCGCGTCGTCTCGGCGGCTTCCTCCGACAGCGCGGGTGTGATCCCGCTCGTGTAACAGTACGTCGCGTCCGCGACCGTCTCGGTCGCCAACTCTTCGGTCGCGACGGTGGTGATCGCCGCGTCTGCGCGGTCGTAGATCACGTCCGTCCCGCGCGGCTCGCCGCCGGGTTCGAGGTAGTACGTCCCCAGTCGCGTCGTCTCGGGGTCGCCCCAGGCGACGCGGGTGTCGACGCCGTGCCCGCGCAGTTCGTGGACGATCCGCTCCCCCAGTGGAGAGTCCGGGAGCTTCGAGAGCCACGCCGTGTCGGCGCCGAGTCGTGCCCCGGCGACGGCGACGTTGCTCTCCGCCCCGCCGGCGCGGGCCTCGAGCGTGCGCGTGGTCGCGAGCCGGTCCCCCTCCGGCGGCGAGAGTCGCAACATCGTCTCGCCGAACGTCACGAGTTCCGTCACACCCGGAGTCGGCCCGACGACGGGATAAACGTCGCGGGCTCGCCGCCGCCCAGAGACGACCCGGCGAGCCAGCCACCGCACGGTCACGACCGCGCCACGCTACACTCTCACACTCGGCTGGGGCGAGAAGACAACGCTTAAACTCCGCGCCGGTGGAATCCTCGGGTATGGCTGGATCTATCGAAGTACTCGTCCCCGGCGGCCAGGTGGACCCCGGTCCGCCGCTCGGGCCGGAGCTCGGTCCGACGCCGGTCGACGTGCAGGCTGTCGTGCAGGAGATCAACGACGAGACCGCCGCCTTCGACGGGATGGAAGTGCCGGTCACCGTCGACTACGAGGAGGACGGCTCCTTCGAGATCGAGGTCGGTGTGCCGCCGACGGCGGAACTGATCAAAGACGAGGCCGGCTTCGAGACCGGCTCGGGCGAGCCCCAGGAGGACTTCGTCGCCGACATGACGGTCGAGCAGGTGAAGACGGTCGCCGAGCAGAAACAGACGGACCTGCTGGCGTACGACCTGAAGAACGCCGCCAAGGAGATCGTCGGTACCTGCGCCTCGCTCGGTGTCACCGTCGAGGGTAACGACGCCCGCGAGTTCAAGCAGCGGATCGACGACGGCGAGTACGACGACCACTTCGCCAACTGACGACGGCGACCACGTCGCCGACTGTCGGCGCCGACCGCTTCGGTAACCGACGACGGCGACCACTCTGCCGACCGTCGGCGCGCTCTCTACGCGCGTGCGGCTCCGGGGGTGTTCTCCCTGGCCAGTCGTGCCGGGAACGAACACTGTTTACTCGTGGGGCCGCGAGTCGCTGGTGTGTACGACTACCACGTCCACTCGCTCTACTCCGACGGTGGGCGGTTCGGGGCCATGCTGGAGGCGGCGGCCGACGCCGGCGTGTCGGCGCTCGGGTTCGCCGACCACTGTAACCTCTCGCCGGACCCCGACCGCCGCCGCGAGCGGGCGCGGTACGCACGCACCTTCGACCTGACTCACGAGCGCCGGCGCGAGGCGCTGGCGGCGGTCCGCGAGGAGACCGAGCTGACGGTGTTCGACGCCGTCGAGGTGGACTACGAGCCCGGCGCCGAGGAGGCGATCGCCGACTTCCTCGCCGACGCCGGCTTCGACTACACGCTCGGGTCGGTCCACTACGTCGGCGACCGCTACGTCTTCCCGTGGGGGTCGTTCGCCGACGCGAGCGAGGCCGAGCGGCGCGCGTTCGTCGACGACTACTACGAGACGGTCGTCTCGTTGATCGACTCCGAACTGTTCGACATCGCGGCCCACGTCGACATCGTCGAGTCACACCCACACCTCTCGGGGTTCACGACCTGCGAACACGCCGAGATGGTCGCCGACGCCTTCGAACGCTCCCGCACGGTGCCGGAGTTGAACGCCGGTCGCTTCGAGGACGACGACAAGCCCGCCTCCTTCCACCCGGAGGGCCGCGTCTTCGAGATGCTGTTGGATCGGGGCGTCGAGTTCACGCTCGGCTCGGACGCTCACCGCCCCGAGGACTTCGCGGAACGAATCCCGGCGCTGCGCGAACGCGCCGAACGGTACGGGCTCGACCCCGTGTGTCCGTTGTAGTGGTCGTGCAACGGAGCCTCCACTCACACCGTAGCACAGCGGTAGAACCGAAGGAACTCAGTCCCAGAGACGCGCCGCGATACTGCTGAACAGTCCCTTCCCACTCCCACGACGGAGTCCAGTCTCTCCTGGATCGCTGAACTCCGACTCCCTCTCGGATGCCGACTCCTCACTGGTTCGACTACTCATACGAATGCATCGTACACCGGTAGTAAAAGGCGTTTCTATCCGGTCTGGGATAGAATTAGTAGCTCTGGGCGGATTCGAACCGCCGTCACGGGCTCCAAAGGCCCGTATGATTGGCCGCTACACCACAGAGCTGTGCAGGGCAACCTATCTGGCCGTCGCACAAGAGTCTATTGTTCACTACCGCCCCGACCCTGCCCTCAGTCGGCACCGACCTCGTCCAACTCCAGCAGGGCGCAGGCGTCGGTGTCGGCGTCGAAGCAGTCGGGACACTCCTCGGAGCGGTCGACGAGGCGGTCGAGTCGTTCGGCGACGGTGTCGTCGATCACCGCCTCCAGCGAGCGGGCCTCGACGCGGAACTCCTCGACGTCGAGGACGTTCGCGAGGAAGCGCTCGATGATACAGTAGTTCGCGAGGGCGTCGCGGGCACGAACGATCCCGTCGTCGGTGAGGTCGACACCCTTGTACTTCTCGTGGTCCGCGAGCCCCTGGGCCTCCAACTTGCCGATCATCTCGTTGGCGCTGGCGGGGCTCACGTCGAGTGCGTCGGCCACGTCGCCGGTGGAGGCGGGGCCGTCCTCTACTTCCTGGATCAGGTAGATGGCTTTGAGGTACTGGTCGGCGGTGTTCATGCTCGTCGCTCCATCATGTCTGCGACCTCCTCGACACCCTCTGCCTCCTCGGCGCGGATCTCCTCGAGCGTCTCGACCACGCGGTCGCGGTCGACCGACAGCTCCGACTCGGAGTCGGCGAGTGCCGCGAGCAGGTCGTCGTAGAACTTGTACGCCGTCTCCTCGTTGCACAGCTGGTCGTACAACACGTCGTCGAACTCGTCTTCGGCGGCGTACTGTGCCTCGACCAGCGTCTCGATCTCCTCGTAGGCGACGGACTCGGCGTCCAACTCCGCGATCAACCCCTCCAGTCGCTCGCGGTGTGTCGCCGACTCCGCCGCGGCCTCCTCCAGTAAGTCGACGACCTCGGCGTCGAGACGCGCCTCCCGCTGGCGGGTGTGGTGGTGGGCGCTGGCCTCCACCATCTCCTCCAACACGACGCCGATCTGGAGGAGCCGCGCGAGTTGGCGGTCGGACGCCACCGCACGACCGACACTCACGGTGACCCCTCCCGTCGTCCGGTTCCCCCGTCGGTGGCTGTCCGTGTCGGTCTCACGTGTACACGCTGGGGGTGTCGGCGACTTAAGCACTCGCCTCGGCGAGGGTGTCTCACGCCCGATCACCCTCCCGAGACGGCAGGTCCGGTTCGTACCCCACCGCGACGGCGGCGCGTTCGAGCACGTCGTCGACGTTCTCGTCGGCGGTGACGCTCATGTACGCCTCCGCCTCCACGTCCGTCGAGAGGTCGCTCTTGTTACAGATCGTCAAGACGGGCACGTCGAACGTCGCCGCGACGGCGTCACGTAAGTCCAGTTGCACGTCCAGCGGGTAGCCACAGTTGCCGGAGGCGTCCACGAGGAAGAGGACGGCGTCGGCGGCGTGGGCCAGCGCGGAGACGGCCTGTTGTTCCACCTCGTTGCGTTCGTCGGCGGGGCGGTCGAGCAGCCCGGGCGTGTCGATCAACTGGTAGCGGACGTGGTCGCGGTCGAAGTGCCCCACCTGGATCCCGGTCGTGGTGAACGGGTACGAGGCTGTCTCGTTGCTCGCGCGGGTGACGGCGTTGACGAACGCCGACTTCCCGACGTTCGGGTACCCCGCGACGGCGATCACCGGCTCCTCGGGGTCCACGTCGGGCAACAGTTTCAGCTCGTCGCGTGCCGTCCCGAGGCGGTCCAAGTCCGCGTCCACCTCCTCGACGATGTCGGCGAAGCGTGCGAACGCCTGCTTGCGGTGCTTCCGGGCGGTCTCCTCGTCGGTCTTCCGGAGCTTCGAGGTGTACTCGTCGCGGATCGACGCGATCTGGTCGGCGGCCCAGTGCACCTCGTTGAGCGACTGGCGGACGGCGTCGACGTCGACCAGCGCGTCCGCGAGTTCGTAGTAGAACGGCGACACCTCGTAGGCGAAGTCCGGCCACGCGGTGACGACGTTCTCCAGGTTGTCCGAGAGGATGTTGCCGGCGGTGCGCAGCATCGACTCTTGCCCCTCGCGGCCGCTCTTCGCGCGGCCGGTCCGGGCGGCTCTGGAGAAGGCCTTGTCGACCAACTCCTCCGCAGTCGGGGTCGTCGGGAGATCTTCGAAAATCATGGGCGTGAACGCTCGTTGCCACCGTCTCGGCGCGGGAGGGTCAAAAGCCCGTCCGTTCGCCCGGCTGCGTGTCGAGGGTCCACACGGGCCGACTCCCCGACGATCCCGTCACGCTCCGCCGGAGCCGATCCCGTGCCCGCTCGCGTGTGCGGGTCTCGCGAGATCGCCCGCCGGCGGCCGACTCCCGGCCGGCGTCGGGTCGAGAACAGCAGTTTTATCAGTCGTACGGCGCGAACTTCGAACAAGACTCTCTCTAGAGGCTCATGACGGACAACACACAACCGGAGGTGAACGTCGGACTCGTCGGCCACGTCGACCACGGCAAGACGACGCTGGTGCAGGCGCTGTCCGGGTCCTGGACGGACCAGCACAGCGAGGAGATGAAACGCGGGATCTCGATCAGGCTCGGCTACGCCGACGCGACGCTGCGTCGGTGCCCGTCCTGCGAGGAACCGGAGTGTTACACGGTGGCCGAGGAGTGCCCCGAACACGGCGAGGCGACGGAGGTGTTGCGTACCGTCTCGTTCGTGGACGCGCCCGGCCACGAGACCCTGATGGCGACGATGCTGTCGGGGGCGGCGATCATGGACGGCGCGGTGCTCGTCGTCAGTGCCACGGAGGACGTCCCGCAGGCACAGACGGAAGAGCACCTGATGGCGCTGGACATCATCGGCATCGACAACGTGGTGATCGCCCAGAACAAGGTGGACCTGGTCGACGCCGAGCGCGCACGCGAGAACTACGACCAGATCAAGGAGTTCGTCGCGGGCACCATCGCCGAGGACGCGCCGATCGTCCCGATCTCGGCCCAACAGGAGATCAACACGGACCTGTTGATCCAGACGCTGGAAGACGAGATCCCGACGCCGGACCGCGACGAGACGCTCCCGCCGCGGCTGTTGACCGCCCGCTCGTTCGACATCAACCGCCCGGGGACGACCTGGGAGGACCTGCTGGGCGGCGTGATCGGCGGGTCGCTCGCGCAGGGGACGCTGACGGAGGGCGACGAGTTGGAGATCCGCCCCGGCCGCGAGGTCGAGGAGGGCGGCGAGTCCCGCTACGAACCCATCGAGACGAGCGTCCGGTCGCTGCAGGCCGGCGGGAACCCGGTCGACGAGGTCGGGCCCGGTGGACTGCTCGGCGTCGGGACGGGACTGGACCCGTCGTTGACGAAGGGCGACGCCTTGGCGGGGCAGGTCGCCGGCGAGCCGGGGACGCTCCCGCCGACGATCGACAGCTTCGAGATGGAGGTGGAGCTGCTCGACCGCGTCGTCGGCGAGGGTGCCGTCGACGAGATCTCGACCGGCGAGCCGCTGATGCTCACCGTCGGGACGAGCACCACCGTCGGCTCGGTGACGAGCGCCCGCGACGGGGAGTGTGAGGTCCAGCTCAAACGCCCGGTCTGTGCGGAGACGGGCGCGAAGGTGGCGATCAACCGCCGGATGGGCGCCCGCTGGCGGCTGATCGGCGTCGGCACGCTCTCGGAGTGACCGGGTCGTGACGACGGTCGTCCTCGACACCAACGCCCTGATGATGCCGGTCGAGATGGGCGTCCGCGTGTTCGAGGAACTCGACCGCCTCGTCGACCCGACCGACCCGGTGGTGCCGGCGTCGGTCGTCGCGGAACTAGACGACCTGGCGACGGGCGGCGGCGAGGAGGGACGCGCGGCGTCGGTCGGCCGCGACCTGGTCGAGCGGTGTCGCGTCGTCGAGACGGCCGCCGACTACGCCGACGACGCCGTCGTCGAACTGGCGACGAACGGTGTCCCGCCGACCCCGACGCCTCGTCCGTCTCCGTCTGCGAACGACGTGTCGACGGACGCGGACAACGTGTCGACGGAGCCAGACGACACACCGACGGAGACGGAGCGGGCGGCGTTCGACGGCTACGTGGTGACGAACGACGGCCCCCTGCGCGACCGCGTCCTCTCGCGGGGCGTTCGCGTAATCGGTATAAGGGGGGCGAACACACTGGCCGTAACAGAGCCGTAGTGGCGGTCGCCGGGACGGGCGGCCCGGCGGAGACGAGACGGATCGCGAGCAAACGAGCGGGCCAGAGGGCCCACGACGCGGGCGGGCGGTCGCGGCGGCCGACGCCCACACGACGGGCCTCCGGGCCCACCACACAACACGACAATGTACAAACGGGTACGACTCAAGGACACGGTGGAGGTGCCGCCGGCACACCTGGCGGACGTGACTCCACAGCGAGTGAAGGAGCTACTGCAGGACAAACTCGAGGGCCGTCTCGACGAGGACGCCGGCAGCGTCGTCAGCGTCGTCGAGGTCCACGACATCGGCGAGGGGTCGGTGCTCCCGAGTCGGCCGGGCGTCTACTACGAGGCGGAGTTCGACGCGCTGACGTTCGACCCGGAGATGCAGGAGGTCGTCGACGGCAGCGTGGTCGAGGTCGTCGAGTTCGGCGCGTTCGTCGGGATCGGTCCCGTCGACGGGCTGTTGCACGTCTCGCAGATCTCCGACGAGTACCTCGCGTACGACGGGGAGAACCAGCAGCTGGCCTCGACGGAGTCGAACCAGACGCTGGGCGTCGGCGACGACGTGCGCGTCCGGATCGTCACGAAGAGCATCGACGAGCGCAACCCACGCGACTCGAAGATCGGGTTGACCGCGAAGCAGCCGGGGTTGGGCAAACACGAGTGGCTGGAGTCCGACCGGCGGCGACGCGAGAACGAGGAAGCGGCGGCAGGTGACGCCTGATGGCGGAGGATCGTCTCGCCTGTCGCGAGTGTCACTACGTCAACGACCCCGACAGCCAGACGTGTGACAACTGCGGCTCCTCGTCGCTGACGGAAGACTGGGCGGGGTACGTGATCGTCCCCCACCCGGAGGAGTCCGAGATCGGCGAGGAGATGAACGTCGACAGTCCGGGCAGCTACGCGCTGAAGGTCCGATGACGACGGACGGCGGCCGCGGCGGTGACGGGACCACTCCGGACGATCCACTGTTGCGACTCCCGCAGTCGTTGCGCGCGGCGTTCAAAGAGCCGTTGGGCCCGGTGTACACGGACGCGGACGCGTTGCTGGCGGACGCCGCCGAGCCGATCCTCGCGGTCGGGGACGTGGTGACGGCCCACCTCCGCCGTGCGGGTCACACGCCACACCTCGCGCTCGTCGACGGGAAGACGGAACGGGAGGCCGTGAGCGAGGCGACGGCGGCGGCCCTCTCCGACGAGACGGCTCGTGTGCCGGTGACAAACCCGGCCGGGACGCTGACACGCGAACTCCTCGTGGCCGTGCGCGACGCGGTCGCGGGGACGGCGTCGACGGTGTTGCACGTCGAGGGCGAGGAGGACTTGGCGACACTCCCGGCACTGGTCGTCGCACCCGACGGTGCGAGCGTGGTGTACGGCCAGCCCGGCGAGGGGATGGTGCTCGTCGCGACCGACGAGGCACGCGACCGGGCACGCGATCTGCTCGGGCGGATGGACGGCGACACGGAGACGGCGCTGGCACTCCTGACGGACGAGTGACTGGCGACAACCGGTAACTGACGGCCGACCGACGGACGACGAGTGACCTACCTGACGGCCGACCGACGGACGACGAGTGACCTACCTGACGGCAGACCGACCAGACCGACTCGTTCCTCGCGGTGGATTCCCGTACTGTCGAAGCCGTTACGCTCGCTCGACGAACAGACGACGTGGTATCACAGTCCGGGCGTCGGCGAGCGCACGAACATTTACCACCCGACACGACCCACACGGGGTAACGGATGCGACGGGAGTCTCTCGCGGCCGGGGCGTTACTCTGTGTCGGGGTGGCGTTGGCGGCCGTCCAGGCGACGGCGTTCGACGGGGGAGTGACGACTGCGACACTGGTCCGTTCGGGACCGATGCTCGCGGTCGCCGGAGCGGTCGTCTACGGCGGCGCGTGGCTGTTACGCAACGGCGCGCCGGCCGGCGACGCCGACCGAATCCTCGCGTGGACACTCGGTGGTGGCGTCACCGTCGGTGCGGTCGTCGTCCTGGCGGCGATCGGTCGAGCGGTGCCGGCCGTCGGCGCGCTGGCCGTCGACGGTGCCACCGGCGGGGTGCTCGCGGGCCTGCTGGTCGGCCTGTACGACGCTCGTGGGCGAGCGCGACGCGAGGAGGTGGAGTCGTTCGCGCGGCGCGTGTCGGCGCTGAACCAGTACGGGAAGGCGCTCAACAACTCCGCGACCGTCGACGAGGTGAGTGCGTTGTGTGTCGAGGCCGTCGAGTACCTCGTGGCCGGTGACGGCGCGGCGTTCGTCCTCGTCGACGACGGAGCGACCGGTGTGTCGTCCGTGGCGGACGAGGTGTCCCCCGAGACGGACGGCGCACCGGCGGAGACCGACGGCGAGCGTGACGAGAGTTCGGCTGGGGGGACCGGCGGCCCCGCCGGCGAGGCGTCGGCGACCGGCGACGGGATCGACGAGGTGGACGTGACGGTCGTCGACAGCACGCTCCGTGGTGACGACGAGCTCCGGGTGTTGGAGGCGCTCGCACGCGACGTAGACACCGACGACGACGTGGAGGCGGTGCGGTACGCGGAGACGGACGTGAGCCTCGGCGCGGCGGACCCGGACGCGGCACTGGTGATCCCCGTCCCGACGCCCGGCGGGCGCGCGCTGATCGTCTCGCTGTCGACCGAGGCCGAACTGGCGTACGGCGACGACGACGTGGACCTCTTGGAGACGCTGGCGGCACACGTCTCGACGGCGCTCGACCACGTCGCCGCGAGCGGTGACCGACGCGCGCTCGCGGGCGGCGACAGTCGGCTCTGAGTCGTCACTCGCTCTCGTCGGTCGCTTCCTCGAGTGTGATCCCACGGTCGACGGCGTTGCGGAGCGCGTCCGAGCGGCCGTGACTCCCGGGTGCGATGGCGAGCGTCGCGAGTCCGTACTCGTTGGCGGCCTCGACGGCGGGCTTGAAGTCCGTGTCGCGGGAGGCGACGGCGATCGTCGCGGCGCGCCCCTCGGCGGCGAACCGGGCCACGTCGACCGCGAGACGTACGTCCACGTCCCCGCTGGTGGTGATCACGCGGTAGCCGCGCGCCTCCGCGGCTTGAATCAGCCCCGGTGGCGCGTGCTCGTCGAGGTACAGCCGTGTCGCGACGAGCGGCCCCGCGTCCGCCGCCGCCGCGCGTACGTCGTCCAGGTCCACGTCGAACTCGTCGCGCAACACGTTCGGTCCGTCGACGAACAGTGCGACTCCCTGTGGGACGCTGCCCGGCGGGTGTGGCCCGCCACGGTCGAGCGGTGAGACTACCGACTCGGTCGTCCCCGCGCCGCCGTCGCTCTCGACTTTCGCTTCCGGGTCCGCCGACGTGTAGGGGTCGTCCGCCGAGAGTGAGTCGCCGTCGTCGCCGACAGTCCGCTCGGTGTCGTCGTCACCGGCGGCTCTCCCGCCGTCCTCCGTCGAGGAGTCTCGGTCACCGCTCCCGAACAACCGCCGCAGCCACTCCATACACTTGGTGACCGACCGGCGGTGAAAAGGGCTCGCTGTCGCCGACGGCCGGCCCGCTCGAATCGCAATCAAGTAGTATATAATTCTAACGATTTATGATCGTAACTGCTTGGAACTTACTCGGGTGTTTCCGCAACACGCGTCTGAGACTCTCTCGCACGTTTGTTCGACGGGGTGTGAATACGATCGGAATACACCCAGTGCGAGGGTACTTCTACACTGCACTGTCTTATCCTCACACGTAATTCGTAAGTATCAAGTGCCAGCTTCGGAACTGGGAGTGTGTAGTATGTCAGAGAACGACAGGGGCATGTTGCGGCGTGGATTCCTGAAGACGACCGGTGCGGCTGCGGGGGCAGCCGCCGCGAGCGGAGTGGTGTCGGCGACACCCGGCCGGAAACCGGGGCCGAAGAAGGACGAGATCGTGGTCGGCGTCTCTGCGGCGGCGGACGCACTCGAGAAGGAGGTCGAGGCGGCGGTGCCGGGCAACGCCGAGGTCGTCCACTCGAACGAGTCGCTGCGGTACGCGGCCGTGAAGTTCCCGAGCCAGGCGGCGGACGTGGCCAAAGAGAACTTCATCGACAACGTGACGAAGCGCGAGCACGTCAAGTACGCCGAGCGGAACGCCACCTTCGAGACGTTGGCGACGGTGAACGATCCGGACGAGCCGAACCAGTCCTCGCTGGACCTGATCAACGCTCGTGCGGCGTGGGACACGACGTTCGGTTCCTCGGACGTGACGCTGGCCGTCATCGACACGGGGGTACAGTACAGCCACCCGGACCTCGACGGTAACTTCGGCAGCGACCCCGGCGAGGACTTCGCGGACAACGACGCCGACCCGGCGCCGGACGCGACCGACGAGTACCACGGTACGCACGTCGCCGGGATCGCGGGCGCGGAGACGGACAACGGCACCGGCGTCGCCGGCGTCAGTCAGTCCCAGCTCATCAGCGGTCGTGCGCTCGACGAGACGGGCGGCGGGTCGCTGACGGACATCGCGGACGCCGTCCAGTGGGCCGCAGACCAGGGCGCGGACGTGATCAACATGTCGCTGGGCGGCGGCGGCTACACGGACACGATGAAGAACGCCGTCTCGTACGCGAACAACAACGGCTCGACCATCGTCTGTGCGGCCGGGAACGACAGCGCGAACTCCGTCTCGTACCCGTCGGCCTACAGCGAGTGTATCTCCGTCTCCGCGGTCGACGCGAACGGGAACCTCGCCTCGTTCACCAACACGGGCGACAAGGTCGAGGTCGCGGCGCCCGGTGTCGACTACCTCTCGACGACGACGCAGGGCCGCGGCGAGTACGAGCGCCTCTCGGGCACCTCGATGGCCTCGCCGTGTGCGGCCGGTGTCGCGGCGCTCATCATCGACCAGTGGGGCACCGACAACGCGACGACGCGCGCCCACCTCAAGAACACGGCCGTCGACACGGGCCTGTCCGACACGGAGGAGGGCGCCGGCATCGTCGACGCACAGGCGGCCGTCGAGACCGACCCCGCCAACTCCGGTGGTGGCGGTGGCGGCGGTGGCGGCGGTGGTGGCGGCTCCACCACGACGACGGTGAACGACTCGTTGTCGAGTTACGCGGACTCGGACTGCTGGACGTACGCCTTCGAGTACTCCGACCCGTCGCAGGTCGTCTTGGAGCTGTCGGGGCCGGCCGGCGCGGACTTCGACCTGTTCGTCAACGACGGCTTCGCGGAGTGCCCGTCCTACGGCGACGCGGACTACTCGTCGTACACGACGGACAGCCAGGAGACGATCACCATCGACAACGTCGACACGTCGACGGACCTGTACGTCAGCGTCGACTCCTACTCGGGCAGCGGCGACTACACGCTGGACATCACCGAGTACGAGTGACGACCGGCTACCTCGACTTCGCGTGAGGCCGAGGCCGGATCGACCACCGAGACGGTCCACGCGGGCGGTGCCACGAGGGGGTTCGGGGCACCACCATACCGTGTCGCCGCGAGTCGCCTCGCGAGACGGCGACCCCGACGACACGACCGCCCGCGTCGCGGACGCTCGGTGACGCCCCGCGGCGGGGACCGAGCGCCTGCACGACCGCGCTCACTCTCATATCGCGACACCGCAGAGCCGTCGGCTCGTCGCTCGAACGGGGTGACGGCGTGGTGTCGGAGGGGGCGGCTGTCGAGTCACCGCGGGGGCCGCGGCCGTCGCGTCGCGGCGAAGGCTGGCGACGAACACAAGCGACAAGTCCACTCACCTCCCGCTATCGCCCGTCGCACCGACTGCCCGGATATCGGGTAGGGGCTCGTGTCCGGCTGGTCGGGCGACACGCGGGCCGTTTCCGTGACTAATCCTGTAAGTCGGCGACGGAACGGACGACCCGTTCGAGTTCCTCGCTACGTCCGATGTCGTACTCCTCCTCGAGTTCTCTGACAGCCGCTTCCAACTCCTCGACGAACTCTTCGTGCATCGTCGCTCTCGACGAGTATGTTCGCACATCGGAAAAAATGTGGTGTGGCAACACAGAAGAGCGGCGTCCAAACAAGGCCGGTACGTCCAGTGAGACGGGTGCCGAGACGCCGCGACCTGGAGGTCTCCGAGACTACACTGTCCTGCACAGCACCTCACCCCCCAGCCTCCTCCCTCGCGCGTTTCTCGCGCGCCATCCGCAACTCCCGGTTTATCCGAACACCGCCCGCTCACCGTCCCGTAGGACTTTACGGGAAGACGGGCCCAACCACTCACGATGACTGCAGCCTCGGGGATCGTCGGCGAGTTCATGTCGCTCAAGGGAGAGACGGACGCGGACCTCCTGGCGATGCAGTGTGGAGACTTCTACGAGTTCTTCGGCGACGACGCGGAGACGGTCGCGGACGAACTGGACCTGAAGGTGTCACAGAAGTCCTCGCACGGCTCGTCGTACCCGATGGCGGGGGTGCCGGTCGACGACCTCACGCCGTACCTGAAGTCGCTGGTCGAACGGGGCTACCGCGTCGCGGTCGCCGACCAGTACGAGACGGACGACGGACACGCCCGCGAGGTCGACCGCGTCGTCTCGCCCGGCACCGTCCTCGATCCGGACGACGCCGCCGCACGCTACCTCGCGGCCGTCGTCGTCGACGGCGGCGAGTACGTCACTCGGAGCGACGGCGACGACACGGGTGACGAGGACGGCCCCGCGTACGGACTCGCGTTCGCGGACGTGACCACCGGGCAGTTCCGTGCGGGACGCGTCCCGGACGCGGCGACGGCGACGGCCGCGATCCACCGCTTCGACCCGGTGGAGCTGTTGCCCGGGCCACACACGCGAGTCGAGGACCCGGTGGTGGAGGCCGTCACCGAGGAGACGGACACGACGGTGACGGTCCACGGCACCGACGCGTTCCAACCCGGCCGGGCACGCCACCGGGTGGACGACCAGTTCGGCGACGAGGCGACGACCGCCGTCGGGCTGGAGTCCGACGCGGCGGTGACGGCCGCGGGCGCGGTGCTCGCGTACGTCGACGACACGGGTGTCGGCGTGACGGAGTCGATGACGCGACTCGGGCCGCTGGACGCCGACGACCGGGTGACGCTGGACACGACCACCCGCCGGAACTTGGAACTCGTCGAGACGATGCAGGGGGAGCGGTCGGGGACGCTGCTGTCGACGGTCGACCACACGGAGACGGCCGCCGGCTCGCGGCTCCTCCGAGAGTGGCTCACCGCGCCGACCCAAGACCGCACCGAGATCGCCCGTCGGCTCGACGCCGTCGAGGCGCTGGCGGAGGCGCCGCTGGCACGCGACCGACTGCGCGACCTGCTGTCGGGGGCGGCGGACCTCGAACGACTCGCGGCACGCGCGACGAGCGGCTCCGCGGGCCCGCGGGACCTCGTGGCGGCCCGCGAGGCGCTGGGGCTGCTCCCGGAGTTGGCGGCGGCGGTCGCGGACACGCCGCTCGCGAACGGGCCGGTGGCGGACGCCTTGGCGGCACCCGACCAGTCCGCGGCGCGGGCGCTGTACGAGGAACTCGACGACGCCCTCGTCGCGGACCCGCCCGGCAGTCCGGGCGAGGGCGTGATCGCACGCGGCTACGACGCGGAGTTGGACGAGATCGTCGCCGACTACGAGGAGACGCGAGGGTGGCTCGACGACCTCGCCGAGCGGGAGGCGGACCGCCACGACCTCGCGCACGTCACCGTCGACCGCAACAAGACGGACGGCTACTACGTGCAGGTCGGGAAGTCGGCGGCGGACGGCGTCCCGGAGCACTACCGGGAGATCAAGACGCTGAAGAACTCCAAGCGGTTCGTCACCGACGAACTCGAGGAGCGCGAGCGGGAGGTGCTCCGCCTGGAGGAGGCCCGCGAGGAGGTGGAGTCGCGACTGTTCGCGGCAGTGCGCGACCGCGTGGCGGCCGACGCCGAACTGTTACAGGACGTGGGGCGGACGCTCGCGGAGGTGGACACCCTCGCCGCGTTGGCGGCGCACGCCGCGGACAACGACTGGGTGCGCCCGGAGTTGGCCGACGACCGGACACTCGACGTGCGTGCCGGCCGGCATCCGGTGGTCGAGCGGACGACGGACTTCGTCCCGAACGACCTCCGGATGGGGCCGGCGGTCGCGAGCCGGTCGGACGCCTCGGCCCACGACGCCCCACTCCGGGAGTTCCTGATCGTCACCGGGCCGAACATGAGCGGGAAGTCGACGTACATGCGGCAGTGCGCGCTGATCGTGTTGCTCGCGCAGGCGGGGAGTTTCGTCCCGGCGGCGGCGGCGACGGTGCCGGTCGTCGACGGGGTGTACACCCGCGTCGGCGCGCTCGACGAACTCGCGCAGGGGCGATCGACGTTCATGGTCGAGATGCAGGAACTGTCGAACATCCTCCACTCCGCGACGGAGGACTCGCTGGTGATCTTGGACGAGGTGGGTCGCGGGACGGCCACCTACGACGGTATCAGTATTGCGTGGGCGGCGACGGAGTACCTCCACAACGAGGTGCGCGCGAAGACGCTGTTCGCGACCCACTACCACGAGCTGACGAGTCTGGCGGACCACCTCCCGCGCGTCCACAACGTCCACGTCGCCGCCGAGGAGCGGGACGGGGAGGTGACGTTCCTCCGTCGGGTGCGCGACGGGCCGACGGATCGATCCTACGGCGTCCACGTCGCGGACCTCGCGGGCGTCCCCGAACCGGTGGTCGACCGCGCCGACGAGGTGTTGGGTCGCCTCCGCGAGGAGGAGGCGATCGAGGCCCGCGGCGGCGACGGCGGTGGCGACGGCGAGCCGACGCAGGCGGTGTTCGACCTCTCGGCCGGCGAGTTCGTCGGCGCGACGGACGCGAACGGTGGGCAGGCGGGTGGAGACGGGAAGCGAGCGGGTGCCGGCGGTGCTCGTGGTGGCGGTCGCGGCGACGGGGCGGCGACCGGGCGGGTGCCGAGCGACGGAGCGGTCGTCGACTCGGAGGCGGCGGCGATTCTCGAGGAGTTGACGGAGACGGACGTGACCGAGACGCCGCCCGTCGAGCTGGTCCAGCGGGTCCAGGAGTGGCAACGGGAGTTGGACGACGGGGAGTGACGGCGACGCCGCCGCCGGTGACAGTCCTCTCTCGGTGCTCGGTTGATCACGCCACCCCGTAAGAAACTCTACGTCGGAGACGAACAGTTGAACGTGGCACAACTCGTCTCCGAACCGACGGCACTGCTGATCACCCTCGGGTGCTCGCTGCTCGCACTCTGGACACTGCTGTGGGGGCCGACGCGACGAGCACTCCTCACGCTTCCGTCCAGTGGGGCGACGCTCGGACGCGGGGTGCTGTTCGTCGGGGCGACGCTCGTCTTCGGCGCCACGGCGGCACTCTTCGGTACGGGGGCACAGGTGGGTGACCAGTCGTCGGTGTACGCCGATGTCGGACGCCTCGGCGTCGCGTGTTACTGGCTCGGACTCCACGTCGCTGCGGCACCGGCCGTCGAGACGCTCACTCGAATCGAGTTTCCGACCGCTGGCGACGGCACACTCGCGGCGTTCGAGGCGATCGACGATCGGTTCCGCGCGTGGGTCGCACTACTGGAGGGTCACTACGGCGCCGTCAACTGGGGGGCGTTGGGGTTCCCGGTCGTCGCCGTCTCGGCACCGATCCTCGGGGTCTCACTGGGCGTCACGGGTGGACTCCTGTTGTACGGGGTCTGCGTGGCCTGGTCGACACTGTACGACACCACCCTCGACGAACCCGTGGCTGCGGCCGTCGACGAGGCGGCGCGCGGACGACAGGGGTCGTCCCCGCCACCGACAGAGTGAATTCGTCGGGCACGAACCGGGAGACAGATGCCAGACGCAGAGGACGGCGACGCGGCGCCCGGCGAGATCACGCCGCTCGACGACCGGACGGTCAGAGAGATCGCGGCCGGCGAGGTGGTCGAGCGGCCGGCCAGCGTCGTGAAGGAACTCGTCGAGAACGCCGTCGACGCCGACGCCGGACGCGTCGCCGTCGCCGTCGAGAACGGCGGGTTGGACGGGATCAGAGTGCGCGACGACGGACACGGCATCCCGCCGGACCAACTGCCGCGCGCCGTCGCCGAACACGCGACGAGCAAACTCGACGGGATCGACCAGTTGGACGCCGGGATCGGCAGTCTCGGCTTCCGCGGGGAGGCGTTGTACACCGTCGGCGCGGTCGCGCGGCTCACCGTCCGTTCGCGGACGCCGGACCGCGACGCGGGTGCGGAACTCGTCGTCGACCACGGGGAGACTGGGAGTGTCTCCCCCGCGGGCTGTCCGGTGGGGACGACGGTCACGGTGACGGAGTTGTTCGCCGAGACGCCGGCCAGGCGGAAGTTCCTCGGCGAGCCGGCGACGGAGTTCGACCGCATCAACGGCGTCGTCTCGGCGTACGCGTTGGCGAACCCGGACGTGGCCGTCTCGCTGGAACACGACGGCCGCGAGGTGTTCGCGACGCCCGGTGACGGCAACCGTCGGTCGGCGGTGTTGGCGGTGTACGGCCGCGAGGTCGCGGAGGCGATGGTGGACGTCGCGGCGACGCGGGAGGTGTCCGGACTGGGCGGCGAGTCCGACGCGACGATCCGCGTCCACGGGCTGGTCTCGGAACCGGAGACGACGCGTGCGAGTCGTTCGTACGTGACGACGTTCGTCGACGGGCGGTGGGTGCGGGACGCGGACCTGCGGTCGGCGGTCGTCGACGGCTACGGAGGCCAGTTGGCGGCCGACCGCTACCCGTTCGCCGTCGTGTTCGTCGCGGTGCCGCCGGCGGCGGTCGACGCCAACGTCCACCCGCGGAAGACGGAGGTGCGGTTCGACGAGGCGGCGGCCGTGTACGACACCGTCCGCGAGGCCGTCCGGGAGGGACTGCTGGACGCCGGGCTGCTCCGAACCTCCGCGCCACGCGGACAGTCCGCGCCCGAGGAGACGACGCTCGACCCCGAGGTGGTCGGCGGTGCGGGGACCGACCACGAACGCGCCGCCGCCGCCCGCCGCGAGACAGCGGGGTCGAGGGGCGTGGGTGGGTCCGACGAGTCGTCCGAGTCGCGGGAGTCGAGCGAGCCGTCCGAGTCGGGGGTGCCGAGCGAGTCGAGCGAGCCGTCACAGTCTCCCGACACGGCGACTGAGGGCGGCGTAGACGCCGGCGAGACCGGGGTAGAGACGGGAGACGCCGACGACGAAGGCGCGGGAGAGCCCACGACGACCGACACGGTGCTGGACGCGTGGCACGACGACGGGGCGTCCGACGGCGAAGCACGCGCGAGTGACGACGCCGAGGAGACGACCCCGACCGACGACGAGGCGAGCTCGGGTGACGGCGCCGAGTCACCGGAGCACCCCCGCAACGAGCCGGCGAGTGCCGCCGTCCAGCCGTCGCCACGCGAGTGGCAACGGAACACCGACGAGACCACCGCGTCCGACGGAGACCGCGAGGACGCAGAGCGGTCCGGACCGGACCGCCCCGACTCCGAGGCCGGATCGGAATCGAGCGACTCGGTGGCGACACCGAGCCAGTCGACCCTGACGGGCGGCGCGACCGACGAGCACCGCACCTACGACACACTCCCGGAGCTCCGGGTGTTGGGCCAGTACGACGAGACGTACCTGGTCTGTGAGACGGCTCGCGGACTCGTCTTGGTCGACCAACACGCGGCCGACGAGCGGGTGAACTACGAACGACTGCGTCGTGCGGTCGGGTTGGCCGACGCGGCGGACGAGAGTGGCGGAGACACTGCGGCCGCGGGAGACGACGGCGCCCCGGAGACCACCGACGGCGGTGGGACCGACGAGACGGCCGACCGCGACGGGACCGGTGACACGGCGAGTGAGGCCGACGACGAGTCCGAGACGGCGACGGACGCGATCACACCGGCGGTCCAGGCGCTGGCCTCGCCAGTCCGCGTCCCGCTGACGGCACGGGAGGCGGCGCTGTTCGACCGCTTCCGGGACGCGCTCGTCGCGGCCGGGTTCCACGCGGAACGGGCCGCCGACGACCGCGCAGTGCTCGTCACCGCCGTGCCGGCGGTGTTCGACGCCACGCTGGATCCGGACCTGCTCCGTGACACCCTCGTCTCCTTCGCCGAGGAGACGACCGGCGACGATCGCCCGGTCGAACGCGTCGCGGACGACCTCCTCGCGGATCTGGCGTGTTACCCCTCGATCACGGGGAACACGTCGCTGACCGACGGGTCTGCCGCCGACTTGCTGGCGGCGCTCGACGACTGCGAGAACCCCTACGCCTGTCCTCACGGCCGCCCGGTGCTCGTCGAGTTCGGCGCCGACGAGATCGACGCCCGGTTCGAACGCGACTACCCAGGCCACGGTTCACGGCGAGAGTGACGCGGGCGTGCTGCTGTGCCGGCCGATCTGCGACGACTCGTCGAGCGAAGCTGGTCGGCTCCCGCACCCGTCGGCGGTAAGTGGCTGCGCCGAGTAGCGCCGGTGTGACACTCACAGCGGACGACACCGGTGTGTACGCGCGCCAGTCCGACCGCCTCGACGGAGTCGTCCAGGTCGGCACCGCGAGCGGACGGGTGGTCGCGGTCTCGTTCCCGACCACGGTGCCCGACGACGCCGCGTCGGACGGGGCGGTGTTGGATCGACTGTTCGCGTACCTCGCCGGTGAGGAGGACGACTTCCGTGACGTGACGGTCGCGCTCACGGTCCCGACGGCCCAGCGTGCCGTCCTCGAGGCGGTCCGGAACGTCCCCTACGGCCAGACAGTGGACTTGGACCGGGTGGCGACGATGGCCGCCGGGATCGACCCGGACGACGAGGCGGATCGCGAGACGGTCCAGACGGCGCTGCGCGAGAACCCCGTCCCGATCCTCGTCCCGGACCACCGCGTCCGCGGATTCGCCGGCGCGACGCCGACGGCCGTCGCGTCGACGCTCCGCGAGATCGAGGGGATTCGGCTGTGACGCAGCGGCACCTGCGGCCCCGGTGTGACGGCGCTCGCTCGCGGCGGGTCGCGGTCGGCGGGGCCGCCGTCGCCCCGCGAGAACCGCAAGACGGCGTGGTCCTGTCGAACGGAAACGCTTAAACACTCCCTCCCGTTACGTGTGGATGCGCTCACCTGGGCCAATAGCTCAGTCAGGTTGAGCGCTCGGCTGATAACCGGGAGGTCCACGGTTCAAATCCGTGTTGGCCCACTCCCGTCGCGTCCACGCGGCGGGAACGCGGGGCTGTGCTCCCCAGCCACTCAACGTCACTCACCTCGACCAGCGACGGGTCTCTCGTGTCGAGCCCACCGACTCCACCCTGTAGTCGTGCGTCCGTCCCGCCGCTCACTCCTCCAGCCCGAACAACACCACGCCGACGGTGGCGACGGCGACGGTGATCCCGAGGAGGCCGGAGACGAACGACGGCAACACGGGTCTGACCAACACGGCGGCGATCAACAGACCCAGCAGTCCGACGATCCCGTCCAGTCGTGCCTGCAGTGCGTCGTCCATACCCGAACCCACCGACGGCACCCGGGTATCGTTTTCGCCTCCGTCACCTACCCGCCGACCCGAGCTCTCAACACGTCCGAGCGTCGACGGTGGCGAGACTACACGACCTCGGACGGCGCCGAAAGGGTGAAACTGGGGGCAGGCGTCGTGGTGGGTGTGAACGCGAGTGAACTGGTCGAGTACGGTGGGCTGATCGTGATGATACTCGCCGCACTGGCGGTCGCCGTCGGCGCGGCGATCCAAGTCCTGTGATCGTGCCAGTGGTCGCCGCTCTCGAGTCGCTCCGCCGATCGGTGCGGCGTCCGCCGGGCAGCCGTGCGACCCGACGCGAACGCCGGCGGGACCGAACGGCCCGACGCGAACGCCGGCGGGACCGAACGGCCCGACGCGAACGAAGGGGTCACGCGGCGAGACGAGACACGGACGGCGACGGCGGGGCGTCTCGCGACGGTGGCCGGTGGGCCAACCTTCATACGCGATGCGGCCGCACACCGAGTGAGATCACGCCGTGTCGGCCGTCGTCGAGACCCGGTCGCCGGTGAGAAGGTAGCATGACAGACACACGACGAGGCCCGTTCGCGCCCGAGGGACCGATCGGTGTGCTCCACGTCGACGACGACGAGTCGTTCGCCGAGACACTCGATCGCTTCCTCGCCGACGTGATCGGCGGGTTCAGTGTCCACCACGTCGAGACGGCAGAGGCGGCGCTCGACGCGCTCGACGACCTGGAGGACGCGGTCGACTGCGTCGTGAGCGACTACCAGATGGCGGGGATGGACGGCCTCGCGTTCTCGGAGGCGGTCCGCGAGCGGCGGCCGGACCTCCCGTTCGTCCTGCTCACGGCACGTGGCTCCGAGGCGGTCGCACGCGAGGCCGTCGAGGCGGCCGTGACGAGCTACCTCCCGAAGCGAGGTGATCGAGACGGGTTCCGCCGACTCGCCGAGCGGATCGAGGAGGCGGTCCGGGAGCGCCACGCCCGCGTCAGCCGCCGCGAGGTGTTCGACCGCGCGGGTGTCGGGCTCACGGTCAGGACCGTCGACGACGGCACCCTCCTGGCGGTCAACGACCGCTACTGCGAGATTCTCGGGTACGACCGCGAGACGCTGCTGTCGACACCCGTCGACGAACTCGTAGCCGACGAGACGGTCGCGGAGGCGGAGACAGACACGGAGGAAGTGTGGACGGAGACGGACGCGGGTGAGGCGCAGGCGGAGACGGACGCGGGTGAGGCGCAGGTGGAGACACCGACACCCGACGGCACACGGCGCCGGGCGGCGTTCGAGACGGCCGTCGCGGACGGCGCCGGTCGGGAGACGTGGCCGATCCGGGACGCCGACGGCGAGCGGGTGTGGCTGGACGTACGCTACGAGATCGCCGAGATCGGCGGCCGCGAGCGGGTCCTCGGGACGCTCCACGACGTGACCGCCCGGCGGCGACGCGAGCGGGAACTCCAGCGGGAGAAAGACCGGATCGAGGCGCTCCACGACGCGGCGACGCGGATCGAGGCCTGCGAGTCGTCCGAGGCGGTGTACGAGGAGATCGTCCGGGCCGCCGAACAGATTCTCGCGTTCGACATCGTAATCGCCGACTCCGTCGAGGACGGGGTGCTCGTCCCGGAGGCGATCTCCTCGGCGATCTCGGAGGACCAGTACTACGAGACCACGCCGATCGACGCCGAGGACAACATCGCTGCGGCGGTGTACCGCAGCGGCGAGCCGTCCGTCGTCGACGACATCTCGACGCGCGCGGCGACCCCGGCGAGTACGGAGTTCCACTCCGTGTTGACGGTCCCGATCGGCGACGTGGGGGTGTTCCAGGCGGTCTCGCGTGCGGTCGGCGCCTTCGACGACACGGATCTGGAGCTCGTCGAACTGCTCGTCGCACACGGTCGCGAGACGCTGTCGCGACTCGATCGCGAGCGGGAACTCCGCGAACGGACCGAGGCACTCCGTCGCGAGAAGGAGCGGTCGGAGGTGTTCGGCAGCGTCGTCTCCCACGACCTCCGGAACCCGCTGAACGTCGCGACGGGACACCTCGAGTTGGCACGCGAGACGCACGGCGACGACGAGCACCTCGCCGCGGTGGCGTCGGCGCTCGACCGGATGGAGGCGATCACCGAGGACGTACTCACACTGGCCCGCGAGGACGCGACCGTCGAGGAGACGGAGCCGGTGCAGTTGGCGGCGCTCGTGGCCGGCTGTTGGGACAACGTCGACACCCGGGAGGCGACGCTGTCGGTGGCAGTCCCCGAGGAGGCGACGCTAGCGGCCGACCCGCGGCGACTCCGACACGTCCTCGAGAACCTGTTCCGCAACGCCGTCGAACACGGGGCCGCGGACGTCCGGATCGAGGTCGGCCTGCTCGCGAACGGGGCCGGAGGGTGGGACGGGTTCTACGTCGCCGACGACGGCCCGGGGATTCCGTCGGCGGATCGCGACGCGGTGTTCGACCCCGGCTACTCGACCACGGAGGGAGGCACCGGCTTCGGACTCGCCATCGTCCAGCAGATGGCGGCCGCACACGGGTGGACGACGACCGCGACGGCCAGCGACGCCGGCGGCGCGCGCTTCGAGTTCGCCGACGCCGCCGTCACCCACCCGGACGCGTCACCCACCGACGACGAGACCCGGTGACACGCTCGAGAACGGGTGGCCGTGGCGAGTCGCGGGCGTCGCGTGGGACGACCAGTGTCGTGCCGTGTGGGACCGAGAGGTTGACAGTCGTACGCGTCCAACGCCGGCTATGACCGACGCGGGGGCGGCGGCCGACGACGGTGGCGGGAACACCTGGCTGACCAGAAGCGGACTCCTGTTGGCGGTGGTCCTGCTCGTCGGTGTCGCCGGCACCGGAATCGTCCGCCGACAGCTCGGGCTACTCGGCTACAACCAAGTGGGCCGCCTCGTCTTCCTGCTCGGGTACGGCGGCACCATCTTGATCGTCTGGTACGGCTGGCTCCGTCCACTCGACATCTCCGGTCCCTCCGACGAGGACGTGACGTACGGCGACGACGAGGAGTGACCGACGATCGGCGTCCGCGGAGGCGGGTGACTCGAGACGGAGCGCTCGCTCTCGGTCGCGCACGAACCACAACGGCTACGGGCGGGACCGGCGAGGTGTCCGACGTGACCGACGAGATCGAGGACGGCGAGGAGGGGACGCCGTCGAGTGCCGCCGACACGACCGCCACACGACCCGGGGAGCGACGGGACGGCTACGTCACGCCGGCGTGGGGTGGCCGCTGTTTCGCCCGGGTCCCCGGGACGGTCGGCGACGCGCTCGGCGTCGACGTGGGCCGCTCGCTCCCGCCCGAGACACTCCCCGACGGCTCCTTCGACCGCGTGGTGTTGCTACTGATCGACGGACTCGGACGCGACCGCTTCCACGACGCCCGCGAGTCCGTGTCGTTGTTCGACCGTCTCGCTCGTGCCGGGGAGACGACGGGGCTCACCTCCGTCTACCCCTCGGAGACGGCCGCGGCGATCACCACCGTCCACACCGGGCGGACGCCGTCGGAACACGGCCTGCTCGGGTGGAACCTCCACCTCCCGAGTGTCGGCCGCACCTGCCAGACGCTCCCGTTCGTGACGCGGCCCGCCGACGACGCGCGACGGGACGCGGCGGCGGCAGGTGCAGACCCGTGGACGGTCTCGCCCGCGGCGTTGGACCGCGAGGCACGCGACCTCGGCGAGGCGACGGACGGCGCCGTCGAGGGACGGACGCTGTTCGACGGCGACACCGTGTACCAGCGACTGGCAGAGCGAGGCGTGATCTGTCACACCGTCCAACCGTCTCGGATCGTCGGCGGCGGGTACGGGAGTCTCGCGACGCGGGGTGCCGAGAGCCACGGTGTCGACTCCGTCGCGGGGTTCGCCGTGGAGACGCGACGGCGGGTCGCGTCGCTCGCGGACGCCGACGAGCGGGGGTACGTGTACGCCTACTGGCCGAACGTCGACGGCGCGGCCCACGCCGAGGGGACGACCGCGGCGCCGTACCGCGCGGAACTGGCGGCTGTAGCCGGCGCCGTCGAGCGGGAACTGGACGTGCTCGCCGCCGACCTCGCCGGACCCGGCGGGGCGGCCGACGACACCCTGCTCCTCCTGACGGCAGACCACGGCCACCTCGACAGTGACCCGACCGCGAGCGTCGACCTGTCCTCGTACCCCGAGGTCTGGGACAACCTCGCGACACACGACGACGGACGCCCGGTGTTGCCGACCGGTGGACCGCGGAACCTCCACCTCCACCTCGCGGACGGCACCCGTGAGACGGTGCGAGCGGCACTCGACGACGCCCCGTTCGCGGCGCGGATCTACGACGGGGAGACCGCCGTCGACGAGGGGTTGTTCGGGCCGGGCGAGGTATCACCGAAGCTCCGCGAGCGCGTCGGCGACCTGGTGGTCGTCCCGCGCGAGGTCGGCGTCTGGTTCGGCGACGAGGGGCGGAAACTGGCGTTCGTCGGGCAACACGGCGGGCAACACCCGGACGAGATGGACGTGCCGTTTCTCGCGTGTTCCCTGTCGGAGTTCGCCGCGACGGCGTGATCGCGGACTGGTCGACCGTGGCCCGTTCACGGACTGGTCGACTCTGGCACGTGTGGTGAGTCGGTCTCGTCCCCGTGGCGTGTCCCGCGTGCCGGGATCGGAACGGAACGTTGATGAGACCCGGGGAGCGACGTTCGAGACGAGAATGCTCCCGTTACAGGTCATCGACAGTTTCCTGCTCGACTACAACGTCGGGCAGGCACTCCTGCTCGGGTTCGTGCTGTCGGTCGCGGCCGTGCTCCCGTTGAAGTCTCGGAAGGTGCTGTCACTGCTCGCGCTCACCTTCGGCGTCGTGTTCGTGCTCACGCCACAGAGTCTCGTCCCGATCCACTACCTCTTCCTCGGGCTCGCGCTGTTGGTCGTCTCCCCGTTGTTGTACGTCACCGCCAGCCGCTGACGACCCACACCACACGTTCGAGTCGGTACGACCGAGACACACCGGCGGGACGACCTCACCCGTCTGCCAGAACTCGTCGCTCTCGCACTCGGACTCCCTCTTCGACGGTCCACCACGCTCTCGACTACACTCGTCCACCCGAGATCACCACGCTCTCGACAGCACTCGTCTTCTCCCGAGATCACCACGCTCTCGACAGCACTCGTCTTCTCCCGACACACGCGACGCTCCGCGCGGTCGGACACGCTTTTACCCCGGGAGGGCGGTACTCGGTGACATGGTCACAGTCCGGGCCCCGGCGACGAGCGCGAACCTCGGGAGTGGGTTCGACACCTTCGGCGTCGCCTTGGAGACGCCGGCAGACGTGGTCCACGTCGAGCGGGCGGCGGAGACGACGATCTCCGTCACGGGGACCGGCGCGCGGTACATCCCGGAGACGCCCGCGGACAACACCGTCGGCGCGGTGGCGGCGGCGCTGGACGCTCCCGCACGGATCGAGATCGACAAGGGGGTCCGTCCGTCCTCCGGGATGGGGTCGTCGGCGGCCTCCGCGGCGGCCGCCGCGGTCGCGTTGAACGAACTGTACGATCGCGGGTACACGCGACGGGAGCTCGTCGCCGTCGCCGCCGAGGGAGAGGCGGTCGTCTCCGGGGCCGCACACGCCGACAACGTCGCCCCGGCGCTGCTCGGCGGGTTCACGATCACGCGCCCCGACGGCACCACGGTCGTGGACGCGTCGCTCCGGTTGGTCGTCGGACTCCCCGAGGATCCGATCTCGACGCGCGACGCCCGCGAGGCGGTGCCGGAGTCGCTGTCGCTCGCCGACCACGTCGAGACGGTCCGTAACGCGGCGACGCTCGCGGTGGGGATGTGTCGCTCCGATCCCCACCTCGTCGGTCGCGGGCTCGACGATCCGGTCGTCACACCGGCGCGCGCGGCGCTCGTCGAGGGGTACGAGCGCGCCCGCCGCGAGGCGCTGTCGGCGGGCGCGACCGGCGTGACGGTGAGCGGTGCCGGACCGTCGGTGGTGGCCGTCACCACGTCGGACCGGCAACGCGCGGTGGCGTCGGCGCTCGTCGACGGGTTCGACGCGGCCGGCGTCGACGCGCGGGCGTTCCGCAGCGGCGTCGGTGACGGCGCGCGGATTCTCGACCGGTAACGGCGTGTGAGCGGACGCAGTCGGGTGGCGACGAGCGTCGGCCAGCGGAAGCGTCGCGGATCCGACTCGCCGTCTCCCCGCGCACGCCGCTCACCGTCTGTCCGTCACACCACTCGCTCTGCGAGGAACGAGCACAATACTCACTCTGCGGGGAACGACCCGTCGAGGAACCGCTCGCGTGTCTCCGGGTCCGGTACCGGACACCGGTCCTTCCGCCCGAACACGCGGTAGCGGTGGTCCGCGACCATGTCGTAGGCGGCGTTCCGGATCGGTTCCGGCACCGCCTCGAGCACGCTCGCGGCCGGGAGCGGCGCGTCGAGGTACCGCGCCACCCGCAGGGCTGCGTCGGACTTCCGCCAGTACCGCTCGCCCTCCAGCAACACGACGGAGTCGAGCGTGTCCGTCGGCAACCCGACGTGGTCCAACAGTGCGCGTCCGACGGGTGACTGCAACGGCGCGAACGACACCCGTCCGGTACTGTCGTGGTCGACGACGAACCGCACGGTCCCGTTACACAGGTTGCAGACGCCGTCGAACAGCAGGATCGGGCCGTCGACGGCCGCCAACACCGACTCGGCGTCGACCGCGGCCGCCCCTGCCTCGTCCGACGTGCCGCGCTCGGCTCCCGACCCGCCGCCCACGGAGTCTGTGTCGTCTGTCACGACCACTCGTAAGCGCGCGGTCGGCTTCAACGACTCGCCGTCGGAGACGACCCCGTCGCTCCGCACCGTCACGGGTCGTGATCCGCCGCGACCGACGGGGTTTTGTTGTGATCCGCCGCGACCGACGGGGTTTTGCTCGGTACGGCCCGAAGCGCCGGTATGCGACGAGACCGACCGCGTCGCCTCCGGACGGACGGGCTCCGCCCGCTCGTCTCGGAGACGACACTCTCGCCGACGGACCTCATCGCGCCCGTGTTCGTCGACGCGACGACGGACGAGCGCGTCCCCATCGAGTCGATGCCGGGCCACGAGCGCGTGCCGGTCGCGGAGGCGGTGGCACGCGTCGAGGAGATTCGCGAGACGGGTGTCGAGGCGGTGATCCTCTTCGGCGTCCCCGAGTCGAAAGACGAGCGCGGGTCGCGCGCCTACGCCGAGGACGGGGTGGTCCAGCGCGCGACGCGACGAATCGCCGCCGAGACGGACGCGTACGTGATCACCGACGTGTGTCTCTGCGAGTACACGGACCACGGCCACTGTGGCGTGTTGGAACCGGACGCCGCCTCCGACCCCACGCTCACCGTCGACAACGACGAGACGCTCGACCTGCTGCGTCGGACCGCCGTCTCGCACGCCGAGGCGGGCGCAGACATGGTCGCTCCATCGTCGATGACGGACGGGATGGTGGCGGCGATCCGCGAGGGACTCGACGAGGCGGGTCACGAGTCGGTGGCGATCACGAGCTACGCCGCGAAGTACGAGTCGGCGTTCTACGGCCCGTTCCGGGACGCGGCGGACGGCGCACCCGCGTTCGGTGACCGGCGACACTACCAGATGGACCCCGCGAACGCCCGCGAGGCGCGCCGCGAAGTCCGTCTCGACGACGCCGAGGGCGCGGACGTGTTGATGGTGAAACCCGCGCTCCCGTACCTCGACGTGGTGGCGGCGACACGCGAGGAGACGGACCGGCCGGTCGCGGCGTACAACGTCAGCGGGGAGTACGCGATGTTACACGCCGCCGCCGACCGCGGGTGGCTCGACCTCGCGGCGACCGCCCACGAGTCGCTCCTCTCGATCAAGCGGGCCGGCGCGGACCTGATCCTCACCTACTTCGCCGAGGACGTGGCCGAACGGCTGTGAACTGCCGGTCGAGTCGGTCGACCGACTCGACCCCCACTCCCGTGTCGAACCACGGTTTAAGTACGGAGCCGACCCAGTACCGGTAGATGACCCTGGGCGAAGTCGACCCCGACCCGTCGCCGGAGACGCCGCCGGTCCCCGAGCTCGCGGACCGTGCGGCGGCGTGTGCCGAGCGACTGGCGGCCGCGGACGAGGTGTTGCTCGCGTCGCACATCGACGCCGACGGGCTGACGAGCGCCGCGGTCGCCTCGACCGCGCTGCGGCGCGCCGGGCTGCCGTTCGAGACGACGTTCTTCGACCAACTGGACGAGGCCGCGGTCGCGCAGGTGGCCGCGACCGACTACGACACCGTCCTGTTCACCGACTTCGGCAGCGGCCAGTTGGACGCCATCGTCCCCCACGAGGCGGCAGGTGCGTTCACGCCGGTGATCGCGGACCACCACCAGCCCGCCGACGCCGAGACGGAGTTCCACCTCAATCCACTCCTCGTGGGACTCGACGGCGCCTCGGAGCTGTCCGGTGCCGGCGCGGCGTACGTGCTCGCCCGGGCGTTGGAGGACGCGGCCGGCTCCCCGGCGACGACCGCGCCGCGGGCGGACGGCGGGACGACCGCCCTCGCCGGCGGACCGACCGCGGGCCCGCCGCCGACGGACAACCGCGACCTGGCGGGGTTGGCCGTCGTCGGGGCGGTCGGAGACATGCAAGACTCCGACGGGGGGTTGACCGGCGCGAACCGGCGGATCGTCGCCGAGGGCGTCGCGGCCGGGGTCCTCGAAGAACAGACGGACATCGCGATGTACGGCCGCCAGACGCGTCCGTTGCCGAAACTGTTCGAGTACGCGAGCGACGTGCGGATTCCCGGGATCTCGAACGACGAACACGGGGCGATCGAGTTCCTCCAGGAGACCGGGGTCGACCTGAAGGTCGACGACGAGTGGCGCCGGTGGGTGGACCTGGACGGCGACGAGCGCCAGACCGTGGCGAGCGCGCTGTTGCGGCGCGCGGTCGCGTCCGGTGTCCCCTCCGACCAGGTCGAGCAGTTGATCGGGACGACGTACGTCCTCGCGGACGAGGAGCCGGGGACGGAGTTACGTGACGTGAGCGAGTTCTCGACGCTGTTGAACGCCACCGCGCGCTACGAGCGCGCCGATGTGGGACTGGCGGTGTGTCTCGGCGACCGCGACGCGGCGCTGGAACGGGCGCGGACGCTGTTGCGGCAACACCGCCGGAACCTCTCGGAGGGTGTCGAGTTGGTCCAGACGGAGGGCGTGACGACGGCGGATCACGTCCAGTGGTTCGACGCCGGCACACGGATCAGAGAGACGATCGTCGGGATCGTCGCCGGAATGGCGATGGGGGGTGACGGCATCTCGCGCTCGCGACCGATCCTGGCGTTCGCGGAGAAGACGGAGTCGGAGGTGAAGGTGTCCGCCCGTGGGACACACCGACTCGTCCGCCGTGGACTGGACCTCTCGACCGTGATGAGCGAGGCCGCCGCGGCGGTCGACGGGGAAGGCGGCGGGCACGACGTGGCCGCGGGGGCGACGATCCCGGCCGAGAGCCGGGACGCGTTCCTCGCGCGCGTCGACGAGATCGTCGGGCGCCAACTCGGCGACGACTCTGTGTCGACCGAGTGAGTCCGACGTGTGGCCGTACCGGCACCGGCCGGCGTCAGTCGCCGTCGGGCTCGGCGTCCTCGCCGATCTCGCGGAAGAGGAGACGGTAGTCGTCCGGCGAGAACGCGGTCGAGAGGTCGTCGAGTTCCGACTGGAGCGACCGGATGCGGTCGAGCAGTTCGTGGTACTCGGCGCTGCCGTCCAACTCGGCGGCGGTCCGTTCCGTCTCCAGCAACGACCGCTTGGTGACGAGCGAGGCGAGCTCCTGGAGCGTGTCGTCGTACTCGGCACGCGTCTCCAGCCGCGAGACCACGTCGCGGATGTCGTCGCGGGTCGCGGGCTTCACCAGGTAGAGGTCGAACCCCATCTCGACGATGTCCGTGTCGGGTTCGACTGCGGTGACCATCGCGACGCGACAGTCGAGTCCGCGGTCGCGGATCTCCGCGAGCACGTCTGCGCCGGGCCTGTCCGGCAGGCGCCGGTCCAACAGCACCGCGTCCGTCTCGGGACCGACGACCGACAGCGCCTCCTCGCCCGTCTCGGCGATGGCCACCTCGTAGTCGTCCACGAGGTAGCTCCGGTACAGCTCCGCCACCTGCGGCTCGTCCTCGACGACGAGTACGCTCCGAGTCACGGTGGACCCGCCCCCGACAGTCGCGTCCCGTCGGCTCTCATATACTCTCACTGCGCCGATTCGACTATTAAAGCTGTCGCACACACCGACCGTCTCCCCGACGACCGCACACCACCGTCCTCCGTCGGACCGGGCGATCCGTCGCCGGGACACTCCATCGTACGATCCGTCGCCGGGACACTCCGTCGTACGATCCGTCGCCGGGACACTCCGTCGTCGTGGTCGCCCCCCGACGGGACGGCGGTCCACCGTGACCCATCGGACGGTCCACGACACAACTATTTACCGGTGGGCCGCCGAACTGGACGTACATGGTCGAGACGGTCGAGACAGGCGTCACGGGACTGGACGAGATTCTCAACGGTGGGTTGGTGAAAGACTCGACGGTACTCGTCAGCGGGAACCCCGGCACCGGGAAGAGTCTCTTCGGGATCCAGTACCTCCACACTGGGGTGAGCGAACACGACGAACGCGGCATCTACATCTCCTTCGAGGAGGACGCCGAGGCGATCCGAGAGGCAGCGACCTCTATCGGCTTCGACGACTTCGACGAGATGGTCGAGGCCGGCGACATCAAGATCTACGACAAGACGGAGATGCTCAGAGAGAGCGACTTCAACGCGACGCTCGACACCCTACTGGAGGACTTCGCCGACACGAGCTACGACCGACTCGTGTTGGACTCGCTGACGATGTTCCAGTTGTTCTTCGACGACGAGGCCGAGGAGCGCACGTACCTGTTGAAGTTCTCCGACATCCTCAAACGGAACGGACTCACGTCGCTGTTGATCAACGAACAGGGTGCGGTGTTCCCCGAGACGGAGATCGGGCTGGAGAACTTCCTGACCGACGGGAACATCTACCTCATACAGACGCCGACGGAAGACGGCGTCAACCGCTACGCGTGGGTCGCGAAGATGCGGAAACAGGACATCGACACGGACATCTTCCCGATGGAGATCGCCGAGGGCGGCCTCACCGTCTACGACAAGGCCAGTGGCTTCTCGATGATGGGCGGGGACGACCCGGCCGCTGGCTTCTGATCGGCCGTCCGAGTCGTACCCGGTCGTCCCGGTGACGAGCTCACCCTTCGGTCATCGTCCGCCACACCTGGTCCAGTTTGTTCTGAACCTCGGATCGCTCCTCGAGTTCGACGTCGAGTCCGTCTCTGAACGTCACCTCGATCGAGTCGACACACCGCCGGTACACCTTGATCCGCCGGTGTTCGTCCGACAACGGCCGGTCGTGGAGTTCGAGGAGATCCGTCTCCTCGAGTTCGTTGATCCGTCGGTAACAGGTGGCGATCGGAACTTCCAGTTCGTCCGACAGTTCCTGTGCCGACTTCGGTTCCCCGGTGGCGTCCAGAATCTCCGGGTTGTACTTGTTCCCCAGCACCTGGATGATCTCCTCGTCTTCCTCGGCCATTCGGTATCGGATTTGATGTCGAGAGGTAAAACACTGGCGCCACCGCTGACGGCGGCTGTGGCCGGTCTGTCGCACCTCTGTCCGACAGTTATCAGCTCTGATCTTCGCGAAACACATTCGTCTCCCGCGGCCGGACTCGTTCGGGATCGGTGAGTCGTTCGTCGACTGCCCACACGCGGTCCACCTGTGGACCGTCGACGGGACGTGTCCGATCACCGAGACGACGACACGTGGTCGTTCGAGTCGCGGTCGGGCTCGGGACCGGTCTCTGCGACGTGTGCCGCGTGGAGTTCGGCGAACGCCGCCCGCTCGGCGCGCTCGCTGCGGGCGACGCCCTGCGAGATCCGGGTCGATCCGTCGTCGCCGACGAGCCCACGGACACGTCGCACGGCGTCGTGTGGTCGCTCCGCGAGCTCCCGAGCGACGGCCAGCGGCTCCTCGACGACACGCGAGACGAGTCCCGCCTCGCGTGCGGTCTCGGCGTCGACGACGCGTCCGGAGAGGAGCATGTCGGCCGCGAGCGAGGGGCCGACGATCGCCGGGAGCCGGTGTGTCCCGCCCCACGCGCCGAACAGTCCGTGGTCGATGCCGGACTCGGCGAAGCTCGCGTCCGGGGTCGCCACGCGGAGGTCACAGGCGAGTGCCAACTCGACGCCGCCGCCGCGTGCTGGCCCGTCGACACCGGCGATCACGACGGGCTCCGCCGTCTCGATAGTGCGTGCCACTCGCTGCCCGTGTGCGGCGAACGCGGCCGGGTCCGCGAGGTCTCGAACCACGCCGAGGTCGGCCCCGGCACAGAACGCGGACCCGGCGCCGGTCACCACGACCACGGGTGTGGTGGCCGCGGTGACGGCTCTCGCGAGTGCGTCGAGGTCGGCGGGGCGGACGGCGTTGCGGGCGTCGGGGCGATCGAGACACACCCGACGGACGCCGGGTGCGGGGTCGCTCGTCCGGATCACGTCTGGCGGTGGCCCGCGGTTTCCAAAGGTCTTTGCCCGTCCCTGCGCTAACTGGACTACAATGGACGACGCCGTGCGGGTCCGCGAGGCCGCCGAGGAGGCGCTGGCCGACATCGAACCGGCCGGACTCCACGACACCCTCCGTCGCCGGCTCGCCGACTCCGAGATGACCCCGGGCGTGTTGACCCTCCGGAGCGCCCGCGCGCTCGCCCCGGACCGGGAGACGCTCGCGATCGCCGAACGCGCCGCGGGCGTCCAGCTGATCTACGAGGGGCTCCGCCTCACGCGGCGACTCTCGCACGACCCGCCGTGGGCCGCGCTCGACGGTACCACGGACGAGGGGCTGTCGACGGACGGTGCGGGAGCGGCCGCGGAGTCGTCGGCGGACTCGGTGACGGACCTGGACGGGGCGGGCGACTCGACGACGAGCGCCGAGGCAGCGGTCGACCCGACGGCAGATCCGAACGGGGTGGCCGATCCAGCGGCGGACCCGACGGCGGCGGCGCGGGTCACCCCCGACGGGGACGCCATCGCGGCGGATCTGGGCGTGCTCGCGGCGGACGTGTTCGTCGCCCGCGGCTTCTACCTGCTGGCGCGGACGGAGGCGGCCCACGACGCCGTCGAGGTGGTGCGCCGGTTCGGGCGCGACCAGACGCTCCGCCGCTCGGCCGCGGACCCGACGGAACTCGACCGCGAGTTGGAGGCAGACGTGTTCGAACTCGCGGTCGTCGCCGGCAGCTCGGCGGTCACCGGCGACGCGCCGGACGGCCTCCGCTCGTACGCCGCCGGCCTGGCGCGCGACGCCGAGGGGCTCCCGCCGGTCCACGCGCTGCCGGAGTCGGCGCCCGACCGGATCGCCGCCATCGCGGACGACGACCGCGTCGCCTCCTCCGCCGACTCCTGAGGCGGAGACGAGTCGGCTCGACGCTACTCCTCGCGGTGTGTCTCGTGTTCCTCAACGTGTTCCAGTGGTCCGTAGGACCTCATCTCGTTCGAGGACGGGCGTCTCTCTCGACGCGATCGGAGATCGACACCCCGCGTGTCCCTCTGTCTGGTGTGGTGGTCGGACGCGGTCGACTGGCACGCCGTCACGTGGTTCCGGCGCGTCGTATCGAAACCCATAACAACGCGACCGGAGTACGTTGTGGTGCCTGCCTGGGTAGCTTAGCGGTAAAGCGCGTCCTTGGTAAGGACGAGAGCCCGGGTTCAAATCCCGGCCTAGGCTTTTGCTGAACCACTTAATAATATTTTCAGTGGGGTACTAATGCTAGATACGGTTTCCTTGGGAATCGAACTCTGGAAGTATACGCACTAATTCTCGTATTACTTGCGAATTATGGGTCTCAAGCCGGCCAAGTTCACCGATGTCTGGTAACTGACTGGCACTCTTCTCAAATTCCTGCACAACGTTAGGCGGTGATTCTAAATTTATAAGGACAGTTGATACGTCGTATTGTCCCCCATTAGGGTCTGAAACCTCAATAACTGTCTTGTATTTCGGTTTATCACTATCAACATCAACTCTTATAAACCAATTATTTGAGAGTCTGATCTCGCCGTTTGAGTGGTCTGTGTAGCTCACAACGTTCATAACACGATTCTGCATCTATCGTGGAAAATATAAAAGATTACGCTGCTGAGCGGTGGATGGGACGACGTGCGCAGAACCCTCCCCGTCGCCGTCGTCTGTCTCCTCGCCGTCACCGCCGGCTGCCTCGGCGGCGTGGCGGACGGACCGACACCAGACGCGACACAGACGACCCGACAGACGGACACGGCAACACGGACGACCACCCAGACGGACACCGAACCACCGCAGGACACACCCGCCCAGACGACGCCGTCGCCCACCACGACCTCCTCACCGACGCCGACGCAGTCGGCCGAGCGGGCCGGCGACCGAGCCGTCGCGGCCGAGGAGGACCGGATCCGTGCGCGGATCGACGAGTACGACAGGGTCGGGGGGCTGGGACTCGGGATCATCGTCCCGCCGGAGTTCGAGATCGTCGAGCGAACCGCCGACGGCGTCCGCGTCCGCGTCGAGGTCGGGTACAGCGTCGAACTCGACTGTGACACCGACGGCGAACCGGAGGAGGCACTCGACGGCGCGAGCACACTGACCACGTACCTCGTCACCGACGAGACGGTCACACGCCAGACGGTCTCGCGCGACGTACTCTCGCCCGACCGGTACTGCTAGCCCGCTCGCGAACCAGTCTACAGACCCAGTCGTCGCTCTCGGTCGTCGCGTCGGAGAGAAGATGCGTGGGACCGGATTCGAACCGGCGGACCTCTACAGGACAGCGCCCTCAACGCTGCGCCGTTGGCCTGGCTTGGCTACCCACGCACACGTCCACTGCGTCACTCGCTACCCGGGTGAGGAATAAATGGCTTTCCATCTCCGGTGCCGTCCGGCGAATTGGGCCCGTGTCGCCGTGCGACACACGCACGTGACCACTGTACCAGTGCCAGTGGTGGGTACCAGTGCTCGTGGTAGACACCAGTGCTCGTGGTATCAGTACTCGTGATAGACGCGCCCGCAGTCGGTACACTTGATCTTCGTCGCACGGAGGAGCCCGCCGGACTTCACGACTGGGCCGCGGCAGTCGGGACAGACACCGACGCCGTCGTTGTCGGCGAGTCGTGCCGAGAGGTCCATCACCATGTCCGACAGCTCGTCGATCTGTTCCTGTTGTTCCTCGACGGTCTCCGCGAGGTCTTCCGCGACCGTCTCGTACTCTGCGGCGGCCTCCAAGTCGACGACCGCCGTCTCCTCGGTGGCCGTCTCGGTCTCGGTCTCGGTCTCCACCTCCACCTCCGTCTCGGTCTCCGTCTCCGTCGTCTCCTGCACCTCGGCCGTCTCGGCCGCTCCGTCCGCGGTGTTTTCTGTCATAACCTGGAGTATGGGGCGGGTTGCCTTCAATATGCGCCTCGTACCGACGGGGTCGTGGCACCGTCTGGCGAGCGTGCCGGTGTGACGGCGGAGTCACTCGTGGCGTGTCACGGGCACTCGACGGCCAGCCAGAAGTCCGGTTCGACCCTGGAACCGAGACTCCGACGACGTGTCCTCTCGCACGGGGCACCCGTCTCCCCTGCCGCTCGCCCGACGTGACGGTGGTCGTCCGCGCTCGTGGCGGGACGGAACGGTCCGCATCCACGCCCTACCGACACCGCCGTGTCCGACGCCGTGTTCCGGACACTTCACACGCGAGCGCACGTACGCGACGAAGGTCTGCGACTAGGAGTCGTTCAGGTCTGCGGCCAGGAGTCGTTCTGTCGTCGTCCGCCTGCGGCCGCGAGGCGCCCCGTCGTCGTCGCGGAGCGAGTCACCATCGTCGCGGTACTACCCGTCGTCCGGGGCGTCGTGCCAGTGAGCCGTTCCCCGCGATTGCCGCTCGGCTTGACAACGCGCTGACCATTGTGAACGTGTGACAGGCACGAACCGACGTGCACCCGGGTGAACGGACCGTTGTCTCCCGGCGAGAAGCTACCGCCCCAAAGACATAACAAGGGAGTTAGGTTTTAAGTGGGAGGAACCCCTGTGTCTACAATGTACCATGTCGCTAGCTGCGTTGCAGATCCTGAGCGAACGGCCAGAGTCGATCTGGCTCGGTATCGGATTCGTAGCCATGCTCCTCGGCACCTTCTACTTCATCGCGAAGGGCTGGGGAGTCACAGACCCGGAACAGCAGGAGTTCTACATCCTGACCATCATGGTGCCGGCCATCGCCGCCGCCTCCTACCTGTCGATGTTCCTCGGCTTCGGTGTCACCGAAGTCGAAGTCGGTGGGAGAGTGCTCGACATCTACTGGGCACGGTACGCGGACTGGCTGTTCACCACGCCGTTGCTGCTGCTGGACCTGGCGCTGCTCGCCAACGCCGACCGTAACACGATCTACGCGCTCGTCCTGACGGACGCGTTCATGATCGTCACCGGCCTCGTGGGTGCGCTCGAGAACAACGCCTTCATCTTCCGGTACGTCTGGTGGACCGTGAGTACGATCTCGTTCGTCTTCCTCCTGTACATGCTGTTCGGGGCACTCACGTCCCGTGTGGAGGACTTCGACGAGGACACGAAGACCACGTTCATCCAACTCCGGAACATCGTCCTGGTCCTGTGGGTGTTCTACCCGATCGTGTGGATCGTCGGGACCGAGGGCGCAGGGATCGTCCCGCTGTTCACGGAGACGCTCCTGTACATGGTGCTCGACGTGACCGCGAAGGTCGGGTTCGGGTTCATCCTGCTGCGCAGCCGCGCGATCGTCGGCGACTCCTCGGCTCCGACGCCGTCCGCCGAGGGCGAGGCCGCCGACTGATCACGTAGGGGCAGGGACCAGTTCCCACCCGACAGTGCGATCGACCACACCGCCGTTTTCTTCGACGCGACGGACGACCCCGCCAGCGGCAGCACGGTCGCTCGCTCGCGCCGTCACCACTGCGCCGATGAACCACACCGCACCCTACAGTCGCCAGTACTACACACACGGGACCGAACGATGAGCCGCAACGAGGACCCGGACGTCGAGACCGATCTGGAGGTTCAGTCGCTCAACCGCGTCGCAGTTGTGGGGCTGGTCGGATCGTTCTTCCTCGCACTGCTCGGGTTGTTCGTGTTGCCCGCCATCGAAGCACTCGGCTACGACACCGAAGCCGCCTTCTGGGCAGTGTTGGCCGTCGAGTTCGTCGCCGCCGTCGGCGTCGGCGTCTCTGCACGCCGACTGTACGACTGACCGACCGGCGGTTCCGCCGCCGGCCTCTGTGACTCTGCCGGGCCCTCGCGAGAGTCGTCGTCGCGCCGACCCGCTGCAGTCTCGGTGATCGTCGCGCCGCTCCGGCGCAGTCTCAGTCGTCGCCGCGAGCCCGTCCGGCGATCCCCTCGACGACGGACTCGTAGTTCGCCAGCGTCTCCTCGTCGACCGACGGGGCGACGCGGGTCAACGCGCGGTCGAAGTGGTCGGCACGGACGACGACGCCGTCTAACTCTCGTGGGTCGGCCGCGTCCGCGGCACCGGGCGCGGCGTCCAACACGTCCTCCAGCGCCAGCAGCGACGCCTCGCGGACGACCGCCTCCACGTCGCTCCCTGTGTACCCCTCCGTCGCCGCGGCCAGTCGGTCGTAGTCCACGTCACCCACCGGCCGGTCGCGAGTGTGGACCTCGAAGATCGCACGACGCGCCGCCTCGTCCGGGATCGGTACCTCGACCAACCGGTCGATCCGACCGGGCCGCAGCAGTGCCGCGTCGAGGCGGTCCGGTCGGTTCGTCGCCGCGATCACCGTGATCCCGCCGCGCGGGACGAGTCCGTCCAGTTCCGTCAACAGTTGTGAGACGACGCGTTCCGGCGCGGCGGACTCCGAACTGGTCGCCCGTGACGGGGCGAGCGCGTCGATCTCGTCGAAGAACAACACCGCGGGGGCGTTCGCTCTGGCCCGTTCGAACAGCTCGCGGACCGCCCGTTCGCTCTCGCCGACGTACTTGTCGAGCAACTCCGGCCCGTTCACCGGGAGGAAGTTGGCGTCCGTCGTCGCGGCGACGGCGCGCGCGAGCAGCGTCTTCCCGGTCCCCGGCGGACCGTACAACAACACCCCGTTGGGGGCGTCGATCCCGAGCCGGGAGAACGCCTCCGGGTGGCGCAGCGGCCACTCCACCGAGCGGGTCAACTCCCGCTTGGCTCCGGCGAGCCCGCCCACGTCGTCGAACGTCACGTCCGGGCGCTCGACCGCCGCGCCGCGCAGCGAACTCGGCTCCGTCTCCGACAGTGCCGTCTCGAGGTCCCGAGCGGCGACCACCGGCGACGGCGTCTCGCCGCTCGGTGTGGTCGCGGCCGCCCGTTCGACGGCCGACTCCAACGCCTGGTCGACCAGCGTCAGGAGGTCGGCGGCGGTGTACCCGAAGGCTCGCGCCCCCACGGCGGCCGGATCGGCGTCCTCGGCCAGCCGAACGCCGGTAGTGACGGCGTCCAAGACCGCCGCGCGGTCCTCGCGGTCCGGCGGTGCCACCTCGACGGTCCGGGCCAGTCGGTCGCCGCGGCGGAGTTCGCTCGGCACCGCCTCGGCCGCGTCGGCCTCGCCGACCACGACGACGCCGTCCGTCTCGCGGAGCGTGTCGACGAACTCGGCGAGTCGCGCGACGCGACTCCGGTCGGCGCCGCCGCTCCCACCCAACGCGTCGAGGTCGTCGAGGTGGACCACCGCGCGCGGTGACCGCTCGGCCGCGCGCCGGAGGTCCTCCAGCGTCGCTCCCAGATCGCTCCCGCTCGCCAGCGCACCGGGCTCGGGTGCGATCAGCGTCGCGTCCGCCGTGTACGCGGCGTGCCGGAGCAAGTGTGTCTTCCCGACGCCGCTGGGCCCGACCAGCGTCAGCCCGTTCGGCGGGCGCCGCCCGGCGGCCTCGTAGGCGTCACTGCCGGTCAGCGGCCGCACGATCCGCCCCGCCAGCGTCTCGCGGACGCTCTCGTACCCGCCCACGTCGCGGTCGGGGACGTGCGGGACGCTGTAGTCCGCGGTGACGGCCGACGCCGGCCCGGCGACGAGTTCGATCTCCGTGTCGTCGTCGACGAACACGACGGTGTCGGGATCGGTGTCGGTCACCCGGACCGGCACGTCCAGGGCCCCGCGGAACAGCGAGACGCCGATCCGATCGCCGGTCGTCAACGGCGTCTCGACGGCCGCACGCCGCGCGGCGTCCTCCCCACCGCGGATCGACAGGTCTGGCACGGGTGCGAACCGCACCGTCGTCGCCGTCGCCGGCGTCACGGCGCGCACACTCGCGGTGTCGCCGACGCCGAGTCCGGCGTCGTCCGCGACTCGCTCTGCAGGCAGTGCGCTCCGTGCCGCCAGCTCCCCGTCGATACGGACCCGTGCCGCCGTCTCGCGGTCGCCCCGCACGACGACGGGGTCGCCGTCCGCCAGTCCCGCGTCGCCGGCGTCACCCGCCGGCAGTCGGACGATCCGCTCGTCGTCCGTCGCGACGCCGACGACGGTCGCGGTGTGGTCGGTCACGCCCATCGCTCAGCGCCGCGCCATGATCCGCCCGACGGACCGCCCCGCCACGACCACCATCAGGCCGATGAGTGTCATCAACCCACCCTGCGGGAGGTTCCCACCGACGAGGTTGAGCACACCCGGTACCAGCAGCAGCATCCCGACGACCACGTGGAGTCCGAAGACCGCCATCCCGCCCGTGTCGTCGATCCCCAGGAGCGTTGTCATGCGTGTCGCTTGGAGCCACAACGCAAAGAAACCGACCTTTTTCACTCCTCGGGTGGCGCGCGCCGCGCGCCACCCGAGGAAAAAAGCTCGATCAAGAAGGGCCGCGAGCGCGCCCCGCAGGGCGCGCTCGCGGTCGGTGTCCCGGTGCCGGACCGCGACCGCACCGCAACCGCCCCGGACCGCTCAACGACACGCTCCACCGCACCGCGACTGCCCCGCGACCCCCCGCGACCGCCCCGGACCGCTCGACGACACGCTCCACCGCACCGCGACCGCACCGCACCGCTCAACGACACGCTCCACCGCACCGCGACCGCACGACACTCTCGTCCCTCGGCTGACTCACTCGTCGCTCGCCGACCCCTCGGCGTGATCGGACCGGCCCTCGTTCGCTTCGTCCTCGTCGGCTTCGGTCCCGTCGCCTCTGTCCTCGCTCTCGTCTACGACCGTCCCCACCACGTCGTCCGGGTCGATCCCGTAGGCCTCCCGTGCGTGCTCGACCGACAGTTTCCCCAGTCGGAGGTCCCGGACGATCCGCGCCACGTCCCGATCCGCGGGATCGCCGAACCCGCCGCCGCCCGGCGTTCGCACGCTGACGACGCTCCCCGCCGGCAGATCCCGGGTCTGTTTCGGATCGAGTCGTTCCGTGATCGCTCCGTCGTCGTCCACCAGCGCGACCGCACCGGACGCGCCCGGCTCTCCACCGGCGAGTCCGTACGGCCGCGACGCCTGTCTGTCCGCGAGCACACTGAACCGCGCCGTGTGGTCCCGGACACGCACGTCGCGCCGGAGTCCCAACCCACCGCGGAACTCCCCGGCGCCGCCGGTGTCGGGCCGCAGCGCGTACCGTTCGACCCGCAGCGGGTACGCCGTCTCCAACACCTCCACCGGCGTGTTCAGCGTGTTCGACATGTGGACGTGGACCGCATCGAGCCCGTCACCCGACGCGTGGGCTCCGAATCCACCCGCCTCCGTCTCGTAGAAGGCGTACTGGTCGTCGCCCGGCACCGTCTCGCGCGGGTCCGTCCCGCCGAAGGTGACGTTGTTCATCGTCCCCTGTCCCGCCGCCGGCACCGACTCCGGGGCCGCCTGCGCCAACGCGCCGAACACCACGTCCGTCACGCGCTGGGAGGTCTCCAAGTTCCCGCCGACGACCGCCGCCGGCGGCTCCGGGTCGACGAGACTCCCGTCGGGTGTCTCGATCTCGACCGGGCGGTAACAGCCGTGGTTCGGAGGGATCTCCGGGTCCGTCACACACCGCACCGCGTAGTACGTCGCCGACGCCGTCACCGCTCGGACGGCGTTGACCGGCCCCGGCGTCTGGTCGGCGGTCCCGGCGAAGTCCACCCGCACGTCCGTCCCGTCGATCTCGACGGTCACGCGGATCGGGAGCGGACCGTTCCCGTGGCCGTCACCCTCGACCGCGTCCGCGAACTCGTAGGTGCCGTCCGGGAGGTCCGCGATCGCGTCGCGCATCCGCCGCTCGGAGTAGTCTTTCAGCGCCTCGAAGGCGATCGTGAGTGTCTCCCCGTGCTCCGCGAGCAGGTCGTGGACCCGCCGTCGCCCGGTCGCGTTCGCCGCGGTCTGTGCGCGCAGGTCGCCGCGCCGTTCCGAGGGCGTCCGCACGTTCGCGAGGATCAGCGACAACACGTCCTCGTTCACCTCGTTCGCCACGCACGGGCCGTCGTCGTCGTCCGCAGTCCACTCGCTGTCGTCGTCCGACACCGACTCGGAACCGGTGTCTCCGACGTGTTCGTCGCCGTCTCCCTCGTGACCCCGTCCGCGTTCGAACTTCACCGGCGGGATCCGCAGCCCCTCCTGGTAGATCTCCGTCGCCGTCGCGCCGACGCTGCCGGCGGTCCCGCCGCCCACGTCGGCGTGGTGAGCGCGATTGGCCGCGAACGCGACCACCGACTCGCCGTCGCGGTCGAACACCGGTGTCACCAGTGTGAGGTCTGGGAGGTGTGCGCCGCCCCGGTACGGGTCGTTCAGCAGGATCGAGTCGCCCGGTCGTAGCGATTCGGGCGGGAACGCCTCCACGGCTGCGGCCACGGAGAACGGCATCGCGCCGAGATGGACCGGCATCGTCTCCGCCTGTGCCACCATCTTCCCGTCGGCGTCGAACAGTGCCGTCGAACAGTCCCGCCGCTCGGTGACGTTCGGGGAGTGGGCCGTCCGCACGAGGTCCGCGTTCATCTCCTCGGCGACCGCCTCGCAGCCGTTGCGGATCACCTCCAGCGTCACCGGGTCGACGCGGGACGTGGCGTCGGCACGCGACCCGTCGTCGACGTGGTCGTCACCCTCGCGCTCGCCCTCTTCCCCGTCCACACGCTCGTCGCTCACGAGTCGTCACCTCCGTCGACCGCGACGATCACGTTCGCGTGGTCGTCGACGCGCGCCCGTTGCTCGGGGTGGACGACGATCGTGCTCTCCGGTCCTTCGACGACCGCCGGCCCGTCGAAGGCGACACCGGGCACCAGTCGCTCGCGGTCGTACACTGGCGTGTCTCGCTCCGTCCCGTCGAACACCACACCTCGGGTCGTCCGGACGGCGTCCGCAGCCGTCGCGCCTCCGTCGTCCCCGCCACCGTTCGCCCCGTCGGCCTCGGCGCCGTCGGCGCCACCCGCCTCGCCGTCGTCCCCGACCGCGAGCGCCGGGGGCTCGACGACACCCCGCGCCCGGAGTCGCAGCGTCACCAACTCGACCGGTTCCGACGGCTCCGCGTGGCCGTACCGCCGCCGGTGGGCCGTGTGGAACCGCTCCGCGACCGTCTCGCGGTAGCTCGTGGCGTCGTCGAACCCCGCCGGGTCCGGCACCGGCACGCGCAACTCGAACGACTGCCCGACGTACCGCAGGTCCGCCGCCCGCTCGATCTCGACGGCGTCGTCGTCGTGGCCCGCGGCGGCCAACTCCTCGCGTCCCTCCGCCTCGAACCCCGCGAACGTCTCCCGGAGCGTCGCCAGCGACACGTCCGCCCACGGCCGCACGGTCGAACTCGCGTAGTCGTACGTCACGTCGGAGACGAGTAGTCCCAGCGCGGACAACACGCCCGCCGCTCGCGGCACGATCACCTCCGGCACGTCGAGACGGTCCGCCAACGCCGCGGCGTGGAGTGGCCCCGCGCCGCCGTACGCCACCAGCGCGAACTCGCGTGGGTCGTGGCCCCGCTCGACGGAGACGACCCGCAGCGCCCGCTCGGTCGCCGCGTTCGCCACCTCGATCACACCCGCGGCGGTCTCGCGGACACTCTGGCCCAGCTCGTCGGCCAGCGGCTCGAAGGCTGCCCGCACGTCCGCGGCGTCGGCGTCGAGCGCGTCCGCGACGAACGCTTCCGGGTCGAGTCGCCCCAACAGGAGGTGGGCGTCCGTCACCGTCGGCTCGGTGCCGCCGCGGCCGTAACACACCGGCCCCGGATCGGCGCCGGCCGACTGTGGCCCGACGCGCAGCGCCCCGCCGGCGTCGACGTGTGCGATCGAGCCGCCGCCGGCCCCGACGGTGTGAACGTCGACGGTCGGCACCGCGACCGGGTAGTCGCCGACGGTCGTCTCCGTCGACACCGCCGGCTCCCCGTCCGTGACGACCGACACGTCACAGGAGGTGCCGCCCACGTCCATCGTGAGTACGTCGTCGTAGCCGGCAGAACCGGGGCCGTCTGCGGGGGTGGCGGTACCGGTTCCGCCCGTGGGGTTGGGAGCTTCGTCCGCCCCACTGCCGGCACGGGCGGCGACGTACGCCGCCGCGCGGACACCCGCGGCGGGCCCAGACAGCAGCGTCTCGACCGGCCGCTCGCGTGCGGCGTCGACGGCCATCAGTCCGCCGTTCGACCCCATGATCCGCAGCGGGGCCTCGATACCCATCGCGGTCGTCTCCGCCGCCAGACTCCCCACGTACTCGTCGAACACCGGGACGAGACCGGCGTTCAGCGCCGTCGCCAGCGTCCGCTCGTACTCGCGGATCTCCGGCAGGACGGTCGAGGACAACGAGATCGGCGCCTCGACGCCCGCGTCCCGCAACAGCTCCGCGATCCGTCGCTCGTGGGTCGGGTTCTCGAACGCGAACAGCGTCGCGACGGCGACACTCTCGACGGGTTCGGCGGCGAGTTCTCGCCCGAGTGTACGGACCGCGTCCTCGTCCAACGGCTCGACCACCCCGCCGCGCTCGTCGAGTCGCTCCGGGACGCCGTGGCGTCGGTCGCGTGGGACGACTGGGTCCGGCCGCGTCGCTCGGAAGTCGTAGATGTCCGGGCGGGTCTGGCGCCCGATCTCCAGTGCGTCCGCGAACCCCTCGGTCGTCACCAGCGCGGTGTCGGCCCACTCGCCCTCCAAGACGGCGTTGGTGGCGACGGTGGTGCCGTGGCCGAGGAACCCGATCGCCGCCGGGTCGGCGGCACTGGCCGCGAGGCCGTCGACGACTCCGTCCGCCGGCGCGCCCGGGGTCGACGGTACTTTCTCGACCGTGACGGTCCCGTCCGCGACCGTCACGAGGTCGGTGAACGTCCCCCCGACGTCCGCACCGACGCGTACGTCTCGTGACACGCTCCCAGCGACGTGACGGAGCGACCTACGTGTTCGGGACGCGGCATCGTCGGCGGCGAACACGACACGACGGCGAACAGTCGATCCACTCGATAACTGATGATACAAAACCCACGCCTGTTCTGACGGCGGTGTTCGGATAAGCCGATAGCTGCGGGTGGCGCGCGAGAAACGCGCGAGGGAGGAGCGAGCGCAGCGAGCGACGAGGCTGGGGAGGAAGAGGCGCTGTGCGGGGCGGATTCGGGCGGGACCGGAAGGGGCGGTCACGGCGGCTGCGCCGCCGTGAGCTCGGGAGAGCTCCGCTCTCCCGTAGAGGGGATCGCGTTCAGTTCAGTCGTCTCGGCGACCCCTATCGCGCCGAGCGGTGCCTGCGAGGCGCGGCTGCGCCGCGCCTCGATGTAACCGGCGAAGCCGGGCACAAGAGGCGCGATATGTCGCCGAGCGACCGCGATTCCCTCGGGGCTTCCTGAGTGGGAGTCTCGTCCGACTGCTCACCCTTATCTGAACACTATCGTTCTGACACTATCGCCGACCGTAGGGTGGGTTTTACAAGAATAGAAGCAAGTGAGACCATCGTGGACAGCCAATCGTCGAACTCGGACGGGTCGGATACACAGCCCGACGGTGGGTTCAGGGTGATAACTGTCGACCGAACCGACGCCGAGCGCCGTGAAGCGTACGGCCAGCAACTCCGAGACCCAGTGAACGAGACGACGTTCGCGGACGCAGTACGGTCGCTCTTCGAGTAACTCTTCGTTCGGTCGGCCGGGCTTGGACTGCGGGAGGTGTCCCTTTCGGGGTTCTTTATCGACTTTCGCGTCAGATCTCCTCGGAGTGACGTACTTTCACCGCGACGCCACGCGTGGAGTCGCGCATCTCGCGGCCGAACATCTGCGCGCGGCCGACGGCGAAGGCGCTGGGCCCCTCGACGATCACCTCGTCGCCGACGCGCACGTCGTCGTCCGCGTCCACGACGCCCGGCGCGAGCACGCTCCCGCTCGGGACGAAGTCGTCGATCTCCACGCGTTTCGTCGGCGCGTCACCGTCGCCCCACCGGCGAGCCCCGGCGAGGGTGAACGACAACACGCCGTAGTTGGGCACCATCGTCGCCAACTGCTCGCCGTCGTCGTCACGCACCTGGAGTTTCGGGTAGCGACTCGTCGTCGTGAACTCCTCGAACAGCGCGTCGCCCGCGCCGTCGCCGAACTGGTAGTCCGCGATGGCACGGATCGTGTTGTGCTGGCGCTCGCGCTTGCGGTACTTCTCTTCCCCGTCGAGCGTCCGCATGAGGTTGCCGATGGACTCCGTCGTCGTCGGGTGGTCCTCGACCGTGAACTCGAAGGGCACGTCTACCTCGGCGGCGACGCGCTCGCAGATGTCGCGGTACCCCTCCGGCGGGACGTGGGCGATCACGCGAGGGTAGTCGGTGCGGTCGAGGTACGCCCGGAGCACGTCCGCGACGAACGTCTTCTCCGTCTCCGTCCACTCGCCGGTGACGACCGTGTCGTAGTGTTGTGCGGGGTACGTCAGCTCCAACTCCTGCGGGACGACGCCGATGGGGGAGGTCATCGAGACGGTGTGTCCACGGTACTGGATCGCGTCGTGGAACTGCGCGTGTGACTGCGACTCCGAGTACGGCTTGCTCGCGGAACACGGCACCAACACGAGCGGCTGGTCGAACCGACACCGGTACCGCCCGGTGACGCGCTCGGCGAACCGCTGGATCTCGACGCGCCGCAGCGTGTCGTCCGTCGCCGCCGTCACCTCGTTCTCGCGGACGACCGGCGTCCGCCGCTCCAGGTAGGCGTACTCCTGGTCGAGTTCCCGCATCGTCGCCGTCACCCACTGCTCGTGGCGACTCTGCCCCTCCAGGTAGTCCCGGAGTCGCCCCTCGCGGATCCGCCGTCGAACGCGGCGCAGTTCCGCCGCCAGCGCGTTCACGTTGTGGCGTTCACAGTCGCGGCGGTCGAACTCCGCCCGCGGGCCGCGACAGGCCGGACACGCACAGGGCAACTCGTCGAGGTCCTCGAGGAATCGCTCGTCGTCCGTCGTGAGGTACCGACCGCGCGAGCCGGCGACGCGGGCGGCCGTCGCGTCGACGAGGTCGACGCCGGCGTAGACGAGGGCGGCGACGTTGCGCGGCGTGGCGACCCCGGCGAGGTAGACGGCGGTGTCCGGTGGCACCGTCCCGCGGGTGCGGATCACGGCGTCGACGAAGGCGCTCGCGTGGCCCACCACCCCTTGTGCGTCCGAGAGCACGTAGGCGTCGACGGGCGCCTCGGCGGCGCCGCCGGCGTCGGGGGCGTCGCTCGTGACGACCGCCGCGGACGGGCCGTCGATCTCGGGGTAGTCGGGTGCGAACGAGTCGATCACCTCCTCGCGCGTCCCGGACGGGAACGCGCGGTGTGGCAACAGTGTGAGTACGTCGTCGTCCCCCGCGGGCACCTCGCGGTGCTCCGTCCAGAGACTGCCGGCGTCGCGTAGGACGGCGGCCTCGTCCGGGTGGCCGGGGTCGGCGTCGGCGTCCGCGACGAGAGCCGGCGTCGTCGTCCCGGCGCCGAGTCGGAGTTCGCCCAGCCGGGCCGCCCCGTCCCGGTCGTGGACCTCGAAGTGGTCGGTCATGCCCGCTCGTCGGGGTGCGCGGTCGAAATGCCTTCCGAGTCGGACGCGCGTCGCGGTGTGGACGGGAGCGCGGGGTCCCAGGCAGCGTTCGGCCCGCGGACTCAGTTCCCCTGGATCGCGTCGATCACCATCGCGGCGGCGACGACGGCCTCCTTCGGGACGCCGCTCGCGTCGTCGATCTCGATCTCGTAGGTGTCACGCACGGAGAACTGCCCGTCGATCCGGCCGACGTGACTCCCGTCCGGCGCGGTGATCTCGTACTTGTGCGGGATCAACTCGCCGAACGGGACGACGTTGCGCGCGAGCGTCGTCACGGCACCGCGGGAGGCGATCCCCGCCAGTTCGGCACCGGTCTCGGGGTCGCGGATCGTCCACACGTCTCTGAGGATCGAGAAGTCGTTGTCCAACACGACCACCTCGCGGCCGGTCTGGGCGTCCGTGAGCACGTAGTTGCCGGCCACGTCCACGATCCCACCCGCCTCGACGGTGAACACGTCCTCGCCGTCGCCGTCGACGAACGGGAACTCCTCGCGGAGTTTGAACATCTTCTGTTTCCCCCGGAGCACCACGTTCCCGGCGGCGTCCTCCGCGCGGTACTTGTTGCGAACCAGTGACTGGACGACGGTGTAGCGGTCGTCGGTGAGGGCGAGCCCCGCGATGTCGTACTCGTCGGTCACACCGCACGTCGTCGGTGCCGCCCGGTTAACGCTGGTGACTCTCGGTCGGGCGACGAGGCGAGCCGACTCCTCGGTCGCGCGCCGCACCGAGAGGCCACTCCCCGCCGAGCCGCGAGTCGAAAAGACACTTGTCGGCGCCGCCGCCACCGCGAGACGTGTCTGCCCTCCCACGTTCGCTGGTCGCCGTCCTCTGGCCGTACCGTCGCCTCGGCACTCGTGGCGCGATCCTGGCGGTCGTCGTCACCGCCGTCGTCTGTGGCGGCGCGGTGGCCGTCACCGCCGACGCCGTCGCCGGCAGCGTCACCGGCACGGAGACCGTCGACAACCCCTCGCGCCCGCCGGACTGGGTGTGTGACCAACAGTCCGGCGGCGAGATCGGGACCCCGTCCGGCTGTGCGCTCCCCGCGGAGGTCGAGGTGTCGCGCGCCGCCGAGGCGGCGACCGCCGTCCGGCAACTGCTCCCCGGCACGGTCGTCGCCGTGTTGGCGATCTGGTTCGCGTTCGCCGCGCTGTTCGCGAGTGGCGGCGCACTCGAGGAAGTCGCCCCGGCGGTCGCGTGGGCGCTCCCACCGCTGACGCTGCCCGCACTCGCCCGCGCGCTCGTCGCGGTGCGCGTCGCGCCGGACGCGACCTGGGCCGGGACGCTCTCCGGCGTCGTCGGAGAGGCGCGTGAGCTCGCCGTCGGTGTGGTGCCGTCCACCGGCGGCGGCTTCGCCGGGTGGGGTGGCTCGTTCCCGTACTGGCTGTTCGACCCGTCGTTCGGGGGCGTGTCGACGCTGGTACTCGTCGCCTCGCTGGTCGCGCTCTGCTGGAGCGGCGTGGTGTTGTACGGCGTCGCGCGGGACCGACTGGCGTCGGTGTCGGGCGTCGCCGCGCCGGTGATCGGCCCGGCGGTGCTGGCGACGGGACTGCTCGTCGGCGCGCCGCCGACGGGGTCGCTGTCGGCCGGGTTGGTCCTCGCGCTGGCCGGGACGCCGCTGGCGTTCGCGCCGCGGTTCGTCCTCCAGTTGTCGGCACGCGCGGAGCTGATCGGCTACCGCGGGACCCGCGACGTGGAGCCGACCGACTGGTACGTCGGGGTCAACCGCGCGCTCGGCGTCGGGATCGTCCTCACCGGACTCGTGCTCGCTCGTATCCCCGGCTACCTGCTGTGAGTCGCTGGCCTCTCTCGATCGACCTGCCGATCTCTCTTCCGACCCGCCGGCATCCCCGACGACCCCCCGTCCGCTACTCGCTGCCCAGGTCGTGGAGGTTCTCCGTCGTCACGTCCGCCGGGAGCGCGTCCAGCGCGGACGCGGCCCAGTCCTCGTGTGCGACGGTGAGCTCCGTCTCGGGGTTCGCCGCGGCGAGCGCGGCGACGCCGTCGGCCGCGGCCCGCTCGGCGGCGGCGTCCGTCCGATCCGGCACCGTCGCCGTCAGCGGGTACGTCGACGACAGCGCTCGTGGGAGTGGGCCGAACGGCGGTTGGAGCCGCCAGACGCCGTCGTACGAGTGGTCCTTCGGGTCGCCGTACGCCGTCACGAGCAGCGTCTCCGGCGCGTCGAGGCGCCCGAGCCGCTCGTGGTGGCGCCGCACCGCCGGCCGACGCGCCGACTCGTGTGAGACGTGGAAGAAGGTTCCCGCCGAGGCGGGTTCCGTCCCCTCCAACCAGTCGGCGTGGTCCAACAGCGTCCGGTAGCCGTCGAGCAGCCCCGGGTGGCCGCGTGCCCGCCGCTCGACCAGCTCCAACAGCCGCCCGTTGCGGATCGCGTCGCGGATCCGCCGCATCTCCGCGAGCGTGACGTGGAGGTTGTGTTCCGCCAACAGCCGCTCGCGGGTGTCGTCGTCCGCTCCGCACACCTCGTCGACGGAGTGGCTCGTACACACCGCACACGAGCACGGGAACTCCTCGATCGAGTCCAACTCGCGCGTGTCGGCGACGGTGAGGTAGCGGTCGTCGCGGGCGTACAGGGCGTAGGCGGCGGAGTCGAACAGGTCACAGCCGGCGGCGGTCGCCAGCGCCAACATCGACGGGTGGCCGGCGCCGAACAGGTGGACCGGACAGTCGGCGTCGAGGCCGCGCTTGGCGGCGACGATCACCTCGATCAGGTCGTCGTAGCGGTAGTCGTTCAGCAGTGGCACCGCGGCACCGATGGGGAACACGTCGTGGTCCGTCGCGGCGGCGGTCTCGGCGGACTGCCGGCGCAGGTCCGTGTGTGTACTCCCCTGGACCGGCGCGTTGACGAGCATCTCCCCGGTGTCGACCGCGGCGGCGTCCGCGAGCGCCCGCTCGGTGGTCTCCAAGTCGGCCGCCGCCGCCTCGTAGCTCGCGTCCGGCGGTGTGGGTACGTCCACCGGCGTCCCAACGTCGGAGCCGATCTCGCGTTGGAAGCGGACGATCTCCTCGGTGGTCACGTCGATGTCGCCGTACTCCGCGAGTTGGAACGAGCCGGAGTCGGTGACGATGGCGCCGTCGAACTCGAGCAACTCGTGGAGTCCCTGCTGCTCGGCGCGCTCGCGGAGCCCGTCGGTCGTCCGGACGATGTAGGAGTTGGTGATGAGCACCTGTACCCCGAACTCGTCGTCGAGCCGCCCCGGAGCGATCGTCTCCAGGTTGGGGTTGACCACCGGCATCAGCGCCGGCGTCCGGACGGTGACGCCCGCCCGCGGGACGCTCAGGTCGCCGAGTCTGGCGCGTGCGTCCCACGCACGGACCTCGAAGTGGTCGCGCATGCGACGGCGTGGGTGACGCCCGGCGATGTGGGTTTCGGTCCGTCTCGTCTCGGCACCGCAGTGGCACGAGGTGTACCGCTCCGACAGATAATTACCTCTACGAGTGGCAATTGCAACTGTAAATGAATCGTGAACGGCACTCTCGAGACTACGACTTCTACCTCTCGCTGAGGGAGCGAGCACTCGCTATCGTCCGCACCAACCTCCTCGTGTACGCAGCCTTCGTCCCCGCATCTGCGGTGCTGTTTGAGAACGAGATTGTCTCACTGTCTGAGATACTCACTTCACCCGTGACTGCATTCGGACTGTGTCTATCGGCCGTTGCCGTCGGATCTGCTGGGATGACGCTGCTGATGATACAACTTCGAACACGCCAGGCAATGATATCAAACTCTTTTGAAATGAGAGACAAATCCGACGAATCGGTCACCCGATCAGCAGAGACGAACGATATTGAGGTGGAGATTACGGACTACATCGGGATCACGGAGTTCCTGACCGCAGTGTCGACACCACTGATACTCCTCGGAATTTCGGCGTCGGTCATCGATATTTCATTCCGGATGGTTGTTTTCCTGAGTATCGGTGCCGTATTGGGTGCAGTGATTGTCCGTCTAGGTGTCAAGCAATTCTTAGTCACAGTACAGACTTTCAAAACATTTAGTTCTAAGCTTATCGCAGCTACTACCTTTACCGCCGTGGAAGAAAATGTGTCTGATTTAAAAAAGATGACTCTTCTAACATTATTTATAAGTATTTATTTTCCTTTTTCCCGATGAAATAGCAGAAA